>JBMNQX010000005.1:0-175136 GCA_050944355.1 Lachnospiraceae bacterium
CCATCATGCATCCTCTCTGATCTTTCAAAAATCATACCACATTTTGCCGCGGAATCTTCCAAATGGCAAATCCTCCCGATAAATGTCAAATTCCGCCGATTCGCGGCAAATAAACCAAGACCGGCACCGGCGGCCTGCCGGAATACTTTTCTCCTTCCTGATGCCTTCCAGGCCGCCAATAAAAATAAGAGGCTGCTGCATTCAGTGCTGAAAAAGCATTCATGCAGCAGCCTCATCTCTTTGTATGGATCTGTTCAGTTATTGATCTTTCTCATCTTTTCTCCGTCTGAGCCATAACAGGATCAGAAGTACAAGCCAGACGCCGGCCACAAGCAGGATGATAAACAGAATGCCTGTTCCATGACTGACTGTCAGGGTGCGGTATTCTCCTGTCTCACTCTGCGTCTGCGTGCCTTCTTTGCCGCTGCCGGCTGACGTTGTCGTACTGCTGCCCGAGCCGGATCCTGCCGCGGCAATTTCAATGTCGTTGTCCTGTGCCGTGACAGCCTCCGCTGCCGTCTGTGACTCCGCAACGGTTTCCGCGTCTGATTCAGACGCAGCGGTGCCTGCCGTATTCTCCGCCGGCGCGCTGCCTGACGCATCATCTGCCGGGGTGCTGACTGTGTCCGCCGGCTCTGTCGGAATAAATGAGCCGGATTCCCCGCCGTCTGCCGCCTGTGACGGCTGTGACACTGACGGCTGAACCACTGACTTTTCCGCGTCGCCTGTGTCGGACTGCTTTGTACTTTCCGCGGCAGTTTCCGTCTTCGAACCTTCTTCCATCGAACCTTCAGGCTGCTCTGTCTGAGTCTGCTTTGATTCGTTTGTGCCGGTCTCTGACGATTCGCCTGTCGGAGTTTCCGAAGGTTTCCCGGTCTCATTTGCCGTCGTAGTTTCTGACGGTGCTTCAGTCGGCTTTTCGGTCGGCTTCTCAGTCGTGGTCTCGCTCGGCTTTTCCGTCGGTGTTTCAGTCGGCTTTTCAGTCGGTTTCTCCGTCGGTGTTTCAGTCGGCTTTTCGGTCGGTGTTTCCGTCGGAGTTTCTGTTTCTTCCTGTTTCTTTCCGGCGGCCGCGCTCGTCTCAACGGACGCGCCGTTCAGTCCTTCGACGGATGCCGCAACTGTAATGCCGTCTTCGGCCGCATTGACTGTGGCACCGGAAGTTTCCGCATTTTCCAGCGGCTGAACATCCTCGCCGGTAATGGAAAGCGTAATTTCACTCTGTTTCTGTGTCGGGTCCGAAACGGCTATATGGAGAACCCCCGATTCGTTCCAGATAACCACCGCCGCCGGCGCGTCACTGCTGACACTGGTGAGGCCGAATTCTTCCGGTATCTCAACCGTGCCCGCCTTCCAGAAATTGATGCCGACAGTCCCGGACGTCAGATCCGCGGCGGCCTGAACATCACTGGTATTGACAAGTATTCTGATGCCGTTTTCTTTTGCGTAGGACTCCATCTCCTTGTCGGACTTGCCCGGAAGCAGCACATAGCTGTATGTGCCGTCCTGGACATTGGTTCCGTGAGGAAGTGCCAGACTCAGATAAGTGCCTGTCACTTCGTTGCTCTCGTCTTTCGGATATGTATTTCCGTTGATATCGCTCCACTTGCCTGTCCGGGTCTCGCGCAGAACATCGATTGTGCTGCCGTCCGGGAAGTAATATCCCGTGGCTTTTCCGGACGTATTGGCCGAGAGCCATGCCCAGTCCGCTTCTGTCTGTACTTCACCTTCTTCTGCCGCGGTCACGTTTCCGTTCACAAGCAGTGTGTTGTCAGCGTCAAGCCGGCGGTTTTCCACAATTGTCTCGGTTTCATCCCCTTCTGTCGTGGAAATGCCTGCCCCGAGCGCTACAATCTGATCGCCGAATACAAACCAGGACTTTTTGGCTTCGAGATCAGAGTAATTCGACTTGAAGTCCTGGCCGACCGCCGCATAATCACTTCCCGTGACGGATGCGCCGCCCACCCAGTCTCTGTCATTGCTCTTGATCGAAAATCCGCTCAGAGGCTGCGTGACATGGTTTGTCGTAATGCCGTTCAGGCGCAGCGGATCAACGCTCGCCCAGTACCCGTTGTCAAACTGGGCCTGGTCCCCGATCGCCAGAGTCAGCATGCCGTCACCGGTATACCAGCCTTTCAGGTTTTCCTTGTTGCCGCTCTCTGTCGCACCGTTCCGGCTCGAGAACATGTTGATGCCCAGCGCAAAACCGTCGCCGTGAACGACCGCCTTGTCCATGCTGCCGTAAATCTTTGTGTAAATCTCATTGTCTTCCGGAATACTGTCGTCCGCCAGCAGCTTCTTTGCCATGATCAGCGAAGAGAAACGGAGCTTTCCGTAATAAGCGTCCGGATCATAGGCCACGCCGAGTTTTACCTGCGTCTTCGCAAAGGACAATATCTTGTCCTGATATTGTTCCGGGGCATTCGCGGCAAGCGTAAGAATCGCATCCATTGCGTACCGGCCTGTCGTGATTGTGCTCCGATTGTACCGCGAAACGCTGCGGCCCTGGACCATGTCGAAAATGCCGCCGTCCGCGTAGAGCGGCCGGAATGCGTTCAGAATCCATTCGTAAATGATATCCGGGTCCGCGCCCGACGCCCACGGTGTGTTGTTGGTCAGCGAGGCGATCTGAGTCACGCCGCGGAGCATCTCAACGCCATAGGCGCCGTTGTACCCGAAGTTGCCGTGCTGTTTATACGAACCGTCCTCGTAGAATCCCTCGCCGCTCGTCACATACTTCAGACTGTCATCCAGCGTCGCCGAGGCGTTGAGAAGCCTGGTGGGATCGCTGCCGAGCAGGCCGTTCAGAGCATTGATCAGGGCCAGATCCGTTTTGTTGGCGGCCGTCGCGGTATAGACATATCCGCGTCCGTCACTGCCGCGCATCCAGCAGTAGCCGGAATCCGGCGCCAGCAGGCTGATGAGATCTGACAGCTGCGTTCTCTCGTTCTCTGAGAGATCGTCATACAGCAGAACCCCCGCCGTCACAAGAGACTTCGGCACACCGATCGACCAGTCCCACCAATTGGCGTAGACTTTGTCCTGATAGGAATAAACACTCGGAAATCCTGTCTGCAGATATGAAAGACAGAACAGAATATCATTCTTCAGGCTTTCGCTGTGATAATATCCGCCGCACCCTTCAGACGCATACGCCAGAGCCATATCTTTGATCCGGCCGGCCAGTTTCGTCAGTTCGCTGCTGCCGTCGGTATTGGATGACCCTTTTGTCCAGTCGAGCTGATTGTCGATGTCGTCGAAAAGATTCGTTCCCTTTCCGGCGTCCCGGTTCAGATGGGACAGGGCTGTTTCCGCATTTGCCATGTATTGATCCATGACAGCCCGGTACTGTTCGTCGTTCTTGTCGGGCATCGAATTTCCGGTCTGACCGTCGGCAAATGTTTCCCGGATGGAATCCAGCGCCTGTTCTTCTTCCTCCGTCAGCTCTCTGTACGAGAACTTTGCGGTAAATGTTTTTCCGGCGGCGCCGCTTGTATTGACCACAAGTTTCGCGCCGCTCTCATCCGTCGTCACCGACACGCCGTCATCGGCTTCGATGAGCTGCAGTCCGTTTCCGTAAACCCTGAATGTCAGAGAGCTGTTGATCTGATGTACGTCGCACATGCCGACCGTCATGGTGTGGGTGTCTTCGTCTTTTACGATCGTCACCGCGCCCTTTACGGCCGCGACTTCTCCGACTCTGATTTCCCGGTTCTGATCGCCCCAGAACAGATAGCCGGACGCGCCGGCTTTCCGGTCACGGACCGCCTGAACCATGCTGCTGTTGCAGATGATTTCGATGTCAGGCGACTCAGAATATGCTTTCGTATCGCTTTCCGTCATGCCCGGCAGCAATACATAGCTGTAGTACTCTTTTTTATAGGATGACAGGCTGTTGTTCACATTGCTGCCATGCGGCACGGCAAGACTCACATACTCCCGTGTGACCGGTGTGCTGTCTGTTCCCGCCGAGCCGTTGATGTCGCTGTAAGCGCCCGTTCTGGACTCTCTCAGGACACTCAGGCTGCTTCCGCCCGGGAAGTAATACCCGACGGCATCCGTATCGGTGTTTCCTGCCAGCCATGCCCAGTGGGCGTCATCAAACGAAGCGGACTCGCCGGCTGTGCTGACCGCTTCCGCGCCGTCTACCACGAGCGGATTGTTTCCGGTTACTTTCTTGTTTTCTACAATAGTCTCCGTTGTGCGGGACGCGTCAATGCCCCTGACAGATCCCATCGCCACAATTTCATTGTCGAACACGAACCACGCCTTGTGGGCATTGAGGCTCGGGTTGTCTGAAGATGCATAGTTTTGGAAATTCATGGCGACGCTCATATAAGGGCCGACTGCGGCGCCGCCGTTAAAGTTTGCGTTTCCGGTGTAATTGCCCCAGTTTTTCAGCGTCCAGGTGCTGTGGTCCGTCGTGATGCCGGCAAGGCGCTGCGGATCAACGGTATTCCAGTAATTGTCGCTGTACTGCTCCGAATCACCGTTATACAGATACGTCGCGCCGTCGCTCTGATGCCATCCGGCAGAGTTTTCCTGGTTCCCGTATTCCATGCGGCCGGTGCGCGCTGACGCGTAGCTGATGCCGAAGTCAAAGAACTCCGAGTGCGCCACGGCTTTGTCCATGCTGCCGAAAACTTTCGCATATCCGGTGTTGTCATCTGCCTGGATGACAGGATTGTCCGCAATCGACAGCGACGCCATCATCGCGGCCGCGTTCATTCCGCTGTAATACGTATCCCGGCCCATGGCCTGCGCGCCTGCGAGCAGTTGTCCCTTGGCAAAGCTCTGCAGATCTGTTTTCCGGTCCGCCGGAGCGCTCTCTGTCAGCAGAACCACCGCCTGAAGAATTCCGCGTCCGGTTTTAAGATCACTGGAAGTGGATCTCGCGACGCCCCGTCCATTTACCATGTCGAAGAAAGCTCCGTCGGCAAACAGCGGGCGGATGCCGTTCCAGATCCAGTCGTACACGACGCGGGTTTCGGATTCGTCAATGCTGTAATCCGTTCCCGCCGTGATATAAATCAGCTTTTCGACGCCGTTCAGCAGCGTCGCGCCGTATCCGCCGGTGTAGGCAAGATTTGTGTGCTGGATGAAGGAGCCGTCCGCATAGATGCCCTCGCCCGCATTCACCACACTGACAATCTGCGGGAACGTCGCTGTGCCGGCTGTCACGGCCTGCGGATCTGAGCACGCCACGCCGCGCAGCAGCGAGACAAGGCTCGTGTCTGCGAGATTGGCGCCGGTCATGTTCATTTTTCCGGCCGCGCCTTTTACCTTGTAGACGTAAGACGGATCTTCATTAAAATGCGCCAGAGCGGCCGCCTCTTCTTCGAGAAGCTCCGGGCTCATTTCGTCGTGCATCAGAATGACCGTGTCCGCCAGGCTCTTCGGAATCGAAATCCACCAGTGATACCAGTTGCCGAACATCGCCTGATTGTCGAGCGTCTCGTTGTAAAAGTGCGTGTACGCCCATTCCATCGCATACAGAATATCCTGCTTCAGATCAGCGTTCTGGTAATATCCGCTGCCTTTCATGCTGTACGAAACAGCCATCGCCTCAATGCGGCCCATGGCCGTCGAAAAGGCCACACTGTCATCCGATTTCGTGCTGTTTCCGGCGCTGCTCTTCTTCGCCGCAAAGTCAAGATCAAGATCCGTAAAGAGCTGTTTGTCGTCATCCCTGACAAATGTATCCAGGGCCGCCTTTGTCTCTTCATCCTGACGGCTCACGACAGACTGCACAAGTTCGCCTGTCGAATCGCCTTTCCAGTACGAATTCCCCGTGAGGCGCTCAGTCCAGCGCTGCCGCATAGAATCAAAGACGGCCTCCTGCTCCGCCGACAGAACGGTCACTTTGCATTCGGCTTTGTTGTCTTCGCCAAGGGCGGCTGTGATGACCGCCTTGCCGACGCTCTTCGCCGTCACGGTGCCATTCCCGTCAACCGCGGCAATACTGTCATCGGAACTCGTCCAAGTCAGTTCCGCGCCGGCCTGGGCATCTGTCGTGAGAGTTTTCGTCTGACTGGTCAGCAGAAAAATCGAGCTCTCGTTCATGTGAATCGCCGGAGCTTTTTCCGTGATTCTGATCGAGTCAATCCACACGTCTCCTGTCGTCCCGACAGCGGAGAATATCTCAATTTTGAGATTTCCGTTATTATTTGTCTTGTCTTTCGTCGAGGCGTCGTACACCGACTGTATGTCCGTCAGAGGCATTTCTACGTCGACGAAATCGTCCGTGCTCCCGCCCGGAATATCAACGGATGTCAGGAAAATATTTCCTTTGTCGCTGATCTGCGTGCGGGCCTGCAGTTTGCTCAGGTTCTGCTTTTTTACGCGGAGCGTCAGGACATACTCTTTGCTGTAGTCCAGCCCCTGAACCGAGCTTGCGATGACCAGGCGTGCCTTTGCGTCTTCACTGTGAAGATGAATTGCCTTGCCGCCGGTGTAAGAACTGTCCGATACGACTTCCCAGTACGTCGTGCTGTAGCTCGCCGGCGCGTTGGCGATCCAGATCGAATTCCAGCCTGACGGAACCTGCGCGTTTTTCCAGGCTTTTTTCACGTTTCCGTTCGTGCTGGTGATGACATCCGAAAAATCATCCTGCCAGAAGGCTTCCGATTCGGCCTGCAGGGCCGCCCGCACCGGCTTTGGCACCGCTGATGTTTCCGCGGCCTCAGTCGTGGCCGGCGCCGAAGTCGTCGGGGCGGCCGTTTCTGCAGTTGTCGCGGCAGCCGTTTCTGTGGCCGCCGCCGTGGCCGGTTCCGTCACCGTCTCTTCACCCGTCTCTGCGGCCGCCGTCGTGACCGGCTGCGAAACCGCCTCCGTTGACGGTTCTGTGGCGATGCCCACAGTTGTTTCCCCGGCATTTGTCCCGCCTGCCGCTGATGCCGTCTGCGTCACAGCTGCCGCGGATGTCTCCGCGGCCGGCTGCGCCACTTCACTGCCGGCCCAGACAGGCATACAGGAAAATGCTATCATCGCAGCAGCCATGGCTGCCGCTGCCCGTTTCCGTAGTCTCATGCTTTCCCTCCAAAACGCAGAATTCTGCGTCCCTCTCAGCTCTGTTTAAACCACCTGATTTCATTCGCCTCAAGATGAAGCGGGAAACTGTCCGTGTCCGTGTATACGGTTGTGTCCTGCGGTTCATAGGTGTTGTTCACGACGCAGAATTTGCCGTTCTTCACATAGGCGTGCACGTCAACCCGGCAGTTGTCGGAAAACCATGTGTGGAGCATATTTTCCGAATGCGACGCCCAGAGAATCGCGCGCTGCAGAACGCGGGAATTCTCAAAGCTGTACGGCAGACCGCTGATGTAGACACCCCGGCCGCGGCCGTATTCATTTACGGCCATCTGCACTTCCTTGTCCCGCTGAATGAGAACCTCAGCGCCTTTCAGCGCATAAATGCTCTTTTTTTCCTCACCGAAGTCCACATCGTGGTCCGTGCAGTCTTCCAGAATGAAGTGGTCTCTGTGTTCCTCCCAGTTATATTTGTCATACCCGAGCGTAAAGCCGGTCTCTTTTTCGACGCCCAGCACGGCCGCCAGCTGCAGGAAACGCCCCTGGTACTGATGGCCGCCCGGTTCTCCGACGCCGATCAGGCCGCCGCCGCGCCATACAAATCCTTTGACGGCCGCCGAGATGTCCGGGTCTTCCCAGACGGCGCCGCCGGTGTGCGCAGTGTCCGCGTCGCCGACATTCACGAGAACATCGATCTTGTCCAGAATCGAAGGGTCCTCTTTTATGTCGTCAAAACTGATGAACTTCACGTCAAACGGCGCGCCGGAAAGGATCTCGATGACGCCGGCGTAGCTGTAGTTCTGCTTCTGATACAGCGCGTGATGCACCATGTGACAACCCCAGGAGCGCTGTTTTCCCCAGCTGTTTAGTACCGCCACGGTTTTGGCGCAGTACGGCGTCGTCCCTTTGATGTTCTTGTAGAGCTCCCGGAATTCCCGGCACACGCTCTCCACGTAGTCCACAAAATCCGGGAACTGGCTCGCCAGCTTGATATATCCGCCGTAGCCGATCCTATCGATCGGGCTCCGCAGAATCGCGCGGCGCGCCGTCACCCAGTTTTCCTTCGCCTCGCGGACCGGGTCGCCGCCCGGATGAAACACATCCGGGAAGAAATACGGCAGAAATCTTCCTTCCGTGCAGCGCACGCCCGGGATATCCGAAATCAGACGCAGCGTGCTGCCATTTCCCACGCTGCCGACGATCGCGTCGACGCCGGACTGCTGAAATTCCGGCATGTACGGCTCACAGCCGATCCAGTGATCGCCCAGAAACATCATGGCCTCTTTGCCGTACTCGTGGACAATGTCTGTCATTTCGCGCATCAGACCGGCCACCTCGCGGCGCTGAAACGCCATGAAGTCCTTGTATTCCTGGCTCGGAACGCGGTACTGGCAGTTGTAATATCCCTGGTCAATGATAAATTCCGGCCGGAAACGATATCCGGCCTCTTTCTCGAACTTTTCAAGAATGTACGGCGACACGGACGCGGAATAGCCGTACCAGTCGACGTACTTTTCGCGCCTGAGTTCGTCAAAGACAAGCGTGAACAGATGGAAGAACGTCGTAAACCGCACGACATCGACATACGGGTGAGACTCGAGGTAATCCCGCAGTCTCTTCATGGTAAATGCGCGGGTTTTCGGCTGGCGCACGTCAAACGGGATCTGATGTTCCACGCCCTTCCAGTTGTTGATGACCGAATTGTACATATGGACCGGATCCCAGATCAGATAGGCGAGAAAACTGACGGTGTACTCGTGGAAACTCTCCGGTTCCGGTATCGCGACGCTCTCTGACGCGGGATCATAGTTCCATGCGTCCGGCGGCAGAACGTTTCCCGTCGAGCGGTCAACGACCTCCCACCAGCGCCGGATGTCATCGTGATCATTGACCTCCATCAGCTCGCGGCTGATCCCGGTCATGAGCGGAATGGAAAGCGGTCCGTCAGACGCCGTGTGAAATGGCGTCATCAAGTAGCACTGCTGTCTCTCATCCGGATTTTCATGAGCCCATTTGTTGTCTTTGCGGGTCGTGTAATACGTGGCGTAGATTTTTGCGCCCGTATTCTCAAGCTCCGCCGGGAACTCCGTCCCGTCGCAGTCGCGAAGAGCGTCGGCGCCCCAGCGTTTCATGAGTTCCAGGGTTTCCGGCACGGCATCGACATCCGTCGGGATTGTCACGCGGCCTTTGATTTCATTTGTCATCTGCTTTACCTCTTTTATTTCAACAGGTCACTCGTACTTTTTTCTTTTCCATACTTCCGATATGGTGTGCCGCCAGAAAGCTCACCGCGCAGGACGAGGCGGACATGGCAAGCCACAGCTGGTACACAGCCGTCCATCCGAACGTTTCCGCCAGGTACCCGGTTATCCAGACCGTCCCGGACGCTCCGAAATACGTGACGGCATTCAACACCCCCGAGAGGGCGGCCGCCCCGCCGTTTCGCCCGGCTCTGACCGGCAGCACATTCACAAACAGTGTATTGACGCCGAGCATCGCCGATGAAATTCCGGAAAGAAGCACCAGCGACACAGCGAGACTGCTCTGCGAAGCCGGTATCAGCAGCGCCACACACATCGCAGCGGCTGTGAACAGCACGGCCGCCGTCTTCACTTCATTCTTAAAAACACGTACATTCAGCCAGCCGGCCGCGTATCCGCCGAGCAGACTGACAATGGGCAGAATGCCGGACAGAACGGCCGAGAGCGACGCCCCGGTTCCAAAGCTGCCCTGCAGAATCGTCGGCACCCAGTTCGTCACGCCGTCTTTGAGTCCGCCGTGAAATGCTGCCGGCACCAGAATCCAGAAAATGCCTGCCTCAAACAGCAGCGGCACGATTCCACTGCTTTCAGCGCTCCCGGATTTCGGCTCCGCTTCTGTCCGCTGCTGCACGCCATTCCCGACGAGCGGCGCGGTGCCAGTCCACCAGATCAGAGCCATCACAAGCAGAATCACCCCGCTGCCGGTGAACGCCAGGCGCCAGTCTGTAAACGCGAGGAAAAAAGCGCACAACAGATATGAAAGGAGAATTCCGACCGGCGTGCTCGAGTTGATGTTCACGCAGGCGCGGCTCTGCTGTTCAAGCGGCATGCACTCCGCGAACAGTCTCACGATCGGCGGCCAGAGCATGCTCTGAAACGCTCCATTTGCCGTCCACACAAAAAGCATCGCCTGTCCCGGGACAAATCCCATGGCGATATTGCAGACGCCGGAAAGCGTGAGCCCGATGCCAATCGCGCGGTACGGCGAAATTTTCTGGCAGAGCATTCCGCCCGCGGCCTGTCCGACGGCATACGTGAGAAAATATCCCATGGATATTGTTCCCGCAAGCCCGAGCGTTATGACGCCGTCATCCGCCATCTCCGCCATCAGCGTCGAATAGTTGTACCGGCCGATGTAGGCGGCCGTATAGGCAGCGAAGCAGAGAATAAAGAGACGTCTCCCCTGCCGCTCTGTCGTCAGTCTTTTATAAATCGTTCCTCTCATTTCACCAGTACGGCCGCCACTTCGCCGTGCGCCGCATCAGTGCCTCCATGTAAAAGTAGTCGCCCCACAGACAGCTCTCGTCTACTCCGTAGTCTTTCACGCTGTTGTAAGGGCTCGAGTTGCAGTAAACACTGTGAAGAAGCAGTCCGCCGCCTTCTCTTTCCGGCGCCGCGCACTTGTCTGCCAGCGCAAAAAGTATCCGGTCAGCCTGCTCCTGCCAATACGTTCTTTCCTCTTCAGACAGTCCCGGGAGCGCCTCATATATGCCGCATACAGCGATGGCCGCGGCCGATGAGTCGCGCGGCTCTCTGCCGTCCGTGAAAATCAGATCCCAGTACGGAATGTGATCCTCCGGAAGCCGCCGGATGAAAAATGCGGCTGTCTTCCGAAACAGATCCAGATATTTGTCATTTCCCGTAAAACGACTTGCCAGTGCCATCCCGAGCACACCCCAGGCCTGTCCGCGCGCCCAGGCGCTGTCGGCGCTGTAGCCCTGCGCCGTCTCCGCCCGAAGAGCCTCACCGGTATCCGGATCCATGAAGCAGGTGTGGCAAGTCGACCCGTCATCGCGAAACAAAACAGCCGCCGCCGTTTCCGTGTGTCTTTCCGCCACCCTCGCATACTTCAGATCGCCGGTGACCTCAGACGCCCACCACAGAAGCGGAACATTTAGCAGGCAGTCGATGATGAGCCGATACTCATGCGGATCGTCCATCCGCCCCCATGCCTGTATAAAACCGCCTTTTTCCTGAAAGCGGCGCATCAGCAGATCCGCGGCGGCCAGAGCCGAATCGCGGGCCTGCTGATCGCCTGTCAGGCGGTATGCCGCCACACAGGAGGGTACGAATAAAAATCCGAGATCGTGATGATCCAGGTTTTCTTTTACAATCAGGCGGTGATGAAAATCCTCCGCCTCCCGCAGTCCGGCTTCGCGGAAATACGGATCGCCCGTCGCTTCATACGAAAGCCAGACCTGTCCGGTAAAAAGCCCCGGCGTCCAGTCGGTATTGATGTCTTTCGGGTAGACTCCGCCTTCCGTACAGGGGCGCGGAAACGCATCCCCGAAAAATGGAATATTTCTGCGGACCTGTCCGGCCGCCTCCAGCAGTTTTTCTCTGAAATATTCTGTGTCGGTCATGACTCGTTTCCTGTCAGGCTGTCGATAAAATACGCATTTGTCCAGGCATGACGGCCGCAGGCGTCGCGGCAGTCGGCCCGGATGTATCCTTCATCCCCTGTCAGCGGAAACGACGCTTCTGTCAGACCGTTTGTGCCGGCCGGCGCCAGTTTCATGAGACAGCGCCGCCCTTTCGTGACGATATAAATCTTCTCGACCGGGCTGCAGGTGATTGTCAGAGTGTTGTCTTTAATGTAGAACTCGTGAATTTCGGGGCCGGCTGACGCGTAAAAATTCCCGTCTTTGAGCGCCCCGATGACATGCGCGTAATCGAGAACCGGCATTTTCAGCATGGTCCAGCCTCCGAATGAATCGTTCATCGGATCGCCCGGTTCATACGAGTCGTGGTTGTCGTCTGTCGCGACGCAGAACAGTTTCTTTCCGCTGCGCAGCATCTCGTCGTAACTCTGCGGCGCCCCGCCGTACATTCCGTCCAGTTCGCAGCCGTAGTTGAAGATCTCCATGGCAAAGCAGCCTTCCAGATCCTTGTAGTCGTCATAGCACTGCAGGGACCAGTAGGGATGGTTGTAGCAGCACAGAAATCCCCTGTCATTCATTTCGCGGATAAACGCGTTCAGCGCCGGCATGTCGCCGTATCTCTGCGGCGGCTGCAGCGCGGTGAACGCCTCTCTTTTCTCCGGCTCTGTGTCATAAAAGTTCAGGTGATAGGTGCGCACCCGCTGGAATCCTCCGACTGCCGGGAACGGCTCGTTCAGATCGGCCTCGTACGCCGCGACCGGCACGAATGTCTCGTCCGTCAGCTGCGAATGCCATTCATAGTGGCGGTGATCCGTGAACGCCACGACAGAATATCCGCGCTGCTGATATTCTTTCTTCACCTGCTCCGGTGTCCATTTTCCATCGGAGCGGACGGTGTGACAGTGCAGATTTGCCTTGTAGAACGCGCCGTCTTCCGGCAGCAGATTGACTGTTTTCATTTCCTTTTCCCTCGGTTTAAGCCGCGCGGAGCGCCTTTTCTTCGGCACTCCCGGGCATTTGTCATCCTTTGACGGCTCCGGCCGTAATGCCTTCAACAAAGTATTTCTGGCAGAGCAGGAACACTATGATAATCGGAACCAGAACCAGTGTCGATCCGGCCATCTGGGCGCCGTAGTCCTGCACCTGTCCGGAAGCGAACAGTTTGATTCCGACAGAGATCATCTGGCGGTTGATATCCGAGATGTACAGATACGGTCCCTGGTAATCATTCCAGCTCCACACAAAGCTGAAGAGCATCATGGTCGAAACCTGCGGTCCGCACAGCGGAAGCATGATCTGGCTGTAAATGCGCAGATGTCCGCATCCGTCGATTTTGGCGGCTTCGCTGAGCGCATCCGGAACCGCGATGAATGCCTGCCGCAGCAGGAACACAAAGTACACATCGACAGCTGCCGGCAGAATCAGAGCCCACATGGTGTTCAGAATGTGCAGCTGCTTGAAGATGATGTAGCGCGGCAGGATCATGATGTCGCTCGGAATCATCAGTCCGGCCAGCAGAACGAGGAATATCGTGTCGCGGCCCGGAAATTTGATTCTGGCAAAACCATACGCCGTGATCGTGATGATGAAAAATTTCAGGATCAGCGTCAGAATGGTCATCACAATCGTATTGCCGTACCAGAGGAAGAAATTGTAATACTCATTGTTGAACAGAGTTGCGTAGTTGGTCAGTGTCGCTGTTTTCGGAATCAGCTGCAGCGGTGTCGAGAGTACGTCCCCGCTCGGCTTGAACGATGCGGAAATCATGAAAATGAACGGATAAATGCAGCACAGACCGAGGAACAGCATGATGATGGTCAGGATCCATTTCCGTACCAGTTTTTTTCTAGCGCGCATGAGAATCTCCTTTATTCATTCGAGAATTTCTTCTGTCCGCGCCACTGAACTGCCGTGATGGCCATGACGATGGCGAAGACAACCAGGGCCTGCGCAGACGCGTAGCTGGTCTGGTACTTGACGAAGGCCGTATTGACGATGTTGATGGACATTACTGTCGTAGCCTGTCCCGGGCCGCCGTCGGTGAGAGAAGAAATAACCGTGAAGTTCTGCAGACTTGTGATAATCGAGCTGATCAGCAGGAAGAATGTCGTCGGGCCGACAGCCGGCAGAATGATATTTTTCACCTGCTGCCACTTGCTGGCGCCGTCCACTTCAGCCGCCTCGATCATCGATTTGTCGACTGCCTGCAGAGCGCCCAGATACGTCAGGAAGTTCAGACCGATGCCCTTCCATACAGAAATCAGCACAACGGTAGGAAGCGCCCATTTCTGGCTCAGCAGAGGCAGAACCGGATCATCGCTCCCGAAGAATACCTGGAGCAGATAGAACGGTCCTTTCGGTCCGAGCAGCAGCTGGAACACGACGGCTACCGCCACCATGTTTGAAATATAAGGCAGGAAGAACATCGAGCGGATGCCTTTTGCCCAGAACACGCCTTTGTTTAACAGATACGCGAGCAGAAAACTCAAAACCATGATGACCGGCACATAAATCAGCGTATAGATCGCCGACCGGCCGAGCGCTGCCAGATCCGCTTTGGTGGTAAAAAACCGGACAAAATTGTCGAATCCGACAAAGTGCAGCTGCTCAATTTTGGAAATGAATGTGACATCGGTAAATGAAAGAATAAATGCGAATACAAACGGAATGCCCGTGAAAATCGTAAACGCGATCAGATACGGGGTGATAAACATGTACCCCTGAAAGGTTTCAGAATGCCAGAACGGCGCTTTGTTTTTGCGCTTCTTTTGTCTGCCGGACTTACTCATAAATTGCTTCTCCTTTTTGAAAAAGCCGCCGCTTTTATTAGCGGCGGCTTTCGCTCAGTCTGATGACGTTTTAAGTTGTCTCAGTTTATTACTGTACTTCCGCGATTGCTTCGTTTGCGCGGTTCAGGATATTGGTCATTGTGGTCTCAAGATCCTGCTGTCCCATGCCGTAAAGCGGAGCCTCGCTGGTCCAGATCTGGCTGATTGTCGTATCGGCCGGTCCTACAACCTTCTCAGAGAGCATCTTGCGGTCCGGATCAAACCATGCGTCGCGGAATGCCTCAGAAGTGATGCCGTCTGTATCTGCATAGGTCGGAACCAGGTTCTCTTCGATGTAAGTGTCAATCTCTTCATCTGTCAGATCAATGCGGGCCGGAACACGTCCATAGCCAAGGGTGTACTGATTCTCAGCGATGCACTTCAGCGCCTCAAATGCGGCTTCCTTGTTCTTGGAAGTTACCGGGATTGCATAGCAGCCGGTTACAGTCATTGTGGACGGTTCCTGGCCTTCCGGATACGGCATCGGAAGGATTGTGCATTCCCAGTCACGCGGATATTTGTCAGTGTTCGGAAGCATCGAAGCAGCCCAGCCGCCGCACACGAACATACCGAACTGTGCCTTGTCGTAGCTGCCGTCTTCATTGGCTACGCCTGTGGATACGAAACCGTTCCACGGATATACGCCTGCCTTATAGGAAGTGATGTCCGGCTGAATCTTCAGATCGTTGCCGAGGCTGTAGAACCACTTTACGCTCTCGGTGAAACGCTCGTCGTCATAATTGGATGTTCCGTCTTCCTTGTAGTGCTCTGCGCCGTTCTGAATTGCGTACATATAGTTGTAGCAGTCATAGTCGAGCATAAAGGAGCCCCAGATATCTTTGTCAGCCTGTGTGAGCTGCTGTGCTGTCTCGATGTACTTCTCCCATGTCCATCCGTCGGCCGTCGGGATTTCAACGCCGGCATCTTCGAACACCTTTTTGTTGATGAAGGTGCACCAGATATCGTTGAATGCCGGAAGTCCGTATGTCTTGCCGTCGGAATAAACCGGAAGGCTGTCGCCGAAGACTTTCTTCATGTCATATCCGTCGGCGGATGCCAGTTCATCAATCGGCTCCAGAACACCGGCGTCATAGAACACCTTGAGCTGTGCGGTCGTGCCATAGATCAGATCCAGTTCATCGCCTGCCTGCAGGCTGACAAGTCTCTTGTCGACTTCGCCGGTGTCCGCCTTCGGGATGATGGTGAATTCGATGTTGATGCCGGTCTTGTCCTTGACCATCTGGACGATATCCTGCATCTCAGCGCCGGCTGCTTCTGTGTCGGTCGCAGCGTAGTGAAGCGTGACGCCTTCATACGGCTTGTCAGATGAAGACGAAGCTGCTGTCGTGCTGCCCGAAGCGCTGGAGGACGCCGCTGTTGTCGTTGTGCTTCCAGCGGCGGTTGTTGTTGTTCCTGACTGGCCGCTCCCACATCCGGCCAGAGTTGACGCGGCAATCACTGCCGTCATTGTCAATGCAAGTGCTCTTTTCATGAAATACTCCCCTGTCATACATAATTCCTATTTTTGATCCGGCCCGGTGTGCACGTCCGCGCCGGAATCTTTAACTGTCCTCATTGTATCCGGATGCATCATTGGTGAAAATAGACGAGATTTTATCTTTATCCGCATTTTTTGCAGTCAATGTGCACGAACTGCGCAGAAACAGTCAATTTAGACGCACTTGCTGTTTTGCTGACCCAGCCGGACAAGTCCCCGGAGTATGCTTCAGAAATCACCGTGAGCCAGCCAGAACTTGTCATTTCAGGGATTCACCACTCACCCATTGCATTGACAGACAAAAAGGCCGCCGCGCGGGATCATCCCGCGCGGCGGCCTGCCACTGATTATATAAAGTATTACAGATACTTCTTGAGCTCGTCAGCCTTGTCGAGTCTCTCCCACGGAAGATCTACATCGGTGCGGCCGAAGTGACCGTAAGCAGCCGTTGCCTTGTAGATCGGGCGGCGAAGGTCGAGCATCTTGATGATGCCGGCCGGACGGAGATCGAAGTTCTTGCGGACGATCTCGGTCAGCTTCTCATCGGAAAGCCTGCCGGTGCCGTTGGTGTTGATGGAAATAGAGGTCGGCTCTGCCACGCCGATAGCGTAAGAGAGCTGAATCTCGCACTGCTCAGCGAGGCCGGCAGCGACGATGTTCTTGGCCACATAGCGAGCCGCATAAGCCGCAGAGCGGTCAACCTTCGTGCAGTCCTTGCCGGAGAATGCGCCGCCGCCGTGACGGGCATAGCCGCCGTAGGTGTCGACGATGATCTTGCGGCCTGTGAGGCCGGCGTCGCCGTGCGGGCCGCCGATTACGAAACGGCCTGTCGGATTTACGAAGAACTTTGTCTTGTCGTCGATCAGTTCCTTCGGCAGAACCGGATCAAATACATACTTGCGGATGTCCTTGTGGATCTGCTCCTGGGATACATCCGGGTCATGCTGTGTGGAAATAACGACAGCCTCGAGGCGGCACGGTTTGCCGTTCTCGTCGTACTCAACCGATACCTGGGACTTGCCGTCCGGACGGAGGTATTTGAGAGTGCCGTCCTTGCGGACCTTGGTCAGCTGACGGCAGAGCTTGTGCGCCAGGCTGATCGGATACGGCATGTACTCCGGTGTCTCGTTTGTGGCATAGCCGAACATCATGCCCTGGTCGCCGGCGCCGATCTGTCCGATCTCTTCGTCGGTCATGTTCTTCTCGAGGGCGCGGAGGTCAGCCTTTGTCTCCAGAGAATTGTCAACGCCCATCGCGATATCCGGGGACTGCTGATCGATGGCAACGAATACAGCGCAGGTGTTGCCGTCGAACCCGACGTCAGAGCTCGTGTAGCCGATCTCGTTGATTGTCTGACGGGCAACTGCCTGATAGTCAACTTTCGCCTTTGTCGTGATTTCACCTGTGATCAGGACGAAACCGGTGCAGCACGCAGTCTCGCAGGCCACACGGCTCATCGGATCCTGCGCCATGCAGGCGTCCAGAATCGCGTCAGAAATCGCATCGCAGACTTTGTCAGGATGTCCTTCTGTTACGGACTCGGAAGTAAAAAGTCTCTTCTCCATAATCTGTTTCCTACTCCTTCACATTAAGCTTGATCTTGTCCGCCTGTTTTCAAGATAGATATAGAAAAGGCCTTTCCGGAATGACGACCAGAAAGGACCCAAATCAGGTGATTTGCGTCCTCTTATTGCTCGAACCATCTTGTTAAACGGTTGTTCGCTCAGGTTTGGCACCTTCGCGTCCTGAAAGATGCTGGCGCGGGTTGCCGGGCTTCACAGATCCTATGTATCTCCACCACTCGAAATAAGGGACAAAACCTTATGCAATTTACGAATCGAATCATACAGCGGCGCCCGCCGTTCCGTCAAGACCTGCCAGGGATACGTTTTTGCAAAGTTGTGAAAAAACACACATAAAAAATATGGCCTGCCGCAGCTGCGGCAGGCCGGACAGGAATTATTTCCAACAAAAACTATCGAATGTCAAAATACGTCTCGTCTTTTTTCAGCGGGCATTCGTATTCCGCCACATTTCGGATGGCAAAACGCTTCACCGCCTTCATCTTCCTGACAAATGCTTCCACCTGCTCCTGCGTTCCCTGAACCTCGGCCTCGGTCTGATCCACGCGCGGACAGTTGCGCACCCATCCGGTGAGTCCCAGAATTCTCGCCTCGTCAAACGCCGTGATGCGGAAACCGATGTGCTGCACGCGCCCAGTGAACGTCAGGTGTTTTCGGGTCAGACCCCGCAGCGCTTTTCCCCAGACCACCAGAAGCGATTGGAAATTCACCGCTGCGTTGGCCGGACTCGTCGACGGCAGACAGACGGCCGTGATGCCGGTCCGCTTTTCATTAAATTTCCGGTAATACTTGTCAGCCAGCTTTCCGTTCGTAAAAATGCGGCTGACCTCGGTTTTTGAGAGCAGTGCCGGGATATCGGTCGGAACCACATTCCGGATGCTGGCGTCCGAACTCCCGCGGATCTCGCAGGACTCGATCGCGTCCCAGAGCGCCACGTGATGGCGCTCGAGCAGCGCCTCTTTTTCCGCCTGCGTTTCCGGCAATTTGTCATGAAAGATCTCCGCGAGGAGAGGCCAGAACCGGTTCTGCGGATGGCCGTAGTAGAACTGCGCCTCCCGGGATTTCACCGAAGGGAAAGAACCCAGGATCAGGATTTTCGAATCCGGCCGGTAAAACGGCGGAAATTCATGTGTGTGAAATTCAGAATCAGCCATAGGTCGTCGTCTCTACCGCTGCCTCGTTTACGATTTCTTCGACTTTTCCGTACAGATACTCGTATCCGACTTCGCAGTTCATCTCATTGCCGAGGGAGGAAAGAATCGTGTCATAACTTTCGTATCCATAATAGGAGGCGAGACTCTCACCGAGTTCGTTGATTTCGTCTTCCGTGATATGGACGTCCTCCGCATCAGCGATTTCGGTGACAAGCATCTTGGTCAGCAGATAACTCTCGGCATAGCTCTGGGCGTACTCGTTAAAGGACGCCTCGTCGCTCATTCCGTACATTCCCTGCAGATATTCGTCAAATGTGTTGTAGCCGCTCGACGCGCCGTAATTCTCATACTGGGTTTTGACATTTGTCACCATCGTATCAACAAGAGAGTTCAGCTCTTTTTCCGGATACTGGTCGACCGTCACGCTGTCCGCCAGAGTGGCCAAAATGTCCTTGAACTTTGTGCTGTCATTGGAAGCTTTTTTCTGGCTGATAAGCTCTTCTTTGACCGCTGCGCGGAACTGTTCGGCCGTCGTCTCCTGTGTGTAATTGTAGTTGGCGGCGTTCTGCTGAACCCACTCATCCGTCAGTTCCGGAACATCCTTGCGTGTGATGCTCGTGATGGTCACGCGGAAGATGACCGACTTGCCGGCCAGTTCCTCCGAGGAATAATCGTCCGGAAATGTGCAGGGAATATCGGTTTCCACGTTCGCCTGCAGTCCGATGAGTCCCTGATCCAGGTCATCGATGTACTTTCCGGACCCGATGGTATAGGTCTGATTGGTTGCGGTGCCGCCGTCAAACGGCTCTCCGTCGAGCAGCCCCTCATAATCGAGTGTAATCGTGTCCCCTTCCTGGGTCACGCCGCCGTCGGTCACATCCACCGACTCGGCAGAATCCTCCAGCATGGACTCGATCGTCGATTCCACCGTGTCGTCTGTCACATCCTCTGATGAGCGGTCGACTGTCACTTCAATGCCCTTGTACTCCGGAAGCGTCACGTACAGTTTATAGACAGCCGCCGTCATCTGGTAGAAGCTGTCGTAGTCGGCAGCCTCGATCGCCCGGTTGGACGTGTCGGTATCCGCGGTCACTTCATCTGGTGATACGATTGCCTCTGCTGTCGCGGCCGTTTCCGTCGCAGCCGCTGTCGTTGTGGCTGCCGCCGTTGTAGACGCCTCCTGAGCAGCCGTCGTTTCGCTCTCTGCACTGCCTCCGCAGGCCGTGAGCTGCACGCCCAGCAGCAGCGCCGCCGCGACGGCAGAAATGCTTTTTCTTCTCATAGATAAAAAGTCCTTCCTGATTTTCAAAGCCGATTTCATTGATTATAACACACACCGCGGATTATACTTAGCAGGGAATGAACTTTGCGCTATTTATTTGATGAATACACACGTATTGAGCTGTCTATGAAGTATAAAAGAATAATTCGTTTCCGGGGCGCGGCTTTCATTCTTGCGCTTCTGACTGCTGTCAGCCTGTCTGCCGGGTGCCGGAAAACCCTCAGTTCGCCCATCACAAAACAGGAGTTTGCTCTGGACACGATCATTTCGATTTCTGTCTACGAGACGATTGACGGAGACTACACCGGAAAGAAAACCGAAGAAGCCGTCCAGGAAGTCATCGACGACTGCAAAGCTTACGAAGACATTTTTTCCATGCAGAAGGAAGGCAGCGCCCTCTGGAACCTGAACGCCGGACTGACGTCAGAGGTTCCCTGGCAGCTCGCCGACTGTCTGCAGCTGGCGCTCGACTATTCCGAACTCAGCGGCGGGGCTTTTCAGATCAGTATCGGCAAAGTCTCGCAGCTGTGGGATTTTACGTCGGAAAATCCGCAGGTCCCTGACGACGCCGATATTCAGGCGGCGCTCGCCTATGTGGATGACTCGAAAATATCGGTGAGCCCGAAGGACGAATCGGACCCGGAGGCCGACCGCACCGTCACGATGCCCGAAGGGTATGTCCTCGACCTCGGAGCCGTGGCGAAGGGATACATCGCCGACCTTCTCAGGGAAGATCTGCAGGAAAAGGGAATCCGCAGAGCTGTCATCAATCTGGGCGGCAACGTGCTCGTCTTCGGCGGAAAATCCGGCGGAACGTTCACGGACAATGAGGGATCGGGCGAAGAACCATTTGCCATCGGAATACGAAATCCGGCCGGGGAGGCGGGCGAGTATCTGGCCACTGTGTCCGCGGCGGATCTGAGCATTGTCTCGAGTGGAAACTATGAGCGGCAGTTTACGGACGAGAACGGAAACGTCTACTTTCACATTCTGGACCCTGACACCGGATATCCGTGCGAGTCCGGGCTGTCGCAGGTGACGATCCTCACGGATTCCTCCGCCGACGCCGACGCGCTGAGTACAGTCTGCTTTGTGCTCGGACTTACAGACGGCCTCGCGCTGATCGAATCGCTTCCGGACACAGAGGCCGTTTTCGTGACGACGGACGGTGAAATCACGATGTCGTCCGGGGCATCTGCCTATGTTACCCTGACACAATGAGCGAGTATGCGCTACAATAAAGAAAAACAAGCGGCGCTCTGCCGCCGGAAGGAGTCTTTGATGACCTGCAATCCCCTGCGCACAATTCTGTGCCTGATATGGCTTGTAATTTTTTTCGCGGCCAGTCTGGTTCTGCTGCCCGTGGCGGCTCTGATCGGACATTTCTCACAGGATAAAAAAGATGCGTTCTGCTACCCGGTCGTTCGGGCCGGCCTGAAAGTTCTGTGGCACCTGGCCGGTGTGAAGCCGCAGATCACAGGCATGGAAAATATCCCGAAAGACCAGCCGGTGCTGTATGTCGGCAATCACCGCAGTTTCTTTGACATCATCATTCTGGCGAGCATCCTGCCGGGGAAACTTTCCGTCGTGGCAAAAAAAGAGATGGAGCACATTCCGCTGCTTTCCACCTGGATGCGCGACATTCACTGTCTGTTCCTCGACCGCTCAAATCTTCGCGCCGGCGCGCAGATGATGCTCGACGGCATCGATCTCATGAAAAATGGAATCTCTGTCCTCATCTTTCCGGAAGGAACCCGCAACAAGGGAGACGGTATCCTCGACTTCAAGGGCGGTTCGTTCAAACTGGCGACCAAGCCCGGTTTTCCGATCGTTCCGGTTGTTCAGACCGGCACCCGCGAAATGTTTGAAGACCTGAAGCCGTTCGGCGTCAAAGCCGCAAAGACAACCGTGACCATACTGCCGGCAATTCAGACGGCCGGGATTCCCCGCGCCGAGCAGAATCAGCTGCACGTAAAGGTTCATGATGATATGGTAAAAGTCTTCAATTCATTGCAAAAATAAAGCTTCGTTGTTATAATCATGCCAAATGCGCGTCAGCCGGCCACAGGCCCGTTTGGGGGGCCTGGCAGGCGGTTTTGCGGCACTTATTTCGAGGAGGTATTCTCTCATGCCAGTCTGGGCTATTGTCCTTATCATACTTGCGGCAGCCACCGTCGTTCTGATCATCTTCGGAAACCGCCTGCGCAAAAAGCAGGCCAAACAGCAGGACCAGATCGAAGCGGCCAAGCAGGTCGTCTCTATGCTGATCATCGATAAAAAGAAAATGAAATTCAGAGATGCCGGATTTCAACAGGCCGTCATAGATCAGGTTCCCAAGTATCTCAGAGGACGCAAAATGCCGGTCGTAAAAGTAAAGATCGGTCCCCGCATCATGACAATGCTCTGCGACCCGGATGTGTATGACACCGTTCCGGTCAAAGCCCAGGTAAAAGCCGAAATCAGCGGCATCTATCTCACCGGCATCAAGTCGATCCGCGGCGGAAAGGCCGAGATTCCAAAGAAAAAGACCCTGTCCGGCCGTATGTCCGCAGCCCTGAAGAAAGCCAGCAAGACTGTGAATGAACAGAGCAAGGCAGCTGACACCGCCAGGAAAAAGAGCAAGTGATTCATCCGTATTTCAGCCGGAAACCGGCTTAAAAAGCGGGCCCGCACAAAGCAGGGGCCTGAAAGGAACACTATGTCTAGAAATCTTACCATGCTCACCGATCTGTACGAGCTCACCATGATGCAGGGCTACTTCAAGACCGGAAACAACCGCACTGTTGTATTCGACGCCTTTCACAGACGCAACCCGGACGACGGAGGCTATTCCATCTCCTGTGGTCTGGAACAGGTCATCGATTACGTCAACAATCTTCATTTTTCAGATGAGGATATCGCCTATCTGCGCAGCACTGGTCTTTTCGAGGAAGATTTCCTCGATTATCTCCGCACTTTCCACTTCACGGGCGATATCTACGCGATCCCGGAAGGCACCGTGATGTTCCCGAGAGAGCCGATCGTCAAGGTCATTGCGCCGATTATGCAGGCGCAGCTCATGGAGACGACGATTCTCAACATCATCAATCATCAGTCCCTGATCGCCACCAAGGCAGCCCGGATCGTCTACGCGGCGGGTGACGGCGGCATCATGGAATTCGGACTTCGCCGCGCACAGGGCCCCGACGCCGGCATCTACGGCGCGAGAGCCGCTGTCATCGCCGGGTGCGTCGGCACTTCCAACGTACTAACCGGCCAGATGTTCGGCGTACCTGTCATGGGAACCCACGCGCACAGCTGGATCATGAGTTTCCCGGACGAGCTGACCGCTTTCCGTGAATACGCCAAGATCTATCCGAACGCCTGCACGCTGCTTGTCGACACGTATGACACGCTGAAGTCCGGCGTACCGCACGCCATCCAGGTATTCCAGGAGATGCGCGACGCGGGCATTCCGCTCAAGAACTACGGAATCCGCCTCGACTCCGGAGACCTCGCGTACCTGACGAAGAAGGCAAGAAAGATGCTCGACGATGCCGGCTTTACCGACGCCAAAATTGCGGCGAGCTCCGACCTGGACGAGTATCTGATTTCCTCTCTCAGGGCACAGGGCGCGAAGATTGATTCGTGGGGCGTCGGGACAAACCTGATCACCTCGAAGAACACACCGGCATTCGGCGGTGTCTACAAACTCGCCGCCATCA
Organism: Lachnospiraceae bacterium; assembly: GCA_050944355.1. Lineage (GTDB taxonomy): Bacteria > Bacillota > Clostridia > Lachnospirales > Lachnospiraceae > UBA4285. The sequence continues at coordinate 23,718 of JBMNQX010000005.1, forward strand.
TGGGCGACGACGGAAACTTTGTCCCAAAGATCAAGCTGTCCGAGAACTCCGAGAAGATCACGAACCCGGGCAACAAGACCATTTACCGCGTGTACGACCGCAACGGCATGATCGTGGCGGATCTGATCGCTCTCGCCGACGAGAAAATCGACGGCAATGAGCCGCTGCTGCTCTTCGATCCGGTCGAGACCTGGAAGAAGACGCTTCTCAAGCCGGGTGAATACACACTGCGCGAGATCCTCGTCCCGATTTTCAAGTCGGGGCAGTGCATCTACAAGAGCCCGAAGGTCATGGACATTCAGGCGTACTGCAAGAAGGAAATGGCTACGCTGTGGGATGAGAGCAAACGTCTCGTGAACCCGCACGAAGTGCACGTCGACCTGAGCCAGAAACTGTACGACGTAAAGAAAAGCCTGCTCGACGAGTACGCGAAAGTCTGAGAAAAGCGCAAAATAAAAAACAGAGACTGTTGCAAACAAGGGGGCAGTACCACGAGTGATTCGTGGTACTGCCCCTTTCTTAAAAAACTCAGGCATCGGGAATCGCTTTTATGCTTCCCCGATGCCTTTCGCCGGCCAGGGAAGCTGCGGCAGCCTTTCGCCGCCTGATTATCTGCCTTTTGTCTGTTTCTTCGTTTCTTTCTGTTTTTCTGCTTCGCGCTCGTGGAGGAGGCGCAGAATTTCTTTTTCCTGGTTGGAGATATGGGTCACGATGATTTTTTCTGATTCTTCTTCGTTCCGGGCTTCCAGGCTTTTTATGAGCTGCTCGTGCTCCGCGATGAGATTCTCATGGCTGCTCAAATCCCGCACATATTCCATGCGGTAGCGGTACATCTGCTCCTGCAGATTCTGCACGATCTGAATCAGCCGTCGATTGCCGGTCGCCTGATAGATCACGTCGTGGAAATGAACATCGGCGTTTGTGATATCCATCACACTCTTGTTTTTGAGGCGCGCCAGATGCGCAAACTCGCGATTGGCTTTTTCCAGATTCTTAAATCCGTCTTCCGTGAAGCGCTCACAGGCCAGACGCACCGCCAGCCGTTCCAGCGTGGCGCGCACTTCGAGGACATCGCGCAGATCCTGTTCCGTGATGGCCGCAACCTGCGCTCCTCTGCGCGGAATCATGACGACAAGACCTTCCAGCTCAAGCATCCGGATCGCTTCCCGGACCGGTGTTCGGGAAACGCCAAGTTCATCAGCAAGCTGGACCTCCATCAGACGCTCCCCGGGCTCCATCTTTCCCATCAGGATCGACTGCCGCAGGGTCTGAAACACAACGTCCCGCAGCGGGAGATATTCGTTTGAATTTAATACCAGTTCACCTTTCATCTGTCATTTCCTTGCGTAAGTTCTCTCGTAAATTGTCAGAAATCCCGGCCCTGAAAGCCCGACGGATTGAATGTCTCCGTCGTGTAGACCTGTCTGGCGTCGCCCGTCCGGCGCAGCACGTCTCTCGCTTTCGTGCAGCTTTCGGCGTCCGGATAGATTCCGAAGACCGTCGGGCCGCTGCCGCTCATCATGGCTCCGATCGCGCCGGTGTCCAGCATCTGCCGCTTGAGTTTGGCGATGACAGGGTACATCGGAATGGTCACGCTCTCCAGTACATTTCCCATGGAGGCACAGAGCGCGTTCACATCGCCGGCTGCGATGGCTTTCAATATCGCCATTGTGTCCGGATGACTTGCAATCGGCGTGGAATCCAGTTTTTCATATACCATCCGGGTCGAAACGCTGATCCGGGGCTTGGCCAGCAGAATATCCATGTGCGGAGCCGCCGGGATGCGCGTCAGCTTTTCGCCGATCCCCTCCGCCAGCGCGGTTCCCCGCATCAGGCAGTAAGGGACATCCGCCCCGAGCTTCAGTCCCATTTCCATCATCTGCGAAAGGCTGAGTCCCAGGCCGAACAGCTTGTTGACGCCGAACATCACGCCCGCCGCGTCCGTCGAGCCGCCCGCCATACCGGCCGAGACCGGGATGAACTTGTGCAGGTTTACATGGACGCCGCCTGAAAATCCGGTCGTCTCTTTCATCATTCTGACAGCTTTGTAAACCAGATTGTTTTCGTCCACCGGGAGATACTTCAGATTGGTCTCAATCCGGATCTCTTCCTCAGGGATCTTTGCAATTTCCAGACTGTCATACAGGCCAACCGTCTGCATGACCATGCGGACTTCATGGTAGCCGTCCGGCCGCCGGCCGAGCACATCCAGTCCGAGATTGATCTTTCCTCTGGCCTTTACCTTGATCGTATCCATAGAAAAACCTCTGTCACTGACTTTGATGTTTCTATTATAGCACGGCGGCTCAGTCCTGTTTTTTAGTCTGCGGATTCTTCTTCAGAACAATCTGCATATAGACCATCATCAGCGCCGTCTGATAGACAATCAGTCCCAGCAGGGCAAGCAGGCCGCCGAGTCCCAGAGAAACCTGCGACTCTTCGCCGTAATATGTCCGCCCCTGAAGCGCCGAGACAACCAGTGTGACTGCCAGCAGAAACAGCGAGATCATACCGCCGAGCAGCGCTCCGCGGATGCGGGACGTCACCAGACACACGACGCCCAGGAGCAGAAAGATGACGGATATTTTTCCGAGAACACTGCCCGCCCCGAAACCGTTCCAGAGCGTGACGGACCGGGTCTGCGCGCCGGCCGCGTCTGTCAGCGTGAACATCAGAAGATTGGCGCCCACCATAAAAAGCAGCGCGCCGAGAAGCGCCACAATGCGCTTCGGGTCATTGATCAGACGGTACACCGCCGGCTGTCCGGCAGCCGCGGCTTCCGCTTTCTCAATCTCTTTTTCCGCGTCTATGATGACAGGTCCCTGTCTCTTTTCCTCCCCGCTTGTCTCCCCGGTGTCACTTGTCTTCATGAAACAGCATATCCTTTCGACTTAATGCAGGAAACGACCTGACCGACGTACTTCGCACAGGTCTCCTTGTCAGATGCCTCAGCCATGACGCGGATGACCGGCTCCGTGCCGCTCGGGCGCACAAGAATCCGGCCGTCACTCCCAAGTGCCTGAGAAGCCGCTTCGACCGCGGCCCTGACGTCGGCGTCGTCCAGAACTTTCGTCTTGTCGGCCACCCGGACATTTTCCAGAACCTGCGGATACATGGTGAATCCCTCGCACAACTGCGACAGCGTCTTTTTTTCGGCAATCATCATTTCCATCACCTTGAGCGCGGTCACAAGTCCGTCGCCGGTGGTCTCGTACTTGCTGAAGATGATATGGCCCGACTGTTCGCCGCCGACGCGGTAGCCGTGCTCGACCATGTCTTCGTACACATATTTGTCACCGACTTTTGTCTTGTCGTACTCGATGCCGCAGGCGTCAAACGCCTTGTAGAGGCCGAAATTGCTCATGACGGTGGTGACGACCTTGTTGCCGTCGAGCTGTCCCTTTTTCTGCATGTAGCGGCCGGCGATATAGAGAATGTGGTCGCCGGTGACGACATTGCCGTGCTCGTCGACGGCCAGGCAGCGGTCCGCGTCGCCGTCGAACGCAAAGCCCGCGTCCAGATGCTCGCGTTTTACCAGATCCTGCAGGCTCTCGATATGCGTCGAGCCGCAGCCGCTGTTGATGTTGAAGCCGTCCGGCTCCGCGTGGATCACATACGTCTTCGCGCCCAGCGCGTCGAAAATGTTCTTGGCCAGCTGCCAGGCCGACCCGTTCGCCGCGTCAAGGCCGATCCGGTATTTTCGGAACGAATAAATCCCCAGGCTGATCAGATATCCCATGTAGCGGTTCCGGCCGGCCACATAGTCGACAGTGCAGCCGATCTTTTCCCTCCTGGCAAATGGAATCTCGGCCATATCGCCGTCCAGGTACTTCTCCACGCCGTCCAGCACGTCCTCGCGCATCTTTTCGCCGTGTTCGTTGATCAGCTTGATGCCATTGTCGTAATACGGATTGTGGCTCGCGGAGATCATGATTCCGCAATCAAAGTCGTCCGTGCGCGTCACATACGCGACGCTCGGCGTCGTCGTGACGTGCAGCAAATACGCGTCCGCGCCGGAAGCCACCAGCCCCGATACCAGCGAATACTCAAACATATAACTGCTGCGCCGGGTATCCTTGCCGATGACGATCTTCGCCTTGCCGTCCGGATGATTTTTCCCGTAAAACCAGCCCAGATAGCGGCCGACTTTGTAGGCGTGTTCCACGTTCAGTTCCACGTTGGCTTCTCCGCGGAAGCCGTCTGTTCCGAAATATTTGCCCATATATGTGTCTTCTTTCTCAATACCCGTTCGGGTTCATCTGCTGGAAGCGCCAGGAATCCTCACACATCTGCTTCAGCGTCTTTTCCGCCTTCCAGCCCATTTCCTTCTCGGCCAGGCTCGCGTCGCAGTAGCACTCCGCGATATCGCCCGGTCTTCTGTCCGTGATGACGTACGGAATCTTCACGCCAGTCGCCGCCTCGAAGTTCTTCACGATGTCAAGAACAGAAGAGCCCTTGCCGGTTCCGAGATTGTAGATCTTGAGTCCCGGCTTCTCCAGGATCTTCTTCACCGCGCAGACGTGGCCCTTCGCAAGGTCTACGACATGTATGTAGTCGCGCACGCCTGTGCCGTCCGGCGTCGGATAGTCATTGCCGAAAATATGAAGCTCCTTCAGCTTTCCGATGGCGACCTGCGTGATGTACGGCATCAGATTGTTCGGAATTCCGTTCGGATTCTCGCCGATGAGGCCGGACTCATGGGCTCCGATCGGGTTGAAATAGCGGAGCAGAATGACGTTCCACTCCGGATCCGCCTTCTGAATATCGGTCAGGATCTGCTCCAGCATCCACTTGGTCCAGCCGTAGGGATTCGTGCAGGTTCCCTTCGGGCATTCCTCTGTGATCGGGACGAACGCCGGTGAGCCGTAGACCGTCGCCGAAGACGAGAAAATGCAGTTCTTCACGCCGTGCCTGCGCATCACGTCAAAGAGCACGAGCGAACCGGATATGTTGTTCGTGTAGTACTCGATCGGCTTTCCGACCGACTCGCCGACAGCCTTGAGGCCGGCGAAATGAATGACGCAGTCGAACTTCCATTTGTCAAAGATGCCGTTCATCGCCTCGCGGTCCGCGATGTCCGCTTTCACGAACGGAACCGGCTTCCCGGTGATTTTTTCGACCCGCTTCAGCGACTCTTCGCTCGCGTTCACAAGATTGTCCACCACAACGACGTCATAGCCTGCCTGCTGCAGTTCCACGACCGTGTGGCTGCCGATGTAGCCGGCGCCGCCTGTAACCAGAATTCTCATGTTAACCTCTCCCGGAAATCGTTTCCGATTTCCTCACTGATTGTTGTATTTTGCCTGCTGTTCGCGCACCATGGCGTCGTCGTCGAAGTAGTTGATCTTCATGGCCGCCTTGACCTCGTCGACCGTCTTCTGTGCCACCTCGCGGGCCTCTTCCGTGCCCTTCTTCAGGATTTCATAGACGCCGGCGATGTCCTTCTCGTACTGATGACGGCGCTCGCGGATCGGAGTGAGCGTCTCCTCGAGCACGCTGTACAGGAACTTCTTGCACTTCATGTCGCCGATGCCGCCGTGCTGATACGCCGCCTTCAGCTCGTCGAGAGAGCTGAATTCAGGCCAGTATTTCGCGAACGAATCCTCCATGACAAATGCGTCCAGATACGTGAATACCGTGTTGCCCTCGATGTGTCCCGGATCGGAAACCTGAAGATGCTGTGGATCCGTGTACATGTTTCTGACTTTCTCCCAGACGCTCTTCGAGTCATCCGACAGATAAATGCAGTTGCCGAGCGACTTGCTCATCTTGGCCTTGCCGTCCGTGCCCGGCAGACGCAGGCACGCCTGGTTGGACGGGAGATCGATCTTCGGCTCGACGAGAACCGGGTTGTCCGGGCAGTAGATGCGGTTGAAACTTCTCACGATCTCACGCGCCTGCTCCAGCATCGGCTCCTGGTCCTCGCCGACCGGAACATCCGTCGCCTTGAACGCGGTGATGTCGGCCGTCTGGCTGATCGGATACGTGAAGAATCCGACCGGGATATCCGCGTTGAAACCGCGCATCTGAATTTCCGACTTGACCGTCGGATTTCTCTGCAGTCTCGCGACCGTGACAAGGTCCGCATAATAGAATGTCAGCTCTGTGAGCTGCGGAATCTGACTCTGAATCAGAATCGTCGCCTTCGACGGATCGATGCCGACCGAAAGATAATCCAGCGCGACCTCGATGATGTTCTGGCGCACCTTCTCCGGATTCTTGAAATTGTCCGTCAGCGCCTGCGCGTCGGCGATCATGATGAATACTTTTTTGAATTCGCCGGAATTCTGCAGAATCACGCGGTTCCTGAGAGATCCGACGTAATGTCCGATGTGAAGCCGTCCGGTCGGGCGGTCGCCTGTGAGAATGATTTTCTCTGCCATTTTTCCTTCCTCCATACTTTACTCCTCGTCCGTATAATCAAACTTTCCGTCGTTCTTTTCCTCCAGAGCGCGGATCGCGTGATACGTGTACTCCGTGCACGGAACCTGAATTCCGTGTTTTTTCGCCGTCCGAATCAGTGTCCCGGCGAACATTTCCACCTCGGTGTGCCGCTTTGCCCGGATGTCCTGCAGCGTCGAGAACGCCGCCTTTTTGCGGTCGCGCCTCTTCCGCTCAAGCGGCGCGAGCTCAATTCCCTCAACCGCCGCAACCAGACGAACCTCTTCCTCCAGCGCCTTTGACATCCACAGGACGTGCTCACTCTCATAGAACGCGCCCACGCCGACGTCCAGAATCGCCTGCGGGAGATTGAAACAGATATTGCGCATGTACTTGTCCCAGATGTCATGCACAATCGTCCCTGACAAATGGTAATTCACCCCGGTGCCGTCAAAAATCCGCGCGGCCCGCTGCACCGCTTCTTCCGGTGCACCGTCCGGCAGCTTTCCGAAGAAAATGCCGTCCGTCCTCGCCGGGTCAAACGAGACGTTCTGTCCCGTGCGCTCCGACGCAATCCTCATGAACGAGCCAACCATGTGTTCTTTTCCAACCGCTTCTCCGATGATTTCCTCCGAGTCGATGCCGTTCATCGGACTCATGACGATCGTCTTGTCCTCCGTGATCGTCTTCACGGCCGGCAGGATCCCGCGCAGCGCCCCGTACTTGACACACACGAGGACGAGATCCGTCCCGTGCTGTCTTTGTTCTTCCGGCGTCCTGACCGTCAGGCGGTACTGACGGCCGTTGATTGTGAGCCCTTCATTCTCCAGCTTTTTCTTTCTGTCACCTTCCGCGATGACCGAAAGATCAATGTTCTCTCTGTCATACATGCCCCAGATATAATATGCGCCGATCGCCCCGGCGCCGATGACGGAAACATTTGTCATGAATCAGTGTCCTCCCTCCTCATGTTTATTCTTCTCCGCGATGAGTGCCGCGAAAATCGGCGCGTCTATGTAGGAGGTCGCGTAAAGCCAGAGCGGCAGCAGAGGCAGAAGAATCCACCAGACGGTGTTCTGCGCCAGCATGAGAGCCAGCAGCAGTCCTGTCGTCATTATAATCGTAGACGTCAAAAAATGGAATGCCGTGGACACAGCGATTCGCAGCGTATCGATGACGGTGTTGTCGAAGCGGCTTAGAAGCGGGAAAACATAAACCGCCGAGGCCGCGATCAGCACATAGACCAGGAGAACCAGGATATAGGGGACACTGTAGCCGCCGTTCTCATACATGTTCTGCAGCGCGAAGAGCAGCAGGCCGCACGGCACGAAAACGATCAGGCCCAGGACAATCCCCTGTTTCAGGTTCTGGCGGAAAGAATGCCAGAAGCCCTGCCAGATCTTGTATTCGCTGCCCTCGACAGCCTTCAGAGCCACATAGTACCCGGCGGTGATTGCCGGCCCGGCCGTGATGACCGGTACACTGAACAACAGGACAAGTCCGGTCAGCGCCAGAAACGTCATGACCAGGCTCATACCCCTGACAAATGAATTTTTTCCGGTATTTTTCATATGTACCAACCCAAACGGCGGCCTGTCTCCTGACGGAAACAGGCCGCCGGCCTTTAATTCAGAGTAGTCTTCAGTATACCATACGATTCAAAGGAGTGCACTTCCGTCACCGTTGTCAACGCCCAGCCCGAACGGCACCTTGTACGGCGTGTAGAGCCCCGAGGCATTTCCCGTCACGACGAGTTTCAGTTCGTGCGCCTGCGCGCTGTCAAGACACTCCGCGTCAAACACGTGCGGATTCCAGAACGAAACGCCGAGAAACCTTCCGTCCGCGTACAGTTCGCACATTTCCTCGGCCGTGAGCCGGAAGCGCGCACCGGCCGCCTCACCCGGCGCGAGATGAAGCGCATACACCTTTTTGTTTTCCTTCTCTTCCTCCGGCACCTGCCTGAACCGCCCCGTCCAGTCAGGAAGCGCTTCCGGATCCGGGCACTCCCGCACCGCAAGCCCGGCGTCCCTCTCCGCCGCCGGCATGAGCAGCAACGTGCTGTCGGGCGGCAGAACAACGTGACAGCTAAGTCCCGGGATGGCCTCCGGCGCATCCGGGCCGACATGCGCGGCCGGATCGTCCTCAGATGAATAGAGACACCTGTCGGCGGGCAGATTCCACACCTCGCCGCTAAAGAGATCCGCTGCCGCGACAGACGTTTCCCCGGATTCGGCCGGCAGTTTCAGCCCAGTGCGGATTGTCTCTTTTCCTTCATTTGAGAGCAGAATACATTTCTGCCCTTCTTTATAGAGAAGCACGGCCCGCAGGTCCGGCTGTTCCGTTTCCGTCATCACCGCGCGCCAGAGCGGCTGCCGCTTCGAAGCGTCCAGGACATCCTGCGCGCGCGTGTACACCGGAAGCGGAGAGAGCTTCACGTCTTCCGCCTCTTTGTGCAGCAGATCAAACGGGTCAAACAGCGCGTCATACGTCTGACTGCCAATAATCAGCCTTCCGTTCTCCATGCGCGCGCGGTCAGACAGCTGAACCGGCAGATAGTTAAATCCGATCTGCCCACGGTAGAGCGCCCTGACCTCATCGCACGGCACCTCATTGTTGCCGGCGAGAACGGCTATGCGCGCCCCGCTTGTATTTCCCGTATTCAGCCAGGAAAGCCTCCTGAAATACGCGGCAAATATCCTGTAGTGCGGCCACCATATATTGTTCGGTCCGACATCCGGCGGACGCTCGCCGCTGCGCTTTCCGTCCGCGCCGTCTCTCACGGAATAAAAGAACGCATGCGGACAAAACAGGCTGCATCCTCTTGCGCCGAGCCAGTCGGTGTACCATTTGATGTCCTCCGCGGTCATATACCACGGCCACCCGTTGCGGAAGCAGACTCCAAAACACTCGTTGATATTTCTCTTCCGTCCCAGCGCGCGGGCAATATCGGCGGCAAGCTTTGCCTGGACGCTGTCCATGCCGTCCAGAGCGCCTTCTTTCGGTCTGATGCGGCGCTGGATCAGATCCTGCCCCGGATACTGAAAATAGAACTCCTCTTCGACGTCATCCGACTCGGCGGGGTGGCCCATCAGCGCGATTCCGTGGTTCTCGCACCACTCGGAAATCGGGCGGTAAAACGTCTCCCGCAGCCTTCGCTTGATGAGTCTTTTGTACAGCCTGGTCGTAGCGTTTTCCTCACCGGTAAACAGTCCCGCAAGATTCGCGAGGTTCCCGCCGCCAGCCTGGATTTCCCGCCCGAGTCCTTCGGCCCAGGGCCGGAAATTTTCCGCACCCCGCCCGACAGGCGACGGTTCGTCCGTGAAAAAGGCAAAAACCGTGTTCCCGAAATACGGCTTCAGCTCCTTATAGTAGCGGTCATGCGTCAGGCGGATAAAGGCGGCCACGGCGTCCGGATTCAGCAGATCCGCGGCCGGCGGCGGATTTTCGCCGTCGTCCTCGCCAAAGTGGATTCCCCGGATCGTCCCGCCCGTAAAGGTGTAAAGCAGACATTTGCCATCGGGGAGGAGCGCGATCGTCTCATCCGGCCGGCGTCCGTCGGTGCGCCGCGTGTCCGCCGGTCTGTCTGCGAGGCAGAGGCCCCTGGCGGCCCAGTCCGGATTTTCCGCCACGACGGCGCCGTGCGCGGAGCCGGACGGGTACATGCCCTCGTCGTACAGGCAGATCCGCATGCCCAGTTCGTCCGCGGTTTTCACGATGAAGCGCACCGCGTCAAAAAATTTGTCCGTCAGATAAGGGATGTCCTTCGGAATGCCGATCCGCGGGTGCAGCACAAAAGCGCTGATGCCCTTGTCTTTCATGTCCGCGAGTTCTTCTCGTATTTTCCCCGGATCCGGCGCGTCGTTGAAAAACCAGAACGGCACGGCCGAATACTCGTCTCCCGGATTCATCAGACTCCTGATAAATGTTTCCTGTCCCATGTGCACCTCGTTTCAGTCAAGCGGTGTGATTTCTCCCGGTCTGCACTCGATCATCGTGTCATCGTTCACGGAAAGCCAGACGGACTCGGCCGACGGATTGTACGCAAAGTCGCCGTTCACGCCGACTTCCAGCAGCCGCACCGCGCGCATGTAGTCGACGATCTGAATGTTCGTCGCGTACCAGATGTCGTCCCGGCGTCCCGCTTTGCGGCAGAAATCCTCGATGACGTTCCAGTTGTTGTTCGTGTCAAACTCGTAGCTGTGGCCCCAGAGATAGAAAATGTACGTGTACTGCTTCTTGTAGAGTTTCACGAAATCCTCCGTCAGCTTCGGCAGCTCCGGGTCCGTGTGATGCGCGGTCGGATTCCAGAGCAGAAAGTCGAGCGGCATCTTGAAGCTGTGGCTCGCGATGGTCGTGCGGCCGTACGCGATACCGCAGGACTTCAGGACCGACGAAATCCGCTCGTCAAACGAGCCGTTCGGATACGCGAGACCGCGGACCGGATACCCCATGACCTTTTCCAGAATCCGGCGGTCTTCGATCACCTGCTGCACGATCATCTCGTTCGGGCAGCGCTCGATCGTCGGGTGCTGCGCCGTGTGGCAGGCGACCTCATGCCCTCTGTACAGTTCCCGGAACTCATCAAACGGGATGCGCCCGTCCTGCGTCAGAGCGCTGTTGATGTTAAATGTCGCTTTGATTCCGTACTCATTGAACAGTTCGACGAGTCTTCTGTCCTGCGGTCTGCCGTCGTCATAGCTCGCGGTCAGTACCTTGTGCTTTCCTCCGGGAAAGCAATAGTAGATGACCTTTAGCGGCGAGCGGTCAGATCTCTCAATTTCCTGCGTCTTCTGATTGAACACCATGAAATCCTGTTTTGTCATTTCTCATCCTCCTGCGCGCCGGCCGGCTCCTTTGTATCGAGCGGTATCCTGCTGAAATCGCAGTCGTGCGCGTAATAGTAGCTCGTGTAGTTTGTCTGATTGTATACGTTGTTCTGCCACGCAATGCCGACGCGGTACATCGCGTCGTCCATCGGCGTGTACAGTTCAAAATCCGTGAGATCCGTGTTCATGTAGATGCGGAAAGCCGAGCTGTCCGCGAGCCGCAGCACTATCTCTTCGCGGAAATCCCCGAACAGATCCGCCACGAGACACGGATTGCCTTTCGTGTAATTGTTGGTCAGCGTTCCTTCCGGATCGAGCATCACGCCGTGCACGGGATCCGAAATCACGCCGCGCCGGTCCTTCATGTCCATCCAGTCTGACGCGCCGATGAGCTGCGTGCTCAGATCGCCCGCCCAGCGGATCGCCTGATCGGTTGACGGGAACGGAATATCGCGCTTCACGCCGCGGCAGCTGTACACCGTGCCGCCGCACCAGCACTCGAGTCCCGGCTCCGACGGGTCGATGTCGCCGACCATGCAGCGGTCCATGTCCTTTTCACAGTATACGCCAAACGGCGTCCCGTCGGCGCGCCGAATTACTTCGCCGGTCGCGGCGTCGCGCAGCGCATAACCGTACGGCGCATTCTTGCCCGCCTCAAACACGTTGAAAATCTGAAAACCGGGGCGGTCCGGGTCGATGTGCGCGACATGCATGGAATCGCCGTGCCCGAATTTCGCCCCGGTTCCGTCCGGCAGCCGGCCCCAGCTGCTGTAGAGCAGACTTCCGTCGTGGTCGATGCAGGCGGCCCCGTAGATGATCTCCTGTTTTCCGTCGCCGTCCACGTCCGCCACCGAAAGACTGTGGTCGCCCTGCCCGGCGAGACTTCCGTACACCGGATCTTCGCCTCTGCCGCTGTGCGGCGAGTCACGGAACGGATTTGTCATGGGTACAAAGCCGGAGTCCACTTTCCAGGTCTGCCGGAAATGTCCGTCGAAGAAGTCGTAGGCCGCCAGTGTCGTGCGGGTGTAGTACCCGCGGCACACGATGAGATACGGCCGCTTCCCGTCAAGATACGCCACGCCCGCCTGAAAACGGTCCACGCGGTTGCAGGGCTCGATGCGCGGCATCGCGTAGTCGCCCCAGCGCAGTCCGTCGTCGACGCGCGGAAACGGATAGGGAATCGTCTGCAGCTCGCGCCCGTCGCCCGCGAACATACTCAGGTATTCCGGGCCCCGGAAAATGAATCCGTCAAATTTCCGCAGTTCATTTCTCTGGCTGCGCTGCGGAGCGTAGACATCGAGAAAATAGTCAGCGAGCGCCCCGGCGTCCGTTTCCGAGAGCGGATAGGAATATTTCACCGGAATGCCGAAGCACTCCTCCAGTGTCTTCGGCCACCGCCCTGCCGCCACATCCGGCTGAGACTCCCAGCCCATGAACATCTGAATCAGATGTTCCCGGTACTCGGAAGCACTCGCGGCGTAGTGATCGTGATCGGTGACGCCGCGCTCCCTGTCTTCCGCCGGAATCGTGACAAATGTCTCGCCTGCCAAGCTCCCGTCCGGCGCGAAGCGCGTCATTTTTGTCCCGGGCGCCGTGACGAGGGCCATCTCGGCCTTGCCGTCGCCGTCAAAATCATAGACCATGAACTGGGTGTAATGGGCGCCGGACCGGATGTTCGGTCCCATGTCAAGACGCCACAAAAGCTGTCCGGAAAGCGTGTAGCAGTCCAGATACGTCGGCCCCGTCCAGCCTTTCTGGGATACGTCTTTTGCGTTGCTTGGATACCACTTCACGATGTACTCGTACTCGCCGTCGCCGTTCACATCGCCCACGCTCATGTCGTTGAGACTGTACGTATAGCGCTCGCCGGCCGGAGTCACTCCGTCCGCCGGCTTTTTCACCGGCACATCGATATAATTTTTCCCGCTCTGCCAGACTCTCACCGGAGCGCACAGACCGTCCGCCCGGAATTTCTTTTTTCCTTCCGGGCTGCCCGGTCCGTCTTCCCTCACCGGCGCCACCTGATAGCTGTCCGCTTCTCTCCCCTCACGGTCCAGGAAATTCGTCGTGTGGCGCACGAGCGCGATCTTTTTTCCGTTTCTGTACACGGCAAAGGAAGGACCCGTGAGGCCTTTGGCCCCGTACCCGTCCGCTTCCCGCTTAAACAGCCGCCACGAAAGGAAAATGCCCTCTCCCGTTTTCACCGCCGTAAGCCCGCGGTTCATGTCTTCTCTCTGTTCCATCTTCCGCCCCTTTTCTCAGTCTTTACGGCGGTACGCCGTACTCATCTCATCCTTCGGAATATCGAAACGCTCCGGCAGGCAGTCTCTCACAAAGCGGAGCGCGACGATGGTGTTCAGACACCACTGCGCAAAGACATTTGTCGTGACGCCCGGAATTTCGTACAGCACGGCCTGATTTCCCTTGTCTGTCTGAGGTCTCACGCGCAGGTATACGTCCTGCACCTCTGTCGGCAGAGCATCGATCAGAATCTCCCAGACTTTCTGCCCGAGCTTCCTGTCGCGCCGGTAGTCCGCGGCGAAAGCCATGACGCCGGCCGCCATGAACGGATAGGTGAACTGTCTCTTGCCGATCGCGTCATTTGTCATCCGGTTCTGGACGTCGTTCGGGAGCGGATAGAACGCGCCGAAATTGGCGAGCATCCGGGTCCACTCCGGGTCGTCCAAAAGATCCGTGAGTTCCATCCAGGTCTGCGCGGCGCCCTGGCAGATCGAAAGGTGGCTCCCGCCGGTCTTCCGGTCGCCTTTCCAGAGCAGATGGCACGTCTTCGGATCAAATTCGAAATCCGGACCGGAGAGCAGGCCGATATCCATCTTTTTGATGTCCGAGATGCCGGTGAGAATGCGGTTTTTGTACTTCTCATCGCCGGTGCGCTCCCATTCGGTCATCCAGTCGCTCACCAGTGACGACCAGTCCGGGCCGCTGCGCGCGTGCGTCGGATACGTCATCTTCGACTTGTCCGTGAAGAACCGCAGAGGATCCTCGACGGCAAGCGCGTTCTGCGCGTCGGCGAGCTCTTCCATCACGTCGCCGAGCCGCCGGTCGCCGGTGAGATAGTACAGAAAGCGGTCGTGGCCCGCCATCGCGATGCGCGCCTCCTTGCAGGAGCATCCCCAGTGGCGCACATTGTGCCGGGAACCGAGACCTTTAAGCGGCCCGAAATGATAAATGTCCACCTCCGAACAGTGGCGCGTCATGGCCGCTGCCATCTCGAAAATATCCGTGCGCTGTGTGCGCAGGAACTCGTACCAGAGCCAGAGCGTCGGGACGAGCTCGGTGTTCTGCCACGCGTAGCCGCCCATGTCATAGCGCCAGCAGTGCCGCTCGGGGTCATAGGTGTGCATGAAGTCGCCGTAGTCAAACATTCCGTACCAGCTGCGCACATCCCGCTCGCGCAGGTAAAAGTTCACCGCGGCGTCGAGCTGATCCTCGAGGAAATTCTCGGCCGGCGTCCGTCTCTCTGGCAGGCTCCAGTACCCGAACGCGTGGCGGCTGCAGTAATACTGCGGCGAGGCCATGTACAGGGCTTTTTTCTGCACCTGATCGTCAAACCGCTTCAGTTTCTCCTCGTCCGGAATCTGCCCGCAGTACCCCGCAAGCGCAAACTCACAGGTCGCGGCGATGCCGTACGGACTGGCTCCGCACACGTCAAATCCTTCGTAATACGTCTGCGAATATCCGGTCGTCTCGTAGTGGCGGAAGTCAAAGGCGCGCGACTGCGGAGGCCAGAACCAGATCTGCATCTGCCCCGCGTCTTTCGTCAGCCCCGAAAGGCGGATCGACGAAGGATATCTCTGCCAGAAATCCTTCACTCCCGCGATCAGTCCGCCGTTTTCCCCGCCGGCCGCGATGACGCCGTCGCTGCGGTGCCCGTGCAGCCCGGTTATGCGGCAGACATCCTGCTTTCCGGTCCGCTTGCTGATCTGACAGTGATCGGCGCTGTCCTGCCAGAGCACATATTCATCCCAGGACGGCATCTCCCCGGCCGCCTCGAGGACCAGCTTCCCTGTGTCCGTGCCGGCGTCCGGGTGCAGAAACTCGCCCTGCATCTGATGGTAATACACACTCTTCGGAACCCGCGGCCGCCACGTGAGCATCATCTGCGACGCTTCGTGAAAACTGCCGTGATCCGTCAGGGCGCGGACGTGCCGGTTGTAGAGCGCCCCCTCAAGCGGAAAGCGCACCGAAAGGCCCAGCCCCTTAAGAAAATCCTTCTTCTCGTCCCCGTCGTAACCGAACGAATACGAAAACTGCAGCCTCGAGCTGTCCCTGTAAATCTCCATGTACATGACAAATGGAATCAGCTCATCCGCCTCACTCGGGCTTCCCGTGCGCTTTTCGCTCACGTCACCTGAGACCGGAAGCCGGCTGATGTCATCCCGCCTGATTCCGGCGTGCGACCCCATGATCTTCACTGTCACGCAGACCGGCCCCTGTGCCACGACTTCGGCGCTGTGAACGCGCCCGATTCTCTCCTCGGTCCGGGCCGCCGGACTTTCGCCGGTATCCTGCTCAAACGCCGCGTCGTGTTCCGGATGTTCCAAAAGCAGAATGAGCTTCGCGTCGACCGCCGCGAGCCGCCCATCTGTGCAGAAGTCCGAAAAAATCCGGCTCCCGCTCTTATATACGCGCACCTGTGTGCTCCCGGCTCTGATGAAGAGACTCTGTCCTTCATCCGTGACCTGACAATTTTCCGCGTCTGTCTTACCGTCACCGGATGCCGTCAGCACCGCTTCGCTTCCCATCAGGCCGGCGTCGGCCGTGTGAGCAGCCCATTTGACAGAACCGTCAGGCCAGAACGCCGTGATCCGGGACTGCACCGGGATTTCGCCCTGCTCCCCCGTGAGGCTCCAGTGCAGATTTTTATTCGGCACCTCGCCGCGGGCAAAATAGCTGCCAAACGTCGTGAAGCCGTCCTTTGCCCGCCCTGGGAGACGGTGCAGAACCATGGTTGTCTGATGCATTTGTCATTCTCCTGAAGAGTCTTTACTCTTGCAACTGCAAAGAGGCAGGCAGTTTTTTTGTTTCACTGCCTGCCTCCGTTTACGTGAGCTCTTTTATTCAGAGGGTATTATTTGTTTGTATCAGCCTGATAAGCCTCATTTACCTCTTCGATAATCTTTGAGTAGCCCTTGTCCAGAACATCCTGAATTGCGGACTCAAGACCGGCCTTGTCAATCTCACCGCAGATGTACTGCGTTCTGGCCGCCGCGATATCCTTGTCGAGCTGTCCGCCGTTTGAAGCGTAGGTTGTCGAGCTGTTCAGATACGGAAGAGCCGGGTTCATGATCGCGACGCTCTCGATTTCTTTCTCAACTTCCTGCTCGAGCTGTTTCTGCTCTGTCTTCTTGATTGTCGTCTTCTGCGGCTCTGTGTACGGGATATACGGAACCATCTGGTTCAGACCTGCGTGGTTCGCGGCCAGCGTCTTGTCGGCCGAGTCATCGCGCACAATGTAGCCGTCTTCCAGATGATAGTTGATGCCCTCGACGCCATAGTCCGCGAGAATCATCATGTCCTCATCGCACATCTTGTCCAGGAAGTGCAGCGCTGCCTCAATCTTCTCTTCCGTGTCGCAGGTTGTGGCCGAAAGAGTGAAGTAGCCGTTGTAGCCGGATGTCGCCATGGTCTTGCCGTTGATCGTTCCGGCGAGAGCCATGGATGCCGTCTCGTCCGGATTGGATACCGATGCGATTTCATTCTTCTGGAAGTAGTCCGTGATACGGGTCGCGCCGTCCAGAACGTCTACATATACGCCGTTCTCGCCCTTCTTGCAGCCGTCAGACCAGGAGTCTGTCTGTCTGGTCGCCCAGTCGGACGGAATATAGCCGGCGTCGTAGATCTTCTTGAACCAGTCAAGAGCGGTGAAGTACTCATCCTGCTGCCATACCGGAATCAGCTTGCCGTCAACTTCCGCCCAGCCGTTGCCGCAGCCGAACCATGTCTGCATGATGTCAAACGGTCCTGTGTAGGAAGTCATCTCCATGCCGATGGTATCGTCCACGCCGTTGCCGTCCGGGTCATCCTCTGTAAATGCCTTCAGCATCGCCTCGACGTCATCGATTGTCTCCGGTGCGGAAAGTCCCAGCTTCTCAGCCCAGTCCTTGCGGTAGCTCATGCCGTAGCGTCCGAGGACACGGGCGCGGTAAATGCCGAACTGCTTGCCGTCAACAGTCAGAGACTTCGCAACCTGTGCGTTCTGCTGTGACAGGTTCGGATATTTTTCCGAATCGGAAAGATACGGTGTCAGATCGACGAAAGCCCCCTGCTTGGCCCATGTCACGACGTTGCCTGTGACGGCGCCGTTCCATGTCATGATCATCGGCATCGTGTCCGGAGACTGCATCGCCAGAGAGTTCTTTTCCTCGAGCGTGTCTGAAGCTACCCAAGTAATCTCCAGATCGGTGTTCGTGTAATCTTCCAGCGTCTGCAGTGTGGATTCGGCGTTATCGCCCGAATTGGAAGCACCGGCATTGAAGTCGATGGCGCTGATCGTCACCTTCTGCTTTTCCGTAGACGATGAAGAAGCCCCCGTCGTGGCAGCGGATGTCGTTCCGGACGCTGAAGAAGCAGCTGTCCCGGCTGTCGTTGTCGACGATGTGCTGCCGCCGCATCCGGCGAGTGCGCCGGCTGCAATTACACCGGCCGCCAGAGAAGCGGCTGTGCGCTTGAGCATTTGTTTCATGTTGTTTTCCTCCTTTAATACCTTTATACGTAATAACGTACGTATGAACCTTGTTGCATGAGGTCCCGCAATCACCCCTTGACTGCGCCGACCATAACACCCTTTGTAAAGAACTTCTGAACGAACGGATATACGATCAGAATCGGAACTGTCGCGATAACCGTGCAGGCCATCTTGACCGCCTTGTCCGGCGGAACGCCGTTGGAATCGTAATAGTCAAGAGTCGCCTCATTGATCTGCGAAGCCTGCAGCACGATATTTCTCAGCATGATCTGAACCGTGAATTTCTTGCTGTCCGAGAGATAGATCATCGCGTTGAAATAATCGTTCCAGTAGCCAACCGCGTAGAACAGCGAAATCGATGCGATGACCGGTTTGCTGAGCGGCAGGACAATCGTGAAAAATGTCTTCAGCTCGCTCGCGCCGTCGATTTCGGCCGCCTCTTCCAGCTCGGCCGGAAGGTCCTGGAAAAAGTTCTTGATGATGATCATGTTGAACGGACTGATCGCGCCAATCAGAACCAGCGCCCAGTAGGTATCATACAGACCATATGCCTTGATGACCATGAAGGTCGGGATCATGCCGCCTGAGAACACCATCGTCACGATGACGAGGTTCAGGATGAAGTTGCGTCCCTTCAGATACGACTTGGACAGCGGATAGGCAAATGTCGTCGAAAGCGCCATGGAAACCACCGTTCCGAGAACGGTAAGCTTGATGGAGTTCCAGAGTCCGTGCAGGATGTTGGCCGTGCGCACAGCGTACGTGTACGCGTTCAGAGACCATACGCGCGGAATGATGAAGAACGCCCGCTCTGTCAGTTCCTTATCGGTCGTGAAGGAACCGGCCACAATGTAGAGAAACGGAAGGACGGTAATCAGACCGATGATGCCCAGCACTGTATAAATAATGACATCGGCTACGCGATATCCGACGCTCATCTTGATGCCGTGCCGGCCTCTTTTTATTTTAGCCATGACTGATTCCTCCTTTCCCTTAATAGATTCCGCTCTCACCGGCCGCCTTGGCGATACGGTTCGCGCCGAGTACCATGATCATGCCGACGATAGACTTAAACATACCGGCTGCCGTCGTGTACGAGTATTGTCCCTGTACGATGCCTCGCGTGTAAATGTACGTATCGAACACTTCCGATGTCGCGATGTTCAGATCATTTCTCATGAGGAAGATCTGTTCATAGCCTGTGTTCAGAATCGATCCGACGCGCAGGATCAGCATGATGATGATCGTTCCCTTGATCGCCGGAAGCGTGATGTGCCACATCATCTGCCATCTGCCGGCGCCGTCGACGCGGGCCGCCTCGTACATTTCCTGATCGACGCCTGAGAGCGCCGCCAGATAAATGATTGTGCCGTAACCGGTCTCTTTCCAGATGTCCTGTCCTACGATGAGGCCCCAGAACGTGCTTGAAGATTCGAGAATTCTCGGCGCCGTTCCGCCGGCCATCTCAATGAGCTGGGTGAAAAGACCGTCGCTGCTGTTGAACAGCTGGTACGTCAGAGAGGCCACGATAACCCAGGATACGAAGTGCGGGATGTATACGAAGGTCTGAACCGTTCTCTTGTACCACTGATGCCGAATCTCGTTGAGAAGCAGCGCCAGGATGATCGGAGCCGGGAACTGCAGTGCGAGCTGAAGCAGGGATATGCCCAGCGTGTTGCGCAGCAGCCGTCCGAAATCGCCGGATGTCATGAAGAAATCATAGAAATTCTTCAGTCCCACCCACGGGCTCTTCCAGAGTCCCAGAAACGGCGAATAGTCCTTGAATGCGATGATCAGACCGCCCATCGGCACATACCGGAACATGATGAAATACAGCAGTCCCGGGATCAGCATGATGTAGAGCCACTTGTGTTTCTTCCAGCTCTTTTTGAAGGTCGTGCTGTTCGGCCGGATTTCTTTGCCGTCAATCATGACGGTAACTTCTTTCTTTTTTCTTTTGCTCACCTTTCCCTCCTCATACCTCTTTAAGCTCTGTCATGAACACGGCCGGTTTTCCGAAAAGATCCGACGTATAGATGACTTTGGAATCATCTTCGGAGAAACACGGATGCGGATGGGTGTCCTGCGGACTCCCGTAAACCGCCATCCAGCTCGTGCCGTGCCACACGAGCTTTTGTTCTTTCCTCTTGCCGGCATCGACCAGATAGATGAAGTCGTTGCCGGGGTCCGGTTTCCGCCCCTCGCGGACATCGGCCGCCCGCTTCTGTGAGCTGAAGGGCTTTTCCGTCTGTCAGATTCAGAAGATACAGCTGCCTGCCTTCTCCTCTTTCCATACAAAGAAGCAGCCTGTTTCCGTCTGACGTCGTCATCCGGTTGTAGAAATACATATGATGACTGACATGAGACGGATCCGTGAGCCTCACCACTGTCCGGCCTGTAAACGGATCCTTATATTGGCAGCGCTCCGCCTCGCAGCGGATTTCCCGACCGGCTGGCATCTTTCTGTCTCCTCTCACAGCAAGATTCTTTTCCCGCGTCTGTCTGTGAGACTGCCTCAGGCCCCATGGTTTTTAAGCAATCTGCACAGATATCTCAGAACTTTTTACGGTCTCATTATTTAATTTTTATGGAATTACAGCAATAATCATTTTCTTGACTGTAAAGAAAAAGGCCGTATTTACGGCCTTTTGTAAAGAATCTGTTGAGTTTTTGATAATGCACTGTAATTAATGAGCTGCCACCTGGTCCCTGTGACCATCTTCTTCTCTCAGCCCTTCTCACGGGAATTTTTCCGGAACTTGCCCGGCGTCGTCCCTGTCATTTTGCTGAAGAAGCGGATGAAATTCTGGGCGTTGGTGTACCCCAGCTCCTTCGCGATTGCCGCCACGGTTTCGTCTGTGTTCAGGAGCCTGTCCCTGGCCAGCTGCAGGCGGTATTCGTCCGTGTATTCCGTGAACGTCATGTTCTTTTCCTGCTTCATGATCTTCCAGATGTAGCTCGGATGGTAATTCAGCGCCTGGGCACACTCCGCGAGCGTTATATTGCCCTTGTGTTCTTCCACCAGCTTCTCGACAGACATCAGAATCAGATGTGACTGGGACGTCATGTTCTCCCCGACGCTGTAGAGAATCGGATCGATCATCTTGTACTTCAGATATCCGCGGACAAAGTTGATGTCAAGAGAATTCATCACGGTCTTGTAAATGCCGTCCATGCTGTCGCGCAGCACGCTCTCAAGCGCAATGCCGTTTTCCTGTGCGCTGACAACAACAGAATTGACAAACTGCAGCAGAACTGTCGCCGCGGCCTCATGGGAAATGCCCTGCTCCCGGATCGACGCTGTGACCTTGTTGACGACGTCGTAGGCAGCCCGTTTGTCCGCCTGACGGATCGCCTCATTGATCTCCTGCGCCCACTCGCTGTTGTACACGCCCGCCGCGCTCTGCTCATCGCCCATGTAGAACTGATAATAACTCTCCGTCCACGGACTCGGATGTTTCTTACTGACACCGGCGGCCTCCTCGACCTTGTGCCGGCTGTTCAGTGCACTGACGCTCTCACGGAAAGCGGAATGGAACCGGTGAATGTCTTTTTCCGCGCGGCTGATTCCCATGCCGATTTCCGCCCCGTATTTTTCGCTGACATACGCCGAAAGATCCTTGTACAGCTGCACAGCCGGTTCCGAGACGATATCTGTCGGAACCTCCGCGTCTACAGCTGTCTCTGGCTCGCTGACAAAGCACACGATTGATTTCAGATAAATCATCGGCGGGAAGAAATCGTCAGCCATTCCTCTGCGGCGGCAGAAGGAAAGAATATCCAGCGCAATGTCATTTTCTTTCTGATCCGAGAGCATCTGTTCTTCGGACACGCGCAGGATTATCGTGGCAATCCGGTATGCGGGCGGAATTTTATCTTCCAGCCTCAGTCCCGAAATGTAAGTGTCGATATCCGCATCACTCAGTTCGCCGTTGAGAAGACGCCGCGCGAACAGCTCCTGCACCTGTCCCCGGAGCTCGGCATTGCGGGCGCTCAGGCGGCTGATATTCTCCGCGACGTATGTGAGTTCATCCTCTCCGGGCTGAAGCTTGGTCTCCGATTCTGCCGAAATCTCGTCCGCCATGCGGCTGACCGGCTTGTAGATCATCTGGAAGGCCAGAACTACGGCTCCCAGAACAATAATGACAAGCAGGAACAGGGAGAACAGCATGTACAAATCGGCTGTCCGGTTCACCATGTGCAGGTTTATGCCATAATAGACATCCCAGCTGACGCGGGTCATACTGCTGCCGGCTGTCATGCAGGTGCCGTTTTTCGTCTTCAGCTTTCCGCTTATCTGGCCCGCATCTGCCTGCTGCTGCCTGGCCGCTATGACGGCCGACGCAAAATCATCGCTCGTCGAGTACAGAACTTTCCCGGTGTTTCGGTCGACGATCGTGATATACTGACCCTCACTCAGACCGCCCGTGACGTCTTTCCAGAGCCGATTCAGATCGACGCCGGCAATCAGAAGGCAGCTCGGATCGAGCACAGACGCCGGCATAAAAGATATCAGATACAATCCGTTCAAAGGATTGATCGACCCGTAAGCCGGCGCTGAGCCGGCATTCTCGGACTCATACCACCGAAACGTAATTCCCTGATAGGCGAGCGACCTGTCCGCCCAGAGTTCCTGAATCTCTTCGGAACTCCCGAATTCATCGACAGAGCCGTAAACCCGGCTGTCTGTGATGACCAGATCCGTCGTCCGGTTGATGAACGCATACGCGTTCACGTAATCTCCCACCATGCTGCTGCCGGAGAGCTTCCTCTGCGCTTTCAGGATGACAGAAATCCTGTTAAAAGCGATCTTTTCTGTCATGATATAGGAAAGATTGTCATCATCTTCATTCTGCGCCAGATCCGCGTAGTAATCCCGCATATTCTGCAGTGTCTCGTCGAGATTCTGAGAAATCGTATCCGCGGAGGTATTCGCCAGTTCCTGGAACCGCTCATTGTTGCGGCGGGAATTATACATGAAAAATACCGTCGCAAACGTCACGAGGAGCACGACAACAAGGACTATCGAAATCAGATAGAGTCTCTGATGATAGCCCATGTTCTTTCTGTTTCGTATGTGTCTGAATCTGTTTTCGTTCTTTTCTTTCATGCTTCCGATATTGTATTGCCTGTCAGGGTTCTTCTGCGCGAAGGTTCCTGTACTGTCCCTTCATCGGGGCGAGCTGCCTGAATCCGATGCAGCCGCCGCCAAGAAGCGGGCCATATGTCTTTCCGTCATCGGCAAACGTAAATACAGTCAGGTCATTGACCGCAAAGGACACCGTATTTCCCTTTTTGGTCACTGTCAGTTTGTACCATTCAGAATCCGCAGACGCGTCCGGAATCGGATCCGCTCCCTGGCACACCAGATAAAACCCGTAGCTCTTGCGCAGATTGCAGGTGTGAAACGCTCTCTCATCCGGCTCCTTCCGCCGGAAATAAGAAATGTGAAACGCGTTGATATCGCCGTGATGATACTGCGGATACTGCCCGTCGCGGGGCGCAAGTTTCGGATCAAAAATGCTCTCGCCGTTTCTCCCCTTTGCCGCAAGAAAAATCATGGCGAGCCCCGGCTCTCTGAGCGGCCGGAATTCCCATGTGATTTTCACGTCTGAGGGAAACTCAGCCGGGCACCAGTACACATAATTGGCCTTCTGTCCGTCGGCTGAGGGAAGTGCGTTTTCCATGGTGAGCGCGCCGTCCTCAAACGATATGCGCGCTTTGCCCTCCAGTATGAAATCGCTTACATCGTCCGGTTTTGAAAGTGGATTCTCGTAAAGAACCTTCCCCATTGTTTCCCCCTGAATAACAGTGCCGGTCAGACTCTTTGGCCGGTATATTTCATTTTTTCTCAGATCAGTATATCACATTCTGTTTGCGGCCGGCACCCGACGGCATTTTCACCTGAAAAATGCCGTATCAGCGCGGGTCGCCGTCCTGGTATCGTCGGCAAATGCTCCGGCAGGAAAGCCGGGGACCTTCGCCAGCGCCCGGGCGAGAATTCCGGCATACAGAAACGCACCGCCCATCTGCAGGTGCGCATTGTCCTGATCGCCGTCCGGCCATCCCGGATACACGCCTCCCGGAATCCACAGATACACGGATTTGCACTTTTCAGGCCCCAGTTTTGTGTTGAACTCCGCTGTCAGACGCCCCAGATCAATGACCGGAACGCCGCTTCTTTTTCCGGTCTCAATCATAGCGAGCCGGTATTCGTTGAAAGACGGGCGGCAGACGCCCTCATCGTCAAATTCGCGCATGGCGATCGGCGTGACGAGGACCGGGTGGACGCCTCGCGCCGCCGCCGGCTTAATAAGCTTCTCTTCGAGGAGTTCCCCGAATTCTTCCGGCTCGCTGAAGCGCTCAGGCTTCGCCTTATAGGCGTCATTGTGTCCGAACTGAATCAGCAGCCAGTCATTCTCGCGAAACGCGGCCAGGCAGTCGTCGAAGCGTCCCTCCGACAGAAAATTTCTGGCTCCGCGGCCGGCCATGGCCCGATTGTCAATCTTCACGGTGTCCGTCTCATAGGTGACGGCGTTCGGAAACGCAGAATTTTCAGAGTGATACACCTGATACGCGCCGGACGTCATGTATTTTACGAGCATCTGGCCCCATCCGCACTGCGGCGCCATCGAGCGCGGATAACTCTGCACCGTCGAATCGGACACCAGAAATATTGTTGGTTTGCAGACATTTTTCATGACTTTTCCTCCCGTCCCGGAAAATTGCCCGGAGCCATGATAAAGTATAGCATATAGAGGGACGGCGGAATTTTTATGTGTATTGACGTTTCTCTGCGAGTCTGCCATACTTTTGGGAACGAATATCCGCGCAGACCGGATAGAATCTAAAGGAGAGAGCCATGCGCATTGCAGTTCCATATGAAGACGGAAATGTGTTTCAGCATTTCGGGAGAACGGAGAATTTCAAAATATACGACATCGACGGCGGCGAGATCGTCGGTAGTCAGGTGATTAACTGCGGCGGAACCGGCCACGAGGCGCTGGCCGGGCTGCTGGCCGGCCAGGGCGTCGACACGCTGATCTGCGGCGGTCTGGGCGAAGGCGCCATGAACGCCCTGAGAGAGGCGGGGATTCAGGTGTATCCGGGCGCTTCGGGCAGCACTGACGAAGCGGTCGCAGCTTTTCTTGACGGAGAGCTTGAGACCGGCGAGGCAAACTGTGATCATCACCACGAAGAAGAGAGCGAAGAAGGCTGCCAGGAAAACTGCGGCGGCGGATGCGGCGGAGGCTGCGGCGGATGCGCAGGCTGCGGCGAGCGCCCCGTCATCCTGGAAGGAAAGAATGCCGGCAAGACCGTCCGTGTGCACTACAAGGGCACATTTAACGACGGAACTCAGTTCGATTCTTCGTATGACCGCGGCGAACCGCTCGAGTATGTCTGCGGGACCGGCATGATGATTCCGGGATTTGATGCGGCAGTCGTCGACATGGAAGTCGGGGACAGCGTTGACGTTCATCTGATGCCGGAAGACGCATACGGAATGCCGGACCCGAGCCGCGTTCTGGACTTAAAAATCGCCGAACTGCCCGGGTCGGAGGACTTGAGCGTCGGCCAGAAAGTTTATCTGAGCAATTCCATGGGACAGTCTTTCCCGGTTGTCGTGACAGCCAAGGATGAAGAGAACATCACACTGGACGCGAACCATGAGATGGCCGGAAAGGAACTGAATTTCCATATCGAACTGCTCTCCTCTGTCGGAGACTGAAAAGAAATGGAATGTACGGTAATCCGTGACGACATCACACACATCAGAGCGGACGCTCTGATCCTCCCCGCCAACGCGGGACTCGTGATCGAGAGTGGCGTGTCCAAGGCGGTCTTTGACGCAGCCGGAAGAAAGTTCCTGACCGAAAGCTGCCACAAGGCTCTGAAGGACGCCAGAGATCAGAAAAAAGCGGGCGTGCGCGGCCTCCCCGAAGGCTCCGCCGTCCGCACACTGGCCGGTGATCTGCCGGCCACTTATATCATTCACAGTGTCGTTCCGTCCTGGAAAGACGGGAATTCCGGGGAAGAAGACCGTCTGCGGGAAGCGCTCGCAGCAGCGCTGCGCGAGGCCGATCTGATCGGCGCCTCAAGCGTCGCGCTGCCGCTTCTGGGCGCCGGGAGCCGCCGGTTTGACAGTGTGACAAGTTTCACGGTGCTGCGTGACGCGATTCTCTCATACCAGCCGTTCGGGCATCTGTCCTCGGCCGTGATCTGTCTGTATGACAGCGAAACGGTTCAGCGGCTGAAGTCTGCGGGAATTCCGTTTGAGGAGCGGATCGACGAGGCCTATGTTCTCGCACACGACGAGACGCTCCCGGCGCCGGCCATCGAAATCATGGAGACAGCCGCGCAGCGCGCCGGCAAAGCCGGACAGGCTGTGAAAAAACAGGCAGGCAGCGCCGCGTCAGAAGTTTCCCGCCGGGCACAGTTCATGCACAATCAGGCCAGGCAGGCCGCCTTTGATTTTCAGCAGCACGCGGCGCAGGCCGGCCGGGACATGAAATTCATAGCCGGCGAGGCCTCACAGGGTTTCCGCCGGGCGATGCAGGACCCTCAGACACGGGAATACACCAAACAGGCCGTGCAGATCATCGGCGAAGTCGCCCTGAGCATCGTCGCGGACAAAGCCCTCCGGAAAGTATTCGGCGCCGCGTCTAATATCATCAAAAAGAAAAAATGAAACAAATCCGGAACAAGGATCAGCGTTCTTCGACTTCTTTCCGGATTCCTTCGTACAGACCGTCAAGCCGGCTTTCCGCCGCCTGGCGGTCTTTGTCAACTGTGTACACATAGAACTTGAGCTTGGGCTCGGTGCCGGACGGCCGCATGGCGAACCAACTCCCGTCTTCCATGTAAAAAATCAGTGCGTTCTGCGGCGGAATGTCCTCATGGCCGTGCAGAAAATCCACGACCTCTTTCACGCGGCACGGGCCGAACGTTTTTGGCAGCTCCAGGCGGAACCGCTGCATGATCCCGCTTATCTTCTGCTTCCCGGAAGCCCCGGTGAGCACAAGCGAGCTCTCTTTTTCAAGATAATAGCCATACTCCCGGAACAACTCATCGAGTGCTGCGCGCAGGGTCACGCCGCGGTGCCGGCAGTACGCGGCCCACTCG
Organism: Lachnospiraceae bacterium; assembly: GCA_050944355.1. Lineage (GTDB taxonomy): Bacteria > Bacillota > Clostridia > Lachnospirales > Lachnospiraceae > UBA4285. The sequence continues at coordinate 50,757 of JBMNQX010000005.1, forward strand.
GCGATCAGCATACCGGCCGCAATGCCATCCTTGTCCCGGACCTCTTCGCCCGGAGCGCAGCCGATGCTCTCCTCATAGCCGAAAAAGTACGAATACCCTTTCTCTTCCAGCTCCGGAATCCGGCCGCAGATGTTCTTGAAACCTGTGAGCGCCTCAAACACCGCGATGCCGTACCGGCGGCAGATGGCCGCCCCGAAATCCCCTGTGACAATCGACTTGATCATGGCCGGCCGGCGCCCGTCTGTCAGGATTCCCTTCTCTTTCTGCGCCCGCGCCATGTAGTCGATCAGGATTGCGCCGGTCTGGTTCCCGGAAAGCGGGACATACCCGCCTTTCCCGTCCGCAATCTCGGCGGCCATGCGGTCCGAATCGGGGTCCGTGGCGATCAGAAGCTCCGCGCCCCTCTGCCGCCCGAGCTCTTCGGCTAGCGCAAAAGCCTGCGGGTTCTCCGGGTTCGGATACGGAACTGACTTGAAATCAGGGTCCGGGTCCTGCTGCTGCGGCACGACCGCAAAATTCGTGAACTTTCTCCGGCGCGCCATCTCGCGCATCGGAATGCTCCCCGCGCCGTTGAGCGGCGTGTAGACGACCGGCACTGTGAGATCCAGCTGATCATCAGGCCGCTGCGCGAGCCCCAGGACATAGCGCATATACGCCTCGTCCTGTTCTTCGCCGAGCATCCGGACCAGCCCCTTTTCTTCCGCCTCGGACAAAGCCATCCGCGGATACGGCCCGAAAAAGTCCAGCGCTTCGATCTCTTTCTGCATTCCTTCCGACACGCCGCCTGAAATCTGCGCGCCGTCCTTCCAGTACACTTTATAGCCGTTGTACTCCTTCGGATTGTGGCTCGCGGTCATGTTGACGCCGGCCACGCACCCGAGCTTCCGGATGACAAATGAGAGCTCCGGCGTAGGACGCATAGAAGGAAAAAGATAAACCGGAATCCCCGCCGCCGCGAAGATCTGTGCGGCCAGCTCTGAGAATTCCCTCGAGTAGTGCCGGCAGTCGTATGCGATCGCGATGCCGCGCTCCGCGTCTTCTCCCGATTTCAGCACATACTGCGCGATGCCGCGCGTCGCGCGGCCGACCGTGTACACGTTCATCCGGTTCGTGCCGGCGCCGCACACGCCGCGCAGACCGGCTGTCCCGAACTCGATGTCCTGATAGAAGCGGTCCTTGATCTGCGCCGGATCGCCCGCGATGCCGGTAAGTTCCCGCGCCTCTGCGCTGTCCGGATTCAGAGCTTTCAGCCATTTGTCATACAGTTTTCTGCAGGCAGCTTCGTCTCTCATGCTGTATCCTCTCTGCCGTCTTAAAAAGCGGCACTCAATCCGTTTTTCCAACCGGAACGATGCGGTCTGTGCTGTCGGCCATAAGCCGGTGCGACACGGAAAGGACCGTGCGCCCCTGCGAAGCGCGCCGCAGGGCTTCCATCACCGTTTTTTCCGTCGCCGAGTCGAGCCCCGATGTGATTTCGTCCAGCAGCAGAATCGGCGGGTCGCACACGACTGCCCTCGCAATCAGCAGCAGCTGATGCTGGCCGTGGGAAAGGAGTTCTTCCGAGTAAGGATCGTCCAGATGGGATATCAGACTCCCAAGTCCCACAAGTTCGAGCGCCCGGCTGCACGCTTCGCGGGTGATGTCAGGATTGCCCAGCGTGATCTGATCCATGATCGTTCCCTGCACAGAACGGAATGTCTGCTCGACGCAGCCGTACAGACTGCGCTTTTCAGCCTGCGGCAGGCGGGCAGGGTCGCGTCCGGCGAGGCGCACCTCGCCTTCCTGCGGCGTGTACAGACCGAGAACAAGGCGGAATACCGTGGATTTTCCGGCACCGGTGCGGCCGGTCAGTACTACGCGCTCTCCTTTCTTCACTTCCATGCTGAAATGCGAGAGCACGTTCTGTTTTCCGTCATAGGAAAACGAAACGTCTTTCAGCGAGATAACTGCGTCGTCTTCGCCGCCAGAAGCCTCCTGCGCCTGTCTCTGCCCCTGCGCCTCTTCCTCCGGCTCTTTTTCCGGGAGTGCCAGATATTCGCGGATACGCTTTATTCCGGCGGCCGCGGACTGGATGGTCTGAATTTCCATGCCGATGGACTCCAGCGGCTTGAAAATCTGGCCGACGTAGGATATCACCGTGACGGCGGTGCCGACTGTGATGCCGAACAAAGCCAGGAATGGTCCCTGCAGGCCGGCGAGCGTCATCATGACGCCGATCACGGCCGCTGAAGTCGTGAGAATCACCGGGGAATAGAATGCGTCATAGAAATTCGTCTTTTCGATGGCGGCGAAGCTCTCACCGATCACTTCGTCATACTTGCGCTCCGCGAACCGCTCGCTGTTGAACACATGAATCGTCCGGATGTTTGCGACCGTCTCCGGCAGAAATCCCGTGACTTTGGCGACCGCCCGGCGGTTCTGCGTGTGCGCCGCCAGCATGCGTTTCTGAATGACACGGGTGAACACAAACAGCAGCGGGAGCACGACAAGAAGAATCAGGCCGAGCCCGAGACTCTTCGTAAAAATCACAAACGTCATGCCGACAACCGTGCCGAGATCGCTGAAAAGCGACACGATGCCGGACGAGAACATCGCCTCAAACGCGTCGGCGTCACTTGTGAAGCGGGCCGAAATACTGCCGCTCGTGCTGTCCGTGAAAACGGACGCCGGCAGCCGGCTGAGTTTCCGGCTCATGGCGCTTCTGAGCGCGTGCGTCAGCTTTTCGCCGACAGCTGTCACGAGCCCCTCGCGCACAGACTTGCACACGCCGGCCGCCGCCGTGACTCCGAAATATCCGAAGCAAAGAGCGGCGCTGATCATCTTGTTATCGGTCAGACTGTCGACCGCCTGTCCGAGAATCAGAGCCGGGAAAAGTTCAAGAATCACCGACGCTATAATGGCGAGAACCAGCAGAATCGTGAGAAGCATGTGCCGCCTGAGGCAGCCCGCAAGAATATAGCGGATCTGAGTGTCCTTATTGCTCTTCATGATCTCCGCCTCCTTCCTGCAGACGATAGAGCCGGCTGTACGCCGGGCAGGTCTCAAGGAGCTCCCCGTGCGTTCCGGTTTTCACGCGGCCCCCGTCGAGCATCAGAATCTCGTCCATCTGCGGAAACATCGCAAGTCTGTGCGAAATCAGCAGAATAATGCGGTCCTTTTCGTCCCGGCGCAGAGCCTCAAAAATCATAGCCTCCGTCTTTTTGTCGACCGCGGCAAACGGGTCGTCCAGAATCAGGACAGGCGCTTTGCTGTAGAGAGCGCGGGCGAGCGCCAGCCTTGCGGCCTGGCCGCCGGACACGCCGCTGCCCTGTTCGCCGATCTGCGAATCCGCGGAAAATTCTTTGTCGAGCTGTGCCTCAGAGAGAACCTTTGCGAACCGCTTTTCATCCCACTGCCCGAACGTAATGTTTTCCGCGGCCGTGCCGGCAAACAGCTCCGGGTTATGCCCGGAATAGGCAAAGACAGCATAATTTGTCATCTGACGGATGTCTTTTCCGCCGTATGTGACTGTGCCGGTCCAGTCGTCCTCCTGCAGGAAGACCCTTCCCAGCACACTCTTGCCGGACGCCACCGTGCCCGTGATGCCGATGATCTGCCCCGGCTTCGCCGAGAACGAAATGTCACTTAAAACCTTGTGATTCTCATATGAGAGGTTCACATCCGAGACGCTCAGATCCGCCGGCCCGACGGACTCAAGGCGCGGCAGTTCGCGCGTGTCGCCCAGATACGACTGAATTCTCGCCCAGGAAACTTCAGCCTTGTGAACCGCATTGAACAGCTTGGCCGCGTGAGAACTCTTCGTGGCCAGCTTCAGAAAACATGACAAAAACGTGGAAAATGACGCGATCGTCCACGCCGTCCAGCCGCTGCCGGTGACGTTCTTCGCGCCGAACCAGAAAATCGGAATCACGCTGATCATGCTGATGGTGAGATACAGCGGCTCCGTGCTGTTCTGCCAGATGCCGGCGATGATGTTCTTGTGCTCATAGTCGCCGAGCGCCTTTTCGTACGCTTTTTCACGGTTTGACTCCTCGCCGTAGATCCGGTACGTCAGCGCGCCAGCCACCCGGTCAACTGTCGTGTTGTTCAGTCTCGACAGACTCTTGCGGCTCTCCGAGGCAGCTTCCGTCACAAATCCCTTGATCTTCTCGGCCGCCAGATACGCAAACGGCGGAAAGATCATGGAAATCAGAGCCAGCCGCCAGTCATAGACGAGCAGCATGACCGCATACGCGATCATCACGACTCCGGTGTCAAAGACTTCCGTCGTGAATTTCCGCATGCCCTCGGCCAGCGACTCGGCGTCGGACACCGCCTTTGTCATCAGCGCCCCGGTGTCCTCCTGCTGAATCTGCCGCGTGCTCTCGAGAAGCAGATGGTGATAAATCTCATCCTTTAAGCGTCTCGTCGTGTTGTTGGCAAATTTGCGCACATACAGCCGCTTCAAAAACCGGCAGAACTGCACGAGCGCAATCACCAGGACATAGGCGAGCGACAGACGCGCGATGGCCCCCGCTGTCCGGGTGCCGTCAAGAATGTCATACAGATACTGGGCCAGCTGTCCCTCGAACCAGGGTCCGGCTGTCATGCCGATGTTGTACACAAGCCCCGTCACCGTCACGACGGCCAGGGTTTTCTTTTCTTTTCCGAAATATGCAAGCAGACGCGGATCCAGGCCGCGGTGCTTTTTGGTCTCATTTGCCATCTTTGATGATCCTCTCGCCGGCGGGTCACTGCACCCGCAGCGTTACAATCTCATAGGGGCCGAGTTCCAGACGGCAGTTCACCCAGCCGTCTTTCGGGTCCTTTTCAAGGTTTACGGTTCTTTCCGGTTTCTCAAGCAGGCTGCAGAGTTCGGCCTTCGTAAACGGTCCGTGCAGGCGCAGCGTCGTCACCGTGCGCCTTCCCCAGTTTTCGTACGCGCGCAGAACGATTCCTTTTCCGTCCTCCGCCCGCTTGACCGTCTCGACAAAAACATTCATGTCCGACAGATCCAGCAGCTGCCAGGAGCGCCCGGTCTGCGCCTTTTCAAGCGGCAGAACCTTCGGCGGACAGTTGAGCATATACGCTTCCTGGGGGACACCGGCCTCTCGCCATCCGCCTTCGTGCACGAACAGCGAGTACGTCACATCGTGCTCTCCCTGATCGGCCTGCGGATTCGGGTCGATGCCGGATTTCAGCAGAGTCAGGGACATCTGCGCGTCGCGAAAGCCGTATCCGTACCGGCAGTCGGACAGCAGCGCCGCGCCGTATCCGTCTTCCGAGACGTCCGCCCACTTGTGCGCGCAGACTTCAAACCGCGCCTCATCCCAGGATGTGTTGCGGTGCGTCGGCCGTTTCAGATTGCCGAACTGAATGTCGCAGGTGGCCTCCTCGGCGAGCAGCTCCAGCGGGAAGTACGCGCGCAGAAGCGTCTGATGCTCGTGCCAGTCGATGTGCGTCACGAAGTCGATCCGGTCCGTGTGGCGGTAGAACCGGATATCCTGTGTTATTTCCGAGTGCACGTACTTTCTCCTCACGCGGACCGTGGCGCGGATCGGCCCGTTCTCAGTCAGCGCAAGCTCACCCGGCGCGTCCGGAAGCCAGCATTTTCTCTCGTAGCCCTCGTCCACGTTCCAGGCGTCGTAATCCTTCGGCACATCCTGAAAGGCCGCCAGATGATTGAGCGTCCTGCCGCCCGCCACGAGCTCGCGCTGCGCCTCCCTGTCGTACAGCCGGCTGATCTCTCCGTTTCCGTCGATCGTGACGAGGAAGCGGCCTGTCGCCAGGTCAAATCCGCCGTCCGGCCTCTTTCTGACGCTCTCAAACACATTTGTCCCTGCTTCTGCCTCTGCCGGTGTGACAATCGAAACGCCGGACGCCGCCGCGCCGTCAATCAGGAAGAGTTCACCGTCCTCTGTCTTCTGAGCGCACCACGCTTCGGCCCCCGCCGGCAGATCCTTTGCTTTCACCTCGGCCGCAAACGGTCCGGTAAAATTGAGTCTTGTGAATACTGCCAGCGCCGGGCGGGCGCCGTCTCCCGTGACAAATGCCCCGGACACCGCTCTCATCGCGCGGCCGGCCTCTTCGCTTCCTCTCTCAAAAAGTTCTCTGTACTGCCTGTCCGACTTCCGGTACACATCTTCGATGGCCGAACCCGGCAGGATGTCGTGGAACTGATTCAGGAGCGTGATCTTCCAGTTCGCATCGAGCAGTTCCTTCGGATACGATTTGTCATCTGTGATACTGTTTTTCAGAACTGACAGGAACTCCACATCCTGATTCAGGAACTCGGCCCGCCTGTTATTTCTCTTGTTTTCCGCCGCACTCGTCAGCGTTCCGCGATGGTACTCCAGATACAGCTCGCCGTACCAGACCGGGACGTCTTTGCCTTTCAGATTGTCCTCGAGCCTGTGGAAAAACTCCTTCACCGACGCGTGCTTCACGGCCGGCGTGCGCCCGATGCTCTTCTCCATCCGGCGGCTGTCCTCGAGCATCCGCTCGGTCGGGCCGCCTCCGCCATCGCCATATCCGTAGCAGGTCAGCAGATCGCTGTTCAGCTCTTTGTCCGAATAGCGCTCCCATGTGCCGTTGATCTGCGACACATCCTGACGGCCGTTGTACGTAACATTGCGCGTGTGCGCCTTGTCGTGATCCGTCGTCGTGATGAAGTGCGTAAGCACCTCCGAGCCGTCGATGCCGCGCAGAATAAACGTGTCGTGCGGGAACCGGTCGTGATCGTTCCAGCCGATTTTCGTCGTCATCAGATATTTCAGCCCCGACTTCTTCATGATCTGTGCGATCTGTGCGTTGATGCCGAACGTATCCGGCAGCCAGAGCACTTCATTTTCCGGCGCTCCCAGATGCTGCTCGAAATACCGGCGCCCGTACAGAATCTGCCGCACGAGCGATTCGCCCGACGTCAGCACGGCGTCCGGCTCGACCCACATGCCGCCCTCGGCCTCCCAGCGTCCCTCGGCGACCCGCGCCCGGATCCGCTCCCAGACTGCCGGCGCCTCCTCCTCGACAAATGCGTAGAGCTGCGGCTGCGACAGCATAAAGCGGAATTCCGGATAGCGGTCCATCAGACGCAGCGCCGTGTTTACGCTGCGGAGCGCCTTTTCCTTTGTCTGTCTGAGCGGCCACTTCCACGCGACGTCGATGTGCGTCGATCCGGTGGAATACACGGTTACGGGCGAAGCCGGCCGGCCTTCATAATAATTTTTCTCAAGGAAATCCGCCGCGGCGCGAATGCTTATCCTCTCGCTCTCCGATCCCGGCTCCCGCAGGTCAAGCCTGCCCAGCGCCTCATCAAGCGTTTCCAGCGCTTTCGTCTTCCCGACGTCATTTTCATCGAGCAGCCTGGCCGCCTCGAAAACATTTTTCGCGTCATACCACAGCCGCGCCGTGTCGGCGTCATACGCCGAGAGCGTCAGCCGGAAGAAAAGGTCCGGCTGCGGTTTGGACGAATACGCGTAAAATCCCACATCATAGGTTTTGCCGGCTTCGCCCCGCTCCGCGAGAATCAGGTCCTGATGATTCATGTCCAGCGTCGCGAAGAGCTTTCCGTTCACATAGCTGATCACCTGCGGATTGTCCGTGTTCCAGATGTTGGTGGCACCGGTGTGAAGCCTCAGCCGCACCTGCTCTCCTGTAAGCTCCGGCGGCACGACCACCTTCGCGCGGAACATGAAATGTCTGTCATTGCCGCCCCAGGTCTCGTTTTCTGCAAACGGCCGGAAATCATATCGGCTCGCGTCAAACTCCTCATGAAAATCGTACCCGCAGTCGGCGATTTCGATTCCGCCGACGTTCACGGTTTTCCGGTAAATTTTGCCCTCGAGCAGGCTGATCAGCGCCTGCAGCCGGTCTTCCAGCATTCCCATATCGTTTCCCTCATCTGCGCCGGCTTTGCCGGCCATATTCTGCTTTTTGTATTGTAACATAGCGGCACGCCAAAAAATTAAACCGGCGGAACAATTACACAAAATCCGACATTTGTCAGGGAGGTCTTCGCAGAAAAAACAACGCCCTATATAGGAGGACGTCTTGCGGGACAGAAACTTTTCGGAAATCCGCATGGCAAATTGCACATGAAACCAACAAATGTTACTTTCAGCGGCTCTCCGCTAGAATCAGACTCAGAAGAAGGAGAGCTTATCAGCATGCACCCGGAAAAGTACTGCGACATCTACCGTGAGCTGGCCGAAGTTATCGGAGACACAGCCACGAAAAAATTATGGAAAGAATTCGGGGGTCTGACCATTTCTCTGCCGCAGCACCTGTATTCCAGGGAGTACACGAGACAATTCATCAGAGAGAACATGCAGCGCCTGAAACCGAAGGATATGGCCCGGAAGCTGAATCTGTCCGAGCGGCGGATCCGGCAGATCATCCGGGAAATCCGTCTTGAGGACGCGGACGGCACGCGCATGGAGGGAAAAGGAGAACAACCATGAGTAATCAAAGACTACGGAAGAAACATCTGATTTTCACCGCGGCGGCGCTTCTTGCCGCCGCCGGCGTACTGGCCGGGTGCGGGGGAGCGGCGGAGACAAACGCGGAAACTACCGTCAGCACGACAGCCGACGCGAACAACAATTTCGCGGACTCAGCCGGGACGGATGAGACCGAAAGCGCAGACACGTTCACCATACAGGCCGGAAGACTCCTGTTTGATGTGCCGGATTATTACTCACAGACAAATGATAACAGCAGCAATGGAAATACCGATATTATCTACAGTTATTTTCCACAGCAGGGAATTGGATCCACTTTCGAAATCTGTACCATTTCAGCAAACGGCATCACATCAGCGAATCTGCAGGAATACGCTGAGAAAACCAGAGACAGCATCATTGAAAATTACGAAAAAGGGGGTATCAACTCGGTCAGCCTTACCTCCTCAGAGGAAACAAAATACAAAGGAATGCCAGGATTTTCCTACGATTGCGAAGGAACTCTCAATGATATTTCTATTCATTCCGACATTGATCTGTACCTGGATGAATCAAGTAATACCATGTATTTGTTTCTCTATCTCCAAAGCGGTAGCCCTAAAAAGGACGTCGCCAGCGACTATGTAAACATGATGAAGAATGCAAAAGTCACTCAGGCAGTTCAGACGACCACAGCTGCCCCGCAGACCACAGCCGCGCCTGAAACAGAAGCAGAGACCGAAGCCCCTGCTGAGACGGCCGCGCCGGAAGAGGCGGAAGACAGTTCCGGTGTTTCTCCGGAGGTAAAAGACGCTCTGGATACCTATGAGGCGATGATGAATGAATACTGTGATATCATGGAAAGGTATGAAAACGCGGATGCATCAGAAGTGTACTCGATGCTCGATGAATACACCTCGGCGCTCGAGACGTATTCGGAGGCCATGGACAAACTCGACAGCATCGACGAAGACTCACTCTCCACGGCGGATTATGAGTATTATATTGACGTCACATCACGCGTGAGCAAGCGGCTGCTGGAAGTGTCACAATGACAAGATTTGATTGAGGTGGAAACTTTCTTCAATACAAGATGGATGCTGGCAAAATTTGCCGGCATCTTTTTTATTGTCGGCCAAGTCCCCTGGCCGGCCTCATCAGCAAAACAGCTCATCCAGGCCGGTTTTGCTGAAAACGGCATCCGGCTCTCTCCTGTTGTCAGCAAAAATTAACATATAGAAAAAATTGCTGATATTATTGGCCTGTTAGTTATAACAAACTCAACAATTTTGTGCAGACAATAAATCCCGCTGACAGCAAGTCATTTTCGCCCATCAAAAATCAGCAATAATCGAGTTGGCCGTTGTTTTCGCTGACGGCTCAAATTTCGAACCGCCTCAGCTCAGCAAATTAGCAAGTCAAGATCGACCCCGCTGACGTCCCGGCCATCAGCCAAAGTCCCCATCCGGCCAAGTCCGCAAATTAGCAAGTCAAAATCGATCCCGCTGACGTCCCGGCCATCAGCCAAAGTCCCCAGCCAGCCAAGTCAGCATATTAGCAAGTCAAGATCGATCCCGCTGACGTCCCGGCCATCAGCCAAAGTCCCTGGCCGACTCAGTTCAGCAAGACAAAAAGGCCGCTGCCGGCCGCACTCAAAGTGCGGCGGCAGCGGTCTCTTTTCAAATCAGAGATATGCCTGCTTCATTTGTCAGGAATATGACTGTTTTATTATGATGATGCCTTTGCTGCGAGAGATGCGTTGCCCTGCGTCACAACCTGTTCCGCTGCCTCCTGCGGGGTAACTGCACCGTAAGCAACCTGCTCGAGCATGGAGTTCAGGTTCTTGTCGACCTCAGAGTATCCGTCCGGATACGGCGGGTTGATCGCGGAGCTGTTCGGGATTACGACGTCATATACATAGTCGTAAACCTTGACTTCGTCCTCGGAGAGCTGTGCCTTGACATAGTCGGCGATATCGGAGTTGATCGGAATACCGCGCTCGCCCTTCAGATAATCGTTGGCCTCTTCGCTGTTGATCATCCAGTTGAGGAACTTGACGGCCTCTTCCGGATTCTTCGTCGTGGACGAAATCGAGAAGAACTGGCCCGGCTTTACGTACTGCGACTTCTGCGGATCATTGCTCGGCCATGTGGTGATGCCGAGGGTCTTGCCGTTGGCCGCATTCATGTAGGAAACGTACTGGTTGGACCAGGAAAGTGTGCACCAGGACATGTTGTCCGGGTCCGAGCCGTAAACCATCGGGCTCTGCTCAACGGATCCGATGGAGATTTCAGCATAGACACCCGGATCGATCATCCAGCCGTCCTGCATGCCGTCTGCATAGAACTGATAATACTTTGCGAGCTCATCAGCCGTGACATTCAGCTTGCCGTCGCCGAACATCTGAATGCCGTCGCCACGGAGCATATACTCGATAAATCCGAGAGAAGTACCATATGCGCAGTCGGTGCGGTAGCCGGTCTTCTCCTTGATGGTCTTGCAGACCTCAATAAACTCATCCAGCGTCATGTTGTCCTTGATCGTGACGCCGGCTTCATCTGTCACATCTTTGTTGTAGATCAGAGCCGGAGCGTTCATGCCGGCGCATACAGCGATCAGCTTGCCGTCGATCGTGCCGGCTGTGACCATGTTGGAATCCCACTTTGAGCTGTCAAGCGTACCATCTTCAATGTACGGAGTCAGGTCCAGAAGCAGGCCGCTGTTCGCGTACTGCGTGATGTACTGATAGTCCATCTGCATGACATCCGGAAGGGAATCGCCTGCCGATGCCGTAGCAAGCTTCTGCCAGTAATCAGACCACTGTGAGAACTGACCATCGATCGTCACGCCCGGATTGTCGTTCTGGTACGCGTTGATCGCGTTCTGTGTCTCCTCGTTGCGGGTCTGGTTGCCCCACCAGGTAAATGTCATGCTCGTGCTGCCTGATGAAGATGACGACCCCGACGATGCGGACGAACTTGCCGCTGTTGTCGATCCCGATGCTGCAGATCCGGAAGCTGCTGTCGTGTCCGTGCTGCTGGAGCTTCCGCATCCCGCGAGCAGGCTGGCGCCAATCACAGCACTGGCTGCTGCCGCCATAACTCTTTTGAATCTCATGTTGCCTCCTTGCAAATCCTCTTCAGAATTTTGCGATTTGCACATAAACTCCTTGTGCTTTCGCAGGTAATCACTATTATTACACAATGATGCATATACGGTTATTCAAAAAGCCTACCTGTTTCATGTAAAAACCTGACAAATTAACTTGTCTGCCTGTGGTTTTTCAAGAGTCAGAATAATCAATGTGTCTGCCATTAAACAGGCAGCTTATTGTCAGCCAAAGTTCCCGGCCGGCCTGCAGCATCATCAATACAAAAAGGCCGCTGCGCCGCACTGAAACGTGCGGCGGCAGCGGTCTCTTTCTGAATCAGAGATTTGCCTGCTTCATTTATCAGGAATTTTCCTGTTCGTTTATGACGATGACGACGCCTTTTCCGCGAGGCTCGCGTTGCCCTCGGTTACGACCTTTTCGGCCGCCTCTTCTGCCGTCATCGCTCCGTATGCCACCTGTTCAATCATGGAGTTCAGGTTCTCATCGACCTCGGAATATCCGTCCGGATACGGCGGGTTGATCTCGGAACTGTTCGGCATTACGACATCATATACGTAGTCGTAAACCTTGACTTCGTCCTCGGAGAGCTGTCCCTTGACATAGTCGGCAATCTCGGAGTTGATCGGGATGCCGCGCTCGCCCTTCAGATAGTCGTTGGCCTCCTCGCTGTTGATCAGCCAGTTGAGGAACTTGACCGCTTCCTCCGGGTTCTCAGTCGTAGACGAAATCGAGAAGAACTGGCCCGGCTTGATGTACTGTGACTTCTCCACATTGTTGCTCGGCCATGTGGTGATGCCGAGATTCGCGCCGTTGGCCGCGTTCATATAGGAAACGTACTGGTTGGACCAGGAAAGCGTGCACCAGGACATGTTGTCCGGATCCGAGCCGTAAACCATCGGGCTCTGCTCAACGGATCCGATGGAGATCTCCGCGTAAACGCCCGGCTCGATCATCCAGCCTTCTTCCATGCCGTCCGCATAGAACTGGAAATACTTTGCGAGTTCCTCCGCCGTCACGTTCAGCTTTCCATCGCCGAACATCTGTATACCGTCGCCACGGAGCAGATACTCAATAAATCCGAGAGATGTGCCATACGCGCAGTCCGTGCGGTAGCCGGTCTTCTCTTTGATGGTCTTGCATACCTCGATAAACTCATCCAGCGTCATGTTGTCCTTGATCGTGACGCCCGCCGCATCGGTCACATCTTTGTTGTAAATCAGAGCCGGTGCGTTCATGCCGGCGCACACCCCGACAAATTTGCCGTCGATCGTGCCGGCTGAGATCATGTCGGAATCCCAGTTAGATGTGTCCAGCGTGCCGTCTTCAACGTACGGAGTCAGGTCCAGAAGCAGGTCGCTGTCCGCGTACTGTGTGATGTACTGGTAGTCCATCTGCAGAATGTCCGGCAGAGAATCGCCTGCCGACTCCGTCGCGAGCTTCTGCCAGTAGTCTGACCACTGCGAGAACTGACCATCGATCGTCACGCCCGGATTGTCATTCTCATACGCCGTGATCGCGTTCTGCGTCTCCTCATTGCGGGTCTGATTGCCCCACCATGTGAATGTCATACTGACGCTGCCAGATGACGATGACGAAGAGCCAGAAGCTGTCGTCGTGTCTGTGCTGCCGGAGCTTCCGCATCCCGCGAGCAGACTGGCACCCATCACAGCACTGGCCGCTGCCGCCACAACTCTTTTGAAATTCATGTTGCCTCCTTCTAAATCCTCTTCAACATATTGCAATTTAAACAAATTCATCAGTGCGCACTTACTATTACTATAATTATTACACAATACTGCACACTTCGTGATGCAAAAAGCCTACCTGTTTCATGCAAATTTCCGACAACTTTAGCAAGGTAACATGATAAATGATCAGACACTTTTGTGATTTCTTGCGTACAGAAAAAGATACTGCTGGGCGAGGCCGGGATCCGAAAGCCCTTCAAAAACCGACGGATCCCGCCGCATGACACGCCGGATCCACACATCCGCCGGGACAGCATCCGTGCGGCCATACGCAAAAAGCATCACGCAGTCGGCCACTTTTACGCCCACTCCTTTTATACGCATCAGCGCATCCTGAAGTGCGCCGTTATCAAGCGCTGAGAGAGCCGCGAGATCTGTATCGCAGGACGCCACATGCTCCGCCGCGTCGTGAAGATAAGCGGCCCGGTATCCGGTGCCGCATCCGGCGAGCTGTTCCGGCGTCAGACGCGAGAGAACTTCCGGGGAAGGAAGTGAGCGCAGACAGGCAAGCTGACTCTTAAGGGCGGAATCACCCGCCGCCTTAAGCGCAGCCGGCGGAATTGTGACGGGATTTCCGTACCCGGAAAGTTTCCTGAGACAGCCGCGGATCGCCGGGATGCTCTTGCGCTGTGAGACAATGAAAGAGACGAGCGTCTCCCACGCGTCCTGCCGCAGAACGCGCAGACCCGCTCCTTCTTCGGCCGCTGCCGAGTCAAGGCCGCCCTTTTTCTTCATCTGGCGCCGCAGAAGCGAGTAGTCCCGCGGCGCGTCAAAAAAAGCGCTCCAGAACAAGCTCCAGTCCGCTTCATCACAGAACGCCTCTATGGTCCGCCCGTCGAGCTGCCGCGTCAGAATCAGCCGCCCGGCGCTCAGGAACCAGAACACCCCATCTTCCCCGCCGCAGGAGAAGCACTGGCCGCTGTCCACGATTTTCCCGAGATCGATTCCGTCCGAAAATCTGACGATCATATCTTCTCTCCCACAATCGCCGCGATTCCCTTCTTCTCAATCGAAAGTCCGTCCGGATTCCAGGGATCGATGACCATTCCCTTCACCGATTCATCCCGCAGGCAGGCGTAATACAGGTTGTCCATGTAAGCACTCATCACCTCCCCGGCATTTTCCATGCCGGCTTCTTCGCGCGATGTAAAGACCGGGAGCATGGCGCTGCCCGCCCCGTCCGAAAGGAGCCTCGGCACCATTTCGCCCTTCTCATTTTTTTCACACGGAACGAGGAACTGCCCGTCTTCAAACATCCGGGACCGCAGCACCATGACGACATCCTGGCCGCCGGCCTGCTCCCCGGCCACCTCCGGGAGCAGCATTTCAATTCTGTCGTTGTCCGTCAGCGGCGTCGTCCCCTTGCGGCCGTGATAGCGGCGGGGCGCATGCCTCTTAAAACGCTCGAGAACCTTGAGCATCGGCCTGGAAAGCCGGCGCCTGCCCTCCCGCTTCAGATACTCCGGGATTCCGAAGTACGCCTCTGCGACAGCGCCGGCGATGGCAGCCTGCGTGTCCGCGTCGCCGCCAAGCGACACAGCCAGGCGCAGCGTATCCTCGTAGGATTCACCCGCGAAAAAACACGTGAGCGCCTGCGGGACGCTCACCTGACAGGTTGAGTCGAACACACAGATTTTCCGTATGTCGTCCGGGTCCGCGGAGAGGTCATACCCGAAACGCTTTTCCAGTGTTCTCTTTATTTCTTTTTTCGGAGTCCCGATTCTCGCCAGGTACACGGCAAGCGCCACCGCCTGCGCGCCTTTGATTCCCTCCGGGTGATTGTGCGTCACTTCCGATGTCAGCGCTGAGAGCGCCAGCACGTTTTCCTCGCCCTGTGCGAGCCACCCGGCCGATGACACCCGCATGGCCGAGCCGTTTCCGAAACTGTTGTACGGCTGCGGGTCCGGCGAGTCGATCCAGCTCATGAACCAGCCGCCGTACCCTCTGTCGGGATACCGGCGTCCCCACGACTGCATGGACTCAACAACCTTCTTCCGGATTCCTTCCGCATGATCCGCCGGTGCGTCAAGCCACGCGCCGGGCACAGAGAGCAGCGCGTCCGCCACCGCGACAGTCATCACCGTGTCATCCGTAAAATCGGACGCTTTCTCAAACAGAGAAAACTCCGTCGTCTTATTCGGGACAAATTCATGTGTGCTCCCGACAATATCACCGATAATCGCTCCGAGCATTTCACCCTCCCTGATTTTATGTTCGCGCAGGCCTGTGTCTAAAAAAGGGCCCGCCTGCGGGGCCCTTTCACTCAGATGCCTTTCATGTCAAATTCGATGGAAAGCGGCCGGTCATTTTTCAGGCGATCCTCCGGATGTGTCTGCGCTCCCCAGGAATCATCGCCCCCGACACCCATCTGCATGCCGACGCGGATATAGGTCCTGAGAACCGGCGGCAGCTCGTTGGAGTGCTGCGCCGCATCGATCTGCGCCGGACTGTACGGCAGCGCCGAGAAGCCGAGTCCATGGCAGACAAAGCGCAGGCCGCGTCCCAGGCGGTTCGTCACCTCCGCCACGCGGACATCTTCCTTCCAGCCGCACTCCTGCGGCACCAGATATTTCGCGAAGCTGTCCGAAGCCGTGCTGCGGTATATTCCGAGCTTGCCGCCCTTGCGGTCCACATAGGTCTCTTCCGGCCCGCGGCCGTACCACTGGATCTGGTCATACTGCGCGTCCATCGCAAAGAGCATCGAGAGTTCCGGGAGCTCGCCCACTTCATCCGACTTCGGCAGCGTGAGCTTCACGTGCAGATGGCCGTCCGGGAAAACCGTCCAGACGAGCCTCGCGTCGAGTGCCGGCCTCACAGGCAGATGAAGCGTAAACGCGACGGTGACTTTGTCCTCTTCTTTTGTCAGTTCGTACGGATCGTCCGCGCGGCCGTCCTTTATTTTCGCCGACGAGTACTCCGACGCCGTCTGCCACTGTCCGGCCCGGAATGGCAGCAGGCATCCCCGGTCATTGTCGGTCAGCGGGCGCCAGAAATTCGGCCTCGGGACGTCGCTTGTCAGCAGCTCCTCACCGCCCCAGCGGTAGGAAACCAGACCGCCGGCGATGCTTGAAAACATCACACGGAAATGATCGCCAGAGACCCCGATTTCCCGGTGTCCCGCCGTCACGGTCAGCTTCGGTACGCTCTCAGACGTCTTTGCAAAACTCTGGATGGCATTTCGATTCGGAAGCGCAGCTTCCTCTCCTGTCGTCTGCGGCATCTCGCCGGACACGCCCTGTCCCCAGGCCATCTCATACCCGGCTTCGGCCCAGTCTTCATCCCTTTTCAGGCACAGCGAAACCGTCACGACGTACTCTTTCCCGTCATCCGGGATGACAAATGGCAGACCGTACTTTTTCTCTGTCTGCGGCGCCGTGTCGGTGACGACCTTTTCTTTCCGGATTTCGACTCCATTTGCCATGAGTGATACGAAGCAGTCACAGGCGTCCGAATTTGTGAAGAGACTGCCGTTGCGGATCGTAAAGCTGTCCCGCGCGACTTCGATGCGGAAGTTCTGATAGACGTGGCGCACTTCTTGCATTTTCGGAGACGGGGCGCGGTCGGGCGCATAGGCGATGCCGTTGCCGCTGAAATTGTAGTCGGTCGGGCGCTCGCCGTGGTCGCCGCCATATCCCTGGAACTCGCGGCCATTGCGGTCGCGCATCGTCAGGCTCTGGTCGATGTAGTCCCAGATGAAACCGCCCTGGTAGAGCGGTTCTTCCCAGGCGAGGTCTGTGTATTTGCGGATGCCGCCGCAGGAATTGCCCATCGCGTGCGAATATTCACAGCTGATGTACGGCTTGTCGCGGTGTTCTTTCAGATATTCGCGCACCTTGTCGGCCGGGGTGTACATCGAGCTCATGATGTCGCTCGTGCCCGGATATCTCAGATCGCGGAACACGCCCTCATAGTGAACCGGGCGCGAGGAATCCCACGCGCGGACGTTCTGCGACATGACATACAGATCTTTTCCGCCGTACGACTCGTTTCCGAGCGACCAGATGATCACGCACGCGTGATTGCGGTCGCGGAAAACCATGTTCCGGCCGCGGTCCAGAATCAGCTCCTGGTACTCTGGCCTGTCGCCCGGAATGACGCTTCTGACCTTGTCCTCATGCGTGCCCGGAATCGCCCACGTGCCGTGCGTCTCGAGATTCGCCTCGTCGAGCACATAAATTCCGTATTCGTCGCACAGCCGGTACAGCATGGTCTGGTTCGGGTAGTGGCTCGTGCGGATGGCGTTGATGTTATTGCGCTTCATCGTGAAGATGTCCTGCCGGATTTCCTCCTGCGTCAGAACCCGGCCCGCGAGACATCCGAACTCATGGCGGTCGACGCCGTGAATCAGCAGCCTCTTTCCGTTGAGCAGCATCAGACTGTTTTTGATCTCAAACCGGCGGAAGCCCGTCTTCTCGCGGATCACTTCCTGAAGCGCGCCCGCCTTGTCGTAAATTTTCAGCTCGCACGTGTACAGATACGGATTCTCTGCGCTCCAGAGCTGCACGCCGGAAACAGACGCCTCAATCCGGGTGTGCTCTCTCAGCTCTCCTTCGCTCTCGGCCGCGGTCTTCCCGTCCGCGTCAAGAAGCCTCATGCAGAAACTTCCCGTGACCTCGCCCGCTTCTTCCTCTGCCCCTGAAACGGCGCGGCCTTTCCTTTCCTCCTCGGTAAATGGCCGGAATTCCTCAGGGTTTCCGATCGAAAGATCCACACTCAGGCGCCCGTCTTTCATAGTGTCGTCCGGAAGAGCGGAAATATGCAGATCTCTCACGTGCACATCGGGCACCGTGAAAAGATACACATCGCGGAAAATGCCGGAAAAGCGGAAGAAATCCTGATCTTCGCACCAGCTGCCGGCCGTCCACTTGAAAACCTCCGCGGCCAGCTTGTTCTCGCCTTCCTGTAAATACGGCGTCAGTTCAAATTCACTCGGCGTGAACGTGTCCTCGCGGTAGCCGACATAGTGGCCGTTGAGCCAGAGCGCTATGCCGCTCTCAACACCCTGAAAGCTGATGTAGACCGGTCTGCCCTTCATGAAATCCGGCAGCGTGAAATATTTTACGTACTGCGCCGTCGGATTGAATTTCACCGGAATTTCTCCCGGCTTCACATCCTCGTTTCCTTCCCAGGGATACTGGTAGTTCGCATACTGCGGGAGGTCGTACCCTTCCATCTGAATGTGAGCCGGCACCCGGATTTCGTCCCAGTCGTGGCAGTCCGTTTCACTCGCGTAAAATCGCGGCAGAACGAGCGACGGATTCTTTGCGTACGCGAATTTCCAGAGCCCGTTCAGGCACACTTTGAAATCAGAAAATCCACCCTCCTCTGCCGCGGCCTCCGACGAGTAAAACTCGTGATCAGAGTGCGGCATGATGGAATTCTGCTGAAAAATGACGGGATCCTTTACGATCTGCCCGTCAAATTCGGATACCTTGTTCTTTTTCAATTTATTATCTCCTTGTCACTTCAAAACGTCTTCGCTTTGAACACTCGCTTTCTCTAGTATGTCATAACCGAAACAAAAACGCGAGGGCCTTTTTTGGCCCCCGCATCACTGTTTTCAGCATTTTCCGCCGGCAGCTGCGCACTTAATTCTCAGCCTTTTTTCCCGACTGATTTTCGGCCGGAACGATAATGCCCAGAATTTTCTTTTCGTTGTAGCGGGAAAGGATCAGGGCGCCGGCCAGGCAGATCGCGCACGCGGACACGGCAGCGATCCGGTATCCGAGTCCCGTCTCGGGGCTGATCGACGCGAACGCCGTGAACAGCAGCATCGAAAGGCTCTGCCCCATCTTAAAGGCAAACGTGCGGGCCGCAAAGAACATGCCCTCGCGCTTCTCTCCGGTCACCATCGCGTCCGCCTGGGCAATGTCCGCCACGATCGCCTGCGGCAGGATGCCCAGAATCGCCATCGGGAACGCCGCCACCAGCACGACCAGCACGCCCCAGACCATGCTGGGCACGCCCGCTGATCCCGAGACGGCCGTCACGATATACGCGCACGACAGGCCGACAAAACCGATCAGCACAAGCTTCTTCTTGTTGAGCCTGTGCGCGAGCATGTTGACGAGCGGATAGCAGGCGAACGACAGCAGCGTCATGGCGATGTAGAGAATCGTCGTCATCGTCTCCGGCAGATCCATCAGCGTCGTGATGAAGAACGGCAGCCCCGTCTGAAAAATCGTCAGCGCCACGAAATACAGCACATCCGATCCCACGAATACGCGGAAATCCTTGTTCTTAAACGTCTTGGCCAGCGACGAAAACGCGTTGTCATTGGACGGTTTTGCGTCGATATAATCCTTTTCCCGGATGGTAAATGTCGGCACCAGGAGTGCCACAAGTCCGATCGCTGCCAGGATGGCAAATGTCGCCCGGATCGCCCCGACGCGCCCGAGAAGCGGCGTCAGAGGTCCCCAGATGTACGGCGCCGCATAGCCGATGGCGCTGCCCAGCAGGAACGTCACGCTGATGTACGTCGAGATGCTGATTCTCGTGTCCTGTGTGGTCCCGAGCTCCGAAATCAGCGCATTATACGGCGTGCAGTACGTCGTCATGAACAGATAAAACAGAAGCAGCGTCACGAGCAGCCACACGCTGTTCACGTTGGAAATGCCATTCACCGGCGTCCAGAAGACGAGCACGGTGATCACGGCAAAAGGAACCGCTATTTTCTGCATGAACGGAATCCGGCGGCCCTTCGGATTTGTTGAGCGGTCCGACAGGTTGGCGATCAGCGGGTCCGTCACGGCGTCAAATATCCGTCCGACGGCCGCGATCGCGCCGATGATGGTCGCGATGCCGAATATCACGCGCCCCTGCGGGATAAAAAGCGTCTGTCCCGCCGCCTGTGTCGCTTCGTCCGGCTGATAGTAGTAGACGAGCCAGTTGGTGATCAGTGCCGAGAGCAGACTCCATCCGAACTGCCCGATGGCAAAGCACCACATTTTCCCTTTAGTCAGTTTCTTCATTTTCTCCCTCATTTGTCATTGGTACGCACCAGAATCCCGTCAAGCAGCAGATCCGTGATTTCTTTCAGTCCCTCATTGTAAGACATGCCGCATTTCTTCAGAATATCGCGCTTAAAAAACTGCTCCAGCGCCGACTCATACATCATCTTGAAAAGAGGAATGGAAAACGGCCGCACGCATCCCTCTTGTATTCCCTGCTCCAGCAGCTGAATCGTAGGCTCCCAGCCGTTCTCGAGACGCTCTTCGACTTTCCGGTAAATCTTCGGATACGTGTCCCTGAGCACATACAGATTCTCAAGATTGACGCCTTTAAGCCGCTCCGGAAACGCGCCCAGAAGCGCCCGGATTCTCTCCGCCGTGTCCAGTCCCGGAGCCGTCAGTGCCTGCGTCTCGCTTTCCTTTACCGACGCAAAACAATAGTCCACCATCTGGCTGAGCAGATCTTCCTTGCTCTCAAACAGCACATAAAGCGTCTTTTTACTCATTCCGAGCTTTTTGGCAAGCCCGCTCATCGTAAATTTCAGACCGCATTCGTTATACAGATCTATGAGCGCCTCCAGGACTTTTTTCCTTGCCTCTTCCGCGTCCAAGGATTCTCCTTTCGTGATGGAAACTATTTATTGATTATCAGTTTCCTCTATCATAGTTCACGAATTTTTGTCTATCAAGGATGGATTTTCACAGATTACAGATTGTTTTTTGTGCAGTCTGCCGGTGTAAGGAAAGCAGTCTGATATAAAAACAGATATTGAACAGGAATTCAGAAAACTCTAGACGCATAAAAATTTCTCAAGTAAAAATATAGTAATTTTATAACTCGTATGCTAAGCTTATAATTAATTGGTGATATTCACCGTTTGGGGTCGTGAAAAATTGAATAAGGAGGAAAGACATGACACTAAAACAACTAAGTGCTGGTATCATCAGTGTTCTTATGGCTGGCTCTCTGCTGGCCGGTTGTGGTTCAGATTCAGAAAGCAGCACTTCCGGCAGTACAACAGGAACTGCCGGGGAGACGACAACTGTTCAGGCTACAACAGCCAACAGTAATTCTTCAGACAGCAGCAGCGCCATAACGCTGTCCATCGCCTGGTGGGGCAATCAGGTGCGCAATGACCGTACTACTAAGATTCTGGAGATGTATACAGAGGAGAATCCCAACATATCCTTTGATATGCAGCCGGCATCCTGGGGAGATTACTTTACGAAAATTTCCACAGCAGTTGCCAGCCAGAGTGAACCAGATCTGCTTCAGCTGGGTTACAACTCCTATCTGACAGAATATGCTTCAAACGGTGCGCTTCTGGATCTGCAGCCGTATGTTGACAGCGGCGTTCTTGACGTTTCGTCCATCGACCAGTCCATTCTGGATTCAGGAACCATAGACGGAAAACTGGTTGCGATCTGTGTCGGTGTAAACGTACCGGCTTTAATGTACAATAAAACCCTTACTGATTCTCTCGGAATCACCATCAAAGATCAGATGACAATCGACGAATTTGAAGAAGTTTGTCGTCAGATTTATGAAAAAAGCGGTGTTCGAACCGACTTCGCCTATGGTAATGCCGAAGCCATGATGCAATACATCATGCGCGGGGAAGGCATGGAAAATATGTTCAACAATGGGGCACTCTCAACCGATGACGCATCGGCTTTTACGCCATTTTTCAAGATCTATGAAGATGGACTGAATGAAGGCTGGATGCTTGATGCCGCAACCTACGCCGAACTTACGCTGAATTCTGTCGAACAGAGTCCTCTGGTGTACTACTCATCACCGGAAACTGAATCCTGGTGTGCTTGCAACTGGTCCAATCAGATGACCGCTTTCAAAAACGCCGCGCCAGAAGATGTAGAAATTGCTTATACTACGTGGCCGGCTTCGGACCCCACAAAGGCAGATTACCTGCATCCGTCCATGTATTTCAGCTGCGGTGCCCACAGCAAAAATCCGGATGAAGCCGTTGCGGTTCTGAATTACATCATTAACGATGTCGATGCCAACAAAGTTCTTTTGGCAGAACGGGGAATTCCGGCTGCTTCAACAGTAGCTGAGGCAATTGCATCCGACCTTTCTGAAGACAATCAGGCTGAAATCAAATTCATTCAGGAAGTCGTGACACCGAACTCATCACCAATCACCCCGATTGGCCCAAGCCAGTCCACAGAAATATTCCAGGCTGCGAATACACTGGTAGAACAAATCCTCTATGGACAGACAACTGCAGATGATGCTTCAACACAATTCTTTGAACAGGCAACTTCAATTTTAGGCAGCTGATTTCAGTCATTCAGGCAGGGGCAAAGCTCTCAGGGCAAAATCCTGAGAGCTTTTTTAGGAGGTGTATAAATGAATTCAAAACAACATTCGAATAGAGAGCCAAACCTGATAATTATCATGGCGGACCAGCTCCGCCATGATGTTTTAGGTAAAGGAATAACTCCGAACATTGATGGTCTTGCAGCAGAAGGGATAACATTTGACAGGGCCTATTGCAATTGCCCTCTTTGTGTTCCTTCGCGAGGTTCTTTCTTTACAGGCACGATGCCTGCACAAAACGGTTCCCGGATCAACCCCTGGACTCCGGACGATGCCCCGAGCGGGGATGTACATGCGGGTATTCCAAATCTGTTTGAAATGCTGGAGCAGAATTGGGAAGTGATTCACAGCGGAAAGCAGCATTTATACACAGAAGGCGGCAAGCTGGAAGACAAAGATCAGAATGTACGATGGGTGGCGACAGAAAAATCCTATGCTGCTTTTCTGAAAGAAAACGGGAAACGCGCGCCAGGAGGCCCTGCTTTTCGAACTGAAGTACCAGAAATGGTCAGCGGTAAGTATACGCGGGTAACCACATATTCTACTCCCAAGACAGGAATCTATCCGGAAGACGAAAAATATTTTTACGACAGATATTATACCGACAGGGCATTAACAGGACTGCGGGAGCGAAAAGGGGATAAGCCATTATTTCTCAACATGATGTTTCTGGCGCCGCATCCTCCGTTTGAAATTCCGGAAAAATGGTACTCTCTCATCGATATAAACGACGTTATTCTTCCGGACAATGTCGGCATTTTCTATCCGAGGCAGTCTCCTCTTCAGATGTATAACATAACCGGCATCGTCGGATCCAGATATACAAGAGAAGAATGGCGGGAAAGCTGGCGTGTATATCTTGGCCTGACAGCGATGCTCGACAGCCTCACAGGTGAAATCATCGATGAGTTGAAAAGACAAGGACTGTATGACAACTCAATCATTATTTTCACATCAGATCACGGCGAGATGCTGGGCTCACATGCACTCTTCCAGAAAATGTGCATGTATGAAGAATCGGTGCATGTACCTCTTTACATTAAACTTCCAAAAGGCAAAAACGCAAGGATGCATATCGGAAATCCTGTAAGTCTGATCGATGTGCTGCCTACTATCTGCGAAATGTTAAAAGTCAGCGTGCCAGAAAGTGTAGAAGGACGTTCCCTCGTTCCTTTGATTAACGGCATAAAAGAGCCTCCAAGAGACATATTTATTCAGTATGACGGTAATGGATCCCTGTCCAATTTCCAGCGCTGTATTATATCAAACGGGAAAAAGCTGATCGTCGATCTTTTCAAAGATGAAGCCTTTTTCGAATTATATGATATTGAGCATGACATTGAAGAAACAGACAATCTTCTGTTTCATGGAGATCAATGGGACAATGTTGCTCAGGAGTTGTACAGGAAACTCCTTCATCATATGAGAACGGATGATGATTCCTTGAGCATGCCGATCATAGACCTTAAGGGATTCCGTAATCACTACTGGAATATTCCTGCGCAGCAATGGAAATATCCATCATAAACAGCCTGACAGTGTTTTTTACGGTGATTTCCAAAAAGCAAGCGGCTGCGCTTCAAAACCGCAGCCGCATCTGATACCACGTGACGCCTCCGTGAACGGACTTGGCCGTCACGCCTTCGTTGACAAATCCGAACTTCGAATAATAGGGAAGGAGTTTTTCCTTGCACGTGAGGACCAGGCCGGATCTGCCCTGTGTTTTCGCGTCCCCGATCGCGCGGGCAATCAGCTTTCCGGCCAGTCCGCGCCGTCTGTATGACGGGATTGTATTCACGCCGAAAATCATCTGCCATGCCCCGTTTTCGTTGTGCATGTCCGCTCTCTCGTACATCTCATCTGTCAGATCCGGCTCATCCGTGACAAATCCGTCGACAAATGAGACCAGTCTGTCACCGTCAAAGAGAAGCCAGAAGTGATTTCCGTAATGCCGGATTCTGTCTTCAAACTCCGCCGCCGTCGCAGCCTCAGCCACCGGAAAACACTCGGCTTCTACTGCTGCGACGGCGTTCACATCTTTCATTGATGCATTTCGTATCAGCATTTCAGGTTCTCCATTTTTCAGACATAGAAAAAGCCTCCGAGGGGGGTCGGAGACTTTTCTGAAGGGGAAAACATTTGCATGAGTAAAACGAACTACAGCTTTGGGGGGGTTGCTGCATTTCCTGTTCGTTTTATGTCTGCAATAATACTGGCAATTTGAGAACATTCTGTGAACGAATTTTGACTAAATCGTGAATAATATTCACATCAAAGTATCAAAACTGCCAGAGCCTTCCAAAATTAATTTTGTTCCTCGTCCGGGAATACGACCGCAACCTTGCCGCAACGGCCCATGGCCATCAGCGCATACGCTTTGGACGCCTCTTCGATCGGGAAACGATGTGTGATCAGCGTATCCGGGTGAATGTTCCAGCGGATGAGATGTTCGACGAGATCCTCCATCTTCCAGATCGACGTCACCCAGGAGCCGTAAATCGTCTTGGTCGTGTGCATGATATCCGGGCTCGGATTCAGCGTAACGGTATTGCCCTCGCCGACAAACGCGATCTTTCCGTAATCTCTCGTGCCGCGCACCGCGGTCTGCCGCCCGGCATCCGACGCGGAGCAGTCAACTGCCTTTTCGCACCCGTGACCGCCCGTCACATCCAGAATATCCTGAATGACATGATCACTCGGCTCAAATACGTAGTCAACAAGTCCTTTCTTTTTCGCAAGATCAATCCGGTACGGATTCATCTCGACGCCGATCGTCTTCTCCGCACCCATGGCCTTCGCGAGCATCAGCGTCGCGAGTCCGACCGGCCCGAGTCCCACGACGAGAACCGCGTCATCGCCGCCGATGCCTATCTTCTCGAGCGCTTCATACGCCGTTCCGAACCCGCAGGCAACCTGGGCTCCGTCCTCATAGCTCAGAGGCTCCGGCAGCGGAACGAGGTCTTTTTCTTCGCAGAGCATATAGGGCGCCATGCCGCCGTTTCTCTGCCAGCCATAAGCCTTTCTGAGCGGGCTCTTGCAGGAAATGTAATTGCCCTTTCGGCAGTCATAGCATACGCCGCATCCGGAAATATGATAGACAATCACGCGGTCGCCCACATGAAACCGGCGCATTCCTTCTCCGCATTTAATGATCTGTCCGGCCGACTCATGGCCCGCGATCGTTCCGGGTTTGTACCCCTCGGGACCCTTTCCTACGTGCTCCCGGTAGATACAGCGGATATCCGATCCGCAGATCGTCGCCGCCTTCGTCCGGATCACGACTTCGCCGTAACCCGGCTCCGGTATGTCAAATTCTTTCAGTTCTACCGAACTGTTGCCGGGAAGAACCGCGCCAAGCATTTTTGCAGCCATCTTCATCACTTCTCCTTCTGAATTTAATTTTTATCACACGAACCATAAAGACACATTTTCTTATTTTGTGTCCCGCTGATATCCATTATATTCATGTTACTTTTTTCTTTCCAGAATAAAAAGAACATTTTCCGCTGAAAACAGAAAAAATATGTCGCGTTTTCGCAGATAGAATATATGATATAATTATCAGCAGTTCATCAGAGAAGGGAGTACGAATGAACCTCGGTTTTATGCCTTCGTTTTGTACAGCAGCCATGCCATGACGTGCACGGCCTGTTCGAACATACCGGCTTTCACCAGGCCGTCCAGTTCTTTATCTGACAAATGTTCCACTTTCAGGAATTCTGTGTCATCCAGCTTCTGACTGCCCGTTTTGCGGCAGTTGTCCGCAAAATAAATGTAGGCGTAATTGTCTGACAGAGTCGCCTCCGCCGGTTCGATCAGAAGCTGCTGCCAACTGTCGGACGTATACCCTGTCTCCTCAAGGAGCTCGCGTTTTGCCGCCGCAAGAGCCGTCAAAGACTCACACCCTCCCAGGCTTCCGTCCGTATATTCTGCCGCCGGGCCCCTCTCAATGCCGCCTGCCGGAAACTCACAGGTCACCTTGTGAATACCGTGGCGGTACTGGCGCACACAGAGGAACTTTCCTTCTTCATCCCGGGCAAGAATCACCACATAATCTCTCCGGCTGTAGTTGTAATACGGGCTGAACTCCCTGCCGTCCGGGAGCTGATACCTGACGCGCCGGAAATCAATCCAGCGGTCCTTTACCAAATGTTCTACCCTGACCGGTTTCCAGGCGATCTCCGGATCTTCCATCTCTTTCCGGTCAATTTCCCGCAGATTCCGGATTCCGTCCTCAAACGTGAACTTCTCTTCAAATCCCAGCTCCCTGAGGCCGCTGATATCCGGAAGCAGATCAGCCGCGCCTTCCGCGTTGTTGCCGCGCGCGCCAAATTCGAGCTTTCCGCCTCCGCCGCAGAGTTCCTGCACAGCCAGCACATAGTCTTTTAAGCGCCGGTTTTCGCGTCCGGCGATATCATAAATGACGCGCTTCGTCTCAGGGCTCAGGCTGACCAGCGCAATCGCGGCCGCTGCGTCCCGCACCTCCATGAAATTCCACATCTGCGTGCAGGGGCCGAGACTGAACTCCTCGTTCTTCAGGCAGGCCTTAATGAGCGTCGTGATCAGGGTCGTCGGATGATCTCCCTGTCCGTAGATCGAATAAATCCGCAGATGGATAAACTGCATCGGGCCGTCCTTTGCTTCTTTCTCGGCCCAGTCCCCGAACGCCAGTTTCGCCTTGCCGTATTCACTCACCGGCGCGGGGCTGTCGTGATTTCCGCGTCCATATTCCGCCTGACTGCCGGAAAAAACAAACCGCTTTGCACCGGCTGCCCCGGCAAGCCAGAAAGCCTTGCGCGCGTTATTGAAATTTTTTTCTTCAAGACTGACATCCGTCCGCGACTTTGTCCTGCCGGCATCCCATGAGAAATGCAGCCACGCGTCAATCTTTCCCAGCTGTTCCAGAATCTGCCGGCTCTTGACAAGGAATTCCTCTTTCCCGCCGTCTGTGTCCGGCATACTGTCAAAATCAAGCGGAAGAATCGTGACGTTTCGCAGAACCGGGTCGTTTTCGACAACCGCTTTGTTGCGGCTGGCCGGGCGGATAATGCCGATAACCCGGCATCCCTGCCGAATCAGCTCTTTGGCCGTATGGCTGCCCACAAAGCTCGTGATTCCTGTCATTACAATTGTATTCATACGCATTTTCCAAAAAGATTTCCTGATCAAAAGATACTGCCGCGGCGATTATAACACGAATCTTATATTTAAGGTATCGCCCGCGGGGCGGCCGGATTCAGACGAAAACATCCCACACACCGGTGCGCCGCTCTCTTATTCTGCCGCCGGGAAAGAAAATCTGTCAGTTTAGTATTTCTCCCGTCTCTGAAATGGTAATGACACGCCACGGAATGGATTTTCCGCTGTTCCTGAGCGATGTTTCCACCGCGCGCTGCAGACCTCCGCAGCAGGGAACCTGCATCCGGACGACCGTGACTTCCCGGATATTATTGTCTCGGATAATTTCGGTAAGCTTTTCACTGTAATCCGTGTCATCGAGCTTCGGGCATCCGATCAGCGTCACTCTTCCTCTCATGAAATCCTGGTGAAAACCGGCATATGCATACGCCGTGCAGTCTGCCGCCACCAGAAGTTTTGCCTCCTGAAAGAAAGAAGCGCGCGGGGAAACGAGCCTGATCTGCACCGGCCACTGCCTGAACTGAGAACCCGGCTTCATACTCCTGCTCCCTGCTGTTTCGGTCTCTTCCCCGCGGTCAAACAATTGTACCCGGGACCCGGGGCAGCCTCCGGGCATTCCGGAATTGCCCGTCACCGGCGGCGTCAGCGACACAGCTTTTATAAAGGCCTGTTTCTTTCTCTCCTCTTCCCTGTGCTCCTTTACCGCCTTCTCATCGTACGCCGCGCTTTCCCGTCTCGTGATCCGGACAGCACCTGCCGGACACTCAGGCAGGCAGTCACCCATCCCGTCGCAGTAATCATCCCGCAGCAGCTTCGCCTTGCCGCCGACCATGCCGATGGCGCCCTCGTGGCAGGCTTCTGCACAAAGCCCGCAGCCCGTGCACTTTTCTTCGTCGATCTCGACGATCTCTCGTACCATACGGTATACCTCCCTATTAACGCAGGCATTATAGCAGTGTATACTCTCCTGTTATGTTGCCTGCACAACATTTCGTTCACGGACCTGATTTTTATATGCACGTATAATATATCCGTTAATGGATATTTTCGGGCAATAAAATTTCCATTTTCGGTTGCTTTTTGGCAATTTATGTCGTATACTGTTTCCAGGTCAGAAAATATGCTGAAAGAAGGAGACCCCCATGATGACGCCGGAAGAGCTGAAAGCCGCAAAAAAGAAAAAGGGATATACCAGCCGGAAACTCTCGGAACTCTCGGGCGTTCCTCTCGGTACCATCCAGAAAATCATGTCCGGAGCGACCGCCGCTCCCCGTCTGGATACCATGAACGCTCTTGAGAGGGTTCTGGCGGATCCCGGTACTGACTATTCCCGCCGCCCTTCCGGTCGTTCATCGCAGCCGCAGTTTCTGCAGGACACTTCTGCTTCCTTTGCGGCAGCGCCGGGACCCACTCCCGGCTCTCAGTCAGAGTCAGGTCCTGCTGAAAACGCTTCCGGTCTCACACCACAACTTACTCAGAATCCGGCCGGAATCGCGGCCCGCTCTGACCTCCTCAATCATACTCTGCTCAATGAATTCATCGGCGGAAAGCTCTTTTCCCTGCCGGTTTCCGACGGAATTCACCGGCTCATCTCCTGTGAAGTATACCGTCAGCTTTCCGACGCTCTGATCACCGCCGGAAAATCTTCCGGCCGTCATCACAGCCGATTTCCGGCACCGCTCGTCTGTCTTTCCCCGTTTCCTCTTGAACTTCCCGGGCGCAGCAGCACGCTGCTCTTTCCGGACGTCTTCGTGCTGGAAGGTCAGACAAAAATACACTCCGGGCGGATCATCGGTGTCCCTTCCCTGATCGTGGAAGTCACTTCTCCTTCAACCAGAAAAAAAGATACTTCCCTGAAACTGGAAACCTATGTATCCGCCGGAGTGTCTGAATACTGGGTTATTGACCCCACAGACCGCAGTATCATGCGCTGTGATATCGCTCACGACAACCGGATAGCCATGTTCACTTTCGGCAGTGCGGTGCAGGTCCTCACAAAAACGATCCCCTGCGCCATGGATACGGCTCGTTTTGACGAGCTCATCAGGCAGTACTCAGCCCTCACAGTCATCTGAGCGGCCTCAGGCATCACTGCGCGCGTACTGATTCTTCATTCCGCTGCTGGCGGCAAAAAGCACCTTGTCGAGGACATCCTGGGTTTCTTTCCTGGCCATATCCGCCATTTTCTCGTTGCGCTTCATCAGAAATCTGCGGACTTTCTTTTCATCCGGCTCTTTGCCGGACTTTCCGGAGAACTTTTTTGTATATTCCTCGTCCGCTTCCCGCAGCATCTGGTGCGCTTTGGCGCCGACGCTGTTCTGATAGCGCTCGATCAGATTGGCGCACGCTGCCCAGTGGGCATCCGCCAGAGCCCCGATAATCCGGCTGACCCAATAGAAGTTATCGGTCGTCACCTCGCGGCCTCCGTCCCGGATATAGGCCGGCATTTCCGTCACATTGGCATAGAACGGGACAAATGCGTTGAACACATTGCTGGCAAAGGCGAGCCACTGCACAGCCGCGATTTCTTTCGGAACACCCGGGCGGATCTGCGTGCAGGCCACAAAATTGGTGCGGTTCACACCGATCGGCCGGTATTTTCCACGTTTTCCCTCATCATTTGTCTTTCCGTACGGGTCGTACGGCGTCCCCTGGTAGTGCGAAGAGAGAACGTACTTGACATCTTCTATCGTTATCTTGTGTTCCGGCACCATACTCCAGGGAAGCGTGTCGGATTCCGGGCCAAAATGCCGTTCGTCCCTGTCCCAGTCAGCCGCGTGCGGATTGAGATACCGCTCCATATACCAGGCGCGCGGCGTATTGTACACATGGTCCGCGTCATCGTGGCTGCCGAGCGACGGCCGCACTTTCCAGTCGGTGCACTCTCTCAGATTTTCGTCTTTCATAGAGACATTCAGGTGATTTTCTTCAATCCAGTCAATCAGGTCCGCCGAACAGAGATGATCTTTCTGCTCTCCAAATGCGTCAACAAAGTCAAACCGGTCGATCCCCAGCTGATTCGGGCCCACGACATACGCGTTATCCGGAACTCTCTTCGCGATCCAGTGATGTCCGCCCACGGATTCAAACCACCATATTTCATCGGCGTCCTGAAATCCGATGCCGTTCATCTCATACGTCCCGTATTTCTCGAGCAGCCCTCCGAGGCGCATGACGCCCTCTCTGGCCGAATGAATATACGGGAGAACGATCGTGAGGAGGTCTTCCTCGCCGATCCCGTCTTTCACAAGCGGGTCTGCGCCTAGTACCCGCGCGTTGCTGGTGATCGTCTCCGTTTCCGACATCGCGGTGCCGGCTGAGTTGATGCCTGCCTCTCCCCAGATGCCCTCATCCGGTATCGCATTGGGACATGCGGAATACCGGAGCGGATTTGCGGGAAGCGTGATTTTAAACTTGCTCAGCACCGACTGGTACTGTCTCGGCTGATCCTCAGGATTTACAATTATGCATTTCTTTGGTGTGAAATGGCCGGCGCCGGCATCCTCATTTCGTGCCATCAGCGTTGAACCGTCTGCACTGGCCTTTTTTCCGACCAGAATCGTTGTACACGGCATTGAAAAAAATCCTCCTGTTTCGATTTTCAGCTCTGTCAGGCTGTCTGTCTGCTGCTTATCAGAATAGCACTCTGACGTGAAAAAGGCGAATCAGGCGGCTGTATGCCGGGTATCTGTTTTTTGATGTCTGCCAGTGCTCACAATATAATGTCTGTATAATTTATTGCATTTTCCATCATTTATGCATAAAATTTCATCAAAGCGGATTGTCGGCATTTTGAGAAAGGGGATCCATGGCCAAGAAAGTTCCCGCGTATTTGTCGTTATATCAGCAGCTGCGCTCCGGCATTGTCTCAGGGCGGTATCCGTACGGGACCCGTCTGCCCTCCAAGCGGACGATGGCCTCGGACATGGGAGTCTCTGTCATCACAGCCGAACACGCCGTCGCAATGCTCGAGAGCGAAGGGTACGTGGAATCCCGCGAGCGGTCCGGTATATATGTCATTTTTGAAGAGCAGAATCTTTTCACACCGCCCGCGGAAACCGTCAAAGAAGGATCCGCTGAGGACAGCACCGATGCGCCCGGCACAAAAACCGCCGGGAAACCTTCACGGCCGCAGAAGGAAATTCCTGTGCAGCCGGCACCTGCCCTTTCTTCCGATTCTCCGCCCGTGAATTCCCACGCATTTTATCCGCCTGGCAGCGATATTGCGGAAAAAATTTTCCCGTTTGCGAGTTTTTCGCGCACGATGCGGCGCGTTCTGAGTGAGCGGGGCGAAGACATTCTGAAACGATCGCCGGGGAGCGGCACCCCGGAGCTGCGCAAAGCTGTCGCCGGATATCTGCTGCGCTCACGCGGTATCCGGGTGAGTCCGTCGCAGATCGTCATCGGCGCCGGTTCGGAATATCTGTATATGCTCCTGGTACAGCTGATCGGTCGGGACAGTTCCGGCAGGGCAAAAAGGATTGCTCTGGAAGACCCCTGCTATGAAAAAATAAAAAAGATTTATTCTGCCGCCGGAATTCCTTTTGACAGCCTGAAGATGGGGCGGGATGGAATCCGTTCCGGTGAGCTTTCCCGCACAAAAGCACAGATTCTTCACGTCACTCCTTTCAACAGCTATCCGTCCGGCATCACCGCCTCAGCGTCCAAACGCCACGAATACATCAGCTGGGCCCATTCCCGGAACGGCCTGATCATCGAGGACGACTTCGCGTCCGAATTTTCGCCTCTGGCAAAAGCAGAAGACACCCTGTTCGCCCTGGAGCCCACCCGCACGGTAATCTATATGAACACGTTTACCCGGACCATCGCGCCCTCTGTCAGAACCGGATATATGGTTCTGCCGCCTCCACTGGCTGATCTCTTCGTGAAGCGGCTGGGATTTTATTCCTGTACAGTGCCGGTGTTCGATCAGTATGTCATCGCTGAATTCATCGAATCCGGCGAGTTTGAGCGGCATCTGAACCGGGTCCGCCGGTATCTCAGAAAAAACGAAACAGCACACTGAAATGCATCTGAAAAGAAAAAGGAGGAATTCGTATGGAGAAAACTTCCATCACCCTGCGTCCCGTCCGGGAATCGGATGCGGAGGCACTCGCCGCCATTTACCATCCGTACGTCACGGACACGGCGATCACGTTTGAGTATGAGCCGCCGGCCGCCGATGAATTTGTGCGCCGCATCCGCGCCGTGACAGCAAAATATCCCTGGATTGTCGCCGTCGCAGAGAACGGCAGAATCCTGGGATACATGTACAGCGGCGCTTTCAAAGAGCGGGCCGCCTATGACTGGGACGTAGAGACCAGTATTTATCTCGCAAAGGACGCCAGAGGGCATCATATCGGGACCCGGCTTGAGAGCGCGTACTGCCGGCTTCTGAAAGCGGCCGGCTATACCAATGTAAACGCCTGCATAACCGTAAGTCCGCGGGAAGCCGACGACTATGTCACTCCGGCATCCCCGAAGTTTCACGAGCATCTGGGATATGCGCTCTGCGGCCATTTTCACCAGTGCGGCTATAAGTTCGGGCAATGGTATGACATGATCTGGATGGAGAAATTTCTGGCACCGCATGAGTCTTCGCCGGTTTCCCCGAGAGTCCTGAGCGAGGAAGAGATTCTTAAGATTCTGGCAGAATCATAAGACAAAAATAAGGAACTGGCGCATTCATGCTTTTTGGCACGGAATACACCAGCTCCTTTATGTTTAAAACGATTATCCGGATGTCTGCTCATTTCTCGGCATAGTGTATGCCGATTGCCACCACCGCCGCAAACCGGATGATGTTGACCACCAGAATGGAAATGCCGAGTCCCATCGTTCCGAAGAACATGACAGCCGGTATTCCGACAGCGTAGAACAGAACCGCATAGATGGAATTGATTTTCAGCTGCAGATTTTCTTTGGTGTAGCGCAGGAGCACGACCAGAAATGTCTCGGAGATGAAGTATACGATCTGTCCCGCATTTGCCACCAGAAAATACTGGCTTGCCTGATCATACAGATCTGCATACATCAGTTTGACGAACACCACCGATACCAGCATGCTGGCCGCCGTCACGACGATCCCGATTCCGATCAGCACGATGGCGAGCTCTCCGATAGCTTTCCGGGTGATTTTGCCCTTGTACTTGGCGAGATGTCCGGTGATGACGCCGTTGAGCGGAGACGTGAGAAGAGACACGATCTTGCCGACCAGCGTCGCCGTGTAGAAAACGGTCACGGCCGTACCGCCCTCAAAAATCAGCAGCAGAATCCGGTCCGAAAAAAGGACGAGGTTTGTCAGCAGATACGAGCTCGAGAGCGTCAGCATGGAGCGTATATTTTCTTTGAAGTGCGGACTTTTCCTGAAGAGCGGTCTGCGATAGATATGGCCCCTCACCGCGACCCAGAGCGGGCCCAGCAGTTCGCCGAGAACAAGCGTCAGCGCCCAGCTGTGAAATACGGGGTAAAGCGCGAGTCCCGCTATATATCCGGCCGTGATGATGAAATAGTACACCATCAGGCCGCGGTAATTGACGTTCAGCCGGTATTCGACGTCCGAAAAATAGCGGAGCGTCATGGCGACCATCAGGCAGTAAATGCCGATATAGGCCGACAGACCGACATCGTTGACGATGAACATGGTGAAGAAGCTCACCGCGAGAGAGCCGGCAGCCACCCATGCCAGAAAGATATTGTAATCGCCGGCCACGTCATCCTGATTGACAGAGACTACCATGCGGGAATAGTTGGCGCCCGTGCCGAACGAAGTCGCCACGATGGAAGCGGCGCTGATGATCGTCAGCACGACGCCCCAGCTCTCGGATCCCATGAAGACTGTCATGCGCGGATAGATAAGGAGCTGCATGACACCGTTGAAAACGAGCAGGCCAATCAGGCTGTAAATCAGATCTCCGGCAAAAACTTTCAGCTTATCCTTCTTCATCTGTGTTTTTTTCCTTGTCCTTCTGAGCCTGTCCTTCCCCCGCCTCGGCCGGTTGTTCTTTTTCTTCTTTCTCTTTTTCCTTCTCTTTTTTCTGTTCCTGCTGGTTGTAAAGCACCGCCGTCTCAATGGTATCCGGTATTTCCTCGTCGTCATCGAAATTAATTCGTTCTTCTTCGATGACAAGCGGACGGTTCAAAAGCCGGCGGTTCATGCTGATGACATACTCCCCCAGAAGTCCGGTGAACGTCAGCTGCAGAGAGCCGATGAAAGCGATCAGCAGAATGGCCGGAATGATACCGGCCGCGAAACGATCCCAGTAAATCAGCTTCAGAATCAGATATACGATCCCGATCGTGAGACTGGCCAGTGTGCAGATGCCCCCGATAAATGTGGCCACCCGCAGGCCGGAAGACGTGTATGTCGTAAAGCTGAGCATGGCCGCGTCATACAGAGAGAAGAAGTTGTTGTGCGTCTTCCCGGCGCGGCGCTTCGGCTGCGTATACTCGATCTCACACCGCTTGTAGCCGAGCTCGCCCACAATTCCGCGCAGGAATGGCGTCGGGTCCTTCAGATCCTGCAGAATCTTGACAAATGATTTGTCATAGAGGCCGAATCCGGTGAACTGCTCGATCTGCTCTGTGGATGACATCTTGCGGATCATGCGGTAGTACAGGCCGCGAAGGTGGTACATGACCGGGTTTTCACCGCTGTGCGTCTTGACACAGCACACGATCTTGTACCCCTCTTCCCACTTTTTGACCATCTGCGGAATCAGCTCGAGCGGATCCTGAAAATCCGCCACAACCGGAATCGTGCAGTCGCCGGTCGTGTGAATGATCCCGTAATACGGCGAATTGAACTGGCCAAAATTGCGGATATTGAAGATGGCGCGGATTTTCTTGTTTTTCGCGCAGAGTGCGCGGATTTCCGCACGCGTGTTGTCTGTCGAGGCGTTGTCGATAAAAAGGATCTCGTAGTCATAATTCGGGAGATCTTTGTGAAACAGCTCGACAAGAGCCTTTGCCATAGGTACTACGTTTTCCTGCTCATTGTAGCAGGGCACCATTATGGAAATTTTTTTCATTTCGCTTCCCTGAGAGCCGCCAGAATTGTCTCAGCCATGTAATCGATCATTTCGTCCGTCATGCCCGGATAAACGCCGACCCAGAACGTGTCACGCATGATGCGGTCCGTGTTTTCAAGGCTTCCGACGATGCGGTATCCGGTGCCGCTCTTGCGCATCTCATCGAAACACGGATGCTTCGTCAGGTTGCCGGCAAACAGGTTGCGGGTCTGCACGCCATGACTTTCAATATAATCAACTACCTTGCGGCGGTCAAGCCCGGAATCTTCTTTCAGGGTGATCAGGAAGCCGAACCAGGACGGATCCGAGTGCGGCGCCGCCTCCGGCAGAATCACCACATCCGATGCCGCCTCCAGGGCCTTGTGCAGGCGCGCAAAGTTGTGCTTTCTTCTCTCGACGAACGAAGGAAGCTTGTCCAGCTGCGCGCATCCGACAGCCGCCTGCATGTCCGTGGCCTTCAGATTATATCCGAAATGGGAATATACATACTTGTGGTCGTATCCGAGCGGAAGATCACCGTACTGACCGGTGAAGCGATGGCCGCAGGAATTGTCGACGCCCGGCGGGCAGCTGCAGTCGCGGCCCCAGTCGCGGAATGAGCGGATAATCTTGTTGAGCAGCGGATTGTCGGTATAAACGGCGCCGCCCTCGCCCATCGTCATGTGATGCGGCGGATAAAAGCTGCTCGTTCCGATATCGCCGATGGTGCCGGTGAACTTCTTCTCGCCGTTTATCTCATATGTCGTGCCCAGCGCATCGCAGTTGTCCTCGATCAGCCACAGATTGTGCTTATCGCAGAACGCCCTGACGGCGCCGAGGTCAAACGGATTGCCGAGCGTGTGGGCAATCATGACCGCCTTTGTCTTCGGAGAATATGCCTTTTCCAGCATATCCACATTGATGTTGTACTGCGGGATCGTGACATCCACAAAGACCGGAACCGCGCCGTACTGAATCGCCGGCGTTACCGTGGTCGGAAATCCGCAGGCCACTGTGATGATCTCGTCGCCGCGTTTTACGCGCCTCTCGCCGAGCAGCGGGCTCGTCAGAGTCATGAAAGCCACGAGATTGGCGCTGGATCCGGAATTTACCACGGATGCGTACCGGACGTGCAGATACTCGGCAAAGCGCTTCTCAAATTCCTGCGTGTAATGTCCGGCCGTCAGCCAGAACTCCAGGCCGGAATTCACAAGATTGACCATCTCCGCGCTGTCGTACACGCGGCCGGCATAATGAATCCTGTCCCCCTTCTTATACGGCTTTGGCTGGTGATACTTTCTGCAGTACTCGTCTACACTGGCAAGGATCTCTTTTCTTGCCTCTTCCTCCGTCTTACCGTCAAACATGTGTGCTCCTTATCTTTCATTGCCAAAAAAATCCCGGATCTGTGCGTCCGTAATTTCCTGTATTGCCGCGAGATCGGACCCGCTGCCGCTCTGATGAGCTGCCCAGACTTTGTACCACTCCACGGACTTTTCCATGGCGCGCTCAAAATTCCACACCGGCTTCCAGCCAAAGACGGACTTCAGCTTACTGCAGTCCAGCTTGAGGAAATTGGCCTCGTGCGGGCCGCCGTCCGACTTGTTGATCCACTTCAGGCCGTCTCCCCAGAGCCTGACAAATGTATCCGCCAGATCCCCGGTCGTCACGCAGTCGCTCTCGTCCGGTCCTACATTGTAGAAACCGGCAAAACTCCTGTCCTCATACTGCTTCGCGGCGATCATCAGATAGGCCGCCAGAGGCTCGAGCACGTGCTGATACGGTCTCGTGGAATAGGGATTGCGCACGATGATGTCCTGTCCGGATGCCGCCGCTCTCACGCAGTCCGGAACAATTCTGTCCGGCGCGAAGTCGCCGCCTCCGATCACGTTGCCGGCCCGGGCAGTCGAGACCGCGATTCCCATGTCGTTAAAGAACGAGTTAATATAGCTGTGCGTCACCAGCTCCGAGCAGGATTTGCTGTTCGAGTACGGGTCAAAGCCGTCGAGCGGCTCGTCTTCCCGGTATCCCCAGCACCACTCGTTGTTGTGATACACCTTGTCCGTCGTCACGTTCAGAAACGACCTGACACAACTGTGGGTGCGCACGCACTCGCAGACGTTGACCGTCCCCATGACATTTGTCTCGTAGGTGTAGACCGGCTCTTTGTAGGAATCCCTCACAATCGGCTGTGCCGCCAGATGCAGCACAATTTCCGGCTGTTCTTTGTCGAAGACTTCTGACAGCTTCTTCAGGTCCCGGATGTCGCCGATATAGCCGTGAATTTTTCCGTCCACGCCCAGCATGTCATAGAGCGCCGGATCTGTGGGCGGATTCAGCGCATATCCGCTCACTTCTGCGCCCGCAAGAACCAGTATTCTCGTCAGCCAGGAACCCTTGAATCCCGTGAAACCCGTGATCAGGACTTTTTTCCCTTTGTAAAACGAAAGATCCATCTTTTCTTCAGTCCTCCCAGGATTTCCACGGCGCCCTGCCGGAATCCCAGAGCTCTTCCAGCTTGTCTCTCTCGCGCTTCGTGTCCATACACTGCCAGTATCCGTTGTAATTGTACGCCATCAGCTGTCCCATGCTGGCGCAGGTCTCGAGCGGCTCCTTTTCAAAGACAGTGTCGTCTCCTTTGATGAAATCGAAAATCTTCGGTTCGAGGACCATGTATCCTCCGTTGATCCGGCCGCCGTCGGCCGCATTCTTTTCGCGGAAGCTGTTGATCTTCCCGTCATCCGCAATATCCAGCACACCGAAGCGCTGTCCGACGGAAACCGCCGTCAGCGTCGCGATCTTTCCGTGTTCTCTGTGAAAGCGCTCCAGATCCCGGATATCCACTGCGCAGACGCCGTCGCCGTATGTCAGCATGAACGTCTCGTTGTTCACGTACCTCTGAATCCGCTTCACGCGCCCGCCGGTCATCGTGTTCAGGCCGGTATCGATCAGGGTGACTTTCCACGGTTCACTGTAGTCACGGTGAACCGTCATCTTTCCGCCGTGCGCAAAATCAAATGTGATATCCGAGTTGTGCAGCGCATAATTGGCAAACCACTCCTTGATCACATACTGTTTGTATCCGCAGCAGATGATGAAATCGTTGTATCCGTAATGCGAATACTCTTTCATGATATGCCACAGAATCGGCTTTCCGCCGATCTCAACCATCGGCTTCGGCTTGTACTGCGACTCCTCGGAAATTCTGGTTCCAAATCCCCCGGCAAGGATAACAACCTTCATAATGACCTCCTGCTGTCAATTGGCAAATGAAAAGTATTCAAGGTTTCCATCTTCACTGACAAAATGAGTTCTTCCCGGAAGAAGAGACTCAAGTTCACTGCTGAGATTGTCCGCCCGCGTCTCTGAATATGCGCGCCGGTCGATGTAGATCCCGGCCCAGCCGTCTTCCTGCGCCTGGCTCACCATCTCATCCAGCGGGAGCGACGTGAGCTCCTCTACCGCCTCATCCGCCAGAGACCCGTTCATCGATCCGTAGCTGAACCGCAGTGTATCCGTGTGAATATACGCCGCCATCTGCTGATAATCGGACATATTTCTCACCGGGCCATCTTCCGGATATTCGTGATACGGCAGCTGCAGAATCATGGCGCCGTCCTCCTCGGTATCCTCCATGGCCTGTCCGAATTCCTCGTCAGAATACCACTCTTCCGCGTTCTGATCGGCAATGCTCTGCAGCACATCCCAGCTCTCTCCGAACTGATCCCACAGCCCGAACACCGTGACGAGCGCCAGAACCGGCATCATCATCTTCAGCCGCTTCGGATGCCGGTCAAGCCATCCGTCCAGCAGCAGCGCGATCGCAGTCAGCGCGAACAGCATCAGGAAAATCGACACGCGGTTGTACCCGCGCAGTCCGAGATTCGTGACAAATGCGACCATTGTCCCAAGACCGTCCGTGACCCCGAGCAGCGTCACACAGATCGTCAGAATCGAGAGGCACTCGATGAGCTGCCAGCGGCGCGCGTCCGCGTGCTTTCTTCTGTCAAGAAGCGCAAAGATCAGAATGACAAATCCGATCGCCGCGATCACGCCCAGATACGAAGAGACGTTTTCGTTCATCGGGGTCAGATTCGTGCGTTCCCGCTCAATGACCTCGCTTAAAAACTCGCTTCCCTTCGCATTAAACGGCAGGAACAGCTGAATAATCTTCAGTCCGTACTCCTCTGCCGACCCCAAAGCGCCTCCCCGGTCCACTCCGTTCGAAGTCTTTCCGTACTCCAGGATGTGGATGAGCGAAGGCATATAGGCCAGCAGCATAAACACGAGAATCATGACCGACGGAATCAGACTGCGGAAAACCTTCCGGACATCTTTGTCCGTCAGGGCGCGCGCGACGCCGACTGAGAGCAGCGCAAATCCCGTCATGAACGGATAATAAATAATACCGTTGTTTCCGATCAGAAACGCGAAGACAACCGTCGCCCAGTTGCGCCAGTCTTTCGGCCATGCCCGCCCGATCTTCATGTAGTCCGGATCGGTATACATCCAGATGCACAGAAGCATCGAAAACGGCAGAAACATATACGCCGACAGCACAATGTGCGATTCGCTCCGCCAGAACATGTACGGGCTGAACGCATACAGCAGTCCGGCCATCATCGAGAGAGACCGTCTGACGGAAAGAACCCGCAGCACACCGAACGTATTGATGGCCACCAGGCAGATAATCGCAAAAAGCGTAAGGTTTAAGGCCAGCCCGACTTCGTCTGTGAAAAGCGTGAAAATTTTCAGGATTACCAGATCTGCATTGTGGAGCGTTGAAGTCGGGTATTCATAATACTCCGCGATGCCGGGCGCGCCGAGCCGGTTGATCGTCAGGTTCCACCCCTGCTCGCGGAACGCTTTCGCGCTGGCCAGCGACGAAAACTCGTCTCCGCCCTCATAGATCAGCGGAACATTGAGGTCAATGTGAAACGTATCGAACAGAATCATGATGGCCAGGACACACAGGGCCAGCAGAATCACACCGGCTTTCAGATCCTTTTTGAACTCGGCGCGGTCATATTTCACCTCAGAAGGCAGAACGGCCGCTTCCTGTGCACCCGCTGCACGGCTTTCCGGCGTCACCTCTTCGATTTCCAACTTCTCTGAACTTTGTGCCACTCTTATTACTCCTTGTCAGCTTCTGCCGCGGCTGCGCCGCCGGAAACTTTTCCGATAATCCGGTCGAATTTTTTCGCGATGGCGTCCCACTGATAGTCGCGGTCCACATAGGCCCGGGCATTTTCGCACATCACGGCATATTCCTCCGGGTGATCATACAGATAATTGAGACACCCTTCAAACTCAAAGTAATTCCGATAGTACAGACCGCCGTTGCTGCGGATGCAGTGACCGCGCAGCACGTCGCAGGCCCCGTTTACAATCACCGGAACCGACTCCCGCATCGCCTCGAGCACCGCGATGGAAAGACTCTCATACTGCGATGGCAGAATCAGCGCCTTCGCT
Organism: Lachnospiraceae bacterium; assembly: GCA_050944355.1. Classification (GTDB taxonomy): domain Bacteria; phylum Bacillota; class Clostridia; order Lachnospirales; family Lachnospiraceae; genus UBA4285. The sequence goes on from JBMNQX010000005.1 coordinate 91,945, forward strand.
CCCTTGATTCCGTTGAATTTATCCTCTTCCGAGACAAATCCGAGAGGTTTGATGTTCTCATCCTTCGGAATCGGAATCACCGGTTTGCCCATAAGTACCAGCTTCGTCAGGCGCTGCGGATTTCTCTTCCTGTACTCGGCGAAATAGCGGAACAGCACATCGCAGCCCTTTCCGCCGTCAATCCTGCCGACATAGACAACATAGTCATCGACGCCGTACTTCTTCTTGAACGCCTCCGGGTCGACCTTTTCCGGCACATCCACCCCGACGCCGCAGATCTCATACGGTATGTCGTCATTGCGGAATACCTTGTGAACAAGATCCGCCTCCTCGTGCGTCAGGAACACAAACCCTCCGCATTTCGTGAAAGCGTCCCGGTAATACGGCATATACAGATACGGCTCCGTATGAGCCGTCGGAATGAAAATCGCTTTCTTTCCCGCGATCCTGATGGACTCGGGCGACGTATAGTACAGGTACGTCACGCAGATGACCGCGTCGTACTCGTCCAGGTGCTCCTTCAGATACGCCGGCAGCTTCGGGCAGTACGGCCCCTGAGCGCGCAGCCACTTCTTTTGAAGCTCCATGGGCGGATGCGGATGGGATCTAAGCTCCGTGTCGATGTCGCCGAAATGACTGCTTCTGGGCTCTTCCGAGCGGAAACGGATCACCCTGACACCGTTGACGTCACACACGCCCTCTTCGTACGCATTGTCCCACGTCACATAATCGACCGCGCAGGTCGTGAGAACTTCCACCTCATAGCGGTCGGACAGCCTCTCGGCAATTTCGCGGGCATAGTACTCGGCCCCTCCGTTTACCTCAAGACCATATCTCTGACAGATAACGGCAACTTTTTTACTCATCACACTTCGGCTTTCTTTTTCATCATGGTCATGAAAACCTTACCTTCTCCGACCATCTGACTCATAATCCTGACAAATGTTTCCCGCCCGGCTGCGGCTGTGAACTTTCCCAGCCTGTCCTTGGCCCCGATGATCAGCTCATTCTTAAGCGATGTGTCACGGACCACGCGGTCCATGAGCCCCGCGGCAAGAAGAGGGTCCGTCGGCAGAAACAGCGCGTCATCACCCAGCAGCTGGCGCGCCGCATCATTTGCCACACAGAGCGCCGGGAGCTGCAGAAACATGGCCGCCGCGAGCGGAATGCTGAATGTCTCATACTCGCTCATATCCAGATACGCAGAGGCATGGAGATAATACGGCAGCAGATCGCGGTCGGAAAGTTTTCCGGCAAAGAACACGGAGCCCGGTTCCATCTTCAGCTGTTCCTCATAATCCCTGAGCCGAAGATAATACGGGCTCGCCTCGATGCATCGACCCGGCAGGATCAGTCTGGAATTGCGGTTGTACGTTTCATGATACACCGCAAAACAGTTTATGAGCTCGCCGATCCGCCGCTCAGGCAGGATATCGCCCACTGCCAGAAACAGTGTCTTGTCCGCGTCCGCAGCCGGAAGCGGCCCGCTTTCCTCAGGATCAAATCTATTATACGGAATTTCCTGAGGGATAACATGCACCGGACCGGAAAAACCCATCTCCCGGATCTGCCGCGCCGCGCCGTCGCTGTCCGCGATGACAGCTTCCGTGTACGGGAGAAGCCAGGAAACTTCCCGCAGCATCCGGTCCTGGGAGGCCGCGCGCATCGGGTCATAGGACGCGCAGAATTTTCCCGGCATGGCACCGTGCCACACCAGCACGCGGCGGGAATCAAATTTCACATAGTCCGGATTGACTTTGCTGTTCTGGCTGAAATGATACAGCAGAATATCTTCCTTTTTCGGCCTGATCTTCTCACTGCCCTTGATCGGGCGGAAATCCTCAGGACGCACACCGGGCAGTATATTCAGCGCGAAAATGACCGTCTCGTATCCCACTTTCCGCAGGACTTTCTGAAACCCCAGCGCATAATCTGTCACCGGATCGCCCGGGCATGCAGTGTCCACCATCTGCACGATATGATATCCCGGCCAGTCGGCCGTCTCATCCGTATTGTTCTCAAGCTTCCGCACTCGCATGCCTCTCTGTCAATCCCCGGATAATTCCCGTAAACTGTTCGGTAATCTTCTCTCTGTCAAAAGCCCTGAGCCTCTCCTGGCCCTTTTCGATCAGCGCACTTCTGAGTCCCTCATCCCGGATCACTTTATCCATGACACCGGCGACCAGAACCGGGTCCTTGTCTTTCAGGAGAAAACCGCCGTCACCCAGCGTCTCCCCCACGGCCGTGCTGTCATACGCGATGATCGGCAGATGAAAGTACATCGCCTCGACCAGGGGCACACAGAACCCTTCGTGTTCGGAAAGGCAGACAAATGCGTCTGCAGTCCGGTACCACGCGAGAATATCCGCAAAGCGGATATGGCCGGTAAAAATGACATCCTCCGCAGAAAGCCCCAGACTCTTCCGATACGCCTGCAGTTCCCGTCCGTACAGGGATCCCTCGTCAAAAGCGCCCGCCAAAACCAAGCGGGAATTCTGATTATAATACTTTTTATAATAATAGAAAGACAAAATCAGGTCTTCCTGCTTCTTGTTGGGAGCCACACGGCCTGTGAAAAGAAATGTCGTTTTTTCGCCCTTCTGGTCCATGATTTTTTTGGACGGCGTCTTCTCGTAATCCTCAAACGGAATCAGAATCGGAAGTACCTCAATCGGACATGTATAGCCGAAGCGCCTGAGCTCGTCGGCGTTAAACTTTGAATCGGCAAGCGCCAGCTCAGTGTACGGTCCCATGTACGCGGCTTCTTTCAGGCCCCGCTGACAGAACGCGGCCGCTGCCGGATCAAACTTCGCGAAAAATTCCGGCGGGGTTATATTGTGATACACCAGCACTTTCCGGCAGTTGTATTCCATGTAGCGGAAATTCAGAATCGAGCCGGTGGAAAGATGATACAGCAGAATATCGTCCGGCTTAAACACCGGGAGTTCCAGCTCCACACTTCTTGCCACAGAAGAAGGAATCCCGTTTCCGAGATTCATGGCATAGATCATCGTCTCGTAGCCCATCTCACGGAGCGTCTTCTCCAAAGCCATCGCGTCGTTGCTCACCGCGTCACCGGTGCGCACCGTCGGGAGCATCTGATAAATGTGAATATCTTTCACTGTCTCTCTCCTGTTCCACGACAAAATCAGGCCGTTTTGGTTCCGGCCAGTTCGTGAATAACCTTTCTGAATTTCTCCGCAATCTTATCCCGGTCAAAGTCTTTCAGGCGCTCGCGCCCATTTGTCACGAGAGCCTCTCTCAGCTTCGGGTCGGAAACAACCCGGTTCATGGCGCCTGCGACGAGCAGCGGATCCTTGTCTTTCAGAAGAAGGCCGCCGTAACTCAGGGTCTCACCGACCGCGGAGCTGTCGTAGGCAATGATCGGAAGATCAAAGAACATCGCCTCTACCAGTGGAACGCAGAATCCCTCGTGTTCGGACAGGCACAGGAATACGTCCGCACACCGGTACCAGGCGAGAAGATCAGAAAACGCGACATGACCGGTAAACAGAACGTCTTCCTCTGTCAGACCGAGGCTCTGTCTGTAAGCTGCCAGGTCCCTGTAATACGGATCTTCCTGTCCGTACCCGCCGGCAATCACAAGGCGAGAATTGGAATTGTAATTTTTCTTGTAATAGTAAAACGCCTCGATCAGATCGCCCTGTTTTTTGTTGGGCGCCACGCGGCCCGTGAACAGAAAAGTCGTCTTCTTTCCTTTTTCCGCCACGATGGACGGCGTCGGCGTCTGTCTGTAGTCGTCAAACGGAATCAGAATCGGAACGACGTCGATCGGGCACGTAAAGCCAAGTTTCCGCAGATCCTGTGCGTCGAACTCGGAAATCGCGATGGCGTGTTCCGTCACATCCGCCAGACCGGCGGCTTCCCTCAGGCCCTGGCGGCACAGATCGGCGCTGTTCTTGTCATATTTTTCAAAAAATTTCGCCGGTGTGATGTTGTGAAAAATCACGACTTTCCGGCATGGGAGTTCTTTGAAAAACTGATTCACAGGGCCGCCGATGGCGAGATGATACAGCATGATATCGTCCGGCGACAACTTCGGCATGTCGTGTTCCGTGTTCTGCGCAATGCTTCTGGGTATATTGTCGCGGATCACGGGGGAATAAATCATGCTGTCCGCATATCCCATGTCCCGCAGCACGGTTTCCAGAGCAACAGCGTCATTGCTGACGGCGTCACCCTTTGAAATGGCCGGCGTAAGCTGGTAGATGTGCATACCTTCACCCGCTTTCCGCGTCAGTTTTTCTCATCCAGCTGCTCTCTGAGGCGCTTCACTTCCTCCTGCAGCTCGGTAATCTGCTTGCGCATGTCTGCCGTCTCAGAGTTGCGAAGATCGACATAGCTGACAAACTGATCCATCATTTTCACGGATGAAGAGTTGAAGTTGCTCTGGTCCATCAGAACCGGATCCATCAGCCAGTAAGAGCAGTGGCGGATGCAGCGCTTGAAAAAGCGCTTTATGCGGCCGCCCGTCAGCGGTTTCCAGGATGTGAGCTGCCACTGGCGGGACGCGTCAGAGAGGATCTCCAGCGCCGTCTTTTCGTCAAATCCGTATCGGGTGAGACCGGTCGCCCCCGCGGAAAAATCCTCGAAGCTCAGCTGGTCTTTCGTGTACCCCTTTTTCTGAATGTCCTCGCGGATTTCATTCATGATTTCTTCGACATTTACTGTTGCTGCCATATCAGCACCTTATGCCTTTCTGCCTAAACTTTCTTCTCTCATATTTTTCTGCGCAGATAATCCGGGAGGCCGTCCTTTTCCGGGATGTCCGGGTCTCCCTCTATCAGCGGCCGCAGATACTGAATCATTTCCTCCGTCACGCCGGTCTCATCCGGCGTGATCCAGGAGAGCGGAACCGTCTTCACGCGGTCCGCCACATCATGGACATCCACGGAGCCATACTCTACGGTATACGGCTCATCGCTTGTGCGCTTCAGCGACGCCATCACGCCGCTCTCGCCCGCCTCTGCCAGACTCACGGCCTGAGCACCCAGCTGCCGGCTCTCCTTTAAGTCCGTGCCGCTCGCGCAGTGTCCGGCCGCTCTCTGAGTGACGTTCAGCTCGACGCAGCGGACTTTGCATCCGATTCTCGTGGCGACCTGGTCGCGCAGATACCTTCCGGTTCCGGCAAGTGCCGTATGCCCGAACTTATCGACCTTGCTTCTGTCCGCCAGGAGGTATTCGCCGTTGACGTCCTTCAGGCCTTCCGAGACACAGGCCACAACATGGTGATACCGGAAAAGATTTGTCTTTACCTTTCGCAGAAAATCCTCCGTGTCAAATCCGAGCTCCGGGAGATAAATCAGGTGCGGAGCGGCGCTTCCGTCCATCCGGGCGAGCGCCGACGCGGCGGTCAGCCATCCGGCGTCGCGCCCCATGATCTCGACGATGACAACCGAATCGTTCAGATAAATGTCCGTGTCCAGTGCGATTTCACGGACCTCTGTCGCCACAAACCGGGCAGCCGAACCAAAGCCCGGGGTGTGGTCGATTCCCATCAGATCATTGTCGATTGTCTTCGGAACTCCGACGATCTTCAGATTCTTCCCGTTTGCCTCGGCGTAATCACTGAGCATCTGCACGGTATCCATCGAATCATTGCCGCCTATGTAAAAGAAGGCATCGATGTTCAGCTTGTCGACAATATCAAAGAACACTTCATAGTCCGAAGGGTCATCTTCATAATTTTTCATGCGGTACCGGCATGACCCGAGATACATGGCCGGTGTCACTGCCAGTCTTGAGAGGAGATCTTTGTCCGGCTTTCCGTCTGGACAGAACGTGGCTTTCAAATCCACGATGTGTTCTTCCAGAACCCCCTGTATTCCGTTGCATCCGCCGTAAATCTTTCCGTTTGGCCAGAGCTGCGCCGCTTTTTCGATCACCCCGGCGAGACTGGCGTTGATGGCGGCTGTTGGTCCGCCCGACTGTGCTGCCAGAATATTCATATCTGTTTTCCGCCGATCACTTCAGCTCGTCATCACAGAACGCGAGCGCCGCCGCGATGACCTTGTCCATATCGTAATATTTATAAGCGCCGAGACGGCCGCCGAACCGCACGCGCGGCTCTTTTTCCGCCATTTTTCTGTACTCTTCATACAGTGCGTTGTTGCGGTCGTTGTTCACCGGATAATACGGCTCATCGCTCTTCTTCCACTCGCTGGAATACTCGCGGGAAATGATCGTGTGATCCTGTTTGCCGAATTCAAAGTGCTTGTGCTCGATAATCCGTGTGTACGGGACCTCGCGCGCCGTGTAATTGACGACCGCGTTGCCCTGGAAGTTGTCCGTGTCCAGCTCCTCTGTCTCAAAGCGCACCGAACGGTACTCCAGAACACCCAGTTTGTAGTCGTAATACTGATCAATCTGACCCGTGTAGAGGATCCGGTCAGCCATGCCGGAAAGTTCTTCGCGGTTCTTCAGGAAATCGCAGTTAAGCCGCACATCCGCTCCCGCCAGCAGCTTTTCCACAATCTGCGTGTAGCCGCCGATCGGGATGCCCTGATACCGGTCGTTGAAATAGTTGTTGTCATAGACAAACCGAAGCGGAAGTCTGCGGATGATAAATGCCGGGAGCTCTGTGCACGGACGTCCCCACTGCTTCTCGGTGTACCCCTTGATCAGCTTCTCGTAGACATCACGCCCGACCAGAGAGAGCGCCTGCTCCTCAAGATTCTTCGGCTCTGTGATGTGGAGATCCTCAATCTGATCGTGAATGATCTTCTTCGCCTCTGCCGGCGTCGCGATTCCCCACATCTTAGAGAATGTATTCATGTTAAACGGGAGATTGTACAGCTCATCGTGATAGCGGGCAATCGGAGAATTGATGTAATTGTTGAACTCCGCGAACTGGTTCACATAGTCCCATACCTTTTTGTCCGAAGTGTGGAAGATATGCGCCCCGTAGCGGTGTACCCGAATGCCGTCAACTTCCTCTGTGTAGATATTTCCGGCGATGTGCGGACGCTTGTCGACGACAAGCACTTTCTTTCCCTTTTTCATCGCCTCATGGGCAAACACCGCCCCGTAAAGTCCCGCTCCAACTACCAGGTAATCGTACTTCAACTGCCGCCTCCTGTGGTTTCTTTCCGCCTCCGCTTTTCCGAAGCCGTTCTAATATTATATTCCCTTACTGTGACAAATGGCAAGGTTCACCGGTCGTCCTCGTCGACAAGCGGAATGAACATATTTTCTTCCAGCTCTTCGTGCGGCAGGAACGGCGCAAGATCCTCGAGCGGCGGCGAGACGAGCGTGCCGTCCGCCAGGCGCTTTGTCGAAGACTTCGGCTCCCATCTCTGAACCGTATCCGTGAAAATCTCCGTAAACGAAGGCGCCGGAGCCGCGAGCGCCTCATCGACGACAGCCTTCATCTCCGCGTTTGAATGCGCACAGCGGTAGGTGTAGCCAAACGCCGGAGCCAGTTTGCTGAAATCCGGGAACGAAAGGTCGCCGGATTCCGGCCCGATGCCGACCCTGCTGTGCTCGGAGAACAGATTGCTCTGGGTGATGCGGATCGAGTGATAACCCTGGTTGTTGATCAGGAAAATGCGGATCGGAAGGTGATTTGTCAGAATCGTCTGTAATTCCTGCAGATTCATCATGATGCTGCCGTCGCCCTCAAGGCAGACGGTGTCTTTGCGCCCTGCGCCGATGCAGGCGCCGATGGCCGCCGGAAGGCCATAGCCCATGCTGGCGATCGCCGAGTTGATGACAAACCGGCTTCCCTTCTGGATGTGATACGCCTGATTGCCGACCACACAGCACGCACCGTTGCTCACGACGCTCAGGCTGTTCTCAGGCAGTCTGCTGCTGACATAATCGACAAATGCGTATACATTTGCCGTCTGTCCGTTTTCCTTCCAATTCTTTTCCTGCACGACCGGATAGCGTTTCTTCCAGATCTGACAGACACCGCGCCAGTTTTCCTGCGGTGAGAGCACCTTGCCATCCGGAAGAGCCGCGTCGACTTTCGCGAGAAAATCTTTCGCGTCGCCCCAGATCGGCTGCTCCACGTGGATTGTCGGCTTCTTCAGCTCAGCCGGATCCGCGTCGATCATGATGACCTTCGCCGCGCGGGCCCATGTCTTCCAGTTGTAGCCGACCTGACGGATGGAAATTCTCGTGCCGAGTGCCAGAATCAGATCCGCATTCTGGATGGCAAAGTTGCCGGGGCGGTCGCCCATGTTGCCGGCGCGCCCGCAGTACAGCGGATTGTCGTCCTCGATCAGATCCACCGCATTCCAGTATGTCACGACCGGAATGCCCAGCTTCTTCACTACCCTGTGAAAATATTCGTATCCGCCGGAGAGCCGGATGCCGTATCCGGCGTGAAATACCGGCCGTTTTGCCGCGGCGATCTGCGCCAGGATATCCTGAATGGTCTCTTCGCTGATGGGCGGTGGAAGGAGTTTTTCGTCCTCCGTCTCGTCGTAACCTTCAAGCTCATCCGTCTCAATATAGCAGCCCTGGAAATTCACCGGAATATCGATCCAGACAGGCCCCGGGCGGCCGGTCACCGCCAGATGCCATGCCCGCTCGAGATGATAGCGGATCGTCTTCGGATCTTCGATCATGACCGCATACTTGGTCATCGGTCCGGCGGACTTTACGATGTCATATTCCTGATCGCCCACGGCCCGAAGCGGCAGACCGTCCGTGAACTGTTCAGCGTAGCGCGCCGTCGTGTCGTAGCGGACCTGTCCGCTGATGACGAACATTGGGATCGAGTCGAGCCAGCCGCCGACCACTCCGGTCAGCGCGTTTGTGCCGCCGGGGCCGGTCGTCACGCACAGAGCCGCTATCCGATTGTTGATGCGCGCGTAGCTCTCAGCCGCCATCGCGCAGGCCTGCTCATGGTGCTGATACGTGACATGCAGACCCGGGTTGTGGCCCAGCGCGTCGTTCAGGTGCATGGCGCCGCCGCCGACCACGCTGAATACATCTTTCACACCGTGACTCACAAGAAAATCCGCCACATAATCCGCAAGACGTTGTTTCATATTCGTTGTTCTCCTGTTTTGTTCCGAGCGCGTCAGGAAAGCAGAACCCGAACCGCCGCGCGGTACTCCGGCAGGCGCTTCGCTTTCCGTATGGCTTTCATGTCTTTCTCGTGTCCGGGCAGCGCTGCGCCCATCCAGCCCCACAATTCTTTCATCCGGTCGACCACGCCGTTTTTGCAGTCAAACGCTTCCAGATAATTCTCAAAGACAAGATCGTGAAACTGACGCAGCTTTGCGCGGCGGGCGTCCTCGCCCGGATCCTGCCAGATTTCTTTCTTTTCCGCCGCGCGGATTTTCTCCGGGAGCCACGGGTCAGAAAGTGCCCCGCGCCCCAGCATCACCGCCTGCAAATCCGGAAACCGCTTCTTGAGCGCCAGAAAATCTTCCGCCGTCCGGATGTCGCCGTTGTAGGCGACGGGATTTCTGCTGTGCGAGATGACGTACGCGAACGAGTCCCAGTCCGGCTTTCCGGTATACCCCTGTCTGCCCGTTCTCGGGTGCACGATAATCTGGGCAAAAGGATACCGGTTGAACACATCCATCAGTGCCGGCAACTCTTCGGCGCTGTCGTATCCGATGCGCGTTTTCGCGGAAATCCGGATATCCGCGCCCTCCATTTCCATAAACACGTCTTCCAGAAAATCATTCAGCGCGTCCGGATCTTTCAGCATCCCGGCGCCGCGCCCCTTGGCCGTCACCGTGGGTGACGGACATCCAAGATTAATGTTGACCTCCCGGTAGCCGGCATTGGCGAGCTCTCTCCCGACGGACGCAAAAGCGTCCGGATCTTTCGTGAGAAGCTGCACGGCAAAGTTCATTCCCTCATTTGCCGTGAGGCCGATATCGCGCTTTTCGCGCGCCGAGAAATCGCTCAGGTGCCAGCGGCCGGGAGCCGCAAACGGCGTAAAATACTGATCAAAGTCCTCGAAGCACTGATGCCAGGCCTGCCTGTATTCTACATAGGTAAGGCCTTCCATCGGCGCCAGGTAAAGTTTCGTCAAAGAATGCCTCCGTCAGCTGATCGTCGTTTCCATGTCGTCCGGCTGAACTTCGATATAGGTGCGGCCGTCAGAAACCGTGATCTCCGTTCCGTCCATGTAGTAATAGTGCGTCTTGGATCTCTGGTCTTCCTTGCTCCAGGTGATCGGAACGGCCTTTCCGTTTGTGATGAAGTACCCGGTGCCGCTGCCGATGTCGCCGATATTCCAGTAGTAGTTGTCGTCTGTCATCTCGTGGGTGACTTTTTCGACGATGATATTCTTTGCGGTGAACTGCTCGCCGGTGTAGTAGTCCGTGTTCGCCACGCCATTCACGATGCGGTCGTACTCGCCGCTCTCGCTGTCATACGTGAACACGGTCCCGTGATCGGCGCCGTACGGGATGGACACGGAACTGCAGTCCTGCGCGTCGTCTCTGCCCGAGAGATCGATGTCTCCCGTGTCGTAGTTCAGCAGGATGGTGTCCGAAGCGTCGTCCGCGTCAGAGGCGAAGCCTTTCTCCGCCGCGCAGGCCTTGTCCTGTGCGATCGAAGTATAGGCCGTGTGATCATTGCCGAGGTTCTCCGGATTGTCCCGCCAGAACGGGAAGTCCGTCAGACCGTTGATGTGATCGATGCCGGTCTCATTGCAGGCGTCTTCCGCATAATGACTCCACCCGTAGTGAACAAAAATGGCGTCCGACTCAAAGCAGAAATCCAGAAAATAATGTCTCGCGCTGCGGATGGTGCCGACCGTCAGATCATCGTCCACATTCTTGAAAAACGCCAGCAGACGCGACGTCCGGCCTTCTGTCGGCAGTTCATAGATCAGATAGGCGCGGTTCAGGCCGGTCTGCACCTTGACAGCTACCGGCGTGTTATTGACCGCCAGAGCATACGGGCGTTCGGTGGAATTGATATCCACGATGTCCACCGTGTCATCCGAAGCGGCCTCTGTCTGTGTTTCTGCGGCCGTTGTCGTCTGAGCAGTTGTCGTTGTAGTCTGCGCTGTGGAAGCCGCCGTCGTCGTCTCACCTGACGCGCTTCCGCAGGCCGTCAGGCTCCCCGCCAGAAGCACTATCGCCATCCCGGCCGCTGCCATCCGTTTTAATTTGAGCATTCCCTTTTCCTCCCTGTGAGGCAGTCCGTCTCACCGTAAAATAGTTATATATGGCATCATCTTCACGGCCAGCCAGCCGATCAGAAGGCCAAATGCCGCACCGCCCAGAATATCCGATGGAAAATGCACATACAGATACATCCTGGAAAATGCGATCAGAAACGCGATGACCGCAAAAAGCGGCCACCACGAAAATCCCGTCAGTGCCATGGCCGTGACCGCCGCCACCGAAGCGGACGTGTGTCCCGACGGAAACGACGGATCCTTCGGCGGCCGGATCAGAAGTTCCAGCTGCTCATACGAATATGGTCTGGCCCGCCCCACGATATTTTTTATGATTCCGTTGCAGATGATCGCCGAAAGCACCAGCGCCACCAGTACCACCGCACCCGTTTTGCGGAAAGCCGGTATCAGGATCAGCACGATGCCCGTCACGATCCAGATTGCCCCCACATCGCCCAGATGTGAAAAAATACGCATGACAGTATCCATGACCCGGTTGGCGAACACGTTCTGAATCCCGTTCAGCCACTTGAATTCCCGGCGGTATGTGTCCTTCAGCGGTTCCGCCGGCGGCGTGTCGCCGGTCTCGACAAAATTCTCCCACGCTTTCGCCACTTCCGCCGCGTTCTTCGCAAACTCTCTCGCCGTCTGCCTGTCCACGCCGGGCAGCCGGTTCAGAATCTGCTCCGTCCCCCGCCCGACGCCTTCATGAAAGCTGCCCGGGCGCGTTTTGTCACCTGTACCCGTGTCCGGCGCCTTTGCCTCCTGTTCATCAGTCTGCGCCTGTTCTTCACTTTTCATCTGTTCTTTGTTTTTATTTTTCCTGAACAGCATCCGTCTGCCTTTCTGGCGGAGGTGTCTGCCTCTTTTTCCGAAATACCAGAAGCTTGCTGAACACATAATTGGCGATGGTCACGACCACCTGAACAATCAGCTTCGCGATCTTGTCGTTCATGTGCAGCAGCGTCACGGTTACAAACATGATCCCCATATCCATCAGCAGCGTCAGAACCCTCGCCCCGTAAAACGACGCCGCCTCGCGCAGAATATGTCTGTCATGACTGTGGAAAACAAAAATCCGGTTGGTGATGTAGGCAAATGTGACCGCCGCGATCCAGGAAATCACATTGGCCGCCTGAAGCTGTACCGGATCGTCCGGATTCAGCACCGTTGAAGACAGTCCGTAATAAACCCCGAGACTTACCACCGTCGTCAACACGCCGAAGATCAGATAGCTGGCGATCTCCCGGTATTTGTTGTACAGCCGTTTGAGAGTTTTCATCCCACAATCCTCCGACATAAAATCCGTGCTTTTACTATACCACGTACGCGCCTTTTGTTCGAGATGAAAGCGCCGGCAGTTCCGGAACAAATCCGGAAAGCCGGCGCCTTCCTCACGTGTACTGTATGCAAATGCACCTTATTTCAGCCTGTCAGCGGCAAGTCTCTCGGCCTCGAGAACTGCCCGGTATTCTTTCATATATGCGTCAAATCCCCGGACATCTTCCGGCTTCGGCGCTATGGTTGTCTGCTTCACATCTCTGAAAATGCGATCCTCCAGGAACTGGCCGAGCGGAACGCCAGAGCCGTTCTGTTTTTCCAGCATATACAGCCCGAGAAGCGCTTCGCCCCAGGGGCCGCCCTCTCCGGCCGTCTCAAGCACGGTCACCGGTGTGTCGGCCGCCGCCGCCAGATACGCCTGCGCCACACCCGGCGTCTTGAACAGTCCGCCGTGCCCGGTCAGCCTCGTGAGACGCACCTTTTCGTCCTTCAGCAGCAGATCCAGCCCGATCCGGACCACCGCGAGCGCCCCGTAAATGTTCGCCCGGCAGAAATCCGCCAGATTCATGTCGCCGTCCCGGCGCACCAGCATCGGAACGCCAGCCGGCAGATCGAGCATTCCCTCGCCCGAATAAAATCCGACACTGGCAATCCCGCCCGCGTCAGGCTCGCCCTCAAGCGACTTTTTAAACAGCATCGTGTAGAGCTGCTGATCACTCACCTTCGCCCCGAGCATTCCGGCAAACTCCCGGAACAGCCCCGTCCATGCATTGATGTCCGACGTGCCGTTGTTGGCGTGCGCCATGGCCACCGGACTGCCGTCCGGCGTCGTCACCATGTCAATTTCCCGATAGCACTTTGACAGCCGCCTGTCCAGCACAATCATGGCAAATGTCGACGTCCCCGCCGAGACGTTGCCGGTCCCCGGGAGCACGGCATTTGTCGCCGCCATTCCAGTCCCCGCGTCGCCCTCCGGCGGGCAGAACGGAATGCCGGGTTTCAGACTCCCGGTCTCATCGAGCATAGCGGCTCCCTGAGCCGTGAGCGTTCCGGCCGGCTCCCCGGCCTTCAGAACCTTCGGGAAAATCCGGCGCAGATCGCGGCCGGTCATCGTCTCGAATTTCCGGATCATCGTCTCGTCGTAATCCCCGGTCATCTCATCGATCGGGAAGATGCCGGACGCATCGCCGATTCCGGTGACTCTCCGTCCCGTCAGCCGCTCATGAATATAGGAAGCCAGCGTCTCGGCGCACACACAGTCGTCCATGTACGGCGCCTCATCGAGAATCAGCTGATAGACGTGCGCAACTGTCCAGCGCAGCGGAATATTGAACTGAAACGCGTCCGTCAGAATGTCGGCCGCTTTTTTCGTGTTTGTGTTCCGCCAGGTCTGAAATGGCGCCAGAAGCCGTCCCTCTTTGTCGAGAGCCATAATGCCGTGCATCATGGCGGAGATGCCGATGACACCATAGGTGACCGGCGTGAGGCCGTACTGCTTTTCTACCGCTTCCCTCAGGGCGCTGTAGCAGCCTCTGAGGCCCTCTTCGATCTGAATCAGAGGATACGTCCAGATGCCGTCGACATTGCTGTTCTCCCAGCTGTAACTGCCCGACGCGAGTACCCGCCCGCCGAGATCTGTCAGAACTGCCTTGATATTGGTCGATCCGAATTCGATGCCCAGGGACGTCTTTCCGTCCCGGATGCTTTCCGCTTCCGTCATCTGCCACCTCTCACTTTTTCTGTCCGTAATACGCGTGCGGCCCATGCTTGCGCTGGAAGTGCTTCTCGCGATATGCTTCCGGCGCATCCCCTGCCTGTGGGTTCAGCGTCTTCGAGATAAAATCCATCTTTGCCACTTCTTCGACCACGGCCGCGTTGTGCACCGCCTCAAGCGCATCTTTTCCCCACACGAACGGCCCGTGATTCTTTGCGAGACATCCCGGGACATACACCGGGCTGATGCCGTGATCCTTAAACCACTGCACGATCGCAAGCCCCGTATTTTTCTCGTAATCCTCATCGATTTCCTGCGCCGTGAGATTTCTCACGCACGGAATATCGCCGTAGAAATAGTCGCACTGCGTCGTCCCCATGCAGGGAATATCCATCCCCGCCTGGGCAAATCCGACGGCAAATGTCGAATGTGTGTGCACAATGCCGCCGCATTCCGGAAACGAACGGTACAGCTCGAGATGCGTCTTCGTGTCCGACGAAGGCCGAAGCTTACCCTCGACCTGTCTGCCGTCCAGGTCCATGACCACCATGTCTTCCGGCTTCAGCGTCTCGTAAGGCACACCGCTCGGTTTGATCACAAAAAGTCCCATTTCCCGGTCAATGCCCGAAACATTGCCCCAGGTAAACGTCACAAGTCCGTACTTCGGCAGGAGTTCATTCGCCTCCCACACCTTCTGCTTAAGTTCTTCCAGCATCCTGTTCCCCTCTGTCACATCAGCTCAACCGACACAACACCTTCCATCCTGCGGACCTCTTCCACAAGATCTTCCTGTCTGGCGTTCTTTGTCTCGCGCAGAGCAATCAGGGCAAATGCGTTGTGCTTCTTCGTCACATTCGGACGGGCCACTTCAATATTCAGAAGATTGAAGTTCTCCTGACGAATCTGCGTGATAATTTCATTCAGCGCGGCGGTGTTGTCATATTCAATATATAAGCTGAAATCACGGGAGCGGTCAAGGATATTGTGCTCAAACCGCGTGAGAAAGAGCTCGGCGAACAGCATCAGGCCGGTCGCGATAATGGCGCCCTCATAAAATCCGCTGCCGATGGCAAGCCCGATAATGCCGCATGTCCAGAGACCCGCAGCTGTTGTGAGTCCCTTGACCCTCTGGTGTCGCGTGACAATAATCGTTCCCGCGCCGATGAAGCCCAGCCCGGCGATAACCTGCGCGCCCAGCCTGGCGATATCCGTATAGAGATGCAGCCCCAGAAACAGATACTGGCTGGTCAGCGTCGTGATCGCCGCTCCCAGACAAATCAGAATGTGTGTGCGCAGTCCGGCCGTACGGCGCCGCACCGTTCTCTCAAGACCGATGACGAATCCGCATCCAACAGCCATAAGCATTCTGAGCAGAACCGTTCCAAATGTGATGTCTCTCAATTCTACCGGAAGATCTAACACGTTCCTGTTCCTCCTGCCTGTAATCCTTCAGATTTCCTCGATCCGTCGTACATTTTCCAGATCAGCCACCGCGGACAGCACCTCCGCGTGCGTCGTCCTCTTGTTTTTCAGATAAATGCTGAACGTGGCATTCGGACCGGTGGCACTCTTCCGATCCTTTTTCTCAATCTCCGCGTCATCAATCCGGATGTCAAATGACCGGATGCAGTTCAGAATCAGACCGATGTCCGAGAGCTCTGTAAATTCCACGTAAAAGTCCATGTTCCGGGAGCGCTCGTAAATCCGCGCTTCCAGCGCCGGGAACAGCGTGATGCTGAGCAGCATCATCGGTATGCCCACGATGCTACACTCGACAAATCCCGCCCCGACGGCCAGTCCGATGCATCCCGAAGCCCACAGCCCCGCGGCTGTTGTGAGACCTTTCACCTGACGGCGGTCGGTCACGATGATCGTCCCGACGCCGAGGAAACCGATACCGGAAATAACCTGCGCGCCGAACCGGGAGGTATCTGTCGAAACGCCCAGCTGCTTCGATAATTCCGCCCACGGTCCGGTCAGCATCGCATAGTCATACTGACTGATCATCATCGAGAGCGCAGCGCCAAGAGACACGAACATATATGTCCGCATCCCCGCAGCTCTCCCTTTTCTGGCACGCTCCAGTCCGATGATCCCGCCCGCCATCATGGCAAGCAGCATTCTGGCCGTCATTGACCAGACCGACATCTCACGGAAAAAATCTAAAGCTCTGATCATGAACTTCTCCACTTCAATAGCAGCCATGTCAGATCCACATGGCCGCCTGTTTATTTTACATAAATTTGACACTGATTATTATTGTGCCATTGTACCATTTGCAGACGCAAAAAGCAGTAACGGATAACAGGATTTGTGAAAAGAAATCCGGCCTCGGGCATACCGGCAGAAAATCAGGGAGACAAATAAGAGGGGCCGCCGCACTTTCTGAGCGCTTCCATCCCAGGCGCAGGCTTGCGCTGTTGCAAGCCCGTCTGCCTGAAAGGACCCTCTCATCCGTGCGCAGCCCCTTCCTGCTCATTTACATTGTTGTGTATTAGCTTTGTCAGCCTGACATGCGGTTATGCCGGCTGATTACGGCTCAATTCAGCTGCCTGTGGAAGTATTGTAGTTCGTAATAGCAGCGTTGCACTCTTCCTCGCAGGCGGCGATGGCCTCGTCGACTGTCTTAGTGCCGTTGATGACTTCCTCCATGTAGTTCTGGAACGACTTTCTGTTCTCAGCAGCAACACCGGAGAGAACGCCTGCGGTATGCGTATTGACCGGGCTGTCCTTCAGCTGGTTGATTGCTGTCTCAAATCCCGGATACTGCTCGAGATAAGACTTCATGTCATCCAGTTCATAAGCGTCCTCGTTGATAGCGAAGTAGCCTGTGCCCTGTGAGAACTTGGACTGCTCTTCTGCAGATGTCGTGAACTCAAGGAACTTCCATGCTGCCTCTTCTCTCTCGGTGTCGCCGGTATCCATCAGCCACAGAGATGCGCCGCCGATGATAACGCCGCCGTCATCCGGAGCATCGGAGAATCTCGGAAGATAGCCGGTGCCGATCTCGAAGTCAGAGTTGTTGATGGCGTTCTTCAGAATAGCGGTGGACTCGATGATCATTCCAACCTGTCCTGCGAAGAACGCGGTCTGTGTATCACCAGTCGTCTGGCCATAGTTGCCGGCGTATCCGCTGTTGATCAGATCCATCCAGTTGTCCATGATCTTCTTGGCGGTGCCGTTCTCATTCCACATAACCTTTGTCACGTTGCCGGAACGGCCGTTGTCGTTGTCGCCGTAGTCCTCACCGAGTGTTGCGATCTCCTGCTCGAAGAACCAGCCGTAAATAGCCTGCGCATATCCATACCGGCATGCTCCGCTCTCCTGGATCTTCTGTGCGTATTCCTTGACCTCTTCCCACGTTGTCGGAGGCGTGTCAGGATCGAGGCCTGCCGCCTCAAACGCATCCTTGTTGTAATACAGCATCGGGGTCGATACGTTCAGCGGCATGGAATACTGCTTGCCATCAACCGTGTAATACGACTTGACGATGCTCATGATCGTGTCCGGATCATAGCCGGTTGTCGAGAACATGTCCTCAACCGGAATAACCAGTCCGGAGTCAACCATGTACTTCGTGCCGATATCGTACATCTGAACGATATCCGGGAGCTGATCCTTGCCGGACTGAAGAGCGGCGCTCATCTTGGTCTTGACGTCGTCGTATTTGCCCTGATACTCGGCATTTACATAGATCTCATCCTGTGAATTGTTGAAATCATCGACGAGCGCCTGAACCGCCTGGCCGTTGGTCTCACTCATGGAGTGCCAGAACGTCAGCTGAATCTTGCCATCACTGCTGGCGCTGCTTGCCGACGTTGTCGTGGATCCGGAAGCCGCCGTGGTGGTCGTCGAACCGGAAGCCGCTGCTGTTGTGCTGCCGGAAGAACTGCTTCCGCAGCCGGCGAGCGCTGCAGCCATGGTCCCTGCCATAACTGCCGCTAGAACTCTTGTACCATACCTTCTCATAAAATATTTCCTCCTTCGCGTTATCACGCATTTCATTCCTATGAGATCAACCGGACAGGTACCCTTTTCCTGCCGGAACACCCCCAAAATCCTCTTATATGAACTCAGCCCTTGACCGCACCGGCTGTAAGTCCCTCAACAAGCTGCTTCTGACCGATGACAAATACGATGATGGACGGAAGCAGGATTATCATGGCGCCGGCCATGACCGGTCCGAAGTTCGTGGACTCGGACCCCTGAAGCATACCCAGGCCGATCTGGACGGTGCGCATCTCCGTCGTGTTGACGACAATCAACGGCCACATATAGTAGTTCCAGGTGTCCAGGAATGTGTAAATTCCCAGAGCGCCGAGCGCCGGTTTGATGAGCGGGAAGCCCACGGAATAGAAGAACTTGAACCGCGTGCATCCGTCAACCAGAGCCGCCTCATACAGTTCCTTCGGCAGCGACAGGAAAGCCTGCCGCATATTGAACACGGCAAATGCACTGGCCAGATACGGCAGCACCAGAGCTGCATAGGTATTGACGATGCCCCACTGGCTGATCGTCAGATAGTTGGCGATGAGAATCGCCTGGCTCGGAATCATCATGGTGGCGAGCATCAGCGTGAACAGAATTTTCTTTCCCTTGAACTCAAACATTGCGAAGCAGTAGCCCGCGAGCGCGCCCGTGATGATCTGAGCCGCCGTGCAGACACCGGATACAATCAGAGAGTTCAGGATGAAGCGTCCGAACGGTGCCAGTTCAAGAGCCGTCTTGTAGTTGTCCAGCGTGAACTGCTTTGCGAAGAACTGCGGAGGATATGCGTATATCTCCGACTTGCTCATGTTGCTGACATTGAAGCAGTACAGAATCGGGAACAGCACGATGAACGCAAATATAATGTTGATAATGAAAATGATCGTAAGGAATATTCTTCTCTTTGCTGTCGAGCTCATCAGTATGTAACTCCTTTCTCCAGATTGAACTGAATCCGGGTCAGAATCATCATGATGATGAACAGGATTACCGATTCGGTACATGCGATACCGAAACGCCCGTTGGTAAATGCCTCCTCGAAGATCTCAAACACGATGACGCGCGTCGAGTTGGACGGACCGCCGTCGGTCATCATACGAACCTGCGCGTACTGCTGCAGCGCGCTGATTACGTTGATAATAAGAAGGAAAAACATGGTCGGGGAGACACACGGAAGCGTGATATACCAATGCTTCTTGAAGAACCCGGCTCCTTCCAGCGCCGCGCTCTCGTAAAGATCTTTCGGAACCGACTGAAGAGCTGCCAGCAGGAAAATGTAGTTGATGCCGACACGCATCCAGACCGTAACCATCTCAACAGAGAACAGAGCCCATTTCGGGTCCGTCAGCCATCCGATGTTCGTGTGCAGCACATAGTTCAGCGTGCCGACGGTCGGGTGCAGGATGAATGTGAACATGGCCGCCGCAGCTGCCGCGGAAATCGCCATCGGCAGTGAATAAACAGTCCGGAAGAAACCTCTCCCCGGGAACTTTTCATTGCTGATGATCGCCATGACAAAGCCCAGAAAAATTGAAAGGATGACCGTCACGATTGCAAAGCGGAACGTAATCCACATGCTGCTCCAGAATCCGGAATCCGTGAAGACATCAATGTAGTTCTGCACGCCATTCCACATTGCGAAACTGCCTGTCGGAGTCGTAATGGAAAAGCTGAGTACAATCGTCTTGACAAACGGATAAAACACAAACATAAAAAACAGAACCAACGCAGGGAGAAGGTACAGGTACGGCTCGATATAATAAAATACCGACTTCTTCCCTTTCTTCCCGACAGCCGCAGACTTAGCCTGCGGAGCCTTATCTTTCTTCTTTCCCATAATCACTCCTCTTTCCCCGGATATATTGCGCAAAAAGGCCTGACCTTACCGCATTTTTCATGATAATCAGATCTTTCACGTTCCTCTTTTTGTGCATTTTTGTGATAATCGTATTATAGTATCTTTACGTTACTTTTACAATCACCTTCTGCATTTTTTCCTCAATGTCAGCATTTTGTAAAAGCACGGGCGGCGGCCTGTCCGCAGCCGTGAAGTATAGTAACAGTACTATGTAAAGCGCGTGCCATTATTCATGTCAAATTTTGGTAAAATATTAAGATCACTGCGCACTTATCGGAAAAAACGCAAAAAAAGCTGCCGCCCCAGTTTATTTTTCCTGAGACAGCAGCTGTTTTTTCTTAATTAAAGATATTACTCTACATCCTGCAGAGCCGCTTCGTTTTCTTCGCCGGTACGAACCTTTACGACGCGGGTCACGTTGTAGACGAAAATCTTGCCGTCGCCGATGTGGCCGGTGTACAGCGCCTTCTTGGCGGCGTCGATGACCGCGTCGACAGGGATCTTCGATACGACAACCTCAGCCTTGACCTTCGGGAGCAGCGTCGAGTCGACAACGACGCCTCTGTACTTTTCAGGCGTTCCTTTCTGAATACCGCAGCCCATGACCTGCGTCATCGTCATGCCGGTCACGCCGAGATCGTTCAGCGCTTTCTTCAGAGCGTCGAACTTCGAGAGCCGGCATATGATTGTCACCTTGTGCATGCCAGTGTCGTAGATCGTGCCGGTCGCGCCGTCCTCGCGCTTCACTTTGACGGCCGCATTCAGCTGCGCATCGCTCGCCTTGGAAGCGTCGTCCTCGCCGAGATCTGTGTTCTCGTTTACATCCATATAGGTCTGCGTGTTGTCGCTGATCGCGAAGCCGGCATACGCCGTCGGCAGGCCGTGCTCGTTGATGTCGAGGCCTTCGATTTCAATCTCAGGGGAAACTCTGAGCCCGACTGTCTTATCGATCAATGTAAAGGCAATGTACATGATGACCAGTTCGTACGCGGCTACCGATACAACGCCGAGCGCCTGAATCCCGAGCTGATGAAAACCGCCGCCGTAGAACAGTCCCGCACCGACGCCGTTGGTGCCGGTCGAGAAGAGACCGACGGCGATGGAGCCCCAGAGACCATTTACCATGTGAACGGAAACAGCGCCGACCGGGTCGTCGATTTTGGCCTTTTTGTCGAAGAATTCAACCGAGAGAACAACCAGGAATCCGGCGACAAGACCGATGAAAAATGCGCCGACCGGTGTCACGACGTCGCAGGGAGCCGTAATGGCCACGAGACCTGCGAGCGATGCGTTGAACGTCATGGATACATCCGGCTTGCCGTAGCGCACCCATGTAAAGAGCATTGCGGTGAGCGTGGCGACGGCCGCGGACAGGTTGGTGTTGAAGCATACGAGCGACGCGAGATTCTGGGACTCCGTGGTGGAAAGGGCGATTGTAGAGCCGCCGTTGAATCCGAACCAGCAGAACCAGAGGATGAAGACGCCGAGCGCCATCGATGTCATGTTGTGTCCGAGGATCGCGTGCGGCTTGCCTTCCTTGTCGTATTTGCCGATGCGGGGCCCGAGCATCTTCGCGCCGAGGCAGGCAATGATTCCGCCGACCATGTGAACACACGTCGAACCGGCGAAATCGTGGAAGCCGAGCTGTGAGAGCCAGCCGCCGCCCCAGATCCAGTGTCCGGATATCGGGTAGACGAAAAGAGAAATGACGGCGGAATAGATGCAGTACGCCTTGAAATTCGTCCGCTCGGCCATTGCGCCGGACACAATCGTCGCGGCCGTCGCGCAGAACACGGTCTGGAAGAATACATACGCCCAGATCGGCATGTTCAGGCCGAGGAACGAGTAGTCGCCGCGGATCAGCGGGTCAAAGCCGCCGATCAGGGCTCCCTGTCCATAGAACATGATGCCGAATCCGATCAGCCAGAAACACGGTGTGCCGATGCAGAAGTCCATCAGGTTCTTCATCAGAATGTTGCCTGTGTTTTTTGCCCGCGTGAGTCCCGCTTCGCAGAGCGCAAAGCCGGCCTGCATGAAGAATACCAGAAATCCTCCGATCAGGGTCCAGCCCACGTCCAGGCCGTTCGCCAGAATATCCATACAAATCCCTCCTTCTCAGCTGTCGTCTCCCGGCAGTCCGGTCCGCCGCCCTCAGGCGGACCTAAGCGCCGTGAGAAAATCTGTGAACAAAAAAAGCGCCTTCCGGAGATTCCTCTCCGAAAAGCGCCTTTGCTTTGTGGTTATTAAAATAAAGCAAAAATTTGAAGCTGTCAATAGTAAAATGCGATTTTATTTAATTTTGTCAGTAGAGCAGGCGCTTATTTTATTAAATTAAGCTTCTCACGGGCAGACGGGATTTCTCGCCATGATTTCCCCGCCGTGTTTTTTGAGCCAGGCGTTCCATTTGTCATACTCCGGATATACGCGGCGCACTTCCGCATAGAAAGCCTTCGAATGATTCATATACAGGCGGTGGCAGAGTTCGTGCACGACGACGGAGTCGACGACCGGGAGCGGCGTCAGCATCAGCAGGCAGTTGAAATTCAGATTGCCGGCCGCGCTGCAGCTGCCCCATCTCGTGGTCTGGTTCCGGATTGTGATCCGGTTAACGGTGACGCCCGCGATCGGCGCGTAGTGCCTGACTCGCTCCGGAATTACGGTTCTGGCCTGTTCAGCCAGTTTTTCCAGTTCTTCCGGCGTGAGTTTCGCTGCGCCTCCCGCCCGGCGCGCCGTTTCCTCTCTTTTCATGTTCCGGATGATCCAGTCGGTGTGATCCGACACGAAGCGGCGGATTTCCGCATTTGTCATGGTCTCGGGGACCCGGACGAGAATTTTTGCGTTTTTTATCTGTATGGCCGCAGTGCGCCGGGCGCTGCGGATCACGGTGTACCGGTACTGCATCCTGTCACCTCAGTACATCGCCCGGTAGTCGGACACGTTGATCCCGTACCAGAGGAATGACATCTCGCCGTCTTCGTAATAGGCTGTCGAGAAAAAAGCGCCTGTCCATATTCCGTCCGGCGTCTCGCTCATCGGGAAATTCAGATTGTAGAACGTTGTCTGATCCTGTTCATCCTTCTGGTAACTTCCGCCTTCCTGCTGCTGATAGTCCGCCATCAGCTCTTCTATATCCGACTGCTGTGTGCCGATATGATAGCCCCCTGACACCACCACGCCAGCCGAAAGGTACTGAAAATCTGTGACGGATGTGACCGCGCAGTCTCTGGCAGCAGCCGTCTCCGAGGTCGAAAGATTCATGATATCCACATTGAGTTCCTGCCCCTCGGAATTGCTGAGGATGGCAAACGTCATTTCCTGCGGATCCAGCTGTGTGTCCTCCGTGGTATCTGTTCCGCCGTCATCCCCGGCGAGGAACACCCATCCGTCATTCAGCAGTTCGTTCATCGGGATCGGGAACTGATAGATCACACCGTTTATCTGCGCGCGCGCATCCAGGATGTCATCGCCCAGATCCTGCGGCTTTGTGTAGGGATTTGCTTCCGTCGTGCCGTCCGGTCTGAGCTGCTTCTGTTTTTCCTCACGCAGTTCTGTGTCCGACAAAGACTGCGCCTGTGTGGTTTCGGCCGCTCCTGCTGTTGTGGTCTTCAGGGTGGCCGTCGTCTGATTTTCGGTCGCGGACGCGTCGACGCTGGTTTCCGTCTCAGGCACGGCCGTCTCTGTCTCAGACGCCGTTGTTTCCAGATAATATCTGTCCGCCCTCTCTGCCCAGGCGCTTTTGACGGCAGCAATGCCGAATGCGGCGGCGATCACAATGAGCGGCACCACGATTCCAAACGCCACGATCACGCCTTTGCCCGGTATCTTCTGCCTGGCAGCTCTCGAAATCCTTTTCTCTGTCTTTTTCCGATTTCTGCGGTAAGAGCTGGAAAGATTCGTTTCATTCTTCAGGTCAACCGGGATACCATTGATGATGACCACCGAAGAACCTGGCATTCTCGTCTCCTGCCGCGCGGATTGTGAGGTAAAATCCGCGGACGGCGCGCGCTCACCGGACTGCATGCCCGCCTCCGCCGCCTGCCGTCCGGCGGACAGTGCCGCATAGGATAGCGCCGCCATGACAAGAATCAGCAAGGCGCCTGCCGCTGCCAGCCCGACAAACGCGTGATACTGTTCTTTCATAATGTAATCGGGGATCTTCTCAATCGTGCGGATGACAGTCCCGCTCAAGTCGAATGACAGCTTGTGCCGGTCTTTCCAATATTCGCTCTGAAACAGAGAAGTGATGATGTTGTTCGCCTGGGCGTCGATCACACTTTCCGCGTCTTTTCCGACATACAGCACCATCTTTGTGTCATCGTTCTCGGAATCCTCAGACCGGAAGACTCCGATCACCACATGCCCCTCGTCCTGGAAGTGTTCCCAGTAGACGCCGCGCAGATACTCCTGAAACATTTTTTCCGTTTTAATCGAAAAATTTCCCTCGCTTGTCAGCACGAGATATGGCTGTACACCGGTCTCTTCATAGAACTTCTTCAGACTCTGAGTCAGTTCCGCCGGGCCGGTTTCGCCTTCGATAACCTGAATGTCATCCTCGTACCACTCAGAACTCTCCGTGCAGAGCGACGCGTCGAGCTTCTGCCGTTCTTTTCGGTTATACGGTACAGAGTACAGCGCGAATACCTGAAAAAACGGCAGCAGAACAATCAGATCGATGCAAAGCAGCAGTGTAAAAATAACGATTTGTCTCTTTTTCATGGCTGCCGAATTTCCCTCCCAAATTCATAACCGTCAGCCTGCTATATATAATATTACAGCAAATTCATGACAAATTTGCCGTTTTACCTAAATTTGATGTCCTGAAAAAAATGCCGCGGGAATAGCAGACCGTCGAATCCCTTCCGCCCCGACAAAAAAGACGGCGGCAGGAACCATTTGTCCTGCCGTCGTCCACTGAGTGTATCTGTCTGTTTAAGCCGCGGTTTTATACCCGCGCGTCCGCCGCCTTACAGCACTGATGCGTAAGCGGCTTTGGCACCGTCTTTGCGGATCTTCTCGAGATCTGCGTACACCTTGTCCTCAAGGCCCGCAACCTTCGTGAGATCCTCGTCCCACATCTGGGTGTTGGACAGAACGTCTTTAACGAGAGTCTTGTCGTCGGCGTCCCTGTGATCCCAGTAGAAGTCGAGCGCCCAGGCGTCATCCTGGATCTTGTACTCGTTGCCTGCCGGGCGCTTTGCGATGAGACCATCGGCCTCACGGCGCTGCAGATC
The DNA here is from genome assembly GCA_050944355.1 of Lachnospiraceae bacterium. GTDB lineage: Bacteria > Bacillota > Clostridia > Lachnospirales > Lachnospiraceae > UBA4285. The sequence continues at coordinate 117,135 of JBMNQX010000005.1, forward strand.
AGTTGAATAGAACGCGATGTACGCGGCGAAGCCCATGCAGAGAGCCTCCGGGAGCTTGCCGAACTTCTCGTTGTACTCGAGCAGCGACGGAAGATCTCTCGCCTTCCACTTCGAGGTGGAGTTCAGGGAAATGCTCATCAGCTGATGATCCACGAACGGGTTGTTGAAGCGATCGGTCACAGCCGCGGCGAAATTCTCGCAGTCCTGTCTGTCGAGCGGCAGAATCGGAATGACTTCGCTGAGAAGTTTATTCATAAAGCCGTGAATCGTCTCGTCGTGCATGCAGTCGCGGACGATGTCAAATCCCGCGAGATACGCGCCGAGAACGAAGCCGGTGTGAGCGCCGTTCAGGATTCTCACCTTTCTCTTCTTGTACGGAGCGACTTCCGGAACGACGTGAACATTGAGGCCCGCCTTCTTGAACGGAAGCTTGTCCTCCAGAGCCGCCGGGCCCTCGATGTACCACACGCCGAATACCTCGCCGATATCCTTGAGATCATCGAGATACCCGTTATCCCTGTCCATCTGCTCTGCCATGGCGGCGTCTCTGACACGGCCCGGAACAATGCGGTCAACGAGCGTCGAGCAGAAGAGGCAGTCGTCGGTGATGTACTTCTTGAAGTCCTCTCCGTAGCCCCAGTCGTCAGCGTGCTTTAACACGTCCTTCTTGAGTTCCTGGCCGTTCGCGTCGATCAGTTCGCAGGAAAGGAACGTGATGCCCGGTTTGCCGGCCTTGAATCTCTTGTACAGAAGTACCGTCACTTTCGCCGGGAACGATGTCGGCGGCATCTGATCCGGCGTGCAGGACGGATCATAGGTGATGCCGGCTTCCGTCGTGTTGGACGCCATATACTCCAGATCGTCGGATACCGCAATTTCCTCGATCTTCTTCCAGTCTTCCGGATCGTACGGATTGTAGCATGCGTCAACAGAAGAAATCACGCGCTTTCTGTCAACCTTCTCGCCGTTCTCCGTGCCGCGCAGATACAGCGTGTACAGACCTTCCTGCGCATTGATGATCTTCGTGAGGCCGCGGTCGATCGGCTGTACCAGAGCGACCTTGCCGTTCCAGCCGACTTTCTCGTTGGCCATATCGAACCAGTAGTCGACAAACGCGCGAAGGAAATTGCCCTCACCGAACTGCAGAACCTTCACCGGGGCGCCTTTTTCAAGAACATAGCCCTTGTAGCCGCTCTCTTTCAGCACCTTGTAGTTTAATTTCTCCATACCAGAGACTCCCTTCCCGAACTGATTTTTCTTATTTTTTTCAGGCCTCATTTTCCGCTTGCCAGCCTGTTTCGAATATTATACCATTGAACTTATGAAAGTGCTTACATTTTATTGTTTCCTGTGATAAATTTTCTGAAAAGAAGGTAAAACAATGAAATCTGCAAAATATAACAAACGCTATTACAGAACCGGCATGCTCTGTTTCTTTCTGAGCGGGATCGGCGCCATCTCAGCCGGTATTATCGTCAGCCTTCTGCGCGACCGCTACGATTTCAACTACAGTTTTACGGGAACACTCGTCTCGGCGATGAGCGTCGGCAACATGATCGCGCTCCTCATCTCCGGCCTGCTCCCGGATTTCATCGGCGAGAAGGCGACCACTCTGATCCTCTGCAGCGGATATGCCATCGGTTACTGCCTTATGGCGTTCACCGGAAACCCGGCGCTACTGCTGTTCGCCTTTCTGATCGCCGGAATCGCCAAGGGATGCGCGGCCAACAAATGCACGATCCTCGCCGGAAACAACACCGACGACAGGCCCCGCGCCATGAACCTCATGAATGCCTGGTTCGCGCTGGGCGCTCTGCTCTGCCCGTTTCTCGTCTCATTTACCGAAGGGTTCGGCTTCTCGGTTCCGATGCTCGCGGTCGGCGCCGCGGGGCTTATCATGTGGTTTCTGTTTCTTACCGCAGGACTCCCGGGACGCCCTTCCGGGGAAAATGCCGCCCGGGAAAAGACCGATTACTCGTTTTTGAAATCGCCGGTATTCTGGATCCTGACGTTCCTTCTGTTCTGCCAGAACGGCGCCGAGTACACCGTCAACGGCTGGCTCGTAACATATTACAAGAATGAAGGAATCATGGCCGGCACGCTGGCCACCTACTCTGTCACGATTCAGTGGGTGTTCACCCTGGCCGCGAGGCTCTTTCTGGCCAACTGCGTCAAAATCAAAAATACGTTCCGCGCTCTTTCCTTCATGGGCGTCGGACTCACCGCGATGTATATCGTCCTGATCCGCATGACAGCGACCGTTCCGGCCGTCATCGCCCTCGGCCTGTTCTCGATGTGCATCGCCGGCGTGTACCCGATGGCTGTCGCGAGCGTCGGAAAAATGATGAGCTCCGCGAGTGTCGGCGTTCTCCTCTCGATCGCCGGTCTCGGCGGCATCATCTTTCCGTGGTTCGTCGGCGTCGTGGCCGACAGCACGACCCTGCGCACCGGCATGGCCGTCAACATCATCCCGTGCGTCGGGATTCTCGTTCTCTCGCTGGTGATGCTGCGCATCACGAAGAAGCAGGAGGCCGCATGAGCGCCTTGATCGACGAGGCGTACTCCGACGGTGTCATGCCCGTCTCTTTCTTAAATTGTCTCGAAAAATAATGAACCGAAGAATAGCCGAGGAAATCCGCGATCTGCGTGAAGTTCACGCCGCCGGTCCGGATCATTTCCCCGGCTGTTTCTGTCTTCAGGCGGATGAAATACTCCATCACGCCGCTGCCCTCGTACACCCGGAACAGCTGCTGAAGTTTCGACCGGCTGATCATGTTGTCGCGGCAAATGGTCTCAAGCGTCAGCTTCCGGCTCACCCCGGCTTTCATATACTCTTCGATCTGCCGCAGCTGCCGGCGGTCGCTGTTCTGCGCGACTGTGCTGAAGCTTTCTTCTTCCCGCGGGTTTTCGCTCATCGCGGGCACTTTGGTTTCCACCGCGTACCGCCGCCTGATGTGCAGCAGAAATTCCTCCAGTTTGATCCGGATCATCTGTTCACAGCCCCAGCGGCGTTCCTTCCGCGGCGTCAGCGTCTGGAGCCATGGGTTGTCAAGTCTCTCACCGAAACAGTCCCGCCCCTCCTGGATGAGGGCGGCGAGAATGGCCCGCTCCGCCGCGTCGATGTGAAGCTGCCGTTCCCGGAAAAACTCCATGTCCCGGCTGCGGGTCGAAAACGACAGGACGAGAAGATTCGGCGCCGTGACGCCGTCTGCTTTTACGGCGTGAAATTCTCCCGGCGCGTGAAAAATGACGTCGCCCGCCGAGAGCCGCAGGGAACGCTTCCCCGCCCGCACGATGACATCGCCCTTGTCGACGCACAGGAATTCCCAGAAATCATGCGTTTCTCCTTCAAAGACAAAGTCACTGCGATACTCAAAGTAGTGAAGACTGTAGAGTTTCTGAACCTGAATGGCGCCGGAAAGGCGGAGCCCCTGATATGCCATGAATTCTCCTTCACATTTGTCATGAAACCGGCTGTTTTAAGCCGGCGTTTAATTCTGCAGATTCTGTACAATTTATAAAAGATTATGCAAAGATTTTCAAGGCATTCCGGACTACGATTACAGAGCAATCCAAAGTATAAGGGGGATGGCAGATGGACAAGTATATCGGCGCCGCCTGGAGAGCCGCTTCGCGTTTCGCGTTTGAGGGAATGCCGGACGACCTGCAGGTGTTTGGAAACGGACATATCAATGAGACATACCGGCTGCGCTTTTCGATCGGCAGAATGGGCGCACTGTATGTCATTCTGCAGAAAATCAACAAGAATGTATTTCACGATCCGGAGCGCCTGATGGGCAATATCGCCGGCGTAACTTCCTGGCTCCGGAAAAAGATTGTCGAGGAAGGCGGCGACCCGGAGCGGGAGACGCTGAGTCTGATTCCGGCAAAGGACGGCCGCAGTTTTCTGGTGGACGAAGACGGGGAGTACTGGAGAGCCTACCGGTTTATCACCGATGCGACTTCCTATGACATGGCAGAGAGCGCCGAAGATTTCCGGCAGAGCGCCATCGCGTTCGGGACGTTCCAGCGCCGCCTCGCCGACTATCCGGCGGACAGTCTGTACGAGTCCATTCCGGGCTTTCACGACACCGCAGCGCGTTTTGAGGCGTTCAAGAAGGCCGTGGCAGCAGACTGCCGGCAGCGCGCCGATGGCGTCAGGGACGAGATTGCATTTGTCATGGAGCGCGAAGAGCTGGCGCACCGCTGCGAAAAGGCGGGGGCGCCGCTGCCACTCCGGGTCACGCACAATGACACGAAGCTCAACAACGTCATGATCGACGACAAGACGCACAAAGGGATCTGCGTCATTGATCTCGACACGGTTATGCCGGGTTACGTCATGAACGATTTCGGCGATTCGATCCGGTTCGGCGCGAGTTCAGCGGCCGAGGACGAGCGCGATCTGAGCAAGGTCTACTGCCGCCTCGACCTTTTCAAAGCTTACACGGAAGGGTTCCTGCAGGCCTGCGCCGGAAGGCTCACACCCGCGGAGACGCAGCTTCTCCCCGACGGGGCGCTCATCATGACATTTGAGTGCGGCATGCGTTTTCTGACTGACTATCTTCAGGGCGACACGTATTTCCGGATTCACCGCCCGAATCACAATCTTGACCGCGCGCGCAGTCAGTTCGCGCTCCTCTCTGACATGGAGCGCAGACTGCCGCAGATGCGCGAAATCGTAGAAGAAGCGGCGCGTCAGGCTCTCGTAAAGTGACCGCGCCTGACGGGCCTCGCCGGGGGAAGGAGTTCTCGTATGACACTGCAGACATTTGCTGAAAAAGTCGGGCTTTCTTTCACGGAACTCAGGTCGGCGGGGGAGAGAAGCGGTTTTGCCGGCAAAGAGAAAGGGCTGTGGATTTCATTTCAGGAAAACCCGCAGAAATTTCTGGACACACTTGACCATCTGCCCGATGCCGTGAAATATCCGGGAGCTCTCTGGATTATGTCCTGTTTTGCCGTGTTCCGGCACGACTGGTTCAAAGAAAAAGGAATTTCTGATGCGGTCTACTTTGATACGTTCCGCGACATCGCCATCTGGCACGACGTCCTGAAGCGCACCGAAGGCGTGAGCGGGCTGAAGCAGTACCGCTGGACGGCCAAACCGCTGACGGGTGAGCTGTACCGTCTCGGGAGGCTTGAATTCGAACCGGACGCCCGGGAAGACATTCTCTGGATTCACATCCCGGAAGGCGGATCGCTTGCCCCCGAGGCTGTGGACGACTCGCTGCGGCAGGCGGCCGGCTTTTTTCCCTCCGTCTTCGGCCATACATTTGTCCGCTGGCAGTGTGAATCCTGGCTTCTCGCGCGCGTCAACCGCGAATTCATGAAACCGGATTCCCACATCCTGAAATTTGCCGCGCGCTTCGAGCCGGCCGCGCCTGATTTTGAGAGCGGCCAGGCAGTCGAGCGCGTCTTTGACTGGCCGAAAGGCCCTGTCTCGTCTTATCCGGAAAACACAGGGCTGCAGCGGCGCTTCAAGCAGTGGCTGCTGGCGGGCGGAAAGCCGATGGAAGGAAAAGGAAGGCTGAAAGAAATCCCCACAATAACCTGACTTATTTCGCTGCTGTCATCCGTTAAACCCGCCGACAAGCTTTAAGAGTGTCTTCGCGTCCTCTACAAGCTGTTCTTTTGTGTCGCCTCTGACAAATTCCATGAGCGCGAAGCGGTCTTCTGACTTTTTTACATGGCGCAGATATTCGCGCCAGAGACCGGCTCCTTCCGCAAGCGGATATCTTCCGTCCTCTTCCCAGTAATAGACGTGCAGATTCAGGAGTCTGCCCTTTTTCTCGAGCATGTCGATCCCGTCCGTGCGCTCTTTTATCGAGAGAGCCATCGTCGGCTGCCACAGGCAGTAGAGATTGCGGCTGTTCACGTCGCGCAGGAACCTTTCCGCCGACTCATTTGTGTCCGTCACCGTATTCCTGTGCCACTCCAGTGCCACTTTGATTCCGGCTTTCTCTGCCGCTGCCGCTGCCTGGCGCGCCTCGTCCGCCATTCTTTCCCACTCGGGTTCTGTGACGTCAGTGCTTGCCCTGACACCGCCCCAGATGCGGATGATCGGGGCGTGCATCGCGCACGCCGCGCGCAGCGACTGGTCAAACCGGCCCGCCGGATCTTCTTCCGTTCCAAGTTTGAAATACGAACCGTAGGCGGCAATCTGCAATCCCGCCTCCCGGGTCCGGCGGTACAAATCTTCCGCCGCCCTCACGTCGCCGGCCGGCACATGCCAGTTTTCCGACCACTCGATTGCCTTCAGCCCCGCCGCTTTTGCCGCGTCAATGACAAATGCGGGACTTTCTTTCTTGTATGTCACCGATACAATTCCGGGAATCAGCATACCGGCAGCTCCTCCTGAAACAGATTATTTTCCCCAGCTGTCCGTCACTTCCGACGGCATCAGCTGATTTTCGTAACATTTTTCAAGAATTTCCTTAAAATGCTTCACTTCGTGGTATGTATCCCCGCCTTCCCGCACGACGTCAACCTGCTCCTGCGGGATATCTCTGATCGGCAGCTTTGACAGCGCCTCAACCGCCTCCAGGTGCGGAATCGCGCACTGTACCGTACATACCGGCTGCGTTCTGTCTCTCACCGCCTGCACGGCGTCATAGAATTTCTGAAGTTTTGCGCCTTTCGGGACTTTTCCATAGTCGATGATTTGTCCGTCTTTTCCCCGGTAGACATATTCGGCCTTCGGACCTTCTCCAAAGTCATGCCCGAAGTAAATCGTGCCGTTTTCAAAGTCATACTGCGCTTCCGGTCCGATGTCCTTCTGTCTGCAGGGATGTCCCGTGTAATAATAAATGGGCACACCTGTCGCCGTGAGTGCGTGAACTGCCGCGACATCAAAGTTTTCGACGCCGGGATTTCCCCGGTAGACTTCCCCTTTCACATCGGCAAGTTCCACTGAACTGTCAGGCGTCCCACCCAGTAAAAACGTCATGAGCTGGAACTGATGAGCACACGCGTTGTTGAAAGGACTGTCATTTACCGTGCGTCCGTGCTCGCTGATTTTCCCGGCCCAGTTGTTCCGGTGATAATAGATTTCTCCTCTGCGGCAGGCGTGCAGGCATTTCATGGAAAGCGGCCTTCCGAACTTTCCGGAAAGAATATCTCTCTTCATCGCCAGCACATCGCGGCTGTAATTCAGCTGATATCCGACCGCGACAAACCGTCCATACTCTCTGGCAGCTTTGACGAGCCTTTTTGCGTCATCCACTGATGTGCAGACCGGTTTCTCAATCAGAACATCGGACCCGTGCCGGATACAGTCCAGTGTCTGCTGATAATGCAGATGAATCGGCGTGGAAATAACTGCCAGATCCGCCCGGTGTTCTTTATAGAAATCATCAGCCGACTTGCAGACAGGAATATTTTCCTCACGGATAATCGGGAACATTTCCCCGACCCCGTCTCTTACCTCGACAATGCCGGCGATTTTCACGCCCTCAGGGCGGACTTCGCTGAACTCTCTGAGATAGCCCCCGCCATATCCGCACACACCGACATACAGTACCGAAACCTGCTTCATATATTCAGCCTTTCCCTGACAAAAAGGGCAATCGCACCTGCCGATTCTTCCATTCCAGACACCGGATTCCATTTGTCATCCTGTCTGCCGGAATGGAATCATACCATCACGTGTGACCGCCCTTTCTGTCTTTATTTTGTTATCCGCAATTGAATCCGGACTGATTACAGTCCTTCTGCCGTCTTCACGACATTCTCAACCGTGTAGCCGAAATGCTCGAACAATTTGCTCTGCGGGGCCGAGAGGCCGAAAGTCTTCATGCCGATCACGGCGCCGTCCAGGCCGGTGTACTTCTCCCAGCCGAATCCGACAGCCGCCTCGATGGCGACTCTCTTGCGGACTGCCTTCGGGAGAACAGACTCCCTGTACTCCTCGGACTGTTCGTCGAACACTTCCGTGCACGGCATGGACACGACGCGTGTCTTGTGTCCGTCCCCGGTGAGTTTCTCCGCGGCCTGAAGCGCGAGTTCCACTTCCGATCCGGTCGCAATCAGTATGATCTCCGGCGTGCCTTCGCAGTCTTTCAGCACATAGCCGCCCTTCATCGCGCCTTCCGCGCTGCCTTCCTGCGACAGAGCCTGACGGGTCAGAATCAGAGCCGTCGGCGTCTTCTTTGAGCTGAGCGCCATGTACCAGGCCGCTTCTGTCTCGATTCTCGAGCACGGGCGGAAAACATGGAAATTCGGGATCGCGCGCAGCATCGCGAGCTGCTCGACCGGCTCATGGGTCGGCCCGTCCTCTCCGACGCCGATCGAGTCGTGCGTCAGGACGTAAATCTGCGGGATTTCCATAAGAGCCGCCAGACGCATCATCGGCTTCATGTAATCGCTGAACACAAAGAATGTGCCGATATACGTGCGCAGACCGCCGTGGAGCAGCATGCCGTTTGCCGATGCGCCCATTGCCATCTCACGCACGCCGAAATGAATGTTGCGTCCTTCCGGCACATCGTCTGAGAAGAACGGCTCGCCTTTCATATCTGTCTTGGTGGACGGAGCCAGGTCGGCGGATCCGCCGAAGAGGTTCGGGATCTTGTCCTTGATATACTGAATCACGGCGCCGGATGAAGCTCTCGTCGCCTCCGGCTTCGGAGCCGGAGCGAAGAAGTCTTTGTCATCCTTCAGAGCCTCAATGGCCGCATCCGAATGATAGGCGTCCCACTTTGCGGCGAGATCCGGATACTCTTCCCGGTACTTCGCGAACAGGGCGTTCCAGGAGTCCTCTGCCGACCGCTTGCCGTCCGCGATTTCCTGACAGTGATCATACACTTCCTGCGGAACATAGAACGGCTCCTTGCTCGGCCACTTCAGGAAATCTTTCATTTCGAGGATGTTCTCCTCGCCCAGCGGAGCGCCGTGCGCCGCCGCCGTGCCCTGCTTTGCCGGGCAGCCATATCCGATTTCCGTGTGGATGATCAGGAAGTACGGAGCACTTGTATCGGCCTTTGCCGTCTCGATCGCCTTGCCGATCGCCTCCAGATCATTGCCGTCCTGCACATGAAGTGTCTTGAAACCGAATGCCTGGACACGCTTCTCCACATCCTCCGTGAAAGCCATGTCCGTTCCGCCTTCAATTGAAATATGGTTGCAGTCATAAAGAACCGTCAGCTTCGTGAGATGCCAGGTTCCGGCCAGGGAAAGCGCCTCTGAAGAGATGCCTTCCATCAGATCGCCGTCACCGCATTCCACATAGGTTCTGTGATCAACGACAGGAAAATCCGGCTTGTTGAAGATGGCAGCCAGGTGCTTTTCGGCGGCCGCCATTCCGACAGCCATGCCGATGCCGGCGCCCAGAGGACCGGTCGTCGCCTCTACGCCGTCCGTCCATCCGTATTCCGGGTGTCCCGGCGTCTTGCTCCCGAACTGGCGGAACTGCATGAGATCCTCTTTTGAGAGTCCGTAGCCGAACAAATGCAGAAGTGAATACAGCAGCATCGAGCCGTGTCCGCCCGAAAGAATGAAACGGTCCCGGTTCGCCCATTTCGGATCTTTGCTGTTGAAATTCATGTGATGAGCCCAGAGCTCATAGCAGGCAGGCGCCATGCCGAGCGGCAGGCCGGGATGGCCTGATTTTGCCTTTTCAATCGCGTCTGCCGAAAGCACACGGATCGCATTGACCGACATCTCATCCAGTTTGTTGTTCATCTTCCCCTTCTTTCCTGTTATTCAAGCTGATTTTCAACCGCTTCCCGCACCTCTCTGCCGTTTTTGCACCACTTGGACCGGATATCCAGCGGGACCTGGCTGTTTGTCGAAAGAGAGTCCTCAACCCGGTCTACCAGCGCTTCAAATGAGGTTTTGTCGGCGTTCGGGAGAATCACCAGGAAGTTTCCGCCGTCAACCCGGTAGATTGTCTCTGTCGGGAAATACATTCTCAGAAACTCAGCACATCTCACAATACAGGCGTCTCCGGCCCGCATCCCTTTTTCACGATTTATTTTGCCCAGTCCGTCAATATCCGCCAGCACCACGCCGGCTCCGCACTTATCCCTCTCCAGCTTCTCCAGTATGTCCGGGAGCGACTGGCGGTTCTTCAGGGATGTCAGCGGATCATGCCGCGACAGAAACGAAAGCTTGCGGCGCATATTTTCCGTCTTTACGGCCGCTTCGATCGTCGCGGCGACAAGGCGGAACAGATTGCGGGAACTCTCCGCTTTCTCGGCGTCAAAATTGACTGCGGCGAGAAAACCGATCAGCCGGTTCGTATCATACAGCGGAACCGCGATGTAGCGCTGTATATCCATGCTCTGCAGAATCCGTCTTTCCTGCGGATGCAGGGCTTTATTTTCATCCAGGTCCCTGACCATGATCAGGCCGTCGCTCGTCATGGGCACGACAATTCCGCTGAAGCTGCGCATCGGCAGTTTTTCGCGGATTGCCAGCGGTTCCAGTCCGTCCTTTGATTTTTCAAAAGACATCCAGAGCGTGTGCGTGTCCGTCTCGAGCAGAAGGCACCGGTCCGCATCGAGCTTTCGTATCAGAATCGCGAACACCGACTCCATCGCCTCGCGGATATGCATACTGCTGCTCATCAGTTTGGAGCACTGAAGGCTCAGGTTGACCGTGCTCAGACTGTCATCCTCGTCTTCATCCGCTTCCGCTGCCTGGATCTCTTCCTCGCTTTCCTCAGTCCTCCGCAGCATGACCAGACAGCGTCCGGACTCATCCGCCTGCTGCAGGCGCGCTTCAAACCAGTGGCCTTCATGGCCATAATGAATCACACGCTGTATCCGCTTCCCCAGGAATGCAGCGTCATACAAATCTTTCTGCCAGTCTGCCTTGAGATGCCGCAGAAATTCCCTGACGGACGTGCCTTCTTTCACCTTGGCAAATCCCATGGAGTCCATCAGGCTCCGGCATTCCGGACTGACAACATCCGCAATGGCATCCGAGGCCCGTCCTTCCCGGCCGGGAATAATCCGCAGCAGCATATAAGCTGAATTTTTCAGTTTGTCCGGCGTCATTTCATCTGATACCGACCACATGGCAACCGCCTCCGTTTCCACATCCGATGGCTGTCACCGCCTGAAATCTTCAGGCAAGCATCTCGTCAATCCGGGATCTCGGAACCAGTCCCACAGACTGCTTTACCGGCGCTCCGTTCTTGAACACGATCAGCGTCGGAATAGAAGACACCCCGTACTCAACAGCCAGATTCGGATTCTCATCCACATCAACCTTCACAACCTTGATATCATTTCTCTCTTGTGCAATCGCTGCGACTGTCGGAGCGAGCATCTTGCAGGGGCCGCACCACGTCGCCCAGAAATCCACCAGAACCGGCTTGTCCGATTCCAGGACCTCTGCCTTGAAATTGTCTTCTGTGCCCTTTATTTCTGCCATGTGTTTCTCCTTTTATTATACACGGTCAGACAACGTACATTTGTACGTCTTAATCATAAAATAGAATACCGAAAAGCCGTAAAAAATTCAACTCTCACCCGCGATCAGCTGTCCGAAAGTGTCTCGCCGTTCAGAACCTGCGCGATCAGACTCTTCGCCTCAGCCACGCTGTCCCAGTCCGGCTGCATGACATAGTTCGGAGTCGGAAGCGAATACGACGGCTGCTCATCATTGTAACCGGTCACGGCGTACCGCGTCACATTCCAGCTCGCCCCGCTGTCCAGCTGATCCCTGACAAATGTGCTCAGCTGCTCCGAGGACAGATTGGTCCGGAACATGCCCGAGAGCGAATCCAGAATTGCGCTGTAATGCGTCAGAATCGTGGTCCCGCTCGTCAGCTTCTGGATAACCGCCTCAATCACCAGCATCTGATTCTTCCCGCGCTCATTGTCGCCGGCTGCCAGAGCGTGCCGCTCTCGCGCGAACGCCAGCGCCTGCGCGCCGTTGAAGTGATTCATGCCCTGCACGACATGGGTCTGCCCGCCGTCCGTATCTGTCGTGAACTCATTCGGCGAGTTGACGTCAATGCCGCCAATCGCGTCGATCAGCGTCTCAAATCCCGTGAAGTTGATTTGCGCGTAGTATGGAATCGACACATCGTACAGATCGGCGAGTCCCTGCATCGAGTTGCCCACGCCGTAGATCCCTAAGTGCGTCAGCTTGTCGAGTGCGCCGCCGCCAGCCGGATTCGCGATATAGTAGTCTCTCGGCGTGTTCAGCAGCAGAATCTCATGAGTCTGCGTGTTCACGACCGCCAGAATATTCACATCCGACCGGGTCGATTCCGGCAGCCCCGCGTCTCGGGTGTCCGAGCCGCTCAGATAGACGACAAATGCGCTGTCCGTCGTACTCGTGCTCTCGTCCGCTGTCTCGTCCGTCGTCTCATCCGCTGCCACAGAGCTCACGTCCGTGTCTTCAGATGGATCGATGGTGTACTCCGCCAGAAGCCGCATCTTCGATGAATAATCCGTATATCCTTCAACATCATCCAGCAGCTGCAGATACGACTCTTTCACGACGATCGAGCGGACATCCCCGTTGTACAGCAGATCCGCCAGCTCCGTCATCCCGGCCGCCTCTGTGAGTTCCGGCGCAGTGCCGGTATCTTCCTCTATCCAGGCAAGCGCCGCATCGGCCGCGCCCCGCCCCAGCTGCGCAAGCAGTCCCATCGGGTCCGCGAGCACATCATCGATCTGCGACGCCGTGTCATCCGCCAGCACATACACGCCGACCGGTGTTCCGGTGACTTCCGTCTGCGTGTCGGATGTCGTCGTCTCGACCGTGTTCTGCAGCTGAGCCGCCATGCCGGCCGCGTACACGGAAACGCCTGACAATGCCGCGCACAGAACACAGGCCATAATCCGGCGGAACTGTCTGATATGATTTCTGTGCTGTCCCTTTTTAAAGAGCAGAAATGCGCACAGGCAGAGCAGCGCGGCAAAAACCGCACACAGCGCGATCAGATATTTCTGCGGCAGCATTCCCAGCCGTACAATGCGGAACACGGCATATCCGACTGCCGCGAGTGTTATCAGAAATACGACCGCTGCGATCCGGTGCCAGATTCTGTTGCGTATCATAATTTTTCCTATTCCTCCCGCCCGGGCCTTCGCCCGCGCTTTGCTTAGTGTATACCCCGGGCAGAGTTATTTCAATCGGTTCAGAATCGCCTGGTCAAAATCCGTCAGTTCTGTCATTCGGAAAAAAGCCGCCATCCGGCTGATTCCCTCCTCGCTGCCGGCCCCACCCGGGACAGCCGTCAGTATCAGGAGCATCCTCGCCATCACGACAAATGCGGCTCCGGCCTCGAGCGGTCCGATATCCGCATCGCCGTACGGAATGAGCCTAATAAAGGCGTCATTTGCCAGGACCCGCCCGATCAGGTTTTCCTCTCTGCGGTCCAGTGTCCGCCCGCCGTCCGGCTCCCGGCATCCGGCCGCCATTTCATTCAGTTCTTCTCTTGTTTTTGCGCATTCCCGCAAGAGTCCCAGCACGAGACGGCCCGGCATCGAGACAGCCGCGTCCATGAGCCTCTCTCCGCCCGGGTCACCAGAAAATGCGATTTGCAGAAACGTCATGAAGCGGTGCATCCGCTCGCCAAGCGGCAGCGACTCATCCGAGAGAATGCCGACGCACATGCGGTGCACCATCAGCTCATGGCCGAGATCCGGGGTCTCCTTTTTCTTCGGAAGATCCGCCAGTTCAAATGACACCGGGAGCGCCATCAGCCTCATCGGGCTGCCGTCATCAAAATCTCTCAGCAGCTCCAGTGTCTCCTCGCAGGAATTGGCCATGCTGATTTCCGGGACCGGGAGCGCAGTCCCCGCTTCTTTCTGTCGGTTCAGGAGCTGCGGGCGCCTCGGATACAGACGGCAGATCACGGAAATCGCATCCGCCCCACAGGCGGCCTGCAGCCGGCACAGCCCGTCTTTTCCCAGCAGGCGGCAGCGCCCCGTGAAATCCGGCACCAGGGCGGCGAAACTTCCCGGATCGCTCTCCCGTCCCAGCGGGTGCAGAGCCACGTCGAGGTCTGAGCGCACATCGGGAGGGCAGTCCTCGCCGACCATCCGGAAATACTCCTCCTGAGAAATCCGGATCTCCAGTCCCTCGCAGCACGTGTGCCGGCACTTCCCGCACTTACAGGAAAATTTTGGAAAATACGCGGGAACCGTAAATTTCTCATCGATATGATACATACCGCCTCACCAATCCTTCTGAAGAAAAGCTGCGCCCCGACCCTCTTTTCGCTTCAAACGGCCGTTCCCGGGCGCTTTTCGTTCCCTGCTGCCCAAAAAGGCATCGGATCACAAGTTGCCTGCAATCCGATGCCTGAAAAGGTCACCAATATATTTCAGTGGGCTCGTTCTTTAGTACTTTAGTCCGTCAAAGCGTTCCCGAAGAATTTTCACGTCCGTGTCCACCGCTCTGTTGGTCATAAAAACGCGGCTTAAGCGCGCACCGCCGAAAAACAGCATCAGAGGAGCTTGTCTGTCTTTTCATTCACCCATTTGCCAGGAAGGAATCGTACATATTTTTTAAGGTCTCAAAGATCGTGTGCTCCGGTTTCCAGCCCAGACGCTGCGTGATCAGGCTGTGATCGCAGCAGATCACCGGTGTGTCGATCGGGCGCACGCGGTCCGCATCGACCTGAATCTGAATCGGCTGTGTGCTGAGCGATACGATATATTTCAGCAGTTCGTCCAGTCCGTACGCGCTGCCGCTGCCGACATTGTAGATCGTGTCGCAGTCATCGCTCTCGATGATCATCCGGTAGGCCCTGACGATATCGCGCACATCGGAAAAGTCCCGCTTCGCCGCGAGATTGCCGACGTGAATCACGCCCGGCGCGCCGGATTTCTGGATCCCGGCCGCCTGTTTGCAGAAGCTCGGGAGCACAAACGAGTCTCTCTGGCCCACACCGGTGTGGTTGAACGGCCGCACACAGTAGACTTTCATGCCGTACTGGCTGCGGTACAGCCTCGCGAACCGCTCCTGTGTCACCTTGGAAATTCCATACGGATTGTTCGCGTCGAGCGGCGTCTGTTCGTTCATCGGGCCGTCCTGCGCCTCGTACTCCTCGCTGGATCCGATGAACATGACCTTCGGCCGCTTTTCAAGCGCTTTCGCGGCTTCCAGCACGTTCAGGGCGCCCACCACGTTGACCGAGACCGTGGTCTGCGGAATCTTCCAGGAGAGTCCGACACTGCTGATGGCTGCGAGGTTGACGATCATGTCCGGCGAGACATTTGCCACGAGTGTCCTTACCGCGTCGGTGTCGAGCAGATCCGAGGCCGTAAACGACACATACTCCGGTATTGAATCCGTCCTGCGCACGTCGCTGCCGGCCACTTCGTATCCGTTCTTCTTAAATTCCTCAGAGAGATACCGGCCGACAAATCCGCCGATTCCGAATATCAATACCTTTTTCATCGATTCGCAGCTTCCTTCCGTGCCAGGGCGAGATCATGCTCCGCCATGATGCGGCACAGCTCCTCATAACTTGTCTTCTGCGGATTCCAGCCGAGTACGGTTTTCGCCTTCGTCGGATCGCCCCAGAGGTTTACGACGTCGGTCGGGCGGTACCACTGTCTGTTTACGCACACCAGCATCTTGCCGGTCTTTTTGTCGTAGCCCTTTTCGTCGATTCCTTCGCCGCGCCACTCGAGCTCAATGCCGTCGTTTTTGAACGCCAGCTCCGTGAACTCGCGGACGGTGTGCTGAACGCCGGTCGCGATGACGAAATCGTCCGGCTTGTCCTGCTGCAGAATCAGCCACATGCACTCTACATAATCTTTGGCGTAGCCCCAGTCGCGTCTGGAATCCAGGTTGCCCAGTTCCAGATGGTCCTGCAGGCCGCAGGCGATGCGGCCGGCCGCCAGCGTGATCTTTCTGGTCACGAAGTTCTCGCCGCGGCGCTCTGACTCATGGTTGAACAGAATGCCGTTCGAGCAGAACATGCCGTAGGCGTCGCGGTACTCGCGCATCATCCAGAAGCCGTACTGCTTGGCGACCGCATACGGGCTGAACGGATGGAACGGAGTGTTCTCATTCTGCGGAACTTCCTCAACCTTGCCGTACAGCTCGGAAGTGGAAGCCTGATAGATTCTTGTCTTCTTTTCGAGATGGCAGATATGAACCGCCTCGAGCAGGCGGAGAACGCCGATGGCGTCGACATCGCCCGTGTACTCCGGCGCGTCAAACGAAACCTGAACGTGAGACTGCGCAGCCAGGTTGTAGATCTCATCCGGCTGAATTTCGCCGACCAGACGGATCAGGCAGGAGCTGTCGCTCATGTCGCCCTCGTGGATGTGGAGCCTGTCGATGATGTGATCGATACGCTGTGTCGTGTGCTCAGCCGAACGTCTTACGAGTCCGTGAACCTCATAGCCCTTTGAGAGAAGAAGCTCTGCGAGAAATGAGCCGTCCTGTCCTGTGATACCCGTGATCAATGCCTTTTTCATATCCTTAATCCTCTCCGTCAATAAAGTCATACTTCTGCTTGTCTTTTACTGTTATCTTGTCGCCGAGCTGACTCTCGAGCACCACCATCGGTGTCTTTGCGATCAGCGTGTGACGGCTGCCGGCCGGAAGCCGGATAACATCGCCCTGCATCGCCGGGATCTCTTTGCCGTCGACGACAGCCTTGCCGCTGCCGGACAGCACCGTCCAGATCTCGTCCCGGAATTCATGGGAATGATAGGACAGGTGGGTTCCCGCTTTCAGCGTGATCTTGACCGTGAGAAAATCCGGCCCTGCGTCGATCACCTTGTAATCGCCCCACGACTTCTCGGCGTACCGCACATCCGTCGAGATCTCCTCGACAAATGGCTTCATGTAACCGGAACGCTCCTTGTCGGAAATCAGAATTCCGTCCCCGGAAGCCGCGATGACCATGTTCTTCGCGCCCATCACCAGAATCGGGATGTCGAGCTCATTTACCACGTTGGTGTTCTCGCAGGTCTCGTCGAGCAGTGCGTTGCCCTTCACTTTGTCGGCCATGACCTCGGACATCATGTTCCAGGTGCCGACGTCTTTCCAGCCGCCGGCGTAGCGGAGAACCTGAATCGACGGTTCTTTCTCGAGAACCGCGTAGTCGAACGAAATCTTCTGACAGTCCCCGTAGTGCTCATACAGATCCCTGTAATCCTTAAATGAGAGGAGTTCGTGCGCCCGCTTCATCATATAGCCGAGACGGAACGCAAAGACACCGGCATTCCAGAGAGCGCCTTTCTTCAGGTACTCTTTTGCGGTGGCCGTGTCGGGCTTTTCCTTGAACTCGAGCACCGGCGACACCTCGGATTTCTCCTTCGGAATGATGTAGCCGTATTTGTCGGAAGGATACGTGGGCTCGATGCCCATCAGAGTGATGGCGGCCTTGCCGCCTTTCACCAGGCCGTCGAGTCTTGCGACCGCCTCATAATAGCTGTCGTCCACATACGGGTCGACCGGACACACGATGACAGCCTCATCGTCTTTAACGCCCAGCTCATCGTGCAGATACGCGCAGGAAAGCGCGACAGCCGGAAACGTGTCGCGGCGCATCGGCTCGACACAGACCGAGACATGATCCCCGAGCTGGTTGTGAATCGCGGAAACCTGCGTCTTCGAGGTCGCAATTGTAAGAGAAGCGTTTTTGTCCACCCGGGTGATCTGCCGATACACCCTCTGCACCATGGATTCATAATTTCCTTCTGAATCCTTGAACAGCTGGATGAACTGTTTGGAACGGACGTCATTTGAGAGCGGCCAGAGCCGTTTCCCGGACCCGCCTGAAAGCAGTATTATATTCATAGACTTCCTTTCATAAAAGCAAACCTTATCGTATACTTTCGAATAGTATTTTGCAAGCGCCGCTTCCCGTCAGCCCCCGCACTTCACGTCCGCCCGCTTTGTCTCATCGTTTACTCGGCGCCGTCGCCGGCAAAGACAGCCTTGACGGTTTTGAGCAGAATCTTAAAGTCCTCCCGCACTGTCCATGTGTTGATATATTCCATGTCCAGTTCGACGACTTTTTCAAAATCCGTGATCTTACTTCTCCCGGACACCTGCCAGAGTCCGGTAATTCCCGGCTTAGTGGCCAGTCTCGCCCGGTGATGGGCTTCATACTGCTGGAATTCTTCTTCTGTCGGCGGCCGCGTGCCCACAAGCGACATCTGCCCCAGAAATACATTCAAGAACTGCGGAAACTCATCGATGGAGGTTTTGCGGATGAACCATCCGATTCCGTGCCGCGTGCCGTCGGGGCCGCTGCCCAGAATGCGGGGATCATTTTCCATCTTGAACATGAGCCCCTGCATCTCGTTCTTCTCCATCAGTTCTTTCTTGCGCTTGTCCGCGTCCTTGTACATGCTGCGGAATTTATAAATCCGGAAACGTCTTCCGTTTTCGCCGATGCGGACCTGTGAATAAAAGATCGGGCCGGGATCCGTAAAGAA
Organism: Lachnospiraceae bacterium; assembly: GCA_050944355.1. GTDB lineage: Bacteria > Bacillota > Clostridia > Lachnospirales > Lachnospiraceae > UBA4285. The sequence goes on from JBMNQX010000005.1 coordinate 135,506, forward strand.
AATGATCGGGCCGAAAATGACCGTGAAAATCCCGGTAAACGCAAGGCCCACGAGCGATCCGATGATATCGATGGCGCGCTTGGCCATGAGCTGTCCGGTGCTCACGATGCGGATGCTCTCCGTTATCACGCGGAACCCGCAGAACTTTTCGATCGTGTGCGTCTCGTAGTTGTCCTTCGGCGCCGAGAGCGGAATATGAACTGTAATGCCCATCTCAGAGCAGAGATCGAGCAGTCTCTGCACGGCCGGATTGTTCTCAGGAGACGTGCAGACCAGCACCTCGTCGATCCAGCGGGTCGTCATGTATTCGCCCGCCTTCTCAAGCGTCGTGACGACCTTCGCGTCAGCAATCTCGTCCCCGACGGCCGCCTTCCCGCTGGTGTCAATCAGTCCGCTGATCTGGATGTCACGGTAGATGTTTTCCTGCACCCGGTGGATGATCTCCGGCGCCTTGTCCGCGTCTGCCACAATGAGCAGCTGCCGGATCGAGTAGCCTCCCGGAAACCGGTGATGCCAGAGCCAGTATTTGCGCAGACACCGCGCCAGATACACATAGCACAGCGCGCAGATGGCGAAATACAGCGTCATCAGACGAGACAATGTCTCACCGGTTTTCATGACATACAGGAAAAATGTCAGCAGCAGAAGATCGACGACAACCATCCGCACGGTCTTCTCAAATTCAATCAGATATCCCCGTCGGAGAATATCTTTGTAGCTTTCAAACAGGATTCCGTCGATCACCGCACCCACAGCAATCAGTATCATATCGGTACTGTAAAACTTGAGATTTGCCAGACGTGACGCGTCAAACCGCAGTATGAAAGCCGTGACAAATGCAAGCTGCAGAAGAATCTGGTCCGTGACAATGAAATCCAGATGCTTCAGCCATCCTTGCGGCTTTTTTCTATACAAAACGTTCCCTCTTTATCTGTATACTGGCCATACAGGCCGCCAAGAACTGATACTCGCCAATTAAGTAGAGAAATTATACCGCGTTTGCGGCCGGGCCGCAATGCCGCCCCCTCTACTCGATCTCCACGCTCACGAGATCCATCTCGCGCCCGGAAATCAGTCTGCCGGCGCTGCCGCCGCACTTCGGACAGGCATAGCCGTTTTCCCGGTCAGGCGTGTAGACGTTTCCGCAGGCACACTTCATGCGCACCGGGCACTCCTCGATGACCAGACGGCTGCCCTCGAGAATCGTCCCAGCCGCCGCCTGCGGATAGTAGTGCTGCAGATACTGCGGCACAAGGCCCGTCATCTGCCCGACCCGGATCGTCACCGTGTCGACCTTCTTTGCGTGATTCTTTTCCGCCGCCTCGACCGCCATGTTGGCGAACCGCACCATATAACTCAGCTCGTGCATACGCCCTTCACTCTCCGTCCCGGATCAGAAGTCCCACCGGGCAGTGGTCCGATCCGGTCACATCGCTGTAGATCATCGCGTCCGCAAGCCGCGGCACAAGCGACTGACTCGTGACAAAGTAATCGATGCGCCATCCCGCGTTGTGTTCCCGCGCGTGGAACCGGTACGACCACCAGGAATACGCGCCCGTCCTGTCGGGATAAAAATACCGGAAACTGTCCGTCATCCCCGAATCGAGCACGGCCGAAAACTTCGCGCGCTCTTCGTCCGTAAACCCGGCGTGCCCCCGGTTTGTCTTCGGATTCTTCAGATCAATCTCCTCATGGGCCACATTGAGGTCCCCGCAGTAAATCACCGGCTTTTTCTTTTCCAGCCCCTTCACATAGGCCAGAAAATCGTCCTCCCAGCGGCACCGGTATTCAAGCCGTGACAGATCCTCTTTCGCGTTCGGCACATACACCGTGATCAGATACAGAGCCGGGAACTCCGCCGTGATCACCCGGCCCTCATGATCGTGCTCCGGGATGCCGATGCCATTTGTCACGGAAAGCGGCACTTCCTTTGTGAACAGAGCCGTCCCCGAATACCCCTTCTTTTCGGCGTAATTCCAGTACTGGTGGTATCCCGGAAGATCCATCTCAATCTGCCCGTCCTGCAGTTTCGTCTCCTGCAGCATCAGAACATCCGGGTCTTCTTCCCTGACAAATGGATAAAATCCCTCTTTTTTCACACACGCCCGCAGGCCGTTGACATTCCAGGAAATCAGTTTTTTCATTCTCAGGCCTCCGTCTCAGCCGCAGACGCGGAACCGGTGATCGGTCAGAATTCTCGCCAGAATCAGACCGGTCGGAAGCGCAAGGACAATCAGCGCCGCCCCGGAAAGCCAGCCGAGCCCCGTCGTGCTCTCGCCGATTCCAAAGTAATAAATCGCTTTGTACATATACATGCCCGGAACCATAATGACGATGGCCGGAATCGACAGCGAAATCCGCGGCAGATTCACAAATTTCCGGCACACGAGCGCCGCGAGCATGCCCGCCGTGAAAGCGCCGGTCAGAGCGGCCGCCGGCGCCGGCATATGTGCCAGATCGACGAGCTCGAGCCGCAGCGTGTTGGCCGTCATGCCGATCAGGCCGGCCAGAAAACACATCCGGCGGGTGCTGTTGTACATCATGGAGAATCCGTACACGCCGAGAAAACTGCAGATCAGACGCAGAATCACCCGCGGGAGCAGTCCCAGATTCAGCGCGACAAAATCGCCCGGACTGAACGAAAGCGCGTACGCCGTCAGCCATCCGGTGAATGTCGCGACCGTGATGATCATCAGCGCATACACAAGCCGCTCAATGCCGGACCGCATGTGCGATTTTGCGAGATCGAACCCGCCGTTGATCAGCGGGAATCCGGGAATGATGAAAAGCATAGCGCAGATATACCCGGCCTCATTCTCGGGCGAAACACCGAACAGCCCCTCGATGACGCGGTAGTAAAGAATCGTCGCCAGGCAGTCCAGGCCGACCGAACAGATGACATTGGCTACCAGGGACATCCTGCGGTCAATCATGAGGCGGCGCGAAAAATTCCCGACAAATGCGCCGATCAGCGCGCCGATCATCTCGATGAAGCCGCCGCCCAGAAGAAATGTGAATCCGAAGCAGGCGACGCCCGACGCAAGGCCGACCTGAAGCGGCGTGTAGAGTCCCCTGGCTTTGCTCACTTTTTCGAGCATTTCGTGCGCCTGCGCCACACTGACGCTCTCCGGATGCTCAGCCATTTTCCGGATACACGGGATCAGTTTCTCCATTTTCGCCGTATTGATGCCGGTTGTGGGAATTGTCAGCTGCTGCGTGAAAACCTCACCGCCGCCGGTGAACGAACAGGACAGCGAGCAGAGCCCGATGTCCGCCGAGCACTTGACATCCAGCGCGCGGGAAAGAATGTTCATCGCGTCCAGAACCCGCCAGGCGCCGGCCCCGACCGCCAGTTCCATGATACCCACGCGGCTGATGATATACGCTTTGTCCTCCAGTGAAGCGTCACGAATGCAGACGGAAGGGTCTTTCTGATGTTCCTCCCAGTTGATGTGCATGTGATGTTCTTCGGACATGTATTTGTCTATTTCCATGGCTCTCCCCGCAAAAAGGCGCCCCTCATTCCCGGGACGCGCAATAAGTCCACAACATTATAAGAAGAAAGTACTGTTTGCGCAAGGCTGACCGCAAGAGCGCCTGCCAGCCATTCCCGGCTTGTTTTTTCTGTCTGTTTTACGTTTTCTGTCTGTTGGATGTTGACATTCAATATGATATTATGCTTTTCGTGTGGAGGTTTAGCTATGAAGTGGACGAAAAAACCCGACATGAAGTGGAGCTCCGTCGTCACGGCCGGATGTGTGATCGCGCTTTTTTACGCGTTTATCACGCACATCAACCTGTTCGGCAGGGGCCTTGCTGCTCTGTGGAACTTCTGTCTCCCGGTCATCCTCGGTCTTATCATCGCCTATGTTTTCAATCCGCTGGTCAAGCTGTTCATGCGCACACTCTTTGTCAAAGTGCGCCGCAGACATCTGGCCCGGATTTTATCGGTCTTCCTGAGCATGGCCCTGTTCGTGATTCTGCTCGTCGTGCTGCTTGTCTATCTCGTTCCGCAGCTGGTCGACAGCATCGTGACATTTGTCAGCAATCTGAATGATTACGTTGAGAGTCTCCAGGCTCTGTTGACCCAGATCTCCGGTTCGGCCTCTTCCAGCGGCTTTGACATCTCTCAGATTGTCACCACCGGAAACGACCTCCTGGATCAGATCGTATCGCTTGTTCCGTCCAACTTCAGCGATATCGTGGAAACGTCGACCCAGGTCGGCAGCAACCTCCTGATGTGGGTTATTTCATTTATCATGTCCATCTACTTCCTCATCGACAAGGAAAGTCTGCAGAAGGGTTTCCGCCATCTCATGCAGCTGCTCTTCTCGAAAAAGACGTACACCGGCATCGAAACTTTCTGGGGCAAATGCAATGACATTCTGGTCCGCTATATCGCCTGCGAACTGCTCGACGCTCTGTTTGTGGGCGTCTCGAACTTCATATTCATGACGATCACAAGAATGCCCTACAGTGTCCTGATTTCCGTTGTCGTCGGCGTGACCAATCTCGCCCCGACATTCGGCCCGATCGTCGGCGGCGCCATCGGCGTGTTCATCCTGCTTCTGATCAACCCGTGGTTCGCCCTCTGGTTCCTGATATTCACGATCATTCTCCAGACAATCGACGGCTACATCGTCAAACCGAAATTCTACGGTTCCGCGCTGTCGATCCCGTCGATCCTCGTGCTGGCCTCGATCATCATCTTCGGCCGTATGTTCGGCGTAGTCGGAATTCTTCTTGCCATCCCGATCGCCGCGATCATCCATCAGCTCTATCATGAGGCTTTCATCCCGTGGCTGAAGCGCCGCCGGGAAAAGAAGGACGCAAAAGAAGCTCTGAAAAAGGACGGCGGAGACAGCGGCCCCGACTCCGAAACTGACACAGAAGAAATTGTCTCTGAGGATCCGGAAGAAGACACTGCCCCTGAGTCTGAGCCGGAAGAATATGCGCAGGCGCAGCAGGCCGTCGCCAAATCACCCCGCCGCACTCCTCCCACCGGCCCCGACGCGGTCGAATAATTTCCACTACTATATCGATGCGCCGCCGGCGTAAATTTTGAATGTTCCGACAAATGTCATTGCTCTTTCAGTATGTCTGTGCTATCATTCGTTAGTAATGTCTATCCAGCGTCAGACAGAAAGGAGAGGAAATGACAAAGACAACTCTGAAAATAGACGGAATGATGTGCGGTATGTGCGAAGCTCATATCAATGACGCCGTGCGCCGCGCCTGCGAAGTAAAAAGCGTGAAATCAAATCACCGCAGGGGAGAGGCCGTGATCGTGTCCGAGAATCCCCTGAATCAGGAATCTCTCGCAAAGGCGATCAAAGACACCGGCTACACGCTCGTATCCATGAGCACTGAGCCATACGAGAAAAAAGGATTGTTCCACTGAAGAAACAAACCATACGATAATGCAAAAGAGGCTGCCTGGAGGCAGCCTCTTTTAATGTATCCCACTAATCTCTTCTCAGGCCGTATTTAACCAATCATCGATGCTGTCATCGGAAATCGAGTAAAATCTTCACTATCTCACCAGCGGCGTGTATCCCATCAGATATTCGTCCACGGCCGCGGCGCAGCGCCGGCCTTCGCTGACAGCCCACACGACCAGGGACTGGCCGCGGCGGCAGTCGCCGGCCGTAAAGAGACGTCCGGTCTTGTCGGACTTCACGTGATAGTCCCCTTCCCCGGCCGCCACGCAGCCACGCTCGGTGCGCTCTGCCTTAAAGGCCTCGGCGACATACGGCTCGCAGCCGACGAAGCCGGCCGCAATCAGCAGCAGCTCGCAGGGGAGTTCCTTTTCCGTTCCCTTGATCATCACCATCCGGCGGTTTTCAAACTTCACTTTCACCGTCACGATGGACTTGAGATTTCCGTCCTTGTCTGTTTTGATCTCTTTGACCGTCGTCTCATACACGCGCGGGTCATGGCCGAACACCGCAATGGCTTCCTGATGGCCGTAGTCCGTCTTCAGGACCTTCGGCCATTCCGGCCACGGATTGCCCGGCGCCCGGGTGACAGGCGGCATCGGCATCATCTCGAGCGCCGTCACGCTCTTGCAGCCATGGCGCAGAACCGTCGCGATACAGTCGTTGCCGGTATCGCCGCCGCCCACGATAACCACATTCTTACCCTTTGCGCTGATGAAATCTTTGTGCTTAAGGAAAGCTTCCGCGGAAAGATCCGCATCAAGCACCGGGGCCGTCCGGCACTCGTCCGCCGGTTTCCTGTCGCCCAGAAGACTTTTCGTCGTGCTTTTAAGAAAATCGACTGCGTAATAAATCCCTTTGGTCTTCGACGGGTCGGCGCCCGCAAGGGCCCTCGGCTGCTTGGCGCCGACGGCCAGAATCACCGCATCGTACTCCGAGAGCAGCTGCTGCGCCGTCACATCTCTGCCGACATTGACGCCGGTCCTGAACGTCACGCCCTCAGCCTCCATCAGAAGCCGCCTGCGGGCGATGACGGATTTATCAAGCTTCATATTGGGAATGCCGTACATCAGCAGTCCGCCGATGCGGTCCTCCCTCTCAAACACCGTGACGGTGTGTCCCCTGTGATTGAGCGTGTCGGCAGCCGCAAGTCCGGAAGGACCGCTGCCGATGACCGCGACCGACTTGCCGGAGCGCACCTTCGGAACGCGCGGCTTCATATGTCCCTCCGCCCAGGCGGTCTCAATCAGAAACCTCTCATTGTCATGGATCGTCACCGGATCACCGTACTGGCCGTTGATACAGGCCTTTTCGCACAGCGCCGGGCAGACGCGGCCCGTGAATTCCGGAAAATTGCTGGTCTTCAGAAGTCTCGCCGCTCCGGCCGCGAAATGTCCGCGGTAGATCTCGTCGTTCCACTCCGGAATCAGATTGTGGAGCGGACAGCCCGTGTACATTCCGGAAAGCCGCATCGCCGACTGACAGAACGGAACGCCGCAGTCCATGCAGCGCGCCGCCTGCTCCTGCCGATCCTTTTCGCGCAGCGGCTCGTGAAACTCGGCAAATGTCTTCACCCGCTCAATCGGCGGCACATCGCCGTTATCCTGTCTGCTGTATTCCAGAAATCCTGTCGCCTTACCCACGGCTGGTCACCTCCCTGAATGCTGCCAGAACCGCCTCATCGGAATTCAGTCCCTGATGGCGCTGTTTCTCAATTTCCGCGATCATCACCCGGTAGTCGTTCGGCACAATCTTGCGGAAATCCTTTGCGTAGCTGTCGAAGTCCGACAGAATCCTCGCGGCCAGCTCCGATTTTGTTTCCTTCTCATACTCTGTGAGAATATTCTGCAATTCCTCCAGATCGCCCGGCTTCGTAACATCTTCCATCGCAGCCATGTCGGTGTTGAGCCGGCGATACAGCGTGTGCGTCTGATCGAGGACATACGCCGTGCCGCCCGACATGCCGGCCGCGAAATTCTTTCCGGTCGGCCCGAGAATCACGGCAGTGCCGCCGGTCATGTATTCGCAGCCGTGATCACCGCACCCTTCCGCCACCGCGATGGCGCCGGAATTGCGCACAAGGAACCGCTCGCCCACGACCCCGCGGATGAAAGCGGTGCCGCTCGTCGCCCCGTACAGGGCCACGTTGCCGGCGATGATGTTCTCCTCCGCTTTGAACGGCGAGCCGTCCGGTGGAACCAGAATCAGACGGCCGCCGGAAAGACCTTTGCCGAATCCGTCGTTCGCGTCGCCCGTCAGCCGGATCGTAAGCCCCTTCGGAATGAAAGCGCCGAAACTCTGTCCGCCGCCGCCTTCCGCCTCGATGGTAAATGTGTCGTCCGGCAGCGCGCTGCGGTAGCGTCTCGTCACTTCGCTCCCGAGAATCGTTCCAAACGCACGGTCCGTGCTGGACACGCGCATCCCCACGGAAAATTTCGGCAGGTTGTAGCGGACAGAGGCGATGTTGACGATGCCCGATTTCTCGGCCGCCTCTCTGGCCTCTTCTTCTCCTTCCGCCCTTGCCGCGTCAAACGCGTCCGCGGATTTCTCAAACCACGGCAGCAGCCGGCTTTCGTCAGGCGTCTTTTCGAGGTGGAAATCATAGACCGCTTTCGGGTCAAAATGGCGCTTCGGCGCGTGAGCGAGTTCCTGGTTCAGAAGCGAAGTGACATCCATCATTTCGGCCCGCTCTGTGATCAGATTTCCTCGCTTTACGAGGCAGTCCGTCCGGCCGACCATTTCGCTGACCGTGTGGAATCCGAGATTTGCCATGATTTCTCTCAGCTCCTGCGCGACAAATTTCATAAAATTGATGACGTACTCCGGCTTGCCCGAAAAACGCTTCCGGAGCTCTTTGTTCTGTGTCGCAATGCCGGCCGGGCATGTGTTTTTGCTGCAGACGCGCATCATCATGCAGCCCAGGCATACCAGAGGCGCCGTGCCAAATGAGAACTCCTCGGCGCCCAGGAGCGCCGCGATCGCGACGTCGCGGCCGCTCATCAGCTTGCCGTCCGTCTCCAGCGCGACTCTGTCGCGCAGGCCGTTTTCAATCAGGCTGCGGTGAGCCTCAGAAAGTCCCAGTTCCCATGGCAGCCCTGCGTTGTGGACGGACGAATACGGAGCCGCCCCCGTGCCGCCGTCATACCCGGAAATCAGGATCACCTGCGCCCCGGCCTTGGCGACGCCCGACGCGATCGTGCCGACGCCCGCTTCCGAGACGAGTTTCACCGATATTCTCGCATTGCGGTTTGCATTTTTCAGGTCATAGATCAACTCAGCCAGATCCTCAATCGAGTAGATGTCGTGATGCGGCGGCGGAGAGATCAGGGAGACTCCCGGCGTCGAGCAGCGCACTTTCGCGACCCACGGATAGACTTTCCGGCCCGGAAGGTGTCCGCCCTCGCCCGGCTTGGCGCCCTGCGCCATCTTGATCTGGATTTCCTGCGCGCTGTTGAGATATGCGCTGGTCACGCCGAATCTCGCCGACGCCACCTGCTTGATGGCGCTGTTTCTGATCGTCCCGAAGCGGCTCTCGTCCTCGCCGCCCTCACCGGTGTTGCTCAAGCCCCCGAGCGTGTTCATGGCGACGGCCAGGGTCTCGTGCGCCTCTTCCGACAGCGCGCCGTAGGACATGGCGCCCGTCTGAAACCGCTTCACAATCTCGTTCACCGGTTCCACTTCCTCGATCGGAATCGGCTTATTCTGAGCCTGGAAGCCGAGCAGCGCCCGCAGGGTGTGCGGGCGGCCGACCGCGTCGACCATTTTTGTGTATTCCTTGAATTCCTCGTAACTCCCGTCGCGCACGGCTCTCTGCAGCATCACAATTGTCTCCGGCGAATACAGATGATCTTCCTTGTCTGCGCCGCTTCTCAGATAGTGAAATCCCGGGCTGTCCGGCTGCTGATCCGTGGAGAGCCCCAGCGGGTCAAACGCGTGCTCGTGGCGCGCCATGACGCCCTCGCCGATCTCCCTGATGCCGATGCCTCCGGCCCGGGAGACGATTCCGGCAAAATATTTGTCAATGACACTGCGGTTCAGGCCGACCGCCTCGAAAATTCTGGCGGACTCATAAGACTGCAGCGTCGAAATGCCCATCTTGGCCGCCGTCTTCACGACGCCGGAGAGCAGCGCCTTGTTGTAGTCGTCGATCGCCGTGTGGTAATCCTTGTCGAGCAGGCCGTTGTCGATCATCTCGGCGATGCACTCATGCGCGAGATACGGCTGGACCGCCCGGACACCGAAGCCCAGAAGGCAGGCGACCTGGTGGACGTCACGGGGCTCCCCGCTCTCCAGCACCAGCGAAACGCTCGTGCGGCGGCGGGTCAGAACCAGATGCTGCTCGACCGCGGAAACCGCAAGGAGAGAAGGAATCGCCATATGGTTTTCGTCGACGCCCCGGTCGCTCAGAATGATGATGTTGTTGCCCTCCGCAACCGCGCGGTCTACCGAGACGGTCAGCTGTGTCACCGCCGCCTCAAGCGACGTGCTCGCGTAGTACAGAAGCGAGACCGTGCAGGTCTTGAATCCCGGCTCGTGCAGTTCCCGGATTTTCATCAGATCGACGCCGGTGAGAATCGGGTCATTGATCTCCAGCACCCGGCAGTTCTCACTCTTCTCGTTAAGCAGGTCGCCGTCAGACCCGAGATAAATCGTCGTGTCTGTCACGATCTTCTCGCGCAGAGAGTCAATCGGCGGATTTGTCACCTGGGCAAACAGCTGCTTGAAATAGTTGAACAGAAGCTGATGGTTTTTCGAGAGCGCCGCCAGCGGCACGTCATGCCCCATGGACACGGTCGGCTCGACGCCGTTTTCCGCCATCGGCAGGATGATATTCTTCATATCCTCATACGTGTAGCCAAACGCCTTGTACAGGGCGTTTCTCTGCGCCTGCGTGTGTCCCGGCACCTTCTTGTTCGGAATCTTCAGCTCCGAGAGATGCAGCATCTGGCGGTTCAGCCACTCGCCGTACGGCTGCCGGCGGGAATACGTCCGCTTGCACTCGTCGTCCGAAATAATCCGCTTCTGCTTCGTGTCGACGAGCAGAATGCGGCCCGGCGCCAGGCGGCTCTTGCGCACGATGTGCTCCGGTCCGATCGGGAGCACGCCGACCTCGGAACTTAAGATCAGCCGGCCGTCGTCGGTCAGATAATAGCGGGACGGGCGCAGGCCGTTGCGGTCCAGCGTCGCCGCCAGAATCTCGCCGTCAGACGCCAGGATCGCCGCCGGGCCGTCCCACGGCTCCATCATCGTCGCATAATAATGGTAGAAATCCCGGCGGTCGCGGTCCATGTCCTCATTGTGCTTCCACGGCTCCGGAATCGTGATCATGAGCGCGAGCGGGAGCGGGATGCCGTTCATATACAGAAACTCCAGCGTGTTGTCCAGCATCGCCGAGTCCGAACCGGTCTTGTTCACGACCGGATAAATTTTCTCGATCTCGCCGGCGAACACCGAGCTCTGCATCGTCTCCTCGCGGGCCAGCATGCGGTCGATGTTGCCGCGGATTGTGTTGATCTCGCCGTTGTGCGCGATAAACCGGTATGGATGCGCCCTCTCCCACGATGGCGTCGTGTTCGTCGAAAAACGGGAATGCACAATTGCGATCGCCGACTTGTAGTCCGGGTCCGTCAGGTCCGAATAGAACCGCCGCAGCTGGTTCACCAGGAACATGCCCTTGTACACAATCGTCCGGGATGAAAACGAGCAGACATACGTGTCCTCGCCGGACTGCTCAAATTCCCGGCGCAGCACATACAGGCGCTGCTCGAACGCCAGTCCGCGCCCCACGTCGTCCGGCCGGCCGACGAAACACTGCCAGATCTCCGGCATACAGTCGAGCGCCGGCTTTCCCAGAATCTGCGGCTTCACCGGCACCTTCCGCCAGCCCAGAAACGGCAGATTCTCTTTCTCGGCGATCACCTGCATTCTCCTCATGGCAAATGTTCTCTGCATTGTATTCCGCGGCAGAAACAGCATGCCCACGCCGAAATCCCCGGCGCGCCCCGTCTCAAATCCTTCCTTTCGGCAGACCTTTTCGAAAAAGCCGCCCGGAATCTGCGTCAGAATGCCGACACCGTCGCCGACCTTGCCGGTGGCGTCCTTGCCCGCGCGGTGCTCCAGTTTTTCCACGATCTTCAGAGCGTCATCCACGACCGCCGTGTCCTGATGACCGTCTATATTCACAATGGCGCCGATTCCGCAGGCATCGTGATCCCGCTTATTGACACCGTCCAGATATTCTCTGTATTCTTTTTCGTCCCCAGGCTTTCTTTTCATCTCTGCCTCCGCATTTGCTTCACAGTTGTCTTTGTGATAAAGACACATGTACGCAGCAGGCGATCATATACAAAAACAGCGCCTCCGGAATCCGTCTTCTCCGGAGACGCCTTCGTCTGCCTTGCTATAGGAATACCATACAGCGTTGTATTTGTCAACAAAAATGTTGATTTCAGATTAATTATTTCCGTTTTTTAATGTTTTACTTACTTTAATTCCGTATCTGATCCCGGATCAGGCTGCCGACCGTCTCTGCGAACAGAGAAAGATCACGGATTCTCGCGAAATTGTTTCGTCCGTAGATCCGGGCGCAGTCGGCAATTCCCTTGTCGTCGCCCATGTAAACGCACAGAATCCGCACGCCGGCCATTCTCGCGGCGTGCACCTGCGCCTCCGTATCGCTCACACCGGCTTCGCCGATATAACTCTGCGGCTCGCCCGACTCTGTGCGGATCTTCACAACATCGTTCGGCCGGCAGTCGCTGAGGACGATCATGAGCCTGATGTCTGCGCTCCGTTTCTTCATCTCGCCCGCTCCGATCCGGATTCCCAGGCCGTCCCGGTTGCTTCCGGACGTAAAATAGCGGAAAATGCGCCGGTTGTCCTGCGGTTTGTCGTAATCGCGCAGCTGCGTGAAAATAGTGTAGCCGCTCATCGAGCAGAACGAGTTTACGCAGACCGGAATCTGACAGTTCGTCAGGCTCACCGCGATGATGTACGCCTGCGCCGCCACGATCTGCTGCTGTTCGATCTGCGACGTCGAAGCGTCGAGCAGCAGCTGAACTTCCATCTGCCCGGTGCTGCCCCGGATCGTCTTGTCAAAAATACGGCCATCGGAAAGCACTTCGGCGCGCCACACTCTCCCCGCGTCCAGCTTTCCGGCCGAAGACCCCGAGTGAAAATCGTCGCGGCTGATCAGCAGAGCGCTGCGGATTCTCTCCGTCAGCGACTCAATCGCCATCTGACACTCCTGTCTGTGCCGGTTATAATAGCGCTCATTGTCGACCTGGGCCCGCAGTGCGCGCCGCCGGTTCTGTCCCGACGTGTTGAAGTCCCGCTGCATCTTGCCGTAGTCGCCGTTCGTGAAATGGAGCCGGCACCCGGCGTGGGGTCCGACACAGTATTCTCTGGCCATCTGCCGCACCTTGCCGCCGTCATACATCGGCGCGCCGTATGAGTTTTCAATATAGCGTCGGAGTCCCTCGTCTGTCTGGCCGCGTCGCATCTGCCCCTCGCCCACATAGACGGGATCGCCGTTGTTGAGAGAGTACTCATCGACATGCTCCGCGATGCCGAACACCAGCCTGCGGACCGGCGGATGAATCATCTCCGGCTTTTTGTGAAAAAGGAGGAAGCGAAATGAGAGCGAGAACCGCCGCTTTTCCTCGTCGTCCTCCGGTTCACCGGGGATGTGGTCTTTGTCAAAATCAAACTCTCTCACAAACAGAGCGGTCAAAAGTTCCAGGATCTGGTCGGTTTCCAGTCCTTTAAGCCTTTCCAGTGTCCCGAGGATCCGCCGGTCCCTCTCCTGCGGCAGCTCATAGCGTTCGCCGAGGCAGTGGTGCAGATGTCCCTTCAGGATCCGCTCCGGAAGCGTGTCGTCCGCCATGCCTTCCGCGAGCCGCCGGCGGCAGTATTCCTCCCGCAGAGCCGGCAGAATGAGTCTCTCTTCTTTTTCCCGGTCGTAGGCGGAATCCTCCATACCGATCCAGAAAAGATTTTCAAATGTACTCTGCAGACTCATCCCGCGGAAACGGTCGTAGAAGTCCGTCAGCTTCGCGCGGTCAAAGTGCCGGTAAACCGCGCCGACAATACTGTTCCAGTACAGATCCGCCCGGCCGTCCGCCGTGTACACGCGGAATCCCGGCTCCAGACTGTAATCGCCGGCCGCCGACCAGATCAGGTTGTCCGCCCTTCGCTTTTCAAAATCGGAAATTTCCACAGGCAGCACCCTTTCACGACGCGAACACCTTGTCTGCCGTCAGCTGAGCCGGAATGCGGACAGCCGCGATATCGGCGACAAGCTGCCGCTCGTAGCGGTCAAAACATTTGTTGACGATTCCCATCTCGAGCGCCTTGCCGGCCGGAAGTCCCCTGCGGATCATACCGAGCGCCGCGAGCAGACCTCTTAAGTCGAGCGCCTTGCCCGTGATCTCGCCGCTGTCGCATTTGCCCCGGATCTCGGAAAACAATTTGGCAAATTCGTCCGCATACTCCGGGCGGATGTCCGGATATTTGTCACGGATGAGCCGGCGCAGATTTTCTTCTGATATGACGGGCATCTGAAGCACCATGAAGCGGGAGGCCAGCGCCTCGTTGAGTTCGCGCGTGCCGGCGTAGCCGTAGTTCATGGTTCCTATGAAGCGGGTCGCCTCGTTCACCCGGATCCGGCCGTAGCCCGGGATGTCGATCACGCGGCGGAAATCAAGCACCGCATGGAGCACCGCGAGGGCTTCATTTCTGGCCATATTGATTTCATCGAGCACGCCGAAACCGCCGTACTGCGCGCAGAGCGTCACGAGGCCTCGCCGCAGCTCCACCTGTCCGCCGCGGAACGTGTCGGTGCCGATCAGCGCGTCGGCGTCGACATTGATGTAAAATGAAATATCCCACGAAGGCCGGCCGAAAGCCGCCGCCAGTCCCTGCGCCAGCACATTTTTGCCCGTCGCCTTGGGGCCGTTCAGCAGCAGGTTTTCACCGGCGAGAAGCGCACTGATAGCCTCTTCCCAGACTTCCCGGCCGTAATAGTTGTACTCTGGGACTGCGATTCTGTCTTTCACCTCGTCCGCAACCTTATAGTATTTCCGGTAATCCTGAATATCCCGGATCATGGAGTCCGGGATATCCTGGTGCCGCAGAAATTCCAGTATGTCCATCTTCTTCCGCCTTTCCGCAAAAGCCTTCCGGCACTGACATCTACTACATACAGAATACCACGAAAACAGCCGCTCCCTTCCGGCAGGAAGAAAGCGGCTGCTTGTTAATTTCTGATTTTATTCCGCTTTCCGCTGATTACGCGTTCTTTGCGGCCTTTTTTCTTGCCGCCTGAGCTCTGAAAGCGTTGACAGCTTCCACAACCAGGAATACGGCGAGAATCACCATGACAATCGCGAAGATCAGCTGGAACCACACACCCCATACCGGTGTCGTGATGTTGGCGTATCCGGACGCGATGGTCTGAATGCAGGAATTGATGCGCATGATCAGCATCGTGATCGTCGCGCAGAGCATGAATGCCATCGGGAAATAGAACATCTTGTTGTTCTTTCCGACTTCACCCAGCCAGCAGCAGACGGCCAGAAGCGCGATACCGGCGAGCAGCTGGTTGGCAGCGCCGAACAGCGCCCAGATCGCGGACAGCGACATGCCGCCGAGAATCGAACCGATGATAACCATGAAAGCCGTCGCGAAGAGCGGATTCGTCAGAATCCGGCGCGGACCTTTGACCTCTTTCCAGCTTGTCTCGCCCTCGCGGAGGAAAAGCTCTGCGAACATGAAACGGGACAGACGGGTCGCCGTGTCAAGAGACGTCAGCGCGAATACAGAGACTGCCAAAGTCAGCATCGCGTAAATCCGTGAGTACGCAACCGTGCCTTCGTCGCTGAACATGACGGCGATGCCGGCCGCAAATGCAGCTGTCGGAGAGCCGAAACCGCCGCTCACATACTTTTCGTATACGGCGCCCAGCGCAACCAGAGCGATGATGCCGAGACCGGACTCGATCAGCATGGAGCCGTATGCGATCGGCTGCGCATGCTTTTCGTTGTCGAGCTGTTTGCTCGTCGTGCCGGAGGCGATCAGCGCGTGGAAACCGGAGCAGGCGCCGCACGCGACGGTCACGAAAAGAGCCGGGAACATCGGTCCGATGGACGAATTCCAGCCTGTAACGGCCGGGATCGTGAACTCCGCTCTTCCGGTTACCGCCGTCGAGAAGATGCCGATGACGGCCAGAATCATCATGGCGTAGAGCAGATAACTTGAGAGATAATCGCGGGGCTGAAGCAGAATCCACACCGGAACCAGCGAAGCAATCGCGATGTAAACGGCGATGAAAATGATCCAGGCGGTTCTGCTCATGGCAAAGCCGACGTTCACGCCGAAAAGAAGCGCCGCGACGATGCCGATGATGCCGAGGACGGTGGCCGGAGCAGTCTTAAGGCCGGCGCGGTTGGTCAGCAGGCCGTAAATAATGGCGAGGAAAATGAACAGGATGGACACAATCGCCGTGGTCTGATTTCCCGTCGGATTCGTGACAAATCCGACATTCGTCCCGGCCGCGAACTGATCCGCTGTCGTGTAGAACGTGCCGGCGACGATGTTCACGAACGAAGCGATGACCAGAATCAGCACCATCAGGCAGAACAGAATGAACAGCTTCTGCGCTCTTTTGCCCATCGTATCCTTGATGATTTCACCGATCGATTTGCCGTCGTGGCGGATGGACGCGAACAGAGAACCGAAATCCTGCACGCCGCCGAAGAAAATACCGCCGACAACACACCACAGGAATACCGGCAGCCATCCGAATACAGACGCCTGAATCGGTCCGTTGATCGGGCCGGCGCCGGCAATCGATGAGAAATGATGTCCCATGAGGACCTGCGGCTTTGCCGCTACATAGTCGACACCGTCTTCCAGTGTCTGCGAAGGAACTTCCCGCTTCGGGTCGATCCCCCACGTTTTTGCCAGCCATCCGCCGTAGAAGATGTACCCCAGTACAAGGCAGACGATGGCAGCAAGTAAGATCAATACACCTGTCATACTTAACTCCTCTTCCTCTTATAAATTTTTATTTTACGTGTTCCGGACTGCCCCATTGTCCGGCGCGCAAAATCAAACGACTTTCAGATAGCGTTTCAGCGTGTCGCCTGTCCGGCTGTAATACCGCCTGCCCGTGGAAAGCTCCACCACAGCCGTCCGGCTTTCACTCCAGCCCTGCAGACCGAACCGGTAGCTCTTGTAATGCCTCGAGCGCCGGATCCGCCTTACCGTCTCCGCGTCTACTCTCCACGCGAGAATCACGAGAATCACGTCGGAATTGCGGTGATGTTCACCAATCTCGGCCCGCTCAAGCCCGTTCGCCCAGGCCAGTTCCTGCAGACGGTCGAATTCCTGCGCGCCCAGATTTTCCCGCACCGCGAAAAAGCAGAACTCTCTCGAATCCATCTCGGTAATTTTGGCCGAGCGGATCAGGAGATACTCTTCGCCGTGCATCCGGAACTCTGCTTCCGCGTCGAAAGGCTGCAGCGGACTTTCCCGGTTGATGTCATAATAGCCGGCGAAAATCTTAAGAACCCTCTCCAGTCCGTTCTTCAGTTCTTC
The DNA here is from genome assembly GCA_050944355.1 of Lachnospiraceae bacterium. Lineage (GTDB taxonomy): Bacteria > Bacillota > Clostridia > Lachnospirales > Lachnospiraceae > UBA4285. The sequence continues at coordinate 152,542 of JBMNQX010000005.1, forward strand.
GTCGTGACAATCCAAGTCATCCGCTCCTTTCCACCGATATTTGGGAAATATCTTTACAGATACTGCCCGTTTGTGGAGATTTCGAATATTTTATCACTTTAAAGTGATGCCGAACAGAAAAAGGACATCATGGAATTTTTTCAATCAAATATAAAAGCATTTGTCATATGTCCTTTTTTATTTTTAGTTTTGGTCCTTAAATACTATAATAATCAAATCAAAAAATCAACTGTCCGTGATACACGGACACTCAGGGTGTAAAAAAGCCCCGGCCGGCGCACTCGCTCGGCCGGGGGACTAAACACTCCGGAAGGAAAACGGCCTCTTCTTTCCGGCAGAAATTTTCCGGACCTGATTACTGGAAGATCATCGGTGCGATGACGCCGGCAATCGCGACAGAAGCGATGGTAACGGTCGTGAAACCGGCAACGATCATGGTCGGCATAACTTTGTTCAGAAGCTTTTCAGACTTCTCTTCATCCAGATTGAAGCTTTCCACGACGTCTCTGGAAATGATCTCTGTCAGCGGATATCCGAACATAGCGGACAGCGCAGCAGCTGATCCAAGTCTCCAGTCGACTCTCAGAATCTTGGCCATAATCGCGCCGCCAAGCGTAAGGGAAGCTGCGCCGATAATCAGGAAGACGATGGCCGGAGCCAGCATGTTTCCAAAGGATTCAAGCGTCAGGCTGCGGAAACTGTTCGGCATGGTCATAACCAGGCCCATCAGCAGGAAATTAATATAACCGGCCTTGCTCAGGGACTGCGGCTCCAGGAAACCGATTTCAGTGAAGATGATACCGAAAATCAGAACGGAAACAGCCGACGGGAACGCGCCGCCTGTCGCGGCGGAAACCAGATAGCCGATCAGGGCTACGATCAGAAGACGTGCGACAATGTTGCTGCTGTCATTCATGATCTGCGGGAAGTGCTTGATAATCTTAAAGCTCGGGAACTTGCTCTTCTTGCCCGCATCGGCCTCTTTCAAATACTCACCGCTCTGTACAAGACTGTTTGCATAGGATCTTGTGAGCAGGGAGCAGATCGGAACGGCGAAGAACGTCTGAAGAGAACAGAGCAGAGAGGCGAACGCACCGAAATCCGACTGTCCGGCCGCTTCAGCTGCATTGGCGACAATACCTGTCGCGACAAGACCGCCGGCAACCGGCGGAATGGCGCTCAGCGTGTACTCTCTGCCGAAAATCGGCAGTCCGATGACCAGGAAAAGCACTGCCATGACAGCCATGCCGCCGAGGCAGATCAGGACAGTCTTCCACTCTTTCAGAAGCTGTCTGAGCTCGATCATCGTACCGAGGTTTGTGACCAGCAGAAGAATGCCGAATGAGCTGACGACCGTAATGACACCGGTGTTCGTCAGAGTATCAGACGGGAAAATTCCCGTAATGAACAGAATCAGATAAACCGCACTTAAGAAAAGAGCTTCAACAATGACGCCCTTTGTCTTCTGCGCAATGATGTGGCCAATCGCATACAGCACCATGTAAACTGTGATTGCAACCAATGCGTTGTCCCATGCCATGAAGCAGACCCTCCTTGTTTCAAATGTATTCAGTCGGGTTTCGGACAGCGGCCGCGGCTCTCAGAAGCCTGCCTGAAATTAAACAGCATTTTACTCTATCACGTTACCATTTTCAATTAATATTTAATATTTTCTTCATTCTTTTTACAAATTGGACAGTTCTGTATCCGGCAGCCGGCGGATTTTCCGACAGGATCGCCATTTTCCGGCCTTTCAATTTGAAAAAATAAACCGTCTTACACCCGGTTTCCGCCGATACTACCCGTGCGGATGCCTTTCCACGTCAGCTTCCGGAACGGCCCGATTTTCTTCATGGCAAATGTGATCTCGTCCTCATAAATCAGATGGTAAGGCGGAAACAGGACGCGCACTGGCTCCTCTCCCGGAAGCGTCTTGCAGCTGTACCTCTTCTTCAACAGTTCATCCGCCCGCTTGTCGTTCAGGAGCTGCACGAAAATTTCGGCGATCTCAATCTCGCTGTGCTCGGCCTGCGCCACCTGAACCACAATATTCCGCTTTCCCTTTTCTTTCATATAAGAAAGGAGTTCCGGTGAAACCTGTATCTGAATGTCCCGCATACTGTCCGCCTCCCTCTGCCGGGCGCCGCAAGGATCTGCCGCCCGTGCCTCTCTGCCGTCATTGTACAAGGAATCCTGCCTCCTGAAAAGCCAGAAACCGCCACTCCTCCGCCCGCCGCAACGCATTTTCCATGAAAAAATGACTTTTTTTCAAAAAAATTTCAAAAAATTAGCACTCACCTATTGACAGTGCTAATAATCGTGCTATACTGCATCATAGAAAGAGGAACAAAGAGAGAAGCCGGATGGACCGAAAAGGAACCGGAAATCTCCGAGGACCTCCGGAAAAGTTACATCATAAATTTTAAAATTCAGAACAGCATCCTGAATATTTCATGCGAAAAGGAGGAATGAATTATGATGTTCCCGAGTATTTTTGGTGAGAATTTGATGGATGATTGGTTTGACGATGCCTTCGACGATGACTTCTTCGAGAAGAAAAATCCGCTGTATGGCAAGAACGCCGCAAGAGTGATGAGGACAGATGTCCGCGAGAATGACAACAGCTATGACATTCTGGTCGATCTTCCGGGATTTAATAAGGAAGATATCGGAGTTCAGCTCAAGGACGGATACCTGAACATCGCAGCTTCCAAGAAGCTCAACAAGGACGAGACTGACAAGAAGACAGGCAGACTGATCCGTCAGGAGCGCTATGCCGGCAGCCTCGCGAGAAGCTTCTACGTAGGCGAAGACGTAAAGCAGGATGAAATTCACGCGAAGTACGAAAATGGTGTTCTCTCCATCAACGTTCCGAAGAAGGAAGAGCAGAAGAAAGTCGATGGCGGCAGCACAATCGCGATCGAAGGATAATGAGGAATCAGAGCAAAGAAGGGCCGGGGCAGCTCCCCGGTCCTTCTTTTTTATGCCTGTCAAAACACCACCTGCCGCGGCTTCTCTGAAATCAGATATCGCCCGCTATATCCAGGTTCTCGCCCGTCAGGCCGACCCAAGCGCCGTTTCCCGCCTCCGGCGCGTCCTTGTGCGCCAGCAGCCATTTGTTCGAGGCAAAGAGCAGCCTGTCTTCCGCCGACTCGCCGGCCGTCTTCGTCTGGCCGACGTTTGTCCCCTTCGGCAGCGCCACGAGCACGCGGAACCCCGCGTCCTTTGCGGCCTGGCACGGAGCATAGTGCAGCGTCGTCGCGTACACCTCGATCATCACGCCGGCCGGAACCTTAAACGCCTTTACCTCTGCCGTGTCCAGCTTCCAGTCCGCGATTTCACTCTGCCTTCCAAGCAGCAGAATAAAGTCTTCCGTCCCCAGATTGAACTCGCTGCTGCGGTGATACTCGAGACAGTTCAGCTTCGTGTTGTGGCCGTTGCACCACCCGAACTGCACCGGCAGCCCGCCGAAAAGCGACGGCGCGATTTTTTCCGCCTCTGGGAGACTCTGCAGCGCCGGCTCCTCCGGCACATACCCCGTCCCCTCTTCCGGGCACGGCGTCTTCTCGGCGAGTGCTCTCACAATCGCTTTCTTCTCCGCCTCGTATCCGTCCACGATGCGCCCGTATTCCCTGAATTCCGGATCCTCCACACTGTAAATCTTCATGTCCGCCTTGTTCCTCCTGACAAATAGTATTCCCGGCTTCCTGCACGCACCACAAGCCGTTTTCTTTACACTTTATTATACCCGATCAGCCTCCGCTTAAACAGCACGGATGTCAGCCGCCGGCGCCGTCTGCGTCCGCCTCTCTGCAACTTTTTAAAAAATTTCAAAAAACCTGAAATTTCCTCTTGCATTATACCCCTGGTGGGTATATAGTAAGAGCCGTTGAAGAAAATACCCCAATGGGGTATAAAGGAGGAGCTTATGAACAACACGGTTCTGGAAGTGCGGAATCTGAAAAAGCAATATAAGACGAAGAACGGGACGGTCGATGCCGTCAAGGGTATTTCGTTTCACGTCGAGCGCGGCGAGATATTCGGATTCCTGGGAGCAAATGGCGCCGGAAAATCGACCACCATCAACATGGTGACCACACAGCTGCTGCCCACCAGCGGACAGATCATCGTGTCCGGCGAAGACCTCACCGGAAACGTGGCAGCCATCCGCCGCAAGATCGGCGTCGTGGCGCAGCACAATAACCTGGAGCGCAGCCTGACAGCGGAGGAAAACCTGTATTTCCACGGTCTGTACTTCGGCATGGACGAAGCCGTGATCCGGGAGCGCTCCGAAGAACTGCTGAAAAAATTCGGACTCTGGGACAGACGCAAAGATTTCGTGAAGAGCTATTCGGGCGGCATGGCGCAGCGCCTCAAAATCGCGCGGGCGATGCTGCATTCTCCCGAGATCCTGTTCCTGGACGAGCCGACGACCGGCCTCGACCCCAATTACCGCAACATCCTCTGGGATCAGATGCTGAAGATGAATCGCGAAGGCACGACGATCTTCCTCACCACACATTATATGGAAGAAGTCGAGAACTTCTGCCAGCACGTGGCCATCATGAAAAAAGGCGAGATGCTCGCCTATGGAACCGTGAAGGAACTGGAGCAGAAAACCGGCACCCATTCCCTCAATGACGTATTCCTGGTTCTCACAAACCGGGACGGCGTAGACGACAGACAGAGCGCAAACGTGGAGGAGTGATAACAATGGACGAAAAAAAACTGACAGGAAAAGCATTCCGGGCCATGGTCAGAAGAGACCTGCTGGTCCAGTGGCGTGACAAATGGGAATTCGTATTCCGCGTCGCCATGCTCCCGTTCATTCTGATTCTGGTGTACGGCTACATGCTCCCGACCGTCGGAATTCTCCCATCCGACTTCCCGACACACATGTTCTGCGGCATGATCGGCATGTCCATGCTGATCACCGGCATCCACGGAACAGCCGTTCCGGTTTCCATGGACTTCCACAACCTCCGCGAGATTGAAGATCGGCTTCTGGCGCCGGTTTCCACGAGAACCGTCGCATTTGCCAAGATGACCGTGGGCATTCTGGAGTCCTTCATCGGAGGCCTGATCGTCCTTCCGATCTCCCTGATTTTCATGGGCGGCAAGATTTCGATCCAGATGAGCGCAGCCGGAATTCCGCTGCTGATTCTGGTCCTGATCCTCACCGCGATGGCGTCCGCGACGCTCGGACTGCTCGTCGGCACGATCGTAAAGCCCTCGCAGGTAGCCGCCATGTTCCCGGGCTTCCTGATGCCGGTCGTTTTCCTCGGCGCCATCTTCTACACCTGGAAGCAGCTGTCGCCGATTCCGGTGATGCAGGTCATCACCCTGATCGATCCTCTCACCTGGATCAACGAGGCAATCCGCGCCATCATGACTCCGCAGATCGACAGCATCGCGCTTTACATCACCATTCCGGGCATCATCGTCTGGATTATCGTGATGGGAATCATCGCTCTCAAGCGCTTTGACGCCATGGTTTACAACCACTGATGACAAATGATAAACACCGCAGAAGACAATGTCTTTCTGCAGCCCGCCGCTGCCTTCTCAGGGAAGGCGGCGGCTTTTTCAGTACAGTTTCTCAAGGATTCCGAGGAATTCTTTCGCGTATCCCGAGAGCGTTCGTCCCGGCATTCTGACCCAGTAATACTCCCCGTAAAGCTGACAGTCGCTCAGATGCAGAATCCGAATGCCCTCGGCATTCCTGCTGTAATGCCTGTAATGTTCCGGCCCTGCGGCAATCAGGCCGAACGCGCTGCTCCCCCGGATACAGTCATAGAATGACGCCGGGTCCGTCACGGATATCTCGCCTTTGAGATGTACGCCGAGTCCCGTCGCGTGCAGCAGTGCGTGATCCGGGTTGTCCGCCGCGGTGCCGTACTGGATGCCCACGTACGGATACAAATCCTCCATCCGGATTGTGTCCGCTCCGCTGTAAAGCGGATTTTTCTCGCCTACTGCCGCGCAGATCTCATCCATTCCCAGCAGATGATACTCCACGCCGGAAGACGCAAACTTTGACAGAGCAATCTTGTGTGAAAGAGAAAGTATGCCAAACAGCGCCAGATCCAGCTGACTGCAGCAAAGACGCCGCAGCACCTCATCGAGCGTCGTAAAATTCTGAAAGGAAAGACTCACCTCCTCGTCGGTGTGACGGGAGGCAAACTGATAAAACGCAGAAGCCCCGCGGCTTGAGCTCATAGAGCCGATCCAGAGCGACTTGCGGTCCGAGCGCAGATGCCCGGCGAATTCATTGATTTCCTCGTATTCGCGCCGGATAATCCGGAAACGCTCGATAATCTCCTGCCCTTCCGGCGTCACGACCGCTCCGCCGGAACTGCGGTCAAAAAGCCGCACGCCCAGTTCCCGCTCGAGCTGCCTTACGGCGTAGCTCAGGTTCGGCTGCGAAAGATACAGATTTCTGGCCGCCTGACTGAACGATCCCGTATCCGCGATCTCCACCGCGTAAAATGCCGACTCGATTTTCACAGACTTTCCACCCTTTCTGCCCCACCCGGCTGAAGTCCTTATCCATAAATAATTTTTATGGTCTGAAATTAATATACCATATTAGACAAATTGATTTCTTCGCGCAATAATTTTATTGACAAACAGAACACACGGAGAAGATGCAAAGATGCATAAAGCCTGTACAGGCCGCATTTCTGTGTCTTTTTTTATTCCCGTTTTTCCTTGCCGCATGCGGAGCAGCTCAAGGGAAAATGCTTTCTGTTTTTAGAGAAACATTCCAAAATCCGGAACATCAAAATTCTTTATCAAAAGGAGGGAAAGCCTATGGACTCCGTCACGATCGCCTGTCTGGTCATTTTCATATTGACCCTGCTGGCCTACGCATTTCTCAGCAGTAAAATCTCCATAACCGTTCTCACGATGGTGAGCGTCTGCGCACTGATGCTGTTCGGATGCATTGATCCGTCAGACGTTCTCAGCTGCTTCTCAAATTCCAGTGCCATTCTGATGGCCTCGATGTTCATCGTATCAGCGGGACTCAACCGGACACAGATGGTCCGGAAAGTCTCCGCCGGAATCTGTAAAATCGCAAAAGGTTCCTTCACGAAAGTTCTCGCCGGATACGTCATCCTGACCGCCATCCTGGTTCAGTTCATCCCGAGCGCCGTCGCGTGCTTCGCCGTGGTATTCCCGCTTGTGCTCGGCGTCTGCCGCGAAATGAACGTCGCCCCGTCCAAGATGATGTTCTCGATCGGCATCACCGCCATCGGAACCGTCATCACCCTGCCGCTGAGTTCGGCCGTCTCTGAAATGGCGCGGATTCAGGGTTTCCTGGAAACCTACGAGTACACCGACTACAACATGACGATCTTTGACATCACAAAGGCAAAACTGCCCACCATGATCGTCATCCTGATCCTCGCGATCTTCGTCATTCCGAAATTCGCCCCTGACAAATCTCAGACCGACGCCGCCGCTGCCTCTGCTGCCGGCGCCGTTCAGAAAAAAGAAGAGCCGAAGCCCCTCGATCCCGTCAGAGAATTCATCGGCTACGCCACGTTCATCGCAGTTCTCATCGGCCTGCTTTTCTCCTCACAGCTCGGCCTCAAGACCTGGCAGGTCGCTTTCATCGGCGCCACCGTCATCTGTGTGTCCGGCGTTCTGAAGCCGAAGGAAGCCATTCAAGCCATGAATCTCGAGATGGTTCTCCTGTTTGTCGGCGCGCTCGCCATCGGCACCGCTCTGACATCCACCGGCGTCGCAGATCTCATCGGCGAACAACTCTCCGGCGTCATCGCCGCGACCAACAACAACTATCTCGCCGGCCTGATCTTCTTCCTGGTTCCGTTCGTTCTCACGCAGTTCATGCTGAATCTGGGTATTTACTCGATCTTCGCGCCGCTCTATATTATGATATGTAAGGCAATGGGCGCCAACCCGATCGGCCCGATCATGCTCTGCATGATCGCCTCCATGACCGCCTTCTTCACACCGATGGCGACTCCGGCCGTGCCGCTCATGATGGGCGCCGGAAATTACACCGTAAAAGATCTGGTCAAGATGGGCTGGCTGCCATTTGTCATCATCACGCTGGTGTCCGTCGGCTGGATCATGACCATCTATCCGATTTTCTGACAAGAATGGAGTTCACATGAGTCTGAATGAAACAATCAAAGAAACCGCCGCATTGTACGCGGAATCTGTACGCGGCGAGCAGCTCGACCTCCTCAGGACGCTCGGCGCGATTCCCGCGCCGAGCCGCCAGGAAGACATGCGGGCCGCTTTCGTCAGAGACTGGTTCAAGACCAACGGCCTGCCGGATGCGCACATCGACGGCGCCAAAAACGTGATCGCGCCGTACGGCTGCGAGGGTAAAGACGAGTACGTCGTCTTCGCGGCGCACACCGACGTCGTGTTCCCGGACACCGAGCCGCTTCCGCTCAAGGAAGATGCCGAAAAGCTGTACGCACCCGGCATCGGCGATGATACGGCCAACCTGGTGAATCTGCTTCTCGCCGCCCGCTATGTCGCACAGAATCACATCGCATTTCCGTTCGGCGTTCTCTTCGTGGCAAATGCGTGCGAAGAAGGTCTCGGAAATCTGGACGGCACCAAGGCGCTTTTCACCGCGTACGGCCGGAAAATCAAAGCGTTTTACTCGTTTGACGGCTACCTCCCCCAGTGCACGAACTGCTCGGTCGGCTCCTACCGCTACCGGATCAGCTGCGACACAGAAGGCGGCCACTCGTACCTGAACTTCGGCCGCACCAACGCCATCGAAATTCTCTGCCGTCTGGTCGAAGAGCTGTACAAAGTCGAAGTGCCCATCGAGGAAAAGACGACCTACAACGTCGGCGTCATCGAGGGCGGCTCGACAGTCAATTCCATCGCACAGCACGCGTCGATGCTCTATGAATTCCGATCCCCCTCTCAGAAATGTCTTGAGGATATGGAAACGAAATTTAACGCAGTCGTCGACAGCGTCCGGGCGGACGACCTCGAAATCAAAGTCGAACTTCTCGGCGTGCGCCCCGGCAACGGCCCGATCGACAAAAAGCAGCTGCAGGCCTTCACCGAGGGCAGCGACGATGTGATCCGCGCGTTCTACGACGGTGAGGTCGACCACCAGCCGTTCTCGACCGACAGCAACATCCCGCTGTCCATCGGCATTCCCGGAAACACCATAGGCACCGTTTCCGGGGACCTCGCCCACACCCGCGCCGAGTGGATCGACAAAGCCAGCCTCACCACCGGCCTTTCGGTCGCCCTCGCGCTGATGCTGAGAGCCTCCGAAGAGCCGCTGTTCTGAAAATTTTTCCACAAAAATAAGGCCGCTGCCCCGGCGTTTGCCGGCAGACAGCGGTCTCTTTTTATTGCGTCTGATCTTATCCTCTCGCCGCCGTATAGATGGCGACCATGTCGTCCTTGTACAGCTTTCTCGCGGAACCCTTGGATCCGCCGCACGCGCGCACGGCCGATTCCGCCATCTGCTCGATCTGCTCATCCGTCGGGGAAATACCGAGCTCTTTCATGTTGATCGGCATTCCGATGCTGTGATAGAACTTCTCCATCTCCTCGATGCCTGCGAGCGCGACGTCCTTGTCCGACATTCCTTCTTCCTGCACGACGCCCATCACGTTTTTCGCGTAGCGCACAAACCGATTCAGGTCGCTGTCCACGCAGTACCTCGCCCACGTCGGCCAGATCGCGGCCAGCCCCGCGCCATGTGTGACGTCAAACATTCCGCCCATCTCGTGCTCCAGCATATGGCAGGCAAAATCGCCGCCGTCGTTTCCGCATCCTGTCAGGCCGTTGTGCGCCAGAGAACCGGCCCACATCACCTCGGCGCGCGCCTCGTAGTTCGTCGGATCCTTGTGCAGAATCTTCGCGTACTTCATGACAGTTCTGAGGAGCCCTTCCGCGATGGCGTCCGTGATTTCCATGTTGCCGCCCTGCGTAAAATACCGCTCCATCGTGTGCATCATCATATCGGTGCATCCGGCCTCCGTCTGGTAATCCGGCAGCGTCTCCGTGAGCTCCGGATTCATGATCGCGAATTTCGGCCGCGCGATGTCATCATCGTACGCGCGCTTCTCGCCCGTCTTCTCGTTCGTGATGACGCAGCTGTTGCTCATCTCCGAGCCCGCCGCCGCGATCGTCAGAACCGACGCGACCGGAAGACACCCGATGGCCTTTCTCTTGTGTTCAAACAGCTCCCACACGTCGTGATCCGGGTCCGCCAGCGCATACGCGATCGCCTTGGACGAATCGATGACCGAGCCGCCGCCGACGGCCAGGATAAAGTCGACATGGTTCTCCTTCGCCAGCGCGATGCCCTCGCGCACCTTGCCCAGATGCGGATTCGGAACCACGCCGCCGAGCTCGACATGAAAGATTCCCGCCGCGTCCAGCGACTTCTTCACGCGGTCAATCAGCCCCGAGCGCACGGCGCTGTGCCCGCCGTAGTGAATCAGCACCCGGCTCCCGCCGAACTGCTTCACGAACTCGCCCGTTCTTTCTTCCGTCTTTTTCCCGAAAACAACCTTCGTCGGGGTATAATACTCAAACCCAAACATGACAAATGTCCTTTCTTTTTCTCACACGCGGAATTCACCCGCCTCGTCTGACTGGTTTTATTATATTTCCCGCGCCGGGTATTCTCAAGATCGTTTTGCGGCGCATACCTCGGGAAGAGCAGCTATTTCCGCCGCTCTTCCCGCGCAATTTCAACCGCCATTCCGGCGCTCCCGCTCTTCTTCGTACGCGTCGTGCTCCGTTTCCGACATGCAGACCGGGCCGATCGGCGTCTCGTAGACTTTCCGGTCCGCGATCTGCGGCGGCTCCAGATACCGGACCGCCTTGCCCGTCTTCTTTGCATACTCGATCTCAGACCGCGTGCTCTCGCCGATATATCCGCCGACATTGATGACAAATATCTCATCTGACATGTCGATCTTGCGCTTGTGCATGTCGTCGAGCATCTCTTTCGTCTTCGTCAGCGTGCCCTCGTCCATGTTCTCCCACACCTCATTGTCGCCGGAGTGGCCGAACAGGCCGACGCTGATCACGATATTGCCCTGCAGCGTCAGCTCTTTCTGAGCTTTCATGAATTCATCCCTGAACCGCGTGCTCCCGCAGAGCGTGATCACCTTGTATTTTCCAACCATTCTGCGTCCTCTCTGTCAATCCTCTCTGTCCGGATGGTACATGCTTTCCAGCAGCCTCATTCCCGTCTTTGTCCGGAAGACATTGTCCCTGAAATTCCGTATCGCCGTCCGGCTCATATGCGATTCATCCGCATTTACCAGGAAATCCGCCTCCAGCATGATCTGATAGTCAATTCCGTCCACCGGCTTATACGTGTGATGATGACCGACAATATAGCAGATGCGCTCGCGCTGCTTTTCTGAAAGAGGATAGTCCCTGTAGAACTCCCGCGTCAGCGGTTCCCCCTCTTCCTCCTGCTTCCGGCCGTCCGTGTTTCCGTACTTTTCTCTGCACACCGGGCACGCGATGTCGTGCGCGACGGCCGCCAGTTCCACGGTCAGCTGCGTCTCATCGTCCAGGTCTTCGCCAAGGCCGATCGTCCTCGCAAATCCCCACACCTTCATAAAATGATTAATATCGTGAAGACGCACCGTGCTCGTCTTGTCATAGAACCCGATCATCTCGGAAACCGCTCTGGATACAATCTGACTCATGTCAAAGCCTCCTCTGCCGCCGCGCAGTTCAATTTCAGAATGACGTTTCTATATCCGTCAGCGCTCAATCCTGTGAATGAAGAGCCCGCTGCGCAGCTTGGGCTCAAACCACGTGGATTTCGGCGGCATCAGGAGTCCCGCGTCAGCGACCGCAAAGAGTTCGTGAATGGACGTCGGATACATGGAAAATGCTGCGCTGCAGTCTGTCCGGCACCGTTTTTCGAGTTCTCCGAGCCCGCGAATGCCACCGACAAAATCGATCCTTGGATCGGTTTTAGGATCCTGAATTCCCCAAACAGGTGCAAGCACATTTCTCTGCAGGTAATCTACATCAAGAATACCGACCGGATCATTCTTAACCAGCTCAGGTCTCTCGGTCAGCTTATACCAGGTCAGCTCCGGCTTTCCATCACCTGCTTTTCCTGCTGCGAGACACAGTCCCATCTCCCCCTTTTTCTCCGGACGGTACGGTGCTGACGCAGCTTTTTCCACGATAAACGAAGCGCTGATTTTATCAAGAATCTCTTCCGGCGAATACCCGTTCAGATCCTTGAGAACCCGGTTGTAATCAAAAATGCGGAGCTCATCGTCCGGGAAGAGTACACTGAGGAAATAGTTGAATTCCTCATTGCCCGTATAATCCGGATGCTCACGTCTTCTCTTTAAGGAAACGGAAACCGCCGAAGCCGCGCGATGATGGCCGTCTGCGATGTAGGAGCATTCGAGTGTACGAAATGCCTCCGTGATATTCTTTATCGTCTGCGGATCTTTTATTCGCCAGATTTTATGACCGACTCCGTCATTTTCCGTGAAGGAGATCACGGGCTCTTTTGTGTCACGGATATACTTAAGCAGCGGGCGGATTCTGTCATTGGTCCGATACGCCAGAAAAATAGGCCCGGTCTGCGCACTCGTGATGTCGATATGATTTGTGCGGTCCTTTTCTTTGTCCTTCCGCGTGTTTTCGTGTTTGCGCACGACATTATTCAGGTAGTCATCGACGGATGAGCAGGCAACAAGGCCAGTCTGCTTCCGGCCATCCATTGTCAGCTCCCAGAGATAGTAACAGGGAGCGCTGTCTTCTTCAAAAATCCCCTTTTCTGTCCAGTCGCGGATCATCTCGTCCGCTTTCTCGTAGACATCCCGGGCGTACATGTCGTGCCCCCGCTCAAACTGTGTTTCCGGGCGGTCAATAGCGAGAAAAGAATGCGGGTTCGCCCTGACGATAGTTCTGGCTTCTTCCCGGTTATATACATCATAAGGAAGCGCGGCGACTTCTGCCGCTAATGACTTCACAGGTGTCAGCGCCTTAAACGGGCGGATGGTTACCATAGCTTACAATAACCCCCATGTATTTTAATATTCTGATACATTATTATACCAATTCATCGTTTCAGCAACATTCGGAGAATTAACTTCCGCAAATTTTTCAACTTTGAGATGTCGTTCAGAGAATCCTTGAACAAACCGGTTCTATCAGAAAAACAGCAAGCTAACCGAAATAACAAGGAATACAACGAAAAAGCTGCTGAAGATGAAAACACCACCTAAATATCACAGGACCATCTATATGTCAAAGTTAGATGACTTCAAAGAACAGATGGCACTAACATAGTGATTCAGTAGCAGCCAAAACGGCGGTTCCGCCGCGCAAGAATATCCCAAAATAACGTTGTCCGTATTGGATGAAATAGCCATCATGCCCCTTTCGACTGTTTATCTACATTTATTTTGAATAAACATTTATGCAATTTTGAAAAGTAAAGTAGTGTCTTATATTTCAGCTGTTATAATATTAATCATCGTCCAACAGACACTTAATTGTGTTATTCTGAATTGCGTAGCTGCCTATTAGAGCTTGAACGTTCATTCGCTGCTCATCTCCTTTGACATAAAATACCCATGATGCATCTGGGAATTCAGAAACTAAATACTTAAAATAATCAAAATCAATGGCACAAGAATGGCCAAATACAGTTATTTCTTTGATTTTGCAATTATTGTGCTGTAAAAAATCCGATAATAAGTTTACTCTGCTGTCTTTATAAAAGGATTTGCATTTTTCAAAAAGATCTTCATATGCTGTACGGATATAATAATCATCAATTCTAGAAATATATTCTTTTATCGCCGATTCACCACGATACATCCTTCCAGTAAGCTGATCATCATACGCGTCCGGAAAAAAATGTCCTTTGGGATATCCTAACTCTAAAGTTTCTTTGCCAACTTCCCCATGAATATGTAAAATATGTCTTTTCGAAATGCCATATATTTTTTCTAGAGTATGTGTATAGTTAAATGTCAAATAATAGGCATCTTTTTTTAATAGTTGCTTAAAAAACTCTTGTGGTACAACATTACTTAAATATAATTCTGCATTGTCAGCGAATGCTTCTAATGCTTGATTTAAATTACCATTTAAATCTACCTGCCATATAATAGCATCGCGGTCACTTTCTCTATCTGACATATAATCAGGTGTATATGATTCAAAAATCTCCTCAATACTGTTAAAGTCCGGGCGTCCTAATAAATTTTCAAAGTCAGACCAAATATCGTCAACATGAGTTTGATACAATTCCCAAAAGTTATCTGAATCATACTCATCCGCTATTTCCTTAAAGTCAGGAGAAAATCGAGATGGGATATCATGTGCAAGGTCAAATCCATTTCCGATAATAAATAATTGCGTATTCATCTTAAACAGTTCCTCATTATAAGCACTCAAGCGACATCTATTTCATGATAACGCCCTTTCCTTGCGATTTCTTACTAATTCTTCTAAATATAACAGGATCTAATAATTCCAAAATATTAATGAGAATGCGTTTGTAAATGTTTCTGCCAAAGACATCTGATTTGATAAAGCATCTTTACAATTATTTCAATTTTGCTATAATCAGCATGCTGTCTTAAATTCAGGAAATATTAGTTGTCATTGTCAATGACATTTCGGAGGCATTATGAAATCGTTCTCTCAGAATTTAATGATCACACAGATTGTTACTGCACGCAAAGCAAAGCACATGACACAGCAGCAGCTTTCAGACGCCAGCGGTGTTAACCGCGGCATGATTATTCGAATCGAATCTGGTGATTATATTCCTTCCATTGAACAGCTGGATCATCTGTGTTCCGCTCTCGATCTTGATCCCAGCAGCTTTTATATCAACAGCAGCGACAGTAAAAAGCTTCCCAAAGTTTCCCCTCTGAACATCGCAGTAGCTGGGACCGGCTATGTGGGACTTTCCATCGCCACGCTGCTCTCCCAGCACAATCATGTCACCGCCGTCGATATCATCCCGGAAAAGGTCGATATGATCAATCATCGCAAGTCTCCGATTCAGGATACATATATTGAAAAATACCTTGCCGAAAAAGATCTGAACCTCACGGCAACGCTCGACGGCGAAAGCGCCTACAAGAACGCTGATTTTGTTGTTATTGCCACACCAACAAACTACGACAGCCAGAAGAACTACTTTGACACCTCCGCTGTAGAAGCTGTCATCGAACTCGTTCTCAAAGTCAATCCGAACGCCATTATGGTCATCAAATCAACCATTCCGGTCGGCTATACCGCCCGTGTGCGCGAGAAATACCACACCTCAAATATCATCTTCAGCCCAGAATTTCTGAGAGAGTCCAAGGCGCTCTACGATAATCTGTTCCCGAGCCGTATCATTGTTTCCACCGATCCGTCGGACCCGAAGATCGTAAAGGCCTCTCGCACCTTTGCATCTCTTCTGCAGGAAGGCGCTCTGAAAGAAAATATAGACACACTGTTCATGGGCTTTACCGAAGCAGAGGCCGTCAAACTCTTTGCCAATACCTATCTGGCTCTCCGAGTATCCTACTTCAACGAACTCGATACCTATGCTGAAATGAAGGGATTGAACACAAAAGAGATCATCAACGGTGTCTGCCTCGACCCGAGAATCGGAACGCATTATAACAACCCGAGCTTCGGATATGGCGGTTACTGCCTTCCGAAAGATACCAAGCAGCTCCTGGCAAATTACCAGGATGTCCCTGAGAATCTGATCAGAGCTATCGTCGAAAGCAACCGCACCAGAAAAGATTTCATATCTGACAGAGTACTTGAAATTGCCGGAGGATATAAGGCAAATGATTCTTACTCTCAGTCAAAAGAACATCAGACAATTGTAGGTGTCTATCGTCTGACCATGAAGAGCAACTCCGACAACTTCCGCCATTCCTCTATTCAAGGCGTCATGAAAAGAATCAAGGCAAAAGGTGCAACTGTTATCATCTATGAGCCAACACTTGAGAATGGAACAACTTTTTTCGGATCCAAAGTTGTAAATGACCTGAATGAATTTAAAAAGCAGAGTCAATGCATTATTGCAAATCGTTATAGCAGCTGTCTCGATGATGTAAAAGAAAAAGTCTATACCAGAGATCTCTTCATGAGAGATTGAGCGGAAAGATAACCGTATAAAAAAAAGGTATCCATATTATGAAAAAGGTTTCTTTAAATAATAAAACCATCCTGGTAACCGGTGCTGCAGGTTTTATCGGTGCTAATCTTGTGCTTCGACTTCTTGATGATGCAAAAGATAGCTCTATCATCGGCATCGACAACCTAAACGACTATTATGATGTATCAATAAAAGACTGGCGTCTGGAACAAATCAACAAAAAGGATTCAGAGCATCGCTTCACATTTATCAAAGGTGATATCGCTGACGTAAACACTATTCATGAGATCTTCAATACATATAAACCTGCTTTGGTTGTCAATTTAGCTGCACAGGCTGGCGTCCGCTATTCCATCACCAATCCTGATTCTTATATTCATTCAAACCTGATCGGATTTTACAATATTCTGGAAGCCTGCCGCCATTCCTATGATAATGGTGCTTCTGGTGTGGAACATCTCGTCTATGCCTCAAGCTCATCAGTATATGGTGGAAATAAGAAAGTTCCTTTTTCCACTGACGATAAAGTGGACAATCCTGTTTCGCTTTACGCTGCAACAAAGAAGTCAAACGAGCTGATGGCGCATGCCTATAGCAAACTTTATAACATCCCTTCAACAGGACTCAGGTTCTTTACCGTATATGGTCCTGCCGGACGTCCGGATATGGCATATTTTAGTTTTACAAACAAACTTCGTGCAGGTCAGACTATTCGCATCTTCAATTACGGGAATTGCAAGAGAGATTTTACATATATTGATGACATTATCGAAGGCGTTGTCAGAGTGATGCAGGGCGCGCCTGAAAGAAAAAATGGCAGTGACGGTCTCCCGTTAGCACCTTATGCTGTATACAATATTGGTGGAGGTCGGCCTGTTAACCTCCTAGATTTTGTAGATATCCTGCAACAGGAGTTGATTCGTGCAAAAGTGCTTCCTGCAGAATATAATTTTAATGCACATAAAGAACTGGTACCTATGCAGTCTGGAGACGTGCCCATCACGTATGCCGATACAACAGCACTTGAAAGAGATTACGGTTACAGACCTTCTGTTAACCTTAGAACAGGTCTTAGAAAATTTGCAAAATGGTATAAAGAATATTATATATAACGATCCCCGTCTGCTAGTGTCAATATACAATGTTCGCGAAAACCTTCGTATCATACACGAACGATTATACTTAAGCATGGATGTAAAAGCTTCCTAACGAATATAGCTTCTGATGCCCATTTCTCATAATATTGTTTGCATCGGGCTAATTTATCCAATTTAAATATCGGATTAAAAAGCCATTGCCCGTTTTCCATGCCCTGTCTAAACTGAGGATGACCAAACGCACCAGTTGAAAGGAGAATGAGTAAGGAAAACAATAATGGCAATGACCTACACCCATCATAACACAAGCCCTGAATAAGATAAAAAACACAGGGACCGGATTTTAATCTGAAGGAGGTAACTCTCGCCGAGATGGAACGCCTGACCAATATCTCGCAGTCAAAGCTCCGCGTCCCAAGAAAAATAATTTTTATTGTAAAACCACGCGGCAGAACTGGCCATAAATTTTCAGGAACAGTTCTTGCGTTACAAGGATCACCTGGACAGCCTGCTCCGAAACAACGTTACAAACGCTCAAGTCATATAAAAAGGTTTCATAGTAAAAACTATAAAGGCAGCCTGACGCAGGTCAGGATTTATATTGAACAGGGCAGAAGCTGATCCCACCAAAACGAAAACCCATTTCTGCGCAGGGCAACCGTGGCAGCCGTTATTGAACGGATACCGGCAAATCGTATCAGATGGATTGGGGCTTTATCATGACAGACTCTGATGCATATGTTCCGTCGTGCCTGGCGTGCTTTGTTATGGTCTACCACTACTGTGGCAACTGCTATATTGAGTCCTTTCCGAATGCCAATCAGGAGAACCTTTTCATCGGAATGCTGCATGCTTTCAGTATGCTGGGTGTTCCAAGGTATGTTCTGACAGACAACATGAAAAGCGCCGTCATTCGAAGGAATTATGACGGATCACCCGTATGGCAGAAGAATTATAAACGTTTTATGAATACGGTCGTTATTGAAACAAAACTCTGCTTTCCAAGACATCCGTTTACCAAAGGCGCTTAGGAAAGACTGGTCCGGTTCGTAAAGCAAAACTTTCTGCAGGGCCGTATCTTCACAGAAATCACGGATCTGAGCTATCAGGCACAATGCTGGTGTAGTGACCAAAACAGGAGCTTTCGCAGATCCATGTATATTCCGATGACTTAGAGCACACTGCACGGCGATGGAGTGCATGCTTTCCGGTGTTTCAGTGCATCGTTGCCGGTGTACAGAGCGTTTTAATTTATCCTCTTTTATAATGAGCGAGGCACACGCTTTGTGTGACTACTTATTATAGGAGGTCGATAATTATGGTGAATTATCGAGAGATCCTGAGACTCAAAAGTCTCAAATACAGCAACACGGACATCGCCGCCAGTGTTCACAGTTCACGGAATACAATGCAGGAGGTTCTGCGACTTTCAAAGGCATTGAACATTCAATGGCCGCTGGAAGATGATGTTTCCAACTTTGATCTTGAGGCTGTTCTTTATCCGGAACGTCACAAGAAAGATGAAAACCGTCTCATCCCAGACTACCCTGAAGTTCACCGTGAGCTGGCAAAGCCCGGTGTAACTATCACGCTGCTCTGGACTGAGTACTGCGCCGAGGCGGCGGCCGCTGGTAAGAAACCATACATGAGCACACAATTCAGTGATGGATACCGAAGTGGAAGCGTGCCACAAAGGCAACAATGCGAATCACTCATAAGCCCGGTGCTGAAATGGAAGTGGACTGGGCTGGCAATACCATCGGTATCTATGATCGGGTAACAGAAGCTTACCTCTTTGTAGCTACACTTCCGTGCAGCTGCTTTACCTACGCAGAACTGTGCACAGATATGAAGCAAGGAACATTTAGCCGATGCCATGTACATACATACAACTACTTTGGCGGCACGACAAGAATCCTCCGTCCAGATAACCTGAAGGCGGGAATTACGAAAAACACCCGTTATGAAATGCTGATCCCGCGCGCTTACCAGGGAATGGCGAATTATTACAATACCGCTATCGTACCGGCCCGCGTCAGAGCTCCGCAGGACAAAGGCCATGTAGAGGGCTCAGTTAAGTATGCGAATACCTGGATCCTTGCCGCACTGCGCAATTACCATTTCTTCTCATTCTCCGAAGCGAAGAATGCTGTAGCGGATAAGCTCGAAGAGCCGAATACACGCCCTTTTGAGAAACGGGCAGGAAACCGCCGCACGGCATTCGACGAAGAAGAACGGGAATTCATGCTGCCGCTTCCTAATCACCCATATGAGCCAGCAGTCTGTTCCACCGCCAATGTTCAGAGCGATTATCTCATATCAGACGGAAGGAATAAATACTTTGTTCCATCTGATCTGATCGGCGAGATCGTGGATATCCGGACAACAGAAAAAACCGTAGAAGTTTGCTTTAATGGTAATCGTGTTGCCACGCATGTCCGGCACAAAAACTTCGAGCGGAACCCTATCGTCATCAAAGATCACATGCCATTGGCGCACCAGAAATATCTGGAGTATACTCCGGAAGATTTCACAGCCTGGGCACGTTCCGTCGGATATTCCACAGAAAAGACCGTTGCCTGCTTTCTGAATGCCGGGAAAGTACCTGAGCAAGGTTATAAATACTGCGTTGGTCTGATGAAGGCTGCAGACCGTTATACGCCACGCCGTGTGGAGAATGCGAGCAGACGCCTTCTGTCTGCAACCAATAACCCCTCGCTGCGCAACATCATTATGATTCTGAAAAACGGCCAGGATAAGCTGGAAATCGGTCAATCTAAAACATCTGCCAGACCCCGCAGCCATGGAATTACCCGTGGCGTTGAAGCTTACAGACAGGGAGGTGATCAGTGATGAACGCCTCTACTGTACAAAAACTCAAAGATATGCACTGCGATGCTATGGCTGAGGAATTAGAAGCTCAAATGCGGGATCCTGATATTTATACATCTATGGACTTTGAAGAACGCCTTGCCAGAATTGTAGATGCTGAGTCTGACCGCCGCAGGAAAGCAAAACTGCAGAGATATATTAAAAGTGCAGATTTTGATCTCAGTACAGCCTGCATCGAAGACATTGAATATTTTCCAGAGCGGAAGCTGGATAAAGCCCAGATTCTCAGATTTGCCACCTGTGAATTCATAGATGCGGGTCACAACATCGTATTCAAAGGTGCCAGTGTTTCCGGGAAAAGCTATATTGCACAGGCAATTGGTAACGCTGCATGCCGAAAATTCAAGAAAGTGAAATATATACGCATGCCAGCGCTGCTCGATGAGCTTGCGACTGCTAAAGCTACCGGTGAGTTTCGGAAGATAATAAAGATCTACCAGAAGCTTGCCTGCTTATTATTGATGAATGGCTGATCCGATGCCTTGAAAAGCAGGAGTCCTATGATCTTCTGGAAATCGTGGATGCACGAAGCAATGCAGAATTTGGCGGATCAATGATACTCTGTACGCAATGCAACGATGAAGAGTGGTATGAGCGCATCGATCCGGAAGCGGCTGAAGGCAGCCCTATTTCAGAAGCTGTCATGGATCGCATCATCAACAATTCCGAAGAATTCATGATCGAGAGCCGCACCTCCATGCGAAAACGTTACGGTATTGCCAAACGATCCGGGAAAGGCGGTGTACATGAATAATCGGAAGCTAAACTGCAGTTATTGTGATATCTGGCTGAATTATCAGGTTTCCAAAGTGGCTCTTTCTGAAGCAGAAGAGCTTTCCCGCGCAAATTGGGTTGAGATTCAGCACTTACAGGATCGTATTATTCAGTTGGAAACAACTCTCAGATCAGTCGGCCTCAACATACCGCCCGAGGAATAACGCTCAGAGTGTCTTTTGACAAAGCCCCCTTTCCGCTGTGCTTAACACTCCGGAAAGGGGGCTCTAAAACACCGGAAGAGATGCACTGAAACAACGTGCACCCTGTTCTATCTCTGCGGAATATACAATCCATGAACCAGGTATCTCAGCAACAGCATAGTATTCGATGCCTCTGTAAGATATCTGCATTAAAAGGTTCTCTGGAAATCCTGCTCTATCTCGCGTGTTAAGAAAGATCTCATTTGACGGTTTTGTGAATTACGAAAGCTGCTGTTTCGGTGTCCCGTATTCATACACGAACCATGTCTGCCAAGTAATGCGTGATGGTTATACGCTACGCATCTACGATTCTAAGATGAAGCCGAGATCGTTCATCACGATGTCACCTGAAGTAGGTGTGATGCACGGATCAGTATCCGGATCTGGAGCCGGAAGAGCAGCCCACAGTGCCGGTTAAGGACAATCCCCCATCAGAAAGCGACACCGGTACATGATCCGTGATTTGGCCATTTCAACCTCGAGGAGGGTCGGTGGCATAAATAAAAGTACAGCTCCTCTGATCTAGGAAATAGGCTTGGAGGCGGCCCTGCTGAAACTGAATATCACAAAAGTTGAAATCGCCGAATTCGTAACAAGAAACGATCTAAGCTATGACAACGTTTATTACATCCCCCAACTCTTCGATACCATGGTAAATCGAAAAAAAGCTCACATCGTAGACATGATGCTCAAGCTCAGTCGGCTGCCTACCGTTCATCCCTGTACATTTGACAGCTTCGACTTTCACCGTTTTCACGGGCGACAGGCTGACGAACTGGAAAACCTGCAGACACTGTCCGCGCTTCAGTCTCGCGCCAATCTGCTGCTCGTGGGGCCACAAGGCCGTAGGTACAACACATTTAGTCATGGCCCTTGGAGGTAAATGCTGCGAAGAAGGATAAGAAACTTACTTTCTCAAAGTATCCGAGATGAATGATAAGTTCACCAACGCCCACAAACAGAACAAACGGGACAATCACTTGTGAAATCCTCCTGCCTGATTGTGGACGAATTCGGCAACTGTAACTTTGATCAGGAGAACTCAAGAATGTTCTTCGATGTGGTTAACCGGAGATACAGTAAGGATGTACCGAATACCATTATCCTGACCAGCAACATTGAACCTGATAAATGGGATCAGTACTTTTCCGAAAAATGTCATGGACAGATTCTTTGACAAATATTTTGTTATCAATATGCACGGTATCAGTTACCTTGGCGGTAACCGTTGCAAAATTGATGTTGCTGTCGGAAGAGAACCATCATGCGTCGCAAACAGTAAAACAGAATATTCTTTGAAAGGAGCACCTAGTGCATTGGTCATTTTAATCCGATGCTTGTTGGTCGAATTAACCCGATGTTTATTAGTTAATTAGTGTCTGCTGAACAAGTTCAAAATAACGAAATTTCGGCCACCATGGCCGCCGTCCAGCTGACCTGTTCCTTGAAAAATTGCAGCTGATAAAAAAGAGTATAAAGTATCCGCCGATGAAT
>JBMNQX010000006.1:0-129990 GCA_050944355.1 Lachnospiraceae bacterium
ATGTCCGGTATTCATAGCCTGAAGCATATCTATCGCCGCCGCGTCCCGTACCTCACCGACTATGATTCGGTCCGGCCGAAGGCGCAGACTCGCGCGGATCAGATCCCGGATCGTGATGGCCGTTCTGCGGTCCGATGTCGCATGCCTGCTTTCAAGCCGGACAAGATTCTTCACTGTTTTCAACTGGAGTTCCAGCGAGTCTTCAATGGTGACCACCCGCTCGCCGGCCGGAATATATTCGGAAAGAGCGTTCAGAACCGTTGTTTTGCCGGCTCCTGTGCCCCCTGAGATGAAAATGTTATAGCGCGCCCGGACTGCGTTCTGAAGGAAGTCGGCCGCCTCGGACGAAATTGTTCCCATGGCCGTCAGGTCCCGCATCGTGAGCTCATCGCGGCTGAATTTCCGTATGGTGAGAATCGGCCCGTCCGGCGCCGCCGGGGGCAGAACGATGCAGACCCTTGAGCCGTCTGACAAATAGGAATCTACGATAGGAGACGCCGTGTTCACAGTTCTGTCCGACAGTCCCGCGATATGCTGCGCCGTGTTTTCAAGTTCAGCCATGGACGTAAAATGCCTGTCGATCTGACGTATTTTCCCGTTTTGTTCAATGAATACCGGATCGAGGCCATTTACCATGATTTCGGTGATGCTGTCGTCTTCCAGAAGATCGGTCAGGATTCCGAGCCTTCTTACGGAATTGAAAATCGCGCGCGAAATGTCAGTCTTTTCCTGAATGGTCAGCATCGTCTGCCGGCTGTATTCCCGAATGCTCTCTTCGATCAGCTGCCTGATTTCCTCATCCGAATAATCACGGTCTTCCTCTGTCTTCTCTGAGAAGCAGGCTCTGACAGCCTTCAACTTTTCTTCCGGTATGCTCTGTCCGGCCGCTTCTTTCCGCCAGTCCAATCAGAAATCCCCCCTCTTAAGTCCCACCCTGAAAATCAGCTTTCGAGCCTGACTGCGGGATCCCTTTCCCGGATCCTGCGCACCGGCTCCGGAATACAATCCATCAGGTGTGGCGCCGGCGGCGATTCAAAACACCCGGGCGAAAAGCGGCAGGATTCTGCCGGAAAGCGGACGAGCCGCTCGCAGAGTTCTTCGCGTCCGGAAGAGACAAGATAATTGACAAGGGAGTTCAGGCGGACAGAGGAAAATTCATCTTCCGGAATGAAGACCGTCTCACAGACTGAAAAAAGTTCCCATGCTCTCGGAAACGCCTGACCGATGTCAAGCACGACAGCGCGGCAGCCCAGATCTGCTGCCGTTGTATGCAGAAATCCCGGCATTTCTCCGGCATCCATCCGGGCGCAGTCTTCCGCACAGACAAACGGCGCAAGATATCGGAACCATACATTTTCACCCGCCATGGAAGGCAGCAGTCTGCCGTAAGACGGTTCATTCTGCTGATAGGAATACAGAGCGTCGGAGATTGTCTGCCCCGAAACGGCCGGGAGAAGCGGAATCAAAGAAGAAAATTCATCGAGATTCAGATAAAGTGCTTTTTCAGTGCATTTTTCACATCCCGGTCCCAGATACCAGGCCGCAAGCGCCGCCAGACAGGATGTTATTTCGGCAGGCAGAAACGAATAAAAACCAAAGATACGGATTTCTCCGCCGGAGAGAAAATTCTGCCCGCAGCTTCCCATCAGCTGCCGCACGATATTGCTGAATCTCTGATACTTGAAAATTCCGGTTTTTTCCGCTTCCTGCGGATCGGTCTTCATGCCGGGCTCCTCAAGAAGCGGCAGAAGCTGACCTTTGCAGGCGCGGCGGATATCGTCATCCAGACTGTTCTCACCAATCAGAAGAATTTCCGGGCTTTCGGCACCAAGGTACTTCATCAGTGCTTCTTTTTCAGTAAAAAGCCGGATATAAAACGGAAGATCCCGTCTGGCAGACAGCGCACCGGCCAGCCGCCTGGCGTACAATTGATCGCGGTCAAAGACCGCACAGACATGAGTGCTCATTTATCCCTCCCCAAGGGAACACAGACCATCAGAAAAAAGTGACAAGAAAGAAGTTCCAGATAGAACGCGCGAAAAAAATGCTGACTCCTGCAGCATTCTGTCAGGTCAAGGGCACAATCTCACGTATAAAGAGACAGCATCCACAGCAAACAGTTTCCCCCTGACAGCAAAACACTTGATATAAAACTCCCCCTTACAAAATGGAAAATCCCTGAATTGAATGCTCAGGTGCCGTGAGAACCACAGCTTTTGAATAAGAGTCGATACACATTGTTTATCGACTGCAAAAATATTATACCGATAGAAGCGCACCCTGTCAATGCTGTTTCACGACAAATAAAAAAAGCAGCCGGATTTCTCCGGCTGCCCGTGACTGATTCTTTCCCGCAAGCTGCGGGAATATCAGATTCTGTTATTTATTCTTTTGAGGCGTCATCCTGAGGCACGGCATTTTCTTTCGCGCTCTCTGTCTCTTCCGCCTTTTCTTCGGCTGTCTCAGCCGCGGCCTCCGCCGCCTCTGTTTCTTCAGCCGCTTCTGTTGAAGCTTCCGCTGCCGCTTCTTCTGAAGCTTCCGCTGCCGCTTCTGCCTCGCCGGCCGCCTCAGCCGCGGTTTCCGCCGCTGTTTCCGCTTCATCGGCCGCTTCCGCCGCTGTTTCTTCGGCAGCCTCTGCTTCGCCGGTGAGCACTGCCGCTTCGTTTTCAGCTTCCTCAGCTGTCCCGGCGGCCTCGTCGACCTCTAAGGTCTCTTCTGCTTCACCAACTGCTTCCGCGGCCGCTTCGCTGCCCTCAGTCGAGAACAAAGCATAGACAAATGCCGCGAGAATGCCGCCTACAAGCGGGCCGAGGATAAAGACAACAGACTGGCTGAGCGCCGTGGCGTCGCCCTTGCAGACATAGACCGCAAGCGCCGGTCCGAAACTTCTGGCCGGGTTTACGCTCGTTCCCGTGAGCGGAATGCCGAACAGATGAACCGCTGTCAGCGCAGCGCCGATCACGACGCCGGAAATCGCCTGGTTCTCTTTCTTTGCGGTGACAGTGAGAACGACCCACACGAAGAAGAACGTGAGAATCACTTCTACGATGGCTGCCCCGAGAGCGCTGATCTCAAGAAAAGAAGAAGCGCTGCCATAGCCATTTGTGCCCAGACTCGTGAGGTCGTAGCCATTTGTCATGAAGAGCGCAAGACGGTCGGACGAAAACGTGCGGGACAAACCGTAAAGGCTGAAGCCCGCTGCGATGCCGCCGAGGAACTGCGCGCAAATGTATACGAAAAACTCTGCCGTTTCCATTCTGCCGGCAACCCACATGGCGATCGAAACCGCCGGATTGACATGCGAACCGGAAACGTGCCCGATGGTGTAGCACAGGCCCGTGAGAACGAGTCCGAATATCATGGCTATGCCGACAACCCCGAGATATCCCTGATAGCCGGCGGTAAAGGACGCCGCGCCGCAGCACAGGAATACCAGAAGGAAGGTGCCGATGAATTCGGCCAGAAACTTTTTGAACATAATCTGCCTCCTGAATAGTATCAGTTTTAACCATTATAACTGTCCGGTACGTGAGCCGCAAGTGCAGATGCAGACTGGAGTTCCGGCCGAATAAAAATACCCGGTTCTGCGGATTTTCCATCCCACAGAACCGGGTCTGAGGTTAATAAGTTTTGAGCCGGGCTCACAGAATTCCCGGCAGTCCGTAGGCCTGTCCCAGTGCGATTCCCTGGTCGCCCGGCGGCACAACTTCATTGATTTCCGGTCGCACGCCGTCTTTTTCGAGTGCGTCAAGAAGTGCTTCCAGCAGACCGCGGTTCGCTAACAGTCCGCCGGCCAGAATGACGCGGTCCACTCCCGTCCGTTTTGTGAGGAGCGCAAGTGTCTGCCGCGTGTACTCGGCGATGGCCGGAAAAATCCCCGCCGCCAGGTCCTCCGGGTTTTCACCCAATTTTACGCCGTCAACAAGCCGGTCCAGCAGCGGCGCCGCATTTCCGAGGGGCCTTCCGTCGTCGTCCTCTCTGACCTCTATCCGCATCGCTGCCGGGTTTTTGGCTTTGACAGCGAGCCTTTCGATGATATCGGCAGCCTCGAGCGGGTAGTGAACTTCTTTCAGCTGCCCGAGAATCGCCGCCGCACAAAAGAGCAGCGCCCCGAGCGACGACGAGCGGGTCGTGTTGATCTTGTGCAGAACCGCCGCGTAGACGAGATCAGACGCTTTTTTGTCCGTCCACGGCATTCCTGCGATCCGGGTGCGGAAATTTTCTTTCATCAGATACTCGCCGGCGCCGCACTCCCGCAAGGCTGAGCGCACGTCGCAGTCGCTCAGATAACTGTACGCCAGCGTCACGGCACTGCCGGGCACAACCGCGTCTCCGATCAGCTCGCGCGGGAAAAGGCCGGCCTCCCGCACCATCGTGCCGTGAGAAATGCTGAAGAAATCCATGCCCCAGAGTGTTCCGTCCGTGCCGCGGTGCGCATTGTCAAAAACCGCGGCGACGGCCGGGTCGTACGGATTCTTTTCCATCAGGACAGAAGCCGCATGCGCCTCCTCGTGCTGAATTCTGACAAAGGGGATCCCTCTCCCGGCGTTCCCGGCCTCGTAGGCGGTCATGGCAGCCGAGACGCTCTGGTCCGAATAATCGGCTACGCAGTGATCCGGATACACGGCAAGGCGTGACCGCATGCGCTTGAGTTCGCGCTCGTATGCGTCAGCCGCCGCGCGCGTCTTAAGGTTTCCGAAATTCCGGCTGAGATAGGCCACGTTTCCCTTTGTATACACAAACGCCGTGTCCTCATCCGACCCGGCGGCATAATAGTCGTCTCTCTGTCCGTCCGCGAGCGGAATCGGCTTGTCGAGAAGACCGGCGGCCCGCCGCAGAACCTGGCGGTACCCTTTCACCAGCCGCACGACAGACTGCTCGGCGGTCTGCGAAAACTCTCTGTTTGTTCCGAGGTAGACAAAAGCCGAATTCATCAGCGTAAACCCGGCCGTCATCGACGCCGTCAGCATCCACTCCGACAGCGTCTCCTCGTCCTCCGGAATGTTTTCATGCCAGCGGTTCGCGCTGGTGATGACCAGCGGCCCGCAGCTTTTCGTCAGTTGTTCGGGAAAATGTCCCGGCGCCAGACTCACCCCCTGCTCCGGGCAGGAAAGTCTGATCGGGTCCGGACTATTCGCCGTCCGGACAAGGACAATCGGATATGGCGGATTTTCGAGCAGTTTCTGCTCTTCTTCCGTCATGGAAAAATCGGCCGCAGCCTGCTGCGCATCCGCGTAACAGATGGCAAACGGCCTGTAAAAACTCTGCTTCAGGACGCGGATCTGCCGGACGGCCTCAAACGCGTCGGCCCGGCACACCAGATAATACGCTGAATCGCCCTGCGTGCACACAATGCCGCCCGCATCGAGAACGCCGGCGGCTTCTGCAATTTCTTCCTCTTCTGTGAGACCCTGTTTTTCCTCCGGCTGTTCCAGCCGTCGGCCGTGGTCATAATAATACCTGATCATACGCTCTCAACTCATGCCTCCCGTATGATCTGCCCGGAATTTCGCCATCATTTCGCGCGTCAGGCTGATGCCGTCCGCCTCCGGTTTCAGGTCCTCTGCCTCAAACCAGACGGCTTCCTTCAGCTCATCCTCCTGAAGCGTAATTTTGTCGTCTCCGTCCAGATCACAGAAAAATCCCGCCAGAATCGATCCCGAAAGCCCCCACGGCTGGGATTTGTAATAGCGGATGTTTTTCACCTTCAGTCCGACTTCTTCCATCACTTCCCGCTCGACTGTCTGTTCGAACGTCTCGCCGATTTCGGTGAAACCGGCAATCAGAGCATAGTGATGATAATTCCCCGCCGCGTACTTCGTGAGCAGAATCCGGCTGCCGTCAGTCACAGCCACAATGACCGCCGGCGAAATGCGCGGATACACCATGTTTCCACAGGTGCAGCGCATCATCCGTTCTCTGTGATCCGGAGTCATCCGCTTTCCGCAGCGCCCGCAGAACTGGTTGTTCCGGTACCACATGTTCAGATGCCACGCCGTGACCGCGGCATACGCCATATACTTCGGTTTCGCCTTGCGGAAAATGTTCACCGGGTAGAAAGAAAATCCGGAGGGCAGCTCAAACACTTCCTCTTCCGGCAGATTTCTCCCGACCGCGAGAAAGCATTTTCTCTCATCGACCCGCAGCAGATACACGAAATGGAATTTCTTCCGGTCTTCTTCCTGAAAATCAGAATACAGAGGATACTTCATCACGCCTTCCTCACCGGAAGACGCCAGGATATCGCCGCCCTTAAAGAAAAAGCAGGTGTCGTCTTTCGTCGGCTTTCCCTCGTGATACTGGTTGAAAAGATGCCTGGGTTCGATATCCTGAATCATTGCGTTTTTTCCTTCCTGTCAGGCCGTTCTGCCTCAGAACGACACAATCTCATTGGCCGGCGCTTCTGCTTTTTCGACGCTGATGCATTTCAGAACAGGCCCCTTTTTGCGGTATTCTGTCCGAAACGCATACGCGATTTTGGCTGTCACCGTCACCCACTCCTTGTTCGTGAGTTCGTCGGCCTTGTCATATTCGGCGATGTAGCCGATAAACTGCATGTCGGCGGCGCAGCAGGTCATGACCTGACGCCCCGGCACGAAATTTTTCTTGCGGAACTGCCTGTTCTTAAAGACTTGTCCCTTCAGGCGCACTGTCTTTCCGTTGTAGATTTCCGGACGGTCGTTGACATCCATGTACCAGATGCCGTAGTCGTCGTCTTCCACGTCGATGACATCCTGATTTGTGTCATACGGGAGCTGCTCGGAAATAGCGACCTGATCGCCGTTTTCATCCTCGAAAACAACCTGCAGGTTCCCGTTCAGCGCGCGCATCGAGCGGCGGAAAGAGCCTAAGTTCATGCCCTTCACGCAGCGGTTGAAGATAACCATGTCGGCCCTCTTCACGGACTCCGCCATGATGGACTTCATGTTCTGCCACTGCAGCTGGAAACTGCCGGCGTCCATCATCGTGATGGTCTGGTAGATCTCCCAGCCGCGCGGTTTGGCGATTTCCTCGATCAGCTTCGGATCCCACATGCCGTTGTACTCGACAATGACAACCCATGGATCATACTGCCTGTCGAGCTGCGCAAGTCTTTCCGGCGTGAACTCGTCTTTGTCCAGCGTCACCATGTCGACGGCATTTTCCTTCAGGAGCTTCTCGTCATACTCCTCCTCGCCCTCTTCGCAGACGATCAGGAGTTTTTTCTGCGCCTCGTCGAACTGCCCCATCTCGATGGTGTCGGAGATAAATGTAGTCTTTCCGGATTCCAGCTGCCCGTTGATCAGGAAAATCGGGATTGCGTAATCTTCATCTGCCATATCAGACCTCAAACAGTTCTTTCAGTTTGTCTTCCTTGAGCTCGGATCCGATGACGACGATCTTGCCCGTCACTTCCGCGCTCCCGTCTCTCACGTCGGCCTCGCCCGGCACCATGTCGAAGAACAGCCATTTGCCATCCGGAGTCGGGAGCATGCCCTTGGCTCTGAGAATGACGCCATAGCTGCTGTCCCCGGACAGTTTCCTGAGGATTTCGGTGATCTGCTCTTTCGTGTATTTCTTCGCGGTCTCCTGTCCCCAGCTTGAGAACACGTCGTCCGCGTCGTGATGATGGTGATGCTCGTGTCCCTCATGATCGTGATCATGGTCGTGCTCATCGTGGTCATCGTCGTCGTGATCGTGATCATGCTCATCGTGATCGTGCTCATCATGCTCATCGTGGTCATGATGATGGTGATGATGATGTTCGGCCTCGTGCTCTGCGTGCGCTTTCTCGGCGGCCTCTTCGAGCATATCCAGTTCCATGCGGTCGATGCCTTCCATCGCGTCGAGAATCTGCTTCCCGTCAAGATCATCCCATGGAGTCGTGATGATGGTCGCCTTCGGGTTCTGCTCGCGGATCATCGCGACGGCCTTGTCCAGCTTGTCCTGAGAAATCAGCTGTGTGCGGCTCAGGATGATCGTGCCGGCGTACTGAATCTGATTGTTGAAGAATTCGCCGAAGTTCTTCATATACATCTTGACCTTCTGTGCGTCCGCGACCGTCGACGCAGAGTTGATCACCAGATCATCGTCATGCAGGTTCGTGACGGCGGCCATGACGTCGGAAAGCTTGCCGACGCCCGAAGGCTCGATCATAATTCTGTCCGGATGATACTTTGCGACAACTTCCTTCAGCGCCGTGCCGAAATCGCCGACCAGCGAGCAACAGATGCATCCGGAATTCATCTCGCGGATCTTGATGCCCGCGTCGGCGAGGAATCCGCCGTCGATGCCGATCTCACCGAACTCGTTCTCAATCAGAACCACCTGCTCGTCGGACAGAGCGTCCTTGATGAGCTTGCGGATGAGCGTTGTCTTGCCCGCGCCGAGAAATCCGGAAATAATGTCAACTTTTACTGCCATTTTATAAAAACCTCCTGAAAAGAATCCTTTCTCACTAAATACCCTCTTCCACAGCACATTATAAACTCCGTGTCAAGAGGTCAGAGACCAGACGGGTATCCAGATTTTCTTATCCGTGAAGAGATGAGAGCACGCTGAAAAAGTTCTCAAACGTCTTTTTCGTGCACTCGCCGCCGCCGATGACAATCCCGTCCGCGGCCAGTCCCGTCACGGCAAATGCCATCGCGACCCTGTGATCGTCAAACGTCTCCACGCGGTGAGGCCTCACCTGCCCCGGCCAGATTCTGACAGAGTCCTCAGACTCTTCCGCGCGGATTCCCATGCCCGTGAGCGCGCTCACCATCGCGTGAATCCGGTCGCTCTCCTGCAGCCGGATGTGTCCGATTCCGCGGATTGTCGTGACATCCCTGGCAAATGGCGCAATTGCCGCAAGCGTCAGGGCCTGATCCGAAAAATCCTTCATGTTCACGTCGACGCCCGCGAGTCGCCCGGCGCCGGGACCTGTGACCCGGATTCCGCCCGCTGTGTCTTCCACGGCACAGCCCATGTTTTTCAGCACGTCGAGAAACCGGATATCGCCCTGCAGCGTGTCGGCGTGAAGATTCTCGACCGTCACGCTGCCGCCGCAGACTGCCGCCGCCGCGTAAAAATAACAGGCGGCACTCACGTCCGGTTCAATCTGATACTGCCTGGGAATATAATTCTGCGCGCCCGGCACGAGGAACTGCCCGCTGCCGTCCGTGTGAGATACCTCACAGCCGAACTGGCTCATCATGCGAGTCGTAATCTTCACATACGCGCCGTCCGCTCTCTTTCCGTCCGTCTCGATCAGAAGGCCGTCCGGGAGAACCGGCGCACTCATGAGCAGCGCGCTTAAGAACTGTGTGCTCTTGTCCGTAGCCACCCGGACTTTGCTCCCCGGGTGACCGGTTCCGTATACGACCACCGGCAGATGCCCCGGCTGCCCCGTGAATTCAAAGCGCGCTCCCAGCGACGAGAGCGCCTCAAACAATTCCCGCATCGGCCGCCGGCTCATCTGCTCCGAACAGTTCACCGTCCAGGTGCCTTCCCGCAGGGAAAGCAGCGCCGTGAGAAACCGGGAGGCCGTGCCGGCGCTGCCGGTGTAGATGCTTCCCCCTGTCTTCGGAATCCGGCCGCCCAGACCGCGGATCCGGATTTCTTTTGTGTCCTCATCGGAGTGCGTTTCAAATCCCAGAGAATTCAGGCTGGCGAGAAAATACCGCGAGTCGTCGGAAAATATGGCGCCGTGCAGGACAGACGTCCCGGATGCCAGCGCCGCCATCAGCATCGCCCGGTTCGTGATCGACTTGGACCCCGGAACCCTCACGCTGCAGGACAGACCGCCGCGGACTCTTTCAATCGGATAGTCCGACATTTGTCATCCCTCCCTGTCCGGATCCCGGGTCTCGTCTTCCTTCCAGATTCCGTCCTCTGCTTTTTCTTCGCCCGGAATATCCAGGTTTTCCGCGTGCTGCATCGCCGCCAGCGGATTGTATCCAGCGCCCTGACGGGCAAGAGGATCGCGCTCCTCGATCGGAACGTAGCTGCGGTGATGGCCGACGTATTTGTACGCCGGGCGGATGATCTTTCCGGCGTTGTCCAGTTCTTCGAGACGGTGAGCGCTCCAGCCCGCGATCCGGGCCGTCGCGAAGATCGGCGTGAACAGTTCTTCCGGAATGCCGAGCATCTGATATACGAATCCGCTGTAGAAATCGACGTTGGCGCAGAACGGCTTGAAAATTTCCCGACGCGCGTTGATGTGCTCCGGCGCAATTTTCTCGACCAGGTTGTACAGCGCGAATTCCTTCTCCATGCGTTTTTCTTTTGCGAGCCGCGCCGCGAATTCTTTCAGAATCCGGGCTCTCGGGTCGGACAGCGTGTAAACCGCGTGGCCCATGCCGTAAATCAGGCCGGCGTGGTCAAACACCTGCTTGTCCAGGATCCGGTCGAGGTAATCGCCCACTTCCTTCTCGTCGGTCCAGTCGGATACATTTGCCATGATATCGCGGAACATATGCTGGACTTTCAGGTTCGCGCCGCCGTGGCGCGGTCCTTTCAGAGAAGCGATCGAAGCGGCCACCGCCGAATATGTGTCCGTGCCGCTCGATGTGACCACGTGATTGGTAAATGTGGAGTTGTTGCCGCCGCCGTGTTCCGCGTGCAGAACGAGGCAGATGTCCAGGACTTCGGCCTCAAGTTTCGTGAAATCGCCGTCGTCCCGGAGCATGTGCAGAATGTTCTCGGCCGTCGAGAATCCTTTGCGCGGATTCTTGATGACCAGCGCGCCGTTGCGGCGGAAATGAACGTACGCTTTGTACGAATAAATCGAAATCAGAGGCAGTTTGGCGATCAGCTGCAGAGACTGGCGCAGGACGTTGGGAATGGATGTGTCGTCCGGCTTCGCGTCATAGGAATACAGGGAAAGAACCGCCCGCATCAGCGAGTTCATCAGGTTGTTGTTCGTCCCTTTCATGATGATGTCGCGGATGAAGGAACCGGAGAGTTCCTGAAGGTCCGAGAGCATCCGCGTGAAATCGTGGAGCTGCTCCTCGGACGGAAGGCGGCCGAACAGAAGCAGGTAGACAACTTCCTCATAGCGGAAACGCCTGCCGCTGCCGCCCCGGATTATATCCTCGACATTGAATCCCTGAAAGTACAGCTGGCCGTCGACCGGAATTTTGCGCCCGTTGACGTTCCTCGTTCCGCTCACATCGGAGATCTCCGTCAGTCCGGTCAGAACGCCGTTGCCGCTGCTGTCGCGCAGGCCGCGCTTTACGTCGTACTCCACGTACAGGTTCTGGTCGATCGAACCTGACATCTGGGCTTCTTCCACCAGCTGGCGGAATTCCACCTCATTCACGTTGGTCAGTTCCATCATCTCTGCATTGTCTGCCATCGTCATTCCTCTTTTCCGTCATCGGCTGTCGTGCCGCTCTCCGCGATTTCAATCAGCCGCCGCAGTCTGTGATTTACGCCGGACTTTCCGACCGGCGGGTCAAGTGTCTGCCCGAGACTTCGAAGATCCAGTTCCGGATTCTCGAGCCTCGCCTGCGCGATGTCCCGCAGCTGAGGCGTGAGACTTTCGAGTCCTATTGTATCCCGGATTTTCTCGATCGCCTTGATCTGCCGGACCGCCGCCACCGCCGTCTTGTTGGAATTGGCCGTCTCGCAGTTCACCTTCCGGTTCACCTCGTTGCGCACTTCCTTGTAGATCACGACATTTGTCAGGTCCATCTGACTGACAACGGCGCCCATGAGGTTCAGGGCGTCCGTGATCTGTCCGGCCTCTTTAATATACACCACCGTGCTGTTTTTGCGGCGGACAGTCCGCGCGTCGATGTGGAAAAACCAGAAAATCTCCGTCATCTTCTTCGCGTCGGCCGCATAGCTGCACACGATTTCCATGTGGTACTGCTTGCGCGGATCGGTGAGCGATCCGGCCGCCAGAAACGCCCCGCGCAGAAACGCTTTCCGGTCGTCTTCCCGCTGGATCAGAATGTCGTGCACAAAGACCGGCTCGATCTTCCCCGTCTTCGGGTCCATCCACTTGATGGCCATCAGCACGCGCCGCGCCAGCGCCTCATCGGCGAGCCTCACCGTGTAAACCCGCCGGCCCTCTTTTTCGACCGACAGTTTGTCCTCTCCGATGGCAAATGCTTTCCCGAGCAGTTCCATATACGCTGTCCGGGCGCTGCGATTCTCCGTGGTGAACAGAAGCTGCCAGCTGCCGCCTCTGGCGCGCCGCACCTTGCCGGAAAAGGCAAGAAGCCCCGCCAGCTCAGCGATCTGGCAGTGCTTTGCGCCGCTGCTTCTTCTCTCCAATTCTTCTTTGACATCTGATGAAAAACTCATGTGCTCCGCCTGGTGTCATCTTTAACGCCCGATGTCCCTGTGCTCCAGTTTCAGTCCGTATGGAGCCTTGGACAGCGCTTCGTATACTTTATTCGCGATCGTGACCGACCGGTGATGCCCGCCCGTGCAGCCGAACGCCACCACAAGCGAGGTCTTCCCCTCCTTCACGTAATTCGGGAGAAGAAACATCAGCATATCCGTCACCTTTTCCAGAAAGTCATCCGTGATTTTGAATCCGCACACATAGTCGCTCACGGCCGCGTCGTTTCCGGTCAGGTGCTTCAGTTCCGGCACGTAAAACGGATTCGGCAGAAAACGGACGTCAAAGACCAGATCCGCGTCCGCCGGAATTCCGTATTTGAACCCGAACGAACGGATCGTCACAAACAGGTTCTGGAACCCCTCGCCCTGCTCGAAAATCCGCTCGAGCTCCTGTTTCAGTTCCCGGGTGAGAAGCTGACTCGTGTCGATCAGGTAATCCGCCTCGTCGCGGATGGCCTGCATGGCCTTGCGCTCCTCTTTGATTCCTTCCAGGATATCGCCGCCCCGCGAGAGCGGGTGAAGGCGCCGCGTCTCTTTGTAGCGCCGCACGATCGTCGGCGCCGCCGCGTCGAGAAACAGGATTTTGACATTGTCTTCCTTTTCCCGAAGAGTGTCAATCAGCGGAATCAGCATTTCAAATCCCTTCGTGCGGATATCGACGCCCACCGCGATTCCGGGCAGATCGAGATTGTCTTTGCGGAAATCGAGAACAGCCTGTTCAATCAGATCGGCGGGAATGTTGTCGACACAGTAGAACCCCATGTCCTCCATCATATTGAGCGTTGTGCTCTTGCCGGCTCCCGACATTCCGGTGACAAATACCAGTTTCATTCCGGATCCCCCACAATTTTCACTTCCGGTTCCAGCCAGACGCCAGATTGTTCAAAAACTCTCTGACGGACCTGGCGGATCAGTTCTTCGATGTCCGACGCTTTTGCCCCGCCGGTATTTATCACAAAACCGGCGTGCTTCTCGGAAACCTGTGCGCCTCCGATGGAAAATCCTTTGAGTCCCGCATCCATGATGAGTTTTCCGGCAAAATATCCTTCCGGCCGTTTGAACGTCGATCCGGCGCTCGGGTATTCAAGAGGCTGCTTCTCGCGTCTCTTGTCCGCAAGCTCCTGCATACGCGCCCGGATCTGTTTCTCATCGCCTTTCTGCAGGCAAAACTCCGCCGAAAGGACAATGCCGCCGTTCTCGTCGAGAACACTGTGGCGGTACGTAAGCTGCAGGTCATCCGCCGTGCAGATGAGAACTCTGCCGTCCGGCATCAGAATTTTCGCCGATTTCAGGACATCCCGGATCTCGCCGCCATAGGCGCCCGCGTTCATGCGCACCGCGCCGCCGACGCTCCCCGGAATCCCGCAGGCAAACTCAAACCCGCCAAGAGACAGATCCGCCGCTCTTGCTCCGACGGCGGAGAGCTTCGCGCCCGCCTGCGCCGCAAGCGTAACGCTGCCGTTTTCCTCTTTTTCTTCCGTAATCTGCGCAAAATCAGACCCGAGCCGGATCACCGCGCCCCGGATGCCGCCGTCTCTCACGAGCAGGTTGCTCCCGCTGCCGATGATCAGATACGGCTCGCCCGCTTTTTTAAGAATCCCGATGAGCCTCACAATCTGCTCTTCAGACACCGGCAGGCACAGGAAATCAGCCGGTCCGCCCACCTTGAACGTCGTGTACCGGCTCATCATCTCCTGTTCTCTCACATGGCCGCTGCCCAGAAGTCTTATCAGCTGCTCCCTCAAATCCTCATTCAAATTTATATCTCCAAAAATTTCAATCCTTCAGACTGTCCATCACCAGACGCGCCGCGCCGTACATGCCGGCGTCATTGCCGAGTGCCGCCTGAACAATCCCGGCGCCCCTCGACGCGTAAAAAGCGAGTTCCTGATAATATCCGCGGATCTTGTCCAGATAGAAATCGCCGGCTTTCGAGACGCCGCCGCCGATGACATAAATTTCCGGGTCCACGACACCGGCCGCGACGGCCAGACCCCGCGCCAGATATTCAGCGGAATAATTCACGGCGTCATCCGCCAGCCTGTCTCCCGCCTTCGCCGCGTCCAGAACGTCCTTGGCCATGAAACTCTCCCGGCCGCGCAGAACGCTCGGCTCATCCGTCTGCGCGAGTCTTCTCTTCGCCGCGTTAATGATGCCGGTCGCGGAAGCCGCCTGTTCAAGGCATCCGGTCTTGCCGCAGTTGCAGGGTTCAGTAAGCCCTGAGACGAGTGGAGTGTGGCCCAGCTCGCCTCCGGCGCCGTGCGCGCCGAACACGACCCGGCCTCCCGTTATCACGCCGCAGCCGAGGCCTGTTCCGACTGTGATCATCACCATAGAATTTGTGCCTTTT
This sequence comes from Lachnospiraceae bacterium, assembly GCA_050944355.1. Taxonomy (GTDB): domain Bacteria; phylum Bacillota; class Clostridia; order Lachnospirales; family Lachnospiraceae; genus UBA4285. Next base: position 14,669 of record JBMNQX010000006.1, read on the forward strand.
CCGGCGCCTCTCCAGAACTCACCGAGCGCCGCCACATTGGCGTCGTTTCCGGCCGCGGACGGAATACCGTCGTTGAGTTTCTCGGACTCTTTCTTCACGTCGACTTTGCCCCAGCCGAGATTGACACAGCCATTTACCACGCCGTCTTCCTGAACCGGTCCCGGAACGCCGTATCCGATGCCCAGAACGTCTTTCCGGTCGATGGTGAATTTTTCCATCAGTTCCCGGATATGCGCGCTGATGTCGCTCAGAATATAGCGTCCTTTTTCCTCGGTGCGGGTTTTGATTTCATCCTTGTACAGCATCTGTCCGGAACCGCTGAAAATTCCGCACTTTACGGTTGTTCCTCCGATATCGATGCCAAATACGGCTCTTCCCTCAATCTTCGTCATCGTCGTCTGTGCTCCCCTTCATAAGATTTTCCTGCACGCGGCGGTAAAGCTCTTTGGCCGCATTGTATCCCATTTTTTTCTGGCGGTGATTTACGGCTGCCGCTTCTACTATGACAGCTAAGTTTCTGCCCGGGCGGATCGGCAGCGAGTGGCAGACCACTTTGGTCCCCAGATACTCGGTGTATTCCTCTTCCATCCCCAGACGGTCGTATTCTCTGTCCTTGTTCCAGTCCTCCAGCTTGATGACCATGTCGATCTGCTGATTTTCCTTGACGGACTCGACGCCGAACAGCGTCTTGACATCGATGATGCCGATGCCGCGCAGCTCGATAAAGTATTTTGTGACGCCCGGCGCGGACCCGACCAGCACCTCGTCGGAAATTTTGCGGATTTCCACGGCATCGTCGGTCACAAGACGATGTCCTCTCTTGATCAGCTCCAGAGCCGCTTCGGATTTTCCGATGCCGCTCTCGCCGGTGATCAGAACGCCCTCGCCGTATACGTCGACCAGAACGCCGTGGATGACGATGCACGGAGCGAGCTCTGCGCGCAGCCACCGGATGACCTCCGCCATAAACGATGACGTCGACTTCGACGACTGCAGAATCGGAATGCGGTAGGTCTTCGCCATCTCCAGCACCTTCGGGCCCGGATTCAGATCGCGGCAGAATACCAGACAGGGAATGTTGCTCGAAAGCAGCTGCCGGTAGCGGTCGAGGCGATCCGCCTCCGACAGGCTCGCCAGATAGGCATATTCCACGTTTCCGATGATCTGAAGCCGGTCGTTGTCAAACTGGTCATAGAATCCGGTCAGCTGCAGCGCCGGACGGTTGACCTCCGGGATGTGAAGGAAGATGTCTCCCGTGTTCACCTCCGGCGTCAGATTTGTAAGTTCCATCTTCCTGATGACTTTGGTCAGTTTTACTCTCTCATTGCTTGCCATATGTCAGCCCTCTCAAGTTTCATACGAACGAGTCCGCGCCTGCTCCCCCGGCCAGGACGCGCCTATGGGTTCATTATACCGTAAATGCCCGCAAACGGACAGAGCGTCTCGGGGTTTTAGGCCGCGGGGCCTGTCAAACCGCGTCTGCCGCCGGCGGATGCCTTTCACGCGTGAAAGGCATTCCAGACGTTTTCGGCAGCCGCTTCGGTCATTCCGTCGATGGCCGCCAGCTCTTCTTTTGAGGCCGCGCGGATACCCCGGATATCATAGAACGCCCGCAGCAGCGCCTTCCGGCGGGCCGGCCCGATGCCGGGAATCGAGTCGAGTACCGAATCGGTCTCAGACTTTGCCCGCAGCTGTCTGTGATACGTGATCGCAAAGCGGTGCGCCTCGTCCTGAACTCTCGTGATCAGTTTGAACCCTTCTGAATGCCGGTCGATGGGAATTTCCACGTTGTGATAATACAGTCCCCGTGTGTTGTGGTGATCGTCTTTCACCATGCCGGCCACCGGTATGGAAATGCCGAGACCATCCAGCACTTCGAGCGCCACGTTGACCTGTCCCCGGCCGCCGTCCATCAGAATCAGATCCGGAAAGCGCGAAAATCCGCTGCCCAGTTCTTTTTTCTCAAGATTCTGCTCGGCGAGGCCTCTGGTAAAGCGCCGGGTCAGCACCTCTTTCATGCTCTTGTAGTCGTCCGGGCCTTTCACGGTCTGGATCCGGAACTTCCGGTATTCGTTCTTGTCCGGCCTGCCATCCGTGAACACGACCATGGATCCGACCGACTGCACGCCGTTGGTATTGGAAATATCGTACGCCTCGACCCGATGGACATTCTCAAGTCCGAGCCAGCCGGCCACTTCTTTCATCGCGCCGACCGTCATCTGCTGCTCGCGCTTCTCGCGGTCCGCGTCTTTCACAAGCACCATTCGGGCGTTTTCCTCGGCCAGCTGCACGAGTTTTTCCTTCTGCCCTCTCTGCGGCGTCTGAATCAGAACCGTTCTGCGGCGCCGGGTGGTCAGCCATTTCTCAATGATTTCCCTGTCCTCTATCTCAGTCTGCAGCAGGATATAATGCGGAATATAGGGCGTTCCGCCGTAGTACTGTTTCAGGAAGCCGCTCACGATGTCCGGAATTTTGTCTCCCTCGGCCACCGTCATGCGGAAATGATCGCGGCCGATCATGCGCCCTCCCCGGATGAAAAAAATCTGAACGACCGCGCTCTGTCCGGTTGACGCCACTCCGATGACATCCCGGTCCTCTCTGTCGTCGCTCGTGATTTTCTGCTTCTGGGCCACCTGCTTCACGTCGCGGATCAGATCGCGGATGGAAGCGGCGTCCTCAAACCGCAGCTCGTCAGACGCTTTCTGCATCTGCTGCGTAAGATTGTCCAGAATCTCGTCGTAATGCCCGTTCAGAAACGAAATCACTTTCTGAATCTGCTGCCGGTAGTCCTCTTCGGAGATATACCCCTGACAGGGCGCGGAGCAGATGCCGATTTCGTAGTTGATGCACGGCCGTTCTTTGCCGATGTCCTGCGGCAGTTTCCGGGTACACGTGCGGATCTTGTACAGACGGCAGAGCAGCCTGATGGTACTCTTGACCGCCCAGGCCGACGTATACGGTCCGAAATAGCGGTTTCTGTCGTGCTTCACGTCCCTCGAAAACAACACCCGTGGGTACTTCTCAAGAACTGTCACCTTGATGAACGGATAACTCTTGTCATCCGTGAGCATCGTGTTGTAGCGCGGGCGGTAGCGCTTGATCAGATTGCTTTCCAGCACAAGCGCCTCGAGTTCAGAGCTCACGACGATGTACTCAAACCAGGCGATGTGACTCACCATGTGCACGATCTTCGGGCTCAAATTCCGGCTGCTCTGAAAATACTGACGCACCCGGTTCTTGAGCACGACCGCTTTGCCGACATAGATGATCACGTCATTTTCGTCGTGCATCAGGTAGCACCCCGGTTTGTCCGGAAGCTTCTTAAGTTCTTCCTGAAGATCAAATCCTTCTTTCAAGCCTCATCCTCCCAGTACACCCGGAAATACCGGACGGCAAATGGTATCGTCAGCACACAGGAAATGACGTCCGACACCGGCTGTGCGATCTGAATGCCGAAGAGCCCGAGCGCACTTCTCATGATCAGCAGAACCGGGATAAACACAAAGCCGCTGCGCAGCATCGAAAGAAACGTCGCGCCGGCTGCGCGCCCGGTCGACTGATAGAGCATATTTGTCGCCACGACAAATGCCTGTGTCAGCTGGGCGGCCAGCGCATAGCGCAGCGCCGGCGTTCCGATGGCGATGACCTCAGGGTCGTCCCGGAACACCCCGATCAGACTGTTTGAAAAGGCAAAGCAGATGGAGACAAAAATTACGAGCATCGTCTCCTGAAACAGAATCGTCAGGTGATACGCCTTGCGCAGTCTCGTGTACTTCCCGGCTCCGAAGTTATAGGCCGAGACCGGCTGAAATCCCTGTCCGATGCCGATGACGACCGTAAAGGTGAGCATCGTGATGCGCCCCACGATCGACATGCCCGCCACCGCCGCGTCTCCGTAGACGCGCGTGCTCCGATTGAGGAGCATCGTCGACACTGAGCTGAGCCCCTGCCTTGTCAGACTCGGAAACCCGACCATGAGGATCTGCGCGACGACAGAGGCTTTCAGCGACACATTTTTCAGGGAGAGTTTTGTCTGCGTCCTGCCGCGCAGAAACATCGAGAGCAGGATGAAAAAGCTGACGATCTGAGAGAGCGCCGTCGAGAGCCCGGCCCCGGAGATTCCCATGCCGAAAACAAACATGAACAGCGGGTCGCCGGCCAGATTGAGAAGTCCGCCGGACATGAGCCCGATCATGGCCAGTGAGGCATAACCCTCGTATCGCAGAATGTTGTTGAGCAGCAGGCTCGTCGTCAGAAACGGCGCCGCGATGGCGATCCAGAACATGTAATCCTCGGCATATGGCTGAATCGTGTCCGTGCTGCCAAGAAGTCTCGCGAGCGGCGAGAGAAACAAAAGCGTCAGCACTTCGAGAATGGCGCCGATGACAAAGTCAATCAGAAATCCCGTGGATCCGATGACCGAGGCCTCTTCCTTCCGGCCGGCTCCCAGTTTCTGGGCCGCCAGCGCGCCTGAGCCCTGCCCGCACATAAATCCGAACGCCTGCAGAATCGCCATATAACTGAAGACAATGCCCACCGCTCCCGAAGCGCTCGTCCCCAGCTGTCCGACAAAAAATGTATCGCCCAGATTGTAGACGCCGCTCACCAGCATGCTGAGCACCGTCGGAACCGACAGCTTCAGAATGAGCGGTCCGAGCGGCATGTTCAGCATTTTGTCCCTCTGATCCCGGAATTGTGAAGCCATGGATTCCCCTCTTTTTCTGCCCTTTTTCGCATCACGCCGCACCGGTTTAAAGCCGGATGCCGCTGTACATCTGTTATGGAAAATGAGACTGCCTCCCGAAATAAAAGGAGACAGTCTTAGTTCTGGTTATTCTTTTTTCTTCAGCGCAGGTTCAGATTTCCGTCAGTCTTTGAAATCCGAATCGGTGAGAAGCGCATACTCGCCTCTCGTCTTCTTCTTGTGGAACAGGCCGCTCTTGCGGTTCTCCGCATGGGTGATCGCGGCGTCAATCATGCTGTGCAGATCGTCGAGCGACACCGTCTTCTTCTCTTCATGCAGTTTGTTCACACGCAGATAGAGCTCCAGGAGTGCGTCGTCATCGAGATCATACTTTCTCGCCCTGGCAAACCCCTGTGCTATTTTGACCAGTTCGTCGACCGTGTATTCCTTGATTGTCACGGTGTGATTGAACACCGAATTCATCTCCGGATTAAACTGCTGCAGTACCTGGATGGCCTTTTCATTGTCCTCCAGAATCACGATCATACGTCCCGTGTCACCCTTCATGACAGCGAGCATATCCTGCATGGACTTCGGCTTGATGGTTCCGGCGTCTTCCACGATCAGAACCGTGCCGTACAGTTTGCGCATCGCCCTGCGGATTCCGTGCACATTGATGCTCTCGCCCGTCGTGCGCGCAACCCGGCGTCTCTTGTCCGGATACAGGAAATTGATGGCATGCACAATCGTGCGCGCCAGTCCCGTCTTGTCAGCGCTCTCGGTTCCGGTAATCAGGAGATTGCCTACCGAAGAGTCCTGGCGCAGAAGCTCTGTGTCCGTCGCCGAGAAATAATCGTAAAGCTGTGTCTCGATTCCTTCTGAATTCAGATACTTTGTAAACATCACCCGAAGGGACTTCGGAAGACGTTTTTTCTGTTGTCTGGCGTTCACCTGTGTCCCGGCTCCTTTCTGTACCGGAGCTGCCGGACGGACGGCCTTTTTCTGTACAGTTTCTCCCGCCTGAGAAGCTGTCTGTTTAACCGGCTTCTCTGTCTGGCTCGCGGTACGGTTCGTCTGTGCCGCCTGTGCCTGGCGCGCAAGCTCCTGCGCGCCGCGGTCCGGCATCAGTCTTGTCTTTTCCATGTCGGCCGCCGCTTCTTTTCTCGCCGGTTCAGCCGGCTTGTCAATCACCGCCGCAGCGGTCTGTGCCGCTTTCGGGGCTGATTCTGCCGGTGCCTCATTCTTGGCGGCCGGTTTTACTTCCGGCGCCGGTGAAGCCGCTTTTACAGGCTGTTTTGCTTCCGCCGCTGCCGTCTTTTCCGACGGAGAAGACATCAGCTTCACAGCTTCCTCTTCCAGTTTCATCGTCGCCTTGCCGGTGCGGATCTGAAGATCCGTCTGAGCCGCATGCAGGGCGATGGCAGCCTCTACTTTGTGGCGGGCAGCCGTCTCGTCGAAATTCCGGCCTGCCTTGCGGGCTTCCTCGCGCTGCTGCTGCATCATCTTGTCATAGGCTTCGCTCTTCTCGTCTTTTTCGTCGAGCATTCTCTCGAGCTCAGCCTTTGAGAACTGTCTGGTATCCTGCTTTCCGTACTTCTCCTCGCGGACGGTCTCCGCCCATTCGGCCAGTGTCAGCTGGCCTTCGATCTGGTCATCTTCCGTCTCTGCCTCAGCCTTCGGGACATCCGGGCGGATGATCCTTTCGGCCGCCGCGTTGGCGTGCTCGATCGCCTCTTTGATATTGTCAGTGTCGAACATCTTGTAGGAAGAAACTCCGGCGGAAAGTGATTCCTCGGCCTTTCTCTGCTCCTCGAGCTTTTTCAGCTGTGCGAGAGCCGACTCGGCCTCCGCCACACGTCTGGACTCTCTGGCCGCCTGCTCCTCAAGAAGCCGGTTCTGCTCTTCCAGAGCTTTCTTCTCTTCCAGCGCCCGTTTGGCCACTTCTTCCTTCTCGCGGGCCAGCGCCTCGTTTTCCTTCTCCAGAGCTTTCTTCTCGGCCATGGCCATAGCCGCTTCGCGCTCTTTCTGGCTGGCCATCTGAGAATTCTGCTCCTGCAGATGTCTCTTTTCCTCCAGCGCCTTTTCGGCCGCCGTCTTCTGCTGCTCCATCAGCATGCGGTTCTGTTCTTCAAGCACCCGTTTCTGCGCTTCAAGCTCGCGCTTCTGCGCTTCAAGCTTCTCGAGTGCGCGCTGCTGAAGACGGATCGCCTCGCGGTGCGCCTCGGCCTCCGCGTTCCGGCTCTTCTCGCCTTCATCATTTTCGGTCTCCTCCGGAATTTCCGGCGCGGCCGGCTCTGCCGGCGTCTCTGTCTGCGGCGTCACTTCCTGCGCCGTCTCGCCGGCAGGCTGTTCCTCCTGCGGCTCTTCGTCAGTCAGATTTTCATTCTCCTGCTCATTTTCCCTGAGAATGGCGCTCATGCTCTCGGCGATCTCTTTGCTGATATCAGCCGTATCGCCCAGATCCGCTGTCTTGAGAACTTCATCGATCTGCTTGACATCGTCGCTGTCCGTCTCTTTCTTCGGAGCTGTCATGGCATCCGCGTCATGTGCCAGTTCAGACAGATTCTGATTCATCTTGAGCTTTGCGGCGGAGATAAGACTGTTCAGGGATTCGGAAGCCTTTTTCAGGTCCGCGGTTCCCAGCGCGTCCTTCCCCATCGGCATATCATCCATCAGCGTATACGGCGCGTCGGCAGCCGCTTTGGCCGGTTCCTGTTCCGGCTGCTCCAGAGCAGATTTCACGGCCGGTTCCGCGTCCGCCGCCGTTTCCGGCACTGCCGCAGATTCTTCCGCTTCCGGTGTCTTTGCTTCCGGCGCTGCCACAGACTCTGCCGTCTCCGGCGCTTTCGCTTCCGTCTCTGCCTGCGGGACCGGTTTTACTTCCGGTGCCGTCTGCGGGATCGGTTTTGTGGTCTCCTCCGGGATTTCCTGCGCCTCGGCCGTCTGCGGAATCGGCGCCGTCGTCTCCTCCGCTTTCTGAGCCGCCTGCACGCCGGTCTGCGGGAGAGGTGCGGTATTCAGCGCGTCCTCCTCATCCATCTCTTCCCGGTTGTCAGGCTCCGGCACCTCTGCCGGCTGCACATCCTGTTCCACCGGTTTTGCAGCCTCTGCTTCCTTTACCTCCTGAGCTGTTTCTGTCTCAGGTTCAGCTGCCGGCGTTTCCTCTGCTTCTTCATCCTCGTCCTTGCTGACTACGTCCTGCAGTCCGCTGAACGCTCTGCGGAAAAACCCTCTGAGGCCGCCCTTCTTCTCCGGAATGACCGCCTTCGTGTCATCGTCCATGCCGCCTTTGGCCGCATAGTCGTTAATCGCCGACTCGACGTCGTCCTGCCGCAGCTGAGCCAGGCGGCTCTGCTCGGCAAACAGAAGCTCGCGGGTTTCCTCAAGCTTCTCGAGTTTTCTGTCTGAATTGTCATACAGTTCCTGCTGTTCCGGTGTAAGCGGCGCGCCGAGAGATTTCTTCAGCTTGACCGCTCTTTCGGCGAATTCACCGCTGTGAAAATACACACAGATTTCATCGCACACCGAAATGCAGTGTTCCTTCTGGCCCGTCTTGGAATACAGCTCTGCCAGACGATACAGATACCGCTCGTCGACCTCGCTCTTGCGGTATTCCTCCAGGATCTGAATCAGCTCAGAGTCCGGCGCTTTCTGCGCGCGGCGCAGATGATACCGGAGAATCAGACGGCTGGCATCATTCTTCGAAGCCTTTTCGTACTCGCGGCACATGCTCTCGGCATCTTTGAACTCGCCGGTGCGGATCAGCAGCTCTGTCAGCTTATAGATCAGTTTGCGCCCGCCCAGGTTGCGGTTGTACGCGATGGCCGCTACGTCTCTGGCGTCTTCATAGTCGCCGGCCGCCTCGTGTACATTGATAATCATCGCCAAAGTCGGCCAGTCCCTGACGTGGCGGAAATCCATCGTGGCCGCGAGTCTGGAAGCCTCGTCGTATTCCTTTTTCCTCGCCAGTTTCTGAACTTCTTCCAGCTTAATTCCAAATTCGTATTTATCCAAAACAGGCGCCTCTCTTTATTCAGAATTCAATATAAAAGCACCCACCGGCATCGGCAGGATACAATCATTGAAATTTTATCACAGCACTTTAGCGTTGTAAATAATTCTTAACAATTGCCAATACAATAAAAGAAGGCCCTCGGAGACGCCCGTCTCCTCAGAACCTCTTTTATCCGCTTTTCCGCGGCAAATGCCTTTATCTCACATATCCGTGCGTCCTTCCAGGGCCCGCAGCAGCGTGACTTCGTCTACGCAGTCGAGATCGCCGCCCACCGGAACGCCGCTGGCGATCCTCGTCACTTTTATGCCGGTCGGGCGGATCAGACGCGCCAGATACATGGCCGTCGTCTCTCCCTCCAGACTCGAGTTTGTCGCCAGAATCACTTCTTTAATATCTTCTTTGGCCAGCCGGGTCATGAGCTCCTTCATCCGGATATCCTCCGGGCCGACGCCGTTCATCGGACTTATTGCGCCGTGGAGCACGTGGTACACTCCGTCGTACTTGCCGGTCTTTTCGTAGGCCGCCATGTCCCGCGTATCCTCCACCACCATGATGGTCGAGTGGTCTCTCTTGTCATCGGCGCACACAGGGCACAGATCACCGTCCGTCAGCGTGCAGCACTCTTTGCAGTAGTGGACGTTCTCTTTCGCGTCGAGGATCGCCCCCGAGAGCGCCTCCACCTGTTCTTTCGGCATGCTGATGATGTGAAATGCCAGCCGCTGCGCGCTTTTCGGTCCGATCCCGGGCAGCCTTGCGAGCTGCTCGATCAGGCGGCCGATATGGCTGCTGTAAATTTCCATGGATTACATCAGTCCCCCGCCAAGGCCGCCGAGTCCGCCGGTCAGCTTGCTCATCTGTTCCTGGGCCGCCGACTCGCACGCCCGAAGCGCCTCGTTTGTGGCTGCCATGATCATGTCCTCGAGCATCTCGACATCATCCGGGTCAACCGCCTCCGGGTCGATCTTTACCTTTGTGACTTCCTTTTTGCCGGAAACCGTCACTTCAACAGCACCGCCGCCGGCCGTCGCGCTGAATTCCTGCGCCTCGAGCTTTTCCTGCTGCTCCTGCATCTGCCTCTGCATGCGCTGTGCCTGTTTCATGAGATTGTTCATGTTTCCCGGCATGCCGCCGCCATAACCGCCGCGTCTTGACATATGTATCCTCCTGTCTCAGACCAGTCCGCTGTCCGAATCAGCCGTTTCTATCGGCATGCCCGGCTGCGGAATCACTGGCTCTCCTGAACCTTCATTTCTGTATTCTTTTTTTATTTTTACACCCCTGGCGATCCGATTTAAAGGAGCCGTAAATGATGTGACGGCTTCCGGGACCGCCCCCGCCGGCACATTGAGTATCAGCTCATTGCCATCTCCGATGGTCGGTATGACTTCATTCTCACCTTTCGTCAGATACGGTATTGTCGTCGGCTGTACCGCTTTAAGGTACTCTGCCACGCGGTCCCAGTTCTGAATAAGATACTCCGCCGTCGCGTCCCCGTCCGGGAGATCATAAGGAACCGGAGAATCCTCGTCGTTCGGATCGGCCTGCTTCGCGGCGCCGGCTGCGGGTGCGGCAGGCCTTTTTTTCAACTCTTCGATTGCCGCCTGCTGCTGCTCAAGCGCATTTTCCATGGCCGCGAGCCGGCTCTCGAGTGCCGCCATCTCTTGTTCGTTCCCGCCTCCTGCGTCCACGCCGTCTTCTGCGCCTTTGTCCATGGCGGGTTTGGTGCAGCGGATCAGCGTCACCTCGGTCAGAACCCGCTTCTGCGTAGTCGCCGTCATCTTCCCGTACAGATCGCTGAAAAGCTCGATGAAGCGGATAATCCGGCTGACCGCCAGATCTTTCCTGCCGCCGCTGCTTTCCAGAGCTTTCCCGGCGTCGTCCTTCAGTTTTCTGAAGTTGTCCTCGGACATGTCCACGATGTCCGCCGTTATATCCAGATCCGCCGACGTCATGACGAGCAGAACATTGCGCAGATACCAGATGAATCCGGACACAAACTGCGGGATTTCCTGGCCCGAGAGCAGGATTTCATTCAGGAGACTGAGCGCCTCGCCCGTTTTGTATTCGAGAAGGCAGTGCAGCATTTTCGAATGAACTTCCGTGTCCACCGCGCCCAGGATTTTCAGGACATCTTCGTACTCAAGATCCTTTCCGATGTAAAATGCCAGGCACTCGTCGAGCAGGCTCAGCGCGTCGCGCATCGAGCCGTCCGCCTGGCGCGCGACATACTGAAGCGCCTGATCGCTGGCCGAGAGTTTCTCTTTCTGAACCAGAGTTTTCAGCTGGTCAAAAATCGTCTCCGTCGGAATCCGGTGAAAATCGTAGCGCTGGCAGCGCGAGAGAATCGTCAGCGGAATCTTCTGAATTTCCGTCGTCGCCAGAATGAAAATCACGTAGGACGGCGGTTCCTCGAGTGTCTTGAGAAGCGCGTTGAACGCCGCGCCGCTGAGCATATGCACCTCGTCGATGATATAGACGCGGTACTTTCCCTCGGTCGGCCGGTAGCGGACCTGATCCCTCAGTTCCCGGATATTGTCGACGCCGTTGTTGCTGGCGGCGTCGATTTCCACGACGTTCATATCCGATCCCTGCGCGATCGCCCGGCAGGACGCACACTCCCCGCACGGACTCCCGTCGACAGGGTGCTCGCAGTTCACCGCCCGCGCAAAGATCTTGGCCACACTGGTTTTGCCCGTGCCGCGCGTGCCGCAGAACAGGTATGCATGGCCGATCCTGCCCGTTTTGATCTGATTTTTCAGCGTCCGCACGACGGCTTCCTGTCCTCTGACATCATCAAATGTCTTCGGCCGCCACTTGCGGTACAAAGCCTGATATGCCATATCCACCTCTGAAAGGAAAGCCGGACACACCGCGCGCGTGGCGGCATCTCCGGCCTTTAGCAGCAAATAAAAATGCGCGGTCCGCTTCGAGCGAAGATGAACAGACGTTACCGGACTGACCTGCTCGGCTCAGGCGCCCTTCCGGCACATGAAAGCTTCCGCTTAGTGCTGCTTCATTCCTGACCTGACACGGTTCACGGATTTCCATTGCGGAAGACCCGGGCTTCAACGCCGTCCTGACCGGGCTGCTCTGCCCGCCTTTGTCCTCAGTCGGACCAACACCCCTGCTGTAGCGGATTGCAGGTTCAGGGGACCGCTGCTCCCCCGGCTGCGCAAGTTTCATTATACCGGCCGGCCGCCCTTCTTGTCAATTGTCGCGGGAGCCGTGCTATACTTATCTGAAAAGGAGAAAACGCGTGATTCCACAGGATTTGTCAAGAGAAGAAAATGATCAGGATGCCGTATTTATGAAGGAAGCGCTGAAGCAGGCAAAACGCGCCGCAAAGATCGGCGAAGTTCCGATCGGATGCGTCATCGTGCGGGACGGCAAAGTCATCGCGCGCGGTTACAACCGCCGCAACACGGACCACACGGCACTCGGCCACGCGGAGATCACCGCGATCCGGCGCGCCAGCCGCGCCGTCGGAGACTGGCGGCTCGAAGACTGTACGATATACATCACGCTGGAACCGTGCCCGATGTGTGCCGGGGCCATCGTCCAGGCCCGGATTCCCGACGTCGTGATCGGCGCTGACAATCCGAAAGCCGGGTGCGCGGGCTCTGTCATTAATCTGCTGCAGATGCCCGGGCTGAATCACCGCTGCCGGATCACACGGGGCGTTCTCTCAGACGCCTGCTCACGGCTGCTGAAAGATTTTTTCGCAGCCATGCGCGAAAAAAAGCGCGGGGAAAAGCAAGCCTCTTCCCCGCCGAAACCGTAAATTCACTTTTGACAGAGCCGGTCGGACAGCCGCGCGAACTGTTCGAGGCTCAGCGTCTCGCCGCGCACCTGCGGCGAAAGTCCCTCGGCCGCAAGCGCCTGCGCGGCCTGCTGCTTTGAAAGCCCCAGCGCTCCGGAAGACACCGCGTTGACCATCGTCTTGCGCCGCTGCCCGAAGGCCGCCTTAATCAGGCGGAACAGAAATTCCTCATCTTTGACGGCCACAGCCGGTTTATCAAACAGTTTCAGGTGCAGAACCGCCGAATCCACATTCGGGCTCGGCATGAACGAAGACGCCGGGACGTCCAGAACAACTTCCGGGCGGGCCCTGTACTGAACCGCCAGGCTCAGCACGCCGTACGCCTTTGTGCCGGGGCCTGCCTGAACGCGCTCTGCCACTTCCTTCTGCACCATCACCGTGATGGACTCAAAGCCCGCGCCCGACTCCAGAAGTTCCATTAAAATCGGCGTCGTTATGTAATAGGGAAGGTTTGCGACGACCTTGACCGGCCGGCCTTCTCCTTTTTCTCTCACGAGCGCGCGAAGATCCACCTTCAGGATATCGCCGCAGATCACCTCCGTGTTGTCATATCCGGACAGCGTCTCCTTCAGGACCTGAACCAGATCCCGGTCAATCTCCACCGCCGTCACAGAGTGCGCGTGCTCGGCGAGCACCTGCGTCATCGTCCCGATGCCCGGCCCGATCTCGATCACCGCGTCTTCTTCCGTGATGCCGGCGCTGCTCACAATGTCCTCGACCACATCTTCGCGGATCAGAAAATTCTGCCCGAAGCGCTTGCGGAACCGGATGCCGTACCGGTCAAGAACGCGGCGAACAGCACCCGGATTGGAAAGATGTTCATACATGGAAGAATCTCCTTGCGTTTTCGGCTGTGGCGCGGATGACCTCTTCCGGCGTCACACCCCTTAACTCTGCGATTTTCTCTGCCACATACGGCAGGTTCAGCGAACTGTTCCGCGTCCCCCGCACAGGCTCAGGCGCCATGTACGGGCAGTCCGTCTCAAGCAGAATGCGGTCGGCCGGGAGCATCTTCACGACTTCTTTCAGCTTCTTTGTCTTCCTGAACGTCAGAGCGCCGCCGATTCCGAAATACAGCCCCATCCTGACAAATGTGGCCGCACTCTCCACCGAATACGAATAGCAGTGCAGCACCGTGTTCACGGGAACGCCCCATGCTCTCAGAATGTCTTCGGTGTCTTTTTCCGCGTCCCGCGAGTGAATGATCACGGGGAGGTTCAGGCGCGCCGCCATGTCAAGCTGCCTGACAAATGCTTTTTTCTGCACATCCCGCGGCGGGTCGGGCCAGTGATAGTCGAGCCCGATTTCGCCGACCGCCACGGTTTTGGGATCGGCGGCGAGCTTCTCCAGTTCCCGGATGTTCCCGTCGTCCTCCTCGCCTGCGGCGTCCGGGTGCAGGCCGACGGCCGCGTACATAAAATCATACTGTCCCGCGAGATGGACACTGGCGCGGCTCGTCTCCATCGAGGATCCCACATTTACCACGGGAGATATGCCGCGGACCGGCAGACTCCTGATGAGAGCCTCCCGGTCCGCGTCAAACGCCCTGTCTTCATAGTGAGCGTGTGTTTCAAATATCATAAGTCTTGAAAACTCCGTCTGTCATCCGACTTCCGAACCCGCGATCATGTCGCGGTCCAGTGTCAGCACACTGATTCCGCCCTTTTCGTCGATCGCCGCGAGAATCATGCCCTGCGACTCGACGCCGCAGAGTTTCGCCGGCTTTAAGTTCGTCACGACGACGACCTTCTTGCCGACCATCTCCTCCGGCTTGTACGAACCGCGGATTCCGGACACAATCTGGCGCACTTCGTTTCCGACCCGGATCTGTGAGACAACAAGCTTCTTCGACTTCTTCACCGGCTCGCACTTGAGCACCTCGCCGACCTGCAGCTGAATCTTGTTGAAGTCGTCGATCGTGATCTCCGGCTTCTTCTCGATTTCCGGATACTTCACGCCGCCGTTTCTCTGCTTCTCTTCGATCACGGCGACCTTTTCCATGATCTCCTTCGGGTCCTTTCTCATGAAGAGGATCTCCGGCTTGTCCGTCACCTTCGTCCCGGACGGATACAGTCCGAACGTATCCAGCGTGTCAAAATCGCGCGCCTTCGTGTTCAGCTGAGCGAAAATCTTTTCGGCCGTCTCCGGGAGGAACGGGGCGAGAAGCGAAGACGCCATCACGATTCCCTCGGTCAGGTTGTAGAGAACGGTCGCCAGGCGGTCTTTCTTCGCCTCGTCGCGGGCCAGAACCCACGGCTCCGTCTCGTCGATATATTTGTTCAGACGCTTGTAGACAGTGAAAATCTCCGTCAGGGCATCCGCCACATGCAGCGTGTCCATCGCCGCCTTCACCCTGGCAAATGCTCCCGTGACGACCGCCTTCAGATCATCATCGACCGGCTCCGAAACGCCTTTGTCGCAGACAACGCCGCCGAAGTATTTGTTGCTCATGGCGATGGTGCGGTTTACGAGGTTCCCGAGCGTGTTGGCGAGGTCCGAGTTCGTGCGCTCTGTCATCAGATCCCAGGTGATGACGCCGTCGTTTTCGTACGGCATCTCGTGCAGGCAGAAGTAGCGCACGGCATCGACGCCGTAGAGATCGGCCAGATCATCCGCGTAGATGACGTTGCCCTTGCTCTTGCTCATCTTCTCGCCGCCCTGCAGCAGCCACGGGTGGCCGAACACTTTCTTCGGGAGCGGAAGGTCAAGAGCCATCAGGAAAATCGGCCAGTAAATCGTGTGGAAACGGATGATGTCCTTGCCGATCAGCTGAAGATCCGCGGGCCAGTACTTCTTAAACTGATCCGAGCTGTTTCCGTCGGCGTCATAGCCGATGCCCGTGATATAGTTCGTCAGGGCGTCCAGCCATACGTATACGATGTGTTTCGGGTCGAAATCCACCGGAATGCCCCAGGAGAACGATGTTCTCGAGACGCACAGATCCTGCAGGCCCGGCAGAAGGAAGTTTTTCATCATCTCGTTCTTGCGCGATACCGGCTGGATGAATTCCGGATGTGTATTTATGTAATCGATCAGTCTCGGCGCGTACTTGCTCATGCGGAAGAAATAGGCGTCTTCCTTTTCCTCGTGAACCGTGCTGCCGCAGACCGGACATTTGTCACCGTCGACCAGCTGGGATTTTGTGTAGAACGCCTCGCACTCGGTGCAGTACATGCCCTCGTACTTGCCGAGGTAGATGTCGCCCTGATCATAGAGCTTTTTGAAAATCTTCTGCACCTGCTTTTCGTGGTCCGCGTCGGTGGTGCGGATGAAGCGGTCGTACGATGTGTTCATCAGATCCCAGATGCGCTTGATTTCACCGGCCTTTTCGTCGACAAATTCCTTCGGCGTCATGCCGGCCTTCTTCGCGCGGTCCTCAATCTTCTGTCCGTGCTCGTCAGACCCTGTCTGGAAATGAACGTCGTACCCCTCACAGCGCTTCCATCTGGCAATGGCGTCCGCCATGATGATTTCGTACGTATTGCCGATGTGCGGCTTGCCGGATGTATAGGCAATGGCCGTCGTAATATAATACGGTCCCTTGTTCTGCATAGATGACTCCTTTCCCCGCGGACAAATGAGTCCGCGCGCCGCGGTGCGCCCGCAGACTTCAGTTTACTTGCGTTTCCGCGGACTGTCAAGGCTGCGCCCGCGCGGGCACAGGCCCCGCGCCCTTTACGCAAAATCGCCCGTCACGACGTCCGCCGTCTCCCGGATGGCCGGCCATTCCTTCCGGTCCCACCCGTCGAGAATTCCGACCGTTCTGAATCCTGCCGCCTTCGCCGTCTGAAGAGCATAGAGCGCATCCTCGTAGACCCAGATGTCCTCCGGCCGCGCCGCAAAACGCCTCGCGCACTCAAGATACAGATCCGGCTTCGCCTTGCTGCCGTATACTTCGCTTGACAGGGCGAATTCAAACGCCCCCGCGACGCCGAGTCTGCCCAGGCAGATCCGCACATTTTCCGGGTCGCTCGCCGAAGCCACGCAGCAGCGCGTCCCGCACGAGCGCAGATACGAAAGATACTCACTCACGCCCGGCTTCAGTTTCACGTCGCGCCGGTAGTGTTCCTGCATCAGACCGTTGATCTCGTCCGCCACCTGCTTCGGCGTCATTTTCCACCCGTATGTCTTCACCATCAGCGCCGAACTCTCGGAAATCGTCTGCTTGTCGAGCACCGAGAGAACCGGCGCGGCGTCCTCATCCGATACGCCCTTGTCTTTTAAGTATTCCGATCCCAGCGTCATCCAGTACTCCATGGAATCCACAAGGGTTCCGTCCATATCAAAAATGGCAAATGCGGGACGCATCTGCCATACGCGGTCCTGATTCATGCTTTCACCTCAAACCGCTGTTTTGCCTCAAACTGTTCCCGGCTCAGCGTGAAGACGGAGTCGATCAGGTCCGTCCGAAACGACGCGTTCCCGCTTCCCCGGGCGATTCGCTTTTCTTCCGCGAGTTCCCCGGCCACGCCCATGACCGCGACGGACGCGAGCGCCGCCTCAAACGGCCTGTCCGGCGCGGCTCCGATAAAGCCGCCCATCAGGCTTGTGAGCATACAGCCGCTGCCGGTAATCCGCGCCATCGTCGCGCAGCCATTTCTCACGAATGCAGTTCTCCTGCCGTCGGACACGACGTCGATGACGCCCGAGAGCGCCACGACGCTGCCGAGTTTTGCCGAGAGCGCGCGGACCATTTCCGCTGTCTCGCTTATATTTTCCTCTGTCACCTCGTCGGAGAGCGCCACGTCGACGCCGCGTCCGGACACGGCCTTGCCCGCCAGCGCCCGGATCTCGGTGGCGTTCCCGCGGATCGCCGCAAAATGCACATCTTTAAGCAGCTGCGCGGCGACGTCCCGGCGAAGTCTCGTGCCCCCGGCGGCCACTGGGTCGAGAACCACCGGAATGCCGCACCGGTTCGCCTCCTGCCCCGCGCTGATCATCGAGTCCGAATACTCGATCGCGCCCATGTTGCAGACCAGCGCCTGCATGCGCCGCACGGCCTCCGCCGCCTCCCGGATGTCCATGGTCATGGCCGGCGACGCGCCCGCCGCCAAGAGGATGTTCGCGCAGTCATTCACCGTCACGATATTCGTGATGCACTGAACGCCCGGATTTTTCTTCTGTGTCTCTTCGTAAATGCTGTAAAGGTCCATAGCCTCTTGTTTCCTGTCTCTTCAGTCTTTTTTCCCGGCACTCATTTTTGCGGCCGCTGCCGCCGGCTTTGCCTGCCGGACATCGTCCGAGGTGAGAGCGGCCTGCATTCTCGCGAGCGCGCCTGTCTTCTTCAAGATCAGGACCACCGCGACGCCCATCGCCGCGCCCATCGCCGCCGACGGAATATAGAACGGAATGTAGAACCACCAGTTCGGCTGCGTGACGCCGTAGAAATGCGTCATCAGCGGATACGCCACGGTCCCGCCGATAAAACCGGTGCCGACGACTTCGCCGACGGCCGTGAGAAAGACGTTGTGGAACTTCCGGTACATGAGCCCGCCCAAAATCGGCCCGAAAATGGCGCCGACGACCGCCTGAATCGTGCGGCCGGTCATCATCCGCAGAATCCCCGCGAGAAACGCGGCCGCGCAGGCGTACCACGGCCCGAGCAGCACCGCCGCGATGACATCGACAAAATGCTGGAACGGAGCCATCTGCGGAAAATATACAAATGTACTCAGGACAAATGCAAGACAGCCCAGCATCGCCGTCAGAACCATCTTGCGGATCGCAACCGTATGTCTGTCATTCATGGCTGTCCGCCTTTCTGTGCTTGGCGGTCTTGTACTCCATTGTCATGACGCCTTTCGGCGCGTAGTTGATCTTTACATAGGTCATCACAGACGGAGCGCCCGCGTCGATGCAGATCTGCTGGCAGTTTTTGACGATTTCCATCAGCTGATCGTAATCGCCCTCCATCACCGTCTCAAACGGATCCACTTCCATGTGCACGCCCTGCGAGCGGATATAGGCGATCACCTTGTCCACGATCCGCACGGTCGAGTCGTTGTCCGCCACCTTGGGCAGAACCTGAATGGCCACACTTGCGTTCATATTCTTTCCCTCCTTATAAACACCCGGGGACCGGGCGGATACGCGCCATAAAAATAAGGCGCCCCTGCTTATCAGGGACACCCGGAACGTCAGTCTCGTATAATCGCATCCCTACGGCAGCATTATCCGCATCAGGTTAACGGGTCGAAGCCTTTACGCTCTTCCTCTCAGCCCCGCCTATCGGGGCTCCCCGGCAAATTTGTCATTATTATAGCGCTCATCGTGAAAAATGCAACGCCCCGCTTGAGTTCACGGATTACAGGAAACAGCACATCGGATAGCCGCCCGTCATGCAGACAAGGCAGAGGCCGATCTGCAGGAGCGTCCCGAACACGGAATTCCAGCCGGTGCGGCCGTACTCTTTCTCGCCTGTCGAGGCGTAGGTTCCGCCGTTGCTGAGCTGCCTGTACAGATGCTGATAGGCCGGATTGTCCGGATCCAGCTGAACAGCGGTATTGGCATGCTGCAGCGCCATGGCCTGGTTGCCGGCCATGGAATTGGCCTGGGCGCTCAAGTAATACCAGCGGGCGTCGCGCTGCTGAATCTGCGCCAGAGTGTTGAGCGCTTCCTCCCAGCTGCCGTTGCGGATATAGGTCTGCGCCGCCCGCAGATGCATGGACGTTTCGTCATTTCCGTTGATCTGATCGCCCTGCTGGTTCTGGTAATTGCCGAATCCGCCGCCGAAGAACTGACCGAACGGACCATAGCCCCACCAGGTCTGCTGATTCGGATCTCCGTACTGAGTTCCGCCGCCCTGGCCGTACGAACCGCCGTACTGCCCGTTTCCGTAACTCTGTCCGTAACCGCCGTAGCCGCCCTGGGAATATCCGCCGGAGCCGCTGCCGCCGTACGTCCCGGAGCTGCTGCCGTAACTCTGACCATAGCCCTGTCCGTAAGACCCGCTGCTGCCGTACGTGCGGTCGTGCATGATCTGCGTGTACGCCTGCTGTACCTCCTTGAACATCTCCTCGGCCTGCGCCTTGTTGGGGTTGTTCACATTGGCGTCCGGATGATACTTCCGGCTGAGCTTTCTGTATGCTTTTTTAATTTCTTCATCGGAGGCATTTTCCGGCACTCCGAGAACATCATAAGGATTTCTCATTTCTGCTCTTTTCTGTGGAGCTTCGCCCGGTAATTGTTCGGACGGATCCACACGCCGGCGTACAGAATATTTTTCAGGATCGGCACATAATCGACGATGGGAAGAAGGTTGAAGAGCCGCGCCGCGTCGCCCATCACGCCATTCAGGATCGCGAAAACAAGGTTTTCATACTCTTCATCCGTTTTGACGGACTTTCGAACGGCGCTCAAAATGTTGAAGCGCCCCTTTTTTTCGTCCTCTGTCCTGTCCTCCAGCGCATCGGCCAGATAGACAAATTTTCCCAGGCACATCCCGAGATCCCGCAGCAGTGCTTCCCACTCATCGTGCTTCCAGGCGATGACTTCCGCAAAAACCTGCCCGTACAGCCCGGCCGTCCTGTCGATGTCCGTCTCGCCCGCGTCTTCTGCCTTGTACAGTTTTTCCAGCGCGTCCTGGATGGTTTTCACTTTTTCCGGATACCTGTCCCGGATCTCCGGAAGAAACTTCTCCAGCGCCTGCGCCTCCCTGTACCTGACGGTGCTCTTCTCATCCTTCCAGTCATCCATGCATTTGTCATAGGAAAGAAGGATGTTCATGTCAGCCGCGTAGACGGTCGCGTCGGACGTCCTGTGCTGCCGGCTGTTCATCGGGTGGACCGCACATCTCCTGACTTCGCTGCGGATTTCCGGTTCATAGAGCGCCGTGAGCAAGAGCGCGATAAATGTCATGTCGTAATTCAGCGTCATCTGCCCGGCCCGGCCATAGCGGCTCTGCAGCTGCCCGCAGAGTCCGCAGTAAAACGAGCGGTAGCATTCGTAATCCTCTTTGGAAAGGGATTTTCGGTTGATGATGATGTATCCTGTCAAAGGCGCCTCCATACTGTTTTACACTGCAGCCAACATTGTAAACGGCGGTAAAAAGCATTGTCAACGTCAAGAATATAATATAAACCTGAAATTTTGGTGAACGGAATGCAATAAACAAAAAAAGCCCTTCAGCCTGGGCTTTCCCCAAACCAAAAGACTTACAAGTGCACCACCAGGGGCTCGAACCCTGGACACCCTGATTAAGAGTCAGGTGCTCTTCCAACTGAGCTAGTGGTGCGCATCACCGGTTTTTCGGCGATCAACGAATAGAATTATAAGCATCTGATACATGAATTGCAAGTACTTTTTTGAAGATTTTGAATTTTCCGGCACATGTCCTCAGATTGCCGCATTTTTCACCCGTTCTTTTCTCTGTCCGGCGCCTCTATGATCAGCTTTCCGATCGGATTTCCGAGAGCTGAAAATCTCTCCTCGTACTCCGTCATCACGTTTCCTTCCATGAGAACCGGATCCGCGTGAAGATCCCGCGTGAGGGCCAGAATCTTCCAGCCGGCCTCCTTCGCACTCTCTTCTGAAAAGTCAAACAGTCCCATGTTGTCTGTCTTGAACTCAATCTGAACGTGACGGCGCCCGATTCTCTCAAACCGTCCCAGATACGTCGTCGATGTCAGGCGGCGCCTGGCGTGCCGGTCTTTCGGCCACGGATCCGAAAAATTCAGGTAAATCCGGTCCACCTCGCCCGGCGCGAACACGCCCTCGATCTGCTCGGCGTCCATCCGGATAAACTTGAGATTCGGCAGCTGTTCTTCTTCCTGCTTCTGCACGCCGCGCAGCAGGACGCTCGAGTACTTCTCAATTCCGATGTAATCGATATCCGGATGCAGGCGGGCCATCGTCTGAATAAACTGCCCCTTGCCCATGCCCACTTCGATATACAGCGGCGCCCGGTTCCCGAACTCCTCTCTCCAGTGCCCTTTGTGCTCCTGCGGCTGCGTGTATACATACGGACTCGCTTCCATTACTTCGCGCGCCCCCGGAATATTCCGAAGTCTCATATTTTCATTCCTTCCTGAACAACATCTGGTTCCGCCGGCTATTATACGAGTTCTCACCCGTCCATGGCAAATGGAAATCCCATCTGCCAAAATCCGGCCCGCCGTGTTATCATTTATAACGTATTGTCTGAGAGGCTGCACCCGTTTCAAATCAGCCGCACCTCAGGCTGTTTTCCCTGTTCTGATATTTTGGAGAATTCACGGCTTATGAATAAAAAACTGCTAAGGCGCTTCACAGCTTTCCTGTGCGCATTTGTCATGTGCACGGCACTGGCTGCCGAGGCATCCGTCACGGTATCGGCGGACACCGCCAGCCTCGATGAGGAAGGATATCCGGTCGCTCCGGACCTGGTCTCGGAAATCGCGATTCTGATTGACGCGGACACAGGCGCGGTTTTGTACGAAAAAAACGCGCACGAAAAGAGTTATCCGGCCAGTACGACAAAAATTCTCACGGGACTTTTGGCCTGCGAAAACGACACGCTGAGCGACACGATTACGATGTCATACGAAGCCGCGAGTTCTGTCTCCTACGGCGACTCAACGCTGGGTTTCCTGACCGGCGAAGAACTGACGGTTGAGCAGGCTCTGTACGGCCTGCTCCTCTATTCCGCCAACGAACTCGCCTATGCGCTGGCGGAGTATACCGCCGGCAGCCTCAGCGCGTTTGTGGACATGATGAACGAGCGGGCTCAGGCCGTGGGCGCCACGGAGACTCACTTTGCCAACGCCAGCGGTCTGTACGACGCGGATCACTACACCACCGCCTACGACATGGCGCTGATCGCCAGAGAGTGCTTCAAAAACCCAACGTTCATGCAGATCGACTCCACTACGTACTATGAGATCGGTCCGACGAACAAGACGGACGAGACGCGCCAGTTCTACAACCGCAACAAGCTTCTGCCGGGCCTCAGCTACGGGTACGATTACTGCACCGGCGGAAAGACGGGATACGTCGACGAGGGCGGTTACACCTATGTCGGATCCGCCGAAAAAGACGGCATGCGGCTGATCGTCGTTCTGTTCCGCTCCGGCGAGTACGACCGGTTTACGGACGCCGAGACTCTGTTCGAGTGGGGCTTTGACAACTTCTCGCACTATTCGCTGACAGACGTACCGTCGGCGAACAGTTTCACAGGCAGCAGCTATCTGAAGAGCCGGACGGGGACAATGAGCTCATACGGATTCAGCTTTACGACCTCGTACATCACGGCGCCCAACTCAGCTGACGTCAGCACTGTGACTATGACCTCTGACAGCACAAGCTATGACACGGTGGACAACGTCTCGACGTCTGTCACATTCACGCTGGGAAGTCACACCGTCGGCACGTCCACGCTTCAGCTCTCACTCAACTCGACGGCCGGCATCGATCTCCCGGACGACCTTCCGGCTGCGGAGATCTCGGACGAAGCAGCTACCACCCGGAACAGTTTTGTGATCAATCTCTGGATTCCCATCATCGCGCTCCTGATCTATCTGATCTGCCGCTGGCGGAAAGCCGCGAAAATCCGCGCTGAGCGCCGGAAGCAGATCATTCAGATGCGCCGCAGAAGAGACAGGGAGTCAAACAGGCCATACTGACTGCGGCGAGGGAAATGAGCTGTATATTTGCAAAAAAATATGGGACAGCTGCTTGAATACAGCTGTCCCTTTTACATTACCTGTAGTAAATAAGCCGCCGCGGCTTTCCGGGAACGCCGTGGTTTGCATGTTTGAAATGGCATCGGCCGGCGCCTTTTTTGATGGTTTCCGATGCCGGCGCGGCTTCCCGTCTTTAAAATGCCGGACCTTGTTCACGTCCTGTTTGACGCAGGCCTTTTTCCGCTCACGGATTTGCTCTTCGCGTTTGCTTTTCCGGCGGCCGGCTTTTTTGTGGCCCGCTTTCCCGTTCCCGTCTTCTTTACCGGTTTCTTTTCCGCTGTCTTCGCGGAAACAGGCTTCTTCGGCTTTGTGGCGTCGAATTCATAGACCGCCACGCCAAACGGCGGGAGATCGACCAGCAGAGACTGTTCCTGTCCGTCGCAGTCGCCTTTGTCAGTGACGAGCTGTTTCTTCTGATTCTCCTCGTCGCTGCCGAGCACCAGTTTATATGTGCCCTTTACCGGAGCTCCGACGCGGAAGTTGTCCCGCTTGACCGGCGTAAAACTTATCACAAACAGAAGATTTTTCTTTTTGTCCGGATCCCAGCGCACCCAGCGGTACACCGAATTGTCGCGGTCATCAGCGTTGATCCACTGAAACCCTTTCGGATCATAATCTGTCGCGTAAAGCGCCGCATAGTCGCGGTTCAGCTTCATGCATTTTCCGGTGAAGCTCTGCAGGTCCTGGTGGCTCTTGTCATCGAGCAGATACCAGTCGAGCTGGTGCGCTTCCGACCATTCGTTCCACTGACCAAATTCCTGTCCCATGAACAGAAGCTTCTTGCCCGGGTGGCCCGCCATATAGGCGTATCCGGCTTTCAGGTTTGCGAATTTCTCGGCGCGGTCGCCAGGCATCTTGCCCAGCATCGAGCACTTCAGATGGACAACCTCGTCGTGCGACAGCACCAGAACGAAATTCTCGCTGTACGCGTACATCGTCGAGAATGTGAGCTTATTGTGATTGAACTTGCGGAAATACGGGTCGAGCTTCATGTACTCCAGGAAATCGTGCATCCAGCCCATGTTCCACTTGAAGGTAAAGCCGAGGCACTCTCCGTCGTCCGGATTGCCCGTGACATTCGGCCAGGCCGTGGATTCCTCAGCGATCGTGACTGCCTGCGGATAATTCTCGCGGATCATATGATTGACATGCTTCAGGAAGCTGATGGCCTCCAGATTTCCGTTGCCGCCGTAGCGGTTCGGAACCCACTGACCGTCAGAGCGGCCGTAGTCCAGATACAGCATCGAAGCCACCGCGTCAAAGCGCAGACCGTCGATGTGATACCGGTCGATCCAGAATCCCGCGTTGGCCACCAGGAAATTGACGACCTCATTTTTTCCGTAGTCAAATACCTTCGTGCCCCAGTCCGGATGCTCGCCCTTGCGCGGATCCGCGTACTCGTACACACAGCTGCCGTCAAACTCTGACAGCCCGAATTCATCCTTTGGAAAATGCGCCGGCACCCAGTCCAGAATGACCGCGATCCCCTGCGAGTGCATATAGTCCACGAAATACATGAAATCTTCCGCGCTCCCGTAGCGGGCGGTCGGCGCGTAGTATCCCGTCACCTGATAGCCCCAGGAGCCGTCGTACGGATACTCCGCGATGCCCATCAGCTCTACATGAGTATATCCGAACTTCTTCAGGTAGTCGGCGAGCAGCGGCGCGATGTCGCGGTAATTCATGAAGCCGTATTCCGTTCCGTTGTCCTCTGTGCGCCATGATCCCAGATGGCACTCGTAGATATTCATCGGAACGCGGAGATGGTCTTCCTTCTTTTTGTTCTCGACCCATTTTGCGTCGTGCCAGTCATAGCCGGAAAGTTCCGTCACGACAGACGCCGTGTCCGGACGCAGCTGCGCCTGGTTCGCATACGGATCAGCCTTGTACAGCGCCCGGCCGTCAGCTGCGATAATGAGGAACTTGTAGAATTGTCCCCGCTGAACGCCCGGCACAAAGAGATCATAGATTCCCCCGTCTGAAACCGGCTTCATGTCATAGCCGTATCCGCTCCAGCCGTTGAAATCGCCCACGACAAACACATCCCGGGCCGTCGGAGCCCAGACTGCAAAATAGCAGCCGTCCACTCCGTCTTTTCTGCAGAGATGCGCGCCCATCTTCTCGTAAATCTTGTAGTTGGTTCCCTCTCCGAACAAGTAGGCATCATAATCAGTGATCTTTACATCCCTTAAATCACGTACCCCGCCGTTGTTCATGCGAAATCCGCCCTTTCCTATCCCTTATTGGTCCCAATGCGCGGAAATACCGATATCCGGCATTTCCGCTTCCTCACGACCCAGATTCTTGACTGCTATTATAGCACAGGCCTCTGCAGGTGTGCTATACTCTTATTCTCAGCGGCAGTCTTTGCCGCTGCCAAGTGTGCAGTCATTAGGAGGAGTCCTGGTATGTTCTATCTGATATTTCCGGAAGCCGGCGATCACGTCATGACATTTATCTCCGTGATCGTCTCGTGCCTGCTGACCTTTGTCGTGCTCGTCGGCCTGAAGGACAAGCTCCCGAGGGACGGTGGCCGCGAATTTGCCGTCAACGGGACAAAATCTGTCGGCAAGCCCCGCGGCGCCGGTCTGCTTCTCATATTTGTCCTGGTAGTCACATCTCTCTTGTTTCTTCCGGTGACCACGGAACTTATGATATATCTCGTGCTGACAGTCGTGGAGATGCTCTCGGGATACTTTGACGACGCTTCCAGCAAACCGTGGGGACGCCTCATAAAAGGTCTCCTGGACTTTATGGTCGCCGTAATCTGCACCATCACCTGGCTGTCCCACAACACAAATACATTTCACATGGCGCACTCCGGCGCCGAAGTGACCATACCGCGCCCCCTGTACGCCTGCCTGATCATTCTGCTCGTCTTCGCGTCGATCAACGTGGTCAACTGCACGGACGGCGTAGACGGTCTCTGCGGAACGCTGTCGGCCATCACTCTGTTTTCCGTGTTCCTGATCCAGAACCGTCTGGATCAGAACGGGCCTTACACAACGTTCAATCTCATCGCGATTGTCGTGCTCCTCGTCTATCTGTGGTTCAACGCCTCGCCCAGCAGCATGCTGATGGGTGACGCCGGCTCGAGGGCCTACGGATTCCTGATCGCGCTCGCGTTCCTGAAACTGGGCTATCCGCTTCTGTTCATACCGCTCACAATCGTCATGATCCTCGACGGCGGCCTCGGGCTCGTAAAAATCACACTGATCAAGGTGACGCACCACAACCCGATGAAAAATATCCGCACCCCGCTGCACGATCACTTCCGCAAAAACAAAGGCTGGTCCGACACACAGGTTGTCGCCCGCTTTGCCGTCATCCAGGCCATCATAGCACTCGCGATCATCTTCGCTCAGTTCTGAAGTTCATGACAAATGTATATAAAAGAGGCCGCTGCATTCATGCTTTTCAGCACTCACAGAAAGGGCATCGCCGTTGATGACGGCGATGCCTTTTTTCTTGTTTTATCATTTTGTTCCCAGCAGAGTCGTTGATACAGCTGCTTCTTTATCAGAATATGAGCGGCAGCTCTGCCGGTATTTAAGGGGCGTTATGTTATAACAGCGCCTGAACTGAGAGATAAAGTTGCTCTGCTGATTGAAACCACACCGTCCGCTGATGTCTGAGATGGGCATGTCTGTGGTTCTGATCATTTCCTTTGCCATATACAGACGATACTGAGAGAGATATTTCATCGGAGGCTTTCCGGTGTATTTCCGGAACAGTTCAGAACAGGCTGTCCGGTTAATGAGTCCCGCATCGGTGATATCTTTCAGTCGGATATCTTCCATATAATGTTCGTGAACAAAAGCTGCCAGCCTGCGAAAGCGTGCGATCTCGTCGGGATCAGGCTGTGCTTCTCTGTTTTCAGAACCTTCAATCACACCAGTCATAAGGAGATAAAGAAAACTGATCAGATAAAGAAAATCCGCCGGCTTATTTTCCATCTGGCAAAGCTTCTGAATCAGATCCTGCATTCCGAGTTTTTCATCGGGCAGGATATAGGAAAAAGGATGCTCAGCCAGATACGGGCGGAAAAGGGAACGAACCAGCTCCTGATTGAAAACAGACATATCAAAATTGATGCACAGTGTCGATGCATTTTCACTTGCGGTCTGTGTTGAATGAATCTGGCGTGAATTGATCAGAAGCATTGATCCGGAAGCAAGATGTATTTTCTGATCATTTATCGTATATGTCAGTTTCCCTTCCATCACCCTCACAAACTGCATGCGGCGGTGCCAGTGCAGTGGAATCTCGTCCGCGTTTTTCAGGGAAAAGTACTGCCGGTAGCATGAAATCGGGAAGGCCTCAGACAGCTTTGGAATATCCTCACGGCTCCCGGTTTCCACAGAAAAACTGACGTCCCGCCCTGCCTGTATCGCTCTTGGAATTGACTTATCTGGCATTTTTAAACCTCTTTTCTCAGACAGGTAATCTTATTAGCTTATAAATTCTTATCCTGTATTTCATGATATTAATTTAAAATCGTGTTTTTTCAAATGAACTGTAAATATTGATATTTTTATTGCTGAATCAGGAAGAATACGGCCGTACTCTACTGTATTCTGTACATAAAAAGGAGGAACGAAATGATGGAACTGAAGATTGACGGAGATGAGATTCTGAGCAGAATTCACGAACTGGGGCAGGCTGGTATCGGTGAGGACGGAAGAAGAATCCGCCTCGCTGCTTCGAATACAGACAAAGCAGGACGCGACATGGTTGTCGGATGGATGAAAAAGGCCGGACTGAAGGTCGTTATCGACCATATCGGAAATATCTTTGGAATCTGGGAAACAGAAGAAAACAGGAATGAAAAGCCGGTCATGACCGGATCTCATATTGATACGGTTATCGACGCCGGCCAGTATGATGGCTGTCTCGGTGTCATCTCCGGTATTGAAGTTATCAGGACACTGAAGGATGCAGGCATGAAGACGAAACGCCCGATGATCGTCGGTGTATTTACAAATGAGGAGGGTGTCCGTTATTCTCCGGACATGATGGGATCTCTCGTTTATGCGGGCGGACTGTCCACAAAAGCGGCACTTGCTTCCAGAGGCATCGACGGAACTGTGCTTGGAGACGAGCTGAAGAGGATCGGTTATGCAGGAACCGCAGAGCCCGGATTTATAATCCCGGAGGATTTCGTTGAGCTTCATATCGAGCAGGGCCCGATTATGTACGCTGAAGACGTACAGATCGGAGCTGTTGAAAAACTTCAGGGCATCCACTGGCAGAAAGTAACCATCAAAGGAGATGCCAACCACGCGGGAACAACACCGATCAAAATGAGACATGATGCCGGGCTTGCAGCTGCAAAGATCAATGTATATGCACGCGAACTCGTTGAAAAATCAGGCGGTGTTGCGACTGTAGGAACGATTGAGTTCAAGCCGAATGCAGTTAATGTCATTCCGAACAAGGCTGTTTTCACAATCGATCTCCGCAGCCCGGACAAAGAAAAACTCGACAGTGATGAGCAGAAGCTCAGTGACTACATGAATTCCCTTGAGCAGACTGATGGCGTAAAGGTTACGCAAGAGCGCATGACCTGCTTTGATCCGGTTGATTTTGATGAGGGAATCTGCCGGATGATCGAAGCGGTCTGCAAGGATCACGGATTCTCCTGCCGACGCATGGTATCCGGCGCAGGCCAGGATGCGCAGATGATCGCAAGAATCTGCCCGACAGCCATGATTTTTGTGCCGAGTGTGAATGGCATCAGCCATAATCCGAAGGAGTTTACACCGGATGATGCTGTAAAGAACGGCGCGGCCGTACTTCTTGAAGTTCTTTTCAAACTGGCGCAGCAGTAATCTTCATCCGCTGTTCAGCAGGAATAGGCGGCGCTGTCCGGGCAGAGAAACATCTAAGCTGTCCGAAAGCACTGCAGCATGAGGAGAGCGGAAAAATGAGTGACGGAATCAGAGTTGTTCATTATGAACAACATTATCAGGATCAGCTTCCGGAAGCCGTCTCTGACTTTAACGTAGCAAATGCCGAAAAAGTCAATGCCTTTCACAGAAGCTTCCCGGAATATCAGCCAACACCTATGGCAAATCTGTCAGAACTGGCAGAAAAACTAGGTGTCGCCGGAATCTATGTGAAAGACGAGAGCTTCCGTTTTGGCCTGAAAGCCTTCAAGGTACTGGGAGGCAGCTACTGCCTTGGCAGATACATTGCAAAGCAGCTCAATACGGATATCTCTGAACTTCCGTATAACGTAATGACGAGTGATGAAGTCCGCCAGAAGATCGGTGACATTACCTTCGTCACCGCCACGGACGGCAATCACGGCCGGGGAATCGCATGGACAGCGAACCGGCTGAAGCAGAAAAGCGTCGTATATATGCCGAAGGGAAGCTCCCAGGAAAGACTGTCCAATATCCGGGCTCTTGGAAGTGATGCAAAGATCACAGACCTGTCCTATGACGATGCCGTGCGATATGCCAGTGAAATGGCAGAGAAAAACGACTGGGTTCTTGTACAGGATACATCCTGGGACGGCTATGAAAAAATCCCGCGCTGGATCATGCAGGGATATACCTCAATGGGAATTGAGATCCTGAACCAGCTGCAGGGCATCGTGCCGACACACATTTTCCTTCAGGCCGGCGTCGGTGCCATGTCCGGAGCGATGACAGGATTTTTCCGGGATGCCTTCAGAGACAATAAACAGCCGGTCATCACCATTGTTGAACCGGACAAGGCCGACTGCATCTACAGAACGGCAGAGGCACGGGATGGAAAGCTCCACTGTGTGACGGAAGAGATGAATACCATCATGGCAGGACTCGCCTGCGGTAAACCATGCACGATCGGATGGAATGTCCTGAAGGACTGCGCGGACAACTTTGTTTCCATGACGGATTCTGTGGCTGCACAGGGTATGCGTATTCTCGGAAACAGCCTTCCCGGTGATCCGAAGGTAATCTCCGGTGAGAGCGGAGCTGCGGGGTTCGGCTTCGTGAGTGAGGTTTTGCGCAGGCCGGAGCTGTCTCCCCTTAAAAATGAACTGGGGCTCAATGAAGAGTCCATCATCCTGTGTATTTCCACGGAGGGAGATACCGACAGAGAGAATTACCGGCGCATCGTATGGGATGGTGCTTACACAGTTTAAGCTGAAAAAAGGGGTTGCAAGGACATATCTGATTTCGATGATTATACTTAAAAAAGGACTGCCATGCGGCAGTCCTTTTATTTTTCTGTATCAGACGGCTTATCTGTGCCGTTTTTGTTTTTCTGCTTTGCCTCTTCCGCTCTTCTGCGCAGTCTCTCGGCATCTTTGTCCTTGCGGAGTCTGATCTTCTGCGCGCCTATTTCATCCGTCTGCTTCATGATCCGGATGCCGTAATACAGACCGTTCGGAGCCTGGCGCACCCGGAATCTCCCCTTGATCAGGCCGTGCTCCGGGCAGGAAAACAGTCCGTACGCATGGCCCTGGTTGTCCACAAACCAGCGGATTTTCTTCGACAGAGGCCTGCCGCAGATATAACAGCGCGTCTGCTGAAGGTCTTTGTTCTTCATGGCGGACTCCCGCTCGGCAAAGCCGCGGGTCACATATTTCTCATAGGTGCCGAAATTCAGGCGGTATTCATCGCGGCGGGTGTCCGGAATCCGGTACAGATCCACGCTCTTGTAGTGCCCGAACCGCGCAAGGTCAATCGTCTGAAAGACGTCCGCCGTGTAGCGGGCGTCGGCGATGGCCCGGTGAAAACGGCCCTCCTCTTTCTGCAGACCGAGTTCCTCTACGGCCGCCTCCAGATTCAGGCGCTTCTTGCCGTCCTGATACTGCAGACTGTAGAGCTTCTGCGCGTCCAGATACAGAAACGGCTTCGGAAAACGGTTGGGAATCCGGTAGAACGCCATGTTCCGCTGAAGCTCCGAGAGATCTCCCGGACCCCACGTGACAAATGCGGGATCCTCCCCGGCAAATTTCAGAAATGCCCGGCAGACTTCCGGAAACGGCTTTCCGCGCCGCCTCAGATCGCGCATCGAATACGGAACCATCCGGCGCACCTGATACTGCATCGCATGGTAGATCTTCGGATTCACCAAAGCGGAAAATTCTCCGTCCGGCTTCAGGTCTTCCGTCAGGCGCACGGCACCGATTTCAATAATTTCAAAAGGGAGGGCGGGATTTTTCTTTTCCCGTCCCTCCGGACACTGGTTCCATTCCAGGTCAAAAACAATATACTTCATGTGTTCCTTGACTTAAGCGATCACTTCTTTTCCTGCTTTGCAAGAAGGTCGCGGATTTCCGTGAGCAGTTCCTCCTGCGTCGGAGCCGCCGGCTCTTCCGGCTTTTCCTCCTCATTTTTCTTCTTCATGGCATCAATCTTTGCCTCGGCCTTGTTGAACGCTTTGACAATGATGAAGAGTACCAGCGCCATGAGAATAAAATTGATGATGGCGCTGATGAAGTTGCCGATATTCAGATAGGAATCGCCCATCAGATGAATCTTGATTGCGGAAAGATCCGTGCCGCCGAACAGACCGAGAATCGGGTTCAAAATATCATTTGTCAGGGAGTCGATGATCGACTTGAACGCGGCGCCGATGATGACGCCGACTGCCATATCCATGACATTGCCTTTGGCGATAAATGCCCGGAACTCTTCAAAAAACTTTTTCATATGTTTTTTCCTTCCCTTCCCGGCCTTCCGCACTTCGGAAGCCGCAGATGATTTTCCTCACTATTATTTCACAGCATCGCATGCTTTCTCAAGTTCTCTGACGGCAATTTTCAGAGCTTTTATTCTGGCATACTTCTTGTCGTTGCTCTCGAGGATATACCAGGGCGCGAAATCCGTGTTCGTCTTCTGGAGCATTTCATTGACGGCCTCTTCATACTGATCCCACTTTTCGCGGTTGCGCCAGTCTTCGTCCGTGATCTTCCACTGCTTTTCCGGCGTGTTCTGCCGCTCTGTGAAACGGGCCAGCTGTGTGTCCTTGTCGATCTGCACCCAGAACTTGATGATCACGGCTCCCCACTCGTGCAGCTCATACTCAAACTCATTGATTTCATTGTATGCCCGCTGCCAGTCGTTCTCAGAGCAGAATCCCTCAAGACGCTCCACCATGACGCGCCCGTACCATGTGCGGTCAAATATCGTGATGTGTCCGGTCTTCGGGAGGCGTGTGAAGAACCGCCAGAGGAAATGTCTCGCCTTCTCATGCGGCTCCGGTGCGGCGATCGGCTCAACGACGCAGCCTCTCGGATCAAGCGCCCCGGCAAGCCGTTTGATATTGCCGCCTTTGCCGGCCGCATCCCAGCCCTCGTAGCCGATAATAACCGGAATCTTCTTGCGGTACAGCTCATAGTGCAGTTCGTTCAGACGCGCCTGCAGCTTGTCGAGCTCTTTTTTGTACTCTCCCTCCGGAACCTTCTTGTCAAGCGGGATATCCGCGAGCTTCGGAATCGGGAGAAGACGGAACGGATTCTGGCGGATCGGGGCCGCGACGTCTGAATTGCGCAGAGCTGTCTCAATTCCCTGATTCAGGTAGCTGAGCACCTGAAGCTCAGCCCATTTCCGGTCTTTGGAGTCTATGATGTACCACGGTGCCGTCGGAGAGTTCGTATCCTCAAGATACTGGTCGTACACCGCCAGGCACTCGTCGTAATGCTTGTTTTCCCAGAGATCGTCCTTGTTGACGCGCCACGCCGTGTTCTTGTCTTTCATCAGCGCTTCAAGCCGCTTTTTCTGCTCTTTCTTTCCGATCTGGAAGAAAAACTTCAGAATCAGATAGCCGCTGTCGCAGAGCTGTCTCTCGCAGGTGTTGATGCTGCGGATCCGCTGCCGGTACGTCTTTTCGTCATACTCGCCCGAGAGGACGCCCTGTGTCACCTCTTCCATGTAGCAGGTGTCAAAGAACCGGAACTTTCCGGCCTCCGGGATCTCAATAAAATACCGGTACAGAAAAGGTTTTCTCTTGTCGTCTTCCGACGGTTTGTCCATGTTCACAACCCGGAAAAATCTCGGGTCGATGTAACGGATCACCTTGCTGAGAACGCTTCCTTTTCCGGCAGCGCCCCATCCTTCGAATATGACGATGACCGGAAGCTTTGCCTCCTTGATCTTCAGCTGATACGTCTCCAGTTTTTCTCTGGCCGCGTCAATATTCTTCCGCAGGGTTTCCTTGTCCGGAATATCCTGTCTGGCTGTTTCTTTTATCATGCGCAGTTCCTCCTCCGCAGGCTCACGCCCGCATGATTTTCACGTATTTTATGTTTTTTATTTTAATGCAGTGTCTTCTCCTTTTCAATAAATGGCACCGCGGATCTCATCCGTCTGCGCATAAGAAAAGGGCTGCCGCACTTTACGTGCAGCAGCCCCGATGAATCATTTGTCAGGAATTCAGATCTTCCTGGATTTTCGGAAGTGTGTAATCCCAGTCCGGAATCAGGATCTCATCCTGACTGGTGTAATAGCCGTCATACGGAATGCGCTCCTGAACGATTTCGTAGTTCTTGTAGCTGGCGATGCCGGGCAGCTGTGAGAGAATGTCCGACTGATCCAGGTTGTGCGTCACATATGGCAGGATTTCATCCGCGTACGCCGAGAGCTCCGTGAGACTTGCGTTGGTGAGTGTGTTCAGCAGCTGAGTCAGGACATTTCTCTGCCTCTCCGTTCTCTCAAAATCCGCGTTGCCGGCATACCGGATGCGGCAGTAGGCCACGGCCTGCATGCCGTTCAGATGCTGCTCGCCGGACGAAGTCACATAGTACTCGCTCGCGTCCAGTCCTTCCAGCGAGCACAGTTCATCCAGATACATGTTGAGATACTCTATCTCGTCGTCCTGAACGTCGATATCGACGCCGCCCAGCGTGTCGATGATGCTCGCCATGCCATAGAAATTCACGGCCGCATAGTTGTCGATGGCCACTCCGTAATTCTTCTCGATTGTCGATATCAGAAGACCCGGGCCGCCGAGGTTGTTGGCCGCGTTCAGCTTCCGCACCCCGTATCCGTCGATGTCGGCGTACAGATCGCGCATGAAGGACATCAGGTGGATTTTCTTGGTGTTGTGGTTGATCGACAGCAGAATCATGACGTCCGAATTGCCCTGGATGGAATCCTCGCGGCTGTCGACGCCGATCAGAAGAATATTGTACACGCCGCTGGTCTGCGTCACGTAATCTTCATACGTTTCGTCACTCTCTGAACTGTTGACATCCAGGAAATTCATTTTCGAGTAATAGTGTTCAAACAGCATGTAGAACACGCCGAAAAGAATCACAAGCACCAGGATGATCGCCAGAATAATCGTCAGGATCAGCTTGCGGCGCCTTTTCTTTTTCCGCTTTTTCTGAATCTGTCGGATCCGCCTGGCTCTCTCTTGATCTGTCATTGTCATTTGCGTTTCCTTCCCCGCTGCCCTTAGTCTTCTTCACCGGCCTTAAGCCCCGTATAAAGCTGATAGTACCGGCCCTTTCTTTCAAGCAGCTGTTCGTGATTGCCCCGTTCGATGATCTGTCCCTGTTCCATGACCAGAATCAGGTCCGAGTTCCGGATCGTCGACAGACGGTGAGCGATGACAAATGTTGTGCGCCCTTCCATCAGACGGTCCATGCCGTCCTGAACCAGTTTTTCGGTGCGGGTATCGATGGAGCTCGTCGCCTCATCCAGAATCAGCACAGGAGGATCCTGAATGGCGGCTCTGGCGATGGCCAGCAGCTGCCGCTGCCCCTGTGACAGGTTTCCGCCGTCGCCTGTAAGCATTGTATCATATCCTTCCGGCAGCCGGCGAATAAAACCGTCCGCGTTGGCCAGGCGGGCCGCCGCCTCGATCTCTTCCTCCGTCGCGTCGAGCTTTCCGTAGCGGATGTTGTCGCGCACCGTTCCCGTGAAGAGATGGGTGTCCTGCAGCACGATTCCCAGCGACCGGCGCAGATCGTCTTTCTTTATTTTTCCGATGTTTATGCCGTCATAGCGGATCTTGCCTTCCTGAATCTCATAGAACCGGTTGATCAGGTTGGTGATCGTCGTCTTGCCGGCTCCGGTCGAGCCGACCAGTGCGACTTTCTCGCCCGGCTCCGCGTGCAGACTGATGTCATGCAGGACAATCTTGTCCGGATTGTAGCCGAATGTCACATGCTCGAACACGACGTCGCCGTCGAGTTTCCGATACTCCGTCGTGCCCTGCTCTCTGTGATAATGTTTCCAGGCCCATGTGCCGGTGTGCTCCTTCGTCTCGGTGAGCTTCCCGTTCTGCTCCTTCGCGTTGACCAGCGTGACGTAGCCGTCGTCTTCTTCCGGCTTTTCGTCGAGCAGTTTGAAGATACGGTCGGCGCCCGCGAGCGCCATGACTACCGCGTTCAGCTGGCTCGACAGCTGGTTGATCGGCATCCCGAAGCTCTTGTTGAACGTCAGGAAGCTGGCGAGCGCACCGACGGTGAAGCCGGCAAATTCATTGAGCGCCATCGCGCCGCCTACGATCGCGCAGATCACGTAGCTGGCGTTGCCCAGCTGTGCGTTGATCGGTCCCACGACGTTGGAGAACGCATTTGCCTTGAACGCGGACCGGCACAGTTCCTCGTTGAGCGCATCGAAGCGCTCGGTCGTCTGCTCTTCGTGGTTGAATACCTTGACGACTTTTTCGCCTTCCATCGTCTCTTCGATGAAACCGTTGAGTGCGCCCAGATCGGCCTGCTGCGCGACGAAATTGCGGCCGGATACCTTCGTGGCCTTTCCCGTCAGAAAAATCATCAGCGCCACCATGGCGAGCGACACGATCGTCAGCGGAACGCTCAGAATGAGCATCGATATCAGGACTGAGACAATCGTGATCGAGCTGTTCAATATCTGCGGCAGAGACTGGGAAATCATCTGTCTGAGCGCATCGATATCGTTGGTGTACACCGACATTATGTCGCCGTGCGCGTGCGTGTCAAAGTAGCGGATCGGCAGAGTCTCCATGTGATTGAACACTTCGATTCGCAGATCTCGCAGGAATCCCTGCGTCGTATAGGCCATCAGTATGGATTGAGCCAGCGCCGCCGCGATGCCCAGTCCGTAAAACAACGCCACCCGCAGGATCGCATGCTTCAGCGGCCCGAAATCCGGGTTCGTGACGCCCATCAGCGGCGTAATGTAATCATCAATCAGGCTCCGGGTAAAGAGTGTTCCCTGGACGCTGGCAAAGACTGACGTCACAATGCAGACGCACACCAGCACCATCTGAATGCCGTACCGGCTGAACAGCATTTTCATCAGCCGCCCGAATATCTGCCAGGGATTCTGAAGCTTGGGTCTTGGCCCCCGCGGACCTCTCGGCGGACCTCCTGAAATTTTTGCTCCCCGTTCTGCCATTCCAAATCCTTTCCCTTAATTCTTCTCGTCAAAATCGCCGTCTCCGCCGATTCCCTTCTGGGATTCGTACATCTCGCGGTAGATGGTATTGTTCTTCAGCAGATTCTCCGGCGTGTCGAAGCCGTCGATCTGCCCGTTGTTCATGACCAGAATCCGGTCGCAGTGTTCGACCGAAGACACACGCTGCGCGATGACAAAGCGCGTCGTGTTCGGAATCTCCTTCAGGAACGCCTCGCGGATTTTTGCGTCCGTCGCTGTGTCGACGGCGCTCGTGGAATCATCCAGAATCAGGATCTTCGGCTTCTTCAGCAGTGCGCGCGCAATGCACAGGCGCTGTTTCTGCCCGCCGGATACGTTCGTGCCGCCCTGGCTGATCATCGTGTTGTATTTGTCAGGCATCTTTTCGATGAACTCCGACGCGCAGGCGAGCTCACAGGCGTGACGGCATTCTTCGTCCGTCGCGTTTTTGTCGCCCCAGCGGAGGTTGTCATAAATCGTCCCGCTGAAAAGCACGTTCTTCTGCAGCACGACCGAAACCGCGTCGCGCAGAGCTTTCATGTCGTACTCGCGCACATCCCGGCCGCCTACTTTGACGGACCCCGCCGTCACATCGTACAGACGGCTGATCAGGCTCACCATCGTCGACTTGGCCGACCCGGTCGCACCGACGACGCCGATGTTCTCGCCGGACTTCACGGAAAATGTGATGTCCTTCAGCACATCCTCGCCGCCGCCATTTGTGTTGTAGCGGAAACTGACGTGATCGAACTCAACGCTGCCGTCCGGAATCGTCATCACCGGGTTCTCCGGATTCTTCAGACTCGGTTCCTCCTCGATGACCTCCGCGATTCGTCTGGCGGACGCCGCCGACATCTTGATCATCACGATGACAAATGACAGCATCATTAGACTCATCAGAATATTCATGCAGTACGTCAGAAGGCTCATGAGATTTCCGGTCGTGAGCTCCGAGGATACAATCATCTGGGCGCCCAGCCACGAAATCGTCAGAATGCTGCCGTAGACGGCGGCCTGCATGACCGGGCTCATAACCGCCATCCGCAGCTCCGCCTTCATGAACATCAGATAGATATTGATGGCCGCTTTCTTAAATTTTCCGATCTCATAGTCTTCGCGGACATACGCCTTGACCACGCGGATTGCGTTGACATTTTCCTGAACCGAAGCGTTCAGGGCATCGTAGCGCTCAAAAACCGCTCTGAAATATTTCATCGTCGTCTTGGAAACCACAAATATGACCACGCCCAGAACAATGACCGCCACCAGATACACGCTCGACAGTCTCGCTGAGATGGAAAATGACATGATCATCGCGACGATGATACTGGCCGGAGCCCGCATTGCCATCCGCAGAATCATCTGAAACGCGTTCTGGATATTCGTCGTGTCCGTCGTGAGACGGGTCACGAGGCTTGAAGTTGAAAAATGATCGATATTGGCAAAAGAAAAGCGCTGAATGTTGTCATTCATGGCTTTTCTTAAGTTTTTGGCAAGTCCGGTGGATGCCATGGCGCCGAAAAACGCGCCGCCGACGCCGCAGAGAAGCCCACCGAGTGCCACCGCCAGCATGATGAGACCGGTGTGGAGAATATAGTCCATGCTGCCGCCATAGATGCCCTCGTCGACGATTCGCCCCATCAGGACCGGAATTGTCATCTCGGCGATGACCTCGCCGATCATGAGAATCGGCGTCACGATGGACGGAATTTTATACTCTTTGACCTGTTTTGCGATGACCCCGATCAAAGACAGGCCTCCTTTCTTCACTGAGAAAAAACGCGGGCAAAAGAGCTCTCTTCTTTGAAAACACTCCCGCCGCGCTGAAAAAATTCATCCCGATGTGTCTCATAATTATAAAAGAAAAGCCCTCTGCTGTAAAGCGGAGGACTTTTCTGTTATGCGATTACACAGTCATTTCATGCGGTTCTGATCAAAGATCCTTCGGGATGACAGTCTCTTTTTCGCTCGGAACATAGCCCGGATGGTTGGAAGCCCAGAGCTTGTCGGCTACCGGTTTCCACTCCTTGGCGTAATTCTCGCACTTGCCGCACAGATGCTCAACACTCTCCGGACTCATCATGTCGGTAGAGTGAGCGCCGGTCGCCTTGACAAGAGCCTGGAGCTTCTCCGGGTTCTCAAGGAACGGGCACGGGCGGAGCAGGTTCTCATTGAACGGCTGGTTCTCCTGATAGGCATGGAACAGCGGCTGCTGCAGGCACTCGATGAGAGATTTGTCGTGGATATTCGCGCTCGAATAGTGGATGAACACGCACGGCTCCACGTCGCCGTTCGGATTGATGTGGCAGTATGTCTTGCCGCCGGCGATGCATCCGTGAACCCACTCGCCGTCGTTCTGGAAATCCAGCGTGAAGATCGGCTTGCCGCCTTCGTAGCCGCGGATCTCGCGGACTCTGTGATACATATACTCTCTCTGCTCCGGAGTCGGAACCAGTTCCATCGTCGCGTCGTTGCCGACCGGCATGAAGTGGAAGTACCACGCGAACGCAACGCCCTTTTCGATCAGGAAATCAAGGAACTCGTCGCTCGTCACGGCCTCGCAGTTCGCTCTCGTATAGCAGATCGAAACGCCGTAAACAAGACCGTTCTTGTGCAGAAGATCCATGGTCTTCATGACCTTGTTGAATACGCCGTCGCCGCGGCGGCTGTCCGTCGCTCCCTCAAGGCCCTCGATCGACATGGAGAGAACGATGTTCTTGCACTCCTTCATGCCGTCGCAGAATGCCTGGTCAACCAGCGTGCCGTTCGTATAGATCATGAACGCACAGTCCCAATGCTTCTTTGCGAGCTTGAGAATGTCATTCTTGCGGACCATCGGCTCACCGCCGGTCATGACGTAGCCGCGGCATCCGAACGCCTTGCCCTCGGTCACGATCCGGTCCATATCTTCATATGTAAGATTCAGCTGACGGCTGTACTCGCTCGCCCAGCAGCCTGTGCAGTGAAGGTTGCAGGCCGAAGTCGGGTCAAACAGAATAACCCACGGAAGACCCGTCTTGTATTTCTTGCTGTTTTCGCGCGTCTCGCGGTAGCCTGTGAAACCGGCCTCAAAGCCGATCGACAAAAACAGCCCCTTGAGATAGTCGAGATCTACATAGTCCAGAAGACGATTGAAGAACTGAGTCCACTTGCCGTCTTTCGAGAACGCATTTCTCAGGCGGTCATAGGATTCTTTCGGCCACGTATCGCCGTTGAACTTCTCAATCGCGTTGATAACGCCGACATACGCTTCATCGCGGTCTTTTACGGCTTTCTTGCTCACCATGTCCAGTGCGACTTCGAAAGCTTTTCTCTGCGCAGCGTGTACTACTTTATTCGCCATCTTTATTCACCCCTGATAATATTGCTTATTGATACAGCTTGTTAAAGTTTACCGCAAGTCATAAAAAAATGGAACGGAACAAATCCCGGAATCTGTCCACATCGACTGTTAAGCTGATCCCGTTTTCTTCCGAATTTCCGCGCCTTCTGCAAATCCGTGCGTGCTTTTTAATTCTACTACGCCGGGACGGTCCGGTTCAACCGTTTTTATTTGTCATGATAGGCCTCGTTCGTGTGGATATCGATCCGGGACGGGCTGGATTTTGAGAACAGGATTTTCTGATTGTAATAAAAGCCCGAATAACCGGAGAAAATGTAGGCTATGACGCAGGCCAGAGCGTAGAGGCCGAGTCTTTCGCCGCCGAAGAGCTCCACGGAAAGCAGGAGCGGAGCCAGGAGGCTGTTTGAACATCCTCCGAACACGGTCACAAGGCAGATCGACGCGGCAAAGCTCGCGGGGATGCCGAGCAGCGGTCCCATGAACGCGCCGAATGTGGCGCCGATGGCAAAGCTCGGGAACACCTCGCCGCCTTTAAAGCCCGCCCCGAGTGTCAGTGCGGTCAGAATCATCTTCAGCAGGAACACGGCAGGCGAACTGACGTCCCCCGCCACCGACGCCTCGATCAGATTCGTTCCCGAGCCGCTGTAAGCGGTCGTCCCGAGCAGGTTCATGATTATGGCGATTCCAAAGCCGGTGACGGCGATGCGCAGATACGAGTTGCGCATAAACTTTTTCAGCGCTCTGCCCGTGATGTGCAGCACATCGCAGAACAGCGTCGAGACAAAAGCCGCCAGGATCGCCAGAACGATGATGCGAAGATACATGGAGAGCGACGGTTCCGGCTGTGTCACGATATAGCTCGTGGCCTTTACGCCGAAGCGGGACGAAATCCCGAAAGCGCTGAGAGACGCCACGAGTGCCGGGAAAATTGCGCCCGGCCAGAATGTCCCGACGTTGATGACCAGTACGACAAAGATCGTCGCTGTCACCGGGATGCCGAAAATTGCGGCAAAGAGGGCCGCCATGCCGCTCATCGTCATGAAGCGGATCTCTTTCTCATCCATCTTCAGAAACCGGCTGACCCAGTTTCCGATCACACCGCCGATCTGAAAAGCAGCGCCCTCACGGCCGGCCGAGCCGCCGAACAGATGCGTGATGGCCGTTCCGATAAAAATAGCGGGGAGAAGCAGCGGCTTGATTTTGCCGCCCCGCTGCGCCGCGAGAATCACCGTGTCGGTCGTGAGCCCGGCGACGCCGAGCTTCTTGTACAGAAATACAATCAGAATGCCGGCCGCCGGCAGAAACCAGATCAGCACCGGGTGGCCGGCCAGAATCCTGTCGCACGCGCCGACCCCGAGGTCGAACGCCGCGCCGGCAAAACCGCAGATTACGCCGATGATAACGGAAATCACGCCCCATCTCAGGGCTCTCTTTGTAAACGTCACAATATTCGTGGCGCCGGCAAGGAAATACTGTTTATCAATGATTGAATTCGTATCTTTTTCAGACCTCTGCAAAACCAAGTCCTCCCCGGAACACGTCCCTTTTTCACTTCTCTCTGGTATAATACATGATTGAGGAAAAATTTTAAAATAAAAGAAGAAGGGAAGTGGTGACTGTGAAACTTCTGATTTCCGAGACAACTCGGGAAGAAAGAGAACAGATCGTCGCACAGTCTCTCAGCTGCGGCGACACCTGCAGCAACTGCGGAGGCTGCTCCCAGTCGATGATCGATATGTATCAGCCGTACATTGACGGCAAGATGGAACTTGCAGAATGCAACCGGGCCTATCACGCGCGCTACGTCTCCGGAAACGGCCGCAAAGCCGACGATGACGAAGATGCCGGGTACTCATGTCCGATGTGAGTTTCCGATGACGCCGCGGTTTCCCGGGCCGGGGAAATGCATCGGGAAAGCATGTAATGAATCCCGATGTCATCTCGGTTTCCCGGAGGTCAAAAACATCAAATGAAAAAAGGCTGTTTCACGGATTACTCAGTGAAGCAGCCTCTTTGTTCTCCTTTATTTAAGCGCGTCAGAGTTTGACAAAGCCCTGGGGTACGATCATGCCGTCGATCTTTGTTCCGGCGTGGCAGTATGGACATTCATCCTGCTTATAGACGCCGTATCCCGGCAGATCCGCCTCGGTGAATGCCGCGGCGACAGGAATGTTCTCGATGCTGCGGACGCTGGAAAAGATCGAGCAGATCCCGGCGATCCGGCCTCCGTAGTAACGGACACAGTCGAGCGCCTGATCCGCCGTGTGGCCGGTCGAAATGGCGGACATCAGGATCAGCACGTTCTTGCCCGAAATCATATGCTTCTGATTGTCGAGAAAAATCATCGGGCCGCCCGTGCTGCTCTGCGGATGCGTCACATAAATCGTGTTGTGCAGGTTCATCGACTGGAATCCCGCGTGTGTGAGGTTCTCGGCCAGATACGCGCCGACCACATCCGTGTCCTCGAAGCAGACAATCGTGTCGACGAGCGTTGATGTCTGATAGTGCCCGGCCAGTGCTTTGGCCAGATTCTGCGCCTCCGTCTCGCGGGACTTGATATCGGTCATATCAAGATAACAGTTGACATGTGCCTGCTGTGTCGCGAAATGTCCTCTGTATACCCGGAGCGCAATGCCATATCCGGAAGATGAATTCACCTTCGTATACTTGCTGTCCATTCTCTGTTC
Organism: Lachnospiraceae bacterium; assembly: GCA_050944355.1. Classification (GTDB taxonomy): domain Bacteria; phylum Bacillota; class Clostridia; order Lachnospirales; family Lachnospiraceae; genus UBA4285. The sequence continues at coordinate 57,222 of JBMNQX010000006.1, forward strand.
TCCTTCCTGTATTCCCGGCGGCCGGAAGTCAAGCGTCTTCCACCCTCTGCATTTGTATTTTTCGAACCACAATGAATAGCTTTAGTATAGTAAAATTTAAGGATATATGCAATATTTGCATGGCAAATGCCCGGTCACGCCCCGCCTTTTTTGTCGGTGCTCTCAGATTCTGAGACTTCTTTTTCCGCCGGCGCCGCCTCATCCTCTCCCATCTTTCTCGCAAGAATCCGCACCGCCACATAGGCAATGACAAGGATGACAATCGAAAGCGACGACAGAAGAGTTTCCATCGCGGTCGGGTCGGCGACCAGCATGTGCCGGGAGACCAGGAACACAATCGTCTCGAGGACCTGCGTCACGGACGGCTTCGCAAACAGCTTCATAAACTCGATCCCGACGGCGAGCGTCAGAACGTCCTCGAGAAATGTGATCAGTTCCGCCGTCCCCTCGCCCGTGAAAACATTCATCAGTTCCGGGATCAGGTGCACAAATGTGATGATGACCGCGACGAAAACCAGCGCCACGCACACATATTCCAGGAACTCACATATCGCGCGCCAGATCTTATTCATCGATCTGTCCGCTGTTTTCAGTTTTTCCATCTTATCATCAAAATTTTTCATGCAAAGGATTCCTTACTGCCGCCCGCATGTCGCATTCCGGCGGCTTTCTGTGCTACAGTAGAAAACAGAGGCCTCTCCCGCAGGAGATAAGCCCACTCGCAGCAAAGGAGTTTCTGTCTATGAGAATTCTTCTGATCCGCCACGCGGAACCGGACTACACAAAGGATGTACTGACGGCAGCGGGAAAGAAAGAAGCCGCCGCCCTGGCCGCCATCGCGCCGAAGCTGAATCTTGGAACCTGCTATGTGTCGCCTCTCGGCCGCGCACAGGAAACCGCGTCATACAGCCTTGCCGCCACCGGGAAAACGGCCAAAACCCTCGACTGGCTGCAGGAATTTCCGGCCAGACTCGATCTGAACGGCTCCCCGGATCTTCAGAAAGCGTACCCGGGCACAAAAGCCGACCCGGCGACCGGCATCTTCCCGAAGCGCATCGTCTGGGACATGGTTCCCTCCTATCTCTGCGCACATCCGGCCTATATTGACCCCGATCAGTGGAGAAACACACTTGTCGCGGATCACTCCGACCTGGTTCCCGTCTATGACCGCGTGACCGAAGGGCTCGACGCGCTTCTCTCATCGCACGGCTACGTCAGAGACGGCCGCCATTACCGCGTCGAAAAAGAGACGACCGGGACGATCACTCTCTTCTGTCACTTCGGCGTCAGCTGCGTGATCCTCTCACATCTCTTCAACTGCTCGCCGTTCCTGCTCTGGCATTCCATCTGCCTCTCCCCGTCTTCCGTCTCAGAAATCTACTCAGAAGAGCGGCAGGAAGGGTATGCCGCTTTCCGCGCCCTGCGGCTCGGCGACACGACCCATCTGACCCTGGCCGGTCTGAAGCCCACCTATGTCGCGCGTTTCTGTGAAGTCTATCACAGTGAAGACCGCCACAACTGACGGGGCTCAAGATCCGGGACTCACGCCCGCCGGCTTACGCCTCAGTCTTTGAAAATACGTCTGGCAAAATTATAAAACCCTTTGGTCCAGACCGACGCGTCGTGATCCGCTCCCTCGATCACCCAGGATGCGTAAGAGACGCCGGCCGCGTCAAATTGTTTCTCGTATACCGCCAGATCTTCCTTATCCTTCTGACATTCCGATCCGATGCAGAAGAATGTGTAGAGCGGTGCCTCGTCCGGGCTCTCAAATGTCACCGATTCCAGCACCGGCATCTCTGTCCCTGATCCTGTAAAAATATCCGCTTCCGGCGCGAGCACGCCCAGATATCCGAACACTCCCGGCAGACGGACCACATCGTTCACGGCCTCGGCGGCGCCGGTGGACATTCCGAGTATGGCTGTATTCTTCATGCCGGCGGCCACGGCGTAATGACTGTTGACATACGGAATCAGATCATTTCCCAGGTCTTTGTAAAACTGATGAAAGACTGCGCGCCGCTCGCTCTCTGACATATCCGCGCTGCGCGTCTTGCTGGATGTCCACATGTCAACAAAAACAAGGATGGCCGGCCTGGCTTTGTTTTCAGCCACCAGATTGCCGTAGATCACCGGCGCGACGCTCCATTCATACGGATCGCCGTCGATGCCGTGCAGAAGATAGAGAACCGGATACGTCTTTGTCTCATCATAATCCGTCGGGAGCAGAATATTGAATTTCTTTTCCGTGCCGGCCGCCGTCGAAGTATATGTGACGCCCTCGATCAGGGTGCCGTAATCCACTCCGTCATGTACATCCGCGTATCCGTCCTCCACGCTGTAATCTGTGTCAGAAAACGCGGTGCTGAGGCCGGAACCGGAATCGGTACTGAGATCGGAACTCGTGTCAGAAACGGAAGCAGAAGCGGTTTCGGAATCGGAACTGAGAGCATAACCGGTTTCAGAACCGCACCCGACAAGAAGCGCGGCGCTCAGAAACAACGCGGCAGCTGCCCGCCATTTATGTCTGTTTCTCATAAAACTTTCGGATATCCTCCCGATAGTCTTCTATCACAGCCGGCGTCTCCCCGTCCCATTCCAGGACAGTGTCGCCGATTTCATCCATCAGTTTTTCGTTGATCGAATCGACAGTCATGGACAGCATCAGCCGATGTTCCGACGCATATCCCTTCCAGTCTCCGCCCTCTGCGATCCGCTTCAGAATCTCCCGCTCATCTTCCGACAGCAGAGACTCCTCACTGCCGGAAACGCTGCCGCTCTCACTCTCAGACGCCCCGGCGCCTGTTTCTGCCGATGAGAAGACCTCCTGCGCTTTTTCTTCCGTTTCCGCTTCCGGCCGCACCTCAGGCGGCCCGGGGGCTTCATATCCGGTGTCATCCACTGCCGCGGTCATCTCCGGCGCAGCCGTTTCCTCGTCCACCAGAAGCGCGTCGCGGATTTTATCCGCGTCCTTCCGGATCTGATTCAGGCTGTCCATATCGATCGAAATCTTCGGTTTTGCCGCCTCTTCCAACTCGTGCCGATACCAGGCAAGTGCCTCGCTCACGGGCTCCTCAAAATACACACCCGTGCCTTTTTTCAGAGGGTGTCCGAAATGCCAGGCCTGCCGCATCTGACGGTCCGTCTCCTGGCAGAGCTCTCCGAGCGCCGGATACGGTCTCGAAGAAAGAAGCGTTCTCGCCTGTCTTGTCCAGTTCCCGCCGCGGCACTCATAGACCTGATCCGGCGCCACCTCATAGCGGTACTCGCTGTAGTTCCGGTAATCGTAAAAGATAGCTGAGCGGAACGGATACCACGGAATCCGCACCCTCTGTCCCAGACTGCGGTCCGTCATTCCCTGCCGCCCGAGCTTTTTCTCGCGCTCGTCCGCCAGACGGAAAGCCTTCATCAGCACCCTGGCGAAGTCCTCCGGATTTTTCCTGGCAAATGCCGAAGAAACGGACTTTTTCCCGACAGCCTGTCCGCAGGCGGTGAGAAATTCGTCCGGGTCAGAGTCAGCGCCATCTGCCACGGCCTCCAAGACCCGGGACGCTTTGGCGTGATCCGATTCCTGAAACAGTTCCGGCGCCAGGCTCATGGGCAGATTGTTATATATGATAAAATCGTGAATCCAGTAATCCAGCGACTTCCGGAATGCAGCGCTGCGCTCGCCGAACATGTCCCGCAGCTGCATCAGCCTGTCAAGTCCCGCCTTCCCCTGCTCGCCGATTCCATCTATCAGCTCATAGGCCAGCACATAGGCAAAAGAGACAGGTGCCGTCGGGTCAGCCCGCCCCGCGCGCAGTCTCGTTCTCCATCCGAAATATCCGCGCAGCACCCGGTTGTTCATCCGCTCATAGGTCGGATTATACCAGATATACTCGCCGTCAAAGACAGAATCGTCCTCATAGTTTTCTGCCACCTTCGCCTGTTCGTAAAACAGCTTTTCGGCGCCGTAATTGCCCTCCCGGCTGAGAGCGCGCAGCTCTTTCAGCGTCTCAGGCAGTCCCTCCATCTGCCGCGGTGAGGATGGAATCGGAATATCTGAATATTCATCGGTATAGTGTATCATTGCCGTTTCTCCCGAAAAATCCTCTGCTCCGTCTTGTTGCCGTATGGCACTTTTCCCGTCAGTCAAGTATACTGACTACATGTAATTATAGCAAAGGAGTCTGTAATCCGTTCATGCAGAATTATTTTAGAGAGCTGGTTTCCGCCCTGATTCCGGCCGTCATTTTCTGGGGCATTCTGGCCGTCTCCGTGATCCGGGACCGCAGCCGCTACCGCAACTGCACCTTTCTGCTCCTGGCTTTCGTCTCGCTTCTGCCCGTCATCGCCGCGCTGACCGGGCCGCTGTCCGAGACGACCGCGTTCGTACTCCTGGCCGTGCTCGGAATTCTGATCATCATTGTTCCGATTCTGCTGATCTACAACGGATTTCTCATGATAAAGCGGGAGGGAAAAAAGCTTAAAAACCTGCTCTCTCTGTTCTTCGGAATTTTTATCGCCGCCGGCGAGGTAAGCGCGCTGCTCATCGTGATCCTGCCGCAGCTGCGCGGGACAGAAAGTCTTCCTGTGGTATGGCAGCTCCCGCTTTTCATGTCGATTCTGGCGGTGAGCGCCGCGTATTTTTCTCTGTGCTTTCTGTCATTCATGACGTATACATTGTTTCTGCAGATAATTCCGCGCCGCCGCGATTTCGATTACTGCATCATACTGGGCGCCGGTCTGCTGGGCGGCGACCGCGTCTCCCGGCTGCTCTCACAGCGCATTGACAAAGCCATCGAAGTCTGGCACAAAGATCCGACGCCGCCGATCATGATTCCGTCCGGCGGACAGGGGCCCGATGAGAAGCTGCCGGAGGGAGAGGCGATGGCCGATTACCTGCTGGCGCACGGAATCCCGGAGGAGAGTATTCTGATTGAAAACCGATCCCGCTCCACACAGGAAAATCTGCAATTTTCGAGGAAACTGATCGAGGAAGATTTCAAAACCCGCGATTTTGGCCGGGCGAAAAAGGATAAACCCTATGTGGCCATCGTGACCAGCAACTATCACGTGTACCGGGCGCTGCGATACGCCAGACGCCAGAACTTCAAAGCCACCGGCATCGGCTCACCCGTCGCCTCTTACTACTGGCCGAGCGCTCTGATCCGGGAATTCGCCGCCATCCACGCGGAGAAAAAACACGCCGTCATCTTTGCCATCGGCTGGATTCTCTGCCTGCTGCCATTTATCCTGTTTGCTCTTGCTTGATTTCCCCGGACCCGGTGCTATAATATTCAGGTCAGGGGCGTATAGCTCAGCCGGGAGAGCGTCTGGGTCACAACCAGAAGGTCGTGGGTTCGAGCCCCGCTGCGCCCATTCAAAAGGGGCTGTTGCATTAATGTAACAGCCCCTTGATTTTATCTCCGGCAATTGGCCACAGCGGCTTACCCGGCTGACAATAGACATCGGGAAAGCCTGTTTTTAAGCGGTTTCCGATGCCGTCACGGCTTCCCTGGGAATCAAAAAATATTGTATGAGAAAGAGGCTATATCACTAATTAGTTAGTGCAGCAATCCCTTTTGTGCTCAGTTCTCAAATCATTTGTCATGACGTTCCCGGAATCTGGAATCAGCCAGAGCCGTCCGCTCACTTCACAATCCGCTCAAAATCGGACGCGGGGTGTTTGCAGATCGGGCAGATGAAATCGGCCGGGAGTTCTTCGCCGACATACTCGTAGCCGCAGATTTTGCAGCGCCATACCACCTGGCCTGTCGTGCCCGTCGTCTTCTCCGGCTTCGGCTTGATGTTCGCGAGATAATACGTGTATGTCACGGACGGATCGTCGTTCTCAACTTCCATGTCGGTCACGTCGGCGACAAACATTGTGTGGCTGCCAAGGTCGACAGTCTGGCGCACTTTGCAGGAAATCCAGGCGTTTGTGCCCTCCGTGATCCTGTAGACGCCGTTGGCCGTGCGCTCCATGCCGCTGTAGTCCGCGAATTTGTCCACGTCTCTGCCGCTCTGGTATCCGAACCGTTTGAATACGGCAAATGGCGCTTTCTCCGACAGAATCGAGATGTTGAAGACGCCCGTCTCAAGCAGCATGTCGTGCGTGTAATCGGTCTTGTTCAGGCAGACCGTGATCGTGTTCGGCGATGAAGCCGCCTGCATCGCGGTGTTGATGATACAGCCGTTGTCTTTTTCGCCGTGGACTGTGATGACGAAAAGCCCGTACGTAAGACGGTACATAGCTTTTTTGTCCATGAATTCTCCTTTCCGGATCCGCCGCGCGCCTTTTTCCCCGGCGCGCGGCAGCTCTTTCTTAAAGCCGCCTTCCCTGAAGCGGCATATTTTCTGAAGTCAGTATATCACTTCTCAGCAGATCGGAATCTTTATCTCGCAGTCTGAGAGCGGATAGGTCGAACAGGCGTGGACGTACCCGTATTTTTTGTCCGCGTACCGTCTCCCGTCGCCGACTTTCGGCACAAAGACATCGCCCCTGATCAGCTTGCAGCGGCAGTATCCGCACGCGCCGCTGCGGCAGCGCGTCTGATTGGGTATCCCGGCGCGCTCGAGAGCGACGGCCAGCGGCTCGAGACTTGACGCGTCGATCACAGTCGGCTCAAGTCCCCGCCACACTTTCAGCTTATAGACGGCCGGCTCGCGGTCCGGATAATCCGGATCTTTCGTGATGTCGCGGGGCGCGCCGAAAACCTCCATGCGGACGCGGCGCTTCGGGACATTCAGCTTCGAGAGCTCGCCTTCCACAAACTTGTACATCACAAGCGGTCCGCAGACAAAGTATGTCGTATTCCCGTCCGCCGGATCGCCGTCCGTGTATCGGCGGATCCGATCGGCCGTCAGGTATCCCTTCTCGCCCGGATAGTCCGGTTCTCCGGAAATGACGTTGACAAACCGGACGCGCGGGCAGTCGATCGCCTCAAGCTGCTTCTGCAGAATGATGTCCGACGAAGAGACCGATCCGTACAGAATCGTCAGGTCGCAGTCAAGCGTCCCGTGCGCGATTTCCTGCGCCATCGAGTAAAACGGCGTGATTCCGGAACCGCCGGCCAGCGCGATCACCTTTTTCGCGTCGCGCAGCGGTTCGTAGTAAAACTGTCCGAACGGCAGGTGCGCCGTAAACGTGCTGCCTTCCCGGCAGTTGTCGTACAGCCAGTTTGAGGCATATCCCGTCCCCGGCTTTCCGCACCGGATCGTCAGTTCAAAGAACGATTTTTCGCCCTGCCTGGCCTGATACGGCGCCGAGCAGATGGAAAATGGTCTCGTCGTCACCGTCGCTTTTCCGTCTTCCCCCGGAATCCGAAGATCGAGCGACGCGTACTGCCCGGCCATAAACGGCGGGAGCACATCGCCTTCCGTGGCCACAAATGTGAACTTGCGGGCCGTCTTCGAGACATCCTCAACTTTCGTCACACGCACATGCGTCACCTTCGGGTGCACGGCCTCGGCCACTTCCCGGATGTGGTCGTGATAGATATTCTCCGGGCTGCCGGACTCGATCAGCTTGTGCCTTGCCCGGGTCACGCGGGAGGCACCGGTCACATCCTGAAAAAATCCCTTAACCTTCATGTCTCCGCCTCCTTCATTTCAGCAAGAATCTGCATCGCCGCGATCCGCCCGTTTGTCACGTTGACAGCCATGCCGTCGCCTGCAAGCTGATGACTTCCGCAGCTCACCAGGCCCCGGATGAATGTGTCGCGTTTGATGTCAGAGAGCCGCGCCACGATGGAATTCTGCATGTTGTGCTGATAGCCGTAGATGCCGCCGCGGTAGCTGCCCGTGTAGTGTGCGATCGTGACCGGCGTCTCGATCTCAATCTCGACGATATGATCTCTCAGGTTCACGCCGAGCCGGCGGCTCACCTGGTCGATCATCTGAGCGGCGGTTTTTCTCTTTATCTCGAAATAATTGTCGGCCGTCACGCCGTCAAAGCAGTCCGGCAGCGGCAGCGTCGTGATGGAAAGCGACGTCATGCCGTCCGGAACTCCCGCCGGATTCGCGAAGTTCAGACAGATGGTCGTGAGATAGTCCCATTTTCCAAGTTTTCGTCCCTGCTTCCAGAACTTCACCGTGTTCATCGAAGTCTCGGACGAAAACACCGAATACGAGTGAATGTTCAGATCTTCCGGCCTGCTGTCGAGCAGCATCACAACCGAAAAGCAGGAAACCGACATCGGCATCGCGTTGGCGTAGCGGCGCGCCTTTTCCGGCACCTCCGACTGCGGCTCGATCATACGCCCGTAAACCACGTTCGGATACGGTCCCGACGCGACGTAATCGCAGTGAATCTCTTCGCCGTGAGCCGTGCGCACGCCATAGACGCCGCCATTTCTCACGAGGATTTTTTCGACGTTCTGCCCGTACTCGATCTGCACACCCATCTGCAGACATCTCTCGGCCATTGCCACCGCTATCTCGTGCGAATAGCCGCGCGCGACATAGCTGCCGCCTGTCATGTAGTCGCCCATCAGGAACGCATAGATGGTAAATGGCAGCGAGGCGATCGGCTGTCCGACATAAATCCAGTACGCGGAGAGAATCCGCTTTACCTTGGACGACATCTTCGGGAACATGGTATTCATGACTTCCTTCGTCGTGTAGCCGGCCGTCTTCACCAGTTCCTCGTGATTTTTAAGCATCTGCAGCTTCGAAATCTGGTGGTCGTTCAGGTATACGACCGACTCGTAGACCTTGTGGCATAGTTCCAGCAGCGCATTCACATCGTCCCGGCTTCCCGGATACTGCTTCTCGATCTCGTCCGCCGCGACCCATGTGCCGTCGCTGCGTCTGCCCGCATGCAGCTGAATATTGATTCCATCCTCCGGCGAAACCAGATCATACGCCTCCGGCACCCGGAGCCACTCGATCGCCACCTTCATCTCGTCCAGATATTTGCGCAGCGGCAGCGGCTGATCCACCGGGCCGATCGACATCATCTCGTGCAGCGTGGCCTCCATTTCCATCCCGCCCCTGACAAATGAAGTCGCGACCCCGCCGGGCAGGTTGTGCCGCTCCAGAATCAGAACATCTTTCCCTTCCGAAGCCAGCTGCATCGCGCAGCTCATGCCGGCCAGAGCGCCTCCGATCACGATAACGTCATATTTATCTTTGTAAAAAGCCATAGACAGACTCCTTATGAAGAGAGCGGACATCCGTTTCGATGCCCGCCTCGTTCTCACATCTGACAAAATGTCTCAGGTTCAGAAAACAGGTTTGTAATCATCCGAGTCAAAGAAGCGGTGAACCAGTTCCTTCGAGTACTGGCACGTCTCGTCCATATCGCCGAAGCTCATGACCTCGCCGGCATAATACGTGTTGTTCTCGCCCTGCATGGACTCGACTTTCTGATACCAGCCCTTGCGGTAATCTTCCGAGAAAATGTGCGGGAAATAATACCAGGACTGCTCGTTGATGACCTTCTCGACTTCCGATCCGCAGATCTTCATGTCGTCGAGAACCATCTGTTTTGCCGTCTCGTACGGAATTTCTTCTCTGTCCTTGTGCTTGCGCAGCGCGTACGTCGTGACAACCTGGTTCTCTTCGCCTCTCCAGCGGCAGTAATAAACCATCAGATGGCCCATGCGCTTTAACTGCATGTTGTCGAACACGTAGTAAGAAATCGGCGGATACTGTCCTTTCTTGATCAGGCAGGCGAGCACGTCATAGCGCTCATACTCGATCTTTCCGAAAAGCTCTTTTTCCTGGTCCGTCGCGTCCGCATAATCCGGGAAATACTGCAGCGGAGCGGTGATGATGAGCTTGTCGTACTCTGTCGTCACGCCGTCGGCTGTCACATAGACCTTGCCGTCTCTGCGCTCTACTTTCTCGATATTTGTCGAAAGCTTTGCGGGATGCTTCAGATGATCGTTCAGCTGTTCCCAGATATACTGGGTTCCGTTTTTCCAGGTCCAGAGATTGCACTTCACGAAGTTCATCGTCGTCTGGAAATCCAGATACTTCAGAACATAAGCCGCCGGAATCTCATCAAAATACCCGTAGCCGAACGCGGTGAACGGACCGATCCAGATGTCCTGGACAAGATCGATCCCGTTCTTCGCACAGAACACCTTGAACGGAAGCGCCAGATCCTTCAGATTTTCATTGGTTCCGGATATCCACTCGCCGGTGCCGTTGGCGTCATATCCCTCATAGCGCCCCTCGGAAACGCCGCGGTGGCCGTTGACATCGTACCCTTTGTACTTTGTCTCCAGGAGTCGCGCCAGCTTCGTCGTCTGATTCTTCATTTTCATCAGACGCGGAAGATTGGATATCTTCTTCGGATCGAACGGATCATAGACCTCGCCGTTCAGCGTCTTATAGTTGCGGTTCAGAGCCGGGCCGTCGTGCGTGATGCCGCAGAATTCCTCCGCGTCGTGTACCGCATAGTAGCTCGGGACCCCCATGATGGCTCCCATCTCATAGCGCTTTCCCTCATATTCCGGAGAATTGCACTTGCCTCCGACCCACGCGTTTTTCTCGAGAATCTCGTAGTTGTCATAGCCGGCTTTCTCAAGATACATAGCCATTGTGAGTCCGGCCGGACCACCCCCGATAATACAGATCTTCTCTGTCTTGTCCTGTCTCATAGTCAAACTCCCTTCTGATTGATGATATTCAATTGTTATCACATTCACAATTTATGACTGTATTGTACGACATCTCAGGCAAAGTGTAAACACAATTGCCCGCGCGGCCAAGATCTGATAAAGTAAAGACGGACACATTAATCTTGAACTCGTTTCCCGGGAAGGAGTCAGCGGGAAACCGGATTTTCCCGCATTCAGATAAACTATGGAACAGGATTTTGCTTCTTTTCTTGACCGTATCTGCCGGGTTTATGCAGACCGACCGGCCATATGCGAGACGCCGGGCCACCCGGAGAATGCCCTCACCTACGCCGGCCTTCGCCAGCGCATCCGCAGCCGCATGGAAGAATTAAAGGACAGAAAAACCGTCGTCATCCGGGGCGTTTCATCCGCAGACTGGATTGTCGAAATGTTTGCGGCGGCGGAAGGCGGCCATCAGACCGTCCTGGAAAGCATCACCGAACCCGAAACCCCGGCCTCCGCATTTGACGCGGTACCCGAATACCATCCGGGACGTCTGCTTTTCTTTACATCCGGAACCACCGGAAGCGGAAAGGCCGTCGTCCTCTCACAGGCTGCGCTGCTCCGCTGTACCTGGAACGGACAGCAGATGCTCCCGTGTTTTCCTGAGGACCGGCTTCTGTCCATGATCCCACTCTCCCATGTATTCGGTTTCGTGTGCACGATGCTCTGGCCGATTTCACAGGGCGCCTGCGTCCAGATCGGGAGCGGCATGAGAGGATTTGCCACTGATCCGCGCGCTTTCCGCCCCACCATTATGAGCGTCGTCCCATCGCTTCTTTCCTATCTCCTGAAGACAAATGCCCTGAACCCTGAACTCCGCGTGATCCTCATCGGAGCCGGTCCGTGCCGGCGCGAGACGCTGGAAGCCGTGAACCGGATGGGCATCGAAGTCTACTTCGGCTACGGGCTCACGGAAACCGCCAGCGGCCTGGCGATCAGCCAGCCCGGCAGAGATCCGTACGCCATGGCACTGTGCCCGGATACAAAAATCCGGATCGCAGAAGACGGTGAACTTCTGGTCCGCACTCCCTGCATGATGGAAGGATATTTCGATGACCCGCAGGAAACCGCCGCGCGCCTTGAAAACGGCGAGCTTCACACCGGCGATCTGGCGGAATTCAAAGACGGGGCTCTGTACCTGAAAGGCCGCAAGAGCGACGTCCTGGTGCTGGAAAACGGGGAGAAAATTTTCTGCCCGGAAACAGAGGGAAAGCTCTCCGCTCTTCTCGGCCATGATCTTGCTCTGACTCTTCGCAACGGTGTCCTGACACTGATTGTCTATGCGCCGCAGAGCGATTATAATGCGATCGCTTCAAAACTGAACGAATACAACAAAACTCAGCCGCTGGGAAAGAAAATCCTGGGACTGGAGCTGCGCCGGCAGTCACTGCCCCGCACCAGCACCGGAAAAATCCAGCGCTGGAAACTCTGAGGGGGGCTGTTATGACGTATACGGAAGACGAAATTTTCGAAAAGCTAAAAAAAATTCTGAAAATCTGCATGCCGGAAGCCGACGTCGACTCTATCACCAGAGATTCCGTGATCAACCGCGATCTGGGGGCCGACTCCATGAATTTCATCATGATCATGGCAAAGGTCGAGGGCACATTTGACATCACGGTTCCGGACGAGCTCTGGGGGACGCTCTCGACGGCACAGGACGTTATCGACATCGTAAAGAAGCTGACTGACGAAAAGGCAGCTGCGGCAGCACAATGAACAGCCATACCGATATAAAGGCGGCCGGCGGCATTTTCAGCCGGGAACTCACCATCCGCGCGTCCGACACGGATATGTACAGGCAGCTCAGGATGAGCCGCCTCTTCTCCATGATTCAGGAAATTTCCATCGCCCACACCGAGGCGCTCGGCTGCCCGCGCCAAACGACGCTCGACCGCGGCCTGCTCTGGGTCATCACCCGGCTGCACCTGCGCCTCGCGCGGCCGATTCTCTACGACGAGAAGCTCCGCCTCGAGTCATGGCCGGAGCCGATGATCCACATGGTCTACCCGCGCGGATACCGGATCACGGACGCTTCCGGCATCATCATCGGCGAGTGCTCCGCCCTCTGGACGATCATCGACGCCGCCTCGCGCGCCATCGCGCTGCCGTCCCGGACAGGCGTCATCATTCCGGGCATTCACCGCGAAGGAGAACTGCCTCTGCCGCAGGGACTCGCTTATCCCTCAGGCGGCAATACGTCGGAGCACAAAGTCCTGTATTCGGAAATCGACCTGAACGGGCACGTCAACAACACCTGTTATTTCGACTGGATCGACGATTTGTTTGAGCCGTCCGCACATCGCGGCGGTCTGTACCGCGAAATACAGATGAATTTTCAGCGAGAAATCACCCCGGACGCCACGGTGACGCTGCACTGGAAGACCGAGAGCGGCGAAAACATTGCGGCTGCTGGCGCCCGAATCCTGCGCGTCTGCGGCACATTTTCCGGCGCCGCCGCTTTTACCGCGGAGGCCGAGCTGAGACAATAACAGGATCTGTAATACCCCATGACAAATGCGCCGAAAACACACCGCGCCCACAATCCGCGCGGCCGTCAGCAGAAATGGCGGCGTGGCAGTTGGCGAAAAACCGCAAAATATCAAATAAATACTATTAGAAAAGGAGATAAACAAAGTCTATGGAAATGATGAAGGGCGCTTTTATGCGCGGGCTCGACAACATGATCATCAAGGAAATTCCAAAGCCGACGGCCCACAAAGGAACGGTCGTCGTATCTCTGGAGTATGTCGGCATCTGCGGATCCGACGTACACTACTATCACAGCGGCCGGGTGGGAGCCTACGAAGTAGACCTCTCTCAGGACTACATGCTCGGCCACGAGACAGCCGGCACTGTCGTTGAGGTCGGTGAAGGCGTGACTTCCCTGAAACCGGGCGACCGCGTCTGCCTGGAGCCGGGTGTCACGGACGGAACCTGTGAGTTCTGCAAATCCGGCAAATACAATCTCTGCCCGGACGTGCAGTTCCTCGCGACGCCGCCCGTGCCGGGATGCAACGAGGAGTTCATTGAATTCCCGGCCGATTACTGCTTTAAGCTCCCGGACAACGTGTCGACAAAGGAAGGCGCGCTGATCGAGCCGCTCTCTGTCGGTTTTCACGCCGCCAATCAGGGAGACGTTCAGGTCGGCGAGAGTGTCCTGATCCTCGGCGCCGGCACCATCGGCATGACGACGCTTCTGTCCTGCAAAGCGCACGGAGCCGGCCAGATCATCGTGGCAGACCTGATCGACGCAAAGCTCGAGCTCGCGAAGAAGATGGGCGCCGATGTCGTCATCAACAGCGGAAAGCAGGATGTCTTCGAAGAAGTGAAAAAGGCGACAGACGGACAGGGTGCCGAAAAGGTATTTGAGACCGCGGGCAGCGCCGTGACGATCGCGCAGACCCCGTTCCTGGTAAAGCGCGGCGGAACCATCACACTCGTCGGCATTTCCGTAAAACCGGAAATCAACTACAACTTCGCCCAGATCATGGACAAGGAAGTCACCATCAAGTCTGTATTCCGCTACCGCAACATTTATCCGAGAGCCATCGCGGCCGTCGCAAAAGGCGCCATCGACGTGAGGCCTCTCGTGACCCACGAATTTCCGTTCGACAAGATTCAGGACGCCTACCAGGAAGCTCTGAACAACAAGACAGACGCTCTGAAAGTCATGATCAGAATCAAGTAATTCAAATCATTGCCGGGGACATGTCCTGGCAGCGATGCAGGCAGCTCCGGCTGTGGGGACTTTCCTTACAGCCGGAGCTTTACTTTATCCCTGGCAGTCTGAAATTGACGAACCCAAAAGAACATGTTACGTTTGGAGAAGATTCAGGAAAGGAGAAGCTTTCCCATGCCTCAAAAGGATTTAGAAGCTGAAGGAAGAAAAGTTCTGATGATTCTCGCCCTGTCCGTGCTGTACGGCGGAATCACGAACTGGTTCATCGTCCCCTACCACCTGTATTCCGGCGGAATCCTGGGTGTCGCACAGCTGATCCGTTCCGTCATCACCGACCTCACCGGCGTGCAGCCTCCGTTTGACTACGCCGGCCTTCTGTATTATCTGATCAATATTCCCGTGATGTTCGTCGTGCAGCGCATGATGGGCCGCCGGTATTTTGTCAAGACGCTGATCTGCATCACCGCGCAGTCCCTCGCCATGTCGCTGATTCCGATCCCGGCCTCGCCGATCATTGACGACGCCCTTGCCTCCTGTCTGCTGGGCGGCATTCTGCGCGGCATCACGATCGGACTCTGCCTGCGGTTCGGCGCCAACGACGGCGGCATGGATCTCGTCGGCATCATCCTGATCAACAAAGATATGAAAGTCACCGTGGGCCAGCTCGGCCTGATCGTCAACATCATCCTGTACGTCGTCATGGCCGTCCGCTATGACCTCACCATCGTGACATATTCCATGATCAGTTCCGCGATGATGTCATACGCGCTGGACCGCTTCTACTCGCAGGGCATCAACGTGGAAATGCACATCATCACAAAAGAAGATCCGAAACCGCTTGAGGAAGCAATCACCAGCCAGCTGCGCCGCAGCGCCACAACGTGGCAGGGCACCGGCATTTACGCCGGAAAGCCGGTTCACATCCTGTATGTCATAATGAACAAGTATGAAGTGAACACACTGCGCCGCCTGATCCGCTCCCTCGACCCGACAGCCTTTATCATCGAAAATGCCGGCGTCAAAGTCATGGGGCACTTCGAAAAACACCTGAGCTGATTTCCTGTATCAGTTGTGAAGAACCTTCTGATAGGCGAATCGGGGCGAACCGTCGTAATAGTGGATGACGCCGCACTTCGTGTAGCCGTACTTTGCGAGCAGATGCTGCATGACCGTATTGTCAGGGTGCGTATCGATGCGGATATTGCGTGCGCCCGGACGCCCTTCGGCGAATTCCAGAATCGTCTTCAGAATGCCCTTCGCGCTCTTTGCCCCCGCAACGCGGTGAACCGTCAGGTACGGCTCATCATTCAGCCAATTTCCCTGCTCAATCACCCGGTATGTGTCGTCCTCGCCCGTACAGATGGCAAATGCCCCGACAATCCTGTCGTCTTCGCGCACCACGTACAGCTGTTTCTTCTGGATGTCCTGTTTCAACAGCTCTTCCGGCGGATACGTGCTGCCCCACTGTGTCGGGTTTCCTGTTTCACGCATCCGCTGCCGCGCGCCTTCATAAACTGACTCTGCTTCCGGCAAATCTTTCCACTGTGCTGTCTGAATCAACCGCCCGCTCATCTCATATCTCCTTAAAATGTCCCTGCAATACTGCCCCTCAACTTATCAAATTTTTCATTTATATACCATGTTGTATGATTGTTTTCAATGACAGACGGGTTTATGCAAAGCCTGCTGTAGACTGGACTCCCTGCACTTGTCAGCCCTGTTGCGGACTTTCCTGCACTTGTCAGCCCCGCTGCGGACTCCCTGCACTTGTCAGCAATTCTGAGTTGCGGCGGCTATTTTGCTGACAGCTGGCCGCGGCTTCTCCGCGAATCAGCAAAAACAGCTTGTCTGAAGCATCCCGGTGTATTTTTTCCTGCTCCGCAAAAAATTTCTCAGTAAAATCTTGTTGAAATCAAGATCCCGCTGAGTTAGTTTTGTAAAACCGGCCAATAATGTCAACAATTCTTCTGTCCTGCGGCAATTTTGCTGACAGCCGGCCGCGGTTTTCTCATTTTTCAGCAATTCTGCGGTCTCGCGGCTATTTTGCTGACAACCCCCTGCCGCCCCCCTGGCGCCCATTTTTTAGCTGGTCAGCAATAATTGCCCATCCCCGCCGCTGCCTCTCAGGCAAAAAATTCCCCCGCGCCGGAAGCGAATTGGCGCGGGGGATTCTTCGGTTCTTTCCGTCAGTTGACAAGCGGCGCCCTGGCGGGCGTCTGCATTTGTCATCCGATCGCGGTCACCTTGTAATCTTTGTCTTCGACAGCTTTTTTGAGAGCGGCGTTGTCGACATCCTTTGAAAGGGTCACGACTGCCTCGCCGGCCTCATGGCTCACTTTTGCGTCGTCAACGCCGTCGAGCGCCTCAAGAGCCTTCTTGACTGTCATCTCGCAGTGATTGCACATCATTCCTTCAATTTTGATTGTCTTGGTCATCTCATTCTCCTTTGCTATTGTATCCTTATTTCCGGCATTGCCGGCTGTTTCCTGCTGTTTTGTCTCAGGCGCCGCTTCGTAGAGCTTTCCGTCTGCGCCGAGGACAACCGGGTGCTTCATCTTCTTGTCGTGCTTCGTGCTGAACATGTCAAAAAGATTCAGACGCAGCGCATTGCTCACGACAAATACGCTCGAGCAGCTCATGGCCGCCGCGCCCCACATCGGGTTCATCGTCAGCCCGAAATGCGCGTACAGGCCGGCCGCCAGAGGAATCAGCGCCACGTTGTAGATCAGGGCCCAGAAAAGATTCTCCACGATATCCCGGTACGTCTGGCGGGACAGGCGGATGGCCGCCGCCGCGTCACTCAGGCGCGATTTCATCAGAACGACATCCGCCGCGTCGATCGCGACATCCGTGCCGGCGCCGATCGCAATGCCGATGTTGGCGCGGGTCAGAGCCGGGGCGTCATTGATGCCGTCGCCGACCATGGCGATCTTGCCTTTCTTCTGAAGCTGCGCGATCACGGCTTCCTTGCCCTCCGGGAGAACGCCGGCGATCACTTCGTCGACACCGGCCTGACGGCCGATCGCCTCCGCCGTTCTCTGGTTGTCGCCGGTCAGCATGACGACATGAATTCCCATATTCTTCATCTGGCGGATCGCTTCGGCCGAATCGTCCTTTATGACATCCGCCACGGCGATGATGCCGATCAGTTTTCCGTCACGTGTGAAGAACAGCGGCGTCTTGCCGTCTCCGGAAAGAGCTTCCGCCTTCCGCATCATATCCGCCGGAACTTCCGTGCGGCCGCTGATATATTTCCCGCTGCCGCCCTCAAGTTTTCTGCCGGCGAGCGTGGCCTCGAGGCCGTGTCCCGGCAGGGCCCTGAAGTCCTGCACATCCGAGACAAATACCTTGTTTTCATCCGCGTATTCGATAACCGCTTTGGCCAGCGGATGCTCGCTCTTCTTTTCAAGAGCTGCGGCCCACCCGACAAGTTCCTTTTCCGTCACGCCTTCCGCCGGGATGATATCGGTCACCTTCGGTTTGCCGCTTGTGATCGTTCCGGTCTTGTCAAGCGCGACGATCTGCACAGATCCTGTCTCCTGCAGCGCTTCCGCCGTCTTGAAGAGAATTCCGTGCTTTGCGCCCATGCCGTTGCCGACCATGATCGCCACCGGCGTTGCGAGTCCCAGTGCGCACGGGCAGGACACAACCAGAACGCTTATGCCGCGCGCCAGCGCGTATCCGACCGTCTGTCCGAGCAACAGCCAGATCACGATCACGGCCGCCGCGATGAGAATAACCGCCGGGACAAAGAATCCGGAAATCGTGTCCGCAAGCTTTGCAACCGGCGCCTTTGTGGCCGCCGCGTCGCTGACCATCGAAATGATCTGCGAAAGCGTCGTGTCCTCGCCGACGCGGGTCGCGCGGCACTTCAGAAAACCAGACTGGTTCAGCGTCGCTGAGCTCACCTGGCTCCCCTCGGCTTTGTCGACCGGTATCGACTCGCCGGTCAGCGCCGACTCATCGACCGCGCTTTCGCCCTCGATCACCACGCCGTCGACCGGAATGTTCTCGCCCGGGCGGACGACGAAAATGTCGCCTTTTACGACATCATCAATTGAGATCTGCTGTTCGTTCCCGTCTCGGATCACGTTGACGGTCTTCGGCTCGAGCTTCATCAGACTCTTCAGAGCGTCCGTCGTGCGGCCCTTGGAGTACGACTCCAGCATCTTGCCGACCGTGATAAGAGCCAGAATCATACCGGCCGATTCAAAATAAAACTCGTTCATGTACGGGGCCGCCGCTTCCGAGCCGCCCTGCACCTGCGCGTACGTCATGGCAAAGAGCATCACCGTGCTGTATCCGAACGCGGCCGAAGAACCGAGCGCAATCAGCGTGTCCATGTTCGGCGCGCCGTGAAACAGGCTCTTGAAACCGCTGATGAAAAACTGCTGATTGATCACCATGATGATGCCCGACAACAGAAGCTGCATCAGCCCCATCGCCACGTGATTGCCTTCCATGAACGGAGGCACCGGCCATCCCCACATATGCACACCCATCGAAAAATACATGAGCGCCAGCAGGAAGCCGATCGACGCGATCAGGCGCCTCTTGAGCACCGGTGTCGTTCTGTCCTTCAGCGCGTCTTCTTCCGCCGCAATCCGGGCGGACACGCTGCCTGACTTTTCCTTTGCTCCCGTGTCCTTTGGAAAAGCGCCGTATCCGGCGTCCTCGACAGCTTTGCAGATCGCGCCGGCGTCCGCCGTTCCTTCTACGCCCATCGAGTTCGTCAGAAGGCTCACGGAAACGCTTTTCACTCCCGGGACCTTTGCCACGGCCTTTTCAACTCTTGCCTGGCAGGCCGCGCAGCTCATTCCCGTAACCGTATACTGCTCCACTCTCTCACTTTCCTTTCCAATCGCAAATCCTTACTTCATCACTTTCTGCAGAAGCTTTACCAGCTCCTCGACCTTCTGTGTGCCGCCGGCTTTGATGTCATCGGCGACGCAGGTCTGGATGTGATCCGCGAGAATCACTTTGTTGAAACTGTTCAGCGCCGCGTTGATGGCGCTCACCTGTGTTATAATATCCGGGCAGTACGCATTGTTCTCGAGCATCCGCCGGACACCGCGCACCTGCCCCTCAATCCGGTTCAGCCGGTTGAGCAGATCTTTGTATTCCTTCTCGGAGCGTTCCCGGCTTTTGTGCCGGCAGCAGTCCGGAATAAACGTCTCTTCGGTCTCCTGAACTTCACTGTTCTTTTTCTCTTCCATAGAGCACCTCCTTCCTGAAGTTCTCCTTCAGCTGACATTATACTATACCCCAGCAGGGTATATTGCAAGGGGGCAAAATAAAAAATGTGTCCCGTGCGGCGCAGCCTTTCGACTGCCCCGCGCACCGGACACATTTGTCATGAAACGAAATTATCTCGCGAAGTTCGTGCGGACGCTGGTCACGTTGTCAGGATGATTGATTCCGTTCTTTTTGCCGTTTTCAATCAGCCTGAGCATCCACGCCATGTTCTTTCCGAGGTTGTACATAGTCTGCAGTCCTTCCTTGTCCTGCGCGACGTCCTCTGCTTCCGATCCGAAAACGTGATTCCAGTATGACGAGGTGACAATCGGCATCTGGTTGATGGAGAAGTGCTTGTTGATCACGTCCATCGTGCAGACCTGGCCGTTTCGGCGTGCGCTGGCAACCGCTGCCGCCGGCTTATACGCGAGGTACTTGCCGGCCGATATCCAGAGCCGGTCCATGAAAGAAATCAGACGCCCGCTCGGATGCGCGTAGTAAACAGGCGTGCCGAAGACGTAACCGTCCGCCTCTTTGGCCTTCTCCGCGATCTCATCCACGACATCGCCGCAGACGCAGCGCCCTTCCCGGCCGCAGTATCCGCAGTTCAGGCAGTCGGACACCGGCTTTGTGCCGAGCCACACGATCTCCGAGTCGATTCCCTCTTCTTTCAATGCTCTGGCAACTTCCGAGAGCGCCGTATACGTACAGCCCTTTTCGTGCGTGCTGCTGTTCACCATCAGAACTTTCATTTCAAACCTCCTTTATGTTTACGCCTGATATACTGCCATTATACCGCATCGGCTGTTTTTCCGGGGCCCTCTTCCCGCTCACGCCCCATGACAAATGAACCGCGGCGCTCACAGATTTTCCGTCCGGGCCGCTTTTCATTTGATTATTCAATTATTATCTGCCGGATTTATTTAATTCTCCACTACTTTTCTTTATAATATTTACAAGCTGGTCTGTTTCGGGTATGATTGCAGTCGTTGAAACGCAATGGAGCGCTGATCGCGGAGAGATTTCTCCGTGTGCTCATTGTGTTTTTTATTTTGCCTGAGAGAAGGAGGAATCATGATGATGAGCAAAGGGACAAGACCGGAGACAGATTCAATCGGGACACTGGAAGTGCCGATGGACGCATATTACGGCGTGCAGAGCGAGCGTGCAGCCAGGAATTTCCAGATCACCGGCCAGCACATGAACCCCAACTTCATCCGAAGCCTGGCGATGATTAAAAAGTCCGCGGCCATCGTCAACGCGCGCGCCGGCCTCCTCTCAGATGAAAAACGCGATGCCATCTGTCAGGCAGCCGATGAGGTCATAGCCGGAAAATGGAACAGTTCCTTCATCGTGGACAGCATCCAGGGCGGCGCCGGGACAAGCGCCAACATGAACATGAACGAAGTTCTCGCGAACCGGGCAAATGAGCTGTTGGGCGGCGGCCTCGGAACCTATGATCATGTCCACCCGAACGACGACGTGAACATGGCGCAGTCCACGAACGACACCATCCCGACTGCCGGAAAAATGACCGTCCTTTATCTGACAGATGTACTGGACGGCGAACTGAAACGGCTCGAGAAAGAGCTCGCGAAAAAAAGCGTGGAATTTCAGGATGTCCTGAAAATGGGCCGCACACAGCTGCAGGACGCCGTTCCGATGACGCTCGGCGAATCATTCGGCGGGTATGCCTCGATGATTCACCGCTGCCGCACAAGGCTCACCACGACCGCGCGGAGTGAGATGTCAAAAATAAGTCTCGGCGCGACCGCAATCGGATCCGGCATCAACGCGTCAGCGTATTACCGCACGCACATCGCCGAAGAGCTCTCGGAAATCGCCGGGCGTCCTTTCACAATCGCTGACGATCTTTTCGACGCGACCGAAAACCTGGACGGCTTTTCCGCCGTCTCCGGCGCTCTTAAAGCCTGCGCACTCAGCCTTTCAAAGATGTGCAATGATCTGCGTCTTCTCTCGTCCGGCCCGCGCTGCGGTCTGAACGAAATCAATCTCCCGCCGAGACAGAACGGCTCTTCCATCATGCCCGGAAAAGTCAATCCGGTCATCCCGGAAGTCGTCACGCAGGCGGCTTTCCTGGTCGCAGGCCATGACACGACCATCACCATGGCGGCCGAAGCCGGACAGCTCGAACTCAACGCGTTTGAGCCTGTCACGTTCCACTGCCTGTTTGAATCGTTCACCGCTCTGACGGGGGCCGTCAGGACTCTTACCGACAACTGCGTGAAAGGCATCACGGCCAATGCGGACCGCTGCCTCACACTCGAGCAGAACAGCGTCGGCATCGCGACCGCCCTCTGCCCGTACATTGGCTATGTCAAATCCGCAAAAGTCGCCAAAGAAGCGCTTCGCACCGGCCAGTCCGTGCGCGATGTCGTCCTCGCGCACCATCTCATGAGCCCCGCGAAACTATCCGAGGTTCTCGACGCAAAACGCGCCGTGAGCGCATAAAACCGCTCAGGCGCGCACCGCCGGCACGCGCAGAACCGCCTGCACAAGAAAAAGCGAAATCAGCCGGTCCAGATAATCCGTCAGAATCTGCACGACAAAGATGCTGCCGGTCAGCCCGAGCGGCGTGTGCGCGAGAACCTGCACCAGCAGCGAAGATCCGGACGACGTCACGCCGCCGAACACGGCCGCATTGATCAGGGAACTCACAATCGTCCCCGGAATCGTCACGATGAGCGCGTCAAGAAAGATGCGCGCCCTGCCGTGATTGCCCTTTCTCATGACAAATCCAGTCATAAGCCCCAGAATCATGCCGACCGGCGCGAAGTACAGAGAGTAAATGTCGCCGGTGAACGACATGATGATGCCGGAGAGCAGCGGCGGAACCATCCCCCAGAGCGGCCCGAAGAGACAGGCGGTCAGAATCGTCCCGATGCTGTCGAGATAAATCGGCAGGCGGAACAAAAGCGCCAGCTGCCCGCCGATATAGTTGATCACAATCGCCAGGGCAATGGTGCAGATCATCGCGGCCCGCACATGTTTTGTCTGCTTTCCGCCCGTCATGACTGTTCCTCCTCATGAAGAATAGAATCGATCAAATCGAGCTGCTCATCCGGGCGGCGCAGAATCCTGCCGAGAAACAGATGCCAGAAACGCCGGACATCGACGCGCGTATAGACGCGCGCGTTGGCAGACCGTTTGTAAAATCCTTTTTCATCGACCACCGTTTCGCCGCGCGCCGGTCCGTCCGTCTGAATGGCGGTATAGGCGTCAAAGCCGGAAAGTATCGCAGGATCCAGGAACTGCGCCACAGCCAGCGGGTCGTTGATGACGCATCCGATCAGATGCTCCCACACCCAGTGAAAATGCATGTAATATTTTGTGATCTTCTGAATAAAATCACCGGTCTTTTCGTCCAGGCGCGTGATGTACGAAAGCATCGTAGGCGTGAGCACGATTTTCCGCGTCACGTCAAGACCGGCCATTTCAATCTGCCCGCCCTGCTGCGCCAGAGTGTCAAAGACGAGCGCCGCCGCCTCCGGGTCCTCCCAGTAATTGTATTCGGCCACCGGCGAACAGTTGCCGTAACTGCGGAAATTGCCGCCCATGGAGACGAGTCTCTCGATTTTCCCGAAGGCGTTTTTGTCCTTTTGAATCAGCTTTGCGAGATTCGTGAGCGGTCCGAGGGCGATCACACTCACACCGCCCTGCGCAAGCGTCTCAGCGAGAAAATCCACAGCCGGCTCATCCTGCACGCGAAAGCCCGCCGGGACCGGCAGAAAACTCTCGCCGAGGCCGTCCGCACCGTGCGTGTCCAGCGCGTTCCTGTACGGTTTTGAGAGCGGCTTTTCTTCACCCGCAAAAACCGGGATGTCCATCCGGCCGCAGAAGCGCAGTACCTTTCCCGCGTTGCCGCATCCCATCTCAAGCGGCGCATTGCCCGCCGTCACCGTAATGCCGAGAACCTTCAGCTCCGGCGAGGCAAGAGCAAGCATAATGGCCAGCGCGTCGTCGATCCCCGGATCACAGTCGATAATCACATTTTTCTTATTCATGACAAATCCTTCTCCACAGGGCCTGCCCTTTGGCGGTGCCAAACCTGCAGCGTTGTTTGGGCATCGCTTCCGCAAAAAAATGCCTGCACCTCATGAAAACGAGGCACAGGCATTTGTCATATCCACAGTCAGTAAAGGTTTCCGGCAGATATTTTCTGAATCTGTCCGGATCCACCCGCGGATTTGTTATTCATGCTGCCTGGTTTTTTATACTGGGAGGTCCTCGAACCAGTGGCGCTGCTTTAAGCGCCTGTCACGTTACCATACTACGAATCGCGTCAGATGTCCAGCTTCAGGTTTCCGCCCAGGAAATACGGAAGGTCTTTGCCCTCCTTCTCCCACTGCCGGTACTCCGCGATCGCCGTGAACTCCACGTCGCCCGCCGAGTTGAGCGCGGTCTCGACAGAATCCTGAATGACGCCGATGATAAATCCGACGCCGACAACCTGCATGGCCACGTCATTGCTGATACCGAACATCGAGCAGGCCATCGGAATGAGCAGAAGGGAACCGCCGGCGACGCCGGAGGCGCCGCACGCGCCCAGAGCCGCAAGCAGAGACAGAACCAGAGCTGACGGGAAATCTACCGTGATATTCATGGTGTGCGCGCACGCCAGCGTCATAATCGCAATCGTGACGGCCGCGCCGTCCATGTTGATGGTCGAGCCGAGCGGAATCGACACGGAATAAAAGTCTTTGTCGAGTCCGAGCCGCTCACAGGTGCGCATGTTGATCGGAATGTTCGCCGCCGAAGAGCGGGTGAAAAATGCGGTCAGGCCGGAATTCTTCAGGCATCTCCAGACGAGCGGATACGGATTTCTGTGAATCGTTATCGCCGCGACCAGCGGGTCCACGACCAGCGCGACAACCAGCATCGTTCCGACGAGAAGCAGGAGCAGCTGTCCGTACTGCGTGAAAATCGAGAGACCATTTGTCGAGACATTTGTGTAAACGAGGCCCATGATTCCGAACGGAGCCATGTTGATAACCCAGCGGACGCACTGAGAGACGCCGTCCGCAATATTGCGCAGCACCTCTTTCGTGTTCGCGGAAGCCACGCGCTTAAGAGCCAGCCCGAGCATGACCGCCCAGAACAGGATTCCGATGTAATTGGCTTCCATCAGCGCTTCGACCGGGTTGGCGATACAGTTCATCAGAAGATTCTTCATGACTTCGCCGATACCCTGCGGAACCGTCTCAGACTGCGCGGCGTCCGCCAGAACGATTTTGATCGGAAACAGGAAACTCGCCGTCACGGCTGCCAGCGACGCCAGAAATGTCGTCAGAAGATACAGCCAGATGACCAGCGCAAAGCGGCTGTCCAGTTTCGACTGTCCCTGTGCGAGTGCCGAGAGAACCAGCGTAAATACGAGAACCGGAGCCAGCGCTTTCAGCGCGCCGACAAACAGGTCGCCGAACACGCCGATCCACGACGCCTTCGGGAATGCCAGTGCCAGAACAATGCCGGCGGCCAGACCGATGACGATTCGAAGAATCAGGCTGACGCTGTTGTATCCCCTGGCGACCTTCTTGAAAAATGCAGTAACTGCCATATACTATACCCCCTCGAGGCGGATTCCGCTTTCCCGTCGGTTCCGTCTCTATTGCGCGGACAAGTGTCCTTTGCACATAGACAATATTTTAGCACTTTCAAGTGGCAGTTTGAAGAAAGAATCAAAACTTTCTGTCCGGAAACTGTATTTAATCAAGAACAATATGCTTTGGAAAGCGAAAATCAGAGTTCCAGCTGTCCCGTGAGAAGCAGATCGCGGTAGTATCCGACCTGCTCGCGGATGATCGAGTCTATCTGACGCATGCCGAGAAGCTCGACCGGCGCCTTGTCGTCGGTCATGACGTGCGAGCCAGGCGTATAGGTCTGAAGCTGCGTCCCGACATTTTCCATGAGGGTGCGCAGATCCGAGCGGTCTTCTTTGGCGACATTGTCCGTCAGAACGGTCAGGGCATCAGAGGCATTTGTCGCGAAAAGAACGCGGTTGGTGTAATCCGGCACATCGACGGTATAGATATGATCGAAGACCGCGGCAATCGTGTCGCTCAGATAATGGTTGATGTCGTCCGGATCGTTTTCATCGCCGCGCATGTTGAGATTGACGACCATGACGCCGCCTTCGTTCAGGTGATCGCGCACTTCCGTGAAAAATTCCACGGTCGACATCTGAAACGGTATCGTGATGTCGCGGAAGGCGTCCACCATAATCACATCATATTTTTTGTCGACGGCGTTTAAGTACGCGCGCCCGTCGTACTCCGTGACCTGCATGTCCGCAGGCTGGTCAAAATATTCCGTCGCCAGTTCGATAATCTTGCCGTCGATCTCGACTCCCTCTGCTGTCGCGTTGTCAAAATAGCGCTCGCACTGCGTGGCGTATGTCCCGGTTCCGTTGCCGAGCACCAGAATGCTGCAGCTCTCTTTGTTGTTCACGTCCGCCATGAGCGGCGCCGCCATCGCGTAGTCGTAGTACATGCCGCTCAGCGAGTGATCCTTCATCGTGATCGACTGCACGCCGAAGAGCACGTTGGTCGAGAGCGCAATCGTGTTCTCGTCCTCTTTCACCTGCAGATAGTTGTAGACCGATTCGCCCTCGTACGTCAGGTCGTCGTCCCAGAACGCAAAGCTGTCGGAATGCCCGAACGCGCAGCTGATGAGAAACAGCATCACGGCCGCCGTCACCCGCTTCTTCCCGGTCTTTGAGCTCGCAAAATACACGATGCAGAGCACCAGAAGAATTCCGGAAAAGATCAGGAACGTCGCCGAAGTCCCCGCCGTCGGAATCGTGACAAATGTCGGGATAAATGTGCCCAGAATACTGCCGATCGTGTTCGCCGCACCGAGTCTTCCCGCGATCCGGCCGCTCTCGTTCAGGTCGTCCACCGTGTATTTGATCAGAGACGGTGTCACGGTTCCGAGCAGAAACAGCGGGTACACGAAAATCACAAGGCAGGACACAAGCGCTGCCCAGATCAGCAGGTTGGTGCTGACGGCCACGATCATCAGCGCGGAAACTCCGAGAATCACATATTTTCCGAGGAGAGGAATCAGCGCGATCCAGACCGCCGCGACGAGAATCCGGCGGTACAGTCTGTCCGGATTCGGGTCTTTGTCGACGGCACGGCCGCCGTAGATATTGCCCAGCGCCATGGCGATCATGATCATGCCGATGATGATCGTCCACACAATCTGAGATGAACTGAAATACGGCGCCAGCAGACGGCTCGCGCCCTGCTCCACCGCCATGACGCACACGCCGGAGAAAAACTCCGTCATGTAAAGAAAAACTTTGTTCGATAAAATTTTCCGCTTTCCTGTTTCCAAAAATGTTTCCCCTCTTCACTCCATCCTGCCGCAGACAGCGGCCGGTTACACTCAAGTCTGACTCCATTGTACACTGATTTCAGGTCTCATAGAAAGAGAGAGATTCAGTTGTTTCAGGGCAAAAAAAGCGGCTGTACCAGGGACTATTCATCCCTGATACAGCCTTAGGCTTGAAAACACACCTTTATCTTTTGTGCGCCGGTCCGGTCTGGCTGTCGTCTTCAGACTCACGCCCATCCCGGACCGGTATTCTTATTTCGTATACCGATGTTTACTGTCTCTGGCCGCCCATGGCTCCCGGGGCCTGACCGCCCTGCATCTGCTGACCGCCCTGCATCTGCTGGCCGCCGCCGCCCATCATGGAGTTATAAATCTCAGTGACCTGCGAGCCGTTCACGTAAACCGTACCGCCGTTGATGGCGCCATCCGTTCCGTAGTCAAACGGACTCGTCGCCGTGATGTTCACCGTGCCGCCGTTGATATACAGACTGCCGTTCGAGTCGAGCGCGTCCGTGTCGCCGCTGGCCATCGAAATCGTGATATCGCCGCCGTTGATGACAATCTCGATATCCGTGCTGCTGCCCTTCTGCGTGGCGTTGATGCCGTCATCCGACGCCGTGATATTGATCGTGCCGTCGTTGATCGTCACCAATGTGGCTTCCATGCCCTCGACCGCGCTGATGGTAAATGTTCCGCCGTCGATGGTCAGATCTGTCGTCGCCTGAATGCCGTCGTCGCCCGCGTCAATCGTAAAGGTGCCGCCGCTGATGTAAATCGATCCGACTGTCAGATCGTCGGAATCCTCGCTGTGCAGGCCGTCCTTGTCGGTCGTGATCGTGAAGGTTCCGTCGCAGATATTGATGGCGTCATGCGCCTCGATGGCATCCTCTGCCGAATCGATCACATATGTGCCGCCGGTGATCGTGATCTCGTCCTTACTGGTAATGCCGTTGCCCTGCGCCGACGTGATCGTCAGCGTTCCTTCGCCGTTCAGCGTCAGATCGGACTCGCTGAAAATCACCGCGTCCGTATTTGTCGTTCCGTCCGCAGTGAAGGTTCCCGTCACTTCCAGCGTGTTTGTCGTCCCGGAAGCCGTCGTGACAAATACTTTGTCAGCCGTCTTCACGTATATGGCCGGGAAATCATCGTTCGTGATGCTGACTCCGGAGAGCACCAGCTGCACTTTCGCGTCATCCGCCGCTTCGACCGTGATCGTCACATTCTCAGCCGTTCCGGTGATAACATAGACGCCTTCCTCTGTGATCGTCACATCCTCGCCGCTCGTCACGGTGATCGTCGTCGCGCTGCTCGTGTCGGCCGTCTGCTCAAGATCTCTGTCTGTGAAGAGATCCGAGGCCGTCACGGACGAAACTGCCGAGGCACTGGACGAGGAAGATGAGGATGAAGACGATGAGGACGATGAAGTCGTCGTGCTCCCCGATGTCGTCGTTGTCGCCGTTGAAGTCGTCGAAGATGATGTTGTCGTCGTTGTCGTTGAAACGGTGCCGCACCCTGCCAAAAGGCCGCCGGTCAGAATTAATGTCCCCGCTATGATTCTTATTTTTTTGTATCTCATATCTATGCCTCCCGTCTGCGGATAGAATCGCTTGTCTTATTGGTTAACTGTAAGCACACTATAAGGAGCAGTTGTGGTTAAAATTTGTGTAAATCTTGGAGATTTTGTGAACGAAGCGGCCGGAAAGGCATAAATATCCTTTCCGGCCGCATTTTAATCGGTAAATCAATGAAAAAGCCGCTGCGTATTGTAAAGACGCGCGTATTCTCCTCCGCGCGCGAGGAGCTCTTCGTGAGTGCCTTCTTCGGCGATTCGGCCGCCCTCGATCAGCACGATCCGGTCGGCGTCCTGCACCGTCGCGAGGCGGTGCGCGATGATCAGCGAGGTGCGTCCCTTTGAGAGCGCGTCGAAACTCTTCTGGATCTTCTGCTCCGTGATCGTGTCAAGCGCTGACGTCGCCTCGTCGAGAATCAGAATCTTCGGGTTCTTCAAAAAAATCCGTGCGATGGAAATCCGCTGCTTCTGGCCGCCGGACAGGCGCACGCCGCGCTCGCCCACATACGTGTCGAACTGGTCCGGCATTTCCAGAATGTCGTCATAGATTTCCGCGCGCCGGGCCGCCTCCACGATTTCTTCGTCCGTCGCGTCCGGCCGCCCGTACCGGATGTTTTCGCGGATCGTGTCGGCAAATATGAACACGTCCTGCTGCACGATGCCGATGCTTCTTCGCAGGGAATCCTTCGTCACGTCGCGGATATCCGTGCCATCGATCTTGATCGTCCCGGACTGCGCCTCGTAAAACCGCGGAATCAGGCTGCAGAGTGTCGTCTTGCCGCCGCCGGACTGCCCGACAATCGCAAGACTCTCGCCGGGCTTCACGTGCAGCGAGATGTCCGTGAGCACCTCGCGGTTCTCGTTATAACGGAACGATACGTGATCGATGTCGATCCGCCCTTCTGTCACCGTGAGCACCCCGGCTGATTCCTTTTCCCGGATGGCCGGCTGTACCTTCATCAGATCGCTGAATCGCGACAGACCGGCCATGCCGTCGGTGAAGACCTCCGCAAACTGCGAGAGTTTCCGGATCGGCGTGATGAAACTGTTTGCGAACAGCGTGAACGTGATGAGGTCGACGTAATTCATACTCCCGCCCATGATCAGGTATCCGCCCGCCGCGATCACCACGACCGGCGTGATGCTCATAAAGAATTCCTGCGTGCTGTTGAAACGCGCCATCGACCGGTAGTAGCGGCTCTTGGACATCTGATAGGCGACATTGGACTTCGCGAACCGCTCGTAGTCCACTTCCTCGTTGGCAAATGCTTTTGACGTCCGGATTCCGGAAATGCCCGATTCGATGTCCGCGTTGATCTGCGCGAGTTTTCTCTTATTGTCCACGGACGTCTGCGCCATCGCCTTGCGGTTGCGCATGACAACCAGAATCGAAACCGGCAGCAGAATCAGAATGATCAGCGCCAGACGCCACTGAATCCGGAACATGCAGATAAGCGCCCCGGTGATCGTGAGGATGGAAATGACCAGATCCTCCGGGCCGTGGTGCATCAGCTCGGTCATGGAGAAAAGATCGCCGGTCAGACGGCTCATGAGCTGACCGGTCCTGTTTTTGTCGTAGAACTCGAAATCAAGGGTCTGCAGGTGCCGGAACAGATCGTTGCGCAGGTCCATCTCGATGTACGTTCCGAACGTGTGGCCCCAGTACGTCATCACATACTGACAGGCGGAACGGCCCACATAGCCGCACGCCACGATCACCATCAGCACAAAGAACGCCTGATATTTCTGATCTGGCAGCATCGTGCGCATCGCGTAGCGCGAGACGAGCGGAAACGCCAGATCGACGGCCGCCACCGCGACGGCGCACAGAATATCGATGACAAAGAGATTTAAGTGGCGGCGGAAATATCCGAGAATCATGTGAAATGTCGCACTGTTTTTCATTTTTCATCCTCCGGCCAGACAAAATGAGCATTTCCGGCCTCGAGGCCGTCGATCAGAATGTTCTGTCCGGTGCAGAACCGGTTTGTCACCGTCATGAAATAAGCCCAGTCCGCCGCCTCTTCTACCGTCATCCAGCGCTTCAGCGGCGTGACGTCCATAATCTGCTGCCAGAGCTTCGGGTTCTGCGTAACCGGACGGTTGAGTTCGGTCAGAACGCCGCCGAAATCCAGGCTGTTGCAGGTCGCTCCGTACTTTGCGATGCGCAGCGCGACATTTTTCGTGTAGGCAAGAACGCCGCCCTTGCTGGCGCAGTATTCCGGAAATTCCGAACCGGTGTGTCCGCTCGCGGAACCGATCATCAGAACGGATCGGATCCCGGGATGAATGCCGTAGGTCTCCGTGATTCCGATCGTGCCCTTCAGGTTGACGTCGATGTCGTCCTCCTGCTGGACACCCGCACAGTTTATAAGAATATCAACCGGTCCCACTTTCGGATACGCCGCGCGCTCGCGGATATCCGCCACAAAATGCGTGTAGCCCGGATCCTCAATCGAAGCCGCCTTCCTGTCAAGGCCGATCACTTCGTGCCCTTCGCGAAGGAACCGAAGGGCAATCCCGCGGCCTATTCCGGAACTGCTTCCTGTAATCAGAACTTTCATACATCCTCCTTGTTTTCATTTCTGATTATGACACAAGTTTCGGATTCCGTCGCCTTTTGCGGGACTTTTATTTACAGTTATCTGACATTTGTCGTGACGAATGCCGGTTCTTTGCAAAGTTTTTAAACGGCGCTTAATCTCTCTTCACAGTATTCTGCTACGGTAAAACTGACCGGAAGGGCGGCCGCATGCAGAGATGCAATAAACGCAAGGCAGGAGGTCATATGCAGAAGACATTTGTACTGGACACGAATGTTCTGATTCAGGCACCGCAGGCTCTCAGAAGTTTTGAGAACAATGAGGTTGTGATCCCTCTGGTGGTGCTGGAGGAACTGGACCTTCACAAAAAAGACGCCGGCGACGTCGGCGCAAACGTCCGCGCCGCGATCCGGCTTCTGGAGGAGATCCGTCAGGGCGGCGATCTGACAACCGGCGTGCCGACGCCGGAGGGCGGCAGCGTGCGCGTCGAGAAAAACTGCATCGATGTAGAACTGCCGCGCGACTTGCCGGAGCACAAGTCAGACAACCGGATTCTGAAAGTCTGTCTCGGTCTGCAGCAGCAGGCTGGCCCTTCCCACCCCGTAATTCTCGTGACCAAAGACATTTTGCTGCGCATCAAGGCGCAGATCGTCGGCGTCACCGCGCAGGACTACCTCACGGAGCAGGTCTCGCGCAGAAGCAGCCAGTATACCGGCCGCCTCGAAGTATATACCGATGCCTCTCATTTCAAGGATTTCCGGAAAAAAGGCATTCCCGCCGACGCCGTCTATGTGACGGGCGAAAACGGAGATAAGTCCGTTCCCGCTCTCATGGAAAATGAATTCATTCTTCTGCGCAGCGACACGGACGTCGACCGCACGCAGCTCGGCCGCGTGAAAAACGGAAAGATTGTGAAGCTGAATTACCAGAAGGAGCGCCCGTACGGAATCAAGCCCCGCAGCGTCGGGCAGTATTTCCTGCAGGAAGCGCTCATGCAGCCGGCTGAGGCCGCACCGCTTGTAATCGTAAAAGGCATTGCCGGCACCAGCAAAACGTTCTATTCTCTGGCCTGCGGTCTCGAGAAGATTTTCAACCGGAACACCGGCGAATACCGGCGGATTCTGGTCTGCCGCCCGAACAGTCAGTTTGACGACGACATAGGATTTCTGCCCGGCGATGAGCAGGAAAAGATCGCGCCTCTGATGCGCCCGATTATCGACAACCTGGAACAGCTGGTCGACTCCAATGAAGAAGAGCGCTACAAAGACGAGTCCGAACTGCGGGGAAAAGTAGACGAAATTTTCGACCGCGGCATCATTCAGGCGGAAGCTCTCAATTTCATCCGCGGGCGTTCCATCGTGAACACCTGGCTCATCATCGACGAGGCGCAGAACATGACGCCGCTGCAGGCAAAGGGAATCATCACCCGGGCCGGCCGCGGCACAAAAGTGATCCTTCTGGGCGATCCGAACCAGATCGACCGGCCGTATCTCGACGAACAGACCAACGGCCTGTCCTACGCCGCCGAGCATATGAAAGGAAGTCCTCTCTGCTGGCAGATCACCATGGATCCTTCAGAGTGCGAACGCTCCGCTCTGGCCCTGGATGCCTCCATGAGGCTTTGACATTTCCCTTCAAGCCCTCATTTATTCTTCCTTCTTTACCAGAACCCCGGCGCTCTATGAAACTCAGGAGAGCGCCGGGGCTTATTTTTTATACTGCTCTTAAAGAGATTCCGGTCCAAAGCTTTCCGGCAGCATCTGCGACAATGTCATCATCCGGAAACCGCCCTTTCCGTCGCTGAAATAAATCGGAAATTCCGGCGCGCAGAACTCCCGCATCACCTGACGGCAGATGCCGCAGGGCGTACAGAGCGTGAGATGTCCGGACCCGGCCGG
Organism: Lachnospiraceae bacterium; assembly: GCA_050944355.1. GTDB lineage: Bacteria > Bacillota > Clostridia > Lachnospirales > Lachnospiraceae > UBA4285. The sequence goes on from JBMNQX010000006.1 coordinate 90,128, forward strand.
CCCACCGGCGACGACAATCGCCTGAAATTCGCGGCACCCCTCGCTGACAGCCTTGAAAATGGCCGTGCGCTCCGCGCAGTTCCCGGCCGGATACGACGCGTTTTCGATGTTGCAGCCGGTGTATACGTTTCCGTCTTCTCCGAGAAGCGCCGCGCCGACCGCAAAATGCGAGTAGGGCACGTACGCTTTTTTTCTGGCCGCCACCGCCTGCTCTTCAAGAAGAAGCAGTGTCTTTTCGTCTGGTTCTCTCACTTCTGGCCACCCTTTTTTCTGTCCTGCTTTATCAGCGTCTTCATGGCTTCCACCGCCACTTCGATTTCGTTTTCCGTGTTGTGGACCTGTTCATTTGACAGCCCCGCTTTCGCCCGCTCCTGATTGGCCAGTGCGAGCAGGACCGTCCCGACACGCACATGCAGCGCACTGCCGACGACAAAAAGCGCCGCACTTTCCATTTCCGAGCCCTTCGCGCCGAGCGCGCACCAGGCATTCCATTTATTCAAAAGCTCATACCCGACCGGCTTCTTCTCCGGTTCATGCTGCCCGTAAAACGAGTCCTTGCACTCGACAACGCCGATGTGATACCGGAAGCCTAAGCTTTCCGCCGCGTCGGCGAGCGCTCTCGTCACCGTGAAGTCCGGCACCGCCGGGAACTCAATCGGCGCGTATTCTTTCGACGTGCCCTCCATGCGGATCGCGCCATTTGCCACGATGAGATCACCGCCGAGGACGTTCAGGTCCATGCCGCCGCAGGTCCCGACGCGGATGAAGGTGTGGGCGCCCAGGTGCACGAGTTCTTCCAGCGCAATCGAGGCAGAGGGTCCGCCGATCCCGGTTGAGACGACACTCACCGGTACGCCTGAAAGGCTTCCGGTATACGTGTTAAATTCGCGGTTCATGCCGATATGGCGCGCATTTTCAAGATGTTCCGCGATCGCGTGACACCGCCCCGGGTCGCCGGTCAGAATCACATACTCTCCCGCGTCTCCCTTCTTCAAATGAACATGGTACTGGTAACCGGAACCTTCCGCATAATCGATCATGAGACACTCCTTTCCGTTCCAAAGCACGCTCTGTTATCAGCCCTTCAGGCTCTGTCCCGCCCGGATCATCCTAAACATCCGCACGGCCGCGCGGTAGTACAGCCCCTCGGCATCTTCTATCGCCTGCGAGAGCGGCATCGGTCCGTCGACCGTCGTGATGATGGACGAGATGCCGTACTCGTAGATTTTCTCATAATCCCGCCCGAGGCTCCCGCAGACCGCCGTGACCGGCACGCCGAAGCGGGCCGCATGCGTGCCGACGCCGCTCATCACCTTGCCGAAGCAGCTCTGCCAGTCGGTGCGTCCCTCGCCGGTCACGACCAGATCAGCCTTCTTCACCTTTTCGTCAAATCCGATCAGATCGAGGACTGTCTCGATTCCGGACTTCATCTTCGCTCCGGCGAACACCAGAAGTGCCGCCCCGAGACCGCCGGCCGCGCCGGTTCCCTTTGTCTCATCCGGGTCCGTGCCGAGTTCTCTCATGATGACCGACCGGTAATTGTTCATGCCGGCTTCCAGGCGGTCCAGAATTTCCTTCGTTCCGCCCTTCTGCGCGCCGAACGTGTACGTGGCGCCGTCCGGTCCGCAAAGCGGATTGGTCACGTCGCACATCACCGTTATGTCCGCTTTCTTCACGAGCGGGTCAAGCCCCGAGACATCGATGTGGCTGACCTTTTCCAGATCCTGACCGCGTCCTTCCAGTTCATTCCCCGCGGCGTCCGTAAACTTCACGCCCAGCGCCCGCGCGAAACCCATGCCGCCGTCGTTGGTCGCGCTGCCTCCGAGAGCGATGCTCACGCTTTTGTATCCCGCGTCAAGAATCGCTTTCAAAAGCTCGCCGGTCCCGTACGTCGTCGTCAGAAGCGGATTTCTCTTTTCCGGCGGCACCATCGGCAGTCCCGAGGCGCTCGCCATCTCCATGATGGCCTCCGTGTCCGAAAGCCTCCCGTAAAACGCGGTCTCCTCTTCCATCAGCGGGCCGTGCACCGGGAGACTGACAATCTCTCCGCCTCTCGCCTTCGTCACGGCCGCCGTCGTTCCCTCGCCGCCGTCCGCGACCGGCACCCCTTCTGTGCTGCAGTCCGGAAACACCTCTTTCGCCGCCCGTGTGAGCAGCCGGATCGTGTCATCGCTCGAAAGGGATCCCTTGAACGAATCCGAAGCAAATAAAAATCTCATATACAATCTCCTTGTCAACGCATGTATCTGTCTTCATTATAGAGAAAAAAGCGGACGCATTCCATGCTGTTCATGACAAATGCATCCGCTCACCCCGCACAACATCCCGGAAAATTGCGCGCTGTCCGCTTTTATGAGAAAAATTCCACGACCGTGTGAATCGCCGTGTCCATCAGTTTCGGATTGCGAAACGGGTGATCCGCTCCTTCGACCGGTATAAATTCAATCACGTTGTTCTCGCAGAACTGAATCGAGTCCCCGATCGGCACCATCTCGTCCGCCGTTCCGTGCAGAACCAGCATACTGTCCGCCCACTCAAAGTACTCGTATTTCCGCACATCGCCGGCCGCCAGCTCCTCAAACAGCGACTTGTCCGCCTTCATCTTCCTCTCGTAGCCGATCTCGATTTCTTTTCCCTTTTCGAGTTTCTCGCGGTCTGTGTCTTTCACATATCTGAGCATCAGATCGTGCATCCGGATACCCGGTGCCCGCAGCGCCGTCTTTGCAAACGGACTCCCGTTTTGGGCGATGTACAGAAGCGTCAGATATCCTCCGAAGCTGACCGAATAGTTGAAAATCTTCACGGCGCCCAGTTCGCGGGATGCGTACCCGACCACCAGCTTCATGTATTCCAGGCAGTCGGATATCTGCAGTTTTTTGCGCCCGTCTTTGCCGTGGCAGGGCCAGTCAAACGCCAGAACGGCGTCGCCGCTGTGCTTGGCCAGCTCCTTTTCGGCAAACCGCGTGATGTTGGCCACGTCCTTGCTGCTGCCAAATCCGTGCGTGCAGATCACGACCCGCTCAAACGTCCGCTTCGGCTCCGCCGTCATGATGCGGCAGCGCACAGAGCATCCCTCTTCATTTATCTCAAAATGTTTTTCCCTGATAGCCATGAAAATCCCTGTCTCCTTTTTGCCCGCCGCCTGACGGACTCCAATCAGTGTAACACTTGCTCACCTGCCTGTCAGGCTAACTGGCCACGATTTTTACACAATCCCGATGACGTTCGGAAATCCGTATCGGCTCTGTTCTATTGCAAACGGCACTTTACTGTTGTACACTGTTAAATATATACCGTTGCAATAACGCAAAAAAAGGCAGTTCCAGGAAGCGGAAGAGCTCTCATGACGTATGAAAGATTCTCAGAAATAACGCAGGAAGAACTGAAGCTTCTGCCCGCATACGTTCTGGAAGACCTGAACGGCGGAGTCGTCGTTGACGAGAAGACGTATCTGCACCCGGGCCGCGTCGAGGATGATCTGTACATTCTGGGCACGTATTCGACCAGCTCTGTCATGGGCCGGCAGATCGTCCTGTATTACGGCTCGTTCATGGCCGTGATGGGTGGAGCCGATGAGGACGCCTTCCGGGCAGAAATCCGGCACACCCTGCGCCACGAATTCCTCCATCACATGGAGAGCCGCGCCGGCATGAACGGAAAAGGCAGTCTTGCCGAGCAGGACGCCATCAAAATGCAGCGGTACTATATGCGCCACAAAAAGAAATGATCTGCCGTGACAGAACCGTTCGGAAAGGGTTCCGACTCGGATCTGTTATTTTTACACTTTCCATCAAATGCACAGTTTTGCCTTATGGCATCAAAAGTGTAAATCCTATAATTATTAACAATCCTTTTCAGAAATTTTAGGCTTCTTTCATTGAATTCGGACAGTCTGAATGCTAATTTACAGATAGCCGCATTTTATGATGTCAGTCAGTCCGTGAATTTATCATTTGTCATCAGAATTATTTTGACACATGTTCTGTCAGAAATGGGGAATATTTATGAAAACGAGAGACAGCATCGATACGGCTTCCTACGCGAAGCTTTGCAGAAAAAATGACCAGGTTGACCCGCAGCTTTACGACACCTATCAGGTCAAGCGGGGCCTGCGGGATCTGAACGGCAAAGGCGTCGTGGCAGGTCTCACGAATATATCAAGCATCGTTTCCTTTGACAAGGACGGCAATCCCTGCGACGGTCAGCTGTGGTACCGCGGATATGAGATCCATGATCTGATCAACAAGTACATGAAAAGCCGCTACGGCTATGAAAATCTCACCTATCTGCTTCTGTTCGGCGAACTTCCCGATGAAAAAGAGGCAAAAAAATTTACGGATCTGCTCGCCGAGATGCGCGAGCTGCCCACGAATTTCACCCGGGACGTCATCATGAAAGCGCCGACCAAAGACGTCATGAACTCGATGACGCGTTCGATTCTCACGCTCGCTTCCTATGACAGCAACGCCTCCGACACCTCCGTGGAAAATGTCATCAGCCAGAGCATTCAGCTGATCTCGGTTTTCCCGATGCTTGCGATCTACGGCTATCACGCCTACAACCACTACGAAAACCTGCAGTCCATGTACATTCACCGGCCGGATCCGAATCTCTCAACCGCTGAGAACACTCTCCGGATGCTGCGCCCGGACGCTTCGTTCACGAAAACCGAGGCGCTCGCGCTCGACGTGGCGCTGATGCTGCACATGGAACACGGCGGCGGCAACAATTCCAGTTTCACAACCCGCGTCGTTACTTCTTCCGGCGCGGATACGTATGCGGTCATCGCGGCTGCGATGAGTTCCCTGAAAGGTCCGCGGCACGGCGGCGCCAACATCAAAGTTATGGAGATGATGGACAATATCCGCGAAAACGTGCACGACTGGAACGATGATGAGGAAATCGAGGCCTATCTGCAGAAAATGCTTAACGGAGAGGTCTTTGACCACCACGGTCTGATCTACGGCATGGGACACGCCGTGTATTCAAAGTCAGACCCGAGAGAGAGAATTTTCAAATCATTTGTACAGATGCTTTCCAAAGAAAAGCACCGCGAAGAGGACATGGCTCTCTACAACAAGATCGAAGAGATTGCGCCGAAAGTCATTGCCGGCCATCGAAAGATCTACAAAGGCGTCGCCCCGAATGTCGACTTCTACAGCGGTTTCGCGTACGACATGATGGGCATGCCGAGAGAGCTTTACACACCTGTGTTCGCCATCGCGAGAGTCGCCGGCTGGAGCGCTCACCGGATTGAAGAGCTCGTGTCGGGCTCGAAGATTATCCGCCCCGCCTACAAGAGCATCATGGAGATCAAAAAACCGCTCGGCGGCGAGGCCGCTTCAAAAAGCGTCTCCATCGACTGGCAGAGCTGAAAAGCTGCGGGCATCAAAAACCACTCAAAACTTGCTTGCCCGATGCCTTTAGCCGGCCATAAGCCTCGACGGCGTCTGGATTCATCAAACAAGCGCCGCTTCCACTTCCTGTCTCTCAGGGATGGATGCGGCCGCGCCCGGCCGGGTCACTGAAATGGCCGCCGCCATGGCGGCCGCTCTCATGGCCGCCCGGACCGGCTTTCCTTCCGCGAGCATCGCCGTCAGATATCCCGTGAATGTGTCGCCGGCTCCGGTCGTGTCCACGGCCCTGACAGAAAAGGCTTCCTGCTTTACGCGCTCGCCGCCGTACTGCCAGACACTGCCCTCCCGGCCGAGTGTCAGAACCGCGGCCGCTTTCGGAAACCGCGTCCCCAATTCATCCAGAATTTCTTCCGGGCTCTTTCCGCCCGTCAGCTGCCGGCCCTCCGTCTCATTCAGCACAAACAGAGAGACAAGATTCATGTCGCAGCGCTCCAGCTGCTCACTTAAGGGTGACGGATTCAATACGATCCTCATCCCCTTTTTTCCTGCATTTTCCATGATATACGGCAGACAGCAGATCTCATTCTGCAGAATCAGAATGTCACCGGAACCGAACTGCGCCAGCACCTCGTCGGCGTAAGACTCCGTTATCCGCTGATTGGCGCCGCCGTAAAGCAGTATACTGTTCTGCCCCGTCCGGTCGACCTGAATGACCGTGTGCCCGGTGCTTTCCGGAATGACCCGGATCCATTCCGTGTGCACACCGCCTCTTTCGAGCAGTTCCTTTAAGAAAAGTCCATCCCCGCCGATCAGCCCGGCGTGCCACACGCTGCCGCCCGCTTTGGAAAGGGCAAGAGACTGATTGAGTCCCTTGCCCCCGCAGTGAATATCTCTCTTTAAGCTGGCCAGCGTCTCGCCAGGCCTCACCATGTGATCGACCTGGTAGACATAATCAATGTTCAAAGAACCAAAGTTCAGAATTTTCAAACCTTCTTTACCTCAATTCATGGCAAATGTCTGCACTCAGATCACGCAGTGAGGTTCTTTTGCGATTTCCTTCATCAGTTCCTTAAGAGGCTCTGTGTTTCCGCCCTGAACGCCGATCAGGACACTGCCCTCGCCGCCGTTCACGGCGCCGCCGGCAAGAATCATCGCCTTGCCGCCGGTCAGCTGCCGGATGGCATCCAACTCCGTGTAGACTTCGCCGAACGCCGGGAACATGCGCAGTCCCGTGCTCTCCGGGTCATTGCAGGCAGCAGCGAGTTCGTCGATCGGACCGTCGACGCGCTTTTCCACGCCGACCGGCAGGATCAGGCGGACCCGTTTTGTGATAACCGAGCGGGACGTCTTGATGATCGTGCCGCCGTCCTCTGTGTTTCCAATGAGAATCGCGGCCTTCCCTGCTTTCAGATCCACCGCGTTGGCGCCCTTCAGGATAATATCCCCGGCCTCAAGTCCATAGCACACCGCATCGAGGTCTGAGCGGAATTCCGGTCTGCCTTTTGTAATGACAAGATCGCCGGCAAATTCCGCTTTCTCCATTGCCGCTCCGGGCGCAGGCAGCGCACCCCTGTGAAATGCCGGTCCCACAGCCCGCAGGCTGCTGCCTAGCATCGCGAGGAGCTCATTTGCGATATACAGGTTCGTCGTGCCGGCGATCACCACGATCTTCCGGTTTTTCAGCGCTTCCTGCATGTCCGCGCGCTGTACAATTTCCTTTGCGATCAGCCTTTTGCCGGCCGCCGGCGTAATCAGAAACTGTTCCGTTCTCATTGTTCTTCTGCCTCCAATCTCACTCGAGCCGCTCAATCGTGTAGATGTTTTTAATGTACTGGAACTCCGTGAGATTTTCAATGTGTTCGGCCGCTTCCTCTTCCGAGGCGTAATTCGGTCCGTATGTAAAGTCCGTGGTCACGTAGTAGTTGTTGTAATCATTTACCGGGTCGACTATGGCAGGAATGATCGGAGTTCCGTCCTCTTCCGTTCTCGCCTGTACATTTTCGATGTCCACGACTCTCTCGCCGTTTTCATTGTCGTACGAATACACCCTCAGGAGATATCCCTGATCGACCTGGCCAATATTGACGTTGTCTGTCGTTCCCGCCAGAAAATACAGCGGTCCGACCGTAAGATTGTCATACCGTCTGTCCGGATAATACTCGTGATACTGCTGGTCGATTCCATCTTTGAAACGCTCGCTCAGATACTCTGAGGTCGCCTCTTTCAGTTCATCGGGAACATCCTCCGCCTTTGTGATCGGCATCGGAAGCCCCGTGACCGTCACTTCCCGTCTCGCATCCGCCGTCTCAAAGGTGTATCCCGCCGCGGCCGCCGCTTCCGTGTCGGCCACCGCGTGAATCGTAACCTGATCTCCGTTTTCAAGGAAATCCCCGCCGGAATGCTGTGTCTCAACTACCGATTCATCGTTGTTCGTACCCTCGGCAGCGTATGTCACGTACTCAGCCCACGGTTCCTCGTTCTCATATCCGTCTACATGGCCGAATCCCGAGAGAGGCCCGTAGAATATGACCTTCACGCTGTCAAACAGATCGTCTTCCGTGATGACACCTGTGTCTGTTTCGCCTGACCCCACGGACGTCTCAGCCGCTGACGTCGAAGCCGCTTCTGTCGTCCGGCCGGTCGTCGTCTGAGTCTTTGTTTCCGCAGCCTTGGTGGTCGTCTGTGCCTTCGTGGTCGTCTGCTGCACCGTTGTTGAAGACGCATTTGTCGTCTGCGAAGTCCCGTTGGTTTCTGAATCTGTTCCCCCGCAGCCGGTAGCCACCAGAAGCGTGCCGAGCAGTGCGGCTGTCACGATCGCTCTGCCGCGGCGTCCTGACTTCAAATGTTTACGTATATCGGTCATATTGCCCCCTTTCATGCAAAGATTCACGTCACGCACCCTTCTGATGCCAGTGTACCACGACGCGGCAAAACACTCAATGAATCATCAGAAATGAAGACTTTCTTCGCAGCCCTGAGCAGTATTGTGAACAACGAAGCCTGTCTGTTTCCTTGTCCGAAATCCGCCCGACATTTACACCGTCGGTCGTTCATGAAAGAAAATACAGCGGTCCGACCGAAAGATTGTCAAACCGTCTGTCCGGATAATATTCGTGATACTGCTGGTCAATTCCATCTTTAAAACGAACCGCAAGATATTCTGCTGTGGCGTCCTTCAACTCCTGGGAGACATCCTCCGCTCTCGTGATCGGCATCAGAAGTCCCTGCACTTTAAAATCTCTTTCGGCGTGGGCCGCTTCAAAGGAATAGCCCGCCGCTTTCGCTGCCTGTGCAGTCGTCGCAGCCTGTTTTTCCGTCATCTTTGTCTGCGTTGTCGTCTGTTTCGCTGTTGTCTGTGCAGCCTTAGTTGACGCAGCAGAAGACGACGCCGTTCCCGAACCTGTCCCCGCACATCCGGTCACGGCAAGAAGAGCCCCATCACCATAGCTGTCACAATGAGCCCGCTATCGCATTTTTTTCTGGCCATAATACCCCCTTTTCAGCTTATGAACTTTTCGGTGAGTTTCATGACCGCCCTCAGCGTGTCAACGTCTTTAATCACGTCGCCGCATTCGAGCGAATGATTGCACCCGGGGTACGTATACAGCGGCACATGCTGCTCACCCGCAAGGGTTTTCACCTTGTTCAGGTCAGACCACGGATCGGCCTCCCCGATAAAGGCAATCGCATCGCCAAGGCGCGGCTCAAATGTCGCCTCGACAGGCGTATACAAAATCAGCCGCGAAGGGGCAGAAACTTTTTCCGCAAGCAGCGCGGCGATAACCGTTCCGATGCTTTTGCCGACGAAAAGGACATCCTCATACTCGCTGAAGTCGATGTCGGAGAGCTGTTCTTTCGCCTGTTTAAGGCCGATTTTGAGAGCCTTTTCAAGCATCCCGGCATCCCCTCTCACCTTTTTCGGCATGTCGTGATATTTGATGCAGACAGGCGTATAGCCGAGCTGCCCGGTCAGTTTCCGGCTGTAATACAGAAGCGGTCTGTCCGTGTTGTACCCGATCCCGGGAATAAATACAGCGAGTTTTTCTGCCATATAACCACCTCCCAAACATCTTAAGAATACCACGCCTGGCCTGCCGGGCGGCAGTCCTTCAGGCCGCCTGTCTCTGTTTCTTTTTCCTGCCGGAAATGATGATCCCCAGGCTCACGAGCAGCAGAGCCGCAATCGTGCGCACGCTGAATGCTTCCTGACCTTCGCCCAGAAAAAGAGCCGAGAGCAGAACCCCGAGCACTGGATTCATGAATCCCAGAATCGTGATCCGGCTGACGTCGTTGTATTTCAGCAGAACTCCCCACAGCGTGTATGCACCGGCGGAGATAAACGCCATGTACAGGAGCAGAAGCCACGCGCTTCCTCCGGTCGGATGAAGACGTCCGCCCAGCAGCGTGCCGGCGACGGCCATGACGATTCCGCCGAAGAAAAACTGCCAGCCGCTCAGCGTCACCGGGTTCTCCCACGCCGAGAATTTTTTGATGAAACATCCGGCGACGGCGCTCGCCAGTGCAGCGATGATCATGCTCCCCTCGCCGGCAAAGCTGATGGCGCCGCCGCTGCTCTGCCCCGCCGTCACAATCATAAGGACGCCGATAAATCCGAAAATGCTGCCAAGCACCTTTCCTGCGGTCAGCTTCTCAAACTTGAAGACAAACGCCGCAAAGAAAATCGAAAAGAATGTTCCGGCCGCATTGATGACAGAGCCGCGCACACCGGTCGTGTGGGCAAGTCCCGTGTAAAAGAAAATGTACTGCAGAATCGTCTGAAAGCACATCAGCACGAAGACATATTTCCAGCCGGATTTCTGCGGGACCAGAAATTTATGCTGCTGCAGGCTCCCGAATGCGATGACCATGACGCCGGCGATGCAGAAGCGTGTGCCGGCAAAGACAATGCGCGAGAAGAGGTCATCCGCGCCAATTGAAAAGAGCTCATATCCGATCTTTATGGCCGGTGAGGCGGATCCCCAGAGGAAACAGCAGAAGAACGCTACCAGAAACACAATCGCCGGATTGGTCCAGAACTTCTCTTTTTTGTCTGTTTTTGCAGTAACATTTGTCATGATAAATCTCCTGTTGAATGTATATCAGTCCGGATTCTCCGGATTTTCTTTTTTGCCGCCGGGCGCGCGCACGCCGGTCCACTTGAATGTCTTTGTGTCGAGCAGGCAGTATTCCTGCGATCCGAACGGGGTTCCGTCTCTGTTCAGGGAAAACACGTCGCAGTTTAAGAGGTTCTTCTCCTGCGTGATTTCGCGCATCGGCGAATGGCCGACGACCTGCAGATACGTCTGCGGTTTGTACATGTGAATCGGAAACCGGCGGTAGAGTTTCTGCGGTCTGAGCCACAGCGGCGAGTCGTCGTTCCACATGTCTTCCGCCTCAAGGCCGTTGATCAGCGAAAGCACTTTCGGCACGTTGTCGTACGCGGACGGAAACAGGGTGTGCACGAACATGCGGGAAATGCCGGCGTGTGAGAACAGAACGTGGTCGATGCAGTGGACAAAAGCCACTCTGCCCTTCGGGATGGCGCCGTAGAGCTGCTGCAGGCCGGAAAGTGCCGCCGCCCGCGTCGTCTGATTTGTCGCCGTCCCGGACACCCACACTTCCCATAGATACGCCGCGTCGTGATTGCCATAACACCACAGTGTCTCCGGGTGGCGTTCGGCGAAGCGGCGGGCCGCCGCCAGAGTGCGGATGTACGCCCCGGCGTTTTCCTGACAGTTCCAGTCGTCGACAAGATCGCCGAGACAGACCGCAAGATCCGCTTTTGTCTCGCGCAGAAGATATTCGGCGTCGTCAAACATCCGCGGTTTCAGATGCACATCCGGAATGATCAGAACTTTCATGCCTTCTCTCCTTGAATAACTCAATGCCTCATGACATCTATTCTTCCTGCGCGGCCTGTTTCGTTCTCTGCTTTCCCGCGAGCAGAATCAGGCAGGTGAGCATGAGAATGGGGAAAAATATGCTGCCCAGAATGCCGGCGCGCAGATTGTCGCCGGCGGCCGACGCGATCAGTCCGGCCACCGTCGGGCCGGAACCGCACCCGAAGTCACCGCCCAGCGCGAGCAGGGCAAACATGAGCGTACCTCCGTTTTTGATGCCGGCCGACGCGATGCTGAACGTCCCCGGCCAGAAAATGCCGACCGAAAAGCCGACGAGCACGCATCCGATGAGTCCGAGAACCGGATTGTCCGTAAATCCGATCAAAAGATAGGCCGCAACGCACAGAACAGCGGACAGGATCATGAAACGCCGAAGGTCAAGCCGTTTGTCTTTCGCAAAGACAAGCCGGGACGTGCCCATCAGGATCGCAAACAGCATCGGACCGGCCAGATCGCCCATCGTCTTGCTGATCCCCAGGCCCGTTTCCGCAAAGGCCGAAGCCCACTGACTCACTGCCTGCTCCGAAGCCCCGGCGCAGACCATCATCAATATCATCACCCAGAAGAATCCGGACGTGACAAGTTCCTTGAAGCTCTTGCCCTTCTCGCCCTCTTCAATCAGCGGCGCGATCGGAACCCTTGTGAACGCGATCAGATCCATGATCGGGAGGATCGTCCAGATCAGGGCCATCACGCGCCAGTTTCCGGTCCCGGCCAGCGTAAAAAACACCGTCGAGAGCAGCACAACACCGGCCTGGCCCCAGCAGTAGAACGAGTGGAGCAGGCTCATTTCCGCTTCTTTGTTCTCGGTCGGACACGCCTCGACGACCGGCGAGACCAGAACTTCCAGGAGCCCGCCGCCGACGGCGTAGATTGTGACGGAAATCAGCAGGCCGGCAAACGGATCCGGCAGAGTCTGCGGCAGAATTGTAAGACAGATCAGCCCCGCCGCGCTGAACGCATTTGCCAGGATCATCGACTCGCGGTAGCCGATCCGGTCCACGAACCAGGCCGAACTGAAATCCAGAAACAGCTGAATGCCGAAGTTAAACGTGATCAGCGCCGTGATCTGCGACAGCGGGAGATCAAATTCCGACTGAAATGTCACGAACAGCAGCGGGACAAAATTGTTGACCACCGCCTGCACGATGTACGCCGCAAAGCAGGCGTAAATGGTAGACTGATAATTTTTCTTCATTTGTTTCCCCTCTTGCCTCCGGTTCCAGATGGCAGCGCCCCGACGCCCGCCCGGAACAGGAGAATCCCCAAAATGCCAGACAAAAAGAGTACCGCAGTTTTTAAGCCGCGGTACTTTATTATATACAATTCTGAGCGATTTATCACTTCTTATATCCGAAATTCGGAATTGAGAGCCAGCGGTCCCGCAGGAAATACGCCGCAAGCTTCGGCCGGCGGTCCCTCGTGAACACGCCCTTCTTGTTTCCCTGAACCCGGACAATTCCCTGAGTCGTCGCAAAATCCGCGAAATTCCAGACCTGTTCGCCCATGACAAATGGATACGAGTCAAACACTCTGCTGTACATCCGGTAATACGCCGTCTGATATTCTTCGGTGAACATGACCGGCGTCGTGTCGTGCAGTCCGATCACCGTGTCCGCGCCGTATTCCGTGAACATCACCGGCTTGCCGGTCTTCTGCCAGCGGTCGAGCTCCGCGCGCAGCGCCGCCTCCGCCGTCTCAAGATCGCCGCCCTCGCTGTACCATCCGTAATAGCGGTTCAGACAGATGACGTCGGACAGTTTCGAGGATACGTCGACATCCGGGCCCGGAACGCCTCCGCCCTGAACCGAAACCATCGTGCACGGGCGCTTCTGCGGATCGAGCTGCCGCGCCAGATCGAACAGCGGCTTGAAGTACTCATAGGCGCCGTCCGAATGGGCATCCGGCTCGTTGGCGATGCTCCACATCACAATGCAGGCGTGATTGCGGTCTCTTGCGATTTCGTCGCGGATGACTTCTTTGTGATGCTCAAACGTCTTGACTCCGTGCTCCTTGTCAAATGTGTGCACCTTCTGTCCCTGGAAGTTCGCGCCGCCGCCGAAATCGAAATTGATGCCGACACCCGGCGTCTCGCCGATGACGACGATTCCTTCTTCGTCACAGAGACGCAGCATCGCCTCGCTGTACGGATAATGGCTCGTGCGGAAGCTGTTGGCGCCCTGCCACCTCATGAGGTTCAGATCCTTGACCCACAGCGGAATGTTCTCGCCGCGGCCGTTCGGGAAGCAGTCCTCGTGCTTGCCGTATCCCTTGAAATAAAACGGCTTCCCGTTGATCAGGAATTTTGTCCCCTCGACCTTTACGGTGCGCAGTCCGTATGGGAGTTCGTAGACATCATCTCCGAAATGAGCCTCGACGCGGTAGAGATACGCTTTCTCCGGCACATCTCTGTTCGCCGCGTGATCCGCGATCGGTTCTGCCGGTTCCCAGAGATGCGCCTGCGGAATTGTGATCATCCCTTTTGTCCCGGACGCAGACGCCGCCAGATTTCCTTCGCGGTCAAACACATCGACCCTTGCCTCGCCGTCGCCCACTGTCTCCAGCTCATAGAAAATTTCGGCCTTCACGGTCTCCCCTCTGCCGCGCTTTTCGACGTCCGGAATGTCTGTCACAAGCGCGATGTCTTTGATGTAGTCCTTTGGAGTCGTGTAAATGCGGACCGGGCGGATAATACCGGCGTAGTTGAAGAAGTCAAAATTCGGATGATTGCGCTTTTTGGGCTTTATCGTGCCGCCCGAAACCGGCGCGGTTCCCCCGAACATATCTCCCTCTCCTCCGACAGGGAGCGTCGTGTAATCGATCCGGTTGTCGACGGCGATCGTCAGAAGATTCTCACCCTTTTTGATCAAGTCCGTAATTTCCATCTCAAACGGCAGAAATCCGCCTTTGTGCTCCGCGATCTGCCGGCCGTTTATGTATACAATGGCGTGATGCGTGACCGCGTCGCAGCGCAGCACCACTCTCTGACCCTGCAGTGCCGCCTGCGGCAGCCGGAAAGCCGTCTGGTAGAATACCCACCCATAGTGCTCGCGGAAATCCACGCCTTCTTTCATATCATTATAAGAAGCCGGAACCGGCATGGTCATCGCGTTCTCAAGCGGTTTTTCGTACCACGCCTCTTCAAATCCCTCGCCGCCTTTGTCGAGCTTAAAATCCCAGACGCCGGAAAGGTCCAGCAGCAGTCTCGAGTCTGTCAGTACAGGATACAGCATAGTTTCCCTCCTTTTTTTCTTTAATGCTGTCACACTCTCAGATATATCTGTATCGTATCGCAAAGCGGCTGAAAAAACTTTTCGACTATTTGTTTTATTTTTTGATTTAAAAAATAGCGGCCATGTTCACGAAAATCCGAAACTGTCCTGTAAAGGCACTTTATTTTCTGAAGAAATGGCATTATAATAAATATCCATGCGCCGATCGTGACTGTAAAAGACATATGTTCGGGCATAAAAAACAACATTTTTTGAGGGGAGTTATCAAAATGGATAACAACAACGGATTCAAGCCGTACATCCCTGCAGAGAAGATCGTCCCTGAAATGACGGCACTGTCCATCATCATGGGCATCATTCTCTCCATCGTGTTCGGCGCGGCCAACGCATACCTCGGACTTCGCGTAGGTATGACCGTATCGGCTTCGATTCCGGCAGCTGTCATCTCCATGGGTGTCATCCGCATGATCATGAAGCGCGATTCCATCCTGGAGAACAACTTCGTACAGACTGTCGGCTCGGCCGGTGAATCACTCGCAGCCGGTGCGATTTTCACGCTCCCGGCTATGTATCTGTGGGCCGGCGAAGGCCTGATGGAAGAGCCGAATCTTCTTGAGATCACCATCATCTGCATGATCGGCGGTCTCCTCGGCGTTTTCTTCATGGTTCCGCTGCGCAACGCTCTGATCGTCAAGGAACATGCGACCCTTCCGTATCCGGAAGGCAAGGCGTGCGCCGAAGTACTTCTCGCCGGCGAAGAGGGCGGCGAGTCCGCCAAGACAGTATTTGCTGGTCTCGGCATTGCCTCGGCATTTAAATTTGTCATCGACGGTCTGAAACTTGTTCCGAGCGAAATCAACACGCCGAATCAGGGCATCGGCGGCTACAAGGGTCAGATCGGCACTCAGATCTACCCGGCGGTGTTCTCTGTCGGCTATATCTGCGGACCGAAGATTGCTTCTTACATGTTCTGCGGCGGTCTTGTCTCCTGGATGATGCTGATCCCGCTGATCGCTCTGTGCGGCGCGGACACCATTCTGTATCCGGGCACAACGACGATCAGTGAGATATTCGCGGAAGGCGGCGTCAGCGCAATCTGGAGCAACTACATCCGCTACATCGGCGCGGGCGCTCTGGCGGCCGGCGGCATCATTTCTCTGGTCAAGTCCCTCCCGATGATTTTCAGAACATTCAGAGATTCCATGAAGTCTCTGGCGGGCGGTCAGGGAAACAGCACTCTCCGCACGGACAAGAACCTGAGCATGAAGACGGTTATCATCTCGATCATCGTTCTGATCATTCTGGTAGCCGCACTCCCGATCATTCCGGTAGGCATCGGCGGCGCCATCCTGATCGTCATCTTCGGATTCTTCTTTGCGGCCGTTTCGAGCCGTATGGTCGGTATCGTCGGTTCGTCCAACAACCCGGTTTCGGGCATGGCTATTGCGACGCTTCTGTTCTCTTCGATCATTCTGAAGGCGACTGGCGTGACCGGCGCTGAAGGCATGAAGGCAGCGATCACCATCGGCACGATTATCTGCATCATCGCGGCTATCGCCGGCGATACATCGCAGGATCTGAAGACCGGTTATCTTGTCGGTGCGACACCGATCAAGCAGCAGATCGGCGAAATCATCGGCGTTGTCGCTTCCGCGATCGCCATCGGCTTCGTTCTGAACCTGCTGAACGCGGCATGGGGCTTCGGAACCGAAGAGCTCGCCGCACCGCAGGCAACTCTGATGAAGATGATCATCGAAGGCGTTATGGGCGGCGAACTTCCGTGGGGACTTGTCTTCACCGGTGTCGTTCTTGCCATTGTCGTTGAAATTCTCGGCATCCCGGTTCTGCCATTTGCCATTGGTGTATATCTGCCGGTACAGCTGAACGCCTGCATCATGATCGGCGGTCTTGTGCGTCTGTACTATGACAAGAAGAAGTACAGCGACGAGAAGGAAAAGACAAAGACGGTCAACCGCGGTATTCTGTACTGCTCCGGTATGATCGCCGGTGAAGGCCTGGTCGGCATTCTGCTCGCCGTCTTTGCGGTTCTGGGCATCAGCGACGCGATGGATCTGAGCTCGGTGCTCAATCTCGGCAGCGTGTCCGGAACAATCGCTTCTCTGATCGTGTTTGTGCTCATGATTATGATCGTGATCCGCTTCACGAACGGAAAGAAGAAAGCAGCCTGAGGATTTATGAGTAAGAAAAAGAAGCTGTCGAGGGAAGAGGCAATCGCACTCTACAACACGTACATCCCGGTCCGCGGGAAAAAGATCGCCGACTGGAACGTCGATAAAAAGGGATTCGTCGTTCTGAGCATCGAGAACAAAGGCGCCATGAACCGGATCGCGCAGAAGCTTCTCAAAAAGCCGCGCATCTCGTACATTCACATGGACGAGACCGGAAGTTTCATCTGGCAGCAGATGGATGGCGAGACCAATGTGAAAACGATTGCGGACCGCCTCCACGAGCAGTTCGGAGCAAAGGCAGACCCGCTCTACGATCGGCTGCTGAAGTTCTTTGAAATCATGGAGAGCTACGATTTCCTGACATGGCTGAAGCCATAAAATCAGTCACGGCACTGTAATAAAGGCCCGGTTTCCAAAGTTTTATGAGGAAACCGGGCCTTATTTTTTTGCTTTGTCTGCCTGTCAGGATTCTTTCCGGCGGCCCGCCAGTTCGTTTATCGCACAGTTCAGGAACTGCCTCGCCGCCGCGGACAGGGTCCGCCTGTCTTTTACCGCGATGCCGATCGTGCGGCTGCACTCCGCGGAGAGCGGCCGGATCTCGATCTTATAGGGAATCCGCTGCAGGATCAGGCCCGGCAGCAGCG
Organism: Lachnospiraceae bacterium; assembly: GCA_050944355.1. Taxonomy (GTDB): domain Bacteria; phylum Bacillota; class Clostridia; order Lachnospirales; family Lachnospiraceae; genus UBA4285. The sequence goes on from JBMNQX010000006.1 coordinate 107,451, forward strand.
CGATGCCCTGCCCGATTTCAACCATCGCCATGATCGCATAGTCGTCCCACGTAGAAAACCGGATGTCCGGCTTCACCCTGTAACGCTCGAGAAATTCCGAGACATCGGTCCGGCCGCCGTGCTCGAGAAGCAGGAACGGCTGTCCTGACAAATCTTTCGGTGAGATCATCTTTTTTCGGCAGAGGGGATGCCCCGGGGGCAGAACAACCCGGTAAGGGTCTTCCGCGACCGGTATCGTGTCAAACTTAAACTGCGCCGGCAGCCGCAGGAACCCCGCATCGACGCGCCCCTCTTCAATCCACTGTGCGATTTCGTCGTAATCGCCCGTGAGCAGTTCATACTGAATGCCGGGATGATCCTTGTGAAACGCGCTGATGACGCAGGGCAGCAGGTGCTCCGCGACGCTGTAGAAGACGCCGATCCGGATCTCGCCGCACTCGAGCCCCCGAATTTCCCCGGTTTTTTCGTCGAGCTGCCGGCAGGCGTCCAGGACTTTTCGGATATACGGCATCAGTTTCTTTCCGTCCGCCGTCAGCGCCACCCCGTTCCGGCCGCGCTCAAGCAGCGTGATCTGCCACTCCTCTTCGAGATCCGCGATCATCTTGCTGACCGAAGACTGCGCGAACATCAGCTTCTGCGCGGCTTTCGTTATATTCCCCTCTTCCGCCGCCGCGATCAGCGCCTCGTATTTCTGAATGTTTCGTTCCATATTCTGCCGCCTGTCAATCGTATTTTTCGATCATAACTATCTTATAAATTCTCTTTTACGATTATAACAGCCGTGCTACGCTGACACAAGACAGGCAGAGCAGCCGCCGCTGTCCCGCCGTCTCAAGCAGTCATCTTACAAAAGGAACTCCTGGAAAATGCAGACAAAATCGTCAAAAAGCAATATTCTGAGCGGCAGTCTGACACCGGCCGCCATACGGTTCGCCCTTCCGATCGCGGCGACCAGCATCCTGCAGCAGCTGTTCAATTCCGCGGACACCGCCGTTGTCGGGCGGTTCTCCGACACCACGGCGCTGGCGGCTGTCGGAACAAACGCAGAAATCGTCGCGCTCCTGGTCAGCATTTCCTCCGGGCTCGCCGTCGGTCTGAACGTGCTGATCGCCTGGAAGATCGGCGAGAAAAAGACATCAGAAACAGGCCGCGTCCTGCACGCCGGAATCGGATTTTCTCTTGTTGTGGGCTGTCTTCTTTGCGCGCTGGTCTTTTCTGTTTCCGAGCCGATTCTGCGGCTGATCAACACGCCTGAAGAGGCTCTCCAGGAGGCCGTTCTCTATCTGAGGCTCTATGCCGCCGGTCTGCCGTTTCTGCTGCTGTATGACTTTTCCTGCGCCATAGAGCGGGCGCGGGGAAACAGCCGAAGACCGATGACTGCCCTCGTGATTTCCGGGGGTCTCAACATCGGGCTCAATCTGTTCTTTGTCGTCGTCTGCCGTCTTGACGTCGCCGGCGTCGCTCTGGCGACCGACATCTCGACCGCGTTCAGCGCATTTCTGACACTTCACTGGCTGGCGAAAGACCCGGACCCTGATTTCCGCTTTTCCGCCCGCAAAATCCGCCTGAACAGACCGGACATCGCGTCAATTCTTAAGATCGGCACGCCAGCTGCCGTTCAGGGCGCCGTCTTCTGCTTCGCCAATATCTTTGTGCAGTCCGCCGTCAACGAGTTCGGCGCGGTGGCCACAGCGGGCGCGGCGGCCGCCATGAATTTCGAGTACATCGATTATTACCTGATCACCGCATTTGCCCAGACGGCCACGACATTTACCAGTCAGAATCAGGCGGCGGGAAACAGAAAGCGCTGCCGGAAGGTTCTGCGGCAGTGTACGCTGCTCGCCTTTCTTTTCAGCGCCGCCTTCGCCGCGCCTGTCACGCTGTTCTGTCATCAGGCCGCCGGTCTTTTCTCAGACGACCCGGAAGTTGTGGAGGCCGCCTGCCAACGGATCCGGATTGTCCTCGCGCTCACGCCTGTCTGCAGCTTCTTTGAAATCCCGGCCGGATTTCTGAGAGGAAACGGAAGGTCCCTGACGCCGGCTCTTGAAGCCATCGCAGGGACCTGTCTCGTTCGTATATTCTGGATTTTCACCGGTTTCCGGTATTTTCACACTCTGCCGGCGCTTTACTTTATTTTCCCGGTGTCCTGGTGCATCACGATTCTTCTGGTCGGATACAGCACGATCAGACTGCCTGATGCTGGGCCGTCTGAGGCGCTTCGGCGCTCTCGTCTTTTCCGATCTCGCCGGCAAGAGCAAAGCCCTGCCTTGCGGCGATGACCGCGATGATCTCATTGATCACGGCCGCTGCCGCAATCGTACCTTTGACAATTCCGGCCAGTTCCGGAAGCGATGCGAGCGTCTCACAGGCAATACCGGTGAAGACGAGCGACACGCCGGAGTGCGGCAGAAGCGTGAGGCCAAGATATTTCTGAACGGTAACCGGCATATTTGTCCGCTTTGCGCCGATTCTCGCGCCAAAGTACTTTCCGGCCGCGCGGGACACGATGTACAGCACCGTGTAGGCGCCGGCGCCGAGAATCAGATGGAAATCGAGCGGAGCGCCGAGATTCACAATGGAAATCAGAAGCGCGACGCCGAGAATCGGGTTGTACCAGGCGTTGAGCTGATCCAGCTGTTCATCGGTGATCATCTGCGAGAAGACAGCCGAGAACGAGACGCCGACCATCATGTAGTTCGGGGAAAGAGACGTGGCAAATGTTCTGTAGACGAACCAGCAGAGCAGAGCCGACGCCGTGATGCCGACAAGCAGCGTGGCAAGCGTCCCCGCCTTTGTCTTCTGCTTCTTCAGGACAAGTCCGCAGATGTATCCCGGGAGAAGTCCGATCGCAATCGGGAGCAGGATCATCACCGGAATCAGCCACAGCGGGAATGAACCGCCGGACACCTTGCTGGTGATAAGCGCATTTACCAGGAAGAACACCACGATGCCGACCACGTCATCCATGACGGACATCGGGAGAAGCGTATCCGTCACCGGACCGTGCGTGTGATACTCTTTCACGATCGAGAGAGCCGGCGCCGGCGCGGTCGCAAGGGCGATGCTGCCGAACACCATGGAAAGATAAACCGGCACGCCGGCAAAGTAGAATGCAACCGCAAAGGCAACCGTGACGACGAAGAATGTCCCGAGGGACTGAAACAGCGTTGTCACGACAAGCGCGCGGCCGGTTTTCCGAAGCTTGCGGAACACCAGCTCCGTGCCGAGCATCAGGCCGAACGCCACCTGCATCCAGTCGATGATGGCTGTGTACAGCGTCGTATTCATCATTTCGTCAGAAAGCATTCCCAGTCCATATGGCCCGAAAATCATGCCGGCGATCAGCCATCCGAGAATTGCCGGGAGGTGCAGACGCTGCACAAGCTTACCTATAAGAAACGCGGCCACAAGCACGGCCACCCACAAAAGAATATTCACTGCCATCTGTCATTCCTCCTGTTTCGCAATTCCAAAAAACACACAGTCGAGAAGCTTTCTGAGTCTGCTCTCGTGTTCCATCAGCTGTTCTTCCGCCTCGCCCGGCAGCGTAAAACTGCTGTTGAAAGCGTACTGAACCATCGAAATGTAGTCCATCGCCTGTTCCAGGCTGATGCCGGGCCGAAGCGGCACGCGCGACAAAAGCGTTTCGCAGAATGACCGGTTCCACTGTTCCAGCGGCTCCATCGCTTTTTTCACCGAATCGCGGATGTCCGCCGGCGGATTCACCATACCCTCGAAAACAATGCGGCTCATCTCCGGGCAATCCCTGACAAATGCCGATCGGGCTCCCAGGTACTGTCTGGCCATCTCAGACGGCGCCTGTGCCTCTGCCGCGCCGCTGTCCTCAAAGCGCTGCCGCAGCTTTTCGCAGCTTTTCGCAAGGCAGGTCAGGTACAGCTCTTCTTTGCTCTCGTAATTGTGATACAGCAGTCCGCGGTTTATTCCGCCCAGGCGGCAGATATCGCCGATCGATCCCGCGTCGTATCCCTTGCTGCCGAAAACATGAATCGCCGCGGTGATAATTTTTTCTTTCGTCCTCAGTGTTCTTTCTTCCTGCTTCATTTCGGCCTCCAGAAACAGACAATACCATTTATTAACCGATCAGTCAATAACTTATTTATAAATTTTTCGTTTCAAATCGCAGAACTCAAAAAAAGATGAAATAAAACTGTTGACATCATTGATGTAATGGTATATGTTTCAATTAGTTGAAACAATACAGATTACATCAAAGGAGCTGCGCCATGAATTTCGGATTTGCCTCGCTGATTCCCATCATCATCTGCTTTGCCATCGTCATCATCTTCAAAAATCCGTATATCGGAATCGCCGGCGGCATTGTCGCCGGAACACTTCTGATTTTCTTCCTGAGTCATGATTTCGTCCTGGGAAGCAGTGTGCTTGAAGTCCTGCAGTCCTCCCCGACCATGAAGACGACGCTCTTCGTTCTGATCGTCGGGGCGCTGATCGGTGCAATGGAACATTCCGGCGGCATCAACGGACTGGTCGCCTGGCTTGACAAAAAGAAAATCAACATTCACTCAAAGGTCGGCGTTCAGCTCTTCACCATGCTGATCGGGATGCTGATGTTCGTCGACGGCACAAGTTCAATGGCGACGACTTCGGTGGTCGGAAAACCGCTCTTTGAAAAGGCCGGAATCCGAAAAGAAAAACTGGCGCTGATCGTCAATTCGACGGCGTCCCCTATTGCATGGCTGATTCCGTTCGGCGGCGCCGGAGCGCTGACGAGCGGACTGCTGAGCCAGATAGACGAAATCGGGGATACATCTTTTCAGACCGTTGTCAGAGCGATTCCATTCCAGTTTTACACGCTTCTGCTCCTTGTCCTGCTGTTCCTGTCCATCGTATTGAAATTTGAAATCGGGCCTCTCGCCAAACTCCCGCCGGTCGAAAGTCAGAGCACCAGCGAAGAAAAGTCTCAGATAAAAGGGCGCGCCCGGGACATGCTGCTGCCCCTCGCCGTTCTTCTCGGCGGCATCGCTCTGATTCTCGCTGTGACCGGTCAGGGAAACATCATGCAGGGCGACAGCGGCAGCGCCGTCTTCTACAGCGGAATCGTGGCACTGATTTTTACCCTGATTTTCTATGCCGCATCCGGAACGGCCAGCGTCAGAGACACAGTCCGCTGGTACGGCAAGGGCGCCGGTTCCCTGCTCGCCATCACCTTTCTGCTGTTCATGGCCTATATTTTCAGCAATATTCTCGGAAAAATCGGAACAGCGGAATATCTGGTCGGCCTCTTTGACACGGTTCCGGCTGCCCTTCTTCCGCTGCTGACGCTCCTCGTCTCCGCGCTGATCGCCTACTGCACCGGAACAAGCGGCGGAACCGTCGCGATCATGACGGGACTCATCGTCCCGATGGCTCTGCTGCAGGGCGTCAGCGTGCCGCTTGTTGTCGGCGCCATCATCTCCGGCGGCGTCTTCGGAGATCAGAATTCCGTGATCTCGGACAGCGTGATCCTCACGTCTTCCATGACCGGCGTCGACGCCGTGACGCACGTCAGAACCCAGATGCCCTACTGCCTGATCGCGCTCGGAGCGGCGGCCGTGCTCTACCTGATTTTTGGAATGGTTATGTAAAACATTTTTCATGATTTCAAAAGGAGAAAAAAATGACAATCAAAGAAATTTACGAAGCATTTGACAGGATCGGATGTCTCACATTTGCTACAGTGAACAAGGACGGAGAGCCGGAAGTCCGGACAGCGCACCTGAGAGCGTACGACGACGACGGCATCTATTTCATGACGATGTACACCAAAGATTTCTACCGGCAGCTCAAAGCGACCGGCAAGGTGGCCGTCAACGGGCTGGCAGCAAGCACGCAGATTCAGCACGACGAAAACGGCTTCCCGATCTTTGACAAGGGTTACTCGATCCGCATGACCGGGAACGTCAGAGAAGTGCCGATGGAGGAAATCAAAGCGAAGAACAATCCGATTTTTGACTTCTGTATCAAGGACCAGGAAAAATATACGGCCATGGTCGTGTTCTGCATCACATCAGCGAGAGGCGAGATCTACGATTTCGACTTTGAGAAGGTCAGCCGCGAAAACAAGCTGGAGCGCACGTATTTCTCATTCGGCGGCGCCAGGGAAAAGTACAAAGGGCTGAAAATCAATCAGGACCTGTGCATCCGCTGCGGCAAATGCTCGAGAGTCTGCAGCTTTCTGGCCGCCGCGAGACAGGCAGACGGCCACTATGAAATCAATCGGAACCTCTGCGACGAGTGCGGCAGCTGCGTCGAAAACTGCCCTGCTCACGCCGTCGAGTATCTCAGATAAGGAGAAACTCATGAAAAATGACGTACTCGACAAACATCTGAAAATCAACGAAGACCGCTGCATCCACTGCGGCCGGTGCGTTGAAATCTGCTGAGTGCCTCAGATTTCGATTTTCTTCGTCGCCACGGCGTCCTGAAATGCGCGGTCGTGCTCGACAAAGAGCATCGTGGGCGAAAATTTCCGAATCAGCTGCTCGATCTGCATGCGGGAATAGATGTCAATGAAGTTCAGCGGCTCGTCCCAGACATACAGATGAGCCTGTTCGCAGAGACTCCGGGCGATCAGCACTTTTTTCTTCTGACCGCCCGAAAAATCGCCCATGTCTTTCTCGAACTGCGTCCGTTCAAAGTCCAGCTTGCGCAGCATCGCCAGAAACAGCGTCTCGTCGATCCGACAGCTTCTGGCATAATCCGAGAGCGTTCCTCTCAGGTTCGAAGTGTCCTGTGGCACATATGAAATGACAAGGCCCGAACCGACGCTCACCGTGCCGCCGTGTTCAATCGAACCTTCCGTCAGGATCTTGAGCAGGCTGCTCTTGCCGCTCCCGTTCTTCCCGTCGATGACGACGCGTTCGCCCCGGCGGATTTCAAACGTGACCGGGCCGCAGACTTTTCTGCCGTCGTAACGCACGGAGACGTCCGAATACGCGACGAGCAGATCCGAGCGGTAAGAAAGCGGATACAGCTTCAGATCGTCCGCCCTCTCTGAGTTTTTAAGCAGCTGCGACTTCTGATCGAGCTCCTGCTGCCGTCTCGCCTCAATCGTCTTCGAGCGCTTCATCATCTTGGCCGACTTGTGGCCGATGTAGCCCCGGTCGATCTTAGCCCCGGGATCTTTTCCCGTCTTGGTTTTTTCGACGGCTGCGGACCAGTCAGATGTGCGCCTCGCCGACTGCTGCAGGCGGTTTATGTCCTTTTTCAGGCGCTCGTTCTGCGCCATCTCCGATTCCTGCTGACGCTCAAAATTTTCCATCCACGTCGAAAAATTGCCGCGCTGCACTTCGATATTGGCGCGGTTCAGCGACAATATGTGGTCGACGCACCCGTCCAGAAAACGGCGGTCGTGCGAGACAAGGATGAACCCTTTTTTCTTATTCAGATAAGCCGCGACCTTCTCGCGCGCCTGCGTGTCCAGGTGATTCGTCGGCTCGTCGATCAGCAGGAAATGTCCTTCGTTCAGAAACAGCGCCGCGAGCAGCACCTTTGTCTGCTCGCCGTTTGAAAGCGTCTCAAACGGACGCCACAGCACCCCGGAATCGACCTCCAGCAGCGAAAGTTCCCGCATCAGCTCCCATTCCTCGGCCTGCGGGCAGACCTCCTGCAGCACCTCTTCCGTCATCTTCTCTTTGTCCGAAACCGGATACGGAAAATAGTCAAACTCCACCGAGCTGATGATCTTCCCGCTGTACTCATATTTGCCGAGGAGAAGATTCAGGAATGTCGTCTTTCCCCGGCCGTTGCGCCCGACAAACCCCAGCTTCCAGTCCGTATCGATCTGAAAATTCACATCCTCAAACACCATATCCGCGCTGCCCGGATACGAAAAAGAAAGATTTTCCACTTTAATCAGCGACATAGCCCGCCTCCAAAAAACAAGAGCCGCAGGAAAGTTCCCGCGGCTCCAATCAGCAGTATCCGATACTATGCACTGAGTCAAGAGACTATAACTTTCCCGCAAACAACGGCAGCAATTCACCCGGAACCACTGCGTTCAAATTACTTATCTGCAGGAAAAACGAATCATCCCTTCACCTCATTCTTGATATTTGTGAACTCATCTTACTATAGCTGCCCGGAAATGGCAACTGCTCTTAATGTTTTTGGTCTTCTGGCAATTGAAAGTACGATTGTCATTGCATATAAAATGGGGGCTGCGCAGATTTGCACAACTCCCATTCATTAGAGATGATATACATTTAAGATTCTGATCACTCTGAACTCTTTGCCTGCAGGATCGAGTTGCCCTGCGCAATGAACTGCTCAGCCGCCTCTGCGGAATCAATCTGCTGATAACAAATCTGTTCAACCAGATTATTCAACGTAGTTCCCACTTCGGCGTAACCCGATGGATATGGCGGATCAATGGGAGAACTCTCAGGCATAACTACATCGTAAAGAAAATCGTAAGTTTTCTGATCTGTTTCAGACAGCTGTGCCTTTACCTCTGCTGCAATTTCAGAATTTACCGGAACGCCTCTTTCTCCGAGAAGAATATTGTTCGCTTCAGAACTATTGATGAGCCAGTTGATAAACTCGACTGCCTCGTCAGGATTTGCACTGGTCTGCGATACGGAAAAGAACTGACTCGGTTTGAGATAATCTGATTTCTGCGGATCCGGACTGGGCCATGTTGTCATTTCCAATTCGCGCCCGTCAGCTTGTTGAGTCAACGCTGTATATTGATTGGACCAGCAGAACATTACCCAGGATGAGGTTTCCGGCGTAGTACCGCCGATCAGCGGATCCTGTTCCACCGATCCGATAGATATCTCAGCAAATACACTCGGATCAAGCTCCCATCCTTCCTCTATTCCTTGTTCATACACTCCAAAATATTTCTCCATTTGTTCCTGGGTCGCCTGGATCTGCTCCTCATCAAGAAGTACGTTATCGTCGGACCGCACCCAATAACTGAACAGTTCCTGGGTTGCCCCATATTTCATACTGGTCTTGTACCCGGTGTTTTCATAAATTGTCCGGCAGACTTCGATAAACTCATCCAGTGTCATATTATCTTTAATCGTCACACCGGCCTGGTCCGTGACAGTTTTGTTATACACCATGGCAGGAACATTGATTCCGGCGGTGACCGCGATAAATTTCCCGTCCACCGTACCGGCTGAAATCATGTTCTCATCCCAGTTGGATGTGTCCAGCACACCACTTTCAACATACGGCGTCAAATCCAAAAGCTGATCACTGCTCCCGTACTGCGCAATATACTGGTAATCCATCTGCAACACGTCCGGAAGCTGCTCGCCCGCGGATGCTGTAGCCAGTTTCTGCCAATAATCTGCCCATTGAGAAAACTGTCCGTCAATCGTCACGTCCGTATTATTCTGACAGTAGAGCTCAATAGCTTTCTGGGTACGGTCATTCCGGGTCTGATTGCCCCACCAGCTGAATGTGAGTGCAACGCTGCCGCTGCCCGAGGAGGCCTCAGTTGTTGTGCCTGCTGCTGATGACGCCGCAGCTGTCGTAGTGCTCACACTTGTAGTCTCTGCACTGCTTCCGCTTCCACATCCGGCGAGAATTCCTGCCGCCAGACTGACAGAAATCAGAACTGCACCTGTTTTCCTTAAAGTATTCATATTTCCTCCTGTCTCTTTCAAATGTGTTCCGTATCTTAACCTTTTAATTTTTTATTCAATTGATCTCAAAGCCCAGTTTTCTCGCCTCTGCCAGTGCCATAAGGCTCAGCGCCTGCCCATAAGCCATCGGTTCTGTCAGGATATTCCGATAGTGCTCTCTATTCCTGCCAACCGGTGTGCCGGCTGAAACATTCCGTACGGTTCCGTCCTCACTGATATTCTGTATCAGCCCTGTTATGCCCCGTCTGCAGCTTTCCGAATATTCATGGTCCAGAAGTCCGCTTTCCAGCCCTTTTAAAAATCCGTATATAATTCCCGCGGAACCGGACGATTCCTCATAGGTTTCCGTCTCATCCAGCAGAGTGTGCCAGAGTCCGTCCGGCGCCTGCAGTGCGAGAAGTGCCGCTGCCTGCGATCTGAAAGTGTCCACTAGAATTTTCCGCACCGGATGAGCAAGATTTTCTCCCGTCAGTTCCAGAAAATCCGGCACAGATGCCGTAAACCAGGAATTACCCCTGCACCAGTAGGCATCACTGAAATTGCTCTTTTCCGAAAAAGACCAGGCGTGATGAAATAAGCCGTTCTGCTTTTCATAAAGATATTTGATCATCAGCAGATACTGATCAGATGCTTCATCAATATATTCGGAACGTTTCGTATATACGCCCCACTTTGCGAGAAACAAGACCGCCATAAACAACGTGTCAATCCAGATCTGATTTTCATTCAGATTCAAAGTGCCTCGCTCTGCATTTTTAGTAGTCGTGTGCTGAAATCCGTTTTCTTTTGTTCTGGGCTGCTCTCGTATCAGCCAAACTGCCCACTCTTCACAAAGTGCGGCATATTCTTTCTTTTCCGTAGCAAAATCCGACAGAGTCAGAAGCGGACAGGTTGTATTGATGTTTCTTCGCGGCAGTCCCTTCCGGATATGACTGTCAAACCATTCGAGAATATATTCTTTAAGCTCATTCTGCCGGTATCCGGATTTCATCAGAATCCGCATGCCATACAGGCCGACACCCTGCGGCCAGTCCCATGCTTCCATCCCGAAATCTCTGGAAAAAGCGCCGATCGCATTGCCGAGATTATTCTGCTGCTTTATAAGTTCTTCTTCATTTTCCGGATGCTGCAGATGCATAAGACGATGCATGACCTTGTCAATGTTCTGATTCAATGTCATTTCCTTTGATGTGTTCGTCAAAGTCTCGTCCCTTTCTTCACTTCAATCAGCTGATTGTTTTCTTTGTTGAGTTCGACACCAAATCCCGGCTTATCATCCAGTTTCAGCTTTCCGTTCACCGGCATCGGTTCATCTTTGATCAGAGGTACATACTGCGGTACAACTTTATCTGCTTTCGGGCTCATCATCAGGCATTCCGTAAATGGGCTGTTTGCGCGCGACACCACATAATGATGGCTGTATACGCCGCTTCCGTGCGGGACAACCAGCTTTCCATACGCCTGCGCCATATCGCCTATCTTTAATAGTTCCGTCATGCCGCCGCACCAGCCGACATCAGGCTGCAGCAGATCCAAATCGCAGAATTCCATCAGCATTCGGAATCCGTACCGTGTCGCTTCATGTTCACCCCCGCTGATCATTACTCCCGTGCCGGCAGCCGCCTTTTTCAAATCACGATATGCCCAATAATCATCAGGATTGAAGCACTCTTCGATCCATTTAAATCCATATTTCCGCGATTCATTCAGAAGTCTTGTCGCATATGGCAGATCCAAAGACATCCAGCAATCCCACATCAGCCAGAAATCAGGTCCGACTTTTTCCCGCATTTCCTTTGCCGTTTCCATGTTTTTGCGAAAGCCTTCTTCGCCATCGGCCGGGCCATATTTAAGAGGAATCTTTCCTCCGAAAAATCCTAAATTTTTGGCCAGATCCGGTCTCGGACCCGTTGCATAAAATCGCAGTTCATCTCTCACCTTTCCACCGAGCATCGCATATACCGGTTCCTGTCTCAGTTTTCCCAACAGATCCCAAAGAGCGAGATCTATCGCCGAAATTGCATTCATGGCAAGTCCTTTTCGGCCATAATACAAGGATGCCCTGTACATCTGATCCCACATCTGCTCAAGGTTTTCTACAGGCTGGCCGACTATGAAGCGGTCTAAATGATTCATTACAAGCCAGGCAGCCGGATATCCGCCGGTAGTAATTCCGAAGCCCACCGTTCCATTGTCCGCTTCAGCTTCAACCACCAGTGTCTTCAGTGCATTCAACCCAAAGCTCGTGCGGGTTTTGCGGTATTTCGGATAAATACTCATCGGTGTTGCGATCTGCTGTACAATCCAATGATCCTCTTTCTGATCGTGATAATCAGCACCACCGCCTTCGACCACATACGCCCGGATTTCCTTAATCGTTCTTCCTGTAGCACCCATACATCAAATTCCTTTCTGAACCTGCATGGAATACGGTTCCTGCATCTTTGACAATTCCCGTAAAATCTCCCCTATTTCTTCACGTCTTTCGACATTTAAGGAAAGCGCCGGCAGCCGTTCCGTTCCCCTGTGTCCGAGAACCCGCTGATATACCGCTTCTTTTACAGCTAAATAAAGTGGTTCTGAGCAGTCATATATCTTTGAGGCTTTGATCATCATTTCATAATAGTCTCTGGCCATGATCAGATTATCTTTTGAAAACTCTCTGAAAAATATCGATGATATGTCAGGCGCAAAATTCGCAGTTGCGTTGACAAATCCGTCTACACCCTCGTTCATCATCTGCCACGCCTGCTTTTCATAAGCACTGTAAACAACGAATCGGGGAAACTCTTTTTTGAGTGAAATCATCGCGCGAAGATGTTCTGTATCATCTGTTGTATCTTTTATGCCAATCAGATTCGGACAATCCGTCAGGAGTCTGCGCACCAGTCCAACATCAAATGAAAAACCCGTCAGCGCCGGAAAATTGTAGATAAAGACCGGAATGTCTGATTCCGAACAAATTCGTCTGAAATATGCTTCTATATTTTTATCTGGATAAACGCTGAAGTAAGGCGGCAGTACTAAAACAGCGTCTGCGCCATCATTTTCAGCCTCGTGCACAAGTCTGAGCGTATTTTTCAGGCAGGTGTCACCTACGCCGATTATTACATTGGCTCTATTATCAATATATGGCACCATGATTCGGATTAATTCTGCCCGTTCATCAACAGTCATGCTGCCAAATTCGCCGGTCGTTCCGAGATACACTAATCCCTGCAAACCGCCTTGAATCAAAAAATCCGCATGCATCTGCATATCACGATAACTGACTTTCCCATCTTCTGAAAAAATGGTGGCGATCGGCGGATGAATTCCTCTGAATGAGTTCATCTGTTTCTCCTATTTAATTTCACGTATGTGAATTCAATTCTTGTTTATGAATTCTGCTGCTTATTATTTACCTCCTCATACATGAAATGTCAATGTAATTTTTCTGTCATCCGCAAATAAAAAAAGCGGCAGGAAATCCCACCACTTTTTCAAATACACTCTGCTGTTATTGAGTCAGCTGTATTTCCTTATTTGTCAGATTTTTCAGCTTCCACCTTAGGCTTTACACCATACCATCCCAATTTTTCAGATATCTCCTTTGACGCAGTCAGGAGGCATGGAAGAATCTGCTTCTCATTCTCTTTCATCCGGGAAGTGGGTCCTGAAACACTAATGGCAGCTGTCATATGCCCGCTGGCATCATATAATGGTCCTGAAAAGCAATATAATCCCGTTTCTATTTCCTCATTATCTATCGCATACCCTTGCTTTCTGAATGCGGCCAGCTGCTTTTTCAGTTCTTCCCGGTTTGTAATTGTGTTAGGAGTAATTTTTTTCAGCTGTACATGTTCCAGGATCTGATTGCTTTCTTCCACAGGAAGAAAAGAAAGAAAAGCTTTTCCCAGCCCCGTGCAGTATACTGGTTTTTTGCCGCCAACAATCGCGTTATTGGCAATCGAGCGGGGGCTGTTGACCTTTTCCACATAGATAATCTCATCGCCGGACAAGATCGCCATGAATACAGTTTCCCTTACCTGCTCTGCCAGCTTTTTAAGAATCGGTCCTGCGATCTGATTCAAATCAAGATATTCTGAAGCACATGCCCCCAATGAAATCAGACGGGCTCCCAATGAATATTGCTTATTCTGATTGTCCCGCAGATATCCCTTCTCGGTCATCGTTTTCAAAAGCATAAATGTACTGCTCGGAGCATACCCCAGTTTGCCGCTGATCTCTGTCGCTGTCAGCCCGTCCGGATATTCTTTCAGCAATTCCAATATATCAAGAACTCGCTCTGCAGACTTAACTCCCATTATTTTTCACTCTCTGTCATTATTACTTCGATTCATCTGGCGCCATATCGGCAGCAGATTTGTATTAGAAAAAATTTTATCATGACAGAAAAAATAATACTATCTTTTATTTTTCAGCGAAGCAGAATTCCAGATAAAACTTCATGCGTGATGACATTATCGTATTATTGCCGTATCTGTCTGTCGGGATTTCAAAAAACAAAATTTCCGTAAACTCTTCTCTTTCTTATTGATAAAATTTAGACAATATGACATAATGGGTGCATTGATAAAGTAGTGAACGGACAAAATTCCCGGAACTGTTCTAGGTTTTGAGTCCCTTATATTGCAGGAGGTGCAAAAAATGCAGAGATTTACAAATCCACGTGACGTGTACCATGGCAAGGGCGCCCTGGAAGCTCTTAAGACACTGAAAGGCAAGAAGGCCATCATCTGTGTCGGCGGCGGTTCCATGAAGCGCTTCGGTTTTCTCGGAAGAGCTGAACAGTATCTGAAAGAAGCCGGCATGGAAGTTGCCCTGATTGAAGGAATCGAGTCCGATCCGTCCGTGACAACCGTTATGAACGGCGCGAAGAAGATGGAAGAGTTCCAGCCTGACTGGATCGTTGCCATCGGCGGCGGTTCTCCGATCGACGCGGCCAAGGCCATGTGGATCAAGTATGAGCATCCGGAATGCACATTCGAGGATATGTGCAAGGTATTCGCTCTCCCGGAGCTCCGTCATAAGGCAAAGTTCTGCGCCGTTTCTTCGACATCCGGCACAGCTACAGAAGTTACCGCATTTTCCATCATCACGGACTATGACAAGGGCATCAAATATCCGATCGCTGACTTCCAGATCACACCGGATGTTGCCATCGTAGATCCGGAACTCGCTGAGACAATGCCGAAGAAGCTTGTTGCCCACACCGGCATGGATGCCATGACGCACGCCATCGAGGCATTCGTTTCCACCGCTGCCTGTGATTTCACAGATGCTCCGGCTCTCCGCGCTATGACGCTGATCAAGGACAACCTGATCAATTCCTACAACGAGGACAAGGCCGCCGGCGATGAGATGAAGTCCCGCGACACAATGCACTACGCACAGTGCCTCGCCGGAATCGCTTTCTCGAGCGCTTCTCTTGGTATTGTTCACTCCATGGCGCACAAGACGGGCGCCGCGTTCGCTGATTACGGCGCACACATCATCCACGGTGCGGCAAATGCTATGTATCTGCCGAAGGTTATCGCCTTCAACGCGAAGGATGCAAGAGCAGCTGAGCGCTACGCTTTCATTTCTGATTATCTGAAACTCGGCGGCACAACGCAGGAAGACAAGATCGCCAAGCTGATCGAGATGCTCCGCGGCATGAACGACAAGCTGAACATTCCGCACGGCATCGCTCACTACGGCAAGGACAGCTATCCGACTGAGCAGGGCTTCGTTCCGGAGAACGTATTCCTTGAGAGACTTCCGGAAATCGCAAAGAACGCGATCCTCGATGCCTGCACGCTGACCAACCCGCGTCCGCTCAGTGCAGACAAGCCGGAAGACGTTGAGCTCATGGAGAAGCTCCTGAAGGCTTGCTACTACGACACCGAAGTAGATTTCTGATTTTAACAACAGATACCCAAAAGAGGGGCGGCTTCGCGAACGCGCGGCCGCCTCTCTTGCTTTTCTCTTTTATTTTGTCAGCAGCCTTTTCAGGCGGAATTGCCGCGGCCGGCACCACTGTCAGTGGGTTGCTGCGGCCCGCATATATGCTGGGATTGCCACGGCCGTCATCGGAATTCGGGCTGCAGGCGATATTTGCTGATAATGCTGCCTGACTTGCTTTAGCTGTCAACAATTATCGGGCAAGCCAGCGATATTAGCTGATAATTTTCAACCTTTTCTTCAAATTCACTCAGCAATACAAATTAAGTTGATGAATTTTGCTGACAAGAGTCCATTTTAGGCGCTTTTTTGTCAGCAAAAAGCAAGTCTATATTGCTTTTTTGCTGAGTTTTCCGAGCCCGGATTTTTCAAATCAGCAATTTGGCAAGCCATGGCCATTTCCGCTGACGGCCGGTGTGTTGCGGGGCGCCAAATCAGTAAAAATGCAAGCCATGGCCATTTCCGCTGACGGCCCGGTGTGCTGCGGGGGCGTCCCATGACCGTGAAGCGTTCGCAAAGGCCGTGAAGGACGGCCCGGTGCGCTGCGGGGGCGTCCTGCCCCGGTCGCGGGTATCGCGGCGCTATCCTGCTTTACCCCTGCCTTACTTCTGTTCAAATATATTCTGTCTTGTCCTCGGCTCGAGCACGCGCAGCGCCGTCCCCGTCACCGCTTCCTCATTCATCGGGACGCGGCTGATCTGACTGTTCCCGTACGTCTTATAGAAGTATGAGCCGTCGGACAGATTCATGCAGCACGAATAGCGGGTGATGTCTTTGCGGCCGGCTTCCGTCACGACCGTTCCTTCCGTCATGGCCACGCTGTCCAGGATGTGAAAGACCTGCGTGATATTCTTCTCTTCGTCGCCGCCGGCCGCTTCCGCGAGCGTGAAGGCAGCCCTGACAAATCTTGAGGCGCTCGAAAGATCCCCCGGAAGCCCGATGGCGCCCATGCCCTCGGCAAAGGGTTTCAGCGGCTCAAAGTCCGCGTCAAAACCGTCAAGAGAAGCCTCGCCGTTGGCGGCGCTCAGACGCCGGTACTGCCGCATGTTCCAGAGATGAAACGGAAACGGCGGATTGTTGGTCAGCACATCAAACGGATTGTCATATACATGCAGGCCGTCTTCCATCGGTTCCGCGACGATTGAGCGCCTGGCGTCCGAGAAAATAAAATGAAGCGGAGCCAGCGGAAGGTTCGCGGCAAAGGGCACGCGGATCAGATTCACATTTGTCAGGAGCTTTTCTGCCTCGTCCACCGTAGAGGCCTCGGAGAGGATCCAGGGGATCAGTTCGTACGGAGCGATGTTTGACTTTCCGGCGGCCGCGTCGTGATAGCGGGCCGTGCCGGGAAAGTTCAGACCGGCGCCGGCCAGTCCTTTTTCGTTGACCGCTTCCGCGTACAGCGGGCATCCGCCGACAGCCGCGCCCATCCCCTGCATGGCGTACCGGGTGTGCCAGTCCGGATCACTCTTCAGAGAAAAAGCGTACCGGCGCGGCATCAGAATGATCTTCTCCCCGAATGGCGCGTCTATGTCCATATTCCGGCCGAAATACGAATTCTGTTTCCGAAAAACTACTACCGTACACATATTTTCCTCCCTGATCGAAAAACAAAGCCACAGTACCGCCTTCCTTCTGCTATGATAACAGCATATTCACAGAAGCGGCAGGTATTTTGATATGACAAAGAAAACATTTCACTTTCCCGGAAAAGGTCTCCGGCGTCTGAGGCTGATCTTCAGAACGACAGGCGTCAGTGCGATCTTTCAGGTCTATTTCGCGTATTTTATCGCATCCGCTCTCCTGATCTGGCTGCTCGAGCCTTCCGTCACCAGACTCACGGACAGTATCTGGTATTGTTTTGAGACGGCGACGACAATCGGATTCGGTGACTTTGCGGCCGCAACCGTGCCGGGCCGGATCGTCACCATCATCCTGTCTGTCTACTCGCTCGCAATCGTCGCCATCTTCACAGCCGTCATCACGGGCTATGTCACCGACACGATACGCTCGAACGCGGAAGGCAGCGTCACTGAATTCCTGGACGATCTGGAACATCTCCCGGATCTCACGCCCGATGAACTGGCCGAGCTGTCCGAGCGGGTGAAAAATTTCCGGGCCCGGCATTAAGACAGTAAGCGGCGCAATTTTCCATTTTAAACTCCGAAAATAGTCCTTGACTCTACAATCGTTGTAGAGTTTATCGTATTGTCATAAAATAAAAAGGGGTGAACAAAATGGAAAAGAATCTGACAGAGGGAAGCGTACTTCACACCGTGGCAATATTTTCGCTGCCGTACTTTCTGTCTTATTTTCTGCAGACACTCTACGGCATGGCCGATCTGTACATCATAGGCCAGTTCGAGGGCGTCGCCAGTACGACCGCTGTCTCCGTCGGTTCTCAGATCATGCACATGCTGACGGTCATGATCGTAGGACTCGCCATGGGCACGACCGTTTTCATCGGAAAGGCCGTCGGCGCGGGCGACCGGAAAAAAGCGGCTGAAGGCATCGGCAATACCGCCATCCTTTTCATGACCGTGTCCGTGGTCCTCACCATCGCACTGATCATGCTTGTCAGACCGATAACCGCTCTCGTTTCCACCCCGGAGGAAGCGGTTCCCGGAACCATCGCCTATCTCACCATCTGCTTTGCCGGCATCCCGTTCATCACGGCTTACAACGTGATCGGCGCGACGTTCCGCGGACTGGGCGATTCAAAAAGTCCAATGTACTTTGTCGCCGTCGCATGCATGGTAAATGTCGGACTGGATTATCTTTTCATGGGCGGACTGCACCTGGGGCCCGCCGGCGCCGCTCTGGGCACTACCCTGTCGCAGGCCGTGAGCGTCGTCGTATCCCTTGTTGTCATTCTGAAGAGACAAACCGGGATTTCACTCTCGCGCGCCAGTCTGCGCCCAAACCGCGGCGCGATGGGAGAAATCCTGAAAATCGGCGTTCCGATTGCATTTCAGGACGGACTCATCCAGGTCGCATTTATGTTCATCACTGTCATCGCCAATCAGCGGGGCCTGGATGACGCCGCCGCGGTCGGGATCGTCGAAAAAATCATCAGTTTCCTGTTCCTCGTTCCTTCGTCCATGCTCTCGACCGTGTCTGCGCTTAGCGCGCAGAACATCGGCGCCGGAAAGAAGGACCGCGCCATTCTGACGCTGCGCTACTGCATTCGCATTGCCGTCTGCTTCGGGCTCGCCGCCGCATTTGCCATGCAGTTTTTCGCGGAGCCGGTCGTGGCGCTGTTCACGGACGCACAGACAGAGGCAGGCGCAAACGTCGTAAGACTCGGAGGACAGTATATGCGCGGATATGTGTGGGACTGCGTGTTTGCCGGGATTCATTTCTGCTTCAGCGGATATTTCAGCGCGATCGGAAAATCCTGGATTTCGTTCCTGCACAATCTCTCGGCGATTGTACTCGTCCGGATACCGGGAGCGTACTTCATGTCCCGGATGTTCGCTGACACACTCCTGCCGATGGGTCTCGCGACCGCTTCCGGTTCTCTGCTGTCCGCGATCATCTGCATCACTGCGTTTCATGTTCTCTCGAAGAAAGAACAAACCAGGCCTGAGGTGGCCATATCATGAACTCTTCCGAACTCTTTTCGATCGGCGACGTCGCAAAGATGTTTCACATCAGCGTCAGCAGTCTCCGGCACTATGAAAACATCGGGCTGGTGATCCCCGAAAAAGTTGATCCGGACACCGGCTACCGGTATTACAGCAGCCGGCAGTTCGAGCTTCTCAATACCATCCGGTATCTGAGAGCACTTGACATGCCGCTGTCTGAAATCGCCGATTTTCTGCAGAACCGGGACATCGGCCGGATCCAGAACAAACTGCTGGAACAGAAAAAAGCCGTCACGCAGAAAGAAGAAGAGCTGAAACGGATCGAGAGAAAAATCGACAACCGGCTCGCCATGATCACGGACGCCCGGAATTCCGTCTTTGACACGGTGAGTCTGGTCACGCGGGAGCCCTGCCGCATGATCTGGGTGCGGGAATCCCTGAAAATCAACGGGTATTTTGACATGGAGGCGCCGATCCAGGAACTCAACAGACAGCTGCCGGAGGCGACCGTCTTTCTCGGCAAAGTCGGCCTCAGCATTTCACAGGAGCACCTGACAAATGCGCAGTTCGACAGTTATGACGGCATTTTCCTGATTCTCGACGAAGAGGATCGGTATGACGGAAAGACAACCGTCCTTCCGAAGACGCAGTGCGTGTCGGTCCGGTTTCACGGGAGTCACCCGGAAGCGCCCGCGCAGTACAATAAACTTGTAAAATACATAAAAAAGCATCAGCTCGTGATCAGCGGATTTTCCCGCGAAATCACGATGATCGACTACGGACTCACAAGCGATCCGAAACAATTTGTCACGGAAATCAGCATACCTGTCTCAGGCAGGTGAAGGGAGAAAAAGTATGATATTCAAGGTTGCAGACGAATTTTTTGAAAAGCTGCCGACGGCCTGCTTTGGCGTCGTGCTCGCGGACGGGCTCGACAACGGGAAAGCGTATCCGGAAATCGATACGCTGCTCGACACCGCCATTCAGAGCGCAGCAGAGGCTTTTGCCGGAAAGAAGGTAAAAGAAGAGCCGGAAATCATCCCGTACCGCGAGGCTTTCCGGACGCTCGGCATCAATCCGAACAAATTTCTGTGCTCCATCGAGGCGCTCTTCACCCGGAT
Source organism: Lachnospiraceae bacterium (assembly GCA_050944355.1). GTDB lineage: Bacteria > Bacillota > Clostridia > Lachnospirales > Lachnospiraceae > UBA4285. The sequence goes on from JBMNQX010000006.1 coordinate 127,719, forward strand.
CGCAAAGGGCAAGGGAATGCCGCACATCAATCCGATCGTCGACCTCGGCAATGCCGTCTCGCTGAAGTACGCGCTGCCGATCGGCGCACACGACATGCAGGGCGCAGAGGAAATCGACGTCCGCCCGTCTGTTGCGGGAGACACGTTCCTGCCGTTTGGCGATTCAATCGAGGAGGCGCCGAACGCCGGGGAAATGGTCTATGCCGTCGGCAGTCAGGTGCGCACGAGACGCTGGACGTGGCGGCAGAGCGAGCACGGTAAGATAACCGCAGACACGACGACCGTCTTTTTCCCGATCGACGGCTTCACGGACGTCAACCTCGACAAAGTCACGGCTGCCCGCGACGATCTGGCCGCACAGCTCACGGCGATATTCGGCTGCAAAACATTCACCGGACTCGTGGATTCAGACAATCGCGAAATCCGCTTCTGAACCCTTTCTCCCGAAAATCTGCTTTTTCTGATTTTTCATCTCCCCGACAGATGAATACCCGATATAATGGAGAATATACATTTGTCAGGGGGTGAGCGGGAATGGCTAAAAGGACTGTCAGCAAAACGAAAGCAAGAGACATGACGCAGGGGCCGATTCTGAAGGAGCTCATTCTCTTCTCTCTGCCGCTGCTGCTCGGAAATGTCTTTCAGCAGTTCTACAACACCGCGGACAGCGTCATCGTCGGCAACTTCGTGAGCGCCGACGCGCTCGCGGCCGTGACGATGACGGCTCCGGCGGTGAATACGCTGATCGGACTGTTCGTCGGCATGTCGACCGGCGCGAGTGTCGTCATCGCACAGCGTTTTGGAGCGAAGGATGAGAAAGCCCTCCGCAAAGCCGTGCACACTTCGCTGACGGCGACATTCTTCCTCGGACTTCTCATGATGGCACTGGGATGCGCCGTCACTCCGGCGCTTCTCACGCTCATGAACTGCCCGGCGACCATTATGCCGCTCGCTTCTTCCTATCTGCGGATTTATTTTCTCGGCATCGAGGGGCTCATGTTTTACAACATGACTTCGGCTATTCTGCGCGCTGTCGGCGACTCGAAGCGCCCCTTGTATTTTCTGATCCTGACGAGTCTGCTAAATGTCGCACTGGACCTGCTCTTTGTGATCACTTTTTCGCTCGGCGTCGCGGGCGCCGCGTACGCGACCATTCTGTCCCAGTTCATCTCGGCTTTCTTGGGTCTTTTTGTCCTCGCGAAAAGCCAGGAGAGCTTCGGAATCACGTGGAAAGAAATGCGGATTGACAGGGATTCTCTCGCAAAAATCTTCCGCATCGGCCTGCCCGCGGGACTTCAGATGGCCATCATTTCATTTTCCAACGTCTTTGTCCAGGGATATATCAACGTGTTCGGCAACGCCGCGGCCGCGGGCTGGGGCGCATACGGCCGCGTGGACGCATTTGTCATGCTGCCGCTGCAGAGCATCGCGCTCGCCGTGACGACATTTGTCGGGCAGAACGCCGGCGCCGGGCACATTGAACGGATTCAGAAATCGATCTGGGAGTCGATCCTGCTTTCCGCGGCCATCACGTATTCGATCTGTATATTCGAGTTCATCTTTGCCCCGAACGCCGTCGCCCTGTTCAATCAGGAGGAAGACGTCATCCGGATGGGCGCGCTCTTTATCCGGACGTGCTGCCTGTTCGACGGCCTCTGCGCCTCGAATCAGATTCACGCGAGCGCTCTGCGCGGCGTCGGCGACGCAACGGCACCGATGATCATCATGATCTTCTCGTTTGTCGTCTTCCGCCAGATTTATCTGTTCGCCATCTCTCACATGGCAAATGACATCCGTCTCATCGCTTTCGGCTATCCGGCCGGCTGGATTGTCTGCTCGGTCATCATGGCGGTCTATTTCCGGAAGAGTCACTGGAAAGAGCGTATAACCGGCGCACGCCTCTGAAGCAATGCATAAAAATGATTAACAGTAATCCGGAATTGAAATTAATTTTTCTCTTATATGAATCTGTGCCATCCTGAACCCTCGCACCAGATGCCGGATTTGGGGAAAGTCAGTATAAAAATAAAGGTCAGAGAATAATAGGTTAAAGGTATAATTATTCAAGATTCAACATGTAAATATCATGAAAATTTGTATTTTTCCACACCCGTTTATTGACATTACTTATTTACACGATATTATTAATTAATAAAGAAGTTTATATGAAGAATCCGTATTGACCTGTTTCAGTTGTTTCATATGGTCTGTTCACAGCCTGTGTATGTGATTGGAACAGGATTTTTTATATACATGAAAAAGGGGAGGAAAC
>JBMNQX010000007.1:0-99165 GCA_050944355.1 Lachnospiraceae bacterium
AAATGTTCCACTGCAAAAAGATCGAGGATGCCAGACAAAAACGGGATCAGATCCTCGCCGATTATCAAGAATCCGCCTCATCCGCAATGGAATGTCTCGATGAAGGCTTCGAAAGCGCTATGACCGTTATGACGCTCCCGGAAGGGATGCGTCGCTTCTTCCGGACATCGAACCACATCGAGCGGCTGAATCGGGAGTTGAAGCGGCGTTCCGGCGTCATCGGGATCTTTCCAAATGAGGCATCGCTGATCCGGCTGATGGGATCTGTCTTGATAGAACAGAACAGCATCAGTCAGGCCAGAAAGGCCATCTTCAGTAAAGAATCCTATCAGGGCTTACTGAAATCGGATGTTCGAAATCAACTGCATCTGATTGCTGAAGAACAAGCCGCTCTTCTGGCAGCATAGTTATCAACAGTTATACCTGAAGGCAATTTACACACAAATATGGACTTGACTCTTAAAATAAGATCTTGGGCAGGATCAGATAAGGAGTGATGCGGGATGAAGAGAAAAATGAATAAAGGCTTCACCCTTGCAGAGCTCCTTATCGTGGCCGCCATCATTGCTGTGCTCGTTGCCATCAGTATTCCGATTTTTACCTCTCAGCTCAAGAAGGCAAGGCTAGCTGCAAAAAAGGCAAACGCGCGGGCTGCTCTGTCTGCAGCGATGGCTGAGTTCATCGATGCACCAGAGGCAGACAAGGAAGATACGCCGGCAGGATCGTTGTATCACATGTACTTCAGGTATGATACGAAAACAGGACAGTGTACATATGTTGGCAAGGGCCAAGAAAGCCCAGGACGGGGTAAAGTTTACACGAGTTTTGCTAATGTCGGGCATAAAGCTGGTGAGGGGAATGGTAAGGGCATAAGTGATGTGTCCAAGTGGACAGAGACTACATCTTGCCAAGTCAAGTACGCAACAAATCAATCTGAAACGTCGGTGCTCACAGATCGTACATATCGGTATTGGGATGTAGCGATGCAGGGAGATGGTTCATTCCTTGCGATTGTTTGCTTATGGTAGAGGAGGAGCAAGCCTATGCGGAAGAACAATAGAAAAGGCTTCACGCTTGCAGAACTCCTAATCGTGGTCGCGATCATAGCTATCCTTGTGGCGATATCCATTCCAATCTTCAATAACCAGCTCAGGAAAGCAAGGCTCGCTACGAATCAGGCGAACGGAAGAGCAGCGTTCTCAGCGGCGGAAGCAGCATATCTGGATTACGTGGCGGGGCATGGAACGATTAAAACAAATAGTTTATCTGGAAGCAAGAAAACTGTCACATATACATATTTTACTGTGGCGGGCAATGGTATTTTAAACTTTCATTATCCTAATTCAAATAGATGGATTCTTGATAGGCATAGTAGCTACTATGAAGATACTGATGTTTCAAATTGGACAGTGAACACAAAACTTAGTGATGATATTATGATCGGTGATAAAACCGCTACGGTATGGACGATTCACATGAATCCTGAAAACGGAAAGATAATGGGATACTATTGTGCATTTCCGGAATCTAATGAAACAGAGTATAAAAATGTGCTCAAATCATTTACAAATGGTACACAATCGAATTATCAAGATTAGTAGGAATCGTGAAGGCTTCACGCTGGCTGAGCTCCTCATCGTGGTCGCCATCATTGCTGTGCTCGTGGCAATATCCATTCCAATCTTCACCTCGCAGCTCAAGAAAGCGAGGGTGGCAGTGAATCAGGCCAATGCAAGAGCAGGAGAGGCAGCGGCCTATGCTGCCTATCTCGAGGATCCTTCCTATGATTTGATCGCGTATGATATACGTTCGGGGAAGGTGGCAAAGTCGAAAACATCCAGTACAACAATAGCGGGAGACTTAAAGATTCAATCTTATAATTCGATCGCCAATGTAGTACCCAATGATATTTCATCATGGAATGTAAACACATATTTATCCATCAACAAAAGTTACAAGCTGGGAGACTTTTATTTCTATCGATACATTTACACATTCGGTGCAGATGGAACCATCAAGCAGATTCAGGCGAATGATAATTACAAGTCGAAACCACAGAATCCCTATTGATGGGTAAATCAGCGGTGAGCCGAGACAACTGAAAGGAAGGTGACTGCGGATGAAGAGAAGACAGAATAAAGGCTTTACCCTTGCAGAGCTCCTGATTGTGGTCGCCATTATTGCTGTGCTTGTAGCTATCAGCATTCCGATCTTCAGTAAGCAGCTGGAAAAAGCAAGAGATGCAACGTCGGTGGCTAATCTGAGATCTGCGTATGCGGAAGCGATGGCGGAATATATCAATCCTGAAGTTACAACATCTGGTTATACAGACAGCACACATCATATGTCAATTGTATATAAGGACAACGAAATCTTTCAGATCTGTGTAATGAACGTTGAGCTTAAAGGAAAGGTTCAGAATAACTGGAGTGGTATGGGAGATAATTTACCGTTTAAAATAATTGATAATCACAGGCCGGGAAAGTGGATGCTTGTTTTTACATATAATACTGATGGGAGCCTGAATAATGTCACGATAAATGGAATGCCATCCAGTGGAAAATGATTCATGAAGGGAGACAACACCTTGAATATAGAAGACTTCACTGATAAAGAACAGAAACAAATCAACGCCGGTCTCTCCACCGCGGAGATCACTGACAAGGATGCAGCGGATAAAATCCTTGCCCTGGTACCGCAGGAGTGGATCAAGAAGATTCCGTTCTTCGTGAGGAAGCATGCGACGACGAAGACCATTGAGCGGATCGCAAATCAGTATCCTGATCTGTACGCGGTCGCAAAGAAGCCGGGAGAATTGCCGGAGAAGGAGCGCGAGGAGCTTCGCGGTATCATCACGGAGATTTTTAAAGAGAAGATGGATAAGCACAAGATCAAATGACGGCATTATCTGGAGTACCATTTCTGGTGGTTATGGATGTTGCCTGAGACGTGCAGTCAGTGAAAGGAGGCAACCATATGAAAAAGAATAGAAATGGCTTCACATTGGCGGAACTCCTCATTGTGGCCGCTATTATTGGAGTGCTCGTGGCGATATCTATCCCGATTTTTACATCTCAGCTTGAAAAAGCAAGAGAGGCTACGGATGCTGCAAACATCCGGTCACAGTATGCAGAGGTCATGACGGAGGCCATTACCGAGGGCAGTAATGTAAGTGGTAAGGATCTGTTCGGCGCTGTCAAGCTTAAGCAGAAGAAGGATCAATGGCAAAGCAGTGGGCTGAAGGAGAATCTGGAAGGGGTTTATCAGGATGTAGAAGGAGATTACCCGAAAGCCGGCGGTACTGCGTGGGTAGAGTACAAGGATGATCAGGCGATCCTTCATTACGAAGGTGGAAGCTCTGGTAGTGGATCCGGGAATACTGGTGGTGGAAGCACTGGAGGTGGTAGCACCGGTGGAAGTGACAGTGGAGGAAACACTGGAGGTGGACCTGGAGGATCGAGCGCTTTAGGATCCTTGACGGAGCAGATAGAGAAATCGAAAGATGGGGATTTGCCGGAATCAATCGCTGAAGGTTCAACTTACAGCATTAAAAATGGGAACATTTATGGCTATAAAGGTAAAGTGTATGTTGCCTTGACTGATAAGGAGTTTAATCATTGGTATAATCCGAACCCAGATAATTCAAATTTGTATGTACTTTTAGAAATTAATGTGAACACACAGATATTAGATAGTAGTTCAGATAGAAATAATGGAATAAAAACTGGGTCGTTATATAAGAAGGATGATGGTTCAGTTTGGATACGAGCATACGGCTCTGATTACGGATGGACTGGACCACCAGACGGTGCTAATTGGCAGGTTATAAACGGTATAGATCTTAAATGATTAGTATCCATGTCAAAATGAAAATACGACACCTGAGCTACTTAGAGCAGGCGGGTATTGGCAGAAAATTATCCTGACTTCATAAATCCATGAGGCAACATACACCCTCCGGGTCCCTGTCAACCTTTTGACTCCGAAAGCCTGGATTGCTTCCCAGGTTTCAAACCATGGACACGGGCACTCAGAAAGCACCACCAGTAGAGCTGTTATACCATCATTCGGTGTGTTGCCGATATAGCTTGAGTGAGAGAATACAATCAAGTTACCGGGAGGATTGTGAAGGAAATAGACGGCGGTGCGGGATGAATGCCTGCATCGCTTTTTGCTGTTCAGTCGGATTTTGTTTACACATGTTAATTTTTTCAGAGGTCGATGCTCCGTATTCATGGTATACTGATTTTATCCAATTGATTCACATGCGCGGGGGACAGCTGCTATGATTCTTGATAAAAAGCAGATGACCGAGGAGGATATCAAACTCAATTACATCACGCCTGCCATCAACAGAAGCGGGTGGGTGAATGGTGTCAACATTACCATGGAGACGAAGATCACGGATGGCCGGATCAACCTCCGTGGCAATATGGCATATCGCGAAAATCCGAAGAAGGCGACTATCTTCTCTATTTGAACAAATATCACCCGATTGCTGTGGTGGAAGCAAAGGACAATACGCACACGGTCGGTTTTGGCATGCAGCAGGCGATGACTTACGCTCGGATGCTGGATGTTCCTTTTGCATACAGTTCAAACGGGGATGGCTTTTTGGAGCATGACTTTCTGACTGGACAGGAGCGGCAGATCGGCATGGACGCCTTTCCTTCTCAGGAGGAACTGCTGGGAAGATATCGGCAGGGCGTCAATGGTGGCAAAGGTCTGAATGCTGAGGAGTCAAAGCTAATTGATCATCCGTACTATTCAAGCCAGTCGACCTACCCGCCGAGATATTATCAGCGCAATGCGGTGAACCGCATTCTCGATGCCATCGCACGCGGTCAGAACCGGATTCTTCTTGTGATGGCGACGGGTACCGGCAAGACCTACACGGCTTTCCAGATCGTCTACAGCCTGTTGAAGAGTGGGGTGAAAAAGGAAGTCCTGTATCTCGCGGATCGCAATAATCTGGTTGATCAGTCGATCCAGCAGGACTTTGCTCCGCTTGAGAGCTTACCCACAAGGTCAACTTTGCCAGGGACAGGAAGGACACCATCACTTCTTATCAGGTCTATTTTGCTCTCTATCAGCAGCTGGTCGGAGACAAAGATCAGGAACACTACAGCGAGCACTTTGATCCGGAGTATTTTGATCTTATCATCGTCGACGAGTGCCATCGTGGTTCCGCCAAGGAGGATAGCCGGTGGCGCAAAAAAGTCAATCTTTATGCTATCTGAGAGTGCCTGAATCCGTGAGCGCATTCGATACCCTCATTCCGTTACTGAGAGTCGGAACGCAGAGCGCATCGGAATCCGGCACGTACCTGCGGTTGTGAGAGCGACGGACAGGGGCGGAAGATCAGATGATAGGGCTGCCTTTACGAAAGGCGCAGCCTCTGGAGAACAGATGTAGCTATGAAATCGGAACCGCTAATATCAACTTCCATATTCAAATTTGAGAATCAGACGAGGAACTTCTAAATGATGAGCGTACCTGGATGGCTCATATTGAACGTATATGTGTCAATCATTTTGATCATGCTGCTTTCGCTGACCCTTCGCAAAAGAGTCTGCACCTATCAGGACCGCAGTTTTGCTTCCATGCTCACGGTCATCCTGATCCTGATGATCGCGGACTCCTTCGGCAAGGCGCATATGCCCGGACCGATGGGACTCTGGATATCAAAGGCAGGCACCTATATCATCTTTGCCGGGGATCCCTTCGGATATCTGGCAGCCCTTCTGTATATCGATTCCTGGACAGCGGGAAGAAAAGGCCACACAGAAAAGCTCTTTTACGGCATCGTCTACAGCTATGTTCTCCTGAACTTTGTGCTGGTCATCATCAGTACCCTCTTCGATCTCCACTGGTTCTACTATTTTGTCGGTTCCAGCTACTACCACGGCGATCTGTTTGTCCTAAGGGGACTTCTGAACATGCTGTTCTGCGCCGTGATCTCCCTGTACATCTTTCTGAGAAGGAAACAGATCAGAAACAAGTACACGTCTGTGATCATCGCATTCCCGCTCATCATCCTTCTCTCCGGTTGCCTGCAGGTATTCATCGGCGGTGCGTCCTATGAGTATGCGGGAGCAGTGCTGGCATGTCTTTTGCTGTTCCTGAAGGTGCAGGCCCACAACGTCGATGATGACTATCTGACGGGCATTCTCAACCGCAGAGGCTTTGCCCGGGAGATCGAGTATCAGTGCACCCATTACCGAAGAGACCACCCCTTCTTCGTCTGCTTCATTGATATGGACTTCTTTAAGGAGATCAATGATCAGTATGGACATCTTGAGGGGGATGAGGCACTGATACAGCTGTCAGAACTCCTCCTGGATACCTTCGGAAGAGAGGCCAAAATCGGCCGCTACGGCGGCGACGAGTTTATCGTCCTTGCCTTTGAGAAAGACGAACTGCAGGCACAGAAGAAACTGGAAGAGCTGAGGGACAAATGCCAGAGGGTGAGCCAGGACCAGGCACGTGAGATTCCGCTCTCCTTCTCTGCAGGATTCGCCTTTTATGATCCTGCTGTCTATTCGGATGTGGAGCAGTTCTTCCGCCACATCGATGACCTGATGTACAGGGAGAAAAAGTCTCATCATGCGCTGCGGGGTACGGGAGGACTGTAGGCCTGGCACACTCAGAGGCCAGCGCAGAGAACCAGATAGATACCATTCATGAACAAAGACGATAGTCTAGAGAGAAATGGCAATAGCATTGCTAGCAGCACTGTACGAGCTTCTAACATTTATAATGCACTTACGGGATGAAGGCAAATTTCGACTGAAGGAAAAATGTAATCTGATTAATATGTCAGATCCCGTTCTTGCCGGATACATTGCATTTTTCATTTCACTGTACCTATCAATGCGCAGGTCCTCTATTGCGGGAGAGAAGAGGGAGTGGTTTCGGAATGATGCTAGCCAGTCAAAATTCTGCTGCGGAAAAGGCCGTGCTAAGAAGTGCACGGATCCTTCTTGCGGCCATCGCACTTTTTACTGCTGTGCTGGTGCTGTTTGCTGCCTTTTTCGGCGAGAAATCAGGCGTACCGCACTGCCATATCCAGGAGACGGATATCTCCTCTGAAGTGATTACCAGTGACGGCGTGAGTACGCGCGTGGACGGAATGGATTTTCCGGAGATTAAGAAAGGGGACAAGATGATCCTTACGATCGCTCCCCTTGGAGAACGCGGGAAAGTGGAAGATGGCACGATGACATTTTCCATGTATCATTGCAAGGTCACGGTCTATGTGGGAGATTCTCTCATCTACGAACAGGAGCAGCCTGCCGGCAATCAGGAGATCGGCCACCGCTATTACATGATTCCTCTGCCGGAGGGATATCAGGACGAGACGATTCAGATCGTTGCCGCGTGTGTTGAGAAAGACAGCATGGGCGCACCGGATCCAATCCGGATCATTCCGGGGACAGACGCGGTTCAGTCGTTTACCCAAGGCAGGGTATATGTTGCTGTCATGATGCTTGCAGGACTTACGTTGACTCTTTTTATTACACTGCTCTCCGGTATCCGTTGGCTTGCCGATGTACAGCATGCCGGCATGAAGAGATGGCACGAGAAAGACGAGAAAGAGAACCAGGCCGGCGCGGGCAGCAGTGAAAAGAACGGCAGGAAGACGCACTCTGCCAAATCCGGTCACGAGCTGTTTTTCATGGCTCTGCTCACCAATTCGATCATCCTCTGGTACATGGGATATGCGGGACTTTTTACGATCATTTCTCCGAACGAATCTTTTCTGGCTAATGTAGAGTACTGCGCCTTGTTTTCCCTTCCGATTCCTCTTGCCGGCTTCATGGGCGGGGAGGCTACGGCGCGCTGGCAGAAAATTGCCTGCCGGATCCTCTTCATTTTTCATATCGTCTTTTTCGTCATTGTAAGCTTCCTGAATTTTTTTGCGGCAGGTGTTGAGTACGTCGACTTTGTAATACCGATCCGACTGATCATACTCTTCAACTTTGTTCTGCTGTCGCTTTGCCTCGCGGGACAGATGAGAAAAAGAAAAACGCCGGAGGGACATTTCGCCCTAATGGGATATTTTCTCGCCACGGCTCTTGGCGCGTGGGAGATGATCCGCTTTCAGCTGGCCGCAAGGATCGGCTACCGGTGTCCCTTCCTGCAGAGGAGCATGGTCCCTGTTGCCGTTCTGATCTTTGCCGTATCAGTTCTTCTCTACTACGGGGTGCAGTACTCCCGGGAGTCCTTTGAGCAGATCGAAAAGGAAAGTCTGAAACGTCTTGCCTTTACGGATCCCTTGACCGGAGCTCCGAACCGAAGTGCTTGTGACCGCCTGTTTCGGACGATTCACGAGGAGAAGATCACACAGTACTGCCTTGTTTTTGCCGATGTCAATTATTTAAAGCACACCAACGACAATTATGGTCATGAACAGGGAGATACGCTGATCCGGGAAGCTGCAGGCGCTCTTTCCCGAAATTTTAAAGGGAAGGATTTCTTCGGCCGGTGGGGCGGCGATGAGTTCATTGCCATTCACTTCGGGACCCTTGAGGAGACAAAGCAGTGTATTCGAAAGACTGAAGAGGATCTGGAGCACGAAAGCCGCATGCATCCGTTCCCGTTCCAGTTGTCTCTCTCATTTGGTGTTGCAGAGAGTACAGCAGAACACCCACTCACTCCGGAAGATGCGACAATCTTTGCAGATCAGGACATGTACAAAAATAAGAAGATGGCTCATGCAGACCGAATGGAAACGGAGTGATCAGAGAGCTTGTGAACATTATCCCTAAGAGCGTAAAACCCCTGCCTTCAGGCATGGGGATATAAGCGACCGGTAATTCATACTTGTATTAAGTAACGATATGCAATATAATACAAGTATGAACAAAGAATATAAATCAAATAACAATGTAGTGTATTCGTGTAAATATCATGTGGTGTTCTGCCCAAAGTACCGGCGCAAAGTCCTCGTGAACGGCGTTGACGAGAGGTTCAAGGAACTGTGCCGTGAAATCTGTAACGAATACCGCATAGATCTTCTGGAAATGGAAGTCATGCCGGATCATGTGCATTTGCTCCTTGAGGTAGATCCGCAGTTCGGAATACACAAAGCCGTAAAGCACATCAAGGGTTGCACGTCCCGTGCCCTGAGAGAGGAATTCCCGTGGCTCAAGACAAAACTTCCGACGCTCTGGACGAACAGCTATTTTGTATCGACCGTCGGCGGTGCGCCGCTCGCCATAGCAAAGCAGTATATTGAGTCCCAGAAAACATCCCAGAGGAAGTGACTATGCAGAAAGGCATTAAATTCCGGGCGTACCCGAACAAGGAACAACAGAGCCTCATCAACCGGACTCTCGGATGCTGCCGCCTTGTCTATAACAAGGGGCTTGATATGCGCAACAGCGCCTATGCTTCCGGCGAAAAAGCGTCCTACGGGCAGACATCCGCTATGCTGACCGGGCTTAAGAAAACGGAAGAATATGCTTTCCTCAAAGAAGTCGATTCGATCGCGCTGCAGCAGTCGCTCCGGGATCTCGACCGCGGGTTCAAAAATTTCTTTCAGAAACGGGCAAAGCATCCTGCTTTCAAAAGCAAGCATAATCACCGCCAGTCCTACCGGACGATCAACCAGAGCGACAACATCCGTATCGTCGGGAAGTACCTGAAGCTGCCGAAGCTCGGATATGTCAAAATAAAACAGTCCATGGAGACCGGGCATATCAACAGCGTTACGGTCGAGCGTATCCCGACCGGGAAATATTTCGTCGTTCTGAATGTTGATTTTGAGCCGGAACCCCGTCCGAACGCCGGTCATACGGTCGGCATTGATGTCGGGATTAAGGAATTCTACACCGACAGCAATGGAAATATCGTCCGGAACCCGAAATATCTGGAACGGACGCAGCGCAAACTCGTCCGGGAACAGCGGAGGCTTTCCCGTAAACAAAAAGGCTCCAACAATCGCAACAAGCAGCGCATTAAGGTAGCCGGAGTCCACGAGAAGATCACAAACCAGAGAAACGACTTTTTGCAGAAACAGTCGACGATGCTCGTCCGTGAAAACCAAACGGTCTGCATCGAAGACCTGAATGTAAAAGGGATGCTTCACAATCACAAACTTGCCAGATCCATAGCAAGTGCTTCGTGGTCTAAGTTCTTTGACATGCTTGAATACAAGGCAACATGGTATGGCAACAGCATCATAAAAGTGCCGACCAACTATCCGAGCAGCCAGACGTGCTCCTGCTGCGGATACAAGAACCCGCTGGTGAGGGATCTTTCCGTCCGCAGATGGGAATGTCCCGTCTGCCATGCGGTACATGACAGAGACATCAATGCGGCGGTAAATATCCTCCGGAAAGGACTCGCCGCCGCAGTTTAGAAAACGAAAACATGACAGTACCGTAGGACATACGGGAATATACGCCTGTGGAGACCGTGTAAAACTAAAGCCCTTTGTGGCAATGTAGTGGTCGTCGAAGCAGGAATCCCCCGGCTTCAGCCGTGGGGAGTGTCAAGCTTTTTGTTTTTGTAGTATACTTTTTTAAAGAATGCACTAATGCGCAGTGCTTTTGTAATTTGGAAACGTGGATGAAAATGGTTTTGATATCATCGCAGGCAGGAGACGGCGGAAGGATCACGCATGCTCAGAAAAAAACTAAAATCGAATGACGGCGCTTCTTTGATGCTGGCGATTTTATTTCTCCTGGTCTGCGCTGTCGCAGGCTCAGTAATTCTGGCCAGTGCAACGGCTTCTTCAGGCAGAGCTGCGTCGCTTCAGGATACCGGTCTGCAGCAGGAAGAATACGCGGTCGACAGCGCTGCGGCGCTGCTGCAGTCAGAACTGGAGAAGGACGCCGCTTATGTAAAGGTGACGGTGAGCTCGAAAGAAAACCCGGCTTCCGGGCAGAAGGATGCTCCGGACGACACGGCGACGTCAACCATTTCTGTCTGTGACGCCAGTGGCGCGGAAAAAACGAAATTAACCGGATTTTTTGAGCGGTTCATTGGAAATCGTTTAATTGGAACTGCTTCTTTGAACTATGATTCCACAAATTTTCTGACAGCTTCCGCCGGGCAGCAGGAGCCGGCTCTTGAAATAACGATGGAAGGCGATTCGGATTTTCCGGCCGTCAAGGCTACACCTTCTCTGGCGGGGGATACATTTGCCGTTGTTTTGGAGGAGAAGAATCCTCAGGACGCCAGTGATCCTTACACGAGCACGATTGCGGGGAAGCTGAAGACTGAGGTTGTCAGTGAGAGTGTCAGGGCGGTAAGTCCTGATAAGGGAGCGGAAGCGGAAACGCCGAACACAATCGAAAAGACAAAAATTGTGAAGTATTCCCTGACCGGTCTTACGATCGAGGATTGGGGCAGAAGTCATGAATAAAAAGCGTATCTTTACAAAATTAAAATCTCAAAATGGGGAATCCATTGTAGAAGTATTGGTGGCGGTTCTGATCACAGCTCTCGCGTCTGTGCTTTTTGCAGCCATGTTCACGGCTTCAACACGGATTATACAGAGCGGTGCAACGAAGATGAACGAGTATTACGAAAGCCTTTCCGTGGATACAGATACGACAACGACAGCGAAAATCAAATTTTCAGATGTCTCCGGGCAAGACCTTATGGTAAATGGCTCTTCTGAAAAGCAGGTTACTGTTTATCAGAATAACGGAAAGACAGCGTCATTTTATGTGGGTGGCAGCGAATGAAGATAAGGGATAAAAAAGGCTTCACACTGGCAGAGACGCTGCTGACTGTGGTACTGGTACTGTTGGTGTCGGGCGCCGTCGCTGCCGGGATTTCGGTTGTGAGCAGAACTATCCATAAAATTCAGAACAAGGCCAACGCAGAAGTTCTTCTTAACACCACGCTGACTTTGCTCAGTGAAGACCTGAAGAATACAAAAGCGGTTGTGATGACGGAAGATGGGTCGGAAGTCGGCTATTTCAGAATCAGAGAGAACGGTGCGGATGTGTGGATCGGTGTGAAAAATGGCGGCAGTACGGCAGCCGGTCAGAAGACCGATAACACGGGAATTCAGAAGATCTATTATACGGAAACAGTGAGTACGGATGGAGAAAGTGCGTTTGCAGAAACGGGAATTTCCGCTGCTTATGTGACCGGGAAGGCCAAGACTGACACATTGTATACGACCATCGGTTCTATCACGTATGAAAAGCCGGTGCTGACAATCCATGATCTGGAAGTAAAAAATTCCGATGATGTGATACTTGCGAAGATCGACTCTTTTTCTGTGGCCGCACAGAAATAAGACAGTTTCAGAGGTAGACTTGCTAATGAAGAGCAGGATTAAGAAGATATTCAATAGAAAAGGCATGACGCTGGCTGAGCTTCTCGTGGTCATCGCCATTATGGCGATCCTTGGCTCACTCGCAACGGTTGCTGTTGCGCAGTATCGCCGGAATCTCAAGCTTTACGAGATGGACAATACAGCCAAAGAGATCTTTGTCGCGGCGCAGAACCGACTGAGCCTGATGAAGGTGGAAGATATGCTGCCGGAAACCGACTCGGATCAGGAGACAAATCACTATCTGATCTACGACGGGAACAGTGCGTCTGTCCTTCCTGCTGCCTCGGAAACTGACGGGGCAAAAGAGATATGGGATGCACTTCTGCCTTATGGGGCTATTGACGAGACGGTTCGTGTGAGCGGAAGCTATATCATAAGCTATGATCCGGTGAATGCCGTAATCAAGGATGTGTTCTATTCTGACCAGTACACATTCAGCAAAGATGATTTCCGCACAAAGAGCGGAATATCTACTTTTTCAGATACTCTGACTGATGCAGAAACTGATACAGGCGCCAGAAAGCGTTTTAATGATTCCGGAAAAGTCATCGGCTATTATGGCGGTGAAGCCGCCGAGACAGTTGATGTGCTTCATGAGCCGGAGATTTCTGTCATCAACGGGGATCAGCTGAAGGCAGAAGTGACGCTTAATGAAGCTGACAGGAAACGGAATGATATCGGTTCTGTTCAGCTTATTGTTACGCTTGGAAACAAGAAAAAGATTCTTGAACCGGATTCTGTTGACACGGCAACCGGAAAATATGAATTTTTACTGGATGATGTGACCTCTGCTGATGCGAGTTTTACGAAGAAATTCAGTGATACGCTTCAGAAGGCGGGTAATTCCTATCAGCTGGGAGCGGATATTTCTATCCGGGCCGTTGTATTGCCCAAGAAAGCAGCAATTGATCAGGCCAGCAATCAGATAATTTCGTCTGGCTGGTCAAAGACAGTGACGGTTAATCCGCTTTTTGCAGATGCCGCAGAAGTTCAGAACAGCACAGGCAGTCAGGGCGGCAGTACTGCCGGTTCAGACTATACGGCTTCTATTTCAAGCTTCCGTCACTTGATCAATCTGCAGACTCTGAACAACTACAACAGCAGTACAACTGGCAAGCTTTCTCTTACATCGGCAAAGCAGATCTCAAAGATGGATTGGTCTGACTTTCTTGGAAATGTCAGTAATTCAAATTACAGCTATGTTCCGCTGTCGTTAAGCAAGGATTTTACCTACGATGGTCAGTACAATAAGATTGTCAATCTGAAGATCGGAAACGCTGATACAAGCGCAGCAGGCAGCGGCACGGCAGCTGGCCTGTTTGGTTCCGTGCGCGATAATCTGACACTGCGCAACATGGTGCTGGTTGATTTTGATGTGGCCGGAAGCAATGTCGGTGCACTGGTCGGCGAAGTGACGACTGCAGGCAGTCTGAATGTCCGCGGCGTTCTTGCCTGTGCCTATGACAATGGCAGAAGGATTCAGGGAACCGAGAATGCCGGCGGTCTGATCGGAAAGATTGACGGAAGTGACGTCTCAAACATTTCTTTATCATCTGCTTCTGTTTACGTAGAAGGCGGATCGAATGCAGGCGGTCTGGTTGGCTCGGCTTCTGATGTGTCAATAAAGGACAGTTATACTGGCGGTCACACAAAAGACGGCGAGTATATCCAGTATCGCAACGGCGATGACGTCCGCATCAACGTACAGGCAACGGGTGAGAACGGAATCGCAGGCGGACTTGTCGGCACCATTACTGGCAACAATTCTACGGTAGCAGCATCGTATTCGACGGCATCGGTATACGGAAGCCTGCCTGGAACATTAATCGGGAGCTGCGCAGATGCGGGGATCGAAGATTCAACTGTTTATGGCTCCGGCCTTACTTTGGATACAAATGATCAGCAGGTGACAGCTCTGGTTGGAAATGGTTCCGCTATTGAGGGGTATAACTATCGCTCGTTCGTACAGGGAAAACGGATCAGCTACCGGTATGACGCCATCGAAAACGCAAAGGGAACGACGACTACGATCATTGGCTTTGCTCTTCCGGGTGTGCAGGATCTGGACAGCACTCTTCAGCAGGCAGCAACAGGTACAGAAGCGGATACACTTCCATACTTTATCAGCAGTCATTTTGGAGACTGGAAGATCCTGGATCAGGTAGAGGAAAAGCAGATCTATTATGTGGACTTCTACACCTATGACGAATCAAAGCTTGTACCTTACACTGACGATCCGATGGTGGATTTTGTCCAGCCGAACTTGAATATTAACCGGCAGGGCGTAGTCGAGGGCGAGTCCGTCCTTGTTCCGAGTGAAGCACCGGCTGGCAAATATATAGAGTCGATTGATTTCTATCTGACGGACACAGTTGTTGATAATCCGGAGCCAGAAAACCTTGTCGGTAAAAATACGTACAATCCGAATAAAGCAGCGGGTGCACAATATTCGTACGCGGATAATAACAGCGGAGAAGACAGAACAGATTTTTCCAGCGTAAATAAGAATATCATCGCCATTGTCAATCTTGCTCCTGCGACTGAAATATCTGGGCGCGTGCAGTTGATGGCCACCTTTTTTGACACCGATGGCTCAGCGACTACGCAAGCGCCTCAGGCAATTGCGTATCCGCAGGTCGTAGACGGTAAGGTAACGCCTGTAGAGCCTGTATATCTGGATTATGATTTCAAAGGCTGGTTTTCGGATGAAAACTGCACAACTTCCGTGGAAGAAGACGACGGAGAAATTACTGTCGGCGAACTGAAGACACTTTACGCACGATATGAGAAAAAGAGCAGCACGACGAAAACGGTGGCATTTGTCCTGGAAGTGCAGGGAATTAACGGCGCACAGAACACCAGCCTTGGAACCATGCTGGCTCATACGGATACAAACAAATTGGGAGAGGTAAAACTCAGAAATTATAAGAATATTAAGCCGGCGCAGTTATACCGTTGGGATGGCAGTACTTGGACGAATATTGACAATCCTGATTTTAAGTACGATACCGCAACACTCACGCTGAATGACGACTTAAGCTCTGCAGTCCCCTATGAGGATGCCAAAGCGGATGCGGCTTACAAGATCCTCTACACCGGCGATATGGTTTCCTACAAGGTGCAGTATATCTTCCAGAATACGGATGGTACTGCGCTGAAATCAACTGATTATTATAAGACTTCTTCTGATGGCAAGTCTTATGACATGACGCAGAGTGTGAATAATCTGCCGTTTAGTTCCGAAGAGAACAGTAACTTTACTATTGAAACAGAGGAGGCCACTGTCAGCGGGATGCTTGCAACGGCAAAGCCGCTGAATTTCATGGAGGGTGACCAGGGAAAGTTTACGCTGTCAACGACGGAAGGCAATAATACTGTTCTGAACAAGGATGACAAAAATCATATCATCAAAGTTTATTACACCAGAAACAACTATTATCTCACTTACGACTTTCAGTCGGGAATTTATAATTATACGGACAAATCCGGAAATACAGTAAGAACAGGCATGAAAGCCTCCGAGCTCCACATGTACGGAGAAACCTTCAAACTGCTGGATGATGATCACAACAATAATCAAGAAGGATACGTGCAGAAGCAAGGATATGCTCTTGCAGAAGGCAAGGAGTGGTACATTGTTCCGGATGATTCGGATGATGCGTCGAAAACGTATGCGAATCTGTCTGCGGATTCGAATTATCCGGCTAATCTTGATTCGGAAACTCTTAGAAGTTCCGCAGGATTTACCATGCCCGCTGAAAATGTACATGTGGTGGCGAATTGGCAGAAGAATGCAACAGCATCCGTAACAGTAGAGATCTTCCGGCAAAATGTAGATCATTCAAAGACAGATCTGTACGATTATTATACTTCATTCACAGATGTCGGCAATTTCAGTACGGCTTCAGATCAGAGTATTCAGCTGAGTGATGTCTTTAATGCTATTAAAGGTAAGACGGACGCACCAACAGTAAGCGCCAGATTTCGTACAGGTGATCCGGATAAGGGTAAGTACCCATCATATGATTACTATGATTTCAATCAGACGAAGACCGCTAAATTATTGCCGAAAGAGGTCAGTCCGGATGGTTCTACTGTGATACGGCTTTATTATGACCGTGAAAAGATCAACTATGTGTTTGATTATTCAGATGTAGGAGGAGTCATAAGCGACAAAGAAATTGAAGCGACGGTTGATCCGGTTACAATATATACACTGACGGTGACACAAACAGAAACGACTCAAACATATAAATATCTGCAGCAAGGAATTAAGGATGGAGCAGAATTAAGATATCTTACAGATACTCAGGTTTATTACGATAAATATTATAAAGCTTTCTATATAGGTTATTCGAAGGTGCCGAAAGAATATGTTGTGAAGTACAACGGGACCCGGTATGAACTGGTGGATGACAATACAGATACCAGTAGCGGAGAGTTTTATTATGCGCCTAAAGTAGAAAAGATGAATAACCAATATTATGTTGGCGGGTATCGAATTAATACAGAGCGCGTGTATTCCGTGGTGTCGGGAGAAAGAAATATAGTGAAAAACACTTACACCTTTGATGATAAGGGGACAACTTATACTAAACCTGAGTATGGAATCGATAAATGGAACTATGATAATTATGGTAATAAAACATATTTTGGGCATAGTCTGAATGATAAATCAAATGATAACATATACTATTTCACATCGTATGATCGAGATTCTATTAAAGAGTATAGTGACAGCGTTAGTGTCATTGAATGGTATTTGAAAAATAATAAAAATACTGACCATGTCGAATTTGATATGCCCAATAAAGAAATAGATTGGTCAAAGAGTGGAAATGGCAAACTGGTATATCCGGTCGGATCCAAAGTGCCAAAGGTCAAGTGGACAGGTCTTTATGAAGAACCTATTGCGAATTATCCGAATTATTCATGGCCTAATGACTATTCGTGGTATTATTCAGAAAGAATTGGTATTACCTTCCTGGCACAATTTTTGCCGGATCCACAGTATATCGATGATGCTAATACCATTACTATGTACGCAAAAAATGACTCAAGAAGGAATAATCTGACAATTAACCATTATCTCCAAAGTGATTTCAAGACATTACAAGATTCAGATGTCAGCAATTCGAATGTCTTTATTAGTCATTTTGGTGATGCTAGTAAGCCAGTAATTTCGCAAACTACATATGCATCTAGTTTTACATTATCGAATAAGTATTTAGGATATTCGGTTTTCGCTTATAAATATCCTAAATCCAATTCGCAGCTTCAGCTTGGGCAAAACAAGAAAGAAGTAACTACACCCTATAACAACGGAACATTGAATATATATCATAAGCGCAACACCTATCAGATCAGAGTGGAAAACACAGGTGTAGCCTCAGTTCCGGAACTTAATGAGCTTTATGAACAAAAGATATCCAATTTGGATGCTTCCATAATTGAGGAAATCAAGGAGAACCCACCGGCTAATCTTGGAACAGGGTATATCTTTACTGGACTGTATAATTCAAAAGGTTCAGAAGGCGCAATAGTATTTGATGCTGATGGTAAGTTTGTAGGTGATGCGACAACGTATGGCGTTGATACAGACAATGACGGCAAAGTGGATGCTTTCCAGATGCCTGCTAACAATGTGCAGCTTTTTGCACACTGGGAAGCGCCGAAGGTCAAGGTGTTCTTCAATTTGAGCGACAGCGTGGACAATCTGAAAGATCTGGAAGCATGCGAAGAGGCAGTAGCCGGAAATGATGTTCAGCTGGTTAAGGGAACAAGCAATCTCTATAAAGTGACAGACGATCTGTACTATGTTGAGATGTCTCAGGAAACCGCGAAACTTGGCAGTGCGGTAAGTGCTGCCAGCTCCCTGACAGGAAATCTTACAAAGACAGATTCTGAAGGCAACACGTACAAATTTGAACAGTGGTCGACGGAAAAAGATTCTCTGCGGGAGTTCATTTCTTCATCAGCTGTTGTAAGTGATTTTGTACTGTACCCGCACTGGCAGCAGACGGCTGGTATTGTACGAGTAAGGATAAACGTGGCTGGAGCTGATGGCAGTTCTCTGCTTACGGAACTGGACAAGACCAGCTGGGCAAAAAATAATGCGACCGGCATCTGGACGAAGGATAATTGGGAACTTGATACAAAACAGAATGTTCTTTACTGGAAGGGTACGATGCATACGGATGACGTGATTGAAGCACCGCAGATTCTGGGTTATACACCATATGTATCTTCGCAGGCGATCTATGACATTTCTCCGGTAAGTAAAGCAATCACTTTTACCTATACCAGTAGCCAGAACGTCTGGACCTACAGAGTGAACTATGTTGCGGATTTTGGTAGCGGAACAATACTGACGATTAAGTCGGAGACACATTCTTCGGAAAATGCAAGTGAGTACGTGACCGCAAATCTGAATCTGGACGGTTACTATCTGGAGGGCATTCTTGGTACGGATGGAACAACAGTAGATCCGTCTGCTTATAAGATTCTTACAAGAAGTGCGGATGGAGAAACGATTCCGAGTGGTGATGTGCCGACGGTGACGTTTGTGTATACCGTCATGAAGGATGAGGTATTCAAACTGACCGGCAGCAGCAAGCTGTTTGATGGAACGCCTTGCCGGGCGGAAGTTACATATATCGGCGAGAGCAATGATCTGTTTGCAGGGCTGACAAAGAGAACGGTCCTTGAGTATTCTGAAGACGGGACGACTTGGACCCCAGATGCTCCGGTAGATGCCGGCAGGTACCAGATAAGTGCCAGCGTCATTTTCACGGATGGAAATGGAAAGGAGTATACAGTCTGGACAGCAAATTCAGAATCCTCGGATCAGTATGTGAATATTATCCCGAGGACTGTGTTCCTGGAATCTGCAAGTTATGTATTTGTTCAGCAGGATGACCAGAATGCATACCGGAATACAACCGTCCGGGTAAGAGGAGACGGTTTCCTTGAGGGAGACGGAGTAACTATTCAAAACAGGACGGCTGTTCCGAAAGGAACCAGTTCTACAACTCCGAACAATTACTTTACCTATTCGTTCCTGACATCGGATTCGAAGACAGAGGCTTACTATGAGCGCAATTATAATGTGCAGAGAGTGTTCGGAACGCTTATCGTAAAGACTGAACTTAGTGATACCGATGGGGAAGTGAATAGGGAGTGGGGAACACAGGGGACGGAGCAGAATTATCCGCTTCCTTGAAATTTTCAAATATACAGATAGAAGATTAATCATTATGTGAGAAAAGGAATAAGAAGTGTGTCACTTAAGATCTGTGATGAAATGCACCGGAGGCTGCCTGGCTTACAAAATGAAACAGATTCAACAGATGCAGGCATTTGCCAATCACCTGGCAAATGCTAGTATAACCGGGGACAGATTTTAACTTACAGGTTGTAGAGAAATACCATCGCCGGCATGGTTACGATGCAGAAGATGGTCGTGAGTGCGTTGATGGCGCCGGCATAGGAAGGCTCCTGATCGTATAACTGGGCGAGCTGTGTGACGGTGGAAGCGGAAGGCGTGATGACGGCAAGAAGACTGATCATCAGGATGGTGCGGCCGTCCGGTACAAGCGACGCGAGGCCGGAGTACTTGAGGAATAGAAGGACGATGAGCGGGATCACGATCAGTTTGAGCAGGCAGATAAAATAGATGCGGCGGCTGCCGAAGATTTTGCGCCAGGAGGCGCCGCCGAGGATAATGCCGATCATGATCATGCTGACAGGGCCGACGGAAGACGCGATACTGTGGGTGACGTCGCTGATGACGGACGGAAAGTGAAGCTGAAAAAAGAACATCAGAAGGCCGATGACGACGGCAATCATGTTGACATTGGTCAGGATTTTTTTCAGGGAAAATTGTGGACGGCCGCTGATGAGGGATGTGCCGTGGGTCCAGACGAAGAGGTTCTGAACTGTAATGAAGGCGCTGGCGTAAATCACCCACTCTTTGCCAAGTACCGAGGTGACGAGCGGAACGATGAGATTGCCGGCGTTGGAGTAGATCAGCGAAGCTTTTTCGATCCGGTCAAGAGGAAAGACTTTTCCCAGAAGCGCCGTAAGGATGAAGAGAATCAGATGAATCAGGAATGCAGCGAGCAGCGCCAGCAGGAAGCCGTCTCTGATTTCATCGGTATAGGAAATCTGAAATGCCTCGAGAATGACACAGGGCAGAATGACGTAAATGCAGATGACGGAGAGGCCTTTGGCTGCGTCCGGACCGCAGAGATGTGCCCGCACAAGCACGGTGCCCAGCATCATCATGATGAAAAGTTCTGCCAGCTGTCTGGCGAGCGTGACTGCGATCATAATCCGTGTATCCCTTCCTGCGGCCGTTTACAACGGCCGCGCTTTTATTATACAGCATCCGGCGTCAGAGTTCCCCGTTCTGCTGGGCGAGATGAAAAGACATGAAAATTATTGCCTGTAAAGGGACAATAAGTGGTTGTATCCTCTGCTGCGGCGACGGTAAAATTGAATTTAAAGTATGGGTTTTTGCAAAGCGGAAGAGGAAAGACGAACGGATCAGGTGCTGTATGTCGGAAAAAGGGTATTATACATCGGGAGAATTTGCCAGGAAGGCGCATGTGACACTGCGGACGCTGCGGTATTATGACAAGGAAAATCTTCTGCACCCGTCGGCCAAAACGCCGGGCGGCGCCAGACTTTACACCGACAAGGATCTGATGAGGCTTCAGCAGATTCTTCTGTTCAAGTACTTCGGCTTTTCTCTGGCCGAAATCCGGGAACTGTCCCTCGCTTCGACGGATGTCTCGGTGCTTCTGCAGTCTATGCGGATTCAGCGCCGCCTCCTGTCTGAGCGCGCGGAGGAAATCCGCGAGATGCAGATGACCATGGACGAGATGATCCGGAGAATGCAGGATGGCAGCCGGATTGAGTGGAGCAGTATGCTGGACCTGATTCACCTCACGTCGATGGAGGAACCGCTCAAGACCCA
Source organism: Lachnospiraceae bacterium (assembly GCA_050944355.1). Taxonomy (GTDB): domain Bacteria; phylum Bacillota; class Clostridia; order Lachnospirales; family Lachnospiraceae; genus UBA4285. Next base: position 21,282 of record JBMNQX010000007.1, read on the forward strand.
GTATGTGAACACAAGCAATATCGATGCGAGAATCCGGCTGCACCGCGAGTATTCCGTTAACCGCGAAGGGTGGTTCAAGTGGGTTTTCCGCCAGTGCGGCCTGAAAGAAGGCATGCGCGTTCTCGAAGTCGGCTGCGGAAACGGCGCGCTCTGGATGGAAAATGCTGACCATCTGCCGAAGTCTGTGTCCGTGGAACTTACAGACAAGTCCGAAGGAATGGTCCGGGCGGTGCAGCGGGAGCTGGGAAGCGACCCAAGATTTACCTTCCGTGTCTTTGACGTGCAGGATATCCCGGAGAAGGATGAAAGCTTTGACCTGGTGATTGCGGACCATGTGCTGTTTTACTGTGAAGACGTATCCCGCGCGCTGCAGGAAATCGCCCGCGTGCTTGCACCGGGAGGACGCCTCGCGGCAGCCACGTACGGAAAAGCACATATGCTGGAAGTGACCGGCCTCGTGCAGGAATTTGACCCTGAGATCGTCCTCTCAGCCGATCATCTGTATGAAAAATTCGGCCTGGAAAATGGCGCCGCTCTCATGAAGCCGTTCTTTGATGACGTCACCTGCCGCCGCTATGAGGATGCGATTGAAATCTCGGAGGCAGAGCCGCTTATCGCATACATTCTGTCGTGTCATGGAAATCAGAACCGTCTGCTGCTCGACAGATACCGGGAGTTCCGGGAATTTGTCATGAGGAAGGTGAAGGACGGTTTCCATATAACAAAAGACGCCGGCTTATTCCTCGGGAAGGTCCCGGAGAAATAAGCCGGCGCAGGGAAGTTATTCTTTACCTGAGTCAGGCTTCAAGTCCATCCAGTGCGCACTGAACATAGAGGGCAACGCCGGTCTCCAGCGCATTCTCATCGAACAGTACTTTCGGCGTGTGATGAGAGTATACGTTGCCGTCCTTGTCCGGAAGTTCTGCACCCAGCGTGAAGAAGCAGGTCTTGACATACGGGGTGTAGTATGCGAAATCTTCGCCGCCCATCGTCGGGACAGCTGTCTCAACATTGCCCGGAGCTACCTTTTGTGCGGCTGCCCAGCCGATCTTGAAGGCGTCATGATTGTTGATGTTGACTTCCGCAACCTCGTGGATTTCAACTTCCGCTGTGCAGCGGTAGGCAGCGGCTGCATTTTTGGCGATACGGTTCAGTGTTGCTTCCAGTGTCTTGTTGATCTCACGGGAGAATGTGCGGATGGTTCCTTCCATGCGGTACTCGCCAGGGATGATGTTAAAGCGGCCCGGGCACTGAATATCGCCGACCGTGACAACCATCGGAGCGAACGGATCGTATTCGCGGGCAACCATATCCTGGAGTGCCATGACAACGGCAGAACCGGCGACAGCGGCATCGATGCCGTGCAGCGGGTCAGCGCCGTGCGCCTGATGGCCGGTCACCTTGATCTTGAACCAGAAGGCCGATGCGTGCATAGCCCCATCGATCGTAGCTACATGACCGCTCTTCAGAGCAGAAGAGATGTGCGTGCCGAACATATAATCGACGCCATCCAGAACGCCCTGTTTGATCATCGCTTTGGCGCCCTCACCGGTTTCCTCAGCCGGCTGGAAGATGAACTTTACGGTTCCGGCGAAGGAATCCTTAATTTCGTTGACGCACTTTACAGCACCCAGGAGCATGGCGTTGTGTGTATCGTGACCGCAGGCGTGCATGCAGCCATTTTCACTGGCATAAGGCAGCCCCGTGTCTTCCTTGATCGGCAGACCGTCGATATCACCGCGCAGAAGTACGGTCTTTCCCGGTCCCTTGCCGCCCTTGATTTCAGCAAGAACGCCTGTTGGCTCCATGCGCTTGTAGGTAACGCCCATCTTGTCAAGCTCTTCGCAGATCCGGTCGGTTGTCTTGAATTCCTTCATGGACAGCTCCGGATTCTGGTGTACCGTGCGGCGGTACTGGATCACATAATCTTTTACTGAGTGAGCGAGTTCGTTTGCATTCATCATAGAATTCCTCCATCCTTGAATTTCCTGTATGGATTAAAACTAATGACATTATAGCACTCAGCTTCAGGTGCGGCAGGTTCATTTAAAATATAGTGATTACATGAAAGATATTACTTGACAGTGACGTAACGTCACCTTGTACAATGCTGTTGTTCCAAATACAGAATAACAAATACACAAAAGCCGGCAGATGGCCGGTAACGAAGCGCGCAGCAGACAATTGAGGGAGGGCGCATATGAAGATTATTGTAACGGGCGGAGCAGGATTTATTGGAAGCAACTTTATCTTTTATGAGATGAAGAAGCATCCGGAAGACAGAATCATCTGCGTTGATTCGCTGACGTATGCCGGCAATCTGGAGACGCTGAAGAGCGTTCTTGACAAGTCGAATTTCCGGTTCGCCAAGCTGGACATCCGGGACAGAGAAGGCGTGTACAAACTTTTTGAAGAAGAGAAGCCGGATATTGTCGTGAACTTTGCAGCTGAGTCGCACGTTGACCGTTCGATCGAGAATCCGACCATCTTCCTTGAGACCAATATCATCGGAACTTCTGTGCTGATGGATGCCTGCCGCAAGTACGGCATCGGAAGATATCATCAGGTGTCGACCGACGAAGTGTACGGAGATCTTCCGCTTGACAGACCGGATCTGTTCTTCCATGAGGATACGCCGATTCACACATCGAGCCCGTATTCAACATCGAAGGCGTCTGCAGACCTTCTGGTCGGCGCTTATCACAGAACATACGGACTTCCGGTCACGATCAGCCGCTGCTCAAACAACTACGGCCCGTATCAGTTCCCGGAGAAGCTGATCCCGCTTATGATCGCCAATGCGCTGGCAGACAAGCCTCTGCCGGTTTACGGAGAAGGCAAGAATGTCCGCGACTGGCTGTATGTTGAGGACCACTGCAAGGCGATTGATCTGATCATCCGCAAGGGTACGGTCGGCGAAATCTACAACATCGGCGGGCACAATGAAATGCATAATATCGATATTGTCAAGCTGATCTGCGATTATCTCGACAAGCCGTACAGCCTGATTGAGCATGTGACCGACCGCAAGGGCCACGATCAGCGCTACGCAATTGATCCGACCAAGATTCACAATGAACTCGGCTGGCTTCCGGAGACGAAATTCGCCGATGGTATCCGCATGACGATCCAGTGGTATCTCGACAACAAAGACTGGTGGGAGAACATCGTATCCGGCGAGTATCAGAATTATTATAAGAAGATGTATGGAAACCGTGAGGTTCTGGACGGAAAGGAGCCGCTTGTATGAAAGCATTTGTCACGGGTGTGAGCGGACAGCTTGGACATGATGTGATGAATGAGCTGGCAAAGCGCGGCATTGAGGGTGTCGGTTCGGATATTCAGCCGGAATACGGCGGCGAGATGGACGGCACGGCTGTCACAAAGATGCCGTACGTGAGCCTGGATATTACGGACGCAAAAGCCGTGCGCCAGGTGATCGGGCAGATGAAACCTGACGTTGTCGTGCACTGCGCAGCCTGGACCGCTGTCGATATGGCAGAGGATGACGACAAGGTTGAAAAGGTGCGCGCGGTCAACGAGGGCGGCACGCGCAACATCGCCGAGGCGGTCAAGGCGATCGATGCGAAGATGGTCTACATCAGCACCGATTACGTGTTTGACGGTCAGGGACAAAAGCCCTGGGAGCCGGACTGCAAAGATTACAAACCGCTGAATGTCTACGGGCAGACGAAACTCGGCGGCGAGCTGGCGGTTTCAGGGACTCTCGACAAATATTTCATCGTCCGCATCGCATGGGTCTTCGGCGTCAACGGCAAGAATTTCATCAAGACAATGCTGAAGGTCGGAAAGTCGCATGACACGGTCCGCGTTGTCAACGATCAGATCGGCACGCCGACTTATACATACGATCTTGCCAGACTGCTGGTTGATATGATCGGAACGGAAAAGTACGGTTATTATCACGCGACCAACGCCGAACTTCCGGTGACGGAAAACGGTGTGGATGAAAACGGTACGAAGACCGGCTACATCAGCTGGTATGATTTCACAAAGGAAATCTATCGTCAGGCCGGGTATTCTACACAGGTTATTCCGGTCACGACAGAAGAATACGGTCTGTCCAAGGCGGCACGTCCGTTTAATTCCAGACTGGACAAGAAAAAACTTACAGAAGCAGGTTTTAAGCCGCTGCCGGTATGGCCGGATGCGGTAGCCAGATATCTGAAGATCTTAAAAGAGAAAGGAATGTTCTGATGAAAGGAATTATTCTTGCGGGCGGTTCGGGTACGAGACTGTACCCGCTTACAATGGTTACCAGTAAACAGCTTCTGCCTGTTTACGACAAGCCGATGATTTATTATCCGCTTTCGACTCTGATGCTGGCCGGAATCCGGGATATTCTTGTGATTTCGACACCGTCGGATACGCCGAGATTCGAGCAGCTGCTCGGTGACGGACACCAGTTCGGCATTCGCCTGAGCTATAAGGTTCAGCCGTCGCCGGATGGGCTGGCACAGGCATTTATCATCGGAGAAGATTTCATCGGCGATGATTCCTGCGCGATGGTGCTGGGCGACAACATCTTCTACGGAAATGGTTTCGGCACGCTGCTTCGCGGCGCCAAGGCGGATGCCGAGCGCGGAAGAGCGACTGTTTTCGGATATTATGTGAATGATCCGGAGCGCTTTGGTATTGTAGAGTTTGACGCGTCGGGCAAGGCGGTTTCGATCGAAGAGAAGCCGGCTGCGCCGAAGTCCAACTATGCCGTTACGGGACTGTATTTCTATCCGGCGAAAGTTTCGGAGCGCGCGAAGGCGGTCAAGCCGTCGGCAAGAGGCGAGCTCGAGATCACGACGCTCAACGAAATGTATCTTCAGGACGGGCTGCTTGATGTACAGCTGCTTGGACGCGGTTTTGCATGGCTTGACACCGGCACGATGGACAGCCTTGTGCGCGCAGCCGAATTTGTCCAGACTGTTGAGGATCTGCAGGGCATTACCATCAGTGCGCCGGAAGAAATCGCGTATATCAATCACTGGATTAGCGTTGATACCCTGCGCGAATCGGCCAAACTGTACGGCAAGAGCCCGTATGGCAAGCATTTGCAGGCAGTCGCAGACGGAAAAGTGAAATACTAAGCAGGATGGACGCAGCTTTGCGTCTGGTTTCAGGAGGAGAAAATGGGTCAGATCAAAGTCGAGAAAAATGTTGGTGGAATCGAAGGCCTTTGTGTCATTACACCGACGGTGCATGGTGACGAGCGCGGCTACTTCATGGAGACATATAACGTGAAAGACATGAAGGAAGCTGGATTTGACATTAATTTTGTTCAGGATAATCAGTCGATGTCGACGAAGGGCGTTCTGCGCGGCCTGCATTTCCAGAAGCACTATCCGCAGTGCAAGCTGGTTCGCGCCGTCCGCGGCAGCGTTTTTGACGTGGCCGTCGATCTGCGCGGCGACTCAAAAACCTACGGCAAATGGTACGGCGTTGAACTCACTGCAGAAAACAAGAAGCAGTTCCTGATTCCGGAAGGCTTTGCACACGGTTTCCTTGTTCTGTCGGATGAGGCGGAATTCTGCTATAAGGTCAATGATTTCTGGCATCCGAATGATGAAGGCGGTATGGCATGGAATGACCCGGAAATCGGAATCATCTGGCCGCTGCTGACAGGAAAGTATGATGGCACCGCTTCGGCAGAAGGATACACCGTTGACGGCGTGCCGCTGATTCTTTCCGACAAGGATCAGAAGTGGCTCGGCATCAAGGACACGTTCCGTTTCTAAGGCTTTCTATGAAGTACACGATCAAAGATATCACCGAAGCCGATTATGGCTGCGAAGAGCTTCCGGACGGTGCATGCGTCATGTGCCGTCTGGTTCTTGAAGCAGAAAACGGCATGGAAGTGGTGAAAGAAGTACCTGATGAGAAAGCTGCCGCGGCCGGCCTTGCCGCCGGACAGAGGATCAGTGACGGAGAGATCGAGGCGCTTTGCCGGTGACTGTCTCCGGCGAGATTAGCGGCCGAACAAGAAAAAAGCAGGCAGTTCAGAAGATCAGTGGTCTTCCGGACTGCCTGATTTTTTACTTAAATTTTGCCGGCGGCTTTCAGAAGGCTTTCGACCATCCTGACGTTCTCGAAAACCATAGCGTCACAGTGCGGCTTCTTCGGAAGTCCCTTCGCTGCATTGGCTGCAAGAAGCGAAGCACAGTCCGCGTGGCCGTCGTGATGCGCCCGGATCGTGCGGAAGTATTCAGTGACCATCTTGGGATCATTCAGTCCCCAAAGTCCCAGCGCCATGAGCGCACCGGTGATTCCTCCGCACACGGAAGCGACCCGCATGCCGGCTCCGAAATTGTCCGCAATGGCATATGCGGTCTCCGTGTCCATTCCCCTGGCCTCGGCAAAAGGAATAAAAACCGACTGCGCACAGTTGTAGTGGCGGGTTGTATCTGCGCGGAGTTCTTCGGCGCGGGACAGAAAATTATAATTTTTTTCAGACATAGCAGTGACCTTTCCGGTTTAATACCAATTTTAAAGATGCGCCTTAACGGGCACTTTTTAGTGTATCACAAGTTCCGTCCGGTTAATAATGCCACATGTGAAGTAGATGGAGTTCACCGTAAGAAAGCAGAACGTTTGTATAATAAATATATATAGACTGACCGAGGGAGGAACATTTCATGACAGATGAGACATACCGCTGGCTTTTGTCGCTGAAAGCACCGGTTCTGCTTCCGGCAAGTGCCGGTTCGTTTTCGGATCCAAAGTTAACCGGCAAGGACGGCGCCTGGTATCTTCGCGTGACGCAGGAAGGCGAGAGACGCTTCTTTTTCACAGAGGATTTTTCCTGGCTTGATGAAGCAGATCCGGCAGCGGATGCAGTCTACGGCGCCGAGTGGAAGGATGAAGTCAGAGATGAGAAACACGGCTTCTTTATCCGCGTGCGGGAGAAAGACGGCAGTATTCTTCTTGCCATTTCCCGCGACGGCTGTGCCTGGATGGATTTTGAGCGCGATGAGGCGGATCATCCGGAGTGCGGGACCGTGTATGAAGGCGATTATTTTCAGGCGATCCCGCGCGGACAGTATATCCGGGAGCAGAGACCGGAGAACATTCCGGGCATTACGGCAGAGAAGATATTTGACATTCGGGATTTCGGTGCGGTTCCAAACCGGCATTTTCTGAATACAGACGTGATCCAGGCTGCAATCGATGCAGCGTCGCTTGTCGGCGGCCTGGTTCTTGTGAAGGGCGGAAGTTTTACGACCGGGACTTTATATCTGAAAAGCGGTATGACGCTGTTTGTGGACCGGGATTCAAGACTTGAGGCTTCGCACTGCCGCGAAAAGATTACGGATGCCGTTCTTATCACGAAGGATGCCAGGAACGTAGAAGTGACCGGCGGCGGCGTGATCAACGGGAGCGGAGAGTATTTCGTGCATCTGCCGCTTCGCCGCCCGCTTTTAGAGCCGCTTGACAAGACAAAGGTTCCACCGGTGCTTTATGACAACATGGGTTATCCGGTAGATACGATCCGCTATGCTTACCGCAGCCGGATCCGGTACGTGTCGGATCCGTACGGAAATGGGGATGGAGTTTATTCCCGCCCGATGTATTTTGTCTGGTTCCGGAATTCGCAGAATGTCAAAGTAAATAACATTATTCTTCAGGATGCCTGCGACTGGTCACTGGTGCTGGACGGCTGCACGGACGTCTCTGTTTCGGACACGATCATCGATGACAACCGCCATGTCGCTAACACGGACGGCATTGACATCATGGCCTGCGAGGATGTTGAAATCCGTCACTGCTTTGTCTCTTCCGCGGACGATGGAATCTGTGTGAAGGCGCCGAGGATTCACGAGCACGACGGAGAGGACATTCAGGACGGCAGCGCTTCTATGCGCCCGACGCGCCGCGTTGCGATCTCGGACTGCACCGTCACGTCGGTGATGAACGGCTTCAAGATCGGAACCGAGACGTACTACGACATTTCCGATATTTCCATTGAAAACTGCCACTTCTATCTTCCGGACATCGCGCCGGGAATGGTATCCGGTATCAGCATCGAGTCGTGCGACGGTACGCATGTCGAGAATGTATCGGTGAAGAATATCCGGATGGAACAGGTAGTCTGCCCTGTGTTCATTCAGCTCAACCGCCGGAACAAGTTTGGGTTTACTTCGGAGGAAGACCGCAAGGCAAGAGAAAACGGCGGCAGCATCCGCAATGTGCGGATCGAAGGCGTTGACAGTGTTGACGCGGAGCTTCCGTCTGTTATCACAGGATTTACAGACGGCAGAGGAGTTACACGCCGCGTTGAGAATATTGTGCTGAAAGATTTCAAGGTCAGGTATCGCGACAATATTGCGGATCTGAATCCTCAGCCGCAGACAGCGGAAAATGTTGATCAATATCCGGAAAGCAACGCACTTGGCGACGTTCCGGCAGCGGCACTGTTTGTCCGCCACGCGGAAAATGTGAAAATCCAGTCGTTCAAAGCATGGCTTCGCACCGGAGAAAAACGGGAAGCTTTCCGCGCGGAAGACGTCCGTGATATACTGCATATGAGAGATAAAAAGGCCGGCTCTTGTGTTTAAGATACCGGCCTTCCGCATTCAGAAAAGGAGAGAGATATGATTAAGGTTTTCGGCCTTCCGACATGCCCGTACTGTGACTATGTATACGAGCAGATCAAGGACAGAAAAGACGAGTTTGAGTATATCAATATCGGCGCCAATATCCGGAACATGAGCCGTTTTACCCGGATGCGCGACACGAGTCCGGCCTTTGATCACAGCAAGGAGATCGGAGATGTCGGGATCCCGGCATTTGTCTTTCCGGACGGAAAGATTTCTCTTGATCCGGCCGACGCTGGGCTTGTAGAATACGGCTCTGGAGCTGCCTGCTCTATTGATGACCATAAGAGCGGCAAGAAGGGCTGCTGAGTTTAAAAGAATTTCGCCAGAACGAAGCTGCCGATGAACACGGAGACGATGGTGACGGTCACAAAGCCGGCTACAAGCATCTTCGGGAGAAGGACATTGTAAAGCGCCGTGTGTTCTTCTTTTGTCCTGGCCATGGCGTCGCAGACGTTGTCGGTCATGATCATCGTCAGCGGAAAACCGAATGTGCAGGTGAGCCCGAGCGCGATGGCCAGGTCAACCGGCATATTACAAAGTTTTCCGATGACGATCCCGGCGATCGCGGTGCCGGCAATGCCCAGCAGCATTACGACGACAATCGGGATAATGTAGCCGAGAAACATCTGGGGCGTGATTCCGACATAATTGCCGAAAAGCACACAGGCGGCCAGAAACGTAATAATACCGGCAGATTCGATCGAGTTCATGGTCCCTTTCTTCAGGAATCCCGTTTCAACACAGATCCATCCGAGGATGATCGATATAACAAATGCATGAATCTTACCGTCCGTAAGTCCCGAAAGATAAGCTGCAAGAGAAGCGACGAGCGCTACTTTCAGGAGAATAACAGGGATACGGTCCATTTTCTCCGGAAGCTGCAGCAGGCGGCGACGGTGCGTACCGGCGTTTTCCTTGTTCTCATCAGAGGCATAACGGGCGATATTTTCAGGATCGGCGAGAAATCTTTTTGCATAGTGGCGAAGAAAATACGAGCAGAGAGGCTGGCCGAAGAATCCCTGTGCGGTGCCAAGAATGGTGAAGAAACCGACGACATCGGTTAATCCTTCCGGTTTCAGAACGGATGTCATCATCAGGATAACGGCGTTGCCGCCTGCGTAAACGGCAGAGCCCACATACGCATACTGCGGGTTGATGAGATGCGGCCCGATGACAAGAATCAGAACGGTAGAGAGCAGCACACTGGCCACGCATACGATGATAGTTTTAATCTGACGCTTGAGCTCAGGCGTGTCTATCGTAGTTCCCAGCATGACGATCATGAGCGTGACGGCCATCATGCCGAATCCGCTGATTGTGGAATCCTCGAATGTGTAGGACGGAAGGATACCGGTCCACAGCCCTGCCAGAATGATGACAGCCCAGGCGATGGCGGCCGGGACACGGGCTTTGGAGAAGTAGGATATCAGATCTCCGGCAGCGTAGATTGCAAGTACGATAGTAAGTGCGTAAATAGCCTGCATTTCAAGTTCCTCCTGGTTTTAACTTAACAGATATTCCTTTCATTTTGTCTGACCGGGATGAGATATGTCCTGCCTGTGTTTCCGGATTAGCACAGGCAAGGACACAAAAAAGTCCCGGCCAAAGAAACAAATCTTTGGCCGGGACGAAACGTTTATTGTATGCGTTCCGCGGTACCACCCGCCTTGAGCCCGACGCCGGTATTGCAGCTTTTCAATCAGCCGCTCATCCTTTGCCGGAATCCGCTTTCTCCATGCACACAGAAAACACTATTTCAGATGATCTGTAAGCACGCTGCCTTGTACGATGCAGTTTCGTCGTCACATTGCGGCAGTTCTGCCGGTTCATGACGCCCTCCAAAGGCCATTCCGACACACATCCCCTGCCGCTCTCTCAGCTATTCGCGGCTCTCTGTAAGCTTCTGTCTGTGTCGTACTTACCCTTTTTCAACGGTTTTTTAAATTTTGATTATCCTATCACCAGCTGTCATTCAATGTCAAGAAGCATGTCGAAAGAAATCTGACGGAAATGGCAGCACGAAACCCGCGATCAATATTTATGATCGCCCGGCTTCAGAGACTCCGGAAGAAGAGTGGAGTACTTCTTGCCCTTCAGGCTGTTGTTGAAATCCTCTCTTGCCTGCTTGACATAATCCGGATTTTCAAACAGGTCGAGCGCTATGCCGGCAAGAGCTTTGGCAGCTGCGTGCATACCTTTCTTTGCGACAGAGGACTTGCCCTGCGCCGTGCGGCACCAGCTGTGCGCGACGGTTCCGGCGGCTTCGGTCACGAGCTGCATCTGAACGGTCGGAGCGCAGTAGCTTGCGTCGCCGACATCCGAAGATCCGGCAGATGGGATGTTGAGATCGTCGTTGACAGAAGAGTCGATTGCTACTTTGGAATCCGGACGGGATCCGAACGGCACGAACTGTGCGGCATATTTCAGCTCTTCATCCGTGTAGTTAAGCGGATAGATCTTGTGCATGTTTTCAAGTGCCAGACGGTCCAGCGTCGGCACATCGATGATATCAAGATAGTCGTTGAATATGAACGGCTCGTCGGCTGTCGCTCCGGTCATGAGGCAGGCACCTTTGATGATGTTCATGACCTTGTTGAACAGGATCTCAACATCAGACTGCTTGTCCGCGCGCAGGCAGTAGGAAACTTCTGTTCTGGACTGGATGACGTTCGGAGCCTTCCCGCCCGCATCGACATACGCGGTGTTGAGACGTACGTCCGGCTTTACATGAGCGCGCAGATACTGGATGCCAGTGTTGGCGAGCTCCGCCGCGTCGAGAGCGCCGATGCCTTCCCACGGAGCAGCCGAAGCGTGCGCCGCCTTGCCGTGATAGGTGACATTGAAGGTGACACAGGCCTTGGCATGGTTGCCGATGTAATTGCTTGAATCCGGATGCCATGCGAGAATCGCATCAAGATCATCGAAAACATGGGCTCTGGCCATGAAGCACTTGCCGCCGCCGCCTTCCTCGGCCGGCGTGAGAATGTAGCGGATGGTGCCTTTCAGGCCCTTTTCCTCCATGAAATCCTTCAAGCCTGTTGCCGCCTGCATGGCGCCGGTGCCAAGCAAATTGTGTCCGCATGCGTGGCCATTTCCACCCTGCACGAGCGGCTTCTGGCCCACGAAATCCGCCACCTGGCTCTGGCCCACAAGGGCGTCGTTTTCGCCGAGAATTCCGATGATCGGTCTCCCGCTGCCATACTCAGCGATAAACGCCGTGTCCATGCCGGCAACCGGAGTTGTGATCCTGAATCCCTCTTTCTTCATCAGCTCAAGCTGACATTTCGTGGATTCCTTTTCCATGAAACAGGTTTCCGGATGCTCCCAGACAAAATCACTGACTTCCTCGAACTCCTTGTTCTTGGCATCGATCAGTTCAAACAGCCGATCTTTGTCTTCCATAATCATCCCTCCTATTGTACGTTAAAGCTTTAATGCTTTAAATTATAGGCGCAGGTCTGGCAAATGTAAACGGTATTCTTCTTCTTTCCTGTTGCCAAGAACGCCGAAAATACTTATTATAGAAAGGGTTACACGAGACATAAGAAGGAGTGTAAACAATGGGAAAACCAGTAGTACTCGTAGTTATGGATGGTGTCGGCTGGACCGACAAGGATAACGGCAATGCGGTTATGCATGCCTATAAACCACAGATTGAAGAACTGATGACCAAGTGGCCGCACACGACGATCAAGGCGAGCGGCACAGCGGTCGGCCTGCCAAGCGACAAGGACATGGGCAACTCCGAAGTAGGACACAACGCACTTGGCTGCGGCCAGATCTATTCACAGGGCGCCAAGCTTGTCAATGAGAGCATTGAGTCCGGAAAGATCTATGAGAGCCAGACATGGAAAGACGCTGTCGCTTACTGCAAAGAGCATAACGGCAAGATGCATTTCATCGGCCTGCTTTCCGACGGCAATGTTCATTCCAACATCAGCCATCTGATCGCGATGCTGAAAGAGGCGAAGAAGGAAGGAATCAAAGAGGCGAGAGTGCACGCTCTGCTCGACGGCCGCGATGTTCCGGAGACATCGGCTCTTATCTACATCGATCAGATCGAGAAGGTATTTGACGAGCTGAACGACGACAATTTCCACGCCTGCATCGCCTCCGGCGGCGGCCGCATGACGATCACAATGGACCGCTATGAGGCGGACTGGTCGATGGTCGAGAGAGGCTGGCACGTTCATGTGATGGGCGACGGCCGGATGTTCTCGTCCGCGACCGAGGCGATCAAGACGTACCGCAAGGAAGGCGGATACACGGATCAGTATCTCCCGGGATTTGTCATCGCAAAGGACGGCAAGCCGGTCGGCACGATCGACGACGGCGATTCGGTCGTATTCTTCAACTTCCGCGGCGACCGCGCGGTTGAAATTTCCAAGGCGTTTGACTACATGAACAAGGGCTTTGACGCGTTCCCGATGCAGAAGAAGCCGAAGGTTTATTACTGCGGAATGCTGCAGTACGACGGCGATCTGAAGCTGCCGGATCATTTCCTGGTGGCGCCGCCGCACATCGAGCACACGATGTCCGAGTATCTGGTCAAGAAAGGCGTCAGGAGCTATGCCTGCTCTGAGACGCAGAAGTTCGGCCACATGACATATTTCTGGAACGGCAACCGCTCCAACAAGTTCTCGGAAGAGCTCGAGGACTGGGAAGAGGTTCCGTCCGACATCATTCCGTTCGACCAGAAGCCGTGGATGAAGGCGACAGAAGTGACGGAGAAGATGGAGGCGGCGATCGCTTCCGGAAAGTATCAGTTCCTGCGCTGCAACTATCCGAACGGCGATATGGTCGGCCACACCGGAAACTATGAGGCGACGATCATCGGCGTTGAGTCGGTTGACCTGAACCTGCGCCGCATCATGGACGCCTGCCAGAAATACGGCTACACGCTGCTTGTCATGGCAGATCACGGCAACTCCGACGAGATGCTCGACAAGAAGGGCAAGCCGAAGACATCTCATTCGCTGGCCCGCGTTCCGTTCGCGGTCTACAACGGTCCGGAAGGAACCGAGATCAAGGACGGAGATTTCGGACTGGCCAATGTGGCGGCGACCGTGTGCAAGATCATGGGCCTCACGGACTGGCCGGAGCAGTGGCTTGAGCCGATCATCAAGTGACGGACATTCTGAAAATGTATTGAAGCATTTGTCATCCCTTCCGGAGCGCGTCTCCGGGAGGGATTTTTATAATTCGACAAAACATGGTAAAGTGTAGAAAACCTGATGATTTGATTTTTGAGGAAGTTCCTTTATGACATATTTCACCTGTTTTTTTCTGGACAACGAGAAGGATATTATCGTCAGTCTCTACAAAGACCTGGGACATCTGTACTATGAGCTTGAGACGCCGAATCACAATTCCGGCAACCTGATCCGGAATCTCGCGAAGCTCTGCGATCTGCCGCTCTCGACGAATGAGAAGGGGCTGCTCGTCATCCGCGGGGAAGTGCCCTGCTACATCGACGGGGCAAATGAGGAAGTGTACATTTTCCGCATGGCCGGCACGAAGGTGGCAAATATCTATCCGGACGGCCGGGTCGAGATGAAGGCGGCGATTCCGGCCATCGCAAAAACTCTGATGAGTCAGACCCGCGACTACCGGCTCGACGTGGGCAAGACGATTTTCAAGACGTATATCCGCAGGGACTGCAAGTTCCGCAGCGACCTGCACACGCATATGAACGGCAACCTCTCGCCGGACATCCTGATCGCTCTCGGACTGTACCACCAGATCCGCTATCCGCTGTACTATGTGCGGAAGCTGAATCTTGTTCTCACGGCGCGTCAGGAAGAGAAACTCGCGGGCAAGCGCGAGAAAGTCGCGAAGCAGTTTGTGAATTCCGGTCTGCAGGGAAAATATCTGGACCGCAAGATCAACGACAATACGTTCATCAATTTTGCAGACCTGATTCTGAACAACCTGGACAATGCCGAGAGAAATATCGTGAAGATCCGCACGTCGCTCGCAATATTAAAAGACGGGCAGGCTGTCTTCACGAACCTCGAGAAAGTCTATCTGTACCGCTATGTGTTCACGAAGGGGCAGGAGAGCGAGGAAAAAATCCGCCTGGCAAATGTCGACTCGATTCCCGACGCGGATGTCGCCCGGTATCTTCACTGTATGCTTGAAGACGCGGAGAATCCGGACTACTGCCACAACACGGTGTTTCAGGACGATCTGCTCTGGATCGCGAGAAGCTACCGGAAACAGGGAATCAAATACGCCGAGATCAGCGACACGACGCTGGTGAAAAAGTACGAGTCGATCGAGATGCTGAAGCAGGTTCACGAGGTGATGCCGAAGATTTATCAGGAGACGGGCGTGATGATCCGCTTTCTGGCGGCTCTGCGGCGGATTCCGCTCACGATCGTCAAGGACCGCGTGACGCCGGAAGACTATCTGACGCGCAACCTGATCGCTCTGAAGGCGGTGGCGCCGGATCCGTACGTGGCCGGGTGCGATTTTGTCGGCGAGGAGATCAACGACATCATCACACTGAAGCCGGTCTTTCAGGAGATCGTGAAGATCGCGGCGAAGGATCCGACATTTGTCATCCGGGTGCACGCCGGGGAAAATGATTCGCAGAAGGAAAATATCGCGCACAGCATCGCGTGCGTCAGGGATTCGCTGGCGCCGGGGCAGGCAATGCCGAAGATGAGGCTTGGACACGGCCTGTACATGCATTCGCTGAAGTCAAAGAAGGGAAGGGCGGTGCTCGAACAGCTGAAGAAATACAACATTATTCTGGAATTTCAGCTCTCATCCAATGTGCGGCTCAACAATCTGAACTCGCTGGACAATCACCCGCTGCGGCAGTATCTGCGCGAAGGCATCGCGTGCGTGCAGGGGACGGACGGCGCCGCTCTGTACGGCACGAATTCGATCGACGAGCAGCTGGCTCTTGAGAAGCTGCTCGGACTGACTCCGGAAGAAGAACTGCAGATGAAGCAGGCTGAGACGGCCGTTATCCGGCAGAGTCAGGAAGCTTACTCGTCGAAAAAGAGAGATTTCGAGGCGATGCTCGACGGACGGGACCTGGAAGACGTGCTGCTCGCACGGATGGAGAAAGCGGAAGAGTCGGAGGGCATTACGCTTCACAAGAGCCACCGGCTCGATGCGACGAGCGAGCTAAAGGAACAGATCCGCGAGCTCCCGTGGGACCGCACGCCGATTGTCATTATGGGCGGGAGCTTCAACACGGAGAGGCGCACCACGCACATAACGCGGGAAGGTACGGAAATCATCGACGCGCTGATGGACAGGCTGAGTCCGGACGAGGTTTTCTTCGCAGTCGGCGACAAGATCAGCGGATATGAGAAATATCTGATTGAACACAATACAAAGAATTTCCGGATTTTCGCGTTTGTGCCCTCGCAGATCACGCGGGCGCAGGCAAAAAAGCTGCGGGACGCGGGCGTTTATATCCGCGTCTCGACAGAGAGTGAGAGTATGGGACTTTACAAGAGTTTCAACTATGAGATTTTTGAGCGCCGGCCGTCTGTAGTCATCGGGCTGGACGGCAACTCGGCGGGCGCGAACCTGATCCAGGAAGCGAAGAACGGAAAAGGCAAAGCGGCCATCTACATCTGGAACCGCTGCGCGGCTCTGCGGGAGAAGGCCGCTTCGCTGGAAGGATATGTGAAGTTTTTCGACAGGGATCATCCGATTCTGCCGGATGATCAGTGACCGAGGAACGAGAAGTGCTTCTTCTTTGTTTCCGGATGCAGCGTGACGTCTGTGAGATAGTTGAGCAGCTTCTCCATGGCTTCCGGCTGAACCCAGTCGGGTGTGTCCCGGTATCCGCCGTGCATGGTGGATGTGACTTCCATGTCGCTTTCCATCATGCGGAATTCCGGCGTGCGGCCGAGCAGACCGCTGCCCGAAGCTGCCATGGCCTTCAGGTACTGAACGTCCCAGCGCGGAATGACCGCCATGCTGAGAGACGGGATATGCCCCTTTCGCAGTGTTGTGTCATCGCTCTCCGGGAGATATCCTACGATCTGCGCGTCATGCGCTTTCATGACGTCGCGGGCGACAAACGGATTAAATACGGCTTTTTTCTCGCTGCCCTTGCCGTAGATCACAATCTGATCTCCGTATCCGCACACATCCAGATTTACGGCGCCGTCCGGACGGCGCTGCTTTTTTTCTTCTACGAGGTCAACATACAGCTTCGCCCCGCTGTGTCCGCTCTCTTCTCCGTCAAAAAGCACAAAGTCGGCGTCGATGCCGTTTTCGGAAAGCGTCTTGTACAGCGAGAGCAGAATGCACACGGCGGCCGCATTGTCGTTGGCCCCGAAAGATCCCGGAACAGCGTCGTAGTGCGCGCAGAAAAGGAGAAGAGATTTGCCGTCGTCTGTTCCTTTTGCCGCGGCCGTTTCTTTTTTCTCTGAGGTGAAGAGGTAGTTGTAAATTCCCCTCGGATATTTTTCGGAAGGTTCTTCTTTCTGCAGCGTGTATTCAATGTTTTCGCGCTCAAGCACGCGGAGGAGTGCCTCGCGCCGCTCATCCGGATCTTTCTGAGACAGCTCTCTCAGATACTGATCGATCATGCTTTCGTCTCCTCCAAAAGGCAGGCAGACATCGGAACTTTTACGACGATCTTGCGGATTTTCGCCGGAGTGTCGCCGGCCTGAATGGCCGGGATGTGCACGTCCCACGGGAAGTACACGGCGTACGTGCCGACTGTCAGCGCGATGCGGCCTTCCGGTTTTGAAAAATCATTCTTATAAAAAAGGATATCCCGCGGTGTGGCGAGAAGATCCTCATCTACCGTGAGGCTTCCGTCGTCACTGAAGTACCCGGCCGCTTCCGGGCCGCCCGCCGCCAGGAACTGAACGTCGATGTTTTTGCGGTGAATTTCCGGTCTGAGCGTCTCGCGCGGCGCGGTGCTCTGATCGATCACCTGGAGAATCATCGGCACGCCGTCCAGTGTGATATCAAACTTTCCCGGTTCATGGTGCGCCAGATCCTCTGTCTTCAGGAACTTCAGAGCCGATGCGAGCGCCTTTGGCACGAACTTCAGCTGCTGGTCGAAAAATTCATTGTTCACATTTCCGTAGAGCATGACAATCCTCCTAAAATATAATTGGCAGGCGGATATGAAACCGCCCGTATTCTTTCAGGCTCTTCTGGCCGGTGATTCCCAGTCTTCTCCTTTTTCATCAAAATAACCGGGGTATTTCTCCTGCAGAACAGGGATCTCCTCCCGCAGCAGCTGAAAACATCTGTGTTCCGCTGCACAGGCGTCGTCGTCGTTCCGCCGGATCAGCGCTTCGACCATGGCGTTCATTGCTGTAAGGAAATCTTTCTTTGGCCCGGTTTCCTGCAATGTGAGATACAACAGGCGGGCAATGTCATATATGCTTTTCTGCAGAACACTCCAGATATAATCAAAACTGCCGCCGAATGTGTACATTTGTGTGAAGAAATTGTTGATGATCCGCAGTTCACCGTGAATGTTTCCGATGTTGGAAGCATGTTCCATTTCTTTGATCATGAACTGCAGGATTTCAATTTTCTGAGGAGCGACGCGTTCCGTGAAAAATGCGTGAATCACTTCGGTCGTGAAGAGCTCGGCGAGCCATAAATGGCTGCGGATCTTTGCGGTCTGCAGCCTTGTGACAGTAAAACCCGGCGTATCTCCGGAGACCGTCAGATTTTCCCGCTCGAGTCTTTCCAGAGCGTCATGCACCGGGGTGCGGCTCACGGAGAGTTTTGCGGCCAGTTCCGGTTCACTCAGGCGCAGTCCCGGTTCCAGCACAAAAAGCAGTATGGCTTCCCGTATTGTGCGGTAAGCATACTGCCGGCTGTCCTCCGACGGACGTCTGTTACTGATCGTCTGCGCAACATCCATAAAACTGCCCTGATTCGCGGCGGCAAAAAACCTGTTTTTCGATTAAACTTGTATGCACACATTTATGCCGTATACTTTTTCAATCTTGTATGCATTTTTCAATTACCTGTTTTGTTCAATTTTATGATGAAATTTATAAAAACGCAAGTGTGTCAAGTTTAAAGCTGTGAAAATATTATTAAATTATGGTTGCATTTTGGAATTATTTGTGCTAATTTTCCAAATAGATATTGAGATGCATACAAGTTAGTCTGACTTTGTGCCTGCTTCTTGTACGCAAAATTGAGCCGAACTGCGGCAGGAGGAGTTTCACAAACTTGTATGCAGGCCGGACAGAAGAGTAAAGAGGATATTTACAATGAGCTGAAAGAGCAGATCCTGACACTTCAGGCTGTACCGCACGAGAAGCTGAGCGAGAATTCGATTGCGAGCAGGAGCGACGTGAGCCGGACGATTGTCCGTGGGGCATTCTCGAGACTGACGGAAGAGGGACTGCTGACAGTCCTTCCGCAGAGCGGAACCTTCGTCAGTTTCATCAGCATGAAGAAAGTGCAGCAGACGATTTTCGCATACAACACGATTCTTTCAAAGCTGATCGAGGAAATCTGCGGGCACAGACTTTCACAGGAAGAAGAGAAGAAACTGCAGACGACAGAAGTTGAGATGCAGAGTCTCTCAAAGGATACGGATGAAAAGATGCGAAGAGACGCCCAGCTGGTCCGACTGCTGAGCGAGATGAGCCGCCGGGAATATGTGGTCGATTTCCTGAACAGCATCAATTTCGATCTTCTTCGGGTGATGAGGCTTTCCTATGACACATTTGCCATCAATACGTTCAGTTATTATTCGTCGCCGACATCTGAGAGTATGGAAGTTATCATAAGGATGCTTTTCAACTATATCCGGGACAGAGATGTCTTTGCGGCGCAGATGCTGATTCAGAATCGCTATAATTCCGTCATGTTCAAGGCGGAGCGTCTGAGAGAGATGTACAATGAGTATTTTTCCGGCTGAGGCCGGGTGTGAATACTAAACCAGATGAAGAAAAGGAGATGAAAAAAGGCATACTTAAAGAGAGAAGTTAGAACCAGACTTAGGAATAAGTCAACAAAGCCGAATTGCATTCGGACATTATGGAGGATTGTATGGACATCGTAATAGGCATTATATTGCTGGCATCATTCTTTGCCCTCGCCTGGTACTGCATCAAAGGCTACAACCTGATGATCGGATTCCTTATCATCACGATCGTCTGGACTGTGCTTCCGCTTGTCGGATCCCTTTTCGTGAGCGATGCATTTCTAGCTGAAAACACAGTACTGCAGTTTACCGGAAATACAGAGGGCTCTGATACTACACTTGTAGAAATCCTGAACGGAATTTATCAGAGCGCACCGGAAGGCTGGGGCACAACACTTGTAAACGTATGCTGGGGCGCATGGTTCGGTCGTGTGCTGATGGACACGGGAATTGCTTCAACCCTGATCCGCAAGACCGTTGAGCTCGGCGGTGATAAGCCGATCATCACGATCACACTTCTGAACATCGTTACCGCAATCATCTTCACATCGATGACAGGCGCTGGCCCGGTTATCGCCATCGGCGTCATTGTTCTCCCGATTCTGTTTTCACTGGGAGTTCCGAAGCCAATCGCACTGTTCTCGTTCATGGGGTCGGTTGCAGCCGGCATCTATCTGAACCCGATCAACTTCGCTCAGTACCGTGCGTTCTATCTGGAAACAGATGAAATGCCGGACTTCACCCTTGGCTGGTACGCAGCACACTGGGGCTATGCAGCTCTGATCATCCTGCTCGTATCCACCACGGTTCTCACAGGCATTTACCTGAAGAGATCCAAGGCGAGCCACGCATGGGCCGCTCAGACAAGAACACAGCAGACCACTCAGAAGGACGCACCGCTTTACACACTGTTCCTGCCGATTGTTCCGGTTGTACTGAACATCGCGTTCAACTTCTCCGTAATCGGCGGCTTCATCATTGCAGGTTTCGCGGCTCTGTTCCTCTGCGGAAGAATGCATGGCACATTCAAGGAAAACTGCCAGCTTGTCAACAAGCTCTACTATGACGGCGTTGTCGATACAGCACCGCTGGTAGGATTCCTTCTTACTCTGCCTATGTTCAACAGCGTTGCGAAGTACGCATCTCCGTACTTCAAGGCCGTAATCGGCGGCATCATGCCGACATCTGAACTTGTAGTCTGCATCGTATTTGCATGTGCACTGTTCATGGGACTGTTCCGTGGACCGATGACCCTCGTAGGATGCGGCGCGGCTACCCTGGGCGTTCTTTCAAACGTAGGAAGCTTCTCGATTCCGTTCCTGTATGCAGTATTTGCCATCCCGACGATCACAGTTAACATCGGATCCTGCATCACGCAGTCCTGGATCGCGTGGGGCCTTGCTTATTCCAAGGTTGAATCCAGAGACTTCCTCAAGCTCTCTATTCCGAATGCATATGTTGCCGGTGCTATTCAGTACGTAGCAACATACGTTCTGCTGAGCGGACTTGGCTCGGAGTGGTATTTATAATCAATTTCGGGACCGGCAGCGGGCGCCTGGAAGGCGCCTGACTGCCGTCCGGTTTTAACTCTCTCTCTAAGTATGTCTTTTTTAGTTTCCGGATGTCTGACATCTGGACAAATCAATAAAATCTATAGCGCGGACTATAGGCAGGAAAGGAAATGAATATGGCTGAGCAGGAACACAGAGCAGTCCGGATGGGTATCGACGTAGGCGGTACTTACACGAAGTGCGTGGCGATGGACAACATCACGCACGAGATCATCGGCAAGAACGAAGTCAAGACGACGCATGATCACAAAGACGGCGTTGCGGCCGGCGTAGTTCAGAGTTTCAAGAATTGTATGAAGGAAAACAACATCCGCCCTGAGGATGTTGTATTCGTAGCCCATTCTACGACACAGGCTACGAACGCTTTCATCGAAGGCGATGTTTCCCCGGTCGGCGTCATCGGCGTGGCCGGCGGCGGCCTTGAAGGCCTTCTCGCGAAGAGACAGCTGGCTCTCAAGGATATCGTCCTGGATCCGAAGACCGAAAAGGTCATCAAGATCTACAACGCCTACATAAAGAAGAAGGAGCTGACTGAAGAGAAGATCAATCAGTCCGTCGACGAGCTGATCAAGGACGGGGCCAAGGTTCTGGTAGCGTCCATGGCCTTCGGCGTAGACTCGATGGCCGAGGAACAGATGATTCACGACGTGGCCATCAAGAAGGGCCTTCCTGTTACGATGGCGTCGGATATCACAAAGCTGTACGGCCTGACAAGACGTACCCGCACGGCGGCCATCAACGCGTCGATTCTGCCGAAGATGATTGCCACCGCGGATGCGACAGAGAAATCTGTCCGCGAGGCGGGCGTAACCGTTCCGCTCATGATCATGAGAGGCGACGGCGGTGTCATGGAGATCAATGAGATGAGAAAGCGCCCGATTCTGACGGCTCTTTCCGGCCCGGCGGCTTCCGTCATGGGCTCTCTTATGTATCTGCGCGCTTCCAACGCCATTTATTTCGAAGTAGGCGGCACGACGACCAATATCGGTGTCATCAAGAACGGCCGTCCGGGCGTTGACTACGCGAGAATCGGCGGCCACGACACATACATCAGCTCTCTGGATGTTCGAATCCTCGGCTGCGCCGGCGGTTCCATGGTCCGCATCAATGACCATGAGGTTGTCGATGTAGGCCCGCGTTCCGCTCATATCGCAGGCTGCGAGTACGCATGCTTCACACCGGAAGAGGAGATTGTCGATCCGCAGATCGAACTGGTGAGCCCGAAGCCGGGCGACCCGGATGATTATGTAGTCATCCGTCTGAAGAGTGGCAAGAGAATCTGCTTCACGAATACCGACGCTGCCAACGTTCTCGGCCTTGTCGACGAGAAGTATTTCGCACACGGCAACGCGAACGCGGCCCGCAAGGCTATGCAGCCGGTTGCTGACAAGCTCGGCATTACCGTTGAAGACCTGGCTACACAGATCCTCGAGAAGGACTATGAGAAGGTAAGCGACTGCATCAATTCGCTCGCCGAGAAGTATCAGCTCGACCACGACGCAATGCGTCTTGTAGGATGCGGCGGCGGCGCGGCGTCACTCGTTCCGTACTGCGCAAAGAAGATGAATCTTCAGTATTCCATTCCGGAGAACGCCGAGGTTATTTCTTCTATCGGCGTTGCGCTTTCCATGGTACGTGATGTCGTTGAGCGTGTTATCCCGAATCCGTCTCAGGAAGATATCCGTCAGCTGAAGAAGGAAGCGACCGATGCGGCTATCAGTTCGGGCGCCGCTCCGGATACTGTCGAAGTACACGTAGAGATCGATGCGCAGACCAGCAAGGTGACGGCTATCGCGACCGGTTCCACCGAAGTCAAGACGACCGATCTTCTGAAGGAGTGCACGGACGAAGAGGCCGAGCAGCTCGCAAAGGAAGACTTCGGCCCGAAGGTAAGCGATATCGAGATGGTTGCGAAGACCGACAAGTTCTATGTATTCCAGGGCAAGAGAGACGACAAGAAACCTGTCCGTATTGTCGACCAGAAGGGCTTCATCAAGGTTCAGGCATCGGATGCCATGGTCAAGAAGTGCAAAGTTTCCGAGTATGTGGACGTCGTATCCCAGATGTGGGAGGAAGGCGCCATCTTCAAGACCGACTCCATCATCCGTCCGGATTACTTCATCTGCTTCGGACCGAGAGTTGCGGACTACAGTGCCGTTGACCTTGAGCAGATCAAACTGCTGATGGATCTGGATCTGGGAGACCGCGAGCCGGACGAAGAGATTCTGGTTGTCGGCGCATTAAACGACGTTGGCTGATGAGGAGTTATAAAGGCTGCCGGTGATGACGAAGGAAGATATAAAAAAATACTTGAAGCCGATCGCTGACGGCCTTTTTGGAAAACAGCACCGGGTTTCGTATGAGAGACCGCATTTCAAGATCCGGGAACTCAATCCGATGCTGAGGGACCTTGTACAGATCGAACCGGAAGCGTGGTTCCGGTATGCATTTTCCAGGGAACCGATCAACGGTAAGTTCAACGACGGGCAGCGGAAAGACTGGATGCGAAAATCCATTGAATGTGGAAAAGAGTATGCCAGAAAGACCGCTGAGGAATACGGAACGCGCGACAGCATAAAAATTGCGCAGAAGATGGGCATGAATATCACATACCCGGACTTCCCCGACAAGACGGACCGCGTGACATTTGCCGAGTATACGGAGCCGAACAACATAAAGATTTTTATGGATGCGGTGAAGAAGGCTGACAAACTGCTGCAGGATCCGGAGACGGCGGAAATTCTGACGGATAAGCTGAATGTTCCGAAAACGCTCCTGGCTCATGAACTGTTTCACAATATCGAGGAAGAGAACAAAGACACGATTTTCACGCGGACCGAGAAATTCCGTCTCTGGTCTGTCGGCAAGGTGCACAATGATTCCAATATCATTGCACTGAGCGAGATTGCGGCTATGTCTTTTTCACAGGAATTGAATGAGCTTCCGTATTCGACCTATGTGCTGGACATGTTTCTGGTATACGGCTACTCGCCGGAAGAGGCGAGCGGTCTTTACGAAGAGATGATGGAGGACGCCGGCAGAAAAATTGAGGATTCCGGCGATTCCGCTGAAGAGTCTCAAAAGAAAATCAGTCAGGAGGAACAGACGTGAGCAAGAGAGTACCGTTTGATGAAGTCAAAGCGACAGTTAAAAAAGCACTTCTGAATCTCGGACTCAGCGAAGAAGACGCGGAGCTCTGTGCGACGATTCATACACAGTCAAGTGCGGATGGCGTGGAGAGCCACGGACTCAACCGCATCCCGAGATTTGCCGATTATGTTCAGAAGGGATGGGTTGATATTCACGCGGAACCGGAACTGGTTGGCAAGAAAGGCGCCGCGGAAAATTACGACGGTCATCTCGGAATCGGCGTGAAAAATGCTGTGTTCTGCGCTGACAGGGCAATGGAGCTCGCAAAAGAGCACGGCATCGGACTTGTGGCGCTGCGCAACACGACACACTGGATGCGCGGCGGCGCGTATGCCTGGAGAATGGCGGAAAAAGGATTCCTCGGAATCAGCTGGATCAACACAGAGAGCTGCATGCCGATGTGGGGTTCGGATGAACCGGGTGTCGGCAACAACCCGTTCTGCATGGCAATTCCGAGAGAGAACGGCCCGATTGTCGTCGACATGGCAATGAGCCAGTACGCTTACGGCAAGCTCGGCGTATATCGTCTCGCCGGGAAGCAGCTTCCGTATCCGGGCGGTTTTGACGAGAACGGAAATCTGACGACGGATCCGGGCGCGATTGAGAAGACCGGACGGATTCTTCCGACCGGCTACTGGAAGGGCACAAGCCTCGCGATTGCGCTTGACCTCGCGGCGGCGATGATCGCCAACGGTTTCTGCGGAACCGATATGGATATTCAGTCGAAGGGCAGCTGCACGGGATGCTGCCAGATCTTCATTGCCATCGATCCGTATATGTTCGGCGGCAAGGAAGAGCTGCAGAAGATGCTCGACAAGCGTGTCGCAGCGGCCGACGCCACCCATCCGATCGATCCGGCTCATCCGGTTCACTGCCCGGGCGAGAGCACAATTGCCCGCCGGAAAAAGTCCATGAAGGACGGCGTGAATGTGGATGAAAATGTCTGGGCTCAGGTTCAGAATCTCGCGGCCGGAAAGATGGATGTAGAAGACATCTCGGGCGTCGTGATCAAGAAAAAAGTCTGATGGACAGTGGAGGAAATTACAAATGTTCTTTTCCAATGTTTCGATAGCGGAAAAATACAACTATCTTGATGAAAGATTTACCGCTGCTTATAAGTGGCTCCGGGAAACTGACATCAAGTCGCTTCCGGTGGGATCCTATCCGATCATGGGCGACAAAGTCGTCGCCAATGTTCAGGAGTATACCACGGACGTAAAAGAGAACCATCTCTTTGAATCTCACAAGAAATATTTCGATATCCAGTACATGGTGACCGGTCAGGAGATGTTCGGCGTGTGCAAGCAGGACGGACTGAAACTCAAGGAGAGCCACGAGGCTGACGATCTGTATTTCTATGAGGAACCGGAATTTTCCGGCGAGGTATATCTCGCGGAAGGCGATCTGATTGTCGTTGCTCCGGAGGACGCGCACAAGCCAAGATGTGCAGCCGGAAAGCCGCAGGCGGTCAAGAAGGTCGTTGTCAAGGTAGCTGTCGACTGAGCATTTTTCAGCCGATTCAAAAGTAAATCTGTAACTTATTAGGAGGACTTAAGTATGCAGACAGTTTACGATTTCGGAAACGGGATGAGACTCATCGATCTCTCCAAGCTGGTTGACCCGGCGACAGAGACAAGAAGATGCAAGCTGTATCGCTTTAACACAGGCGGTCCGATTCCGGATTTCCACACAAATGTCGATATCATGACACATCTCGGCACACATGCCGAGTGCCCGTATCATCACAATGATGACTGGCCGGATGTGACGGAAGTTCCGCTCACGACATTCATGGGCCGCGGCGTTTATGTCAACTTCCATGACACGGTAAAGCCGAACGGCCACATCACCGCCGCGGATCTTGACCGCGAGGCCAAGAAGGTAAAAGAGGGCGACATCGTAATCATCGATTCCGATTACAAGCTGAATCCGTTCACACCGGACACAAATACCGAGAAGGACCACAGACTGTTCGTAAACGCTGAGACAGCGGAGTGGTTCAAGAACAAGAAGGTAAAGGCAGTCGGCTTCGGCGACGGCGTTTCCATCGAGAACTGCAACGAGGATGTAAAGCCGTTCCACGATATTCTTCTTGCCGAGAACATTATCTTCATCGAGGTTCTGAAGAATCTTGAGCAGCTGAAGAAGGATGTGTTCTTCATTTCCTTCGCGGCACTGCCGATCAAGGGCCTTGATTCCAGCCCGGTTCACGCATATGCGATCGAGGGCATCAAGGAGTTCTCAGAATAAGGATTCTTTGAGTGTTCCCGGAGGCTTAACGCTTCCGGGAATTTCTTGCGTAATAGAAAGGAAATGAACGCACATGAAAATCGCGGTAATCGGCGCGGGCGCGATGGGGTCAATTTATGGCGGCCATCTTTCCCTGCACAATGATGTCTACCTGATCGACACAAACCCGAAGGTTGTTGAGACGATCAATGAAAAAGGACTTAAGCTCCAGGAGAACGGCACGGACAACATTTACCATCCGAAGGCCATGACTTCTTCGGAAGGACTGGAGAATGTCGATCTGATCATTCTTTTTGTGAAAGCTCTGTTTTCGAGGACGGCGCTTGCCGGCAACAAGAACCTGATCGGCAAGGACACATACGTTCTGACTCTGCAGAACGGCTCCGGCCACGAGGATATTCTCTCTGAATTTGTTCCGAAGGATCACATCATCATCGGGACGACGGAGGACAACGGCGCGGTTCTGGATTTCGGATACATCCGTCACGGCGGCGTGGGCAACACAAATGTCGGCATGCTGGTCGAGGACAAAGAGGGCTTTCTGCCGAAGCTGAAGGAGTCATTTGACAGCTGCGGCTTCAAGACGCATATTCAGCCGAAAATCCAGCAGCTGATCTGGAACAAGCTGTTCACCAATGTTTCGCTGAGCGCCGTCACGGCTATTCTGCAGTGCGACATGGGCTACATCGCGGCAAATGAGTATGCCTGGAACCTGACAAAGGCTCTTCTGCACGAGGCAGTCGAAGTGGCGCACGCTCTCGGCCTTGAGGCCGACGAAGAGGAACTGGCCGAGAAGATTCACAAGACTTCCGAGATGTCGCCGAACGGCGTTACATCGATCCGCGCGGACATCCGCAAGGGCAGAAAGACAGAAGTTGATACCATCAGCGGTTCTGTTGTGCGCGCGGCGAAGAAGGTCGGCGTGGCGGTTCCGGTTCAGGAATTTGCCGTGAATACGATTCACGCGCTGGAAGGCAGACCGAAGGATTAAGGATTTGGGGATTTCAGGCGCTTTCGTGAGTGCCTGAAGAAGCGGCACTGCGGGCTGCTTCAAAGGAGAACAAATGGAAAAGATCAAGGCAGTACAGATTGTAAAACCGGGCGAGCTGAAGATTGTTGAGATGGATATGCCGCATATTGACGAGACGAACAACGTCCTTGTCAAGATCAAGGCGTCCGGTCTCTGCGGTTCGGATGCCGGCATTTATCACGGCACGAACGCGGCGGCGACGTATCCGCGTGTCATCGGCCATGAGATTGTCGGTGAGGTTGTTGAGACGGGACCGTCCGCGAAGAAGGTAAAGGTCGGAGACCGGGTCATCATCGATCAGGTTACCGCCTGCGGACACTGCTATGCCTGCCGCCACGGCCGTCCGAACGTGTGCCAGCACCTGCAGGTGCGCGGAGTTCATATCGACGGCGGATACCGGGAATACATGGCTGTTCCGGACAAGGACTGCTATCTTCTTCCTGATTTTCTGCGCTATGTGGACGCCGTTCTCATCGAGCCGACGACGATCGCGTGCCAGGCCTGCAGCCGCGCGCAGATCGCAGAGGACGATGAGGTGCTGATCAACGGCCAGGGCGCTCTGGGGAGCCGAATGCTCTCGATTGTAAAGCTCTATCATCCGAAGAAGATCATCGTATCGGATATCTTCGTCGAGAAGCTTGACGAGGCGCTGAAGAACGGCGCGGACGTAGCCATCAACCCGAAGAAGGAGAACTTCTTCGAGAAAATCAAGGATGTCACGACGGACGGATATGGACCGACAGTTTCCATCGACTGCGCGTGCACGAAGGATTCTCTCGGAACACTCATCCAGGCGAGCGGCAACGCGGGCCGTGTCATTACGATGGGCTTCACAACGACACCGACCGAAGTGACGAACTTCGGCATCACGGCGAAGGAACTCGATATCCGCGGCTCCAGACTTCAGAACCGCAAGTTCCAGCAGGTCATCGACCTGATCAACGAGGGCAAGGTCGATCTGGATCACAAGATCTCTCATGTCTGCGACTTCCGCGAGGCTCAGAGCGGCTTCGATTTCAACGACACGCACGATCCGTCGATCCGCAAGATCGTATTCACCATGGAAGGCGAGCCGTACAAAGTCCGCAAGGATCAGTAAACTGTAAATTCACGACAAATGTAAGACGGGGGCTGCTGCATTCATGCTTTTCGCACGGATGCGGAGGCCCCGTTATTTTTACCTTTGGGCGATTACCACCGCAACTCTCTGAGAAGGTGGAAGGCATCGGGGAAGCAAGAAAATGGCGGCATCAGATGCCAACCTGCATCGGAGTAACGGTCGCTGAAAAAAAGAAAATTTTTATTTTTCCATGTATAATGCAGGTATACATATGAGTGTACAGTTTTCACGTGGAAAGGAACAGTTCATGATTCATAAATTTACGTTTGGGCATCCGATCGCGACGGAAGCGGTCGTGGAGCATCTGAGCGCTGAGAGCGGAGAGCCGGATGACTGGGATGTCGACGAGACGAATCGCCAGATCTGCCGTGAGATGGGCGATACGGATGTCGTGTATGGTCTCGGTGAGACGGTCCGCGGACTCAATAAGCGCGGCTGGCAGTATATCAGCGACAACACGGATGACCCTCATCACACGGAAGACAGGCGGTCCCTGTACGCTTCGCAGAACTTTCTCCTGATTCTCGGTGATGACGGGGCGCACGGCATATTTCTCGATACGCCGGGGCGGGTGACATTTGACATCGGATACACGAAGCTCGATGAGCTTGTCATAACGCTCGACGATTTCGACGCGGATGTATATGTGATTGAAAACGATGACCCGGCGGAGGCCGTGCGCGAGTTCCGGGCATTGATCGGAAAGAGCTACGTTCCCCCTCTATGGGCGTTCGGCTATGGGCAGAGCCGCTGGAGTTACATGGACGAGGCGGAAGTCCGCGACGTCGTGAAAAATTACCGGGACGCGGGCATGCCGATCGACAGTGTGTACCTTGACATCGACTATATGGATTCATACAAGGATTTCACGGTCGATGAGAAGCGGTTTCCGGATATGGCCGGATTCGTGAAAGAGATGCGGGGACAGGGAGTCCACCTGGTACCGATTATCGACGCGGGCGTGAAGATGGAGAAAGGGTATGATGTCTGCGACGAGGGCACGCGGAAAGGCTATTTCTGCAAGGATGAGAACGGTGACGATTTTGTCGGCGCCGTATGGCCAGGAAAGGCACTTTTTCCGGATTTTCTGAGGCCGGAAGTGCGGGACTGGTTCGGCAGTCTGTACGGGCGGCTCCTGGATCTGGGCATCGACGGATTCTGGAATGACATGAACGAGCCGGCTCTGTTCTATTCGCAGGAGCGCCTGAAGAAAGTACTGAATAACATCAAAGGGCTTGACGCGGACACGATGAGCATTGACGAGTTTAATGCCATGACGAACAGCGTCAGAACGCTCTTCAACAACAAAGAGGATTATCAGAGCTTCTATCACACGGTGAACGGGCAGAAAATCCGCCACGACAAGGTTCACAATCTGTACGGTTTCAATATGACCCGGGCCGCGGGCGAGGCGTTCGCGCGCATGGCGCCGGACAGGCGGATTTTGCTGTTTTCGCGCGCGTCGTATGTCGGAATGCACCGGTACGGCGGCGTGTGGACGGGCGACAACTCGTCCTGGTGGAGCCACATTCTGCTCTCCATGCAGCAGCAGCCGTCTCTGGACATGTGCGGATTCCTGTTTTCCGGTTCGGACATCGGCGGTTTCGGATGCGACGCGACGGAAGATCTCATGATCCGGTGGCTGGAGGCGGATCTGTTCACGCCGCTTTTCCGCAATCACTCAGCCAAAGGCACGAGGCGGCAGGAACTGTACCGGTTCCAAAATCAGGAGACGTTCCGGAACCTCCTGAACCTGCGATATGCGCTGATTCCCTACATTTACCATGAGTTTCTGAAGGCGGTGAGCGAGAAATGCATGTACATCAGTCCGCTGTCGTTCGCGTACCCGAAAGATCTGCGCGCGCGGCAGATCGAGGATCAGTTCCTGATCGGCGACAGCCTGATGAGCGCGCCGGTTTACACGCAGAACGCCGCGGGCCGGTATGTGTATCTGCCGGAACCGATGAAGCTGCTGCGCATGCGCTCGGCTGAGGACTTCGACGAGGAAGAGCTGCCGGCCGGCGACCACTTCATTCCGGCGGCGCTGAATGAAGTTCTCGTATTTCTCCGCCCGGGCAAGGGACTCATTCTGGGCAGGTCTGCGCCCTGCACGCGCGGCCTCGACAATTCGGATGTGCGGATCATATCGAATTGACACCGGCCTTTCATCAAAATATAATAGATGACAAATGAAATATTCACAGGAGGCTACTGTGGTCAGGCATATCATTCTGTGGCAGCTGAAGGACGAGTATTCCGACGAAGAAAAAGCGAAAATCCGAGCCGGAATCAAGGAAGGTCTTGAGGGACTTCAGGGCAAGGTTCCGGGGCTTCTCGAGATCCACGTGAGAACGGAATTTCTTCCGTCTTCCAACGCGGACGTGATGCTGGACGCGACGCTCTCAGACGCTGAAGCGCTGAAGGGCTACGCGGTTCATCCGGCGCATGTGGCAGTCGCAAATTCAAAAGTCAGGCCTTACACGAAGGCCAGGGTCTGCATGGATTACGAAATCTGAATATGGCACTCAAAGCAGAGGGAAAAAGGGTAACACCGGAAGCCCTCTGCTTTTCTTTTTTTATGGAAATGAAATGTGAGAAGGGGAGGCAGATTTGTCATGAAATTATTTGCGGTCAGTGTGAGAGAGGACGAGAAGAGTTATTTCGCGATGCTCCCGGAGCGCTTCGGCATAACGGTTCAGGAAACGGCGGAGGATATCACGGAGGATGTACTTGACAGTCTGAACGGATTTGACACGATATCGGTTCTGGGCACACAGAAAATCGATGCGCCGATGCTCGACAGACTTATGGCCGCCGGGATCAGGAACCTTACTACCCGGACCATCGGGTACAATCACATCGATCTGGATCACGCGCGGGAGATCGGAATGCATGTGTTCAACGCCTCCTACGAGCCGAACAGCGTCGCGGATTACACGATCATGATGATGCTCATGTGCCTGCGCCATTACAAGGAGTCGCTCTGGAGAACGAATTGCAACGACTTTTCGCTGGACGGTCTCGAGGGCAGACAGATGAAAGATCTGACAGTCGGCGTCATGGGCACCGGCCGCATCGGCTCGATGGTCATCCGGGAACTGTCCGGTTTCGGCTGCCGAATTCTGGCGTACGACGTGCGCGAATCCGAAGAAGTCAAAAAATATGCCGAGTATGTTGACCTTGATACCCTTTATCGCGAGTCCGATATCATCACGCTCCACATGCCGCTGCTGAAGTCGACGTATCACATCATCAACAAGGATTCGATCGCGAAGATGAAGAACACAGTCACTCTGATCAACTGTGCCCGCGGCGCCCTGATGGACATTGAGGACCTGATCGACGGCATAGAAAAGCAGAAAATCGGCGCTCTCGGTCTGGACGTCATGGAGCACGAAGAGGGAATCGTGCACCTGGACCTGAAACTCGACATCATTTCAAACCGGCAGATGGCGTATCTGCGCCAGTTCCCGAACGTCGTCCACACACAGCACATGGCGTTCTACACGGACGCGGCGGTCCGCGACATGGTTCTCACTTCTGCCGGGGCAGTCGTCGCCGCTTCAAAGGGTGAGAAGACCAGAAATCAGCTCTGTTGAGGTGATTATGAAGACAGTATATTTTTACGGAGATTCAAACACCGAGGGCTACGATCCGAGAGGTTATGGCGGGCACTATCCGGATGACAAATGCTGGACTGAGCTCGTCAGCCGGGCGCTTGCCGGGCGTTGGCGTGTCGTCGCAGACGGCATGAACGGGCGCGAGATTCCAAGAGAGGGAGGCGCATCCTGTGACATCTTAAAGCACAGGCTGTCCGGCGTTCCCGATCTGACACTTTTTGCCGTCATGCTCGGGACGAACGACATACTGGATATGAGTGTGCCTGACGTTGATATGATCTGCCGCAGAATGAAGAAATTCCTGAGTGACATCGCCTTATTTTTGGCGAAGCGCGGACGGAATACATCGATCGCCATCGTCATTCCGCCGCCGATTGAAATTGCGGGTCCGGAGGCGCAGGCGTTTGTCAGGGCGATGGAAAGTCTGCAGGAGATGTATCGCCGGTCGGCAGCACAGAACGGGTATGCGTGCATCGACGCGGCAGGATGGAAGCCCGATCTTGCGTTTGACGGCGTACATTTGTCAGAGTCCGGTCACGCGCAGTTTGCTGACGGGATGGTACAGGCGCTTAAAGAGTGGGAAAAGGCATAAAAGAGGCCACGGGAAATTGTATGGAACAATTCTGGATTGAACAGCGGGAGACAAAAGAAAAGTATTATCTGCGAAAGCACTTTGAATATCGCTTTCAGGTGCTTCTGATGCTGGACGGGAAGACGAGATATCAGATTGGCGAAAGAGCTTACTCTCTGCAGCGGGGAGACATCGTGCTCCTCAACACGCTTGAGGATCACACGCTTCAGGTGAAACGCTACCCGTACCGCCGCTATATCTTTCAGGTGAGTCCGGCGTTCATGCATAGCGAAATTCAGAGCCCGGAGATTCTCTCTCTTTTTGTTCAGAAACCGGAAAACCGTCAGCCCGTCGTTCACATGGATGAAGACGGATTTGGGAAGCTCTGCCGGATCTGCGCCGAGATGCTCTCGGAATCAGAGCAGCAGAACTCTCATTACGAGCGGGTCATCACGGCTGATCTGAACCGCTTTTTTGTGACGATTCTGCGGGAACTCGAGCGGGAAAACAAGGCGGTTCAGAAAGCCGGCGCGGGGACAGTTCTCTCGTACCAGATTCTTAACTTTCTGGATCAGCATTTCACGGAGGACATCACGGTAGAGAAAGTGGCAGAGCATTTTTATATGAGCCGCCATTACATCTCGCATGTTTTCAAGAAGACGACTGGCAGCGGCATCATGGAATATGTCATTTCCAGACGGATCAACCGCGCCCAGATGCTGCTCTCGGAAACGAATCTGCCTGTCGGAAAAGTCGCGATGGAATGCGGATATACTGATTTTACCTGGTTTTCGAGGCAGTTCCGGCGGATTGTCGGCCAGACACCCACTCACTTCCGGACCGTCATGAAAAATGGGTGAAAATTCCTGAAAACAATAAGACTATACTTTTAAGCAGAAAAAAGCCGGCATTCATGGCCGGCTTATTTTTTTGCCTGGTTTTAACACAGCACAATAATACTAATTTCGGACAGAAAAGACAAAGAGACGGAAAGCACGGAATGATATCTTGATCTCAGAAACAGACGTGACGAAATCCCCGTGTCTGGGAGAGGAGAGAAGATGAAATCTATTGATGTTTTCTGTCACATGATGCCGCCTGCGTATGCAGGGGCGTGCATGAGAGAAGTCCCGAACAAGTCCTATATGTTCAAAAGAGCCATGAAGATCAAATCGATGGCCGATATGGAATACCGGGACAAGGTGCTGGAGGGTTTTCCGGGCTATAAGCAGATCGTGAATATCGTGTCACCGCCGGTCGAAGCCTTTGCCGGTCCCGACAAGTCGCCCGAACTTGCCGCGATGGGAAATGATGAGATCAGAAAAATCGTCGAGGCGCGCCCGCAGTATTACTGCGGCTGGATCGCCCAGATTCCGTTCAACAACGTCCCCGCGTCGGTTGAAGAGATCAAACGGTGCGCGAAGATGGGGGCAAAAGGCGTACAGATTTATGCGCATATGAACGGGGAGGCGATCGACCAGGAAAAGTTCTGGCCGATTTATGAGACGTGCAGCGAGCTGGATCTGCCGATTCTGATTCATCCCGTAGGGGGCCAGATGGTGCCGGAATTTCCGACGGAAACCCGCTCAAAATATGAACTCTGGTTCACGATCGGCTGGCCGTATCAGACGACGGTCGCGATGGCGCGTCTGGTCTTCTCGGGCATCTTTGTCGATTTTCCGAATCTTAAACTGATCACACATCACTGCGGCGCGATGATTCCGATGCTGGAAGGGCGGATCGAAAACGGCCTGAAGCAGTACGGAGGGCGCACGGCGCCGGAGTTGAGAGAAGAGCTGACCGCGACACGGGTCCCGAAAGGCGAATATCTCGCTCATTTCAAAAAGTTCTACGCTGACACCGCTTCGTTTGGCTCAGCATCGGCGATTCGCTGCGCTCTCGATTTCTTCGGCGAGGACCATGTGGTTTTTGCGACCGATATGCCGTTTGACCCGGAGCAGGGGCCGGGATACATCAGCCGGACACTTTCGGCAATTGATTCCCTTGCACTTCCCGAAAATACGAAAAATAAAGTTCTCCATGGCAATGCCGAGAGAATTTTCAAAGTCTGAGATAAAGGTAAACTATCATGAGCATAATAAACACAATTCTGACGAACCAGTTTTTTCTGATGTTCCTCGCGATTGCGACAGGACTTCTTCTCGGCAAGATCAAGATAAAAAATTTCTCACTGGGCATTTCCGGCGGCATTTTCACCGGTATCGTGATCGGCTATATAGCGACCGCCTTGGCCAGCGGTGTCGCAGAAGGCGAACTCGGATACAGCAATGCCAAGAGAATTCTTTCGCAGGGCGTCGTGTCGCAGCCGTTTTTCACATTCTTCCTGTTCCTGTTTCTGGCTTCCATAGGCCTGAAGGTAGGAAAGAACATCGGCGTGATTTTCAAGCGGTATGGCGTGCGTTTTGTCGTCATCGGCGCCATGATTCCTCTCGTATCAATGATCGTGGCCTGCGCCGCGCATGTGCTCGTCCTGGAAAATGACTCGTCTCTTTCGGCGTATGAAACCATCGGCGTTTTCTCCGGATCGATGACCTCAACTCCGGCCTATGGAACCGCCCTGGACGCGGCGGACAATGTCGACGTGCAGGCGCTGTATGCGGCCGCGGACGAGGAAGGTAAAGCACAGATTCTGCACCGGATTGACAGCACGGATTCTCTCAGCGCGGCGGACATAACAACGCTTACGGAAGATCAGATCAAGGCCTATAAGGAGTCTTCGGCTTCCTCTGTTTCTCTCGGGTATACGGTCGGATTCCCGGTCGGCGTCCTGGTTATTGTTCTGATGATGCAGTTTCTGCCTCCGATTTTCCGGATCGATGTAGAAGACGAGAAGCGCCGGTACAAGGAAGAGCTCGAGACGGCGCCGCAGCCGACGAAAGAAAAAAAGGACGGGCCGCTTGATTTCATTGGGTTTGGCATCGTCGTGATGATCGGCATCGCGGTTGGGAATATTAAAATTCCGCTGGGACCGCTCGGGACATTTTCGCTCGGCGCCGCAGGCGGCATCCTGCTGACAGCCCTGATTCTTTCCAACATCGGAAAAATTGGTCCGCTCAACTTCCGGATGGATTCCAGGGCTCTTGGAATTTTGTCGCGGATGGGACTCACATTTTTCATGGCGATTGTGGGCCTGCGCTACGGATATGACGTTATCAACGCTCTGACCGGATCCGGCCTGAAACTGGCCGCCGCGGCAGCGGTGATCGAGGCAGTCGCGGTTCTGGCTGCATTCTTTGTCGGAAGAAAGATCTTCCATCTGAACTGGACGATCCTCTCGGGAGCGATTGCCGGAGGATGCACATCGGCACCGGGACTCGGCGCGGCGATCTCTGTCGTGAAGGATGACGAGCCGTCTACCGGATATGGCGCGGCACAGCCATTTGCCATATTGTCGAACGTCATCTTGACAACCATTTTCTTTGCGATATTCTTTTGACAGGTGTGCTGCGCTTTCCGGTCTGCCGGGCGGCGCAGCAGTTTATTAGCGGACGTATATATTTGGAGATAAACATGGCTGAAAAATTTTCATGGCGCACGCTGGGGGAGCTTAAGCGCCGCGCGGAAAGTCTCGGAGTCAGTCTGCCGTTTTCAGAGGACACGGGTGTCTGCGGGCAGCCGCTCGTGTTCGGAAATATCAGACTGGCCAACCGGCTCGGCATCGCGCCGATGGAAGGAGCGGACTCGCTGCCTGACGGATCGCCCTCGGATTTTACGGTCCGGCGGTATGTGAGAGAAGCGCAGGGCGGCGCCGCCGTCATCTGGTTTGAGGCGATCAGCGTCGTACCGGAAGGACGCTCTTCGAAAACCCAGCTTCTGATAACGAAGGACAATCTCGATGCTTTCAGGCGCATGACCGACGCGGTCAAACGGGCGGGAATCGGAGCCAACGGTTACGCGCCGTATCTGATCTGTCAGGCAAATCATTCGGGGCGGTATTCAAACCCGGACAACAAGCCGGCACCTTTGATCGCGTTCCGCTCGCCTTACCTGGAACAGTTCCGGGCGGCGGACGATTCCTGCATCGTTTCGGATGACTATCTTAAGCACATTGAAGAGAAGTTCGGCGAGGGCGCCAGACTCGCAAAAGAAGCCGGCTTTGACGCGGTCGACATCAAGTCCTGCCACGGATATCTTTTCGCGGAAGTGGCTGCCGGCTTTACACGCCCCGGCAGATACG
Source organism: Lachnospiraceae bacterium (assembly GCA_050944355.1). Lineage (GTDB taxonomy): Bacteria > Bacillota > Clostridia > Lachnospirales > Lachnospiraceae > UBA4285. The sequence continues at coordinate 58,289 of JBMNQX010000007.1, forward strand.
GCGGGAGTTACGAAAACCGGACAAGGCTCCTCAAAAACAGCATCCGGGCGGCCAAAGTGTACGAGAGCGATACGTTTCAGATTGTATCCCGCGTCGGGATTTATGACGGATATCCGTATCCGTACGGCTTCGGAATGCGGGACGACAAATCTCTGTTGCCGGACTACACGGAGCCGAAGCGCCTGGTGCAGGAACTTTACGGCGACCTCGGGCTTCGCCTGGTGTGCGTCACGATGGGCAATCCGTACGTGACGACGCACGTGACAAGACCTTTTGACAAGGGGAAATATGTGCCGCCGGAACACCAGCTCACCGGTATCGGACGCATGATCGACGGCACGCGGGAAATCAAGAAATGGGTTCCGGGCATGACGATTCTGGCATCGGCTCCGACGTATCTCAGACAGTTTTCGGATCTGTACACAGCGGGCGCCATCTCGCAGGGGTACTGCGACGGCATGCTGTTCGGACGGATGGCATTTGCCAACCCGGAATTTCCAAATCAGATTATCAAAAACGGGCGGATCGACGCGTCGAAGGTCTGCATGACCTGCGGGGCGTGCGGCGATCTGATCCGGTCTCACAAACCGACCGGGTGCGTGGTCCGGAATTCAAAAACGTATATGCCGTTTTACAGGGAATTTTTGAATGAGAAGAGCAGTCTTCCGAAGAATTTCAGAGGCTGAGGAGGTTTGAGATGAAGAAAACAGCTGTGATCACCGGGGGAAGCCGCGGAATCGGCCTGGCGGCGGCAAAGAAGCTCGGGACTCTCGGGTGTCAGGTGGTAATTTTTTCCAGCGGTGCTCAGGAAAAGTATCAGAGCACATTCGATGAGCTCGGCAGAATGGGCATCGACTGGCACTTTGTGCGCGGGTCGCTCGACAACGCGCAGGACCGTCAGCGTCTCGTAGATGAGGCAGTGAAGCGCTTCGGACGGATCGACATCCTGGTAAATGACGCGGGGGTGGCGCCGAAGGAGCGCCGGGATCTGCTCGAGATGAGCGAGGAAAGTTTCGACAGGGTCATGGGCATCAACGTGAAAGGAACGCTGTTTCTCACGCAGCTGGTCGCGAAGCAGATGATTGCGCAGGAGAAGGTATTTGCCATGAAGGGGCACATCGTCAACGTGGGATCGTGTTCTGCGGCCGTGTCTTCGACAAACCGCGGCGAGTACTGCATTTCCAAGGCCGGAGTCTCGATGATCACCACGCTGTTTGCGGACCGGCTCGCCTCGGAAGGCATCGTGGTCAACGAGGTGCGCCCCGGCGTCATCGCGACGGATATGACGGCTGCTGTACAGGAAAAGTACGACAGGATGTTTGCGGGGGATCAGTTCCCGATCGCGAGATGGGGCAGACCTGAGGAGGTCGCGGAGGTGATCGCGTTTTTCTGCTCGGACGCGGTGACGTATACGACCGGCAATTACATCGATGTGGACGGCGGTTTCCACATCCGCAGGCTGTAAGGTGATACATGCCATGGACATACAGGAGAGAACGGTAAAGAATCTCGTAATCGGGTCCGGCGCAGCCGGTTTTTCGGCGGCGCTGCGCTTAAAACAGCTCGGAGAAGACGACACGGTTCTGGCCACGGAAAATGTCAGAGCCGGCACGTCGCGCAACACCGGGTCGGACAAACAGACATACTATAAGCTTTCGCTCGCGGGCGCGCGGCCGGATTCTGTGCGGCGCATGGCAGAGGATCTGTTTTCCTGTCAGTGCGTTGACGGCGACACTGCGCTCGCGGAGGCGGCGCTTTCAGTGCGGTCTTTCTGCAGACTTGTGGAGCTCGGCGTGCCGTTCCCGGCGACGGAATACGATGAGTTCATGGGATATCAGACAGATCACGACAGCAGCTGCCGGGCGACGAGTGCCGGCCCGTACACGTCCCGCATGATGACGGAAGCGCTGGAGGCGGAAGCGGCCAGGCAGAATCTTAAGATTCTCGATCACAGACAGATGCTGAAAATTCTCGTCAGAGACAACCGGGTCCGCGGCGTGCTCTTTCTGCTGACAGACCGGAAGCCGGGTTCTGAGCCGCGCGCCGAGCTGATCTGGGCGGACAATGTGATTCTCGCGACCGGGGCGCCGGCCGGTATGTACCGGGACAGTGTGTATCCGGCGTCGCAGATCGGAGGATCGGGGGCGGCTTTTGAGGCCGGAGCTTATGGAAAGAATCTGACGGAATGGCAGTTCGGGCTTGCGTCGCTCGCCCCGCGCTGGAACGTTTCCGGGACGTATATGCAGGTGCTGCCGCGCTTTGTCTCTGTTGACAAAAGCGGCGGTGACGAGCGGGAATTTCTTTCGGACTTCTTTGAAAACCGTTCCGAAATGCTCGGGAACATCTTTCTCAAAGGCTATCAGTGGCCGTTTGACGTGGAGAAAGTTTACGGCGGGTCATCGATTATCGACTTGCTTGTCTATCAGGAGACGGCCCTGAGAGGCCGCCGTGTGTTCCTGGATTTCACGAAAAATCCGGGCGGAAGAGAAATAGATTTTGAGGCGCTGCCGAAAGAGGCATCGGAATATCTGAAGAGAGCCGGCGCGGCTTTTGGAACGCCGGTCGAAAGACTTGAGATCATGAATCACCCGGCGGTTTCGTTTTACGCGGATCACGGCGTGGACCTGTACAAAGACCGACTCGAGATTGCCGTCTGCGCCCAGCACAACAACGGTGGACTCTCGGGCGACGTGCACTGGGAGACGAATGTCTCGCATCTGTTCGCGGTCGGGGAAGTCAACGGCTCTCACGGCGTGACGCGCCCGGGCGGAACAGCGCTCAACGCCGGACAATGCGGGGCAATGAGGGCGGCAGAGCGCATTCGCCTGCGCCATTTGAATGATGAGAGCAGCGGATCCGCTGATTCCGTTTGCGACACAAAAATCCGGGCATCGCTCAGGCAGGAAGCGGCGGCCTTTTTTGGGCAACCCGTGAACTGCACTGGAGCGCGCGCGGCGGCAGAGGTCTGGGAAGAAGCTTCTGAGCGCATGAGCCGCTGCGGAGGCGCGATCCGGGACCCTGAAGAAATCGAAACGACGCTTGAAAAGACGAGGAGGCTGCTGAGAGAATACACGAAAGTGCTGAAGAGGCCGGAAAACGCGCAGCTTTCTGTGTGGTTCCGGCTGCGCGACATGCTTGTGAGTCAGCTGGTGTATTTGTCGGCCATGCTCGATTTCTGCCGGCATGGAGTCGGCTCACGCGGTTCGGCTCTTGTCATGGACAGTAAGGGACAGCGTGTGTCGGACAAACTCCCGGAAAGATTTGCCTGCGTGAGAGATCACGGAAAACACGGAGATGAGATTCAGGAAATCAGGCTGAATCCGGATACGCTTGAGACGAAATGCACCTGGCGCCCGGTGAGGCCGATCCCTGAGACGGATTATTTCTTTGAAAATCAGTGGAGAGAGTACCGGAAAAGATGGAAGATTGACTGAAAAAGTGAGACGGGCTGTCCCTGACAGGATTTAAAAGGACCGTTATGTACAGTGACGACTTTTTTTCTCAGGCTAAAGATGGTAGAATTCTTTTGTTTGAGCAAAGGGGATTCGGATGAGCAACAGTGTAAAGAAAAACTATCTGTACAATCTGACCTATCAGATCCTGACAATTCTGCTGCCGCTGATCACCACTCCGTACGTATCGCGTGTCCTCGGAGCGGAGAATATCGGCATATACAGCTATACCCTTTCGATCACCACGTTTTTTATTCTGTTCGGTTCGCTCGGCATTTCCGTCTACGGACAGCGTGAAATCGCATTTGTCAGGGACAGCAAAGAGAAGAGAAGCAGCACGTTCTGGGAGATCGTGATTCTGCGTTCTCTTACGATGCTCGTTTCCATCACGGTTTTCTTCTTCGCGTTTGTGAACGGGAACAATGACTATCGGATCTATTACCGGATTCTGCTTCTGGAGCTGGCCGGCAATGTCGTCGACATCAGCTGGTTCTTTCAGGGGCTCGAGGATTTCCGCAAAACGGTCGCCCGGAATCTGTTTGTGAAGCTCCTGAGTGTCACCTGTATCTTTTTGTTTGTCAAGAGCTCCGATGACCTTGTCATCTATTTTGTGATTTATGTTCTGTCGGTTCTGCTCGGGAATCTGTCTCTGTGGCTGTATCTTCCGAAGCTGATATACAGTCCGCGCCACAGCCGGCTGCATGTGTTCCGTCACTTCGTGCCGACGGTCGAACTGTTTATTCCGCAGATTGCGATTCAGGTCTATACGATTCTCGACAAAACCATGATCGGCACCATCATCAGCGACAAGAGTGAGGTCGGATATTATGAACAGGCGCAGAAAGTCGTCAAGATGCTTCTGACGATTGTGACGTCGCTCGGCACAGTGATGATGCCCCGTATCGCTCACACGTATGCGGAGGGCAACCTCGAAAAGGTGAACGAATACATGCGGAAGTCTTTTAACGCTGTCTGCCTTCTGGCATTTCCGCTGATTTTCGGCATTATTTCCGTCGCAGACGCGTTTGTTCCGGTGTTCTTCGGGCCCGGCTACGACAGGGTTGCCGTTCTGATGATTGTCATCAGCCCGATCATCTTTCTGATCGGCATGAGCAATGTGACTGGGCAGCAGTATCTGCTCCCGACCATGCGGCAGAAAGAATACACGATATCTGTCGTTATGGGCGCCTGCGTCAATTTCTGCATGAATGCGATTCTGATTCCGTATTATGGCGCGTTCGGCGCGTCGGTCGGCACGGTGATCGCGGAGACTACGGTCACATCGATTCAGATCTTCTGCACGCGCCATGACTTTCACTGGTCAAAGATCCTGAAGTCAATCGGCCGGTATCTGTCAGCGGCGCTCGTGATGTTCGCGGGATGCCTTGTGTTCCGGCATTTTGTGCCGTCAGGGTGGATATCCGTCATCGGCCAGTTTCTTGTCGCCGTGGCGATTTACGGCGGCCTGCTGCTCGCGGTGAAAGACCCGGCCGCCTACATGATCCTCAATACCGTAAAGAGAAGAGGGAAAAAGAAATAACCGACTGAAACTGAGTTGAAACTGCCCCGTGGCCTCTGTGCCGCGGGGCGTCTTTTTTTCTCAGAAGAAAGATGATAAAATTCAATTTATCCAAACAAAGGAGCCATATATGTTATTTGTCAATGCATTGAACTGGATGATTGTCGTCTACGTGCTGGCGGCCATTCTTCCTGCTGTTTTTCTGATGTACTACATCTACAAAATGGACACGTACGAGAAGGAACCGGCGTATCTTCTCTGGGGCTGCGTGCTGAGAGGCATCCTGGCCGCGCTGGTCTCCATCATCCTCGAGCTGATCGGTGAGAATGTGCTGGGAATCAGTCCGGTCGACAAAAATTCGATAGAGTATACGGCTCTTCTCGCGTTTCTTGTCGTGGCTGTCGTCGAAGAGGGAACAAAGTATTTTTTCATGGGCCGGCTGACCTGGCGGGACCCGAACTTCAATTACCTGTTTGACGGTATCGTCTATTCGGCGTTCACGTCCCTCGGCTTTGCGGCCTTTGAAAATGTGAAATACATTTTCACGTATGGTCTGAGTGTCGCGCTCACACGTGCGGTGCTGGCCGTGCCGGGACACCTCGGGTTTTCTGTCGTCTTCGGATATTTCTATGGACGCGCGAAGCTGGCCTATGACCGGGGCCGAAACGGACTCAAGGTCCTCAATCTGATCGTCGGATATGTGCTGGCGGTCTTTCTGCACGGCTTTTACGATTTCTGCGCGATGGTCAACACCAGTGAATCGATGATCATGTTCATTGTATTTGTCGTGGTTATGTACATCGTGATCATACTGCTGCTGCGCAGGGAGTCAAAACACAACCGGCCGGTGTGATCATACTCATTTCCATGGCAAATGCGCACGCTTTTGTTGGCGCGTGACAGACATTTGTGTTTGTGCTAAAGTAAAATACAACCGTTAACCAGGATATTACAGGAGATGTGGATATGGTCAAGATCAGTACAGACAAGGCCCCGGCCGCTATCGGCCCGTATTCTCAGGGGTATGAGGCAAATGGTTTGATCTTTGTGTCCGGTCAGACGCCGGTTGATCCGGCCACCGGAAAGTTTCAGGGCGGTATTGAAGAGCAGGCCGATCAGGCTTGTAAAAATGTCGGCGAGATTCTGAAGGCGGGCGGAAGCGGATTTGACAAAGTCGTGAAGACAACCTGCTTCCTCGCAGACATTGCGGATTTCAAGGCGTTCAACGGTGTGTACGCGAAGTATTTCACGTCCAAGCCGGCCCGCAGCTGTGTGGCGGTCAAAGACCTGCCGCTCGGCGTTCTCTGTGAGATTGAAGCAATTGCCGTCAAAGAGTAAATACAGGTAAGAGAAATACGAGGGGCGGGAGCTTGACTTCTGCCCCTCTTGCTGTATCCCGCCTGATACAGTTGAAAAGGAGGATTAAGCAGATGAGAAAGGTGCTGTTTATCGGCGGCACGGGCACGATCAGCTCGGCCATCGTGCAAAGACTGATTCACCAGGGAAACTGGGAAATTTGGCTTCTCAACCGCGGCAGCCGATCCGGCCTGTTTGACGGCCCGGTGCACGAGATCCGCGCGGATATCAACGACAGCGAGACGGTTGCCCAGGCGCTTGCCGGAAAAGAGTTTGACTGCGTCTGCGAGTTCATCGGATTTACGGAAAAAGACGTGCGCCGCGACTACGAGCTTTTCAGGGGGAGGACGGGGCAGTACATTTTCACGAGTTCCGCGTCTGCCTATAACAAGCCGGCGGCTTCGTATGTCGTGACAGAAGGCACGGCGCTCGCCAATCCATACTGGGATTACTCGCGCGGCAAGATCGCCTGTGAAGAATTCCTGATGGAAAAGTACCGCGGGGAGCAATTCCCGGTGACGATCGTCCGCCCCAGCCACACATACTGTGAGCGCTCGATTCCCACGGCTCTTCACGGAGCGAAAGGTTCCTGGCAGGTGATCCAGCGCATGATCGACGGCAAACCGGTCATCGTTCACGGTGACGGCAGCTCCCTCTGGACGCTGACTTTTAGTACAGATTTTGCCGTCGGCTACACGGGCCTCATGGGAAATGTCCACGCGATCGGCGAGGCGTTCCAGATCACCGGCGACGAGACGCTTACCTGGAATCAGATTTATCAGACGATCGGAGCGGCTCTCGGCGTCAAACCGGATCTCTGCCATGTCTCATCGGATTTTCTGGCGTATGCGGGAAAGTCCGCCGGGTATGATTTCAGGGGCGCGCTGCTCGGCGACAAGGCGGTTTCGGTCGTATTTGACAACAGCAAACTGAAGCGCCTGGTGCCGGAAATGCGCACAAATGTCCCGTTTCACGAAGGGGTGCGCATCGCTCTTGACTACATAAACAGACATCCGGAATGCCGCAGACCGGATCCGGCCTTTGACGAATGGTGCGACAAGGTCGTAAAAGCGCAGGAAGCGGCGAGACATCTCTTTGACTGCTGAAAACCAAAGGAGACGGACAAAAAGTGTCGGTTTTATACGAATATACGCAGGAACAGATCGATATTTATGACAAAGACAGAAAGCCGACCGGGCGGACAAAACCGCGTCACGGAAGCGGCTCGCGTCTGACGCCGGATGAATACATGATTTATGCCCTGGCGCTGCTGGAAAATGAGGAGGGCCGCTTTCTGATCACGCAGAGGACACTAGACAAGAAATGGGCGGCCGGCGCCTGGGAGATACCGGGAGGCGGAGCCGACAGCGGCGAGACGAGCCGGCAGGCCGTCGAGCGGGAAGTCCTGGAAGAGACAGGCATCCGCGTAACGGGCGTCGATCCGGTATCCGTCTACACGTACCGCAACGACGACGCAAAAGGCGGCGACAACTATTTCTGCGACATTTACCATTACCGCCTGCCTTTCCGCCCGGAACAGATCCGGATCGAAGAGGATGAAGTGCTGGGCTTTAAGCTCGCAACTCTTGAGGAAATCAGCACACTCGCTGAAAATGACGGCTTCCTGCACTACAAAAGGATCTGTGAGGCGCTGGAAGCTGAGACAAAGAATGGCCGCGCAGACTGACTTATCGCAACTGAATAAAAGTAGGACCGCCTCACTTTCCGGAATGGAGTGAAGCGGTCTTTTTTATGTCTTGCAGAACGATATTATTCGGTCCTAAGCGCCGCCACCGGGTCGGAGCGGGAGGCTTTGCGCGCCGGGAAAAGCCCGGAGAGAAGAGTCAGCGCGATGGACAGCAGGATCAGCAGCAGACCGTACTGCGGCGGGAGTGAGGCGGTGATGTCCTGCCGCCCGGCGATGTGCAGAATAATGGCATTGGCCGGTATGAGCAGAATCAGCGCGATTCCGACACCCATGAGTCCGGCCATGAGTCCGGTGATGAATGTCTCGGCGTTGAAGATCTCGCCGACGTTGCGTTTCGAGGCGCCGATGGCCCTCAGAATTCCGATTTCTTTCCGCCGCTCGAGGACGCTGATGTGCGTGATGACGCCGATCATGATAGACGATACGACGAGCGAGATCGCGACAAATGCGATGAGAACGCCGCTGATGACATTGACAATCCGCGTGACGGATGTCATGAGTGTGCCGACGATATCCGTGTAGGTCACGACCTTGTCGTCCTGGCCGGATTCTCTCATGCTCTCGTTGTAGTCGTCCAGAATTGCCTCGATCTCCGATTTTGCGTCGAAGTCATTCGGATAGATCAGAATTTCGCTCGGTTTGTTCTCGTCCGCGTAGCCGAGCAGCTGCAGGTTTTCCTCATAAGACGACGAACTGCCGGAGAGCATCGAACTGAAAATCTGCTGCATCTGTTCCATGTCCATGTTCAGTGAGATGGCGGACTGGAAAGCGTCGGCGTCAAAACTGAACGCTTCCGGCAGCTGTTCGGCCAGTGAACTCATCGCCTCGCTCAGCGACTGCGTGAGCGCACTGCTGATCTGTTCTGTCACGGTCTGAACATACGAGCTGAGTTCATCGCTCAGAATCTGCGCCGCCTGATTCTCGATGTCTGTGAAATTGACCATCTGCTTCAGGTCGTCCGTGAGAATTTTCTGCCCCTGATCCGAGAGAATATAGTTTTGGAAATCCTCGGTGAAGGATGTGGCGTAGCCGCCCGACTGCGCGTATGAAGTGTACGCGTTCGCGATATCCTTCAGGAGCTGATTCTGCTGATCAGTCGTTATCATAAGGTTGTCCGCGAGCTGCTGTACGTATTTGCTCACGATGGCCTGACCGGCCTCGCTCGCCGCGTACTGCGAGAGTCCCTGCGTCAGTTCGTCCTGTGATGTCGGAATTGTCTGATTCTGGGACGCGAGCTGTTTCACATATCCGTCCATCAGTTCCTGATACATGGAGGTCAGCGTCTGAGAGGCGGCCGATCCGGACGCGTTGGCCGAGACGAACGAAGAGAGGTCATCTTTTAAGATCTGCTGTACTTCGCCGGACTGCAGGAACCCCTGCACCCCGTCGTCAAAACCCGAGGTGTTCAGGTAATCCGTCGCCAGGTCCGTAAAAAGTTTTTCCAGATCAATGCCGGACGTGTCGATATCAATCTGCGACAGAGCTTCTTCGAGGTCAGAACCGGAGAAGGACGGCAGAGAAATGCTGTCTGATAACGACGAGAGGTCCAGACTGCTCATGTCGATATTCAGTTTGCTCGTATCGATGGAAAATGCGTCCTGCATCTTTTCCGTGTCGATTGAAAAAAGACTCGACGGGTCGATCTCGCTGCTTTCTTCGCCGAACGCCTCGCCCGTGAAGATGTTGATGTCCGGGGAGGCGAGCTGCGCCTGCACGGCGCTGCTGTCCGCGTTTTCTTCCATGACGTGTTTCACGAGATCAGACGAATAGCAGATGCCGGTGTTCAGCATGCTGACGTCCGTCTCAGCCTTCGGCTGTACAACGCCGACGATGCGGATCGTTTCGCCATTTTCCACGAGATCCCTGACGTATTCTTTGTCGCTGCTGCGGTCGGTCCATACGCCCAGCGACTCGTCATAGGTGTAGAGGTCCGAATTTCTGACGAGCCTGAACTCGGCGCTCATCAGTTCCTCGTATGAATACGCGGTGCCGTCAGAAGAATCCGTGACAACCGACCCTTCCGAATCACTGCTGAGGCTTTCGACCATCGCCTCGAGAATGCTGAGATCTTTTACGCCGAGCGTGTAGAGCGTGAGATCGGAAATATATCCGTCTTGGGAGAGAACCACGACCGCCTCGTCATAATTTTCCGGCCAGCGCCCGGCTTTCACGTCGTAAGCGTCCTCATACAGGTCAGCGTCCTGCGGCAGAGCCGAGAAGACGCTGGTCGAGAACGAAGAACTGATATACGAAGAAGAGGCACTGCTGTCGGACAGATCCAGGAGCTTATTCGGATTCACCTGTACGACATCGTCTCCGTTCTCGCGGTAAATCTGCGGCGTCACGTCGTAGGTGTATTCGATGGCCCGGGAGAGTTCGTCGATGCCGGTTGTCCCGGTATCGAGCCACTCCTTGAGAGATGTGAGATCGTTTTTCGATACGCGCGAAACCATCTGACTGATCGTGTCGCGCTCGATGGCCTGATCACTGGAGCCGCCGTCCGAAGAGTCTGACGAATACGAACTGCCGTCTGACATCATCGACGCCAGGTCGACGGACGATTCCTGAATCTCGAGCGGATATTCCGAAAGCGTGTCCCTTTCGGTCTTCTGGATAAATGTATTTACGCCGTTTGAGAGAGCCATGATCAGCGCGATGCCGATGATGCCGATCGAACCGGCAAACGACACCAGAATCGTGCGCGCCTTTTTTGTCATCAGGTTGTTGAACGAAAGAGACAGCGCCGTCAGAAACGACATCGAGCTCTTGCCCATGTTCTTGTGCGATGGCGCAGGGAGAGTCTTCTCATCTATGACAAATGGATCCGAGTCCGACGTGATGACGCCGTCCTTCAGGGTCACGATCCGGGTCGCATAGCGATTGGCGAGCTCCGGATTGTGTGTGACCATGACGACCAGACGGTCCTTTGCGACCTCTTTGAGCAGGTCCATGACCTGAATTGAAGTTTCGGTGTCGAGCGCTCCCGTCGGCTCATCGGCGAGAAGAATGCTCGGGTTGTTGACGAGCGCTCTCGCGATGGCGACGCGCTGCATCTGACCGCCGGAGAGCTGGTTCGGCTTTTTGGAAAGCTGATCGCCGAGTCCGACTTTCTTCAGGGCTTCCCTGGCGCGTTCCCGCCGCTCTGTCCGGGAGATGCCGGAGATCGTGAGAGCGAGTTCGACATTTGCCAGGACGGACTGGTGGGGAATCAGGTTGTAGGACTGGAAGATGAATCCGATCGTGTGGTTGCGGTAGCTGTCCCAGTCGCGGTCTTTGTACTGTTTTGTGGAGATCCCGTTTATGATCAGATCGCCGCTGTCGTACTGGTCGAGGCCGCCGACGATGTTGAGCAGTGTGCTTTTGCCGGACCCCGACGGGCCCAGAATCGCCACGAATTCATTGTCTCTGAGACTTAGGGAAACATTGTCCAGCGCTTTCTGGACGAGAGTTCCGGTTTTATATTCCTTGCAGATGTTCTTTAGCTGCAGCATGTATTCTCCATAAAAATAAGCCTGAGTAACGTAACGCACAGTATACCATATATCATATCTGTGGAAAATTATCATTTTCTTAAAAATATGTTAGACTGTTGATGCAAAATAAATGAATAACAGGAGTTCAGAATTGAAACAGGAGCTTGATTTCGGCACAGCCAAAATGCTGCCGCTCATTTTCAGGATGTCGATACCCACGATTGCGGCGCAGTTTGTCAACCTGCTGTACGGTATCGTGGACAGGATTTTCATCGGACATATCCCGGAAGTAGGCACGGAGGCTCTGGCGGGCGTCGGGATCTGCAATTCCGTGATTCTGCTAGTGGCCGCTTTTGCGCAGTTTACGGGGGGAGGGGCGTCGCCCCTGACGGCCATCGAGCTGGGAAAGGGAAAGCAGGAGCGGGCGGAAAAAATGCTGGGCAACGGCATCTGTCTGCTGGTCATTTTCGGAATCCTGCTGATGATCGTCGTCTACAGTTTCATGGATCCGATCCTGAGGCTGATCGGAGCGACGGACGTGACGCTGCCGTACGCGCACAGTTATCTGTCCTGGTACATGGCGGGAACGCTGTTTGTGATGACTACGATCGGACTGAATCCGTTTCTCACGACGGAAGGACATCCAAAGGCCGCGATGGTGTCGGTTCTGATCGGAGCCTGCATCAATATCGCGCTGGACCCGCTGTTTATATTTGTGTTCGGATGGGGCGTCGCGGGCGCGGCGATCGCAACGGTGATCTCCCAGGCCGTCAGCTCGGTCTGGATTCTGAAAATGCTGCTATCAAAAGACGCTCTGCTCAGGGTCTCGAAAGAATCCCTGAAGCCGGAAGGTGCGACGATCAAAAAAATCCTGGCGCTGGGTGTGTCGCCATTTGTCATGTCGTCGACGGAAAGCCTGATAGGCTTTGTGATGAATGCCGGCCTCGCGGCATACGGTGATATCTATGTCAGCACGCTGACGGTTATGCAGAGCTGTATGACGATCATCTCGACTCCGCTCCAGGGCTTTACCGCGGGCGCAAGTCCTGTGATTTCCTACAACTATGGGCGGGGAAATGTCGAACGGATCAAAGAAGGAAAGCGGATCATTTTTACCGTGATGGCAAGTTTCAATTTCATCGTCACGCTGCTGATCATTCTGTTTCCGTCGGCATTCGCGAAAATTTTCACGGATGACCCGGAGTTGATTGCGATGGTTGAGCGCTATGCCGTCGTTTTCCTCGGCGGTTTCCTGATTTTCGGGCTGCAGAGGGCGTGCCAGTGTATGTTTCTCTCGATGAATCAGCCGAAGATTTCGCTCTTCATCGCCCTGCTGCGCAAAGTATTTCTGCTGGTTCCTCTGGCTCTGATTCTCCCGAAATTCTTCGGCGTGACGGGCATCTACCTGGCCGAATCGGTCGCGGACGCGACGGCGGCGACCTGCTGTTTCCTGATATTCCTGAACCGGTTTCCGAAAATACTGGACGAAATTTCGGGTCAGAAGAAAATTTCTTCTTGACACAGGCTGCTTTCGCGTGGTTTAATTTTAGCAAATTTAATACCACAAACCGTTGAAGCAGAGATAACACAGGAAATGGTCTCACAGAGAGCCGGGGCAGCTGAGAGCCCGGCAGAACGCGTACCTGGCAAATGGACTGCTGAGGGCATCAGGAAAACCCGAGAGGGCTAGTATTTGATGACGGAGGACTCCCGTTACGAGTCAGGGATATGTTGGTATCCTGGAGAGAGCCCGGAAAGATTATTTTCGGGAATCAAGGTGGCACCGCGATTTGAATTTCAAGTCGTCCTTGATGAAAGCAATGGCTTTCATCAGGGGCGGCTTTTTTTATGCGAAAGGAGAAAAATCATGATTAAAGAGGCAATCATCAAAATCGTGAACAAAGAGGATCTGACATACGATGAGGCGAAGCAGACAATGCTTGAGATTATGAGAGGCGAGACGACGGCGACGCAGAATGCCGCTTTCCTGGCAGCTCTTTCGACGAAGTCGGCGAGAGCGGAGACGATCGATGAAATTTCAGGCTGCGCCGAGGCGATGAGAAGTCTGGCGACACCGGTGCCGCATCCGGGCATGGAGGTGCTTGAAATCGTGGGAACCGGCGGCGACAACGCCCACAGCTTCAACATTTCGACGACAGCCGCCATGGTGATCGCCTCGGCCGGCGTGAAGGTAGCCAAACACGGAAACCGGGCGGCCACATCGCTTTCCGGAACAGCCGACTGTCTCGAGGCTCTGGGAGTCAATATCCAGCAGGAACCGCAGAAAGCCCTTTCGATGCTGGAGCAGACAAACTTCTGCTTCCTCTTCGCACAGAAATATCATTCCGCGATGAAATATGTCGGACCGATCCGCAAGGAACTGGGGTTCCGTACGGTTTTCAACATCCTGGGGCCGCTCACAAACCCGGCGAAGCCGGAAATGTTCCTGCTCGGTGTCTATGACGAATACCTTGTCGAGACGGTCGCCAAGGTTCTCACGTCACTCGGCGTGAAGCGGGGCATGGTTGTATACGGCAAGGACAGGCTCGATGAGATTTCCGCGTCGGCGCCGACATCGATCTGCGAAATCCGCGACGGCTTCTACCGCACGTCGGTCATCAAACCGGAAGATTTCGGACTGACGCGCGGGACGAAAGATGAAATCGTCGGCGGCACGCCGCAGCAGAACGCGCAGACGACCAGAGACATCCTGAGCGGAAAAGAGCAGGGAACCAGACGCAATATTGTTCTGTTAAATGCCGGCGCCGCTCTTTACATCGCCGGCAAGGCCGGGGATATGAAAGAAGGCGTAGACCTGGCCGCGCGGCTCATCGATTCCGGAAAAGCGGCTGAGACGCTCGGGAATGTCATCAGAGTTTCAAATGAATGAGCGGCACAAAGGAGAACAGGGAGTGAACATTCTGGATCAGCTGGCCGGTTACGCCAGAATTCGGGTAGAGGAAAAGGAAAAGCAGATTCCGAAAGACATCATACGCGAAAAGGCGGAGGAGAGCAGCCCGGACACGGGATTTCCGTTTGAGGCGGCTCTGTCCGGCACGACGCCAGAAGGCGACACAATCCACTTCATCTGCGAGTGCAAAAAGGCGAGTCCTTCCAAAGGACTGATCGCTCCGGAATTTCCCTGTCTGAACATTGCAAAAGAGTATGAAAAAGCAGGCGCCTCGGCCATCTCCGTTCTCACCGAGCCGAAGTGGTTTCTGGGAGACGACAGGTACTTAAGCGAAATCGCAAAAACCGTACATATTCCCTGCATCCGCAAGGATTTCACGGTTGACTCATATATGATCTATGAGGCGAAGCTGCTCGGCGCTTCCTGTGTCCTTCTGATCTGCGCGATTCTGGACGACAGACAGCTTGCGGAGGGCATCCGGGTGTGCGATTCACTCGGACTCTCGGCTCTCGTCGAGGCGCACGACGAAGAAGAGGTGAAACGGGCAGCGGCGGCCGGAGCCCGCGTGATCGGCGTGAACAACCGCAACTTAAAGGACTTCACCGTCGACATCCACAACAGCGAGCGCCTGAGGCGTTTTGCGCCGGAAGGCACACTGTTCGTGGCCGAGAGCGGAATCCGCACCGCCTCTGACGTACAGGTGCTCCGCGAGTGCGGCGTGAACGGCATCCTGGTAGGCGAGACGCTCATGCGCGCGGATGACAAATGTGCCGCGCTGAGAGAACTTCGGGGGAGCCTATGAATGTGAAAGCAAAGATCTGCGGACTTCGCACAGAGGCGGACATAGAAGCGGTAAATGAAGCGCGGCCCGATTTCGCCGGATTCATCTTCGCGCCGGGAAGGAAGCGGTATATCCGCCCGGAAGACGCAAGGATCCTGAGAGAACAGCTGGATCCGGGAATCACGCCGGTCGGCGTTTTCGTGAACGCGCCGGCAGAGGAGATCCTGAAGACTGCCGCGGCAGTCGGGCTTGGCACCGTTCAGCTGCACGGTCAGGAAAGCGAAACATTTGTCATGGATCTCAAAGAAAAATCAGGCGGCAGACTGCGGATCATCAAGGCGTTCCGCGTGAGTTCGACAGAGGATGTCCGCCTGGCGGAAGGCTCGCCGGCCGATCTGATTCTGCTCGACAACGGCCGCGGCGGAACCGGTGAGACGTTTGACTGGGAAACGATACGGGACATCAAAAGACCGTTTATTCTGGCGGGCGGCATCGGGGCGGACAACGTGGCGGACGCCGTCCGGAAAACCAGACCGTACGCCGTCGACGCAAGTTCGTCGCTCGAGACGGACGGGCACAAGGACAGAGAAAAGATTCTGCGGTTTATGGCAGCAGTGAGGGAGCTGAGAAAGGAAGAACTATGAATTCGAGAGGAAGATTTGGCATACACGGCGGTCAGTATATTCCGGAGACGCTGATGAACGCGGTGATCGAGCTCGAGGACGCGTACAACAGGTTCAAGGATGATCCGGAATTCAACGCGGAACTCAAGGACCTGCTGGACAATTACGCCGGGCGGCCTTCGAGGCTTTACTACGCCGAAAAGCTGAGCCGGGATCTGGGCGGCGCGAAGATTTATCTCAAGCGCGAGGATCTGAATCACACCGGCGCTCACAAGATCAACAACTGCCTCGGACAGGCGCTGCTGGCGAAGAAGATGGGAAAGACAAGGCTCATCGCCGAGACCGGCGCCGGACAGCATGGGGTAGCGACCGCGACCGTTGCGGCGCTGCTCGACATGGAGTGCGTGGTGTTCATGGGCAAGGTCGACATGGAGCGGCAGGCTCTCAATGTGTACAAGATGCGGCTTCTGGGCGCTGATGTCGAGGAAGTCGACACCGGCACGGGGACACTCAAGGACGCGGTTTCCCAGGCGATGCGCGAGTGGACGAGCCGGATCGCCGACACGCATTATTGCCTGGGCTCGTGCATGGGACCGCACCCGTTCCCGACGATCGTCAGAGATTTCCAGAGCGTCATCTCAAGAGAAGCCAGACAGCAGATTCTCGAGAAGGAAGGGAAGCTGCCGGACGCCGTGATCGCGTGCGTGGGCGGCGGTTCAAATGCCATCGGTTCGTTCTATCACTTCATACCGGACAAGAGCGTGCGGCTGATCGGCTGTGAGGCGGCCGGCCGCGGCATCGACACGGACAAGACGGCCGCGACGATCAATACGGGAAGTCTTGGAATTTTCCACGGCATGAAGTCCTATTTCTGTCAGGACAAATACGGACAGATCGCGCCGGTCTACTCGATTTCAGCCGGGCTCGATTATCCGGGCGTGGGGCCTGAGCACGCATATCTGCATGACATCGGCCGCGCCGAGTATGTCGCGATCACAGACGACGAGGCCGTGAACGCTTTCGAATATCTCTCGAGAGAAGAGGGCATTATTCCGGCTATCGAGAGCGCGCACGCCATCGCGTATGCCATGAAAATAGCTCCGTCCATGAGCAAAGATCAGATCATCATCGTAACGGTTTCCGGGAGAGGCGACAAGGACTGTGCGGCGATCGCGCGGTACAGAGGGGAGGATATCCATGATTAAGATTTCGGACGCGTTTGACAACAGGAAAGCATTTATCGCATTTATCACAGTGGGTGATCCTGACCTCGAGACGACAGACAAAGTTATCCACGCAGCCGTCGAGGGCGGCGCCGATCTCATCGAGCTCGGCATTCCGTTCTCAGACCCGACGGCGGAAGGCCCGGTGATCATGGAGGCGGATCTGCGCGCTCTCACGGCCGGAACGACGACGGACAAAGTGTTTGCGCTGACGAAGCGGCTAAGAGATGAGGGCATCACGGTGCCGTTTGTCTATATGACATACGCCAACGTGATCTTTCACTACGGCACGGAAGAATTTGCGAAAAACGCGGCAGCCGCGGGCGTTCAGGGTGTCATCCTGCCGGATGTGCCTTACGAAGAGAAGGAAGAGTTTGACATGCCTTTCTCGGCGCATGGTCTTGACCTGATTTCCATGATCGCGCCGACATCGGAGCAGCGCATCGCCATGATCGCAAAAGAGGCGAAGGGGTTTCTGTATCTTGTCAGCTCGCTCGGCGTGACGGGAACCAGAGACACCATCACAACGGATATCGGTGCCATGACTGCGCTCGTGCGGCAGGCTTCAGACATTCCGTGCGCGGTCGGCTTCGGCATTTCGACGCCGCAGCAGGCCGCAGAAATGGCGGAGGTCTCTGACGGAGCCATTGTGGGCTCGGCGATCGTCCGGCTGATCGCAAAATACGGGAAGGCAGCGGCCGGACCGGTGAAGGATTACGTAAAGTCCATGGCTGATGCGGTTCACGCGCTTTGAGAAGGCAGGAGAGGAGAGTATTGTGATTACCCCGTCACTAGAAGAAGTTCAGAAAGTCCGTGACAGCGGAAAATACACCTGCATGCCGGTGAGCCGGGAGATATTCTCGGACTTTGTCACGCCGATCACGGCGCTCCGGAAACTGAAGCACGTATCCAGGCATGTCTATCTGCTGGAATCAGCATTTCACCAGGAAATCTGGGGCCGCTACACGTTTCTCGGATACGAACCGAAACTGCAGATTTCCTGCCGGTCGGGCCACATGCGGGTCGGAGAGCTGACATTTGAGACAAAAGATCCCGGCGCGTATATCGGCAAGATTCTCAGACAATACCGGTCGCCCCGCGTGCCGGACCTGCCCCCGTTCACAGGAGGACTCGTCGGATATTTCTCATACGATTACATGAAATACGCAGAGCCGACGCTCCGTCTTGACGCGCAGGACACGGAGAACTTCAACGACGTCGATCTCATGCTTTTCGACAAAGTGATATGCTTTGACAACTTCCGTCAGAAAATTTATCTCATCGCCAATGTGCGCCTGAACGAGGCCGAAACCGGGTACAACCGGGCAGAGCGGTCGATCGATGAGATGGAGAGACTGCTGAGGGAAGGAGAAGAGGGAACAGAAGAGCGCGGTGTTCTTCACAGTGAGATCCGACCTCTGTTCACAAAAGAGCGTTACTGCGGCATGGTGGAAAAAGCAAAGAACTATATCCGCGAAGGGGACATTTTCCAGATTGTGCTTTCCAACCGGCTAGAGGCCGAATTTAGTGGCTCGCTTCTTGACACGTACCGTGTGCTCAGAACTGTCAATCCGTCGCCGTATATGTTTTATTTTTCCGGGACGGACGTGGAAGTGGCCGGAGCGTCGCCTGAGACGCTCGTGAAGCTGGAGGACGGCGTCCTGCACACATTTCCGCTGGCCGGAACAAGGCCCAGGGGAAAGACGCAGGAAGAAGACGAGAGGCTTGAAAAAGAGCTCCTCGCGGACCCGAAGGAACTCGCGGAACACAATATGCTGGTGGACCTCGGGCGCAATGACCTCGGAAAAGTGAGTCAGTTCGGGACGGTCAAAGTCGAGCGGTATCATGAAATCCAGCGCTATTCGCATGTCATGCACATCGGATCGACGGTGCGCGGTGTCATCCGCCCGGAATTTGACGCTCTCGATGTGATCAATGCGGTGCTGCCGGCCGGAACGCTTTCCGGCGCTCCGAAGCTGAGGGCGTGTCAGCGGATTAATGATCTCGAGGACAACAAGAGGGGCATCTACGGCGGAGCCGTCGGCTATATCGACTTTTCCGGAAATGCGGACACCTGTATCGCCATCCGTCTCGCCTATAAAAAGAACGGAAAAGTTTTTGTGAGGAGCGGGGCCGGGATTGTGGCGGACAGTGTCCCGGAGAATGAATGGAATGAGTGCATGAACAAGGCGCGCGCCGTGGTGATGGCGCTCAGGGATGCCGGCGATGCTTCTGTTGATTGACAACTATGACAGTTTTTCCTACAACCTGTATCAGATGATCGGTGCCCTGTCGCCTGATATCCGGGTCATCCGCAACGACGCCATGAGTGCCCGGCAGATACAGGCTCTCGCGCCGTCCGGCATCATCCTTTCGCCGGGGCCCGGGCGGCCGGCGGACGCCGGTGTGTGCGAGGAAGTGGTCCGGGAGCTTTCCGGAAAAGTGCCGATTCTGGGCGTGTGCCTCGGAGAACAGGCGATTGTCGAGGCCTTCGGCGGAGTCGTTACCTACGCGAAGCATCTGATGCACGGCAAACAGTCCGACGCGGCGCTTGACCTCACATGCCCGATATTTATGGGCCTCCCTGAGACAGTGAAAGTCGCGCGCTATCACTCGCTGGCGGCTGATGAAAAGAGCCTCCCGCCGGTGCTTAAAATCACAGCGAGAGCCGATGACGGCGAGATCATGGCCGTCGAACACCGGAAATTTCCGGTGTTCGGCCTCCAGTTTCACCCGGAGTCGATCATGACTCCGGACGGCGGAAAAATGCTGAAAAATTTCCTTGACATTGCGCAGAGAACTCCCCAATATTAATACAGAAACAGTTGGCGCCTTTCTTAAAAGGCGCCCTTTATTTTGCCTTTTGGGGGAAATATCGAATGCGCAGGAGCGAGGCCAACGAGATCACAACGGGTGTGATCTGGAAACAGATTCTGATTTTCTTTTTTCCGATTCTGCTGGGAGCGTTCTTTCAGACACTCTATAACACGGTCGACGCGTCGGTGGTCGGAAAGTTCGCCGGCGACGAGGCGCTTGCGTCCGTCGGCGGTTCCTCAGGTCAGATCACGAACTTCGTGTTCAGTTTCTTCATGGGCATCGCGACCGGCGCCACAGTCATCATCGCGCAATATTACGGGGCTTCTGACGACGCGTCGGTTGACGACGCGCTCCACACCGCCTACACCTCGGCGCTTGTCGGAGGACTGATCCTGAGCGTCCTGGGCGTCGTGTTCTGCCGCCCGTTCCTCGCGCTCCTCGACACTCCGGATGAACTGATGGATCTTTCCGCGACATACGTATCCGTTCTGATGGCCGGACTTGTCTTCACGCTGATCTATAACATCGGATCCGGTATACTGCGCGCCATCGGCGATTCGAGACGCCCGCTCTATATCCTGATAACCTGCTGCGGTCTGAATATCGTTCTGGATCTTTTCTTTGTGGCGGGGCTGCGCATGGGAGTCTTCGGAGCCGCCATCGCGACGGACATCTCACAGGCCTTTTCGGCCGCGGTTGTCACCTGGATTCTGATGAAGAAAACGCCGGGAATGCAGCTGTCACTCGCCAGACTGCACATCAACGGCCGCACGCTGGTCAAGATTCTGAAGATCGGTCTGCCGACAGCCATTGCCAGCAGTATGTTTTCGATCTCCAATATGATCATCCAGACGTCGATCAATCACATGGGCGTCTCGACCGTCGCGGCGTGGACAGCATACGGCCGCATCGACGCACTGTGGTGGATGATCAATCAGGCGTTCTCGGTTTCAATCACGACATTTGTCGGCCAGAACTTCGGCGCCATGCTCCCGGACCGGGTGAGCAAGGCCGTGTGCGAAGTTCTTGCCATGGAGATCTCGGTCGGCCTCGTCATAGGAGTTCTGTTCATCGCCGGGTCCCCGATTCTGCTGCGCCTTTTTCACCAGCAGTGAAGAAGTTCTCGCGATCGGCAGACAGGTTTCGTACTGTCTGGCGCCGTTCTACTGGACGTTCGCCTTCTGCGAGATTTTTTCGGCCACGCTGCGGGCGGAGAATTATGTCATGGTGTCAACGATTGCGAATCTGATGGGCGCATTTGTCTTCCGGATCGCCTGGGTAAAACTGATTGTTCCGGATGGCTCTCTTGATCAGGTGCTCGCCTGCTACCCGATCAGCTGGATTCTCATCTCTGTCTTTGTGGTGGTGTACTATCTGTACCGCCAGCCGAAAATCATCCGCTGGATGAGACAGGTGAAGAACGACGACAAAAAAGCAGCGGCCTGACATCGTAAATACGGCAAAAGAAAAAGCCGTCCTGACAAATGTGTCGGGACGGCCTGCGTTTTACGCTTTGGCCTCTGTGTCTTTGGCATCCTCATTTTTCTGGCCGTCTTCTGATTTCGTCTGAGTTTTCGGATCGAGACGCCCGAACTTGTCGAGGATTTTCTTGCGGTTCATGCCGCAGAAAATGATGATGGCGATCTGGGCGACAAAGGAGAGGACCATGTATCCGACCTGTCCCTGCATGAGGAAGTGTCCGGCGATGCAGTTCGAGAGAATCTGAATCCAGCTCGAAAGAGCAACGGACGCGGCATACTCGCGCGTGCGCATCTTTGAGGCGGCGGCAAAATACGGAATGACGCCGTTCGGAATGCCGGGCACGAGGCAGGCGAGTGCGAACACGAACGCCGGGTCATATTTGTTTACGGTGGAAATAATCCACCCTGTCTTTTTCTTGTCCGCCTTTACCGTCTGGCGGAATGTGCGCGCGAACATGAATACCAGAACATTGGCAAAGACAAAGCCCAGATAGCACATGAGAAATGCCTTCCACCAGGCATACAGCATGCCGCCGACAAACTGGATGATGATGCCGGGGATGACCACACTGATGACCTGAATGATCGAAAGAAAGAACATCGAAAGAAGTCCTCTCCACTCGCCCTGAGCAGACAGGTAATCGGCGATCTCTTCCTCCCGGTCTTCCCGTATCATCTTGATCAGCTCCGGAAGCTGCGGCCCGAAAAGCTGCCACGTCGCCAGAGCAAGGATTACGACAACCGCGATGTAGATCAGAACTCTTGCGGTTTTACTCAGATGTATATGTTTCATGAAATACTTTCCCCAAGACAGTCAGCAAAAAAATAAAATCGTACTTTATAAGATACCACATTTCCGGCGTGTGACCTAATATTTTTTCTTTCTTTGCGCGCCGGTGGTTGCCGCTGATGGCGTAAATATCATATAATGATACACAAAGAATTTTTTTCAGGAGGGCTGTCTTGCAGATGAATCCCATGATTCAGGTTAAGAATGATTTGTTTCCGGGGTTTGGCCTGGGGACAACCGTATTCTGGAACGGCAGTCCGGAAGCGGAGAGAGCGTATGCGTCCGTCATTGAGAGCGGGCTTGTAGAGCTCATCGACTGCGCCGAGATGTACGGTGACGGCCGGTGCGAAGAGGCTGTCGGGAGAATACTCAGGAAAACCGGCAGGGACGGGATATTTCTTGTCGATAAAATCCTGCCGGACAACGCGGTCCCGGGGCAGTTCATGAAAAGTCTGAAGAGGTCTCTGAGACGGGTCGGGACGGATCACTTTGATCTGTATCTGCTCCACTGGCGCGAGAAGGCGGATCTGCCATTTGTCATCGATCAGATGAGAGAGGCGCAGAAACAGGGGCTGATTCTGAGGTGGGGCGTCTCGAATTTTGACGTGAAGGACATGGAGGATCTGTTCGCCTGCGAGGGCGGCGAAGAGTGCGCGGCCGACCAGGTGATGTACAATCTGGCGACGCGCGGTATTGAGTACGACCTTCTCCCGTGGCTGAAGGCCCACGGCGTGCTCCCGATGTCGTACTCGACGCTCGGGTCTTCGCTGCTTGACACACACAGAGCGGTGTCGGAAAACAGCACAGTGAAGCGTATCTGCGCTGAGCTCGGAATCGGGCCGTCGGCTCTGATGCTGGCGTTTGCGCAGAGAAATCATGACATCTGCACGCTTTTTTCAAGCCGTTCCGAACAGCATATCCGGCAGAATCTGATGGGCGCAGAGACCGATCTGAGCTTTGTGATGAAAGAGCTCGACGGGGAATTTCCGCCGCCGGATAAAAAGATTCCGCTCGCGAAGCTCTGAAAAATCAGAAGAAGAAAGAGATTTATGGATAAAATTGCAGTACTGATTCCTTGCTATAACGAGGCAAAGACGATCCGGAAGGTCGTGACAGATTTTCGTTCAGCCCTTCCGGATGCGGTCATCTATGTATACGATAACAATTCCACCGACGGCTCGGCGCAGATCGCCGAGGAGGCCGGCGCGGTGGTCCGGCATGAGTACAAGCAGGGCAAAGGCAATGTCGTGCGCCGGATGTTCCGGGAAATTGACGCGAGAGTTTACGTCATGACGGATGGCGACGACACGTATCCGGCCGAATATGCCCCGAAGCTCATCGAGCCGGTGTTAAAGCATCAGGCGGACATGGTCGTGGGCGACCGGCTTTCGTCCACCTATTTTCAGGAGAACAAACGGCCGTTTCACAATTTCGGCAATTCCCTGGTTCGCAGCATGATCGATCATCTGTTCAAGACAAACATCAAAGATATCATGACGGGCTACCGGGCGTTCAGCTATGAGATGGTGAAGACATTTCCGGTGCTTTCCTCGGGTTTTGAAATCGAGACGGAAATGAGCATTCACGCGGCCGACAAGAATCTCCAGGTGGAAAATGTCGTCATTCCGTACCGCGACCGGCCGGAGGGCAGCGTCTCAAAACTGAACACGTTCTCTGACGGGCGGAAAGTGATCGGCACGATTTTCCGGCTTCTGCGCACATACAAGCCGATGCGGTTCTTCGGCATACTGGGACTGGTGTTTCTGGTGCTCGGGATTGCATTTTTCATTCCTGTTTTTGCTGACTATCTCGCGACGGGGCTTGTGCGCCGGTTCCCGACGCTGATTGTCTGCGGCTTTTCGATTCTCGCGGCGATTGTTTCATTTTTCAGCGGGCTGATGCTGCAGACATTTTCGTGGAAAGGCCGGCAGGATTTCGAGCTGGCGTACACGCGGGCCGCCGAGGAAAAAAAGAAGAAAATGGAGGAGTGACAAGTCAGAATGAATTCCGGAAGACAGCCTGTCCGTTCGGTTCTCATCAAGCCGGCGTCTTCGCAGTGCAATCTCGCCTGTTCATACTGTTTCTATCACGATGAGGCGAAAAACCGCGGGACGGCGTCTTATGGTACGATGTCAGAACAAACAGCGGAATGTATTGTGCGCAAAATACTCGGTCAGGGAACGGGAACGTACACATTTGCCTTCCAGGGCGGAGAGCCGCTTCTCGCGGGACTTCCGTTTTTTGAGAACTTTTTTCACCTGACAGAACTCTACAACAGCGGCGGTTCGCAGATCCGTCTCATGGTTCAGACAAACGGAACACTTCTGACGGAAGAGTTCTGCGATCTGTTTGCCCGGTATCATGTCCTGGTCGGAGTGTCTCTTGACGGAACGCAGGCAGTGCACGACGCCTGCAGAAAGACAGCTGACGACAGACCGACGCACAGCCGTGTGGAAGAGGGCCTGAGACTCCTCAGGCGGGCGGGATGTGAATTCAATATTCTCACGGTCGTGACAGGGGAGACAGTCTCTCACATCCGTGAAATCTACCGGTATTTCATGGCAAATGGCTGGAAGTATCAGCAGTACATACCCTGCCTCGATCCGATCGAAAGCGGCGGGCAGCACGGAATCTGGTTAAGCGATGAGCAGTACGGCGAATTTCTGATTTCCCTGTTTGATCTGTGGTACAAAGACTGGAAGCGAAACCGCGCGCCGTACATACGGGAGTTTGACAACTGGATCGGGATTCTGATGGGAAGGCGCCCGGAGTCCTGTGCAATGACGGGCATCTGCAGTCTTCAGTGTGTAATAGAAGCAGACGGAAGCGTATATCCCTGCGATTTTTACTGTCTGGACGAATGGAAACTGGGAAATATCCGCTCAGGTCCCGTGCGAAAACTCACGGAGTCTGAAAAAGGCGGTGCATTTGTCAGGATGTCCGTGCAGCAGAGGAGCGGGCGCTGCGAGACTTGTCCGTACCGGATTTTGTGCCGGACGGGCTGCCGAAGGGACCGGATTCCGGACGGGGAAGGCGGATATATCAGCCGGTTCTGCCGGTCGTATCAGGCGTTTTTTGAAACCTGCGGGGACAGAATGCGGGAAATTGCGGAATATCTTGAGAATTCCGCAAGACATTCCTGATCTTTCTGGGAATATCGTGTATAATGTTTAATAAATGTGAAAGATGAAAACTTTCAGGGGGAGGGCTGCTGATATCCGGCAGCCTTTAGTTGAACTATTAAGAGTATTGCGGCACAAAGAGGTGTATTATGGCGCTGCTCGGCAATGGACACAGCGAGGAATTTTTAAGAAAGAGAAGAGAGCAGGAGAGAAGAAAAAGAGAAAAACGCAGAAAGCTGATGAAGGCCGCGGCGGCGGTGCTGATTGTCGTGATCTGTGTGGGATCGATTGCCGGTATTTCGTCTGCGATGTCGTCAAAATCCGGGAAAAGCACAGGAACGCAGATTACGGAGACGACTAGTCTGAGCGCGGAAGCTGCATCAGATTCGAAACAGACGACGGCCGAAACCACGTCTGGCACTGAAGCAGAGACGGAACAGACTCTGCAGGAAGAAACGGCCGAAGATCAGACCGATGAGACGCAGGCCGAAGAAACAACTGCGGAAGAGACGCAGACTGAAGAGACGCAGGCTGAAGAGACGACGGCGGAAGAGACAGAGGCTGAAGAGACGACGGCGGAAGAGACACGGACGCTGGAAGAGGCGGCGACGTCTCCGGACCCGGATGTGCCGGAAGGTTCAAAGGTCGTATATCTGACATTTGATGACGGTCCTTCCGGAATCACGATGGAGCTTCTGGACACGCTGGATTCGTGTGGCGTGAAGGCGACATTCTTTCTCGTCGGGCAGAAAGTTGATCAGATGCCGGATCTGGCGGCGGAAATCGTAAACCGCGGTCATGCCGTCGGACTGCATTCGTACGATCACGATTACAATATCCTCTACAGCTCGCTGGATGCGTTTATCAATTCGACGCTGCAGGCGCAGACGTCGCTTTACAATGCGACGGGCGTGACGAGCTGGCTTTATCGCTTCCCGGGCGGATCGAGCAATCTGGTCCATCAGTCGGTCAGCGATATTTCGATGACGGACTGTGCGAACTGGCTGACAGAGAACGGTTTTTCCTATGTGGACTGGAATGTGGACTCGGGCGACGCGGAGGACAGTGTCGATCACACGGCGGATGAGATAGCGCAGAATGTGATCAACGGCGTGTGCGGAACCGACATGGCGGTTGTCCTGATGCACAACTATGGCAGCCGCGAAGCGACGATTCAGGCGATACCGACAATCGTCGAGACACTCAGGTCCGAAGGATATGTTTTCAGTACACTCAAGGCCGGCGGGCCGACGATACACCACAGAGTTCCCGACTGATTTCTGCGCACGGCAGGAGACGCGGATCGGCGGCGGCTTAAAAAAACCGGAAATTTGGCATAAGAGTAAAGAGATTCACGGTGGCGGGGCAGGAGTGCGTGCGGTATAATGACGGCA
Source organism: Lachnospiraceae bacterium (assembly GCA_050944355.1). GTDB lineage: Bacteria > Bacillota > Clostridia > Lachnospirales > Lachnospiraceae > UBA4285. The sequence continues at coordinate 84,939 of JBMNQX010000007.1, forward strand.
GATGTTTTGTTTTAATCATATATCCGCGGCTGGCCGCGGATAAAGGAGAAGGAGAGCTCAGTATGCTAGTTGAGACAAAGGCAAGAGTAGGTGTATTTTCCATCGCTTTGGGAGCGTATCTTCCGCAGTTCCCGCAGCTGGTTCCGGAATTTGAGGGACAGTATGCGGCATTCAAGAAGACGATCCCGGACAGCGTTGAGCTGATTGACGGCGGCCTGGTCACCACAAAGGAACAGGCCATGGCGGCGGGCGACAAGTTCCGCGCGGCCGATGTGGACCTGGTATTCCTTCAGATGCTCACCTATGCAACTTCTTATAATGTGCTCCCGGCCGTGAGAGATCTGGACGTTCCGGTTGTCATCGTCAATGTTCAGAAGAAAAAGGCTCCGGATTACGCCAACACCGATATTCCGACCTGGCTCGGCACACTGTATGCGTGCGGCGCGACGGGCGAAGCGGTTGCGGATCTCGAGAGAGCCGGAAAGCGCCACGCTGTGATCACGGGCGTCGTCGAAGGCGGCGATTCGCAGGTTCAGGCAGAGATCGACGACTGGTGCCGCGCGGCTCAGGTGAGAAGGAGATTCCGCGACACGAATCTGGCGCAGATCGGCAGACCGTATCCGGGCATGATGGATCTGTATATCGATGAGACGAATCTCTACAACCGGATGTTCGTGTACACGAAGCAGTTCGACTGGGAAAAGATGTGGTGCATCGCCGATGACATCACCGACGAGGCGGCGATCCGCGCAAAGGCGGAAGACATCCTCGACACATTTGAAATCGAGGGCGGCGGCACAGTTGAGAAGGTCTGGGACATGGCGAAGTACGTCGTCGCTTTTGAGAAGTGGGTAAAGAAAGAGCAGATCGGCCTGATCGCGTCCCACTATGACGGCTTTGCCAAGGGCGTGGCCGGCAAGCTCGACTCGATGCTGATTCCGGCATTTTCCATGCTGATCAAGCAGGGCACCGCATGCGCGGTAGAGGGCGATATCAAGGTCGCCATGGCGATGAGCATTCTGAAGACAATCGCCGGCACCGGCCAGCTCTCGGAAATGTACTCGATTGACTTCAACGAGGACATCTGCATCATCGGACATTCAGGCTCCGGCGACGCGGCTATTTCGACGGCTCACAAGCCGACGATGAAGATTGTTCCGGTGTTCCACGGCAAGGCCGGCGGCGGGTATCTCACGCAGTTCTATCCGCCGACAGGCGATGTGACGTATCTCGCCATCACGCAGGACAAGGACGGACACTTCAAGTTCGTCACCGCGGAAGGCGTAAACCAGCCGGGACCGATCTTCACGTTCGGCGACACCAACATGAGAACAAAGTTCTCCTGCGGCGCCCGTGAATTTGTGAACCGCTGGAGTGAGGCGGGCCCGACCCATCACATGGCAGCGGCCATCGGCCGTCATATTGACACCATCCAGAAAGTCGCGAAGATTTTCAACATTCCGTGTGAAGTCATCACAAGATGATAATGTATCCTGACAGATAAAGTTTCCCCGGGAAGCCTGAGCGAGTGCTTCCCGGGGGTTTTTATTTTTCAAGAAGAAAATGTAGATGCGGGTTTTCGTCCGCGGCTCTTGTGAGGACCCGCAGGACGCTAAAGGCGAAGCTGTTTTCACAGATCTGCGCGACAGTCTGTCTGTCGGCCGTGAACCGGAAATCCTGCGTGACTTCGCTCAGAGCGTCGGACAGGGCGTCGAGGCTTTTCTCCGACGATTCCGGCAGATCCATATATGTCTTCAGAAATGAGTAAACGGACCTGTGATCCGCGAGGCAGGCGGCATCCAGTTTAATTGTCTGCGTATGTTCTGTCATTTGCCATCTCCGTATAGTAAGTCGAACGATTCATAATGGTCTTCGGTGTACCAGATGTCGAGGTCGTCGGAGCTGACGGAGTAGATGATGCGCTTCGCGCCGCGGGAATCGGATTCGAGCGTGTCGATGTCGCACTCCCGGTAGCTCTTGTCTTCCGGCAGAAGTTCTTCATAGTTCCCGAACTCGTCGCCGCCGATGCATTTGCCGGGGACAACGAGATGCAGGGCGCCGCCTTCCCAGCCGAGTTTGCGCGCCTCGGATTTTGTCATGTAGTTGCCCGGAAGTTTTCTGTATTCTTCCAGATATGCGGCGACGCCATCCCTGTCGTCGCCTTCCCAGTCTTCCGGGATGGAAGCGCTCGTCTCTGTGGCTGTGACAAATGTCTGAGACGCAGCGGCCGCCTGACTGGAAGAGGCGGCTGACTGTGCGGCTTCTCCGCAGCCGGTGAGCAGGAAAACCGAGGCCAGCGCGGCCGCGATACCCTTAAGTATTCTTCGCTTCAAATCTGAGTACCCCCCAAAAAATAGAGTGAACCTGAAATGTTTCAGGGCTTGTCGGTCTGAATAAATTATATCATTTTGAGACTGCGTGCGGCGCTGCCGTGATAGAATAAGGGCGGAGGACATCGCATGAAATATATATATTTTACCCGCCACGGTCAGACGGTCTGGAATGTTGAAAACAAGATCTGCGGCGCGACGGACAGTCCGCTGACGGAACTCGGAAGAAATCAGGCCGAAGAACTGGCCGAGAAACTCCGGGTCTCCGATATCCATATCGATGAAATTCTGTATTCTCCGCTCTCCCGGGCGGCCGACACGGCGCTGATCATTGCGGCCGCGACCGGAATTCCGGCAAGAGAGGAAAAGAGACTGACGGAGCAGAATTTCGGAAAATGGGAGGGAACAGCCAGAGACGGGGCGGAATTTAAAGAGTCGAAGAAACATTTCGCCGATTCCTACGACGGCGGCGAGTCGATGCTGAAGCTGTCTCAGCGGATTTACAATCTGCTCGATGAACTGAAGGCAGAGCCGGATGACAAGGTCGTTCTGCTCGTCGCGCACAACGGCATTGCCCGCGCGGTCAACAGCTATTTTCACGACATGACAAATGAGCAGTACGCGGCATTCGGAATCAAAAACTGCGAACTGGTCAGATATGATTTCTGACAGCCTGAGGCTTGTCTGACATTTTCTGAAAGGAGGTTTCTCATGATTATCGGATCTGTAGTGATGCCGCATCCGCCGGCCGCGGTCCCGGAAGTCGGATACCGCGATGTCGGACAGATGAAGGCGACGGAAGAAGCGTACATGAAAGCGGCAGAGTTTGTGGCCCGGCTTGCCCCTGAGACAATTGTCGTCACATCGCCGCACGCCACGATGTACCGCGACTATTTCAATATTTCCGGCGGGAGAAGCGCCGAAGGGGACTTCGGAAAATTTTCGGCTCCGCAGGTGCGCTTTCACGAGGAGTACGACACGGACTTTGTCGGGACGCTGACCGGGATCTGCGAGAAAAAACATTTTCCGGCGGGGACCGATTATGACCGCGACCCGGAGCTTGATCACGGGACGATGGTTCCGCTGTATTTTATCCGGGAAAAGTACAAAGACTTCAAGCTGGTGCGCATCGGCCTTTCGGGTCTGAGCCTCAGGGATCACTACCGGCTGGGGCAGTTGATCCGGGAGGCGTCGGAGATTACGGGACGGAAAGTTCTGTTCCTCGCCTCGGGCGACCTGTCACACTGTCAGAAAGTGACAGGGCCCTACGGATACAAGAAGGAAGGGCCGGAGTATGACCGCCGGATCATGGAAGATCTGGGAAATGCTGATTTTGGCAGATTGTTTGCGTATCCTGAGAGCTTCCTGGAAAAGTCGATGGAGTGCGGGCACCGTTCATTTGTCATCATGGCCGGTGCGCTGGACAGGACAGGCGTGAAAGCGCAGGTCCTTTCGCATGAGGCGCCGTTCGGCATCGGGTACGGAATCGTGACGTTTGAGACGACCGGAAAAGACGCATCGAGAAATTTTCTTGAGCGCTACGAGGCGGACGAGGAAAATCAGATTGCGGACCGGGCCGGCAAAGAAGACGCGTATGTCGCGCTCGCCAGAAAGTCCGTAAATTCATGGGTCCGTTACCACAGAGTTCTGCCGCTGCCGGGCGGTCTGCCGCAGGACATGACACAAAACCGCGCCGGCGTTTTCGTATCCCTGCATGAGGACGGGCAGCTGAGAGGCTGCATCGGCACGATCCGGCCGACGGAAGACTCGATCGCGAAAGAGATCATTCAGAATGCGATTTCCGCCTGCAGCCGGGACCCGCGATTCGACCCGGTGCGTCCGGAAGAGCTCGGATACCTGGAAATATCCGTTGACGTGCTGAGCGACCCGGAGCCGGTGAGCGGCGAATCGCAGCTGGACGCGCAGAAATACGGCGTGATTGTGAGCAAGGGTATGAAGCGCGGCCTGCTGCTTCCGAGACTTGACGGCGTTGACACGGTGAAAGAACAGATTCGGATTGCCTGCCGCAAGGCGGGGATTGACCCGGACGAGGACGGAATCCGCCTGCAGCGCTTTGAGGTGGTGCGCCATGAAGTCTGATGACGGCTCACTGCGCTGTGAGATATGCCCGCGGCACTGCGTGATCCGCGAGGGGCAGTACGGGTTCTGCCGGGGGAGAAAAAACGAAGGCGGGAAGAACGTGTGCGCCAATTATCCGTATTTTACGGCTCTGGCGCTCGACCCGATCGAGAAGAAACCGCTGCGCCGCTTTTTCCCGGGCACCCGGATACTCTCGGCGGGGACGTTCGGGTGCAACCTGACCTGCCCGTTCTGCCAGAACTATACGATCTCACAGGTCTCACGGGAAGAAATTCTGCCGTACTGCCGCGAGCTTTCCGCCCGGGAACTCGCGTCGCTCGTCCTGTCGCGGGACGACAGCATCGGCATCGCGTTTACGTACAACGAACCGCTGATCTCGTATGACTATATCATCGAGACGGCGCGCCTTGTCCGCCCGCACAAAAAAGTTGTCATCGTGACAAATGGCTGTGTCACCCCGCAGATCATGGCGGCGGTGCTGCCGTTTACAGACGCCATGAATATCGATCTGAAAGGCGGGGAAGACTTTTACCGGGAAAAACTGGGCGGCGATTATATGACGGTTCTGGAAAATATAAGAATGGCTGCGGGCAGCTGTCATGTTGAGGTGACGACGCTGGTGATTCCGGGCGTCAATGATTCGGATGACTTCATAAAAGAAGAGGCGTCGTGGCTCGCCGGCCTGTCCGAAGATCTGCCGCTTCATCTGAGCCGGTATTTTCCCCGGTACCGCTGCGCGATTCCGGCCACACCGCCGGAGACGATTTTTCACCTGCAGAAGCTCGCCAGGAACTATCTGAACTATGTGTACACGGGAAATGTGTAGGCAGACAGGCGCTGCGGGAGTATGGTACAATGCTTCAATAATCCGGCGCCCCGGGCCAGAGCGGTTTTAAGGGCGCTTATGCGGCACAGGAAAGGAACAGGAAGCATTGAATTCTGTCATTGAAAAATTCGGAGGCGCCGTAGGCGACATGGCTCTGAAAAAGCCGGACCGGGCGGCCTCCGTTCTTTCTCATACCTACCGGGCGATCAGCTGGCAGGCTTTGAATCATCCTTCAAAAAAACGCACGAAATCGCGCGAATACCTTCAGGGAGTCACGGCCGGGCTCATGGCTGATCTGCTCGCCGATCCGTCGGGCAGCGCCGTCGTCAATATTTTCATGCCCTGCGAACTGTTTCACGCGATGGGAATACCGGCCATGGTGCCGGAAGGGCTCTCGGCCTATCTGGTCTGCACGGCCTGCGAGCAGAATTTTCTCCGCAGAGCCGAAGAAAACGGCGCGGCCGATACGTTCTGTTCATACCACAGAACGCTTCTGGGCGCCGCCGAGACGGGTGTGCTGAAGAGACCGATGCTGGTGGCGAACACGACGCTCGCCTGTGACGCGAATCAGCTGACATTTGCCAGACTGGCGCAGATCTGGGATGTCCCGCATGTTGTGATCGATGTGCCGTTCGAGATCAATGAGGACGCCGTCGTCTATGTGCGCGACCAGCTGCGGGATCTGGCGATGACGCTGCAGAAGATAACCGGAAAGACGCTGGATGGCGGCCGGCTGAGAGAGGCGATAATCCGCAGCGGCAGGGCTCAGGAAAATTTCCGGGAGTATCTTAAACTGCGGGGAACGGTGCATTTTCCGGAAGTGTTTACGCCGGAACTCTTAAATGACATCAATCAGCATGTATACCTCGGGACGAAAGAAGCCGTGAAATTCTCGGAGATGCTCCTTGAGGACGCGAAGAGCGCCCCGAAGCTCACGACGCAGAAAAAGATTATCTGGATGCACACCCTGCCGAACTGGCAGGATTCTCTGATGAACATTTTTCAGGGAGCGGGGAACGATCGGGTTGAAGTCGTGGCGTCGGATATTTCGTACAGCAGTTTTGCCCGGATGGACCCGGACAAGCCGTTCGAGTCCATGGCGCGCCGTCTGGTGGAGGATTCATTTAACGGTCCCGGGAGCCGCCGGATCGGGGCGACACTCAGGATGGCACAGGAGATGAGGGCGGACGGCATTGTCATCTTCGCGCAGTGGGGATGCAAGCAGACACAGGGAATTTCCATCGAGGCAAAGCGGGTCTTTGAAGATCACGGATTTCCGACGCTGATTCTGGACGGCGACGGATCGGACCGCATGAACGGCGGGGCACAGCAGATCGTCACGCGCGCCCTCGCCTTTGTCGAGCAGCTGGAAGGAACAGGAGAGCGGGTATGATCACGTATTTCTGTAAATATACGCCTGTGGAACTTCTGCGGGCGTTCGGCGAAGATGTCCGGATGCCGAACTTTGAGACGGCCGATTTTTCAGAGACAGACACACTGATTCACAGTTCTGTCTGCCCACATGCCAAAATGCTGGTCCTGGACGTACTGCACCAGCCGGACACGACGCACGGCGGCCGGTCCGCGGCCGTCTTCACCAATTGCTGCGACTCGGTGCGCCGCGTCAGCGACAGTCTGCCGGACTCTTGTTTTTCTTTCCGGACGATGCTCGATCTGCCGCACGCGGCGGGGGAGAGCGCGGTCCGGCTCTACGCGGAGCAGCTGAAAAAACTGATCGAAGCGTACCGGAACTATTCGGGCAGGGATTTCAGCGCAGGAAAGCTCATTGGCGAGTGGTCGAAATCTGCCGCCGCGTGGCAGAACCTTCTTCATGACAAAGGAAATAAAATCGCTGTTATGGGGGCCAGAGTCTCAAATGAACTTTTTGACCGGATTCAGAATGCGCTGCCGTTTCCGACGGTCGACCTTACGTGCGGCGGCATCCGGGCGCTGCCGGCTCCACCCGAGGGACTGATTCAGGCGGGAGAGCAGGAGATACTCACGGCGTACGCGAGAGCGCTTCTTACGCAGATCCCCTGCTCGCGCATGGAAGACACGGCCCCGAGAAAAAAGCTGCTCAAAATTCCGGGTCTTAAGGGAATCGTCTATCACACGGTCAGATTCTGCGATTATTACAGCTTCGAGTACGCATGGCTCCTGAAAAACAGCGGCCTTCCGATGGTGAAAATCGAGTCGGACTATACGTCTCAGTCTGTCGGACAGCTCTCCACCCGTATCGCCGCGTTTGCCGAGAGCCTTGAATCAAGAGAAAACGCCGCTGACGGGGCGCGCTCACACAGGCGCACCGGGGCAGAGCGGCCGGCGGCAACTGCGTCTTCAGATTCCGGAATCTATGTCGGCATTGACTCCGGCTCTACGACGACGAACGCGGCCGCCATCGGCAGCGACGGCAGACTGCTCGCGTACACGATTATCCGGACGGGCGCGAAAGCGGGAGCCGCCGCAGACAAGGCGCTCTCGGAAATCCGCGGACAGCTCGGCGGTAGAGCCGGCGAAATCCGCGAGGTCGTGGCGACCGGCTACGGCAGGGAATTCATCACCGCGGCTGACGAGACCGTGACGGAAATCTCCTGCCACGCAAAGGGCGCGCACAGCTGGATGCCGGATGTCAGGACGATCATTGATATCGGCGGACAGGACAGCAAAGTGATATGTCTGGATGAAAACGGGAATGTCAGCGGATTTGTCATGAATGACAAATGCGCGGCCGGAACCGGAAGGTTCCTCGAGATGATGGCGCACACGCTTGAGCTCTCGATGGACGAGATGAGCCGGCTGGGGCTAAAGTGGAAGAAAGATCTGACGATCACGTCGACGTGTACGGTCTTTGCGGAGTCGGAAGTCGTGTCGCTGATCGCCGAGAACGCGGAGACGGGCGATATCATCCACGCGCTGAATAAATCGGTCGCATCCAGGACTGTCTCCATGGTCCGGCGCGTGAAGGGTAAGGGGCCCATGATGATGACGGGTGGCGTGGCGAGAAATGAAGGCGTCGTGAGAGAACTGGAGCGGCTCCTCGGCCTGCAGCTGCACATTCCTGTGTACCCGGATCTCGCCGGCGCTTATGGAGCGGCGCTCTTCGCGAGAGAAAAAGCCTGTTTTTAAGCGGTTTCCGATGTCGCCACGGCTTTCCTGGAAATCAAATAACATTGTATGTGAAAGGGGCTGTATCACGAATTACTTAGTGAACAGCCCCTTGCTTTACTGTATAACTATTGTCTGCGCGCGGCAGTTTTCCCGAAATGAATCAGCCCCACATTGACTGGCTGCCAGACTGACTGCCGCCGTTCATGCCGGCGTCACCGCCTGTCGGGTCCGGGCCCATGCCCGGGCAGGTGTGCGGCTTGTTGAAATGAATATCGCGGATTACGGTATAGAGTTCCGCGTCGCTGCAGGCCTTGTACGGGTCCAGATAGAAGAGCCCGACGAGTCCAAACGTGATGCCGCTGAGGAGATACCAGCCGATGTAGGAAAGATCATACACGAAGCATTCCCATTTGTGTCCGTCCATCATTTCCTTTGAATAGGAAATGGCGTCATGCCAGTTGAGATCCGGCTTTTCGGCCAGAATGTACGGAACCATCCGGTAAGAGTAGCTCTTCACGATCCCCGGAATGACAAAAAGCAGACTCCAGAGAAAGATGAACAGGTTCTGCATGAACAACGTCTTGACGATGTTCAGATAGGAATTGTTGAAAGCGAAGAGCACCTCGCCGAAATTGGTACTTTTTCCGTGATCGCGGTTGAGCAGAAAGAATCGCCTGGTGCCCGCTGAAATCGGACCCAGAACAAATATTTCTATGACAACAGCGATTATGATAACGACAGAAAAGACAGCCAGCATCGAAATCCAGAATGCCGGCGACAGAAACATATCCAGGTTCTCCGACTGCGTCAACGGGTTGGAATTAATTTCGTTGTAGCCGATGTTTGATCCGGAAGAACTGTTCCCGGCGGTGATTCCAAGTATCAGCGCGGCTGCGACGCATTTCCAGTAGGATGCGTGGAACGCGGTCTTGCCGGCTTGTTTTATTTTAGGTCTGTCAATCATTTACCATCCTCCTCATGTAAATATCTGATTTATTCATAACATAATAAAGTATACAAGACAATAAAATTTACGCAAAATACAGGTAAGATGCGTATTACGGCGGTTGACGGGAAACCTCCGATCGGTTAGCATTAACTATGACAGATTCGAAATCTGAAATCTGTGCACTGTTCAATAATTGAGAAAGGCAGAATTATGCTTGATTTTAACACGAAAAAGGGTTTTATCTGTGATATGGACGGTGTAATCTACCACGGAAATCAGATACTCCCCGGCGTACAGGAATTCATTCAGTGGCTCAAGGAAACAAAGAAAGGGTATCTGTTCCTGACGAACAACAGCGGACTCACGCCGCTGGAACTGCACAACAAACTGGCCCGGATGGGGATGGACGTTCCGCCGGAACATTTCTATACAAGTGCGCTCGCGACAGCCGCGTTTCTGAAGGCGCAGAAACCGGGGTGTTCAGCCTATGTGATCGGCGAGGCAGGGCTGCTGAACGCTCTGTATGACGCAGGCATTGTGATGAACGACGTCGACCCGGATTATGTCGTGGTCGGCGAGGCAAAGTCCTATTCGCTTGAGACGCTGACGGTGGCGACGAATCTGGTCATGAAAGGCGCCCGGCTGATCGGCGCGAATTCCGATGTGTCCGGCCCGATTGAAAACGGCATCGCACCGGCCTGCGGCGCACTGACAGCCCCGATTGAGCTGGCGACCGGCCGGAAAGCGTATTACTGCGGAAAGCCAAATCCTCTGATGATGCGCACAGGACTCAATATTCTCGGCTGTCATTCGGCGGAAGCCGTGATGGTCGGCGACCGCATGGATACGGACGTCATCTCAGGCCTTGAGAGCGGCATGTCGACAGTTCTCGTGCTGTCGGGCATCTCGTCGCGTGAGACGCTGAAAGAGTATTCATACGGCCCTTCCATTGTTCTGGACGGTGTCGGCGACATCGTGAAGTGTGCGAGACAATCCAGGGAACATTGACAGAAAAAGTTTCTTTAAGAATGATCACAGATTAAAAATATAGCTGTTCCTGCGAAAGCGGGAGGGGAAAGGCATTTAATTTGACACTCAGGGAACTGAAACAGGGAGAAACCGCGACAGTCACGAAAGTCGGCGGGCAGGGGGCACTGCGGCAGCACTTTCTTGACATGGGCGTTATACCGGGCGCGGAAGTGACACTCGTGAAGTTTGCCCCGATGGGCGATCCGATGGAGCTTCGGATTCACGGATATGAGTTGACGCTGCGCCTTGACGACGCGGCTCAGATTGAGATTGAAAATGTTCACAGGGAGAAACCGGAAGAACAGGCGCATTCTGATAAGAAAGAGCGTCATGAACGCCGCGAAACGCCAAACGCGACAGTTCATCCGGCTCTGGGCGAACCGGGAATTCACCATGTGAAAGGGAGCGGAAATCCGCTGCCGGAAGGGCATGTTCTGACATTTGCCCTGGTGGGCAACCAGAACAGCGGAAAAACGACGCTTTTTAATCAGCTTACCGGCGCGAATCAGCACGTCGGCAACTTTCCGGGCGTAACGGTCGACCGCAAGGACGGCGTGATCCGCGGACACAAGAACACAAAGATCACGGACCTTCCCGGTATTTATTCGATGTCGCCGTATTCAAACGAAGAAATCGTGTCCCGCAATTTTGTCCTGCAGTCAAAGCCGGACGCGATTATCAATATCGTTGATGCGACAAATATCGAGAGAAATCTGTATCTGACTATGCAGCTTCTCGAGATGGACCGCCCGATGGTCGTGGCTCTGAACATGATGGATGAAGTCACCGGAAACGGCGGGAGCATCGCGGTCAACAAGATGGAAGAGATGCTCGGCGTTCCGGTTGTTCCGATTTCAGCCGCGAAAAATGAAGGCGTGGACGAGCTGATCACACACGCTCTCCACATCGCGCAGTATCAGGAAAAGCCGGAGCGGCAGGACTTCTGCTCGAAAGACGACAACGGAGGCGCGGTTCACCGCTGCCTGCACGCCGTCGGTGAGCTGATTTCCGACCACGCGCAGCGGGCCGGTCTGCCGGCGCGGTTTGCCGCGAGCAAAGCCATTGAGGGAGATAAGGACATCCTCGAAAGACTGGAGCTTGACCAGAATGAGCTGGAGACGCTTGAGCACATCACGCTTCAGATGGAAAAGGAGAGGGGACTGGACCGCAGCGCCGCGATTGCGGATATGCGGTTTACGTTCATCGAGAAGGTCTGCAGCGCCTGCGTCGTCAAGCCGCAGGAGACAAAAGAGCACAAGCGCAGCGAGAAAATCGACAAAGTTCTCACCGGCAAATACACGGCCATCCCGATTTTCATCGGCATCATGGCCCTCGTGTTCTATCTGACGTTCAACGTCATCGGCGCGTTTCTGCAGAACCTGCTTGAAATCGGTATCAGCGCCCTCACCGATGTCGTCGATCAGGCACTCACCGCGGCCGGCGTGAGCGAAGTGCTGCACAGTCTGATTGTCGACGGTATTTTCGAGGGCGTCGGTTCGGTCCTGAGCTTCCTCCCGATCGTGGTGGTGATGTTTTTCTTCCTGTCACTTCTCGAGGACAGCGGCTATATCGCCCGCGTCGCCTTCTTCATGGACAAGCTTCTGCGAAAAATCGGCCTGTCCGGCCGAAGCATCGTGCCGCTTCTGATCGGCTTCGGCTGCTCGGTTCCGGCCATCATGTCGACCCGGACTCTGCCTTCTGAGCGCGACCGCCGCATGACGATTCTGCTGACGCCGTATATGAGCTGCACCGCCAAGCTGCCGATCTACGCGTTCTTTGTCAACGCGTTCTTCCCGGGGCATGGCGGCCTGATCATGACCGGTCTTTATGTTCTCGGCATTCTGGTCGGCATTCTGGTCGCGCTGCTCGACCGGCACACGATTTTCAAGGGCAATGCGATTCCATTTGTCATGGAACTGCCGAATTACCGTCTGCCGAGTCCCAAGAGCACGCTGCAGCTGATGTGGGAGAAGGCAAAGGATTTCCTGCAGAAGGCGTTCTCGGTGATCATGATCGCCACGGTCATCGTATGGTTCCTGCAGAAATTTGATTTCCGCCTGAATCTCGTGACGGATTCGTCCCAGAGTATCATGGCGTTTATCGCAAACCTGTTCGTGCCGATTTTCAAGCCGCTCGGGCTCGGCGACTGGAGAATTGTGACGTCGCTCCTCAGCGGTTTCATGGCAAAGGAGAGCGTTGTCTCGACGCTCGAGGTGCTCTTCAGCGCCGAGGGCGGCATTGCGGCGGCTATCACACCGCTGGCGGCCGGCTGTCTGCTGATATTCAGCCTTCTGTACACGCCGTGCGTCGCCGCGATCGCGGCCGTGCGCCGGGAACTCGGAATGCGCTGGGCTCTTCTTGTCATTGTATGGCAGTGCGTCGTCGCCTGGGTGGCGGCTTTCATTTTCCACTGTATTGCTATGCTGTTTTAAGCAAGTAAGGAAATTATGAATGCAGTATCGATTGTAATTCTGATTCTTGCTGCCGCAGCGATCGGCGCGGCAGCGGTGTTCACGGTTCGAAGAAGCCGCAGAGGAAGCGCCTGCTGCGGTGAACACACAAGCGTGAAAAAGCTGAAGGCGTCTGACACAAACCGCCGGCACTACGCGCACGAGGCCAGGGCGGAAATCACCGGCATGACGTGCGAAAATTGTGCCGTTAAAGTTCAGAACGCGCTGAATGCTCTGCCGGGTGTCATGGCGGATGTGAAGATAGACGGACGGAAGGCGAAGATCTATACAAAGGAACCTGTCGACGAAATGAGCATCCGTCAGGCCGTACACGGCGCCGGATACGGCGTGGGGAGTTTTACCGTGATCCGGTGACGCTTCCCGGATGTCCGGAAGTCCGATGGCGTTGGTTTAAGTGAAAACAAAAAAGGCTTCGGCACGTTCTGACGGATCCCTCTGCCGGCCGGGACTGACATTTGTCAGCCTGTCCGGCATGGGAGCCCGTCAATTGTGCAGGAGCCTTATTATTGTGATCTGATAAAAGTATTATGCCATGACTCTCCGGAAGGCCGGCACGATCTGCGCGGCTATGACGGACTTGAGCAGATCGAGGGGCAGGAACGGCAAAAAGCCGGCGAGAAACGCAGCGCTAAGACTCAGGCTGTTGGCGGCCATCAGCCAGAACGTGCCGAACAGGTCGATGAACATGGCGCCGATGATGGCGGCGATGGTGTAGCGCAGACGGTTATAGGTGCGGCCGCGCAGGAGCGGCAGAAGAAGGCCGACCAGCGGGAACACGACGGTGTAGCCGCCATACGGCAGCAGAAGATAGCCGAAACCGGATGCGCCGCCGATAAATACCGGAACTCCGACGATTCCCAGAAGCATCCACACGAAGATGATGAGAAATGCGTCAAGAGACGGGAACAGAAGCGCGATCAGGAGAATGACGAAATTCAGCAGCGTGATGTGCGGCGCGCCGGGAAGCGGCAGCGGAATGCTGATATACGCGGAAATGCAGAGAATGGCGGCAAAGAGCGCCATGGTCACGATTCGTTTCGTTGTGAAGTGCTTCGCGGAAGCACGGGTTGTGGCTGTTGAAGACATTCTGATAACTCCTTTTCTTCTTGCAATTCTAAATCCGGGTTCATTGTAAACAGGAGAAAATCGATTGTCAACCTTATGATTGCAAAAATGGTTGACAATCGATGCTTCGCAGAGTACGGTTTCAGAAAAGGTGTGTCTTTGACGGTTTTCTTGCCGCAGAGTCTTTATATAACAGGAGTAGTGCGATGTCATTTATAAGTGACTAAAACTTCCCATAACAAAATGGGCTTCGTACCTTGAAAACTCAATAATACAGGCAATCAGATAGGACCTTTATGCCGCCAAACCCGCCTTTGCCAGTGAATTACGGATATACTCCGGAAGCTGA
>JBMNQX010000008.1:0-84529 GCA_050944355.1 Lachnospiraceae bacterium
AAGGCGCGGCGGCATCGGGATGTATCAAATATGGCCGCGCCCGATGTCTTTCCGGGTCAGCAGATGGCAAGTTGGCATCGGGCGCCGTCATTTTCTTGTTTGCCCGATGCCTTTGGCCGGCCCGGAAGGCGCGGCGGCATCGGGATGTATCAAATATGGCCGCGCCCGATGTCTTTCCGGGTCAGCAGATGGCAGGTTGGCATCGGGCGCCGTCATTTTCTTGTTTGCCCGATGCCTTTCGCCGCCCAGGGAAGTTGTTGCGGTAACAAGAAAAGGGCCGCTGCATTCAATGCTGAAAAACATTACATGCAGCAGCCCCTTTACTGTGTGAAATTTTTAATCAGAAGAACCTGATCACATCAATTCTCTTCACCCGATACTCTTTTTCCAGCCTTCCGGCAGATAGGCGAGTGTGTTTCTGATCATGTCGTCTACGAGCTCTGTGACGGCGGCGCGGTCGCTTGTCTTCGCAGCGACGTTCGGGTCGGACAGGAAAGCCTCGACGACAAGATTTCTGTCGAAGTCCAGAGAAGCGCGCAGAATTCTCTCGTGGTTTTCAACGTGCGGCTTCACAAGCGGCAGAATCTTCTCCGGGATCGGGCCGGCGTACAGCGGATGAATGCTGTCGCGCGAGAATACGGCGTTGGTCTCGACGACGGCGTCAGCCGGCAGATTCGGGATCTGCAGAGCGCTGTTCGGAATGTTGACGTTCGAGACGAAACGGGACAGGCCGCAGAGAGCCTTGATCAGCAGGATGCCTTCCTCGCCGGTCGGCTCGAGCTTCATTTCTTCCTCGCCGCTCACCAGTCTGTGGCTGCGCTCCAGACGCTTCTTCAGGTCGTCTTTGCGCCACTGAACGGTTGTGAGACCGAACTTCCAGGAAGCAACAGTTTCCGGATTCTTCAGGTATGTATCGCCCGGCATGAATTCCGCCAGATGACGGTCGCCGGCAGCGGCGATGGCGCCGTATTTCCTGAAAAGATCCATCTTCACGCGGTTGGCGCACTTGAAGCTGGAGTTCATCCAGTTTTCGCCTTCCAGCTGGAAACCTTCCTCAAAGTGCTCGTCGATATATTTGTCATAGATCGGGAAAAGGTCTTCTGTCTTGTAGGAAGCTTCCGTAAACCATGTGAAATGGTTGATGCCCACGACATTGACGAAGATATTGTGCCAGTCGTCTACCTTTTCGCCTGTCTGTTTCTCGTAGATGCCGGCCAGAACCTTCTGCGTGCCGAATACTTCGTGGCAGCATCCGAAAGCCTTGATCTGCGGGAATACGTAGTAGAGCATCTTCACGCACAGAGACATCGGGTTCGTGTAGTTGATGACCCAGGCGTCCGGGCAGTAGTCGCGGATTGCCTCCGCAAAGGTCACATACATCGGGAGTGTGCGCAGGGCGCGGATCATGCCGCCCGGGCCGGCCGTGTCGCCGACGGACTGCCAGATGTTCAGGCGCTCCGGGAGATGTACGTCGGACTGCATCTCGTCAAATGTGCCCGGCAGGATGGAAATCACGACGAAGTCGGCGCCGGTCAGTGCGCTCTCGAGGCTGTCGCAGACGGTGAAGTTCCAGCTGCCGTTTGCCTCCGGACGGCTCATCAGATGATTGCCGATCGTCTGATTGGCCTCGGCTGCTTTTTTGTCAATGTCGTACAGACGGATTGTGCCGCCCAGATCCTTGTCCAGCGCGAGGTCTGTCATGAATGTCCAGGCCCAGCCGCGGGAACCGCCGCCCAGATATGCGATTGTGAGATCTTTTTTCGTGCGTGCCATTTTAATCCTCCTTGTTGCACGGTTGTATTCTGAGAGTATGATAGCCCCAAATAGATTAAACAGCTTATTAAATCCGCTATTTCTTTACAATTTTTATCTTTATGGGTACAATACCCGAAAAGGGGAAAAGCGTATGGGCATCGAAAACGGAGAAAGACTCTTTTGCGGCGAAGTGCCGGGTGTCTTTGCGGAAGAAGTCCGCAACCTGTCCGGCAATTCCATGCAGACGCGGCATTTTCACGAGAGTGTCGAGCTGTATTTTCTGCTGGAAGGTGAGCGGTATTACTTTGTGGCACAGGATACCTATCATATCCGGCAGGGCATGGCAATTCTGATCAATTCGAATACCATCCACAAGACCAGCAGCTGCGGCGAGGGCCATTACCGCCGGTTTCTGATGCAGCTGGACATGAAAACTCTTGCTCCTGCCCTGAAGGCGATGGGATATCCGGCGGAAACGCTCGGCAGCCGCTTTGCGGGACCGGCAGAATTTACCACGGAAGGATGGGAGAATGTCTGCACCCTGATCGGACAGCTGAAGACCGCATTTGCCAGCGGGGCAGCATACCGGCAGACGAGAGTTCAGCTGCTGACATTCCTGCTGCTGAGCGCGTTTCTTGAGGCGCGCATGAACACGGCGGCGTCGCTCGGACCTGTCGGGCGGGACGGCAGCGGAATCGAGGCTGAGATGTTTGCGAGAGTGCACGAGATCGCGGTCTATCTGCAGAACAACTGCGAAGAGAAGATGGACCTGGAAAGTCTCGCGGCGCGTTATTATGTGAGCAAATCCTATCTGACGCGCATTTTCCGGCGGACGACCGGCTTTACCGTCACGGAGTACCGCACGTACTGTCGGATCCAGCAGGCGAAGACGCTGCTGACGGCGACTGACGCGGACATCACGGAAATCGCGGCCAGGGTGGGATTTGGCAACATCACGTATTTCGAGCGGGTATTCCGCCAGAACGCCAATCAGACGCCGATGCAGTACCGCAAATCGCATGGGGGAGAAAAGAAAACAGTTTAAGCCTGACAACAGGAAGAGTACAATAGACGGAAGACACGGAAAGGAAGACAGTAAATGACAGATATTGAACATCAGTCGGAAAAAGAGAAACTTTCCCAGCTCCACGGCAAAGCGAAAGTGGAATATATCTTTACGTATTACAAGATCTATTTTGTATTTGCACTGATTGCCGTATTTGCCATCTGGATAATCGCCGACTGCGTCGAGAATGCAAAGCATGACTTAAAATTCGGAATGGCCGTGCTGAATGCGTCCGATTATGATCTGCAGGATTCGGATACTTGGGATGACAAGCTCCACGAGGAGCTCGGCTACGGTGAATATGAGGACGCCGTTGTGAATGTCATGAGTTATCCGACAGACAGCAATCATCTGACAGAGGAGTCAATGGCAAGCCAGGAAAAACTTGTGACGCTGATCGCAGCACAGGAAATAGACATGATTCTTGCGCCGGAAGAGACCTGCGAGGCATTGACGGAAAATGTCGACTATTTCTATGATCTTTCCGAATATCTGCCGGACGATATTTATGACAAATTAGTCGAGGAAGACCGGATTGTAACGCTCACCACACAGGATGGAGAGACGATCCCGGCGCTGATCAGACTGACCGAGGATGAGGTCAATTCGCAGTTTACCCTGTCCATGGAAGACCCTGTGATCGGCATTGTTTCCAATTCCCAGCATACGGAAGATACATGCAGAGTCCTGAGGATGTTCCTGGGAATGGAAGAACCGGAGACGGAAAGCACAGCCGCGGAAGAGACAACGACAAGCGCTCAGGAATAAAATAAAAAGCGGGCGGTGACAAGACCGCCCGCTTTTACGTCGAAGTGTATTGTTTTATCTCATAACGGTCGCGGCGGCGATCAGCACAACAATGCCGAGCGCGATGCGGTACCAGCCGAAGACTTTGAAGTCGTGCCGGCGGATGTAGGACATCAGGAACCGGATGATGAGAACTGACACAATGAACGCACTGATCATGCCGACGAGAAGGATTGCCACTTCCGCACCGGTAAACCCGAGGCCGAAGCGCGCAATCTTGAGAATTGACGCGCCGAGCATAACCGGCACTGCCAGGTAGAATGTGAATTCAGCGGCAGCCGGACGGGCAATTCCGATCAGGAGCGCGCCGATGATTGTGGCGCCGGAGCGCGATGTGCCCGGGAAAACAGCGGCCGCCACCTGAAAGAGACCGATGATCAGAGCCTGCTTCAGGGAAATCTGCGAAGGCTTTAAGACTGTCGGAGTTGAATCCGCGAGGTGATTTTCCACCAGGATAAAGACGATGCCGACGATGATCAGGGCAAGTGCGATGGGAACCGGGTGATAGAAAAGCGCCTCGATTTCATCGTCAAACAGCAGGCCCACGATCGCAGCCGGGATGCAGGCCACGATGATCTTGACCCAGAGACGCACCGTGCCTCTGCGGAGCACGATCTGTCCATCTCTTCTGCGCCATGGCCACAGCCGGCGCCAGTACAGGGCGACGACGGCGAGAATTGCGCCGAACTGAATGACAACTTCGAACATACTGAAAAAGCCGTCGCTGACATTGTCGAACTGAAGGAAACTGTTGAGAAGAATCATATGACCGGTCGAGCTGACCGGGAGCCATTCGGTGATTCCTTCCACAATTCCGTAGATAAGCGACTTAATTAGATCAAGAATCATGGTATCCTCCCTCTCTGGTGAGCCTACACATGACAGAATACCATAAGGAAGAATGATTAGAAAGAAGAAACTATGATTGCGGTATTTACGGCCGTGGTCCCGGAAGCGAAAGCGCTGCTGGAACAGTTGAAAAGAAAAGGAATATCGGTAAAGCGCGCCGATGCAGGAAATCTGCCTCTCTGGGAATGCGATGACGGCGGCATTCTGCTCGCTGTCACGGGGACCGGTGAGATTGCCTCGGCCGTTGCGGCGGCGCGCGTTCTCACACGGTATCCGGCGGACTTTGCCGTGAATTTCGGCACGGCGGCCGGCACAGATCCGGTTTCGTCCGTATTTGTCATTGATAAAATCACGGAAGAAACCACCGGCAAAGATTTTTACCCGGGTATTGTGTGGCGCACGCCATTTGAAGAACGGGCGCTGAAAACCGTGGCGGCGCCGGCTGCGGCGGCAGATTCGGGGGCACTGACGGACATGGAAGGAGCCGGCTTCTTTCAGGCGGCGAATCGTTTTCTGACATCTGACAGGATTATTCTCCTGAAAGTAGTGTCGGACGCGGGTGTGAGCGGCAGGGTGACGGCGGAGAGTCTGAGGCAGGCGTGCGCCGGCGCCTCGGAAGCGGTGACGGAATATATTCTGTGGCTTGAAAAAGCGGCGGATGCTGTCCGGCAGGAGACAAAGCCAGAAAACCCGGACGCCTGGGCGCAGGCGGAAGATGATCTCCACGGATCAGAGGCTATGAGGCAGAGGCTGCGGCGGATTCTGCGCTGGCAGGAGCTGAGCGGGCAGGATCCGGGAGGGCTGCTGAAAAGACTGTATGAAAACGGAGATCTGCCGGCCGAGAACAAAAGAAAGGGAAAGGAGGTTCTGGAGCGGATTGAACGGGAAATTCTTTGAACCGGCGTTCAGCCACGTATATGTCGAAGAGCGCGCGGCAGACCTGCCGCGGACAAAGCAGATTCTCGCGAAACTGCCGGAAGCAAAGGTGATTCCGATCCGGCATTACAAGGACGTCTTCAACGGCAGCGGACAGGACAGCCGCATTCAGAGCCGCTCGCTTTCCCTGATTCTCGCAGACGAGCCGGACCCGCGCGTGTACCGGGGCGCGCCGGTGTGTCAGGACTTCGGCAACAAGGCATTTTATTACACGTCGACCGTGATGAACTGTGTGTATGACTGCGAATACTGTTACCTCAAGGGAATGTATCCGTCGGCCAATCTGGTGCTCTTCACGGATCAGAGCCGGACGTTTGCAGAAATTGACCGGCTGCTCTCAGAATCGCCAATATATCTGTGCATTTCGTATGACACGGATCTGGCTGCCATCGAGCCGCTGACCGGATTTATCCGGGAGTGGTACGAATTTGCCATGAGCAGAAAGGATCTGACACTCGAGATCCGCACAAAGTGCGCGAATAAAAAGATGTTTGATCAGTTTCCGGCGGCGGACAACATTATCTGGGCGTTTACGCTCTCCCCGGAAAGAGTCGCGAAGCGGTACGAACACAAGGCGCCGGGACTTGCCGAAAGACTGGCGGCGGCGAAACATGCCGCGGACCGCGGGTTTCCGGTGCGCCTGTGCTTTGACCCGATGCTGCGCTTTCCGGGATGGAAAGAAGAATACAGCGGCCTTGCGAGGCAGGTGAAGGGGAGCTTCACGCCGGAGCAGATCCGCGATGTCAGCATCGGCACGTTCCGGATTTCGGCCCAGTATCTCGGGCAGATGCGCTCGGGATGGCCGGACAGCGCGCCGGCGCAGTATCCTTACACTGTGAGTAAAGGCGTCGCCGGGTACGGCGGGAAATCGGCGGAAATGACAGCGTATATGATGAAACTGCTGTCGGGCTGGATCAGCCCTGACAAGATGTTTCTCTGGGAAGAGAAAGGATGACAAATGTCAGAAAAAAGGGCATTGGTTACCGGCGCATCATCCGGCATCGGGCGGGCCGTGGCAGAGCGGCTCATCCGCCTCGGATATGATGTGACCGGCATCGGCCGGAATTTCCGGCAGGACGAATCGAAAATCCGGCAGGTCATTCTGGATCTGACGGACGAGAAGGGGCTGCGGGAATTCCTGCGCTCATACCGCGAAGAAGGCCCGGCGAGTCTGCTTGTGAACTGCGCCGGCGTCGCGTGGTACGGCATGGCGGAGGAAATGGAAGATTCAAAGGTGAGGGCGATGCTGCGCACGAATCTCGAGGCGCCGATGATCATCACAGGGGCTCTGCTCAGGGATCTCAAGAGCGTGAACGGGACTGTGATCTTCATCTCGTCTGTGACGGCTGACGGCCCGAGCCCACGCGCCTGTGTGTACGGCGCCGCGAAAGCGGGCCTCACCGCGTATGCGGAGAGCCTGTTCGCGGAAAACCGCAAATACGGCCTGAAGGTCTCTGTGATTGAGCCGGATCTGACGGACACGGATCTCTACCGCAATGCGGATTTCAGACCAGAGAGCGGCGAAGAATACTGTCTGAGCGCGGAAGACACGGCGGACGCTGTGGAATTTATTCTGACACGGCACGCCGGCGAGGTGCTGACGCATCTGACGCTGCGGCCGCAAAAAAACCGGATCCGCAGAATCGGACCCGGCGAGTGATATATTTTCTTTGCTTCAGCGGAAGATCTTTTTGATTTCGGCACCGATGGAATCGAAGAACTCTGTGCCGATGTTCTCGCTGTTGTTTACGATGCTCTGAAGAGCTTTTTCGGCTTCTTCCTGCGTCGCGGTGAGGCCGTATTTTTTGAGAAGAGCGTAGGTGTCAGAGAACTCGGTGTAGCCGATCAGCTTTTCCCTGTCCTCGTCGCTCAGCTTTTCGAGCACGGCGTCAATTTCCTTTTCAACATCCTTTTCACTCATAGATTATCTCCTTTAATTATTGTCTTCGACATCATCCGGCCATACAGTTTCCGCTCATCTTCGTCCTGTCGACCCGAATCCGCCGGCACCTCTTTCTGTGTCTTTCAGTTCAGAGGTTTCTTCAAAATCGGCCTGGATATAGGGCGTCAGAATCAGCTGTGCGGCCCGGTCGCCTTTTGCGATGTGCCAGGGTTCCCCACTGTGGTTGTGCAGCGAAACCATGATCTCTCCCCGGTAATCCGAATCGATGACGCCGACTTTGTTGGATGGCGCGATGCCGTGTTTGCTGGCGAGTCCGCTGCGGGCGCAGACAAGTCCGACGAGGCCGGAAGGTATTTCCAATGCCAGTCCTGTGTGGACAAGTGCTGTCGCTCCGGGGGCAATGGTGACGTCTGTCAGAGAGACGAGATCGGCGCCGGCGGAATAGTCCGTGCCATAGACGGGAACGACCGCTTCCGGGTCAAGTTTTTTAAACCGTACACATGTGTGGAGTATCATGGATCACCTCATCCGATTATTCAAAAAGAAGTACCGTTTTTCCGGCCGCAAGCGAAGCGGGGACATCGATGGTGCGCTGATTTGAGGAACCTTTGAACTTCAGCATCAGATCGCGCTTTTCCAGAACAAATTCGCCGTCCACGAGCACGTCGATCGACCCGATGATTTCCTTCGTCTCCGGAACCGTCTTATACATTCTGCCCATGATGTCTTTGTCAAAGAGATACCCGGAAAAAGCCCAGATATCCTTTTTCGGGTACGCTTTGCGCACCGCCCGTATCAGAGGCAGCAGCTCTTTCTGATTCACGGGCTCAAACGGCTCGCCTCCGAGCAGCGTCAGTCCCTGAATGTAGTCGGGCTTCATAAGATCCAGAATTTTCTGAATTGTCTCTCCGGTAAAAGGTTTCCCGAAGTTAAAGTCCCATGCCTCTTCGTTGAAACATCCTTTGCAGTGGTGCGTGCAGCCGCTCACAAAAAGAGAAACACGGCAGCCGGGGCCGTTCGCGATATCGGGGCATTTGATTTCAGCGTAATTCATCGGAATTCCTTTCTTGCGGCAGGCCGGAACATACGGCCGCTTTGCCGTTTTCATTATATCATCATTGCGCGGGAATTCCGATAAACAACAGCACCGAAAACGTTTCCCGGCGGCCGGAAAAAGATTATGGTATCATGAGAGGAAACAAAGCGGCGTGAAAACATTTTCCAGGGGGTTTGTATGCAGAATAAATATGCGGGATATGTCGGAAAGATGCGCGGGCGTGTGCCGTATGTGTTCGGCGTAGTGGATGAGAACGGAACGGTGCTGGCGTGTTCTCTGACAACTGAGACGGGAACACACAGGGAAATAACCCCGAAGGGCAGCCGCTTCGAGCAGGATGGCCGCGTGTATCAGGCGTTTCAGGAATCGCCGGATGTGAGACGGTTTGTGTTTGTGGACAGCGCCGGAAAGGACGCGCCGGTCTATGCCTCGATTCTCGCCGGGGCGCTGGAAGCGATGATGCAGACGCAGGAGCCGGAAACAGACCGCGGTTCGTTTATCCGCCGGGCGGCCCTGGGACAGATGGAACGTTCCGATATATATGAAGAGGCGGGTAAACTTCAGATCAGCCGCACAAAGCCGCGCTGCGCCATGGTGGTTCACGGCGCCGGCATACCGGCCGGCAGACTTTATGACATCGTGGAACTGCTGATGGTGGACCGCACCTGCGATTTTATTTTTATGACAGAGCGGGGCGACGCGGCGGTGGTCCGGGAAATTCCCGAAAACACGGGTCTTGACGGCATGGAAAATTTCGCGGATGCCGCGATAAAAACGGCCGCCCGCCGCTATCAGGCAGAACTGCAGGCCGGCATCGGGCCGGTTTTCACAGACATCGGTGAAATTCAGGCGGCTTTTTCACAGGCCGGCACGGCGCTGCGGGCGTGCTTTGCCTATGATCCGGTCAAAAGTCTGGTGCGGTTTGATCAAATGGGCATCGCCGGCATGCCTGCGCACATGTGCCGGCAGGATTTGGAGAGCTGTCTCTCGGAAATGACGGCCGGGCGGCAGCTGTGTCTGAAAGATCCTGAAATGCTGCAGACGATCCGTTGTTTTTTAGCCAATGACCTGAGCGTCGCGAAAACGAGCCGGCGGCTCTTTATCAACCGCAGCACGCTTGTGTACCGCCTGGAACGCTTTGAGAAAAAGTCAGGGTACGATCTGCGGAAACTCGGCGACGCGATGACGGTCAAAATGATACTGATGGTGAAAAACTGCCTGAATTTTATCGACAGCGCGGATAAACGGAAAGGATGACAAATGGCACAAGCAGGCGTATATCTGCCGGGATTTCTGCCGAAAGAAGAGCTGGACGGCGTAATTCATGCGTTTCCGCATGTGGAAGTGATGTTCGCGCAGCAGATACCAAATGACGAACTGCTGTCGCACGCGGCAAAGGCGGTAGAGGAAGGCTGCGATCTTTTTATCGCCCGCGGTCTGCAGGCGGAAATACTGCAGGAAAATCTGCCCGGCGTGCCGGTTCTGTCTCTGCGCCTGAGCGTGCAGGAGATCGGATGCATTGTGCTGAAAATCCTGTCCAACCTGAAACGGAAACGGCGCCTGAAAATCCGCCTGATCGGATACGCCAATATGTATTCGGACGTCTCGCATCTCAGTGAGTTTTTCCCGGCTGACATCAGCGTGACTCTGCTGCGGCAGAAAGACTCGATGAAAGATGTTCTCATTGATGCCGTCAATGCCGGGACAGATGCCGTGATCGGCGGGAGACACTGCTGCGAGGCGGCTGCGTCACTCGGACTTCCGGCTTATTTTGCGGCGCTCGGTTCCGAATCGATCCGCCAGACGCTCGCCGGCGCCGAGACGCTCTGCGAGCTGATCGACACCAGACGGCTCGACACGGCTGAGGCACAGGCGATTGTCGCCAACAATTTCAACGGAATTCTGCAGGTCGACTCCGCCGGCGTATGCGTCGGGGCCAACCGCATGATGCAGCAGTTCCTGAACAAAACGCCGAAGGAAATCAAGGGCAGACCGGTGACTTCTGTCCTGCCGGGTTTTGACGCTCAGACTCTGACGGACGCGTTTTGCGGCGGAAAAGAAATTTATTCCTATATGTACCGGCTTGATTCGACGGTATACGCGGTCAATCTGACGCCGATTGTGGTTCAGGGACGTGCGCACGGCGCCTGTCTCACGTTTCAGGAGGGGCAGACGATCCGGCAGCTCAGTTCCGATATCCGCCGCGAGATTGTGAAGCGCGGATTTGTCGCAAAAGCTAGCTTTAAAGATTTGGATCTGATCCGCTCGGAATCGATGAAAAATGTCATCCGGACGGCAAAGATGGCGGCGGGACTTACAACTCCGGTTCTGATCACGGCGCCGGGCGGATGCGAAAGCGACCGGCTCGCCATGGCGATCCACAGCCTGTCGCCTGCAAGCGCGAATCCATTTGTCATGGTGCCCTGCGCGGCGTACGACGCTGAGCAGCTGGAGCATCTGCTGTTTGAAGAGAGCGAGGATCCGGACGCGAGGGGGCTGTCGTACATCGAGGCGGCGTCGGAAGGAACGCTGTACTTACGGGACGTGGACCGTCTCTCGCCGGTTGCCCAGAACAGGCTGATGACATTTCTGCAGGACGGCATTTTCAAAGACAGTGAAGGACGTGTTCACGAGAGTACGTGCCGCATCATGGCGTCGAGCGGGAAGGATCTGGCACATGAGGCGGCGAAGGGAAATTTTTCAGCCTCTCTTTACTACTGCCTGAGTGTCATCCGGCTGGATATTCCGCCGATAAGAAAGCGCCGGGAGGATATCCTGCCATATGTCGATGAGTTTATGGCGAAGTATTCGAAGGAGTATCACCGCCTGGTCCGCCTCACGCAGGGTGCGAGAAAGGCACTTGAGGAATACGACTGGCCCGGCAATGTGACGCAGATTCAGCAGACAGTCCAGAAAATCCTGATTTTCTGCGGTCACCGGGACGCCTCGGAGTTGTTTGTGCGCGGACAGCTGGAGCCGGTTTACGAGGCAGTCCGGGAAGAGGGGCAGACGCGGATTGTCACGTACCAGGATAAAAAAGCGGCCGAGATCAGGAATCTCCTCGGGAAATATCAGGGGAGCCGGGCGAAGGTCGCTGAAGAAATGGGAATTTCCACGACGACACTCTGGCGCTACATGAAAAAATACGGGATTTCGGCAGAAAATGACAAGAATGAATGAAAACGTGAAATATATGAAATGAAATCATTCATAAAATGACAGAACAGGCAGTTTCATGTAAAATAGTACTATAATTCATCATTTTGGAAGTTGCCCGGACGCTTTATTTTTGATTTCATGGTACAGGAGAGAAGAGCGGAGTGAGTCCTGAAGCGGTCAGCATGAGGGACGAAAGGAGAGAGCAGTGAACACGGATTTTATCAAGGGCATTGTTGTGCCGATCATCACGGTCATCGATGAGGACGAGAAAATCGACGAGGCCGGTATGCGCCGCCAGGTCGACTATGTAATTGACGGCGGTCTGCAGGGAATTCTCGCGTTCGGGTCGAACGGCGAGTTCTACCAGGTCGAAGAGGACGAGATGGAGAGAGGCCTTAAGATCATGGTCGATGAGGCGGCCGGACGCGTTCCGGTTTACTTCGGCATCGGCGCGATCAACACAAAGAAGGCGGTGCGCCTGGCCAAAATGGCGGTAGCAAACGGCGCCAATGTCATCTCGGTTCTGCAGCCGATGTTCCTGAAGCCGACGACAGATGAACTGTACCGTCATTTTAAGACGATCGCCGAGGCGGTCCCGGACACGCCGATGCTCCTGTATAACAACCCGGGCAGAGTCGGATACGGACTGTCGGCCGACATCGTGACAAAGCTTGCCCACGACGTCCCGAACATCGTCGGCATGAAGGACACATCCGGCGACATCACGCTCACGGAAGAGTGCGTGAGACGCAACCGCGACGTCAACTTCAAGGTGTTCGGCGGCAAGGATACGCTGCTGTTTGCGTCCCTGTGCGTCGGCGCGGTCGGCGGCGTTTGCACGGCCGGAAATTTCATGCCGGAGCTTATCGAGGACGTGTATCAGAAATTTGTCAGGGGTGACTTCGAGGGCGCAAGAGAAGCGCAGTTCAGGCTCAACCCGGTGCGTCTCGCCATGGACAAGGCTTCGTTCCCGGTCGCTGCAAAGGATATGGCAGAGATCCGCGGAAATCACGTCGGCGCGCCGTATCTGCCGTCGCTTCCGACGACAGACGCGAAGACGCTCGATTACTTCAGAAAGGTAATGAAAGAAGCGGGACTGATCTGATTTCCCGCTGACAAATGAAAAAAAGGCGCCGGCTTCCGGCGCAAAGGAGGTTGTGATGAAAGTAGGTTTTATCGGTCTTGGCATTATGGGCAAGCCCATGGCGAAGAATATCATGAAGGCCGGCTATGAACTCGTCGTGAACACACATCGTCAGGAGACGATCGATGAGTTTAAGGCGCTCGGCGCCGAGGGCGCGAAGAACGGCGCAGAGGTAGCCACGAAGGCGGATGTGATCATCACGATGCTGCCGAATTCTCCGCAGGTGCGCGAGGTGTGCCTCGGCAAGGGCGGCATCATCGAGACAGGTACGGACAAGACAGTTGTCATCGACATGTCTTCGATCGATCCCACAGAGTCCAAGGCCATCGCGGCCGAGCTCGCCAAAAAGGGCATCGACATGCTCGACTGCCCGGTTTCCGGCGGCGAGCCGAAGGCGATCGACGGAACGCTTTCCGTTATGTGCGGCGGCAAAAAGGAGACATGGGACAAGTACTATGATCTTCTCATGACCATGGCGGGCTCTGTCGTCTATGTCGGGCCGATCGGATCCGGCAACGTCGCGAAGCTCGCGAACCAGATGATCGTCGCTTCCAACATCGGCGCTGTTGCGGAAGCGCTCACATTTGCCAAGAAGGCGGGAACTGATCCGGAGCTGGTTTACAAGGCGATCCGCGGCGGCCTCGCGGGCTCGACGGTTCTTGACGCCAAGGCCCCGATGATGCTCGAGGGCAATTACAAGCCGGGCTTCCGCATTGATCTGCACATCAAGGATCTGAACAATGCGCTGAACGCGGCGCACGCCATCAACATGCCGGTTCCGATGACGGCGCATATGATGGAAGTGATGCAGGAGCTCAAGAATCACGGCGAGGGCAGCTGCGATCACGACGACATCGTGAAGTATTACGAGAGAATGACCGGCACTTCGATTGTGAAAGACAAGCAGTGAATCAGGAAGAGGGCTGTTGATTAATGCAACAGCCCTCTTTTTGCGTCCGCGACAAGAGCGGAAAGCCGCGCCCGACGCTTACAAATCGTGCGCAGGGGTTTCTTTTACATGTAAAATGTGATAAAAAAGAAGGAACATCTTAAATGTTCTGACAGCCTGAAAACCGGCTGGGACGATAACAGGGACAGAGCTGACAGGAGGTTTTACTATGCAGATTGGAGTCCGCGCCCATGACGTGCTGGGCGATACGCTGGATGAAGCATTTGCCAATATTGAAAAACAGGGATTTGTCTGCGCGCATCTCGCGCTGACCAAATCGATCAAAAGTTTCAAGGTGACGCCGGAGACGGAGACGCCGGGACTGGCCAAGTATGTCAGACGACTGGCCGACAGGCACGGCCTTGACATCGCGGTTCTCGGCAACTACAACAATCTCTGCAATCCGGACCCGCAGCAGCTGAAGGACATTCAGTACACGTACACGGCTGCCCTGCGGTTTGCCTCGGTTCTCGGCTGCTCGGTCGTCGGCACGGAGACGGGCGCCGTGAATACGGAATATGTATATGAGCCGGCCAACGGGAGTGAAGAGGCGCTGAATACATTTATCACGAATCTGAAACCGGTCGTTGCGACGGCCGAGAAGTTCGGCGTGATCCTCGCCATCGAACCGGTTGTGCGCCACGTCGTCTGCAGCGTCGAGAGAGCCAGACGCGTGCTCGACGCGATTCATTCCCCGAATCTGCAGATCATCTACGACCCGGTGAATCTGCTCCGCCCTGAGGACGTTCCGAATCAGGACGAACACATCCGCAAGGCGTTCGACGTACTCGGGCCGGAGATCGCCGTCATTCACTGCAAGGACTTCATCGTGAAAAATGGTGAATTTGAGGAAGTCGCATCAGGACTCGGCGGACTTGACTATCCGCTTCTCTGCAAAGAGATCAAGAAGCACAAGCCGTACATTCAGTGCACGATGGAGAACACAAAGCCGGAAAACGCGGAAGCCGCGAGAAAGTTCCTGCAGAAAACATACGACGAAGCCTGAAGAGGTGCTGACAGGCCGGAAAGCGTTACAGATGCGCTTTTCCGGCCGTTTCTTTTCACAGCGTATTTGTGGTAAAATCTTTCAATAAACATCAGGACGACAAGGAAGGAGGACTGCCGAATGGAAAAACTGATTATTGAGACGACGGAAAGCGGCGACGCAAAAGAACACGATGAACAGGATGTGAGTACACCGGCAGACTTCACCAGTCCCGATGTGCTCTACGATGATCTGATCAAGGCAATCAAAAAATACCATCCGTCCGACGATATGTCGGACATCCGCCGGGCGTATGAGGTGGCGGCCGAGGCGCACAAGAATCAGAAGCGCAAATCCGGCGAACCCTATATCATTCACCCGCTCTGCGTGGCGATTATTCTGGCGGAACTGGAGATGGACAAAGAGACGATCATCGCCGGTCTGCTGCACGACGTCATCGAAGACACGCCGATGACGTACGAGGATGTGGCGGAACAGTTCGGCGATGAAGTCGCGATGCTGGTCGACGGCGTCACCAAGCTGACAAAACTGAATTACAAGCAGGACAAGGTGACCGAACAGGCGGAGAATCTGCGCAAGATGTTCCTGGCCATGGCCAAGGACATCCGCGTCATCATCATCAAGCTGGCCGACCGACTGCACAATATGCGCACCATGCAGTATCAGCCGCGCGAAAAGCAGATCGAGAAGTCCCGCGAGACGCTTGAAATTTACTCGCCGCTCGCCAACCGCCTGGGTATCAGCAAGATCAAGATTGAAATGGATGATCTGGCAATGAAATATCTGATGCCGGACGAGTACAACGAGCTCTATCACAAGGTCGAGGAAATGCGTCCCGGCAAGGAAGCGTTCATCCGCGACATGATCAAGGAGATCGCCGATCATCTGAAGACGCACGGCATCAAGGCGGAAGTGGACGGGCGCATCAAGCACCTCTTCTCCATCTATCGCAAGATGGTCAGCAAGAAGAAGACATTCGACCAGATCTACGACATATTCGCGCTGCGCGTAAAGGTGGAGACGGTCACGGACTGTTATACGGTGCTCGGTCTTCTCCATGAGAAATACACGCCTGTTCCCGGGCGGTTCAAGGATTACATCGCGATGCCCAAGCAGAACAACTATCAGTCTCTGCACACGACGCTGTATTCGAAGAGCGGACAGCCTTTCGAGGTTCAGATCCGCACGTTCGAGATGCACCGCGTCGCTGAATACGGTATCGCCGCCCACTGGAAGTACAAGGAAGGCATCCAGGGAAAGCCGGCCGACGCCGAGGAGAACAAGCTCACGTGGCTCAGGCAGCTGCTCGAGTGGCAGAAAGAGATGCCGGACAACGAGGAGTTCATCAACAGCGTCAAGGACGACTTCTCTCTGCTCTCCGAAAAAGTGTACTGTTTCACTCCGTCCGGCGACGTAAAGCCGCTGCCGGCCGGATCGTGTCCGATCGACTTTGCGTATGCCATTCACTCGGCGGTCGGAAACCGCATGGTGGGCGCCAGGGTCAACGGACAGCTGGTCAATATCGACTACAAACTGAAGTCCGGGGATCAGGTGGAAATCATCACATCCCAGAACTCCAAAGGACCGAGCCGCGACTGGCTTAACATCGTCAAGTCGCCGCAGGCCCGCAACAAAATCAATCAGTGGTTCAAGAAGAATCTGAAAGAGGACAACATTGCGCGCGGCAAAGATCTTCTGCAGGCGTACTGCAAGAACCGCGGCATTCAACTGTCCGAGCTTCTGAAGCCTGAATTTATGGAAAAGACCTGCAGCAAGTACGGCTACAAGGACTGGGATTCTCTCCTCGCTTCCGTCGGACACGGCGGACTGAAAGAAGGCCAGGTCGTAAACAAACTGCAGGATGAATACGAGAAGAAGCGCAAAGCGACTCTGACGGATGCCGACATCATGAAGAGCATTTCCGAGGAGGCCAAGGAACATCCGGGCGACAAGAATTCCACCGGTGTTCTGATCAAGGGCGTGAGAGACCTGAGTGTCCGCTTCTCGAAGTGCTGCAATCCGGTGCCGGGCGATGAAATCATCGGATATATCACGCGCGGCCGCGGCATCACCATTCACCGCACCGACTGTGTGAACATCCTGAGCCTCCCGGCCACGGAGAGAAACCGTCTGGTCGACGCCCAGTGGGAGCACACGACGAGCAAGGACGGAAGCTATGCGGCGGAGCTGACCCTGTACGGCCAGAACCGGGTCGGACTGCTGATCGACGTGTCCCGGGTTTTCACGGATGCCGAGATCGATGTCAAGTTCCTGAACAGCCGCACCAACAAGCGCGACCAGGCCACAATCAACGTCGGCTTCGACGTGCGCGACAAAGAGGAACTGGCCCGCATCGAGGGCAAGCTGCGCAAGATAAAAGGCATCAGCGACGTGACACGTACAAGCGGCTGATTTGAGGAATTTGTCATGGCAGATGCAGACGAAATCAGAATCGACGGCCGGATTGTCGGTCCGATCGGAACGAACTGCTACCTCGTGGCAAATGAAGCCACAAAGGAAGGCATTGTAATCGATCCGGGATTTGAGCCGGAGCGCATTGAGGCGATGGTGAAAAAGGACGGCGTCAGAGTGACGGCCGTTCTCATCACGCACGGACACTTTGATCATATCAGCAAAGCCCGCGAGACGGCCGACGCTCTGGGGGCGCCGGTGTGGGCCCCCGAGACGGACAAAGCGCTGTTCACGGACTGTCAGTCCAATCTTTCGGCGCTGATGGGATACGGGAGTGTGACGTTAAAGCCGGACCGGTATCTCAGGCCGGACGAAGAACTTCAGACGGCGGGACTTTCCATCCGCTGCCTGTTGACTCCCGGCCACACGCCGGGCGGAATGAGCTATTATATTCCGGCGGCCAAAGCGCTTTTTTCCGGCGACACTCTGTTTTATGAATCCGTCGGCCGCACCGATTTTCCGGGCGGCAGCATGAGCGCCATCGTGCGCTCCATCCGGGACGTGCTCATGGCGCTGCCGGACGACACCGAGGTGTATCCGGGCCACGGCGGCCTGACGAGCATCGGCCACGAGAGGGAGAACAATCCTTATATATGAACAGTATTATTCTGGACGTGCGCGACCCGCAGTACTATGACGACGCGGTCGTGCTCGTCCGCTCATTTTTTCCGCGCACAGAAGTGACAAATGAAGAGAAGATGTCAGGTCCGGAGGCCGAAAGACGTTTAAGCTCTGGCATTTCCGGTCCCGTGAGCGCCGCGGCAGGCGACTCAGGCCCCGTCATCCGGAAGCTGTCGGATGCGGATGTTCTTTTTGTGCGCCCGGAAATCCCGGATGCGCGCGGCGAAAACGGGACGCTTAAACTCAAGAAAGACAGGCACGAAGAGTTCAAGAAAGCGCTTTATCTCGAACTTTCTTCGTTTACCGGAAAAACGCTTCCCTGGGGATATCTGACCGGAGTGCGCCCGAGCAAGATCGCATTTGCCATGCTGGAAGAGGGCGCCGGGGACGGGGAGATTTTACGTGAGTTCGAACAGAAGCATCTGACGCGGCCGGACAAGGCGAAACTCGCGCTGACGGTGGCGAAGCGGGAGCGCGAGATTATCGGAATGCGGCCGTTTTCGGACGGGTACAGTCTGTATATCGGAATTCCGTTCTGCCCGACGACGTGCCTGTACTGTTCGTTTCCGTCGTATTCGATCGAGGGACGGCAGAACCAGGTGGAGCCGTATATTGACGCGCTGATTCACGAGATGCGTGAGAGCGCCCGGATTATGGCGGGGAAGCGCCTCGACACGATTTACTTCGGCGGCGGCACGCCGACGGCGCTTTCGGCTTCGCAGCTCGACAGGCTTCTTTCGGCGCTCTGTGAGATTTTTCCTGTGGACGGGGCGATGGAGCTCACGGTTGAGGCCGGGCGGCCGGACTCGGTGACGCCTGAGAAAATGGAGACGCTGAAGCGCCACGGCGTGACAAGAGTTTCGGTCAATCCGCAGACCATGAATGACAAGACGCTTGAAATCATCGGCCGGCGGCACAGTGCGGCGCAGGTGCGCGAAGCATTTGCCATGGCGAGAGCGGCGGGATTTGACAACATCAACATGGATATGATCCTGGGGCTCCCGGGCGAGGAGGAGCCGGAGGTGGCAAAGACGCTCGAAGAAATCGAGGCGCTGGGGCCCGAGAGTCTGACGGTTCACTCGCTCGCCATCAAGCGCGCGGCGGCGCTGAACGTGAAGAGGATTCTCTACCGGGATCTTTCGCTCGTGAATTCCGACGCGCTCGTCGGCATGACGCATGAGGCGGCGGCACGGCTCGGCCTCTCGCCGTACTATATGTACCGGCAGAAAAACATGGCCGGGAATTTCGAGAACGTGGGGTTTGCGAAGGTCGGAAAAGAGTGTCTCTACAACATTCTCATCATGGAAGAGGTGCAGACGATCGTCGCGTGCGGCGCGGGCGCCGCGACAAAGCGCGTTTTCGGAAACGGCCGCATTGAGCGCGCCATGAATGTCAAGGACATCACGTCGTACATCGAGCGCACGGACGAAATGATCGAGCGCAAGCAGAAACTCTTTTCGCTTTCTGTTTGACTTACAGGGTCCGCGTGACTAAACTTAAAAAGGTAAACGTGCCCGGTTTGGGGCTCGTCAAGATTTTTATAAAAGGGGATAGTATTCATGCCTGAATCAATGGTTGGACTGAAAAGGAGCCACCGCTGCACCGAGGTGAGCAGCGCTGATATCGGCAAAACCGTCACCGTCATGGGGTGGGTCGCGAAGAGAAGAAACTTAGGCGCCCTGATTTTTGTAGACCTGCGGGACCGTTCCGGAATCCTTCAGATCCTTTTTGATGAGAATACGCTCGGCGAGGCGGATTTCAAGAAGGCGTATCAGCTTCGCTCCGAGTATGTGATCGCTGTCGTCGGCAAAGTTCAGAAGCGCTCCGGCGCCGTGAACAAGAATCTGAAGACAGGCGATATCGAGGTTGTGGCAGAGCAGCTGCGCATTCTCTCGGAAGCGCAGACGCCGCCGTTCCCGATTGAAGAGAATATTTCCACAAAGGAAGACATCCGCCTGCGCTACCGCACGCTCGATCTGCGCCGGCCGGATCTGCAGCGCAACATTATGATGCGCAGCAAGGTCGCCACATTGATCCGGCAGTTCATGGCGAAGGAAGGCTTCCTTGAGATTGAGACACCGACGCTGATCCGCTCCACACCGGAAGGCGCGCGGGATTTCCTGGTTCCGAGCCGCCTGCACGCAGGAGAATTTTACGCGCTCCCGCAGTCCCCGCAGCTCTTCAAGCAGCTGCTGATGTGCGCGGGATATGACCGCTACATCCAGCTGGCGAGATGCTACCGCGACGAGGATCTGCGCGCGGACCGTCAGCCGGAGTTCACGCAGGTCGACATGGAGCTTTCCTTTGTCGACGTGGACGACGTGATCGATGTCAATGAGCGCCTTCTCCACTATATTTTCAAAGAAGTGCTCGATGTGGATGTTCCGCTCCCGATTCAGCGCATGACGTGGAACGAATGCATGAACCGCTTCGGCTCCGACAAGCCGGACCTGCGTTTTGGCATGGAATTGAAGGACATCAGCGATATCGCCGGCAAATGCGGTTTCAGCGTATTCAAGAATGCCATCGGGGCCGGCGGAACTGTCCGCGGCATCAATGTCGAGGGTCAGGGCGGCATGTCCAGAAAGAAGATCGACGCGCTGACTGATTTCGCGAAGGGATACGGCGCAAAGGGCCTCGCCTGGATCGCGCTGCACGAAGACGGGACGATGAAGTCTTCGTTTGCGAAGTTCATGACGGAAGACGAGATGAAGGCTATCTGCGAGAGACTTGAGGCCAAGCCGGGCGATTTGCTTTTGTTCGCAGCGGACAGAACGAAGATTGTCTGGGCGGTTCTGGGCGCGCTGCGCGTGGAGCTGGCCGAGCAGATGGGACTGCGCCACAAGGACGAGTATCGTTTCCTGTGGGTGACCGAGTTCCCGCAGTTTGAGTGGTCCGATGAGGAGAACCGCTGGGTGGCGATGCATCACCCATTTACCATGCCGATGGACGAGGATCTGGACAGACTGGAATCCGATCCGGGATCGGTGAGAGCCAAGGCGTACGACATCACGCTCAATGGCGTAGAGATCGGCGGCGGTTCCGTCCGTATCCACCAGGCGGACGTACAGGAGAGAATGTTTGCGGCGCTGGGCATCAGCCCTGAGGAGAGCCAGAAGAAATTCGGATTCCTGCTGGACGCCTTCAAGTACGGGGTTCCGCCGCACGCAGGCCTTGCCTACGGCCTGGACCGTCTTGTGATGCTGATGGCAAAGGCCGACAGTATCCGCGACGTCATCGCGTTCCCGAAGAACAAGGACGCGGTGGATCTCATGTGCGAGGCGCCGAACACAGTCGATCAGGAGCAGCTCGACGAGCTCCATATCGATATAAAAGACGAAACATAAGCGGATAAAGTGCGAAAGGAGATCGTATGTATTCACTGGATGAAGTGAGGGCCGTGGATCCGGAAACCGCGGACGCGATTGAGAAGGAACTCGGCCGTCAGCGCGATCACATTGAGCTGATCGCCAGCGAGAACATTGTCAGCAAGGCCGTCATGGCGGCGATGGGCAGCGTTCTCACGAATAAGTACGCGGAAGGATATCCGGGACACCGCTATTACGGCGGGTGCGAGTATGTGGACATCGTGGAAAATCTGGCGCGTGAGCGCGCAAAGGAGCTGTTCCACTGCACATACGCGAATGTTCAGCCGCATTCCGGCGCGCAGGCCAATCTGGCCGCGTTTTTCGCCATGATGAATCCGGGCGACACATACATGGGCATGAGCCTCGACGCGGGCGGCCACCTCTCGCACGGCTCACCGGTCAATATTTCCGGCAAATATTTTCATCAGGTGCCGTACGGCGTGAATTCCGACGGCTACATCGACTATGACGAAGTTGAGAGAATCGCGAAAGAGTGCCATCCGAAGATGATCATCGCCGGCGCTTCCTGCTATGCGAGAATCATCGATTTCAAGCGCTTCCGTGAGATCTGCGACGAAGTCGGCGCCTATTTGATGGTCGACATCGCGCACATCGCCGGACTCGTCGCGGCCGGACTTCATCCGAGTCCGTTCCCGTACGCCGACGTCGTGACGACGACGACGCACAAGACACTGCGCGGCCCGCGCGGCGGCATGATCCTGGCTTCTCAGGAGACGGCCGACAAACTCAAACTCAACAAGTGCGTATTCCCTGGCATCCAGGGCGGCCCGCTCATGCATGTCATCGCGGCCAAGGCAGTCTGCTTTAAAGAGGCGCTTGATCCGTCGTTCAAGGTATACGCGCAGCACATCCTCGACAACGCGCAGGCGCTCTGCAAGGCTCTTCAGGACAGAGGCTACACGATGGTGTCCGGCGGCACGGACAATCATCTGATGTGCATCGATCTGCGCAACAAGGGCAAGACGGGCAAAGAAGTCGAGAAGCTTCTCGACGCCGCGAATATCACGGTCAACAAGGAATCTGTTCCGGACGATCCGCAGTCCCCGTTCGTGACGAGCGGCATCCGTCTCGGCACCCCGGCCGTCACCACGCGCGGCTTCACGACGGACGACATGGTTAAAGTCGCCGAGGCGATGGACCTTCTGATCAGCGATTATGACGCGAATCACGTCCGCGCCGAGGAAATCGTGAAAGAACTCACCGACGCGCACCCGATCTACCAGTGATCAAACGCGTGGCAGACGTCTGAGAGCTGCCCATGGAAAATGTCTGAACACAAGGCGATAAGCCGCCCCCGGAAAAGCTGTATGTGGCTTTCCGGGGGCGGTTTTTTAATGGCAGCTTGCTTTCTGCAGACTTGGCGCGGCAGGGCATCGGGCGGGGCTTTTTTTAGTGCATCCCGATGCCGATTTGGCCTTCCAGGCCGGCAAAGGTCATCGGACGGGGCTTTTTTTAGTGCATCCCGATGCCTCTGCGGCCTTCCAGGCCGGCAAAGGTCATCGGGTAGAGCTTGATTTGATGCTTTCCGATGATGTCGAAGCTCTTTGGGGCGGCTGTGCGCATCGGGGAAGCAAGAAAATGGCGGTTTCCGATGACAACTTGCTTTCTGCATGCCTGGCAGGTCATCGGGCGTGACCTTTTTTATTGCTTCCCGATGCTGCTTTAGCCTTCTGGACCGGTAAAATGCATCGGGCGAGGCTTTTTTTAGTGCATCTCGATGCCTCTGCGGCCTGCCAGGCCGGCAAAGGTCATCGGGCGGGGCTTGATTTGATGATTTCCGATGACGCCGCAGCCCTTCGGGGCGACTGGGCGCATCGGGGAAGCAAGAAAATGTGACTTTCGATGACAACTTACTTTCTGCAGACCCGGCAGGTCATCGGACGGGGCCTTTTTTAATGCCTCCCGATGACGCCATAGCCTTCCAAGCCGGCAAAGGTCATCGGGCAGAGCTTGATTTGATGCATTCCGATGACGCCACGGTCTTGCGGGCCGACAAAAGGCATCGGGTGCGGCCTTATTTGGTGTATCCCGATGCACCGCGGCTTTCCTGACCGGCCGGACGCATCGGGAAAGCAAGAAAATTGCTGATTTCGATGCCGCCATGCCTGTCATTTGCCTGATAAGTGTCCCGTCATCTTTGACGTCTCCCCCGTATCGCCAGAAAACTTGACATCCCTGCCATTTGACATTAAAGTAGACAGGTACGAATTGAAACTGACAGGAAAGCGGCCGGAATGTTCCGACTCAGGCAGGCGCGCAAGCGTCTGTGCGTATTAACGGAACCGGATGGCCCGCCGACGGAGTAAAACTCTCAGGTACCGAAGAACTGTCAGCGGATCGTAACTCTGGAGATGCCCGTGCAAGACAGGGAGCCGAAGGGGAAAGCACAGCGGAAGGCAAAGGCGCGGATAAAACGAGCCGGCGCTTAAAGCCGCGAGCGAATCTCTCAGGCAAAAGGACAGAGACGGCAGAAGCTTTTTAAGCTCGCGCCGCTTTTTCTTTGTTCTGTACCGTTTCCCAAAGCTGACGCTTCAAATCCCACGCTTCCATCTCCGGCGTATTTTATGAAAAGAGGAAGAGAGGACGATGTGGGGAGCAATTAATTCTGTACTGAATGCCATCGACAACTATGTGTGGGGCGTGCCGCTGATGGCGCTGATTCTGTCCGGCGGCATTCTGCTGACAATCCGCCTGAAGTTCATTCAGGTGCGCAGACTTCCGCTGGCTTTTCACTACATTTTCCACGGTGAGAAAGACGCGAACGGCGAGGTGACGAGTTTTCAGGCCCTGTGCACCGCGCTTTCCGCGACGATCGGAACCGGCAATATCGTCGGCGTCGCGACGGCTGTCGTGGCCGGCGGACCGGGCGCGCTGTTCTGGATGG
This sequence comes from Lachnospiraceae bacterium, assembly GCA_050944355.1. Taxonomy (GTDB): domain Bacteria; phylum Bacillota; class Clostridia; order Lachnospirales; family Lachnospiraceae; genus UBA4285. Next base: position 23,998 of record JBMNQX010000008.1, read on the forward strand.
TGCTGGCGGCGTTTTTCGGCATGGCGACGAAGTTCACCGAGTGCATGCTCGCCGTCAAATACCGCAAGATCGACGAAAACGGCCACGCGCTGGGCGGACCGTTCCGCTACATTGAGCAGGGCATGGGACCGAAGTGGAAGTGGATGGCAAAGCTGTTCGCGTTCTTCGGCGTTCTCGTCGGACTTTTCGGCATCGGGACATTCAGCCAGGTCAACGGCATTGTATCGGCTGTCAAGAACTTCTTCGACCCGAATGTCGAGCATCCGATCGAGATTCCGGGCATCGGAACGTATTCTCCGGTTGTCATTGTCGCGTCGCTGATTCTGGCGCTGTGTGTGGCTCTGGTCGTCATCGGCGGCCTGCACCGCATCGCGAAGGTCGCGGAGGTCATCGTGCCGTTCATGGCGATTCTGTACTTTGCTTTCGCTATTCTGCTGATTCTCTTCAACATCACCGAAGTCCCGGCCGCGTTCGTGACCATCATCAAGAGCGCATTTGACCCGAAAGCCGTCACCGGCGGAGTCGTCGGTTCGATGCTCGTCGCGATGCAGAAGGGCATCGCCCGCGGAATCTTCTCGAACGAAGCGGGCCTCGGCTCGGCTCCGATCGCAGCCGCGACCGCACAGACCAAAGAGCCGGTACGCCAGGGGCTTGTCAGCATGACCGGCACATTCATCGACACCATCATCATCTGCAACCTGACCGGCCTTTCCATCGTCATCACCGGCGCGTGGAATCAGGGACTGGAAGGCGTCGCCGTGACCGACTACGCATTCCGCACAGGTCTGCCGTTCAATTCACAGATTTCGTCTTTCGTTCTGATGATCTGCCTGGTGTTCTTTGCCTTCACCACGATCCTCGGATGGGACGTCTATTCCGAGAGATGCCTCGAGTATCTCACAAACGGGAAAATGGGAGTTGTAAAGGTTTTCCGCTGGATCTATATTCTGGCTGTATTCATCGGACCGTACATGACAGTCAGCGCTGTCTGGACGATCGCCGATATCGTAAACGGCCTTATGGCCATCCCGAACATGATTGCCCTCTTTGCCCTGAACGGCGTGGCCGTGAAGGAAGTGAAGAGCTACTTCGGCGCGGGCAAACATCTGAGGGAAAATGACTGACAGAGGAAAGAAGCAGAGAAAAATGAGCAGGAGCGGACTGGTACTGGAAGGCGGCGCCATGCGCGGCATGTTCACGGCCGGCGTCGTGGATGTCTTCCTGGAAAATGATGTCACATTCGATGGAGCCGTCGGTGTCTCGGCCGGGGCGGTTTTCGGGTGCAATATCAAATCAAAGCAGATCGGAAGAGCCATCCGCTACAACAAGCGGTTCTGTAAGAACTGGCACTACGGGTCGCTCAAATCATTGCTGCGCACAGGCGATCTTTACGACGCGGACTTCTGCTATGAACAGCTCCCATACGAGCTTGACCCGTTTGACCTGAAGACATATCAGGCAAATCCGATGCATTTTTATGTTGTCGCGACGGACGCTGAGACAGGGAAACCTGTCTACAAAGATCTGAGAGAGGGCGGCGGCATTGACATGGACTGGTTCCGCGCGTCGGCGACGATGCCGATTGTCTCGAGGCCGGTTGAAATTCTGGACGGAAAGTATCTGGACGGCGGCATCAGCGATTCCATTCCGCTTACCTTTATGGAAAAGTCCGGATATGACGTCAACGTCGTGGTTCTGACGCAGCCCGAGGGGTACCGCAAGGAACCGGCGAAGCATGAAGAAGCTCTGCGGCTTGCGCTGAGACAGTATCCGGCTGTGGCTGAGCGGCTGATCTGCCGGCACACGTTCTACAACAGCCAGCTCGACCATGTATTCAGAGAGAGGGACGAGGGAAAGACATTTGTCATCACCCCGCCGGAGGCGCTCGGGATCGGGTCCGTGACGAGAGACCCTGACGAGCTGGAGCGCGTGTATCAGATCGGGCGGAAGACCATGCAGGAACAGCTTCCGGCCCTGAAAGAATTCTTAATAGAGCATGAGACAGTAGAAACAGTGAAATAATTACCTCGAACTGGCCGTCCGGCCGCCCGAATGGGCGGGACCGGGCGGCTTTTTTCGTGCACCGGCGGCTCCATCGCAAAGAAATTTTCCACCGGAAGGCATTGCAAAAGAAATTTTGCGCCGACAGACTTCGGGGAAGAAATCTTTCGCTTCGCTTTTCATTGTAATAAGAGGAATCTGTACTGTTTTGTGGTATAATTTTAACGATACAAATCCGAGGGAGACGTAAAGAAAATGAACAGCAGGGAAATCAGGATTTTCGAGACAAAAGAGCGCGTCCTGGCTGACAATGACGCGGCGGCGAAACAGGTCAGAGACCGGATGAAAGACAAGAACTGTCTTTTTATCAATCTGATGTCCTCGCCCGGCGCCGGAAAGACGACGACCATCGTGAAGACGCTCGAAGAACTGAAGAAAATAAAACCGGACGTGAAGACAGGAGTCATGGAAGCTGACGTGGACAGCGACGTGGACGCGCGCACCGTTCAGGAAGCCGGCGCGCAGGCCATTCAGCTTCACACAGGCGGGAGCTGCCACATGGACGCGGACATGACATGGCGCGGCCTCACGGCCATGAAGCCGGAAGGACTGGATCTCATCATCCTGGAAAATGTCGGCAACCTCGTGTGCCCGGCCGAGTTTGACGTCGGCGCGGATTACCGCGTGATGATCCTGTCGCTGCCGGAAGGGGACGACAAACCTCTCAAATATCCGCTCATGTTCAAGGTGAGCGATGTGCTGCTCGTGAACAAGACGGACACGGCCGGCGTATTTGATTTTGATTTTGATGTGCTTGAAAAAAGAGTTCACAAGCTGAATCCGGACATGAAGATCTTCCCGGTTTCCGCGAAAACCGGCGAAGGATTCGGGCCCTGGGTGCAGTGGCTGGCAGCAAAAATCAGTGAAAAGACAGGAAAGTGAGCGGCGGGAAACGTATGAAAGTAATTGAACTCAATGAATCTGTGACGGAGAGCAACGACAAAGACGCGGCGGAACTTTCCGCAAAACTGACGGACAAAGGAATTCTTTTAATCAATCTCATGTCTTCGCCGGGGTCCGGAAAGACGACGCTGCTTAAGCGCATCGCGGCGGATTTCGCCGGGACTCCGAAAATGGCGGTACTCGAGGCGGACATCGACTCGGACGTCGACGCCGTGCGCATGGAGGAAGCGGGCGTGCAGAGCGTTCAGGCCCACACGGACGGCATGTGCCACATGGACGCCGGCATGACAAAGCGCGGCCTTGAGGCCATGGATCTCACGGGGATTGACGTCGTTTTCCTGGAAAATGTCGGAAACCTCATCTGCCCCGCTGAATTTGCCACGGGTGCCCAGAAGAACGTGATGATTCTGTCAGTCCCGGAGGGGGACGACAAGCCGCTCAAGTATCCGCTTATGTTCACGGACAGCGATGTGCTCGTGATCACAAAAACGGACGCGCTTGACTATTTTGACTTTGATATAAACAAGTGCGGGGAGCGCGCGAGAAAACTCAACCCGGACATCCGGATTTTCCCGGTCAGCGCCAAGACGGGCGAAGGCATGAAAGCGCTCGAAGACTGGATCCGCGGAAGCGTGAATGAAATTAAAACAGCAAAATAAGGGGACGGAGGGGAAGTGCCCATGAACAATCAAAAGAACAGAATGACCAACGGATGGGATTATGTCCCGCCAAAGGGGTATAAGCCGGCAGATCCGGAGAAAGCGAAGCTGGTCATCAAGCTCGGCTGCATGATCACAGACCGCATGACAGCCAAACTCAGTCACAAGATGACCTACGACGATCCGGAATACTGGATGCTCGACGAGGTCCTGACCAAGGACGAAGTGAAGTTCATGCTGAGCTTCGAAAAGACAAGAGTGAGCTACGATATCCCGGCACTCGCGAAGAGAAACGGCATGACAGAGGAACAGACGCAGAAAATGGTCGACCATCTGCTCTGGATCGGCGCGCTCGAGAGCAACCGGGAGACGCCGGACAAGCATATGCAGTATGACGTCCCGATCTTCGTGCCGGGCATCGCCGAATTTATGATGATGCAGGACAAGCTCGTGGAAGAACACCCGAAGATCGCGACGTTCTTCAACCTGATGACACAGATGCCGCTCGAAAACGTGACGCCGATGATCCCGCTCGGCGGTTCCGGCGTCGGCATGCACGTCATCCCGGTCGAAAAGGCCATCGAAAACACCAGCGAAGCCGTCAGCGTCGAGAAACTCTCGCACTGGCTCAGCAAATATGACAAATATTCGATCGGCGTCTGCACCTGCCGCCGCCAGCAGGCGATGCGCCACGAAGGGTCTGGCGACGTCGAGGGCGAATTCTGCATCGGCGTCGGCGACATGGCGGAATACTGCGTGAACCGCGGAACCGGCCGATACATCAGTTACGACGAGGTCATGGAGGTCCTCGAGCGCAGCGAGCGGCACGGCTTTGTGCACCAGATCACGAATATCGACGGCGAGAATAAAATCGTCGGCATCTGCAACTGCGCCCCGGGCGTGTGCAATGCCCTGCGCACGTCGCAGCTCTACAACACACCGAACCTTTCCCGCAGCGCCTACCGCGCGCACGTCGACCATGACAAATGTGTGGCCTGCGGCAAGTGCGTGGAAGTCTGCCCGGTCGGCGCCGCGAAGCTCGGCCAGAAACTCTGCACGAAAAACGGACCGATCGAGTATCCTGTCACGGAACTCCCGGACGCAAAGCACTGGAGCGCCGACAAGTGGAACATCCACTACCGCGAGGACGCGAAGATCAACTGCTATCCGACCGGCACGTCGCCCTGCAAGACAGCCTGCCCGGCGCACATCGCCGTTCAGGGCTACGTGAAAATGGCTGGCGAAGGAAAATACCGCGAGGCGCTCGAACTGATCAAACAGGACAACCCGTTCCCGGCCGTCTGCGGCGCGATCTGCAACAGGCGCTGTGAGGACGAGTGCACGCGCGGCACGATCGACCAGCCGGTCGCCATCGACGAAATCAAGAAATTCATCTCGGCGAAAGAACTCGAGGAAAAGTACCGCTTCATCCCGGTCTGCGAAAAGGAAGACGGCGGCATGTGGGGCCCGGATTACCGCATGGCCATCATCGGCGGCGGCCCGGCCGGCCTTTCCTGCGCATACTACCTGAGAACCCGCGGATACGATGTGACGGTCTTTGAAAAAGAATCCCGGATGGGCGGCATGATGACAAATGGAATCCCGAATTTCCGCCTCGAAAAAGACATCGTCGACGCGGAAATCAGCATCCTGCAGGACATGGGAATCGAGTTCAAAACCGGCGTCGAGGTCGGCAGGGACGTCACGATCCAGCAGCTGCGCGATCAGGGCTACAAGGCATTTTACATCGCGATTGGCCTTCAGGGTGGCCGCACGGCCGGCGTTCCGGGCGAATTCGCCGACGGAATCGTCTCCGGAATCGATTTTCTGAAAGACGTGAACCAGGACAAGACACAGCCGCTTGCCGGCGACGTCGTGGTCATCGGCGGCGGAAACGTGGCTGTCGATGTGGCCCGCACGGCGGAGCGCCTGACGGACGGCAAAGTCACGATGATCTGCCTGGAAGGCACAAACGAGATGCCGGCTGCGGACGATGAAGTGGCCGAGGCAAAGGATGAGGGCATAGAAGTGATGAACGGCTGGGGCCCGAAGGAATTCCTCTCCGAGAACGGCCATGTCACCGGCGTCATCTTCAAGCGCTGCACGCAGGTCAAGAACGCGGATGGCCGCTTCGATCCGAAATACAACGAAAACGACACGATCACCGTGAAATGCGACAACGTGCTCGAGGCCATCGGGCAGTCCGCCCAGTGGGGCGATCTGCTCAAGGACACCAAGTGCACACTGCGCCGCGGCGGCACCATCGAAGTCGATCCGCTCACGTTCCAGACCAGCGAGCCGGACATTTTCGCCGGCGGCGATATCCAGCACGGCGCAAGATTTGCCATCGATGCGATCGCGGAGGGCAAGAAGGCCTGCGAGTCGATGCACCGTTTTGTGCACAAGGGCCAGTCGCTCACGATCGGCCGCGACAGGCGTGAGTTCAATGCGCTGGACAAGGACAACATCATCGTCGAGGGATACGACAACGCGAAGCGCCAGGTTCCCGGCCACAGAGAGATGGCAAATGGCAAAAAGTCGTTTGAGGATCTGAGACTGCCGCTCACGGAAGAGCAGGTGAAGAAGGAGGCCGGCCGCTGCCTCAGCTGCGGTGCGACGACGGTCGACATCAACCGCTGCATCGGATGCGGCCTGTGCACGACGCGCTGCGAGTTCGACGCGATTCATCTGACGCGCGATCTCCCGGATGCGTCGAACATGTGCCGCGCGGAGGACAAGATGAAATATGTCCTGCCGTACGAGGCGAAGCGCGCCGCGAAGATTCTGTTCCGCAAAGGATAAATGCGATGCATGAGATGGGAATTGTGCTGCATCTGGCGAAGACGCTGGAGCAGACGGCAAAAGAACAGAACATCATCAAAATCGCCCACGTGACGCTCGAAGTCGGCGAGGTCTCCGGCATCATCACGGACTACTTTTCTGACTGTTGGGACTACTTCAAGGGCCGCAGCGAGCTTCTGAAGGACTCGACGCTTGACGTCGTCACGACGCCGGCCGTCACGTGGTGTGACAACTGCAAGAAGACGTACCCGACGGTCAAGTACGGGCGCACCTGCCCCTACTGCGGCAGCGGCGAGACCTGGCTGCTGTACGGCAACCAGTGCGTGATCCGCGACATCACCGCCGAGACCGCCGACGGCAGCGAAGGCGAGACAGAGGCCGAGACCGAAGACCTGCTGTAGCGCCGCCTTTAGTGCAGCCGGACAAGAACAAAGGGACACAGGGGCCGCCGCGAGGCGGCCCCTTTTATATTAACTGCCCGGACGGCGGCGCGGTTTCCCCGGCTCCCGGCCTGTGGCATCAGCAAAATAGCAAGTTCATGCCATCATTTGCTGACATGCCAGATTTTCTGTCGGCGAGCTCAGCAATATTTGGCCAGACAGGGATAATTGCTGATTTTATTGGCAAGTTAGTTTTAACAAACTCAGCAATAGCGGCGCTGCCGATTCATTCCGCTGACAGCCATGCAATTTTCAAGGTCTTTTCGTCAATAAAATTGAAATACACCGACGCTTTTGCTGACATTCTAAATTCCCAAATTGGAAAATCAGCAAATCAGAAAGTTGATGTCATTATTGCTGACAGCATCCAATTTTCTGCCGGCCCGATCAGCAATAGAGCAAGTTGATGTCATTTTTGCTGACGGCCAAAATTTTCTGCCGGCCCGATCAGCAATAGAGCAAGTTGGCGCCATTTTTGCTGACGGCCACAAATTTTCTGCCGGCCCGATCAGCAAATCAGCAAATTCAAGCTGAGTTTATTAGTGCCCGGGCTTTACGGCCCGCGGCATCAGCTTGCCATTTCTCTGCCATAGCCCCTGCCTATAACCCTGCATATTTTTTTGCGTATTTTCAATCTATCTTTTCCTGTAGTATAGTGAGCTATATAGACTCAGCCGGCGCGCACCGGCAGAAAGGAGGCTCTCTCATGGCAAATGTCACGCTTCCCCGGCGGTGGGAAGAGACGGGCGTCGCGTCCGTGCGGCTCACGATGGCCGACCGGGGCGAGATCCTGAGATATCTCGGCTACAGCGGACAGAAGATCGACGAGATTACGGAACAGCGCCTGAATGACGGGATTGCGCGCCTGAACAAGGCCGCCGCTCCGAAACTCATTGCGAGCCTCTATTCCTGCGATGAGAGTGGGAGCTGGCCGGACGCGCTCACATTTCTCACGGGAAAAGACATACGGGAACACCTGAAAGGATGCCGAGAGATTCTGCTGATGGGCGCGACGATCGGGGCGGGCGTCGACCGGGCGCTTCACGTCGAAGAGGTGCGGGACGCGGCCGGCGCACTGATCATGGATGCGGCCGGAAGCGCCTTGATTGAGGCGGTGTGCGACAGCTTTGAGGCTCTGATGCGCGGCCGGGCTCAGAAAGCGGGCAGATATCTGACCACGCGCTTTTCGCCGGGGTACGGCGATCTGCCGCTCGCGGTGCAGAACCGGTTCGCGGATCTCATCGAGGCGAGAAGGATCGGGCTTGCCGTGACGCCGGAGCACATCATGGTTCCGAGAAAATCGGTCACGGCCATCATCGGAATCTCGGATCATCCGCTGCACCGGAGATCAAGATCCTGCGACAGCTGTAACATGCGTGAGAGCTGCCGGTTCAGAAAAGCAGGAGTTGTCTGCGGAGAATAAGGAGAAGAGACGTGTCAGAAAAGATCATCATTCTTGACGGCGGCATGGGAACAATGCTTCAGGCGGCGGGCATGCAGCCGGGCGAGCACCCGGAGGTGTACGGATACCACAATCCGCAGATTGTGGCCGGGATTCACGCGCGCTACATTGACGCCGGGTCGAGCATCATTTATTCCAACACGTTCGGGGCAAATCCCAGAAAGCTTGCGGGACAGGAAATCGACACGAAAACTGCAGTCCTCTCGGCCGTCAGAACGGCCAGGGAAGCGGCAGAGGCCGGCGAAAAAAGGTTCGGGCGCAAAATCAGCGTGGCACTGGACGTCGGCCCGATCGGAGAACTGCTGGAACCGCTCGGAACGGTTACGTTTGACGAGGCATACGCCGCCTATAAAGAGCAGATGCTGGCCGGTCAGGAAGCCGGCGCAGATCTTGTCGTGATCGAGACGTTTACCGATCTCCTCGACGCGAAAGCCGCCGTGCTGGCAGCGAAAGAGAACACAAATCTTCCGGTCTGGATCACCATGACATTTGAGGAGTCCGGACGCACCTTCACCGGAACGAAGCTCGGTGCGTTCGGCATGACAATGGAAGGTCTCGGAGTCGACGCTGTCGGCATCAACTGTTCGCTCGGCCCGCAGGAGATCCTGCCGCTCGCGAAGGAACTTTGCGAGTGGACGAATCTCCCGATCATCGTAAAGCCGAACGCCGGCCTCCCGGACCCGGAGACCGGGCGGTATCCGCTTGACGCCGTTTCGTTTGCGCAGGAGATGCGCGCCTATGAGACTTTGCCGCTCATCGCCATGGGCGGGTGCTGCGGCAGCGACCCGGAGTATATTAAAAACATTTGCCATGAGCTGGACGCGGACGGCATTCAGAGGGTCGCGTTCGGCGAGAATCCGGTGTCTGAGATCAACAGGGGCAGGAAGAAAGCACGCCGCGGTGTCTGCTCGGCGACAAATGTCTGTGAGTTCGGCGGCGTGCGGGTCATCGGCGAGAGGGTCAACCCGACCGGCAAAAAGAAGTTTCAGAGAGCGCTTCTGGACCACGACATGGATTACATCTGCCAGGTCGCGCTGGATGAGGAAGAGGCCGGGGCGGACATCCTGGACGTGAATGTCGGCGTCCCGGGCGGCGACGAAAAGGCGCTCATGGTGGAGGTGGTGAAGGCACTGCAGGGCGTGGTGTCTCTGCCGCTTCAGATCGATTCCGGGGACGCGCAGGTCGTCGAGGCGGCGCTGCGGGTGTATGCGGGCCGGCCGCTCGTGAACTCTGTCACGGCCGATGACGCGAGGCTCGACGCGTTTCTGCCGGTGCTGAAAAAATACGGCGCCGCGACGGTCGGGCTCTGCCTGAATGAGAACGGAATTCCGCAGACGGCGGAAGAACGTTTTGAAAACGCGAAGTATATCGAGAAGCGGGTGACGGAAGCCGGAATTCCGAAAGATGACATCCTGATCGACTGTCTGACGCTCACGGTCTCGGCCCAGCAGGAGCAGGCGCAGGAGACGCTCGCGGCGATGCGCCGGGTTCACGACGAGCTCGGTCTGCATTTATGCCTCGGCGTCAGCAACATTTCGTTCGGACTCCCCGCGAGGCGCTATATCAACGTGAATTTCCTGATTCAGGCCCTGACCTGCGGACTTGACTTCCCGATCATCAACCCGAACATTCTGCCTCTGATGGACGCCGTCGCGTCGTACAAGGTTCTGTCCGGCGAGGACGTGAACTGCGAGAACTATATCAGGCGGTTTGCGGATAGAAAAGAACTGCCGGCAGCGGGCGGCGGAGCCGCACAGCCGAAGGCAGGGACGGCCAAAGTGCCTGGCGCGTCTTCGGGCAGCGGCGCGGAAAACGGAGAACTCACGGTAGAGGACGCGGTTGTGAAGGGCCTCAAGACGGAGACCAGACGGCTTGCCGAAGAGCTTCTCGCGTCGCATTCGGAAGAGGAAGTCATCAACGGATACCTGATACCAGCGCTCGACACAGTGGGCGATCTCTACGAAAAGAAAGTGATCTTTCTGCCGCAGCTCATCAGCTCGGCCAACGCGGCGACGGCCGCATTTGACATGATCAGAGACCGCATTCAGGCAAAAGGCACTGGAAGCGCGGACAGCGGGACGATTGTCATCTGCACGGTGAAAGGCGACATTCACGACATCGGCAAGAACATCGTCAAGGTCATCCTCGAGAATTACGGGTTCCGCATGATCGATCTGGGGCGCGACGTGCCGAAAGAAAGAGTCGTGCAGGCCGTGAAAGAGAGCGGCGCCGGCCTCGTCGGCCTCTCGGCGCTGATGACGACCACACTGCCGGCGATGGAAGAGACAATCCGGGCGGTGCACGAGCAGTGTCCGGGCGTGCCGGTGTTCGTGGGCGGCGCGGTGCTCACCCCTGAATACGCAAAAAAAATGGGGGCTGACTTCTACACGGCCGACGCCAGAGAGTCCGTCGAAGCCGCAAAACAAGTTTTCAGAAAGTGAGAGAGCAGACCATGACAAATGTACGAGATTACCTTTCTCACAACAGGCTCCTGTTTGACGGCGCCTTCGGGACGTATTTCAGCCAGATCACGCGCGTGCAGACGCAGACGCCGGAACTTGCCTGTCTCACGCAGCCGGAGCTCGTCGCGCGCATTCACCGGGAATATATTCAGGCGGGCGCCTACGCCATCAAGACCAATACCTTTGCGGCATACCCGGAATTCCTGGGCGGAAAAGAAAAACAGGAACAGGTGATCCGCGCGGCCGTCCGGATTGCGCGGGAAGCCGCCTCTGCCGGGCGTGCTGCCGGCGGGGCCGGCACACCGGGCTCAGCAGAAAAAAATTCAGGTGCGCAAGAAGCAACGGAAAAAGCTTCAAATGTGCCGGAAGCAGCAGAGGAAATTTCAGGCGCGCCGGGGGGCGCGGAGAACAGCAAGCCGATTTTTATCTTCGCGGATCTCGGCCCCGCGCCGGGCGAGACGGACACTCAGAAAACAGAAGAATATGTCAGGGCGGCTGAAATTTTCCTCTCGGAAGGCATAACGAATTTCGTGTTTGAGACACAGGCAGAGGAAAACGGGCTGCTGCCCGCCATCCGTGCCATCCGGGAGAGGTGCGCCGACGCATTTGTCATGGTGTCGTTCGGCGTCATGCCGGACGGGTATTCGCCGAAGGGCGCGTACTTCGCGGAGATGATCCGGGACATGTACAAGTCGGGGCTCGTCGATGTGACGGGGCTGAACTGTGTGTCAAATCCGGGTCAGATACGGCGTCTCATTGAAAAGCTGCCGCCGGCGCTGCTTTCCCGCGTGTGCGCGATGCCAAACGCCGGGTATCCTGCGGTGCGCGGATTTCGGATGTATTTTGACGGGAACGCGCCGTACTTTGCGCAGGAAACGGCGAAAATCGCGGACCTTGGCGTCCGGGTTCTCGGCGGCTGCTGCGGCACGACGCCGTCCTATATCCGCGCGCTCAGGCACTGCCTCGAAGGAAAGCCTGAGCCTCCGTATGCGGACTTTTCGGCGAGAAACCCGCTGGAGCTGTTTGAAGACAAGGAAAACGGCCGGCGCGCCATTTCCGCCAACCGGATCTGGAACAAGCTTTCGGCGGGGCAGAAGATTATCGCGGTCGAGCTCGATTCTCCCCGCGGCTCGGACCTGACGCAGTTCATGGAGGAGGCCGGACGCCTGCAGGCGGCGGGAACGGACACGATTACCATCGCGGACTGCCCGGTCGCGCAGGCCCGGCTCGACGCGTCGCTGCTGGCGTGCGAAGTCAAGCAGAAACTGGATCTCGACGTGATCCCGCACATGAACTGCCGCGACCGCAACATCAATGCGTCCAAGGCGTTGCTGCTCGGCGATTACGCCTGCGGCATCCGGAATGTCCTGATCATCACCGGTGACCCGATTCCGTCGGCCGCGCGCGATGAGGTGAAGTCGGTCTATCAGTTCAACTCCAGGCAGATGATTTCCTATGTCCGATCGCTTAACGCTCAGGATTTCAGCGGCGATCCGTTTCTGATTTTTGCGGCTCTGAACGTCAATGCCGTGAACTTTGACATCGAGCTGAAGCGTGCTCGTGAAAAGATGGCAAATGGCGCTGACGGCTTCCTGACACAGCCGGTTCTGACCGAGAATGCCCTTGAAAATCTCAGGCGGGCGCGGGAAGAGCTGAAAGGCGCCTGGCTTTTCGGCGGCCTGATTCCTGTGATCAGCGAGAAAAACGGCCGCTTCATGAATGAACAGATCAACGGAATCGACGTGCCGGAAGACATGATCGCGGCATATCACGGCGCGGACCGGGAACAGGGCGAGGCGCTCGGCCGGCGCTTCACGGACGAACTCTGCCGGAAAATCCTGCCGCTTGTCGACGGCATCTACCTGATGACCCCGTTCCACCGGATCGGACTCATGGAAAAGATAATCAGAGACGTAAGAGAGCAGATGAATTCCTGAGTCGCTGACCAGGCTGGCCGGGGAAAATGGAAATGACTTGCTCTATTATTGATTTCACCGGCCGGCGAGCCGGGGCATCAGCAAAATTGGCGTGAACTTGCTGATTTTCTAATCTGGCTGTCCGAAAATTTGTGGCCGTCAGCAAAAATGGCAAAGACTTGCTGATTTGCTGATTTTCCAATTTGTAAATTTAGAATGTCAGCAAACGCGCCGGAGTATTGCAATTTTGTTGATGAAAAAGCCTTGGAAATTGGGTGGCTGTCAGCGGAATCAATTTGCGGCATCATTATTGCTGAGTTTGTTAAAACTAACTTGTCAATAAAATCAGCAATTATCCCTGCCCTGTTCAAATTTTGCTGAGTTGGCCGGCAGAAAATCCGGCATGTCAGCAAAAGTTGGCAAGAACTTGCTATTTTGCTGACCTGGCCTGCTCTAAATCTGTTGCCTCCAACAAAAGCAGAAAGTGGCTTGAACTTGCTATTTTACTTATTCGGCCGCCCCATATCCGGGGCGCCATCCAAAAGTGACAGTAACTTATTTTTCCCGGCCACAGAAGACCAGAAAAAGAGGGGCCCGCGCGGGCCCCTCTTGTCGTTTCAATATGCGCCTGTCTCAGGCATTTGCCATGGCGAGCATGGCCTCTTTCAGGATCTTCTCATTCTGCTCGAAGCGCTCAAGCGGGAGGTACTCGTTGGGCAGATGCTCGACTTCCGGATCACCCGGGAACAGGACACCGAATGCAAGGCAGTTCGGGATCGACTTGGCGTAGGTGCCGCCGCCGATGCACATCGGCTCTGTCATGTCGCCGGTCTCTTTTCTGTAAACATTCAGAAGGAGTTTCACGAACGGATCGTCGGCCGGGACGTACAGCGCTTTTTCATGCATCACGGTTTTTCCGCTCCAGCCGGCGGCGTTAAACGCTTTCTGTACCTTCGGCTGGCAGTCATCTATCGTAAAGGTGACAGGATAGCGGTAGTTGAGCGATACGCTGACGTGACCCGCGTCGCCGTCGAGGATGCCCCAGTTGTTGACAAGCCATCCGGACACGTCGTCGTGCAGATCGACGCCGAATCCCTCGCCGTGGCACTGGATGCCGATTTTCTGCGAGAGGAACTCAAGGACGTCTTTTGCCTCGCCCTCAAACGGCAGCTTCGCCAGGTAGTTCACGAGCAGGCCGTTGGCGTTGAGGCCTTTTTCGGGCGTCGAGCCGTGAGCGGATTTGCCGGCCGCGCTCACGCAGACATTCGCGCCTTCCGGGGCGCCGTCCGTCGTCCGGGTGACGGTGATGTGTTCGGCCTCCGGAAGCGTCACGCTGTCCGGAACAAAAAGCCATGCCTTTGCCGAAGAAGGAGTCACGTTGAACGCCGTGCCGCCGTGGATGGAGAAGAGCTTCAGCGCGCCGCTCTGTTTGTAGTCTCTCTCATAGGTCTCGACGAGAATTCCCTTTTCGCCGTTGATCAGCGGATAGTTGGCGTCCGGAGTGATGCCCATGACCGGGATTTCACCGCCGTGTTCGCGGTAGTATTCCATATCTTTGCAGCCCGTCTCTTCGTTTGTTCCGAAGACGATGCGGATGCGGCGCTTCAGAGCCACGCCGGACTCTTTGATGTCGCGCAGCGCGAACAGTGCCGCCATGACCGGCCCCTTGTCATCCGCTGTCCCGCGGCCGTACATCTTTCCGTCTTTTACGACGCCTTCGTACGGCGGGTATTCCCAGCCCTCGCCCTCCGGCACGACGTCCAGATGGCCGAGAACCATGACCATTTCGTCTCCGCTGCCGTACTCGGCGTAGCCGCAGTAATTGTCCATGTTTTTTGTCCTGAAACCGAATTCATCCGCGATTTTCAGCGCCTCGGCGAGAACATTGGCCGGGCCGTCGCCAAACGGCTTTCCCGGTTTTGCCGGCTCCTCAACACTGCGGATTCTGATAACTCTCTGAAGCGTCTTGATGCGCTCCTGCATCATTTCGTCTGTCATGCAAATCCTCCTGACCGATGATTATTGTTATTTTATATACGAACGTTACTATTATACCCCCGAATGCCTGAGAGTAAAAACTCAAAAAGAATAATAAGTAAAAAGCCCGCGGAAATCCAAACCGGATCCCCGCGGATGTCAGATGTTTTTGCTGCCAGACCCCGCGCCAGGCGTTCCATCGGATCCCCGCGGGTCAGGCGTCATGACTTGTCACTTCAGTTTAATTTCCAGATATCTTCGTTGTAATGGCGGATCGTGTTGTCCGAGCTGAACGCGCCGGACCTGGCCGTGTTGACAAGCATTTTCTTCGCCCAGGCTCTGCGGTCTTCGTAGTCCGCGAAGCACTGATCCTTCACGCGGATGTAGTCCTTGAGGTCGATCAGAGCCATGAACCAGTCCTTGTTGATCATGTCGTTCTTCAGGCGGTTCAGACGCTCCGGATCGCCGATGGCCATGGTCTGCGGGCCGGTGATGAAGTCGACGGCTTCCCTGATGACCGGATCGTTCTCGTAGTAGTCGCGCGAGTGGTAGTCCGCGTTCGCGTAATGCGCGATGACGGTGTCCGCGTCGATACCGAAACTGTAGAGATTCTCGTCGCCTACCAGCTCGCGGATCTCGACGTTCGCGCCGTCGTTTGTCCCAAGGGTGACGGCGCCATTTGCCATGAATTTCATGTTCGACGTGCCGGAAGCCTCTTTGGAAGCGAGGGAGATCTGCTCGGACACGTCGCCGGCCGGGATCAGCTTTTCAGCGTATGTCACGTTGTAATTCGTGACAAATACGAGACGCATGTACGGGCTGACGTCCGGATCGCTGTCGATGATGGCCTGAAGCAGGAGCAGCAGATGAATGATGTCCTGCGCGATGATGTAGGCCGGGGCCGCCTTGGCTCCGAAGATGAAGTTGAGCGGGCGGACGGGCTTTTTGCCGGACTTGATTTCCAGGTACTTGTGGATGATATACAGCGCGTTCATCTGCTGTCTCTTGTACTCGTGCAGGCGCTTTACCTGGATGTCAAATATGCCGTCCGGATTGAGCCCGACGCCTTCTTTTTCGCGGATCACGGCCGCCAGATCCTTCTTGTTTTCCGCTTTGATGTCCGCGAGAGCCTTAAGAACCGCATCGTCATCCTGAAACGCCAGGAATTTTTCCAGTTCGCGGGCGTCCTTGTGCCATCCGGTTCCGATCTTCTCGTCGAGAAGCGCGGTCAGCCTCGGGTTGCACGCGATGAGCCAGCGGCGGAACGTGACGCCGTTGGTCTTGTTGTTGAATTTGTCCGGATACAGGCGGCTGAAGTTGGCGAGCTCGGTCTCCTTCAGGATCTTCGTGTGGATCTTCGCCACGCCGTTTACGGAAAAGCCGTAGTGCAGGTCAATGTGCGCCATGTGGACGGTGTCGCCGGAATCGATGATGGCGGTGGACAGATCGTCTGTCTTTCTGCGGGCGCGGTCGTCGAGAATTTCGATGATCGGAACGAGCTGCGGCACGATCTCTTTGAGGTAGGCAAGCGGCCATTTCTCGAGAGCCTCCGCGAGAATCGTGTGGTTCGTATAGGCGCAGATTTTCGACACGACGGAAAGTGCGGTGTCAAAGTCGAGTCCTTCCTGCGTCAGCAGGCGGATCAGTTCCGGGATGAGCATAGTCGGATGCGTGTCGTTGATCTGAGCGACCGCAAATTTGTCGAGCTCTCTCAAATCCGCTCCCTTTGCCTTCGCCTCGTCGATCAGCAGATGCGCGGCGTTTGAGGACAGGAAATACTCCTGGTAAATGCGCAGCTTCCGGCCGTTTTCGTCTGAGTCGTCCGGGTAGAGGAACAGGGTGAGGTTCTTGTCGATGGCCGTCTTGTCGAACTCGATGCCGTCGTGAACGATACTGTCGTCCACACTGTCCAGATCGAACAGATGCAGACGGTTCGTTCTTCCCTCGTATCCGGTCACGTAGATGTCGTACATATGAGAGTGATACGTCTTTCCGGCCATCGAAATATCGTAGCCTGTCTGACGGTCCACTTCCCAGGACGGATTTGTGATCCAGCGGTCCGGCGATACGTTCTGCACGTGGCCTTTGAGATCCTGCTTAAACAGGCCGAAGTGGTAGTTGAGGCCCACGCCGTCGCCGTTCAGCCCCAGGGTCGCGATGGAGTCGAGGAAGCAGGCCGCGAGACGCCCGAGGCCGCCGTTGCCGAGACTCGGCTCGTTCTCAAGCTCCTCGATGCGGGCGAGGTCCTTGCCGTTCGCGGCGAGAAGTTCTTTGACGTCCTTGTACATTCCCAAATTGATCAGGTTGTTGCCGAGCAGCTTGCCGATCAGGAATTCAGCGGACACGTAATACAGCTTGCGGCCGGTGTCCGGAACCTGCTTTTCCGCGGCCTTTTCCTGCGTGAGAGCAAGCAGTGCATGGTAAATGTCGGTGTCGGACGCCTGCGCGATCGGGCCGCCCAGGCGATTCTCCATTTCTGTCTTGAGTAATTCGTTCATAATATTCACCTCTGAAATCAGTTGTTTTTATCTTTGGATGGACTTCCGCCATCTGTGAAGTATTCTAGCAGAATGCAGAGGCGGATTCTTGTACAATCCGGTCAGAAAATGATACTATACTGACATATGGACGGATACGAATACTACAGTTACAAAGAGAAGAAAACGCACACGCGCGAAGAATTTCCCTACAATGTCTACCCCTGTACAATTCCGCTGGATTTCCCGGATGTGCCGCTGCACTGGCACGACGAGGCGGAAATCATCGCCGTGAAAAAGGGGCGGGGCAGGATTCTCGTGAACATGGTGGAGAAGCCTGTCGGAGCCGGTGATATTGTGCTGATTCTGCCGGGGCAGCTCCACGCGATTTCGCCGGAGGAACCGGAGGAGACTGCCGGAAATGCCGCCGGCATGGAGTACGAAAACATCATTTTCAGGCGGAGCCTGCTCGCCGGCGCGGACACGCCCGAAGAAATCAGCCGGATTCTGGCGCCGTTCCTGTTCCCGGAGGAGGCGGCCGGCAGCGGAGCAGCCGGGATTCCGTCATTTGTCACGGGAGACCTGCCGGGCAGAGAAGAGTTGTATGCGCTGATCGAGGAGACGGACGAAGTGTGCGACAGGCGGCCGGCCGGCTGGCAGCTCATGGTGCAGGCAAATCTGCTGCGGTTTTTCTATACGCTGCTGCAGCATCTGCCGGAAATGCCGGACAGTCAGGCGAGAATCTCGCCTAAGAATCTCGGCCTGCTGCGCCGCGTGACCGAGTACGCCGGGAGCCATCTGACCGATCGGATTTCGATCGCGCAGATGGCGGAACTGACCGGATTTTCCGAGACGCATTTCATCCGGTTTTTCAAACAGTGCACGGGGCTTCACTTTACCGAGTGGCTCAACCGCTACCGGCTTTCGATGGCGGCGCGCCTGCTGTTGATCTCCGACGCGCCCATCACCGAGGTGGCGGCGGAGGCGGGATTTTTCAATCTCTCGTACTTCAACCGGACATTTAAGGCGAGATACGGTGTGACGCCGAGAGACTACCGGAAACGGAACGGGTGAAAAAATTTTACATTAACCTTACCCGGTAAATGCTTTTAAATTGACCACATTCTATTTATAATACAGAAATACGGGCAGAACACAGGCACCGGAATACGGGGAGGAAAGCGAATTGAAGAAAGAACTTATCCGGCTCAACCATGTTTCCAAGAGCTATGACGGCCAGAAAATTCTGGACGATCTCAGTCTCGTTATCCATGAAAATGAATTCGTGACACTGCTGGGGCCGTCGGGGTGCGGCAAGACCACAACTCTGAGAATCATAGGCGGTTTTGAGAAACCGGATTCCGGACAGGTGATTTTTGACGGTGAGGACATCACCGATCTGGCGCCCAACAAACGGCAGCTGAACACGGTATTCCAGAAGTACGCCCTCTTTACGCATATGGACGTCGCGGAAAATATCGCGTTCGGCCTGAAAATCAAAAACAAACCCCAGAGTTATATAAACGATAAAATTCACTATGCGCTGAAGCTGGTGAACCTGGAAGGATTCGAACACCGGATGCCCGAATCGCTCTCCGGCGGCCAGCAGCAGCGGATAGCCATCGCCCGGGCCATCGTCAACGAGCCGAAGGTTCTGCTGCTCGACGAACCGCTCGGCGCGCTGGACCTCAAGATGCGGCAGGACATGCAGTATGAACTGATCCGGCTCAAGAACGAGCTCGGAA
The DNA here is from genome assembly GCA_050944355.1 of Lachnospiraceae bacterium. GTDB lineage: Bacteria > Bacillota > Clostridia > Lachnospirales > Lachnospiraceae > UBA4285. Next base: position 42,902 of record JBMNQX010000008.1, read on the forward strand.
TCACGTTCATCTATGTCACGCACGATCAGGAAGAAGCGCTGACCATGTCGGACCACATCATTGTCATGAACCAGGGCTACATTCAGCAGGAAGGGTCTCCGGAGGAAATCTACAATGAGCCGGAGAACGCGTTCGTCGCTGACTTCATCGGCGACAGCAATCTGATGCACGCGACATTTGTCAGGGATGAGCTCGTGCGGATTCTCGGAACGGATTTTCCGTGCGTGGACAAGGGCTTCGGAGATATGAAGCCGGTCGACGTCGTGATCCGCCCGGAAGACGTTGAGCTTGTGCCGCGCGGACAGGGGCAGATGCCCGGCGTCGTGTCGCACGTGATATTCAAGGGCGTTCACTACGAGCTTGAGGTGCAGGCCGGGGGATTTGAGTGGCTTGTGCACACGACGAAGTTCTATGAAGTCGGGACCGAGGTGGATATCGCGGTGGACCCCTTCAACATTCAGGTTATGAACCGTCCGGCATCCGAGGACGAGGAGGCGATTTCGCCGGAGGACATCCCGGCGCAGCTGTCGTGACAAGAGGAGGAAGAAACGTTGGGAAAATCGAAGAAAGCGATTGTACTGGAGTCCTCTCCGTATCTGGCCTGGTCGATCCTTTTTATCATCGTGCCTCTCTTTATGGTCCTGTATTATGGGCTGACAGATGAGGACGGAAACTTTACGCTCAGCAACATTGCGGCCATCGCGCAGCCGGAACAGGCGAGAGCGTTCGGCCTGTCTCTTGCGCTGGCGCTCATCGCGACAGTCATCTGTTTCTTTCTCGCGTACCCCCTGGCGATGATCTTAGCAAGGCGCAAGACCGGCGCAAAGGGGCTCGTGACGACATTGTTTCTGCTCCCGATGTGGATGAATTTCCTGCTCCGGACGTTTGCCTGGATGACGATTCTGGAAGACGGAGGAGTGCTCAACGGGATTCTCTCCGCGCTCGGACTGCCGTCCGTTCACATCATCAACACGTCCGGCGCGATCATCATCGGCATGGTGTACAATTTTCTGCCGTTCATGATCCTGCCGCTCTACAACTCGCTCGCGTCCATCGACGAAAATGTCATCAACGCCGCGAGAGACCTCGGCGCGACGGCTGTGCAGACTTTCTTCACGGTCACGCTGCCGCTGACGGTCCCCGGTATTCTCTCCGGCATCACGATGGTCTTCATTCCGTCGCTGACGACATTTGCCATCTCGACACTTCTGGGCGGCTCGAAGATTCTGCTGATCGGCAACATCATCGAGCAGGAATTCACGCTGACCTACGACTGGCACCTCGGGAGCGGTTTGTCGCTCGTACTGATGATCTTCGTCATCATCAACATCGTGGTCTCCGGCGTCAGTGACAGAAAAGAGGAGGTGCGCAGATGAGAAAGACCCTGGAGAGGATCTACATGGCGCTGATCCTCATTTTCATGTACCTTCCGATCGCCGTGATGATCGTGCTGTCGTTCAACAGCAGCAAGTCGCGCACGATCTGGGGCGGCTTTACGTTCGGGTGGTATATCAGCCTGTTTCACAGCTCGACCATTCTGAACGCGCTGGCCAATACTCTGGTGATCGCATTGATCTCGACCGTGGCGGCGACATTCATCGGCACGCTCACCTGCGTCGCGATGTACCGCATGAAGCGGCCGATGCGCACTTTCTTTACGGGAGTTTCCAACATCCCCATGATAAATGCGGATATCGTCACCGGCATTTCGCTGATGCTCCTTTTCCGCGCGCTGAACATGGATCAGGGCTTTGCGACGGTTCTGCTCGCGCATATCACGTTCAACATCCCGTATGTGCTCCTCAACGTGTGGCCGAAGATGAAGTCGCTCTCGCCGTCGACGTACGAGGCCGCTCTGGATCTGGGCGCGTCGCCGTTCTTCGCATTCCGCAAGGCGGTGCTGCCGGATCTGATGCCGAGCATCGTGGCGGGCGCGCTGATGGCATTTACCATGTCGATCGACGACTTCATCATCACGTACTTCACGAAGGGCGCCGGTTTTGACACGCTTTCGACAATGATCTACGCGCAGGTGAAGCGGGGCGTGCATCCGGAAATTTACGCGCTGTCCACGCTTCTGTTTGCGGCTGTCGTGACGGTGCTTCTTATCTCCGGGCGTCTGCGCAAAAAAGCGGAAGCGCCGCGGAAACGCAAGGAAGACTACCTGAAAAGCCGGCGGAGAGGCCGCGCGCTCGCCGTTGTGCTGGCCGTCGTCTCGGGTGCGATTCTTGTGCTCGGCGCGACATTCGGTGGCGTCTTTTCGGATTCCGGAAACAAAGTCTACGTGTACAATGCGGGCGATTACATTGACCCGGATGTGATCACGCAGTTCGAGGAGGAGACGGGGATTGAAGTCGTATACGACGAGTTCGATTCCAACGAGCTGATGTACGCAAAGCTTGCGCAGGACAACTCGGCCTACGATGTCATCTGCCCGTCTGACTATATGATCAGCCGTCTGATTCAGGAAGACCTGATTCAGCCGCTCGATTTTGACGCGATGCCCAACGCGACCGCCTACATCGGCGAACAGTACTACAAGTCCGCCGAGGCCTTTGATCCGGGCAACCAGTACGCGGTGCCGTACTGCTGGGGAACCGTCGGCATACTGTACAACAAGACGATGGTCGACGAACCGGTGACCAGCTGGAACATTCTCTGGGATGAGAAATACAGCGGGCAGATTCTGATGCAGGATTCCATCCGCGACTGTCTCATGGTCGCTCTCAAGAAAAACGGATATTCCGCCAACACGACAAATGAGGAAGAAGTCGCGAAGGCTGCGGAAGATCTGATCGAACAGAGGCCGCTTGTCCAGGCCTACGTCATCGATCAGGCGCGCGACAAGATGATCGGAAATGAGGCGGCGCTGGCGGTCATCTATTCCGGCGAGGCGATCTACTGCGCGAGAGAGAATCCGGATCTTGAGTATGTGGTGCCGGACGAGGGCTCCAATGTGTGGATTGACGCCTGGTGCGTAACGAAAGATTCGCGGAATGTCGACAACGCGATGGCGTGGATCAACTTTATGTGCCGTCCGGACATTGCGCTGAAGAATTTTGAGTACATCACCTATTCGACGCCGAACATCGCCGCGCAGGAGGCGATCGAGGATGAACAGATCCGCAACTCGCCGATCGCGTTCCCGGATTCGTCGGTTCTTGACCGCTGCGAGACGTTCGTGTACCTCGGCGAAGAAGCGGACCGGATGTACAGTTATTATTGGAAAAAGATTAAGTCAGGCTGATGAAAAGTTATCGCAATGACCAGCTCGCGCGGATGCGGGCCGGAGAAACACTCAGCAGGTCGGATCAGATCCTGATGGTCGTTCAGCTGGCGGTGCCGGCGATACTCGCCCAGGTCTCTTCCGTAATCATGCAGTATATCGACGCGTCGATGGTGGGACATCTGGGGGCGGAGAGTTCCGCCGCCATCGGCCTTGTCTCATCGTCGACCTGGCTGCTGGACGGCGTGAGCGCGTCCATCGGCGCAGGATTTTATGTTCAGGTCGCGCACCGCATCGGTGCCGGCGAAGATGAAAAAGCGCGGAGTCTTGTCAGACACGGTCTTCTGACCGTTCTGGCGGTCTCCGTCTTTTTCTCGTGCCTTGCCGTACTGATTCACAGGCAGCTCCCGCTCTGGCTCGGCGGCACAGCGGAAGTTTCCGCCAAGGCGTCGCAGTATTTTCTGATATTCGGCCTCGGCATGCCGTTTTTCAACATGGAATACGCGGCCGGCGGCATGCTGCAGAGCAGCGGCAACATGAAAGTGCCCAGCATCCTGAACATCATCATGTGTGCGCTGGATGTATTCTACAATTTCCTGTTTATCTTTCCGACGAGAACAGTCCGTGTTTTCGGGCGGGAATTCACCATTTTCGGATTTGGCATGGACGTGGCCGGCGCGGCTCTCGGAACGACCGCGGCGGAGTTCACCTGCATGATTTTTATGCTGTACTTTCTCCTGGTCCGCTCCGAAAAGCTGCATCTGCGCCGGGAGAAGACGGATGTTTCTTACGGAGATGAACTGAAGAAAGCGCTGAAGATAGCCTGGCCGATCAGCGCGGAAAATGCGCTCACCGGCGGCGCGCAGGTCGTGTCGACGACGATTGTCGCGCCGCTCGGCACGGCCGCGATCGCGGCCAACTCATTTGCCGTGACGGCGGAGGCGCTCTGCTACATGCCGGGCTATGGAATCTCGGCGGCCGCGACCACGATCACAGGGCAGACCATCGGGGCCGGCCGCAGAGACCTGACGCGGCACTTAGCCTTTCTGTCCACGTTTTTCGGCATGATTGTCATGGGCGGAACCGGTGTGCTGATGTATATCTTCGCGCCGCAGATCATCGGCATCATCACGCAGGTGGAAGAGGTCCGCGACCTGGCCGTGCAGGTTCTGCGGATCGAGGCGTTTGCGGAACCGATGTTTGCGGCTTCCATCGTCGCGTCCGGCATCTTCCGGGGCAGCGGCGACACGCTGACGTCTACCATCGTCAACCTGATCTGCATGTGGGCCGTCCGGCTTCCGCTGGCTGCGTTTCTCGCGCCGAAAATCGGTCTGCCGGGCGTCTGGTCGGCGATGTGCTTTGAGCTGAACGTGTGCGGGGCTGTGTTCCTGATCCTGCTGAACCGGAAGACAAAGAAAATGACAGAGCGCCCGCAGGATGAAAAAGAAAAATCTGCCGGTCGGTGACCGGAAACATTTGCCACGGAGACAGGAGAGGTGTGCGTATGTCATATTGCGACTGGGATTCAGCGAGTGATATTGTTCTCAGATATCACGACGAGGAGTGGGGCGTGCCGCTCCACGACGATCAGAAGCAGTTTGAGTTTCTGATGATGGAGGTCATGCAGTGCGGTCTGAACTGGACGATGATGATGAACAAGCGGGAGATTTTCCGCCAGTGTTTTGACAATTTCGACTTTGACAAGGTCGCCGCGTATGACGAGTCGGATATCGCGCGCATTCTGAATACGCCGGGGATGATCCGCTCGCGAAGAAAGGTCGAAGCCGTCATAAATGACGCCCGCTGTTTTCAGAAAATCCGCGCAGAGTTCGGAACTTTCTCGGAGTATCTCTGGGGCTGGTCCGGCGGAAAGACGATTCTGTACAACAGGCACCCGGAAGGCTGGATCCCCACGAGCAACGGCCTGTCGGACCGGATCAGCAGGGACCTGAAGAAGCGGGGTTTCAGGTATCTCGGGAGCGTGACCGTGTATTCACATCTGCAGGCGTGCGGCATCATAAACGATCATGACAGAAACTGCCCGTGTTATGACAGGATCAACGCCGCGAATCCGACGGTGCACAGGCGCCGCGAGAAAGAGCACGACGTTCATTATTACGGGTGACGTGAGACGTTTAAGAAGTTGTCCGCGGCGATGTTGACGCCGCCTCCCGGGATGTGGTAGGTTTTTCATAGTAACAGGAACGTGAAAGAATCAATATCAGCTCTGGGGGCAGCTTGTTTTCAGGGCGAAAGGAGAAGGTATGATCAGATCCTGTCAGGTGAACCACATCGGGAACCCGGTCGGGTATCAGCTGGGAGAAGAGCCGGTATTTCACTGGGTCGCCGAGGGACTTCCCGGGAAGTGCGTGAAAGAGTCCCGGATTGTCGTGCGGGAAGGCGGCACCTGCATTGCGGATACGGGCTGGAAAGAGCTCGACAGCCTGGGGACGGCGCTGCCGCTTCTGCTGAAGCCGCGGAAGCGCTATGAGTGGACGGTCTCTGTGCGAAGCGATGCCGGAGCAGAAGAGACGAGCGGTGTGAATTTTTTTGAGACCGGAAAAATGGACGAGTCCTGGGCCGGCAAATGGATCGGGTGCGACGACAAAGAGCCGCGCCTTCCGGTGTTTGAGAAGGGGTTCACGCTTGAGCAGAAGCCTGTCTCAGCGAGGCTGTATGTCTGCGGCCTGGGACTCTACGAGGCGCATCTCAACGGACAGCGCGTGGGAAATGAGTACCTGACGCCGTACTGCAACAATTACACGGCCTGGGTGCAGTACCAGACATTTGACGTGACAGACCAGCTGATTAGCGGCGAGAATCAGCTTGAAATCGGACTGGGGAACGGCTGGTACAAAGGCAGGTTCGGCTTTTCCGGGAAAACGGATGGCTACTACGGCGATTCGTGGAAGCTGATTGCGGAGCTGAGAATTCAGCTGCCGGACGGCACGGAGACAGTCGTCGGGACGGACGAGTCCTGGCAGGTGCGCCGCTCGAATATAATATTTTCAAACATTTACGACGGTGAGCAGCGCGACGATACACTGACGGCGCTCCCGGCCGAGCCCGCGAGACTTACCGCGCCTCCGGAAGGAAAGCTCACAGAAAGGCTCTCGGTTCCGGTAACCATACTGCAGGAGATCAGACCGGTCCGGCTGATCCACACGCCGGCCGGTGAGCTGGTCCTGGATATGGGACAGAATCTGGCCGGCATCTGGCGTCTTCACGTGCACGGCATGAAGCGGGGCGCCCGTCTTCATCTCCAGGTCGGCGAAGTGCTGCAGGGCGGCAATTTCTACCGCGACAACCTGCGGAGCGCAAAGGCGGAATACATCTATGTTTCCGATGGCTCGGAGCTCATACTGGAGCCGAAATTTACGTTTTACGGATACCGGTACGTAAAAATCGAAGGCATGCCGGATCTGCAGAAGGACGATTTCACGGCTCTCGCGCTCACGTCGAAGATGCGCGAGACAATGAAACTGGAGACGGGCGACGCGAAAGTGAACCGCCTGATTCAGAACGCCAGCTGGGGCCGCCGCGACAACTTTATCGACGTCCCGACGGACTGCCCGCAGCGCGACGAGCGCATGGGCTGGACCGGCGACGCGCAGGTCTTCTGCCCGACGGCGCTTTTCTTCAGCGACGCTTATGCGTTTTACAGCAAATATCTGTACGACATGAAGACGGAGCAGGACGCGCTGGGCGGCAAAGTTCCGGTTGTCGTTCCGTCTTTTGAAATCAAGGACAATGCCGCCTGCGCATGGAGCGACGCCACCTGCATCATCCCATGGCAAATGTACCGGTTCACCGGCGACGCCTCCATACTGCGCCGGCACTATCCGGCCATGAAGTCGTGGGTCGAGTATGTGCGCGATCTGGAGGAAGACGATCACAAGTGGCGGGATCAGTTCCATTACGCCGACTGGCTGGCGCTTGACGGCGACGGTGCCAAAGATTCGGTACTCGGCGGGACCGACAGCGGCTATGTGGCGGAAGTCTATTACCTGTACAGCACGCGCATTCTGGCGAAGACGGCGAAACTGCTGAAAAAGGCAGAAGACGAGGAAATATACGAGACTCTGGCGAATTCGATTCTCAACGGCATCCGCTACGAGTATTTTGCGCCGAGCGGGCACTGCTGCATTGACACGCAGACCGCCTATCTGCTCGCGCTGCGGTTCGGTCTCTCGGATCCGAAGCGCATGGCGGACGGTCTTGTGAACAAGCTGGAAAAGAACGGCGGAAAACTTCAGACCGGATTTGTCGGGACGCCGCTGCTCTGCGAACAGCTGACCCGGATCGGCCGCAGCGATATGGCATACGACCTGTTGCTGAACGAAGAGTATCCGGGCTGGCTCTACGAAGTGAATCTGGGCGCCACGACGATCTGGGAGCGCTGGAACTCGATGGAGAGCGACGGAACAGTCTCTTCGACCGGAATGAACAGCTTCAATCACTATGCCTACGGGTCCATCGTGCAGTGGATTGCCGAGCGCGCGGCCGGCCTCAGACGAAAAGAGGGAAGCGTCGGATTTCGTGAAGCAGAGTACGCTCCGCTGCCCGATATGCGGCTCGGCCACGCGGAAATCTCGTATGAGTCGTCCGCCGGAAACTGGCATGCGCGCTGGGACGCGGAGGACGACTTCACGCTGAAGGTTTCCCTGCACGTGCCGTTCGGGTGCCGCGCTTTTGTGCGTCTGCCATATGCCGGCGAAACACTGTATGATCAGATGAGAGATGAAAATCCGCTGTTTGCCGATGTGAAGAACGGCGTCTGCATGGTCGGCGGCGGCGATTACGAGGTGACGTATCACACCGACCGACCGCTGCGGAAAATCTACAACATCGACATGCCGATTCCTGAGATATTGGCATACAAAAAGGCGGCGTCTGTTCTGGAAAAATTACTTCCGGGAATTAAAAGCAGGGCAAGGTCTTATCCGGTGATGTCCCTGCGGACATTTCTTGACAGGACAAGTGCGTATCATCTGACAGATGAGCAGATAAAACAGCTCAGTCAGAAACTTTATGAGATACGATGAAACGAGGCTTTGGATATGAAAATTACATCTGTCAGCACAATCGGCCTGCGCGCAAAGACGCCGGTCATCAGCGACGCAATGTCAGTGAACCGGGCGCGCCAGGCGCTCTGGGTGAAAGTTGAGACGGACAGCGGTCTGTACGGAATCGGCGAGGCTTTTACCTACGGGAGTCCGCTGGAAGCCGCCAGGCAGATCGTCGAACAACAGCTCGCTCCGGTCCTGATCGGCGAAAATCCGGCAGCCATCGAACAGCTGTGGCAGAAAATGTACTGGAGAAATATCGCGAGCGGGCGCACCGGTCTGGTGTTTTCCTGCATCGGCGGCGTCGACATCGCGCTCTGGGATCTCCTCGGAAAAAGCGCCGGCCTGTCCGTCGCCGATCTTCTCGGGCGGCACTCGGAGACGGTTCCGTCGTACGCGAGCGGTGGATTTTACGCGGCGGGCAAAGGAATAGATGGGCTGAAGCGCGAAATCGAAGGGTATCTCGACAAGGGATACCGGGACGTGAAGATCAAGATCGGCCGGGTGCCGGAACTGAGTCAGTGCACTGTGAAGTACACGGCCGACACCTGTTTCAGCGTCACGCTCGACGAAGACCTCGAGAGAATCGCGGCTGTCCGTTCCATGATCGGAAAGCACAGCCGCCTCGCGGCGGATATCAACGCGGCCTGGTCTGAGATGGAAGTGATTCAGGCGCTGCCGGCTTTCAAAGAGGCGGGGCTGAATTTTCTTGAGGAACCGATTCAATTTGAAAATGAAGCGGGACTCAAAAGAATCCGCGAGGCGATGCCGGAAATCGGGATCATGGGATTTGAGACCGCGCAGGGAAGTTTTAATTTCACGCGTCTGATGAAGGCAGGCGCCATGGACGTTGTAGAGCCGGACGTCGGCTGGGGCGGCGGCATCACGGAAGTCCGCAAAATCGCCGCGGCGGCGCGCGGCTTCTGCAAGCCCGTGTCGCTTCACTCATTCGGATCCTGCGTTCATTTCGCGGCGAGTCTTCAGCTCGCGGCTTCTCTGCCGAACACAGAAGCCATCGAGAGCGAAGAGAATCCGAACCCGCTCAAGACCGGACTGACGAAGACACCGTTTGAGCACGACGATCATATGAACTTCATCGTCTCAGACAAGCCGGGACTCGGGCTTGACATCGACTGGGACAAAGTCGAAGAGTACCGCGTGTTTTAACCGCATTTTTCAGGGAAAAAAAGAAGGCAGGAGGATCGCAGAACTAAAGCGCCCTTCCTGCCTTTCTGATGTCAAAACGTGATTCCGGTGAGTTCGATCAGCAGTCCCCAGAAAACGCCGATGACGTAGAGCATGGCGGCTGCCTTGATGTTCTCGGACATGTGACGGTTGTTGGTGCGAAACAGGACGAGGAGTCCGACGCCCGCGCCGACGAGAAGTCCGGCCATCATCTGTCCGGCGCCGAGCATTCCGTCGAGATAGAGCTGCGTGATGAGAACGGAACTGGCGCAGTTCGGGATCAGGCCGAACAGTGCGGCGAGGAATGTTCCGACGATCGGTTTGCCCGTGAGAAATCCCGCGACGCGGTCCGCTCCGAGGCTTTCCACGGCGATGGTCAGGGCGACCGTGATCACAAACACGAACAGCACAATGTGCAGCGTGTGGACGAACGCAGAGTGTAAGATGGAACCCTCTTCTTTTTCGTAGCCGCAGTGCTCCTCGTCGCACAGATCGCGCACATGTTTTTCGGTCTTGCTGCGGTATTTCGTGAAGCGCAGCAGAAAGTCGACCGCGAGGCCGGACACCATGCCGATGAGCGCCTTTGAGACGAGAATCTTCAGTATTGTGGGCAGCGCGACCTGCTCGGAAATAAAGATCGGGAGCATTTCATCCGATGTCGACAGAAACACGGCCATCAGAGTTCCGATGGAGATCAGACCGCCGGAATAAAGGCTCGCCGCGGCGGCGGAAAATCCGCACTGCGGCACGATGCCGACGGCGGCGCCGACGACCGGACCGAACCGGCCGACGCTGGCGATCAGATTGGTCGTGTGTTCTGAGGTTTTCCGTTCCAGCGCCTCCATGATCAGGTAGGTCACGAACAGGAACGGGATCAGTTTTACTGTATCAACGGCCGCGTCAAGCAGCGCGTTCCAAATCATTTCCATCCTTCTTCTTCTTTCCTTTTCTTCAGAGCCAGTTCCATGCGGCACTCTTTGCAGAGCCCCACCAGCATGGATTCCCGGCAGTCAACCTGAAAACCGTGCTCTTTCATCAGATGATCAGAAATCTCACCCATGAAATCGCAGTTCAGGTGAATAATCTTTCCGCAGCGGCTGCACAGAAGGTGCAGATGGCTGTTGCAGTCCATCTGGGGCTGCAGATATTGATAGAACCTTTCATCATCGCCGCCCGTCTTGTGTTCCTGGAGAACATTTTCCTTCTCGAGACGGTCGAGATTGCGGTATACCGTGGTCAGGCTGACGGAAAAACCGTCGGCTTTCATCCGCTCATATATGTCTTTCGCGCAGACTTTCTCATCGGCGTGCTCCTCAAAATATTTCTGGAGCCAGTCCCGGTATTTGGTTTTATATTCCATGACAAATGCCTCACATTTGCAAATCATTTGCATTTCGCAGCAGACTTTATTATACGTGTCCGGAAACATTTGTCAATATGCAATTGATTTGCATTTTCTGGCGGCGGTCGGAATGCAGAACCCTGAGCCGCGGTTGACAGGAGGGGCGGGGTGGTGTAAGATGAGCGAAATTTGAAAAACATACCGCCGGGTATTTTAAGCCTTTCTTTCATCCCGCAAGGCCATGGGGATGAGGGAAAGGCTTTTTCAGGCAGAAGGAGGATGTATGTTCCGAAAAATGCGAAGGTTCCGTCAGGCGCTGCCCGAGGCAGCCGTCCGGGATATTCTGCTCGCGCGCACCAATGGCGTGCTTGCCTTGTCTGGGGACGACGGGTATCCGTACGCGGTGCCGGTGAGCTATGTGTACGACCCGGACGAGAATTGTATTTTCTTTCACGGCGCGAAAGAGGGCCACAAGATCGACGCGATCCGCCGAAATGAGAAAGTGTCGTTCTGCGTGGTGGATAAAGATGAAATTGTGCCGAAAGAATTCACGTCGTATTTCCGAAGCGTGATTGTATTCGGAAAAATCAGGATTGTTAAAGACGAAGAAGAAAAGAGACGCTCGATCGACAAACTCGCCCGCAAGTATTCGCCGGACGAGACGGATGCGTCCCGCGGCGCGGAAATTGAAAAAGAGTGGCGGTCGCTCTGCATGCTGCGCCTTGACATCGAAAACATGACAGGAAAAGAAGCGATCGAGCTGACAGGACAAAGACAGGAAAATTAATACAAGTTAAGACCCGCCGGGGTATAACTATTGTGTAGTAGGCCAGAGTTACGCAATAAACTCTGACCTGCTTTTTTTGTGCTTTTATCCCACGGGAACGTTTCGCGCCAGCTCACCTGAAAGTGGGCCGGCGTCAGAATTTCAAGTGCATCTTTTAGGAGGTAATGACAAATGTATTCAGGGAGTTCTTCCGATCTTTTCAGGCGGTTCGCTCTGCCGCAGATGATCGGACTGCTTTTTAATTCGATCTATATCATCGTGGACGGACTTTTTATCGGGAATCGCCTGGGCCGGGACGCCATGGCTGCGGCCGCGGTCGGCGTACCGCTCGTGGAAATTCTCATCTCACTTTCGATGATGATCGCTTCGGGCGCCGGGATCATCATATCAGAGAGCCTCGGGCGCGGGGATGACAGGTCTGCAAACCGGGCGTTCAACACGGCCGTCCTGACGGCGGGAATTTTTGGCATCGCTATCATGATTTTCGGGAATCTGTTCATCGATCCGATCGCGAAAGTGCTCGGCTCTACCGAATCGATTCACGAAATGGCCGTGACATACATCCGCTATATCATAACGTTTTCGCCGTTCATGCTGTACAGCTATCTGCTCGGCGGGATGGTGAGAAATGACGGCCGCCCGAAACTCGCGATGAGCGCACTCACCGTCGGCTCACTCTCAAACATTCTGCTGGACTACGTGTTCATGTATCCGCTGAATATGGGAATCGGCGGCGCCGCGCTCGCGACGGCGATCGGCCCGATTATCAGCGACGGCCTGCTGCTGCCGCATTTTATCAGACACAAAGGCAAACTGTCTTTTTCACGCGCCTCGATTCGGGTGTCGGAGACAGCGAGAATTCTGAAGCTGGGCGTGCCTTCCTTTGTTATGGAGTTTACGATCGGAATCGTGACATTTGTGTACAACACGGCGATCGGCGCGTACGGGTTCGGCGAGATCGGGCTTGCCGCCTATCTGGTCATCGGGTATCTGATGCTGATCATTCTGACGCTGTTTCTGGGCTTTGCGGAAGGTCTGCAGCCCGTGTTCAGCTATCTGACGGGTACCGGCGAGGCGGACCGGTGCGAGGCTCTCAGGCGCTACGCGGCGAAAATTTTCATTCTGACGGGCCTCATCAGCTATGTTCTTATTCTGTTGTTTTCTCGCGGCTTTTATCAGCTCTTCACGCCGGGGGACCCGGAACTCACGGACTTCATGGTGAGCCGCAGCCGCCCGTATTTCGCCGGCTTCTTCCTGGCGGGATACAACATCCTGATGATCTCGTACTGGCAGTCGACAGACAGACCGCGCCAGGCTCTCATCCTCTCGCTTCTTCGCAGCGTGATATTCCCGCCGATCCTGACCGCGCTGCTTCCCCGTGTGTTCGGAAGCGAAGCCCTGTGGCTGTGCCATTCGCTCAGCGAATGCCTGTCCGCCGGCGCGGCCGGGCTCATGGCAGACGAACTGAAAAAAGAGACTGCTAAGAAATTTCTGACTACATAAGTTAATACTGCGTACTTGATATAAATTCCGTATCACATATAATAATGCTATCAGATGACAAATGCATCAGACATAAGGAGGATCATTGATTATGGAATATAAGTTTACATCCGATAATTTTCAGAAGGAAGTATTGAACAGCGACAAGCCGGTTCTGGTCGATTTCTACGCAGACTGGTGCGGCCCGTGCAAGATGATGGGCCCGGTTGTCGGTCAGATCGCCGAAAAGTTTGACGGCGAGGCCAAGGTCGGCAAAGTCAATTCGGACGAGGAGCAGAACCTCGCGATTCAGTACGGCGTCTCCAGCATTCCAAACTTTGTATTTATCAAGAACGGACAGGTAGTGGACCGCGTGGTCGGGGCGGTTCCGTCGGGAGTTCTTGAGCAGAAGCTGAAGAGCCTGATCTGAATTTTTACAGGCGGCAGGCCGGAAGAAAACTTTAATTTACAGGCATGACTCCGCCAGACACGGGCGCCCGCTTTCTGAAATGTCGAAAAGAAAGCGGGCGCTCTTTTTGCCGCTGTTTTGCCGTATTTTTATTAAAAGTACAAAAAGTCTCTGAATCATGTATAATAACGAAAGAAAAAATTTCGGAGATAACAAACTTATGAATTTACTCGGACAGTTAATTGCTCTCATCGCCGTCATCGTCGCGCTGTTTGTCGCGATGCGGGGAGTTTCAGGAGCCTCAAAACGCAAGGGCGAAGAACTCAGGAAAACGGAGGTCGGACAGATCACGGCTCTGCAGCCCAATCTGATGCCGCTTTTCCTGGTGCTGAGCGTGGCGGTCAGCGTGCTGCTTGTATGGCTGCTTGTCCGCGCAGTGATGAACGGCAGTTCACAGGTAGTTCCGTATGTGATTTACATTGTGCTGCTGAATGCATGTGCCATATTGATCGGAGTCGCCTGCAAAAACTGGAAGCTTGTACTGAAAGGCGACACGGCGGAATACCGGGACTGGTTCGGGAGAAATTACACGTATTCTATCCCGGATATTGACGAATGCCGCGTCAGCCGGCGCCGCGTCTACACGTATTACAGCAAAGGCAAGCAGCTGTTTTCGATGAGCGGCACGGATGCCAGCGGCGAAGCGTCCATGGTGATGGGCACGATCAATTCGCGCAGAGCCATCCGCTATCTGACAACCTATTCGATCCCGATCATCGGCGTCGCGGAGCAGAAGGCCAAAAAGCAGGAACAGGACGAAGGCATCGTCCGCCCGACGCAGAATCTAGGAATCCTGCGCCTGACGGCCGTCGGCACGGCGGCGATGGCGACGCGCTATCTCTTCGCCGACCCGATGGAAGTTTACGGCGTCGCGCTCTTTGCGGCGGCATGCGCCGCCTGCATCGTCGGGCTCATTTATTATCAGAACGACAAGACCTGGATCGAGGGCAGGACGATCTTTCAGAAAAAATGGTTTTCGGTCCACAAATACCCGTATGTACAGATCCGCAGCGTGGAGCGGGACGGGGACAGTCTGATATTTTTCAACAAAGCGGGCAAGAAACTCTTCTCGGTAAATCAGAAGTATGACGGATATGAAAAGTTCGAGCAGGAAATCCGCAGAAACTGGAGAATCCGGTAAGATTTGTCATGACGATTCTCACGCTTTCGGATTATCTGAAAAATACATTCGGACAGAAAATTTATAAAATCGCGCTTGAATCCGGCTGCACCTGTCCGAATCGCGACGGCACCCTTGGGTGGGGCGGCTGCACGTTCTGCTCACAGGGCGGTTCCGGCGAGTTCGCTGAGAACTTAAGCGGCGGGGAGCTGCCGGACGCGCAGATCGGGGCGGCAAAACGCAGAGTCCTCAAAAAGCTGCCCGCCGGGATGAAACCTGAAGATCAGAAATTTATCGCGTATTTCCAGTCCTACACAAATACATACGGAAGCACAGACCGGCTGTACAAGCTGTACAGTCAGGTGCTGCGGCGGCCGGACATCGTGGCGCTTTCTGTCGGAACAAGGCCGGACTGCCTGGAAGCAGACAAGCTCGCAATGCTGGTGAGCCTGAACCGGGTAAAACCGGTCTGGGTGGAGCTCGGCCTGCAGACGGCCAGTGACGTGACGGCCGGGCGCATTCACCGGGGCTATCCGACGTCTGTTTTTGACAAAGCGTATCGCGAGCTGAAAGCCGCACATCTGACGGTTGTCACGCACATCATCCTCGGACTCCCGGGCGAAAGCCGGGAGGACATGCTGAACACAGTCCGCCATCTCGCCTCACTGCAATCCCCGCCTGACGGCATCAAAATTCAAATGCTGAATATACTCGCGGGCTCCCGCTTAGCCGTTGAATACGCGGCTCATCCGTTCCCGCAGATGACGATGGAAGAGTACTGCGATCTGGTCGTCGACTGCCTCAGACTGCTGCCCGAAGAGACCGTGATCCACCGCATGACGGGCGACGGACCGCGCCGGCTTCTCATCTCGCCGGCCTGGGTGACCGACAAAAAAAGAGTCATCAATCTGCTTCGCAGGAAAATCCAGGAAGCAGAGCGATGACCCCTGATATAAATAAATTTTTTCCGCGGCAGAAACAGGAGTATGGCAATGGCTGAAAAAATTTTTCCGGTTCTGCCCGTGTATGTGTCAGCTGCCAGCCTCTTTGCCTTCGTTCTCTACGGAGTCGACAAGCACAAAGCAAAACATGGCAAATGGCGCGTTCCCGGGAAATGTCAGACCTTTGCCATGCGGGCTCCGAATTCCTCAGCTTTCCTGAGCGTCTCTTCGTCCGGCTTGCCCTTCGCATAGAAGGTTTCCGTCTCGACCGGGATATTCTTTGCCTGAAGCATGCTGCGGATCTTGTCGAGCGCGTGCTTTGAAATCCAGGACGTCGAGAACACGACGGCTTTCTTTGCCTTTGAGGGGTCAAAGTCTTTGAGATAGGCACTCAGATGCTTGTCAAGACCATACGCGTACAGCGCTCCGCCGACAAAAACGACGTCGACCGGTTCTTTCAGGGCCGCATCCGGCGCATCGACCGATACGGCCTGAACGCCGGCGCCCTTTGCAATGGCCTCCGCCAGAAGTTTTGTATTTCCGGATCTGGAATAATAACGAACTGCTGAACTCATCGTAAAATCCTCCTGATACTGTTTGTTCTATTGTACAGCATTTTCCAGGCGGGTGAAGCATACAATTTTTCTTCCGGTGTCAGACGCCCGGCAAAATGTCAGGCGCTGATGGAATTTCCCGTGTAAAGCTGATAGTAGCGGCCCTTCTTCTCCATGAGCTCATCGTGGCTGCCGCGCTCAATGATGCGGCCGTGTTCCAGAACCATGATGCAGTCGGAATTGCGGACCGTGCTGAGACGGTGGGCGATGACAAATGTCGTGCGTCCCTTCATCAGAGCATCCATGCCTTCCTGTACCAGTTTCTCGGTGCGGGAGTCGATGGAAGACGTCGCCTCGTCGAGAATCATAACCGGCGGGTCGGCGACGGCCGCGCGGGCAATCGCCAGCAGCTGCCGCTGTCCCTGTGAGAGGTTTCCGCCGTCATCGGTCAGCATCGTCTGATAGCCGTTCGGAAGACGGTCGATGAAGCTGTCGGCACGGGCGAGCTTCGCCGCCTCAATGCACTCTTCGTCGGTCGCGTCAAGCCGGCCGTAGCGGATATTGTCCATGACCGTGCCGGTAAACAGGTGCGTGTCCTGCAGCACAATGCCGAGCGACCGCCGCAGATCCGGTTTGCGGATCTTGTTGATATTGATGTCATCGTAGCGGATCTTTCCGTCGGCGATGTCATAGAACCGGTTGATCAGGTTGGTGATGGTCGTCTTGCCGGCGCCTGTTGATCCGACAAAGGCGATTTTCTGCCCCGGCTGCGCGTACAGGGAAATGTTGTGCAGAATCATTTTCTCGCCGTCGTAGCTGAAGTCGACATCGTAGAAGTTGACCTTGCCGGCCAGCTTCTGATACGTGACGGTGCCGTCCGCCTTGTGCGGATGACGCCAGGCCCATACGTCTGTCCTTTCGTCCGTCTCCGTCAGCGTGCCGTCTTCTGCCTCTTTGACATTTACCAGCGTCACATAGCCGTTGTCGCTCTCGGGCTCTTCGGCGAGCAGAGAGGCGACGCGGCCCGCGCCGGCCATGGCGCTGATGACGGAAGCGGCCTGCTGGGAGATCTGGGTGATCGGCTGGCTGAAGCTCCTGTTGAGCGTCAGAAACGAAACGAGAGTGCCGAGCGTCAGAGAGAACTGCCCGCTCAGGGCGATCACGCTTCCGACCACGGCGCAGAGAACATAGGAAATGTTGCCGAGGTTGGCCATCGCCGGCATCAGGATGTTCGAGTAAATGTTCGCGGTGGTAGAGGAGTCGCGGAGATCATGGTTGATCTTCTGAAAACCTTCGACCGCTTTTTTCTCGTGATTGAAGACCTTGACGACCTTCTGCCCGTCTAGCATTTCTTCGATGTAGCCGTTGACGGCGCCGAGATCCTTCTGCTGACGGATGAAGTAGCTGCTGCTCTTGCCGGAAATGCGGCCGGAAACCAGGAGCATGATGGCGACCATCACGCAGGATAGAATCGTGAGCGGAACGTCCAGAACGATCATCGAGATAAATGTCACGACGATTGTCACGGCGCTGTTGATCATCTGCGGAATGGACTGCGAGATCAGCTGCCGGAGCGTGTCGATATCGTTGGTGTACACCGACATGATGTCGCCGTGGGCGTGCGTGTCAAAATAGCGGATCGGCAGAGACTCCATGTGCGTGAAGACATCGACGCGGATTTTCTCCATCGTCCCCTGAGCGACCGTCACCATGATCCGGTTGTACAGATACGAGGTGATCACGGCGATTGAGAGCACGCCGGCGAGTGAGACGAGACGCTGCGCGAGCGGACCGAAATCCGGATCCGAGCTGCCGAGCAGCGGCAGAATGTAATCGTCGATCAGCGACTGAAGGAACAGCGTAGACTGCAGGTTGCAGACGGCCGTGATGACGATCAGAACAGCCACCAGGATAAATGCCCATTTATAATACCGGAACACGTACGAGAAAATCAGTTTCAGCGAACCGGTTCCTTTTTTCTTTTCTTTTTCCATGACTGCCTCCTTTATGCGCCTGCTGCGCCGGGCGCCATATCGAAGTCTCCAGAACCGGCCTTCTGGGTCTCGTAAATTTCCTGATAGACTTTATTGGTTTTGAGCAGATTATCCGGCGTGTCAAAACCGCAGATTCTGCCGTTGTCGAGCACAATCACGCGGTCGGCCTCTTCAATGGAAGAAAGCCGCTGAGAGATGATGAGCTTTGTCGTTCCCGGAATCTTCGTGCGGAACGCCTCCCGGATCTTGCGCTCTGTCGCCGTGTCCACAGCGCTTGTCGAGTCGTCGAGAATCAGAATCTTCGGCTTCTTGAGAAGCGCGCGGGCTATGCACAGACGCTGTTTCTGGCCGCCCGACACGTTTGTGCCTCCCTGCGAGATTTTTGCGTCATATCCGTCAGGCAGAAGACAAATGAACTCGTCAGCCGACGCTTCTTTGCAGGCTTCGATGCATTCTTCGCGCGTTGCGGATTCATCGCCCCAGCGCAGGTTGTCGAGAATCGTGCCAGAGAACAGCGTATTTTTCTGCAGCACCACGGAAACCTGATCCCGCAGGGATTTCAGATCGTATTTCTTTACGTCGAGACCCCCGACTTTGACGGTTCCTTCCGTCGCGTCGTACAGACGGGAGATGAGCGATACAAGCGTCGATTTTCCGCATCCGGTGGGACCGGTGATGCCGATCATCTCGCCGGATTTAATGTGAAGATTGATGTCGCGCAGAACTTTGTTCCCCGTTCCCGATTTATACGAAAAGCTGACATGATCAAAATCGATGGAACCGTCCGCGACTTCCGTGACCGGATTGTCCGGGTTCTTCAGATCCGGAGTCTCGTTCAGCACCTCTGTGATGCGGCGGCATCCGGAGAAGGACATGGAGATCATGACGATGACCATCGAGAACAGCATCAGGGAAACCATGATGTTGGTGATGTAGGAAAGCAGCGATGTGAGGCTGCCGGTCGAAAGAGACCCGCCTACAACCTGTCTGGCGCCAAACCAGGACAGAGCGATGATCGACGCATAAATCACCAGATACATAATCGGACTGTTAAAGGCGAGGATGCCCTCGGCTTTTGTGAACAGCTTCTGCAGAGTCTTTGCCGCTTTGGTAAATTTCTGATTTTCGTAATCCTCGCGGACATACGCCTTGACGACGCGGATGCCGGAGACGTTTTCCTTGACGCTTTCGTTCAGATCGTCGTACTTGGTGAACACTTTGTTGAAAATGTTCGATGCCCGGATCATGAGAAATGCGAGGACTACGGACAGAAATACGACGGCCACAAAATAGATGACGGAAAGCGAAGGCGAGATCAGTATGGCCATGATGAGGCTCATGATGAGCATGAGCGGCGGCCGGATGGCGATCCGGATTATCATCTGATAGGCATTCTGCATATTTGTCACGTCGGTCGTCAGACGGGTGATGAGTCCGGCGGTCGAGTACTTGTCAATGTTTGAAAAGGAATAGGTCTGGATTTTCTGGTACATGTCGTCCCGGACATTGGCCGCCAGTCCGCAGGAGGCCTCAGCGGCGCACCGGCCGGCCATCATGCCGCAGAAGAGAGAGAGGAAAGCAAGCACCAGCATAACTCCGCCGTAGACCAGAATAGCATGCATGTTGCCCGCTTCAATCCCTTCGTCAATGATATCGGCCATGACATAGGGGAGAAGAACTTCCATCAGGACTTCGCCGGCCGTGAAGATCGGGGCGAGGATCGACGGTTTCTTGTATTCCCGGATTTCTCCAGTCAGTGTGCGGAGAATCAGTCTGAAACTTACAGAGCTTTTGCTCTTTTCAGAATTTCCGGAAACAGACCTGCTTTTTGCGCTGGATGTTTCAGGCATTTTCCGGTTCTCCTTTCATGGTTTCTTTCTGACTCGGCCTCATTATTTCGAGTCCTTTCGTGTCGTCCTGCACCTCTTCCCACAGGATGTTCAGGAGACGGTAGAGTTCCTGACGTTCCGCGAGCGACATACGCCGGAAAAGTTTTGCGTCATTGCGGTCCATATCTTCGCGGTGCTGCTTCATGAAAGCTTCGCCTTTGGACGTGAGACAGACGATCTTGGCGCGGCGGTCGCCGGGCTTCGGTTCTGTCCTGACAAATCCTTTCGCGGCCAGACGGCTGACGATTCCGGCCATGGTCGGCTGGGCGACATGAAAACTTTTTTCCAGTTCTTTCAGTGAAACCATGCGCCCATCCGCCTTTGTGAGATGGACGAGAACATACATCTGTGAAAATGTCAGATTGCTGGCGCTCATATCCGCATTGGCTTTCGCGAACATGCGGTCGTTAATCTTCTTGAGAAGCATGGGAATTTCATGTGACGGATCCATACGGCACCTCCTGTTCGATAGATAAGCATGTATATTGATTACGGAGAGCATTATATGCAAAATGATAGCGCGCTGTCAATAGCGTGCTATTAAATATTTCTAAACAATAAATGACCATCAGTCACATTTTGACAAGTTTGTGTATTGCAGCCGCGGAACACAGCGGTTACAATAAAGAATGTAAAATAAGTTATCAGGCGCGTGATTTCCAGTCAGGCGCGCACTGAGAGGCGGAAAGGAGGATATTCTCTATGTTTTTCTACAATAACAATACAGATTACAGAGAGGAAATCCGAAATTACTGGAATAACAATGTAAAGAAATTCAGAACGACGAGTCTCATCGCGGGCATCATAATGACGATACTCGGCATCCTCTGCTTTATCTTCCCTGTGCGGTCGATGCTGGTGCTTGAGTACATCGCCTCGATTTTCCTGATAGTGGCCGGCATCTATCAGATCTATGCGTTCACCGCGCTGCCGGTTTTCCTCAAGACGGGCGGCGGACTGCTCACCGGTATCCTGAACGTGATCCTCGGCATCATGCTGATTACGTCTCCGGCGGAAGCGATGATGTCCATGTTCGCGATCATCATCGCCATCAACCTGATGATGCTCGGCGTCGAAGAGTGCGTCGCGTACAGCCGCGCAAGGTTCTACACCGTCAACAACGCCGGCTGGCTTCTCGTCGAAGGCATCATTAACATCATCGTCTCGATCATCTTCATGTTCATGCCTGCCATGACGATCGCACTCAGCTATGTCATCGCGATCTATCTTGTCGTCACCGGCATCACCTGCATCTATGGCTCGTTCAGCGCCAAAGAAATGCAGATGAAAGACTGATTCAAATCATGGCAAATGTAAATATTGGCCGATTCAGACCGCTGCTTCCGCACTTCCTGTGCGGCCGGCAGCGGTCTTTTTTTGCTAAGAGAAGAACTGCTTTCTTTTTCGGCGGCGCGGTCTGCAATAATCAATTCACGATTTTGTCAATTTCGAATCACACATTTATCACGATTTCCCGATAAAGTACGGATAAATGTAAAAGAAAACAGGTACTTCAGGGAAGGAAGATGATACGTATGAAAAAAGAAAAATTGATTGCAATTCTGACGGCTTCCGGACTCGCGGTCAGTCTGACAGCCTGCGGCAGCACGTCGGGGACTTCGACAACTTCAGCATCCGCGTCGACATCGACCACCACCGCGTCTTCGACAACTGCTTCATCGACGGCCGGGACCACTTCCGCCAGTTCTTCCGACACCTCTTCGGACAGTTCTGAGACTTACAGTCTCGGCAGTGCGGCCGATTCTTCCGCCACCGCGTATGAAAACAGTGAAGACGACGGACACGCGATTCTCGCCGACGGCGAAGACGCGGAATACGACAACATCACCGTGACGAAAACCGGGAGCTCGGCGAGCAGCGAAGAGGCGGATTTCTACGGCTACAACGCCGCGGTGCTCGCGCAGAACGGCGCGACGCTCACGATCACAAATGCCGACATCACGACAAGCGGATCGCATGCAAACGCTGTTTTCGCGTATGGCGAGGGGACGACGGTCAACATTTCCGATTCGACCATCTATACGACCGACAACAATTCCGGCGGCCTGATGACGACCGGAGGCGCGACGATGAACGCGACAAATCTCACCGTCGTGACCGAAGGCGGTTCGTCGGCGGCGATCCGTTCTGACAGAGGCGGCGGAACGGTCAACGTAACGGGCGGATACTACGAGAGCAACGGTTCCGGATCCCCTGCAATCTACTCCACGGCGGACGTCTATGTCACCGGCGCGACTCTGGTTTCCAACGCGGCCCAGGGCGTCGTCGTCGAAGGCAGCAACTCGGTGACGCTCACCGACACCGATCTGACGGCGGACAATACGGTAAAGAACAGCGATAATTCCGACACGTACCAGGCCGTCATGCTGTACCAGTCCATGTCCGGCGACGCGAGCACAGGCACTTCTTCATTTACCATGACGGGCGGAACGCTCACTTCGGAGAACGGCGGCATGTTCTTCGTCACGAACACGGACGCCGAGATTCAGCTGGAAAATGTTGAACTGACCTACGCGACGGACGACCTGCTGCGCATCGAGGCGGCCGGCTGGGGCACAGACGGCAGCAACGGCGGCAACGTGACATTTACGGCGATCGATCAGGATCTGGAAGGCATCATCACCGTCGACGACATCTCGACGCTCAATTATTACCTGACAGATGGTTCTTCCTATGAAGGAGCCATCAACACGGACGGCGAAGCGGGCGATGTCTACGTCGAACTCGACGGGGATTCGACCTGGACTCTCACAGGCGACTCTTATATCACGAGTCTGACCTGCGACGCGGATTCCATTGATCTCAACGGCTACACGCTGTATGTGAACGGCGTCGAGTACACGGAAGGCACCGCTTCAAGCGGCAGCGCCGTGGAAGCGGCGGAGCGCTCGTCCTCCGGTTCCGGCAGCGGATCCGGCAGCGCCATGGGAGTGTCCGGCTCCGCAGGCGGTTCTGCACTGGCAAAACCGGGCAGCTCGAACAGCTGATCCTCAGCCGTGACAAATGAGTGGCTAAAACAGCTAAACATATGGAAAGGAAGCGGGGCTGCAGCACGCGAGGGTGCGGCGGCCCCGTTTTTGCTGTTCTGCACAACAACGAGGGCGTGTTTTGTTCAGATTTTTGATTTCGCTTTGAAATTCAAAAATATTGTTTGTCACTCATATACAAATGACTATCTGCATTATATAATGTTTATAGTTATTTTATAGTTACTCTGTGAGGAGGGAAGACATGAAGGACAAGATCTTTGCGGTATTGCAGAGAATCGGCCGAAGTTTCATGCTGCCGATCGCAATACTGCCTGTCGCGGGCATTCTGCTTGGCCTGGGCAGCGTTTTCACCAATGAGACGACCCTCGAAACCTACCACCTCGTCGGCTTCTTCGGCGAGGGGACGGTCATGTGGGCTGTCAACACCATCTTCAAATCAGTCGGCAACGCGATATTCAACAACCTTGCCGTCCTGTTTGCGATCGGCGTTGCCATCGGAATGGCCAGGAAAGAGAAAGAGGTCGCGGCTCTTTCCGCTTTCATCGCCTACGTGGTCATGAACACGTCGATCAACGGCATGCTTCTGATCACCGGGCAGATCGACTCGACCGGCGCGCTGACAGAGGACGCCACGATCCTCTCGAGCGCCATCACGACGAGCCTCGGCGTGACGACAATGCAGATGGGCGTATTCGGGGGTATTATCGTCGGTCTGGGCGTCGCGTCGCTGCACAACCGTTTCTACAAAATTCAGCTTCCGAACGCGATTTCATTCTTCGGCGGCTCCCGCTTCGTGCCGATCATCTCGACGATCGTGTACACATTTGTCGGGATTCTCCTGTATTTCGTGTGGCCGCCGATTTCAAGCGGCATCAACGCTCTCGGCGGCGTGGTTCAGGCGTCCGGATATCTGGGCACGTTCCTGTTCGGCATCATCAAGAGAGCACTGATTCCGTTCGGCCTTCACCACGTGTTCTACATGCCGTTCTGGCAGACAGCCGTCGGCGGAACGGAAGTCATCGACGGAGTCACCTATTACGGCGGCCAGAACATCTTCTTCGCGGAGCTGGCTCATTCGTCCGAGATCACGCATTTCTCGGCGGATGCCTGCCGGTACTTCTCCGGTGAGTTCATTTTCATGATCTTCGGTCTGCCGGGCGCGGCCCTCGCGATGTATCAGACGGCCAAGCCGAACAAGAAGAAACAGGCCGGAGGCCTTCTTCTTTCCGCGGCCCTCGCGAGCATGCTCACGGGTATCACAGAGCCGATCGAGTTCTCGTTCCTGTTCGCGGCTCCGGAACTGTTCCTCGTACAGGTAATCCTCGCAGGTTCCTGCTACATGGTCGCACATATCCTGAACATTGCCGTCGGTGTGACCTTCTCCGGAGGCTTGCTAGACTTGTTGTTCTTCGGTATTCTGCAGGGCAACTCGAAGACGAGCTGGCTGCTCATCATTCCGTGCGGCATCGTGTACTTCTTCCTGTATTACTTCATCTTCAAGTACCTGATCAAGAAGCACAACTTCAAGACGCCGGGCCGTGAAGACGACGATGAAGACACGCATATGCACTCGAAGGCCGAGTACCTGGCTTCCAAGGGCAAAGGCGGTGCCGCGGCATCGGGCAGTGCGGCGGCTTCCGGCAGCGGCGGCATTTCCGAGACGATCGCCAACGCGCTCGGCGGCAAGGCAAATCTTGCCGACGTCGACGCCTGCGCGACGAGACTCCGCGTGACGGTCAAGAAGACAGAACTTGTCAACGACGCTCTCCTGAAGAGCACCGGCGCAGCCGGCGTTGTCCACAAGGGGCAGGGCGTTCAGGTCATCTACGGACCGAACGTCGCCGTCATCAAGTCGAATCTCGAAGATTATCTGGATACGGCGCCGGATGTAGAAGTCAACACAAATGAGGCGGCTGAAGCGGCACCGGCGGAAGCAGCGGCTCCGGCAGCGTCCGAAGCGGCCGAAGAGAAACCGGCCAGGAAGCAGAAGCTTGTAAAAGTCGTGAAGATCAGCAGCCCGGTAAACGGCACGGCGATGCCGCTCACGGAAGTTCCGGACGAAGGCTTTGCCGGCGGCATGATGGGCCTCGGTGCAGCCGTCATCCCGGGTGATGATACCGTATATGCGCCGGAGGACGGCGAAATCTCGCTGCTCTTTGACACGAAACACGCCATCGGCATCACGACCGATTCCGGCGTGGAACTTCTCATCCACATCGGCATAGACACGGTTAAACTCAACGGCGAGGGCTTCACGGCGCTCATCAATACCGGCGACAAAGTAAAGAAAGGCCAGCCTCTCATGAAACTCGATCTCGAGTTCCTGAAGAGCCACGCGCCGAGCCTTGCGACCCCGGTTCTCGACACCGCCGTGGACGACACGAAGAAGTATCGTCTCCTGACAAATGGCCCGGTAAAGGCCGGCGAAGAACTCTTCGCGATCGATTACTACGAAGACGAAGAGTAAAAGAGAAGAGTGAGCATCATAAAAGGGCTGCCGCACTAACTGTGAAATCCCTTCAGGCACACAGGCTGACAAATGTCAGCCTGCGGCTTAAGGGAGACCACAGAAAAGTGTGGCAGCCCTTCTTTTTTGGGTATGGTTTCAATTCCTGCGCTGTCAGCATTGTTGCTTATGCCTTCAAACTCTGGGCGGGCAGCATTGATGGTTGTGTCTTCAAACTCTGCACGGGCAACGTTGATGCTTATGACTTCAGGTTCTGGGCTGTCAAGATTGGCGCCTTGCTTCCAAATTTTGCGCTGTCAGCAAAAACCGCGCCAGAAGGGCATTTTAGCTGATAATTTTGGCAAGTTAGATCAAACAAACTCAACTATTGAGGCTTTGAAAATGAATTTTGCTGACAAGTGCCTCTTTTTCGCGAAAAATCATCATCTATTTTCAAGTTTCAAACTCAAATTGCTGACAGCGCCCGCTTTCAGATTTGCAAACTCAGCAAAAAGGCAAGTCAGCAGGCATTTCCGATGATGGCCCGCTTCCCGGGGGATTATTGCCTCCTTAACAGGTTGTCCCGCCTCCCGGGGGATTACTGACTTCAATAGCAAGCTATCCTGCCTCCCGGCTGATCACAGCCCCCCGCAGATATCCAGGCTCCTGGCCGATCAACAGCAGAATCTTGTCAGATGTATTTCCCCGTCACGCTTTCTTTGCAGTTTCGTATCGCCTCGATGTCCCCGCAGGCGGTGATCCGGCCGCCCGTCTCGCCGCCGCCGGGGCCCATATCCACGATATAGTCGGCGTTGCGGATGACGTCCAGGTCGTGCTCGATGACGATCACGGTCGCGCCCTGATCGATGAGCGTCTGAAAAACCGTGAGAAGAGTCTTTACGTCGAGCGGATGCAGACCGATGGTCGGCTCATCGAAGACAAAAAGCGAGTCCGCCTGCGGGCGGCCCATTTCGCTGGCGAGTTTCAGGCGCTGTGCCTCACCGCCGGAAAGGCCGGGTGTCTGTTCACCGAGCGTCAGATATCCGAGCCCGAGGTCGTGCAGGACCTGAAGCCGGCGGCACACAAGGGAAAGCCCCTGACAAGCCGTAAGAGCCTCGTCGACGCTCATCGACATCAGCTGCGGCATCGAAAACTGCCTTCCATCTTTATTTGTCCAGAGGATCCGCCCGGCTTCGCTGCCGTAGCGGCTGCCATGGCAGTCTGGACATGTGATCTCTACGTCTGGCAGAAACTGGACATCCAGACTGATTGTGCCGGTTCCGTCGCATGTCGGACAGCGCAGCGACCCGGTATTGTATGAGAAAGCGCCGGATTTCAGATGCTTTTCTTTCGCCTGAGCTGTTTTCGCGAAAACCTTTCTCAGTTCATCGTGTACATTGGCGTATGTCGCAACTGTCGAGCGCACGTTGATGCCGATCGGTGTCGCGTCGATCAGCTTGACAAAGTGAATCCCGCCGGCGTCGACGCTCTTGACGTGGGCCGGCAGGGGCGTGCCGTCGATGATGGCCTGCATGCCCGGAATCAGACTTTCAAGAACCATCGTGGTCTTGCCGGATCCGGAGACGCCGGTCACGACAGAGAGAACACCCTTTGGAAAATGAACGTCGAGCGGCTTCACCGTGTGAATCGGCCCGGTTGTCATGCGAATCTCTCCTTTGTCAAATAGATGACCGGCGGAAACCGGCTGACGGACAGCGACGGTACTGGCGCCGGACAGATACGGCCCGATGACGGAAGCAGGAGAGTTTTCGATGTCGCGGACAGTGCCCTGCGTGATGACGGTTCCGCCGGATGCGCCGGCTTTCGGGCCCATCTCGATCATCCAGTCTGCCTGCCTGAGTATCCGCGTGTCATGATCGACGAGGACCACCGTGTTGCCGTCTGCGACGAGATCGTCCATGACGCCGGCCAGCCCGTCGATATTGGCCGGATGGAGTCCGATGGACGGTTCGTCCAGAACGTACAGCACACCTGTTGTGCGGTTTCGAACAGCCCGCGCCAGCTGCATGCGCTGCCTCTCGCCGGTCGAGAGAGTCGAAGCCGCGCGGTCAAGGCTCAGATAACCGAGCCCCAGATCGAGTAGCCTCTTCGCCACGCTCTGAAACGAATCGCAGATGCTGTTTGCCATCGGACGCATTTCTTCCGGCAGTGAGCCCGGAACGCCTTTTACCCAGACAGTCAGTTCATCGAGCGTCATCTGGCAAGCCTGGTCGAGCGAAATTCCGCGGAGCCTCGGTGCGCGGGCAGCCTCCGAAAGCCGGGTGCCGTGGCAGTCCGGGCAGACGCCGGTCTTTAAGAATTTTTCGACGCGCTTCATGCCTTTCTCATCTTTGACGTGCGAGAGCGCATTTTCCACGGTGTATTTTGCGTTGAAATAGGTAAAATCCATGTCGCCGGACGCGCCGGTCGTCTGGTTCTGGTAGATGATGTTTTTCTTCACGGCCGGGCCGTTGAAGACGATATCCCGTTCTTTTGGCGTCAGGTCCTTGAACGGAACGTCGGTTCTCACACCCATCTCCCGGGCGATGTCCTTCATCAGCGACCACATCAGCGTCTGCCACGGCAGAACCGCGCCTTCGTCGATCGAAAGGTTTTCGTCCGGAACCAGAGTCGACTCGTCGACCGTGCGGACGACACCGGTGCCTCCGCACGTCTTGCACGCGCCGCCGCTGTTGAAAGCCAGGTCTTCCGCGCCGGGGCCGTAAAATTTTGCGCCGCAGACCGGGCATGTGATCTCCTTCATGGCGGCCACATTCATCGAAGGCGGCACATAGTGGCCGTTCGGGCAGCGGTGGCTTGCCAGACGGGAAAACATGAGCCGCAGACTGTTGAGCAGTTCTGTCGACGTGCCGAACGTAGAGCGGACGCCCGGGACACCCGGCCGCTGATGCAGCGCGAGCGCGGCCGGCACATACCGAACGTCGTCGACCTCCGCCTTTTCGGCCTGCGTCATCCGCCGTCTCGTGTACGTAGAAAGCGCCTCGAGATACCGGCGCGACCCCTCCGAATACAGCACGCCCAGCGCCAGAGAGGACTTGCCGGAACCGGACACTCCGGCGATGGCCGTTATTTTGTGCAGCGGAATGTCCACGTCAACATTTTTCAGGTTGTGGACGCGCGCCCCGCGGACCTCGATACAGCGCGGTTCTTTTATTTTCCTGTCACTCATGACAAATGCAGCCTCCGAAACTTGATATCTGACGCACCCGACCAGCCAGACGCCCGGCCTGATGGCCTTAAATCTGCCGAACCAGCCGGCTGAGACTCACTGCCGGAAGACGTGAGCCTGCTGATCCGGTGCGCTTACAGTATACTTCCCGAACATGGATTCTGTCATCTCCAGCATTTGTCATGACGCGCGGGAGAGGCTGTGATATACTTTTGTCTGTCTGATCAAGGAAAGGAAGAAATAAAAGATGAATGTTGAGATACGAGAGTACACGGAGGCGGATCTCCCCGATATGATCCGCATCTGGAACCAGGTGGTGGAAGACGGGATGGCGTTTCCGCAGGAAGAGCCGCTTGACGCGAAGTCGGGGAAGAAGTTTTTCGGCTCGATGTACTGCGGCGTCGCCGACGTTAACGGCAAGGTCGTCGGCCTGTACATTCTGCACCCGAATAATGTCGGACGTGTCGGACACATCGCCAACGCCAGCTACGCGGTCGACCGCGGGGTGCGCGGCCTTCACATCGGCGAAAAGCTTGTGCGCGACTGCCTGAAGCAGGCAAAGGCACAGGGCTACCGCATTCTGCAGTTCAACGCCGTCGTCGCGTCCAATGTTCACGCCTATCACCTGTATCTGCGCGAAGGATTCACGGATCTCGGCGTCATCCCGGGCGGTTTCCGCGATAAAAACGGCGTCTACGAAGATATTCACGTAATGTACGCTGTGCTCTGAATTATAAAAAGGCTGTTGAATAGTTCAACAGCCTTTTTACGTCTTCAGGTTTTAGAAAATACTTCCTTCAACACCGTAAAAATATTTTTTCTGTTTCCGTAATTCAGCGTTCCCCAGCGGTAAATCCGGATGCTGATGTATGCCAGCAGAACGGTGAATGCGATCGTCGTGGCGGTCGAGAGCAGAATGATGGGTGCGCTGATGGCAGCGTTCGCGTAGCGGATCGGCATCAGCAGCACCGAGAAGAACGGAATCCAGGACGCGATTTTTACCGGCAGGCCGTCGTAGCCCGACATAGCCGGGAAGGCCAGCGTATACGCAAAAATCATGAACAAGGTGACCGGCGTAATGGCCGCCGAGACATCCTCGATCTTCGACACGGTCGAGCCGAGCGCGGCGAAAAGGAACATGTACAGCACCAGAGCCAGAATAAAATACAGCAGATAGATGCCGAGCATTGAGGTGCTGACATTTTCGGACAGGAACTGCAGAACAGCGGCCGG
This sequence comes from Lachnospiraceae bacterium, assembly GCA_050944355.1. Taxonomy (GTDB): domain Bacteria; phylum Bacillota; class Clostridia; order Lachnospirales; family Lachnospiraceae; genus UBA4285. The sequence goes on from JBMNQX010000008.1 coordinate 72,837, forward strand.
GTAGTAGGGCTTCGCAAGCGTGAAGGACACCGCCGCGGCGCCCAGATACAGCGCCAAGCACATCAGCACGACGGCGATGACCGCAAACACCTTTCCCAGGATCAGGGCGTCCGGATTGGTCATCGTGATCAGGAGTTCCATGGTTTTGCTGTCTTTCTCGCGCGCCACCGAGACGGACGCAAACTGCCCGTAAATCAGGACGACCATGTAGACGAGCAGGATGAAGATGAAGCCGGAGATATATTGCGACGCCGTGTTTTCGCCCAGAATCACCGTCTCGTTCTGCACCGTCTGGGACTCGATCTGCGCGTACTGCTCGGCGGTGATGCCGAGACGGGCCAGCTGCTGCTGCGTGTTGATTGCCTGCATCGCGGCAACAATAGCCGAACTCTCAGATGAACTGTAAATCCCGTAGTTTTTGTAAATTGTCTTTATATGCGTAGAATCGACGATGACATATCCGATCGATTCTGTTTCGTCCCCGACGGCCTGGCGCAGCTGTTTTTCACTCGGGTACACGTGCCCTTCTTCAAACGGCAGCAGCCCCTGCCAGGACGCGTCTTCATAGTACACTCCGCCGGAAAAAGTGTATACGCTTTCTTCTGAATATGACTCGTCCGGTTCGATGGCGGACCTGAAAATCGCGGGCGCCGCGGCGAGAAAACAGATAGCGGCGAGAAAAATCACTGTCGTGATGACAAATGATTTCTTGCGCACCTGCTGCGCGAATTCAAAACGGAAGACGACTCCCAGATTATGCTTCATGGCCTGCCTCCTCGCCGGCTTCCTCGATGAAAATTTCCTGCAGAGACGGGCGCCACAAGCCGCAGGAAAGAATGTCATCAAACGCGTTCCCAAGCAGCTCTTTAAGAGCCGTTTCATCCCGCTTTGTGAAGATCCGGCTGCTTTTGCGCGAAAGAAAAATGCCGGCATCGCGGGACAGCTGCTCAATTTTCCCGGCAGCTTCCGGCCTGCACTCGATGACAAATGTGTTATGCCCTTTCTCGGCCCGGATCTTTTCGAGACTGCCTGAGAGAAGAACAGTCCCCTTGTCGATCAGAGTGATGTCGTCGCACAGTTCCTCGACATAGGACATCTGATGGGATGAGAAGATCACGAGCTTGCCGCGCTCCACCATCTCGCGGATGGCGTCCTTGAACACCTGTGCGTTGACCGGATCAAGCCCGGAAAATGGTTCGTCCAGAATAATGATGTCCGGATCGTTCAGGAAAGCCTGCGCGATCTGAACCTTCTGCTGATTGCCCTTTGAGAGAATTTCCAGTTTCTTGTCGTGGTATTCAGAGAGACTGAAATAACGCAGCCAGTAATCAGCCTCCTTCGCAGACTGCTTTCTGGATGCGCCTTTCAGCTGTGAGAAATACATCAGCTGACTTTCGAGTGTTGATTTGCTGTACATGCCGCGCTCTTCGGGAAGATACCCGATGCGGTGGCGGTTCGGATTAAAAGGCTGTCCGTCGAGCAGAAATTCGCCTGAATCCTGGCGGAAGACCTGCATCAGGCAGCGGAATGTCGTCGACTTTCCGGCGCCGTTGCGCCCCAGAAACCCCATGGCCCGACCACTTTCAACCCGAAAATTGATTCCGTGCAGAATTTCCTTTCCGCCGAATGATTTCCGGATCTGTCGGAATTCAAGAATCATATGTTTCCCCTTACTTTTGAGTTCCACCGCTGATACGCGGCATTTTACGTTCCTATATGTAAAATGGTATGACACATTTTACATTCTGACAAGAAAAATTCATGTAAAGTGGTCTATTGCGGCCATCAATGAGTTTAAGTGACATTCTGATGCCAAAGAAGTATACTTAAGGGACATATATTCTGCCGGACGCGGTGATGAAACCGCCTTGTTTCCGGTTTTTGACAAAGACAGATAGAGAAAGGGTATTTACATATGGCATTTTCAGGCGATAACAATAACAACGGCAGCATGAATCCCATGATGATGATGAAGCTGGCATCGCGCTGGCAGAAGTTCAATCAGGAACATCCGAAGGTTGTCCCGTTTTTCCGCGATGTCGCAGATGGCAAAATCACTTCGGGCGCCGTCATCGAAATCAAAGTGACAGACACGCAGGGGAAGGAGTACGTTTCTAACATCCGTGTGACGGACGACGACATGGAAACGGTCGAAATGCTAAAAAATATGAGGAAGCAATGACATGAAATTTTCCGACATGCCCTATACCCGTGTCGATTTCGAGCAGGTGAAAAAAGATTTCGCCACGCTTGAAGCCGATTTTGACGCGGCCGCGACAGGCGAGGAACAGTTCGCAGTGCACATGCGTTTCACGAAGCTCATCGATCACATCCAGACCGTAATGACGCTCGCTGAAATCCGCCACGATATCGATATGACGGATTCATTTTACATGGAAGAGCAGAAATTCTGCGACGAACACCGGCCCATCCTGGCAAATCTCGTGGTCGCCCACCAGAAAAAGCTTTACCGCTCGCAGTTCCGCCCGTACCTCGAGGAGCGCATCGGCAAAGTGGCCTTCAAGAACATCGAGCTTGCCATGAAGAGTATGGACGAGAAGCTGATACCGCTCATGCAGGAAGAGAATTCCCTGACGGACCAGTACAACAAAATTCTCGCGACGGCAAAGATCGACTGGGACGGCGAGACGCTGAATCTTTCCCTCATGGCGCCGTATCTGCACAATGCAGACCGGTCCGTGCGCGCGGAAGCCTGGAAAAAATATTCCGCGTTCTTTGCCTCGCACGCGGATGAATTTGACTCCATTTACGATCAACTCGTGAAAAACCGCACACGGCAGGGCCAGCTTATGGGCTATTCAACATATCTGCCGCTCGGCGATGCCCGCATGATGCGTAATTGTTACACCCGCTCGGATATGCGCGAATTCCGCAAACAGGTGAAACATGACTGGGTGCCTTTCTGCGGGAAGATTACGCAGATGCGCGCGAATGAACTCGGTCTGGCACATCTGAGTTACATCGACGAGGGTGTCTACCTGCGCGCCGGCAATCCGGTGCCGATCGGAACTCCGGAGCAGATTCTTGCCGCGGGGCGGAAGATGTACGATGAACTTTCCCCGGAAACCGGCCAATTCATGAACTTTATGTGTGACAATGAATTGTTTGATGTCCTCGGCCGCAAGACCAAGAAAACAGGCGGCTACATGACATATCTGCCGGACTACAAGTCACCGTTCATCTTTGCCAACTTCAACGGCACGAGTTCGGATGCCGACGTCATCACACACGAGTGCGGCCACGCATTTCAGGGATGGCTTGTCGCCGATGACCCGATCCGCGAGCACGCCGACATCACGATGGAAACGGCCGAAACACACTCGATGTCGATGGAATTCTTTACCGAACCGTGGATGAACCTGATCTTCGGGGACCGCGCCGCGGACTATGTGAAAATGCATTTCATGGACTCGATTCTCTTTATTCCGTACGGCACGATGGTCGACGAATTTCAGGAAATCGTCTACTCCGACCCGGCATTGCCGCCGAGTGCCCGCAATCAGGTGTGGCGCGACCTCGAGAGGCAGTACAAGCCACATCTGGACTATGACGGCAACGAGTACTATGAGCGAGGTGGCTATTGGCAGCGGCAGCATCACATCTATGACTGCCCGCTGTACTACATCGACTACTGCATCGCCGGCACTGACGCCCTGCAGTACAAAGTCTGGATGGACAAGGATTATAAGGCCGCCTGGGCCAGCTATCTGAAGCTCTGCCGCCTGTCCGCGTCCGATTTCTTTGACGGCCTTATCCGCAAAGCCGGATTAATAAATCCATTTGAAGACGGCTGCCTGAAATACGTGGCAGAACAGCTGGAATCGAAATTGTAAAAGGAGAACTATGAGCTTTAACCGCACCCAGGCGATGAGCGCTTTTAAATCCTATGTCGCCGCATATGACCCGTCGGACCCGAAAATCAGTTTGAAAATTGTCCACACATACCGCGTGACATCGCTGGCTGACACCATCGCACGCAGCCTCTCACTTTCACAGAGTGACTGCGATTTTGCCTGGCTCTCCGGGCTTCTGCACGACGTCGGCCGCTTCGAACAGCTGAGGCGTTTCCACACGTTCATGGACGCTGTTTCCGTGGACCACGCGGCTCTCAGCGCGGATATTCTTTTTAAAGACGGAGCCATCGCCGCCTACGGTGCCCCGGAAAGCTGGTATCCGATGCTCGAAACTGTGATCCGCCTGCACAATGTCTACCAGCTGCCGCCGACGCTCACGCCGCGCGAGCACCAGTTTGCCACGATTCTTCGCGACGCGGATAAGGTCGATATCTTCCGCGTGAACTGCGAGACGCCGCTCGAAGAAATCTACGACTGTCCGCTGCAGGAGTTTAAAATTTCACCGATCACAGATGCTGTTCTCGCCGACTGCCTTGCCTGGCGCACCGTCGACGCCTCGCACCGTCAAACCGCCGCGGACGAGCTCGTTTCCCATATCGCCCTCGTCTTCGGACTCGAATACCCTGAGAGCATCCGTCAGGCCGTCTCGCAGGGGTATCTGCGGCAAATGCTTTCGTTCACCAGTGACAACACTGAGACACAGGAACGACTCGGACAAATTCGAGCCGCAGTAGAGCGTTTTGTAAAGAAACACACCTCCTGACAGCAGAAGAGGAGCCAATGTCATGAAAGAAAAAATCTACACGATTCCGCTGAACGACGCCGTGAACGCCGGTGACGAGTGTCCGCTCTGCTTCATGGAGCGCAAGATCGAACAAGACGCTCTTGACCTGACGCTCGGCGGCGCTTCTTCCTATATGAAGCCCGACACCCGCGAGATGACCGACAACGAGGGATTCTGCCGCCGCCACTTCAAGATGATGTTTGACTACGGCAACGCCCTGGGATGCGCCTGGATTCTGTCCACCCATATGCGCAAGGTGAGCAGAGGTCTCGAGGAAGCCATGAATCACCACACGTCCGCTGCGCTGCAGAAAGGCCACCTCTCATTTCTGAAAGGAAAGACAAGCGCCGCCGCGTCTGCCGGCACCCGCACCGACTCGGTTGCTCAGTTTGCCGATGCACAGGAGAAGTCCTGCTTCATCTGTAACCGGATCGAAGACACAAAGAAGCGCTATATTGAAACCTTCTTTTATCTCTGGCAGAAGGACGACACTTTCCGCGACAAAATCCTTTCCGGCAAAGGTTTCTGCATCCCACATTTCGCGGATCTCTGCGAGGCTGCCCACAGCTGCCTTCCCGAGAAAGAGCAGCAGTCCTTCTATGACGCTATCTTTAAACTTATGCGCGACAATCTTGCCCGCGTCACCGGAGACGTCGACTGGATGATCGAAAAATTCGACTACAAACACGCCGACGACCCCTGGAAGAATTCAAAAGACGCCGTCCAGCGCGCCATGCAGAAACTCAAAGGCGGATACCCGGCAGATAAACCGTATCAGATGAAGAAGTGAGGAACTTTTTACTGCGGTTTTTATCGACTTATAGTAATATTGGGCTGTAATGCGGAAAATAATAATTAGCACTCCTAATAGAGACACAATACTCTTGATTAAAGGAAAGTGCTGGAACGCACTTACTGTGTTAGAATGTTTACAGTATTAGACAAAAATTGTAATATTTAAATAATTTTGTAATAATTAAATGCAGTAAAGCCAGAAGTAATGTGTTCAGTGGAATCTTTTTTTTAAAGTGCAAGTTGAAAGAAAGATATAGCGTAACATGATGATGTTTGCACAAAGTTCTGGATATTGCATAAGGGGAAATAATGGGAAATACCAAAATTATCATAGCTGCGCATAAAAAATATAGAATGCCGACGTTTTCAAGCTATATACCGCTTCAGGTTGGGGCAGAGGGAAAACCAGACCTTGGCTATGCGAGAGATAACACAGGAGATAATATATCTCAGAAAAACCCTTCTTTTTGCGAATTGACCGGATTGTACTGGGCATGGAAAAACCTTGACGCTGACAATATCGGCCTTGTTCATTACAGAAGATATTTCAGTATCAGAAGAAAGTCTAATGATCCATTTGACAATATCTTGAATGACAATGAGGTAAATAAGCTTGTTTCTAAATACAAGGTGATTGTGCCGCAAAAACGAAAATATTACATAGAAACTCTGAGTTCGCATTATGCTCATACCCATTATATTGAGCAACTAGATGTGACAAAGAAAATCATTTCTAAAAAATATCCTGAGTACATTCACGATTATAATGTTGTAGTGAATCGTACATGGGGATATATGTTCAATATGATGATCATGAGAAAAGAACTCTTGAATTCATATTGCACATGGCTTTTTGATATACTTTTTGAACTTGAGAAAGAGTACAATCATCCAGAGTTATCTTCTTTTCAGGGCAGATTTTATGGCAGAATCAGTGAGATTATTTTTAATGTGTGGTTGATGCATCAGGTCAGAACAGGGATGATCAATCAATCGGATATAAAAGAAGTTCCATATATTTATATGGAAAAAATAGATTGGTGGAGAAAAATTACATCATTCCTTAATGCTAAATTTTTCCATAGAAAATATAAGCAAAGTTTTTGATGGTTGAGATCAGAATTATTATCATTTGTTGTTTTATTTAACTATGATGAGAAGATACTTGAAAAGGTAATCAGAAATTTCGAGATGATTTACAGATTGATGATTTTTCAGAAAGAATTGCTGAGAAATCGAGTATATGTATGAATTTTTTATTTCAGACAATAATATTGGAAATGCTTATACATCTTTAGCTTTTTGCTGCAGAAGAACAAACACTATGATAGTAAATATACAATTTTATGTAGATCCTGATAATTGGTCATTGTAATATTTGCCCTATATACACTGTACTAATATTACGCAAAAAGAAAAATACAAGGAATTGAGAAATGAGTAATAGAGTTGCTGCTGTTGTTGTTACGTATAATAGAAAAGAACTTTTACTAAAGTGTATAGAGCATTTAAAAAAACAAAGTGGTGCATCTTGTGATATTTTAGTAATCGATAATGCTAGTAATGATGGTACTGAAGAATTGTTTCAGGCTCAAGAAAATGGCATTTTGTATTTTAATACGGGTAGTAATTTGGGAGGAGCAGGTGGATTTAGTTATGGAATTCGAAAGGCAGTAGAGCTTGGCTATGACTACTTATGGATTCTTGATGATGATACATTGCCAAACCCTACAGCTCTTATAGCGTTGTTAAATAACGTAAAATTGTTTAATGGCGAATTCGGATTTCTTTCAAGCAAAGTATTATGGAAAGATAACAGTATATGTACGATGAATGTGCAGAAAGAAACAAAGTGGAGAAAATTAACTAAATTTGAGCATATTAAGGGAATACAATATGCATCATTTGTTTCATTGTTTATTAAAGCTGATATGGTGAGGAATGTTGGCTTACCTTACAAAGAATTCTTCATTTGGGCAGATGATTGGGAATATACAAGAAGAATTTCAAAAGTAAAAAAATCTTATTTCATTCCTGATAGTGTAGTTGTCCATTGGTGTAATTCTAATGTTGGAGCAGATATAATAACAGCTCCTAAAGATAGAATAGATAGATTCAAATATATGTATAGAAATGATCAGGTGTTATATAGACAAGATGGCCTTGATGGCAAGGTGTATTTGCTTATTCGTAACATTGTACATATAGTGAGGATTTTACTCAAGGCTGATAATAAACTGGAAAAGATCAAGATTATAATGAAATCTTCTAGAGCAGGACGCAGTTTTTATCCAGTTATTGATTATCCCAAGAAAGAATAATGATGTTATGTGAACAATTGGGACAATTTATAAAACTGATCATATTTGGCAGATAATAAGCATATAAATATAAAGTTGTATTGACAATCTGATGGGGATGATGCATTAAGGATTAAAAGGGTTAATGGTGATGAATATGAAGATGAACTATATAGCGGAAAATAACAGTCGATTGAGTATATCCGATTGTATAGTTATATTCATAATACTTGCTCAGGGCACAAACCATCTTGTAGTATTTTCTTCACCATTTTTTAAATATGTCATTTTATTGCTAGGAGTGGCATTAACATACCAATATATACATGAAGAAAAGGAAATAGAAATAAATATTAATATAGTAATTGGCTTATTATTAATGTACGCATATTCACTAATTGTAAGTTTTAGTGTACGTTTGTTTGTACCGATGCTATATTTTGCTATTGAAATACTAATATTTAAAATGTATATTGGTACTTTTGAATCACGAGATGCATTATTTGAAAGATTGTTGAAAATAATATACATTTCTTCAAATATTATTGTAGTTATAGGATTCATTCAAATTATTGCATATCATTTAAATATCAAATTTTTATATGATTATTCATGGATGGGAATAATTCCCAATTATTACGGCTATTTAGATGAGGGAAGATTCTATTCTATATATGATGAACCTGCCCATTTATGTACAATCCTTGGATCAGGCCTATTTTCAAGTTTTTATTATTATAAACAACAGGGACTTAAATACTTAATTCCGTTTGTTGCTACTGGAATTTTTGCTTTATTCACTGGATCGATTATTACTTATTTAGCGGTATTTATATTTTTATTGTTGATAATTATTTATGATGTTCGATGCAGGAAGATGACAAAAAAAGAATACAAGATTCTATTTCTTGTATTAATAGTAGTTGCTCTTGGATTAATAGCATTTATTAATTCTGGATTTTTTTCCAATTCAATAGATAAATTATATAATTTTTTTTCTAGTGATGCATCTAACGCATATGCACAAAGTAATACTACATTTGCTCTGAAATCAAACTTCTTGATTTCAATCTTAAAACTAAAAAAATACCCTTTAGGTACTGGCATATTCACACATGAATTATACTACTATTCATATATAGATATTGCGTATCCTGTTAGATATCAAAAATATTTAAATTATAGTGATGCAGCTTCTATATTCATTAGATATATATCTGAGTTCGGCTTCTTAAGCATAGTTATATTTGCATTTATATTATTTGTTGTTATTAAATCATTTAAAGATAAAAATATTCAGGTAATGTTTTATATTACTTTATTTATAACTCAAGGTATGAGACTTGGAGATTATACTTGGCTTTTCAATTGCTTACCATTAGTAATAATAATCTCTAGTATGTCATCTAGAAAGATTTATATAAAAATTAAACGAATTAAAGCCTTGAAAAATATTAAGCAATTAATTTCTATTTCAAAGTGAGGGGTTATGAACAGTAAAGTATCAATCGTAGTGCCAATATATAATGTTCAGCAGTATCTGGAAAAGTGTGTTGAAAGTTTAATAAATCAATCTTATGAAAATATAGAAATATTTTTAGTTGATGATGGCTCAACTGACGCATCAGGTAGTCTGTGCGATAAATTATCTGAGAAGGATAAGAGAATCAAAGTGACCCATAAAGAAAATGGGGGATATGGAAGTGTTTTAGAGTATTCAATAAAAAATATTTCAAGCAGCTATTTTTTAATATGTGATCCTGATGATTGGTTAGAAAAAAATGCTGTAGAGATTCTTATTAGGACTATGCAAAGCTATAACACAGATTTAGTTGTTGGTAGGAAAAATGTAGTTTATTTAGATGGGACAATTAAAAGTGACAGTAATGATTTCAAGATATTACATAGCAATGTACTATACCATGATTTTATTAATTTCTTAACTATACCATGTAGTCCTCATTCTAAATTGTATAAGAAGAACCTGTGTGTAGATATTAAATTCCCTAATAAAATAAATAATACTGATTATTTGTTATACCAAGTTTATTTAACTAAAATTAAATCTGCAGTTTATTTGGATCAAGCGCTTTCTAATTATTTTATTGATAGACCAGGAAATACATTTAATGCTGATGTTGCGTTGACTGAAAAGTCTTTAAAATCAAATTCGATTGTTTCGGCATCTACATTAGCACAACTAGATAAAAAATCGCATTTATTCAAGTACTCATTGGTTAATTTATTTGTGAGAGCGTGTTCATATCTGGCGTTAATGAAAAAATATAATATTAGAAACAGTGAATATTACGATATGAATATTAATATCATGGATAAGTATCAAATATCAAAGAGAGATCTCTTTCGATATTTAGATGCGAATAATAGCAATGTGATTAAATGTGCTATCAAGAAAATACTCTATCTGGAAGCTGCTAATAAAACAACAAGGAAATATGCTATTAATATTCTATCAAAAATAAAATAGTAAAAATAAGATGTTGTTTGCAAATAAAAAGCTCGTGTTAAGAACTTTCTGTAACAACATTGATATATCAGGAGTAAATGAATTCGTAAGGATACCTTTTAATTTTAAAATAATGCGGAGTAAAATATGCGCAAAATATTAGAGGCATTTGGTGAACCTATTTCTAACGGCGGACAAGAAACTTTTGTTATTTCAGTTCTGAAACATATGAATTTAGATGATTTGAAAGTCGATTTATTTACACCGTATTATTGCGATAATGATAATTATGCTGAGTTTATTAAAGAACATAATGGAAAAATATTTGCTGGTAATGTTCCTTTTGTTGTCGGAGGGACTAGGAAAGAAGTGATACCAGTACTAAAAACATTTTTAGCAAAAAATCGATATGATGTTATTCATATTCATTCCGGGAGTACATCAATACTAGCTTATTATGCAAAAATAGCAAAAGATAATAATATACAGAGAATTATTGTACATTCCCACAGTTCTGGAGAAAAAGAAAATATCAAACATATTTTAATAAAGACTTTCGCTTCTCGTATTTTTAAAAAATGTGCAACAGATTATTGCGCTTGCTCATTGGCTGCTGCAAAATGGAAGTTCCCAAAAAGCATTCTACCAAGGGTTGAAATAATAAGGAACGGTGTTGACTTAGATAAGTTTGGATATAATGAGATTACAAGAAATAACATTAGAAATAATTTTAAAATTAGCGAATCTACTTTGGTTCTAGGACATGTAGGAAGATTTACACATGAAAAGAATCAAACATTTTTAATTGATGTATTAAATGAATATATTAATAGTAATCCAGGTAAACAAGTGAAGATGATATTGGTGGGTGATGGAGATGAACTTGAGAGTGTAAAAAGTAAAACTCAAAAATTACATCTCGAAAATAATGTAATTTTTACTGGGGCAAGTGATCATGTAAGCGATATCATGCAGGCATTTGATATATTTATTTTTCCGTCTCTTTATGAAGGACTTGGAATAGTGGGAATTGAAGCTCAGGCTGCAGGATTACCGGTGATTGCGTCAAAATCCATCCCAAAAGAAATTAATGTGTTGGGTAATGTTGAATTTATTAATCTTAATGAAGGACCACAAGAATGGGCAAAAGCCATTAATAACGTAAAAATTTCATCAAGAAATGTAGATAAGAAACTATTTATTAGAGAACAATATGACGTAAATTATACAGCTTATTGCATAAAAAAACTATATGAATGATAACGATATAGTAGTATACATATCAAAGTTTCGATTTGCTTTTGCTAAAATTAGTAATTGTATATTTAATACAAAATATTGGCACTAAATAGTGTCTGCTGAATAACCGCTAACCCCCTTAAACCACTGAATTTGTAGGCGTTTCGTAGTATAATAAGTGCATAGGTTTTCAAAAACCATCCAGCATTTTCCGTGCAGATTTCTTATAAATC
>JBMNQX010000009.1:0-81830 GCA_050944355.1 Lachnospiraceae bacterium
GGACCGACCTTGACACATACAGCAGCACCGGCACCAATCCGGACTCCGAAAAGTCAATCGTCATCTACGCAAAGACCGTGCGCCAGAAGCAGTACGGCTATGACAAATGTGTCCTCATCTCCCAGACAATCACGAAGGGAGACCTCACCGACTTCACGGACGACGAGCTGTTCCCGGTGAAAGAAATCCGCTACACCGATCCGCAGCGCTGCGGCGGATACGGGCCGGTGACACTGGTCATGGCGGACGGAAGTGAAAAGGTAATTGATTACAGTCACATCGAAGGAAATCTTCAGAGATAAATTCTCTCAGGAGGATACGTAATGGTAGAAGTTGGAGCTCAGCTCTACACGCTGCGCGATTTCACGCAGACGCCGAAGGATTTCGAGCGCACCATCAGCAAAGTGGCGGCGATCGGCTACAAGACCGTCCAGCTCTCGGCAGTCGGCGCATCGGTTACGCCGCAGATCGCGCGCGAGATCTGCGACAAGTACGGCATCCGCATCGTGCTGACGCACAGCCCGGTGGACCGGATCCTGCACGACACGGAGAACCTGATCCACGATCACGAGGTGATGGGCTGCAAATACATCGGCCTTGGCTCGATGCCGTTTAAGTACGAGGATCCCAACTGGATCCAGTATTTCGTCGAGGACTTCAAAGGACCGCTTGACATGATCCGCGACGCCGGTATGCTCTTCATGTACCACAATCATGACCTTGACTTCTTCAAAGCCAATGGCAAATATCTTCTCGACTATCTGATCGACGGTTTTGCGCCGGACGAGCTCGGCGTGACGCTGGATACCTACTGGCTTGCTACAGCCGGCGTCGATCCGATTGCCTGGATCCGCAAGTGCGCGGACCGCATCCCGTGCGTTCACCTGAAGGACCGCAAGGTCACAAAGGATCACACGGAAATCATGGCGCCGATCATGGAAGGCAACATCGATTTCAGGGCGGTCATGGCCGAGCTTGAGAAGACCAGCTGCAAGTATGCGCTTGTGGAGCAGGATGTCTGCGAAGGAAGCCCGTTCGACGCGATGAAGACGAGCTATGACAATCTGAAGAGCATCGGATACTGATTCATGATAAAATAAGTTGTGGGAAATCATCCGCGTCTGAACAGCTTGAAACAGGCGCGGATTTATTTCGGGCTTTTTCAGGGGAGATTTCAATGCAGTCAGGCTGTTATTTTCTGCGCCGCACTTTCACGCCCTGAGGATAAAAATCTGAAATACTCCCGTTATCGATGAGTACCGGGAACGGGAGGATCAAGAGCTCACGGATCCGATGTGCGGCTCGTGCGCAGGTTCTCGACGGTGCACCCGCTTTCGCTCAGATTGGTGATTGTGATGGAGATGTCTTCGACGGCTTTGCTGACATCTACAGAAAGGGTGACCGTGTCGGATGTGCCTGTATGAGAGTCGGCGGAAGAGCCTGCTGTGTGATGAGCGAGCTCGCCCAGTTTTTCGGACTCCACAGTGATGTCCGCGCCGCTTATCCCGGCGCCGCTGAACGTAAATGTGTAGGACCCGGGCGCCAGTGCCTCGCCGGCAGCCTGCAGCTGACCGTCTGGCAGCAGTGTCCAGCTGCCGTCTGTTTCGAGGCTGCAGTCTGTACTGGTGGTATAAAATTCTTTTCCGGACAGAAGATTGTCATACAGTCCGTTATCGAGCAAGTCAGAGAGATCCTGGTCCCACCAGTACAGTGTGTAGTGGCCGATGGTGAAACTGGTATCCGGCTCGCCTGCGATAAATACGAGCTGTTCAGGCACCTCTTCCGAATCTGTCTCATCGTTGTAGATAAAATAATGAATGTCTTTCTGTTCGTACCAGTCGCGGCGGATGAGCTCCGGATACGCGATAAAGGTACCGCTGCCGGTGTGTGTGTAGACCGGCAGGACCTGAAAGGAAAAGTCGGAGTAACTGGCTATAGCCGAGGCATTCCAGAACAGCGCGAAGCCGTTTCCGAGACTGCGATCTTCGATGAAATCAGCGAGAGCTTTCTCGTCGGTTCCGTATACTGAAGTATTTGAGAAATCCGACCACTTCACGGTGCCGCAGAAGACAGACGGAACGAGAACGAACACACTTAAGAAAGCGGACGACGCCCGCCAGGCTGTGGAGCGGGCAAGACCGCTCATCTTTGTGATCAGAAATTCTGAGAGGTCGGCGAGCTGCAGGAAAAGAAGAACCATGCCGCACAGGAACGCCGGCACAATGTAGCGGTAGGACACGGCGACGTCGGTGAAGAGACAGCCGGCGATGTTGAGAACAGCGATGAGCAGCAGCATCTGACGGCGCCAGGACAGGCGGACTATCCGTATGAGGCTTATGAGGATCGAACAGGCCCAGAAACAAGCGAGAACACGGGCAAAAAAGCTGAACACCGAAAAGGGAAAAGAAACAAGCGAAGTGCCGAAAAGGCTGCCGATTTCATCCAGCCACTCGGCGGCGCGCTCCGAAAAGTCAGACCACTGAATCAGGTGAATCGGAATGCCGCGCGTGACAAGGCCGCCTTCTTTTGTGAAAAGCCAGGACAGTCCCTTCCCGCCGGCGTACATGAGCGCAGCGGAAAGCGAGAGGAACAGCGGACGGATTTTTTTTCTTGAAATTGCCTGCAGGACGCCGAACAGCAGCAGCGGCGCGATCAGAACCATGAGCGTCACGCCTTTGGAAAAGTAGAGCAGCGATCCGAGCACAGTCATGAGAAGCAGCGGCCACAGACGGCCGTCAGGAAAAGAACCCGCGAGAAGCACGCAGATCATGACCAGCGCATACAGGTTGTTATGGGAATTGGCATTCAGCAGCGTATACGAACTGCTGTACGGGACGATCAGCAGCACCGCGGTAAAAGCGGCGGCAAATATAATATAAGAAAGAACATGTCTGCAGCGCGTCAGTTCCGGCAGTATAAACGCCAGCAGAAGACAGAATGTAAGAGCCAGAAAAACGGCGGGAACGCATGCGATCAGCGTCTGGCACGAAATCCCCAGGAACAGTCCCAGCGCATACACCAGGATTTCTGTGAAATAGAAGTTGTTGCTGCCCAGAATCCAGTTTTTCAGCCAGACATTTCCCGCGAGGACGTCGGCAGCTGCCGGCAGCGTCGTGGTCGTGTCCGAGGAAACGATCACGCGGCTGTGATAGTGCGCGTAGAGTGCGCTCAGTACAATCCATACGATGAAAAGCAGCAGAAATGTGAGCAGGCGTCTGCGGCGGCAAGTTATGCGGTCTGTGTCAGCTGTGATACTTTTTTTAACAGGACCAGTCATCGGAAAACCTCGCGTATTTATAGTCGGGGAAAGCACGTATCTGCCTGTGCCCCGGGCGGCAGACGGCAATATCATAACACATCACAGAGTATGCGGTGTGAGAAATAATCAGGCGCCTGCAAGCGGCGAGAAATTTATCAGATATTTATTGACACCCTTCTGAGCGAGTGATATTATGGACAATGCGTCACTGTGGTATGACAGGCCTTTTTTGTATTGCGGACCTGTCTGTTGTTTCATAAGAATATAGTGAGAGGTGGAAAACGTCCATGGATAAAAGCACGATGCATCCTCAAAAATTCGGCAAGACTGTCCGTATGAGCTTCCAGCATCAGAAGAACATTCTTGACATGCCGAATCTCATTGAGGTCCAGAAACAGTCGTTCGATTCCTTTATTACCGAAGGCATTCAGGAAGTACTCCACGATATGTCTCCTATCCAGGATTACAATGGAAACCTGGAGCTTTGGTTTGACGAGTTCAAACTGAGAGAAGACAAAAAAACGTATGATATCGATGAGTGCAGAGATCGAGACCTTACGTATTCCATCCCTCTGTACATCAAGGCAAGACTGGAGAAGAAGGACACCGGCGAAATCGTAGACGAGGACGTTTACCTCTGCGATATGCCGATGATGACGGAGACAGGCACATTTGTCATCAACGGCGCAGAGCGTGTCATCGTCAGCCAGCTGGTGCGCTCTCCGGGCATTTATTATGATATCCAGAAGGATAAGTACGGCAAGGTAAATCTGTACAGCTGCACGGTTATCCCGAACCGCGGCGCCTGGATTGAGTACGAGACGGACAGCAATAACTGCTTTTATGCAAAGGTAGACCGGAACAAGAAGGTGCCGGTCACTGTTTTGCTGCGCATTCTGGGTCTTGAGACGAACCAGGAGATTCTCGAGACATTCGGCGACGAGCCGAAACTGAAAGCGACGATGGAGAAGGACCCGTCCAACTCCGAGAGGACTGCCGTTCTGGAACTGTACAAAAAGCTGCGCCCGGGCGAACCGCTCGACTATGATCAGGCAAAGCGCCTGATCGACGGCATGCTTTTTGACCAGAGACGGTATGATCTGGCGCATGTCGGCCGTTTCCAGTATAATAAGAAGCTTTCACTCCGCCGCCGCATCGCCGGCCATGTTCTGGCCGAGGATGTCATCGACGCCGACGGCGTTGTTCTCGCGAGAGCCGGCGAGACGCTGACGCGCGAGATGGCTGATGAGATTCAGGACGCCGCGATCCCGAGCGTGGTGCTGGATGTGGAGTGGCACAACGGCGGCCAGCTCGAGAAGCGCCATGTGAAGGTCCTTTCCAACATGATGGTTGCCATCGACAAGTATCTTCCGCTCACGGACGAAGAGAAGAGCCTGGCCGGTGTGACAGAGCCGAGGGTTTACTATCCGAAGCTCATGGAGTTCGTGAACAGACAGAACGACGGCGAGTTCGAGACCCGCGAGGATCTGCTGAAGGCCATTCACAAAGATATCAACGAGCTGATTCCGAAGCACATCACGCCGGAGGACATTCTGGCGTCTGTCAACTACAACATTCATCTGGAATACGGCGTGGGCTACAAGGATGACATCGACCATCTGGGCAACCGCCGCATCCGCTGCGTCGGCGAGCTTCTGGAAAACCAGTTCCGCGTCGGCATGACCCGCATGGAGCGCGTGGTGAAGGAGAGAATGTCCACGGCGGACACCTCTTCGATGACCCCCCGCTCGCTGATCAACCCGAAGCCGGTCACCGGCGTGTTCCGCGAGTTCTTCGGCGGCTCCCAGCTGTCGCAGTTCATGGATCAGAACAACCCGCTCTCCGAGCTGACGCACAAGAGACGTCTGTCGGCCGTGGGCCCGGGCGGCCTTTCCCGTGACCGCGCCGGATTTGAAGTACGCGACGTTCACTACACGCATTACGGCAGAATGTGCCCGGTCGAGACACCTGAAGGCCCGAATATCGGCCTGATCAACTCGCTGGCATGCTACGCGAAGATCAATCGCTACGGCTTCATCGAGGCGCCGTACCGCCTGGTCGACAAGTCCGATCCGGACAACCCGAGAGTAACCGACGAAGTCCGCTACTTCTCCGCTGATGAAGAAGACGATTATCATGTGGCACAGGCCAACGCCAAGATCGACGACAACGGCTACTTCATGACAAATACGGTATCCGGCCGCTACAGAGAAGAGACGGCCGCCTACGACAAGCGCATGATCGATCTGATGGACGTATCCCCGAGAATGGTATTCTCCGTGGCGACATCCATGATTCCGTTCCTGCAGAACGATGACGCGAACCGCGCCCTGATGGGCTCGAACATGCAGCGCCAGGCCGTTCCGCTTCTGACGACAGAGGCCCCGGTCATCGCGACGGGCATCGAGCACAAAGCCGCCGTTGACTCGGGCGTGTGCGTTGTTGCCAAGGAAGACGGTGTCGTAAAGTCTTCTGAGAGCAACCGCATTGTCATCGTCGACAAAGACGGCAATGAGCATGAATACAAGCTGTACAAGTTCATGAGAACGAACGCCAGCAACTGCTACAATCAGCGCCCGATCGTTTTCAAGGGCGATGAGGTAAAGAAAGGCGACGTGATCGCGGACGGTCCTTCCACCAGCAACGGCGAAATCGCGCTGGGCAAGAACCCGCTGATCGGTTTCATGACCTGGGAAGGCTATAACTATGAGGACGCAGTTCTTCTTTCCGAGCGCCTCGTGAGGGATGATGTCTACACATCCATCCATATCGAAGAGTATACCTGCAACGCAAGAGAAACAAAGCTCGGTCCGGATGAGATCACAAACGATATCGATGTGTCCGAATCTGAGCTGCGCAATCTCGATGAGAACGGCATTGTCCGCATCGGCGCCGAAGTCCGCGCCGGAGATATTCTGGTCGGCAAGGTGACCCCGAAGGGCGAGACAGAGCTGACGCCGGAGCAGAAGCTCCTGCAGGCTGTCTTCTCTGACAAGGCCAAGGACGTGAGAGATACCTCTCTTCGTCTGCCGCACGGCGCGTACGGAATCGTCGTAGACGTCAAGCAGTACTCCAGATCCGAGAAGAATTCTCCGCTGCCGGCCGGCGTAAATGAGTCGGTCACCGTCTTTGTTGCACAGAAGAGAAAGATTTCCGTCGGCGACAAGATGGCCGGACGCCACGGCAACAAGGGCGTTGTTTCGCGCATTCTGCCGGTTGAGGATATGCCGTTCCTGCCGAACGGCCGTCCGCTCGACATCGTGCTGAACCCGCTGGGCGTGCCGTCCCGCATGAATATCGGACAGGTCCTGGAGATTCACCTCTCTCTGGCTGCCAAGATCCTGGGCTTCAATGTATCGTCCCCGATCTTCGACGGCGCGAGCGAGAAGGACATCCGCGACCTTCTGAAAATGGCGAACAGCTACGCAAACGACACCTGGGAAGACTTCACGGCGAAATACAAAGACAAGCTTTCCGATGTGGTATTTGACTATCTCGACAAAAACAAGGCGCACCGCGAGGAGTGGAAGGGCGTTCCGATCAATGAGGACGGCACCGTGCAGCTGCGCGACGGCCGTTCCGGCGAATGCTTCGACGGGCGCACGACCATCGGCTTCATGCACTATCTGAAGCTGCACCATCTGGTTGACGATAAGATCCATGCCCGTTCCACAGGCCCGTACTCACTTGTTACCCAGCAGCCGCTGGGAGGCAAGGCGCAGTTCGGCGGCCAGCGTTTCGGCGAAATGGAAGTCTGGGCGCTGGAAGCATACGGCGCCGCTTACACGCTGGAAGAGATCATGACGGTGAAGTCCGACGATATCGTCGGCCGTGTGAAGACCTACGAGGCCATTGTCAAGGGCGAGAACATCCCGGCGCCGGGCATTCCGGAGTCCTTCAAGGTCCTGATCAAGGAACTTCAGGCCCTGGCACTGGATGTCCGCATCCTCGACAAGAACAACAACGAAGTCAAGATGCTCGAGAGCGATCAGTACGAGAACACGTCGTACAACAAGATCTTCACGGACGACCACAGAGGCGGCGAGAACCGTATCGACGCGAGCGATCTGAAGAGCGGCGTGTCAGTCGGTGAACTCAACGCCGAGGGCGGAATCGACGAGACGGCGCAGGAGCCGCAGCAGCCGGATGACGCAGATCTGTATGACGACGATGATGACGACTTCGTGGGCGGATCCGTGGAAGATACACCGGACAGTGAAGAGTAATCCGTTCCGGAAGTTCAGTTGAATCCGGAATCTGACGAACCCCGGCCACAGGCACCTAAAGCCCCGGCCGGCGGTTCATGAAACTTATTCAAAGTGAGTCATAGCCTACAGGAACGGAGAAAAATAAATGGATGTAAGAACGGAAATCAGAAAGCCGAAACAGAATTCACTGGAGTTTGACAAGATTCAGATCAAGCTTGCATCTCCGGCACTTATTTCCGGAAGTGCGCGCAAAGGCGAGGGCTGGTCGTACGGCGAGGTAACAAAGCCTGAGACCATCAATTACCGCACCCAGAAGCCGGAGCGCGGCGGACTTTTCGCAGAGGAAATTTTCGGGCCGTCGAAGGACTGGGAGTGCCATTGCGGAAAGTATAAAAAAATCAAGGACAAAGGTATCATCTGTGACAAATGCGGCGTTGAGGTGACGAAGAGCAGCGTCCGCAGAGACCGCATGGGCCACATTCATCTGGCGGCTCCGGTCTCTCATATCTGGTACTTCAAGGGCATCCCGAGCCGCATGGATCTGCTGCTGGGACTGGGCCCGAAGAACCTCGAGAAGGTTCTGTACTTCGCCTGCTTCGTCGTGCTTGACCCGGGTGAGACAGATCTGAAGAAGAAGCAGGTCATCACGCAGGCCGAGTATGACGCGGAAGTGGAGAAGTACGGACACGGATCTTTCAAGGCTGAGATGGGCGCGGGCGCGATCCAGAAGCTCCTGCAGGAGATTGACCTCGAGAAAGAGGCCAAGAGCCTGAGAGAAGAGCTGGATGATCCGAAGATCACGGCACAGAGATCCACCAAGGTGCTGCGCAAGCTGGAGACAGTGGAAGCGTTCATCAAGTCCGGCACGAAGCCGGAGTGGATGATCCTCACGGAAATCCCGGTTATGCCGCCGGATCTCCGCCCGATGGTACTGCTGGACGGCGGCCGCTTTGCGGCTTCCGATCTGAATGAGCTGTACCGCCGCATCATCAACCGGAACAATCGTCTCAAGAAACTTCTTGATCAGAAAGCTCCGGATATCATCATCAAAAACGAAAAGAGAATGCTGCAGGAAGCCGTCGACGCTCTGATCGACAACGGGCGCAGAACGAACCGCCCGATCACCGGACCCGGCGGCCGCCCGATGAAGTCGCTGTCAGAGCTCCTCAAGGGCAAGCAGGGACGCTTCAGACAGAACCTGCTCGGCAAGCGTGTCGACTACTCCGGCCGTTCCGTTATCGTCGTCGGACCGGAACTCAAGATCTATCAGTGCGGTCTGCCGAAGGAAATGGCAATTGAGCTGTTCAAGCCATTTGTCATGAGAGAACTCGTGCACCGCAATATCGCGAGAAATATCAAGGACGCCAAGAAGAAGGTCGAGCAGCTCGATCAGTCCGTATGGGATGTTCTGGGCGATGTCATCAAGGAGCACCCGGTTATGCTCAACCGTGCCCCCACACTGCACAGACTTTCGATTCAGGCGTTCGAACCGATCCTCGTCGAGGGCAAGGCCATCAAGCTTCATCCGCTGGTATGCCCGGGCTTCAACGCCGACTTCGACGGCGACCAGATGGCTGTCCATCTCCCGCTTTCGGTCGAGGCGCAGGCAGAGTGCCGTTTCATGCTTCTGTCCCCGAACAACCTTCTGAAGCCGTCTGACGGAACGATTGTGACGGTTCCGACGCAGGATATGGTTCTCGGTATTTACTACCTGACACAGGAGAGACCGGGCGCCAAGGGCGAGGGCAAGATTTTCAAGAACGTCAACGAGGCGATTCTCGCCTATGAAAACAAGGTGATCACGCTGCAGGCGAAGATCCGCGTCCGCATGAGCAAGAAGATGGCGGACGGATCGGTTGTGAGCGGAAATGTGGACTCCACGCTGGGCCGTTTCCTGTTCAACGAGATCATTCCGCAGGACATCGGTTTCGTCGACAGATCGGATCCGGCCAACGCTCTGGCACTGGAAGTCGATTTCCATGTCGGCAAGAAGCAGCTGAAGAAGATTCTGCAGGCTGTCATCGATATTCACGGCACGACGACGACTGCCGAGGTTCTCGACAATATCAAGGCGATGGGCTACAAGTTCTCGACCCGCGCGGCTATGACGGTATCCGTATCTGAGATGACCGTTCCGCCGAGCAAGCCGAAGATGATCGCCAGCGCCGAGAAGATCGTCGATATCATCACGGAGAAATACAACCGCGGCCAGACGACGGATGACGAGAGACACAAGAATGTCATCCGCGTATGGCAGAAGACCGATAACGATCTGAAGAACGCACTTCTGTCCGGACTGGACAAGTACAATAACATCTTCATGATGGCGGACTCCGGAGCCCGTGGTTCTAACGAGCAGATCAAGCAGCTCGCCGGCATGCGCGGACTGATGGCCGATACATCGGGCAACACGATCGAGCTCCCGATCAAGTCCAACTTCCGTGAAGGACTGGACGTACTGGAGTACTTCATTTCGGCACACGGCGCCCGCAAGGGTCTGTCCGATACCGCTCTGCGTACTGCCGACTCCGGCTACCTCACGAGACGTCTTGTCGATGTCTCCCAGGATCTTATCATCCGCGAGGCAGACTGCTCCGCGAACCGCGGAGTCATCCCGGGCATGTACGTGTCTGAGTTCCTGAACGACAAGGCAACGGCAAATTCAGATGAGAAGGCTGACGTTCTGGAGTCTCTCGAGGAGCGCATCACCGGCCGCTATCTGGCCGAGGATATCATCGATCCGGAGACGGGCGAGATTGTCGCAAAGGCAAACCACCTTGTCACCAAGGACAGAGCGAAGAAGATTCTGAAAGTCGTACAGCCGGACGAGAAGGGCATCAAGAAGGTCAAGATCCGCACGATCCTCACATGCCGCTCTCACATGGGCGTGTGCGCGAAGTGCTACGGATCGAACATGGCGACCGGCCAGACCGTGCAGATCGGCGAAGCGGTCGGAGTCATCGCGGCGCAGTCCATCGGTGAGCCTGGTACGCAGCTGACCATGAGAACGTTCCATACCGGCGGTGTCGCGGGGAGCAACATCACACAGGGCCTTCCGCGTGTCGAGGAACTGTTCGAGGCGCGCCGTCCGAAGAGCCAGGCTGTTCTGGCCGAGTTCGGCGGCACGGTACACCTCAAGGAGAGCGAAAAGAAGTCGGAAGTCGAGGTCGTCGACGAGAACGGCAACCGCAAGTCCTACGCGATCTCCCGTGAGGCGCGCGTAAAGGTAAAAGAGGGACAGGTCGTAGCCAAGGGCGAGGAACTGACCGAAGGCTCCAAGTGGCCTCATGATATCATCCGCATTCTGGGCGTGCGCGCGGTTCAGGATTATCTGATCAGCGAAGTTCAGAAGGTTTACCGTGTCCAGGGTGTTGACATCAACGACAAGCACATCGAGTTGATTGTGCGTCAGATGCTCCGCAAGATCAATGTGGATGAGCCGGGCGACACCGGATTCCTTCCGGGTGAGACCGTCAACCTGGTCGACTTCGAAGAGCGCAACGAGCAGATGGAGGCAGAGGGCAAGACCCCGGCAACCGGGACGCCGATTATCCTGGGCATCACGAAGGCTTCCCTGGCGACAAATTCGTTCCTGTCGGCGGCGTCGTTCCAGGAGACCACGAGAGTGCTCACCGAAGCGGCCATCAACGGCAAGGTCGATCCGCTGTACGGACTCAAGGAAAATGTCATCATCGGAAAGCTCATTCCGGCCGGCACCGGCATGCAGCGCTACCAGAATGTAAAGCTGGAGAGCGGCATCGATTACGAGGGCGAAGTCCGCGAGATCGAGGAAGAGCGCGAAGAGGAAAAGGCAAAGAAGGAAGCGGAAGAAGACGGAGCGATTGTCAAGACAGATGCCAGCCTGAATTTCACGGAAGAATAATTCGTCTGGATTCATATTAATCCTGTATTTGCCATTGACAAATGTTCCAGGGATACGATATACTTGCAAAGTGCGTGACTTTCTCAAGCCGCGCACTTTGTTTCGTTTTACAGCGGCCACTATTCCATTCAGGGAGGTGAAATGAATGCCAACATTTAACCAGTTAGTAAAGCAGGGCAGACATACAGCAGCTAAGAAAAGCAACTCCCCGGCACTTCTGAAGGGATTCAACTCTCTTGAGAAGAGACAGGTGAGCGTAGCTTCTCCGCAGAAGAGAGGCGTCTGCACCTCGGTTAAGACGGCTACACCGAAGAAGCCGAATTCAGCACTCAGAAAGATTGCCAGAGTTCGTCTCTCCAACGGCATTGAAGTTACGTCTTATATCCCGGGTGAGGGCCACAATCTGCAGGAGCACTCTGTTGTTCTTGTCCGCGGCGGACGTGTAAGGGATCTTCCGGGTACTCGTTACCACATCATCCGCGGCACGCTCGATACAGCTGGCGTTGCAAACCGTATGCAGGCTCGTTCCAAGTACGGCGCAAAGCGTCCGAAGAAGAAGTAATTCTTCTTATATAAGAAAGAAAGTAAAGACAGGCGGAAAGACGCCGCGTCCGGCCGGAACACGGCCCGGCAGGATGGCTGATCACAATTCGGAAACAGTTACAGTGCCGGAATGGAAGACCGATGGCCGCAGATCGTCCTTTTTCGTGCACGCACACAAATATCAGTTTTGTGAGTACCGATGAATTAATTATTGTTAAGGAGGGAAGACCCGTGTCACGTAAAGGAAATGCTCCTAAAAGAGCAGTAATACCAGATCCGGTGTACGGCGATGTTGTTGTGACAAAGCTTATTAACAACATCATGCTTGACGGCAAAAAGTCGACAGCACAGAAGATCGTATACGGAGCATTCAATCAGATCGCTTCCAAGTCGGGCAAGGATGCACTTGAAGTTTTTAAAGAAGCTCTGGCTAACATCCAGCCTGAGATCGAAGTAAAAGCAAAGCGTGTCGGCGGTGCCACCTATCAGGTACCGAACAAGATCGAGGGCCCGAGAAAGCAGACCCTTGCTCTTCGCTGGCTCACAACATTCTCCCGCCAGAGAGGCGAGAAGACCATGGAAGAGAGACTTGCCAACGAGATCCTCGATGCGGCGAACAATACCGGTGCTTCGATCAAGCGCAGGGAAGATATGGACAAAATGGCCGAGGCAAACAAGGCATTTGCTCATTACAGCAGATTTTAATCGTTCGTTTCGCAGACAGGAGGTAAGAATCAATGGCAGGGAGAGAATTCCCGCTTGAGCGCACCAGAAATATCGGAATCATGGCTCACATCGATGCCGGCAAAACGACACTGACGGAGCGTATTCTGTATTACACTGGCATCAACTATAAAATTGGCGATACTCATGACGGAACAGCCACGATGGACTGGATGGATGAGGAGAAGGAGAGAGGTATCACCATTACTTCCGCCGCCACCACATGCCACTGGACCAGACAGGCTTACAACAAGAATGTTGAGGGTGAGCCGATGAACCGCATCAATATCATCGATACCCCCGGACACGTAGACTTCACGGTAGAAGTTGAAAGATCTCTGCGTGTTCTCGACGGAGCCATCGGTGTGTTCGATGCAAAGAACGGCGTTGAGCCGCAGTCTGAGAACGTATGGCGTCAGGCTGACAAATACAACGTTCCGCGTCTCGCTTTCATGAACAAGATGGACAAGCTGGGAGCTGATTTCTTCGGTTCCACAAAGCAGCTCATCACAAAGCTGGGTAAAAACCCGGTTATTGTACAGATCCCGATCGGCAAGGAAGATTACTTCAAAGGCGTCGTCGATCTGTTCGAGATGAAGGCATATCTCTACGAGAACGACAAGGGCGATGCCATCGAAGTGACGGATATTCCGGATGATCTCAAGGATCAGGCCGCTGAGTATCACACAAAGCTCGTCGAGCAGTGCTGCGACTTCGATGAAAACCTGATGGAAAAGTACCTTGAAGGCGAAGAGCCGGGCATCGACGAGATGAAGGCCGCGCTGCGCAAGGCGACGATCGCCGGCGACGCGATTCCGGTCTACTGCGGAACTGCCTACAAGAACAAGGGCGTTCAGAAGCTTCTCGACGGTGTTATCGAGTACCTTCCGTCTCCGGTTGACATTCCGCCGGCAGAGGGCAAGGATCTCAATGGCAACGAAGTCAAGGTTGAGTCCACGGATGACGGCCCGTTTGCGGCGCTCGCTTTCAAGATCGCCACAGATCCGTTTGTCGGCAGACTGGCATTTGCCCGCGTTTACCGCGGAACTGTGGATGCCGGTTCGTATGTTCTCAACTCTACAAAGGATAAGAAGGAACGCGTAGGCCGTATTCTTCTCATGCACGCCAACCACAGATCAGAGCTTCAGAAGGCTTACTCGGGCGATATCATCGCCATTGTCGGCCTGAAGAACACGACGACCGGTGACACGCTGTGCGATGAGGAACATCCGGTTGTTCTGGAGTCCATGGAATTCCCGGAGCCGGTTATCGAGGTTGCCGTAGAGCCGAAGACAAAGAACGACCAGGTCAAGATGGGCGACGCTCTTGCAAAGCTCGCAGAAGAAGACCCGACATTCCGTGTTCACACGAACAATGAGACAGGCCAGACCATTATCGCCGGCATGGGCGAGCTGCATCTGGACATCATTGTTGAGCGTATGAGACGTGAGTTCCACGTTGACGCAACGGTAGGTGCTCCGCAGGTAGCTTACAAGGAGTGCTTCACCAAGGCTGTGGATGTTGATTCCAAGTATGCGAAGCAGTCCGGCGGCCGCGGTCAGTACGGTCATTGTAAGGTTAAGTTCGAGCCGATGGATCCGAACGGCGAACAGACATTCAAGTTCGACAGCGAGGTATCCGGCGGCGCGATCCCGAAGGAATATATTCCGGCCGTAGGCGAAGGTATCGAAGAGGCCGCACAGTCCGGTATTCTTGCCGGCTTCCCGGTTCTCGGCGTACACGCTACTGTCTGGGATGGCTCGTATCACGAAGTCGATTCTTCCGAGCTCGCATTCCACATCGCCGGCTCCATGGCGTTCAAGGATGCCATGAGCAAGGCAGATCCGGCGATCCTCGAGCCGATCATGCGCGTCGAGGTGACGATGCCGGAAGAGTACATGGGCGATGTCATCGGGGATCTGAACGCACGCCGCGGACAGATCGAAGGCATGGAAGACATCGGCGGCGGCAAGATGGTCAAGGCTTATGTTCCGCTCGCTGAGATGTTCGGCTATGCGACCGACCTTCGTTCCAAGACACAGGGGCGCGGAAACTACTCGATGTTCTTCGAGAAGTATCAGATCGCTCCGAAGAATGTTCAGGATAAGATTATCGCTGAACACGGCGGCAAGTAATCCCGCACATTTTGCGAGAACTTGTTGAAAATTCGCAGTAACTTTAATATAATATTTTTTAGTATTACTGTCCGGCCGCAGGCAAAGTCCGCGGCCGGGCGGCAGCCGAGGGAATCGGCGCTCATTTGCTTATATGAGTAATCACAAGGAGGATTAACAGCAATGGCAAAGGAAAAGTTCGTCAGAAACAAGCCGCATTGTAATATCGGTACCATTGGACATGTTGACCATGGTAAGACCACACTGACGGCAGCTATCACAACTGTTCTGGCTGAGAGACTTGGTCTGGGACATGCAGAGGCATTCGACCAGATCGATAAAGCACCGGAAGAGAAGGCACGTGGAATCACAATCTCCACCGCCCATGTTGAGTATGAGACAGAGAAGAGACATTACGCACACGTTGACTGCCCCGGACATGCTGACTACGTAAAGAACATGATCACCGGTGCCGCTCAGATGGATGCCGCTATTCTTGTAGTAGCAGCTACCGATGGCGTTATGGCTCAGACACGTGAGCACATCCTGCTCGCTCGTCAGGTAGGTGTTCCGTACATCGTTGTATTCCTGAACAAGTGCGACATGGTTGACGATGAAGAGCTTATCGACCTCGTTGAGATGGAAGTCCGCGAGCTCCTGAACGAGTACGGTTATCCGGGCGATGACACCCCGATCATCCGCGGCTCGGCTCTGAAGGCTCTTGAAGATCCGAAGGGCAAGTGGGGCGATGCGGTTCTCGAGCTGATGCACACCATCGACGAGTATGTTCCGGATCCGGTAAGAGATACTGAGAAGCCGTTCCTTATGCCGGTTGAGGACGTATTCACCATCACTGGCCGTGGTACAGTTGCTACCGGCCGTGTAGAGCGTGGCGTTCTGCATCCGGCTGATGAAGTTGAAATTGTCGGCATCACGGACGAGACCAAGAAGGTTGTCGTAACCTCTCTTGAGATGTTCCGCAAGACCCTCGATGAGGCTATCCCGGGCGATAACATCGGCGTACTTCTCCGCGGCGTTGACAAGGACGGCGTAGAGAGAGGACAGGTACTTGCAAAGCCGGGTTCTGTAACACCGCATCACAAGTTCACCGCTCAGGTTTACGTACTGACCAAGGACGAGGGCGGCCGTCATACACCGTTCTTCAACAACTACAGACCGCAGTTCTATTTCAGAACAACGGATGTTACCGGTATCATTCATCTGCCGGAAGGTGTTGAGATGTGCATGCCTGGCGATAACGTTGAGATGACTGTTGAGCTGATCCACAAGGTAGCTATGGAGCAGGGACTTCGTTTCGCCATCCGTGAGGGCGGCAGAACGGTTGGTTCCGGTGCCGTTGCCAAGATCATCGAGTAATTTTGATCTGACGGTCAAATCAATACCAGCTGAAAATGAGGCCCTGAAGGAAGGCCGGGTTTGACAAGAACCCGGGTTCCGTCAGGGCCTTTTTTCGGTCTGTGGGGGCAGCCCTGTGAGGCGAGGACTTGCCGGCGTCCACAGATCGGCCGGTCCCGGTGTTTTCCTGTTCTGATGCTATTCAGGCTATAGCGTGTGGCTATAGCTGGAGCCAGTTTATAAAAACTTCACAATTGATGAATCGAATGATAGTATAGGAAACATCCGCAGGGGATACAAAGAAGGGTTCATGCAGCATGATTGAATTAAAAAATATCAGTAAAACATTTGTCACGAAGGAAGGGACCGTCCAGGCGGTGAAGAATGCGTCTCTTTCGATTGCGGATGGTGAGATTTACGGTGTGATCGGGTACTCCGGCGCCGGCAAATCGACGCTGGTCCGCTGTATAAATCTTCTGGAGGTTCCGGAGAGCGGATCTCTTACGATCGACGGGTTCGGAACCGTGACGATGGAGCCGGGCAGGAAAAAGCCGATGTTTGAGCCGGCGGACGGCAGCAGAAAACGGCCGCTCACCGACAAGGATCTGAGGCAGCTGCGCAAGGGCATCGGCATGATCTTCCAGCACTTCAATCTTCTCGACCGCAGCACGGTATATGACAACGTCGCGTTTCCGCTGAAGAACAGCGGAAAGTCGAAGGAGGAGATCAGGGAAAAGGTCGCGGGACTTCTGAAGCTCGTCGGCATCGAGTCGAAGGCGAACTCGTATCCGAGTGAACTTTCCGGCGGACAGAAGCAGAGAGTCGCCATCGCGAGAGCCCTGGCGAACGACCCGAAAATCCTGCTCTCCGATGAGGCGACGAGCGCGCTGGACCCGGACGTGACGGAGTCCATTCTGAAGCTGCTCAAAGAGCTGAACCGGAAGCTGGGTCTTACGATTGTTCTCATCACCCATGAGATGGCCGTCATCAAGGAAATCTGCAATGAAGTCGCCGTCATGGAAAATGGCTCGATTGTCGAGACAGGTCATGTCTACGACGTATTCAATCTCCCGAAATCGGATATCGCGACGAGCTTTGTCGAGAGCTCGAGCGGTCTGAAACGCATCGACAAGCTTTTCGAGGGCCACTCGCCGCTGGTTCAGAAGACCGGTAAAGGCGACCGGCTTGTGCGTCTTGTCTTTGCCGGGCCGAGCGCCGATGAGGCGCTGATCTCGGAGACAGCCGCGGCGACAGGATGCAAGGTCAACATTGTTCTGGCCAATATCGATCTTCTCGAGGACAAGCCGCTCGGCAGCATGATCGTCATGATCAAGGGTGAACCGGATCAGACCGCGCGCGCCATGGACATGCTCGCGAAGGCGGGAGTAAGAGTCGAAGAGATCACGGATGAAGACGTGAGAGAGGAGGAGAAGTCATGAGTCTGGAAACATTGATGCCCAATGTCATGGCATACACTGACAAGCTTGAGACGGCAGTCATTGCCACTCTTCAGATGTTCCTGATCTCCGGCGTTTTCACGCTGATATTCGGATTCATTCTGGGAATTCTGCTGATTGTGACCAAGAGTGACGGCATCGCGCCGAACAAGGTCGTCTACTATATCGTGACGATCTTCACGAATTTCTTTCGCGCGATTCCATTTGTCATCCTCTTGATTTTCCTGATTCCGTTCACGAGAATGCTGGTCGGGACGTCGATCGGCGTGACGGGCGCCATCGTTCCGCTCGTGTTCGGTGCCACGCCGTTCTTCACCAGACAGGTCGAGTCGGTGCTCGCCGGCGTCGATCCGGGCAAGATTGAGGCGGCGAGATCGATGGGCTGCTCTGTCCCGGACATTATCTTCCGTGTATATCTGGCGGAAGCGGTTCCGGATCTGTGGAGAGCGGTGACGATCACGGCCATCAGCATCGTGGGACTGACCACGATGGCCGGCGCGGTCGGTGCCGGCGGTATCGGCAGCTTTGCCATCAACTACGGACAGAACCTGCATCATCAGGATGTCGTCAATGTGTGCGTTGTGATTCTTCTCGTTTTCGTCACGATTCTCCAGACCGTCGGAAATCTGCTGGCGAAGAAGACGACGAATCGGAAGATATTCGCAAAGAAAGTTACAATCTGATCGTTTCGGTCAGAGGGAACCGGGCAGCTTTTACAGATGTGCCCGCGAAGAAAGGGAGGAATAAGCATGAGAAAATTTACAAGATTTGTATGTGCGGCATCGGCAGCCGTTCTTTTCGCAGGCGCTCTGGCAGGGTGCGGCAGCGCGTCGACAGATTCCAGTGATTCGGGCAGCTCGGGCTCGAGCGGCGAGGCCCTCAAGATCGGCATCCCGGATGATGCCACAAACGGAGGCCGTGCCATCAAGCTCCTCGAGGCTGCCGGGCTGATCGAAGTGGATCCGGACGCCGGCTATACACCGGAGACGAAGGACATCACAAACTACATCTACAACATCGAAGTCGTGCCGGCGCAGGCAAACACCCTTCCGTCCACGCTTGACGACTACGGCGCCTGCGTCATCAACGGAACCTACGCGATTCCGCAGGGACTCATCCCCAGCAAGGACGCTCTGATCGTCGAGAGTCAGGACACCGGCAGCTCCGACAACCCGTATGTCAATATCATCGCGGCCCGCAGCGAGGACAAGGACAATGAGACATACAAGAAGATCGTCGAGGCATTCCAGACCCAGTACGTCGGAAACTACATCGTCGCAAAGTACAGCGAGGCGTTCATTCCGGCGTTCTCCGCTTATGATTCCTCAAAGCAGGAAGACAACACGGCGGAAGTCGACGCCTATGAGTCCGACGAGACAGGCAAGACCGTCGTAAAGGTCGGCGTCTGCGGGTCATCGAACGACCACTGGAAAGCCGTCCAGAAGGTGCTTGACGAGGAAAATGCAAACATCTATATTGAACTTGTTGAGTTCGATGCGTACAATCTTCCGAACGAAGCGCTGAACGCAGGCGAAATCGACCTGAATGCTTTCCAGCACAAAGCATATCTGGAAAATGAAGTTTCGACTCAGAACTATGCGATCGAGTCCATCGGCGACACGCTGATGGCACCGCTGTCCCTGTATTCTCACAAGGCTTCCAGCCTGGATGATCTGAAAGCTCTGGCCGGAAAGAAAGAGTGAGAAGTACAATGAGTGAGACAGATTCCGTAATTAAATCCCAGGCTGAGGCCGACCGCGACTACGCGGTCGGCCTGCGTGAGTATTTCCACATGCATCCGGAACTTTCCGCAAAAGAGTTCCACACGCAGGAAAAAATCGAAGAGGAACTCCACAAAGTCGGCCTCAAGACAAAGCGCATCGCCAAGACGGGCGTCATGACAGAAATCAAAGGTGAGAAGCCCGGCGGCAGGACGATCGTTCTGCGCGCGGACATCGATGCGCTGCCGGTACAGGAACAGCACGAGTGCGCCTATAAGTCGCAGAACCCGGGCGTCATGCATGCCTGCGGCCACGACATGCACTGCTCGTCCCTGATCGAGGCCTGCCGTCTGCTCGCAAAGAACCGCAGCCTGTTCGGCGGAACCGTGCGCGTCACGTTCCAGCCGGGCGAGGAAATCGGCTACGGCGCTCACCTGATCGTGAACGAAGGCGATCTGAAGGGGTGCGGCCGCAGCTTCGGCCTGCATGCGGCCTCGGATGTTCCGGTCGGAAAAGTCGCGGCTGTCCCGGGACCGAACAACGCGTCTGTCGACTGGTTCAACATTCATGTGACGGGCAAGGGCGTTCACGTATCCACCCCGCAGCTCGGCGTCGACGCGGCCTATATCGCCGCTCAGATCGTCGTGGCCGCTCAGGCACTGGTAACGCGCCGCACCGACCCCATGGAAAATGTTCTGCTCGGCATCGGAAAAATTACAGCCGGAAATGCCTATAACGTCGTGGCGGAAAAGGCCGACATCGAGGGAACTATCCGCGTATTCAGCCAGGAAACAAGAAAGAAGATCCGTGAGGAACTTGCAGACCTTTCTGAGAAAATCGCGGCCATCTACGGCGGAACGGCTGAGGTGGCATACGAGGACAACACGTCTCCGCTGATCAATGATCCGGAGTCCACGAAGGAAGTGCAGACGACACTCAGCCATCTGATCGGGAAAGAGAACGTCGTCACAGACCGCAGACCGTCGCTTGGCGGCGACGACTTCGCCGAGTTCAATCTGCGCGTCCCGGGCTGCTACGCTTATGTCGGCACGCGCAACGAAAAGAAGCCGAACACCACCTGCGCGCACCACGACTCTCACTTCGATATCGACGAGGACGCCGTCGTGATCGCCGCGGAAGTTTACGCCGCGTATGCGATCGATTATCTGAACGGAACATTTGACTGACAGTTACAAACTGTAAAGAATACAGGGCTGCTGAGCTTAAGACGCTTCAGCGGCCTTTTTCGCGGTATGAGCCGCGGCCGGCAATACAGCATCCGAGGACAAATCATGGAATATGTATAATGACAACATGTCTTTGGGTGTGATAAAGTACAGGATGATTAAGCTAAATGGAGGGATACTATGCCATCACTTGCAGAAGTCAAGCACGCCGCGGAGCGCCAGGCGGTCGGCGCCATGATCGACGGGCTGATCAAGAATCTTAAAAATTCTGAAGACAGAACCAAGACATATTTGAATATGGTCGGTCTTGCCCAGAAGTTTTTCGGCAAGGCGTTTACACCGGAGAAGGTCGAGAAAGTCAAGAAGGACGTCCAGGATCCGAACAACCGCTGGATGAAGTTCATCAACAAGACGATCGACGAGATCAACCCGAATTTCGCCAAGATGACACTTCTGAACCTCGGCTACGAGGCGTTCCTGCGCGGCACCAAGATGATCCGCGAGAACCGCGAGAAGTACAACTGCAACATTCCGTGGCTGATTCTCTTTGACCCGACTTCCGCCTGCAACATGCACTGCGTGGGCTGCTGGTCCGGCACATACGGCCACAAGAACAACCTGTCCTTTGAGGACATGGACAAGATTGTCACCGAGGGCAAGAAGCTCGGCGTTTACCTGTATCTGATGACAGGCGGCGAGCCGATGGTGCGCAAGAAGGATATCCTTCGTCTGATTGAGAAGCATCACGACTGCTATTTCGCGGCGTTCTCCAATTCGACGCTGATCGACGAAGATCTCTGCAAGGAGCTGGTACGCCTCGGCAACATGACATTCCTGCTCTCGATCGAGGGCTCTCCGGACACCAACGACGCGCGCCGCGGCGAAGGCCATTACGCTGCCGTCATGAAGGCTATGGATCTTCTGAAGAAGTACGGCATCCTGTTCGGCACATCCGTGTGCTACACAAGCCAGAACGTCGAGGCCGTCACGAGCGACGATTTCTTCCATCTGCTCGAGGAGAAGGGCGCGAAGTTCGGTTTCTACTTCCACTATATGCCGGTCGGCCAGAACGCCGTGCCGTCTCTGATGCCGACACCGGAGCAGAGAAAGTACATGATCGACCGCATCCGCTACATCAGAAGCAACAAGAGCAACATCCAGTTCTATCCGATGGACTTCCAGAACGACGGCGAGTACGTCGGCGGATGCATTGCCGGAGGAAGAAACTACTTCCATATCAATTCGAGCGGCGACGCTGAACCGTGCGTGTTCATTCACTTCTCGAACGCGAACATCCACGACAAGAGTGTGCTGGAAATTCTCCAGAGCCCGCTGTTCATGGAGTATCACGAGGGTCAGCCGTTCAACCGCAATCACCTCCGTCCGTGCCCGATGCTTGAGAATCCGCAGCTCCTGCGCAAGATGGTCAAGGAGACCGGAGCCCATCAGACAAACGAAGAGGCGCCGGAGTCTGTCGATGAACTCTGCGCAAAGTGCGACGATTACGCGGCAAAGTGGAAGCCGATGGCCGATCAGATCTGGGCCAGCGAGACGCACAAGAAGCCGACGTACGAGAACTACACAAAGCTTCACCGCGAGCATCCGGAACTGGCAGCATTCGAAAAACCGGGAGATGTGGCAAAAACTGAAAATTAAAGGCAACCCGGACATTTGAAAAAATGTCCGGGCTTTTTTTGACGAAAAAAAGCTCCCGGCCGGATAAAATCCGGCAGAGAGCACCAGCAATACAGATTTGGCAGAGAAGTTTAACCGTGAAGACCTTTCGACTGTCTGATCATGTCTTCTATGACAATGTCGTAGATTTCACCGAGGCTGCGGCAGTACTCGAGCACTTTCCAGGGCTCGTCCGTGTGAAAATGGATCTTGATCGGATCCCCGTCGCCGCCGACCGCCAGAAGACAGTCGCCCTTGAAGTTCGCCGTAAAGTAGTCGCGGACTTCATCCTCGTCCAGGTCATCGCCGTCAATCAGAAGCTGTGTATCATAGCGATATCCAGTGTATTCTTCCATTGATTTTCCTTTCTGTATATGGATTTCTTTCTGCATTATAGCATAACCTTTCAACTCATGATAGTTTTATGGGACTAACAAGTCGAATTTTATAACTCGTATGGTATAATATTTGAAGCTGATTATTTGGAGGTTTTTCAAGTGGGTTTATTTGACCATTTTCGCAGGAAGAAAACGTCTGAGGCTGCCGAGGCTGAGGCGGGAGCCGAAGTAAAACCGCAGGAAGAACGGGATGATATAGAGTCTGAAAAGCCGGAAGCGCCGCAGGAAGAGAAAGCAGCACAGGCAGAAGAAGAGGTGCCGGTGCCGGAGCCGCAGCCGGAAAAAGCCGCCGAAGAGCAGGCCGGACCGGCAGAGCAGCGGACAGCATCCGAAGACGCACCGGGCAGAGAGCCCGGGACAGAACCGGTCCCGGAAGAGACAGCTGAGACTTCCGGGACATCCGAGCTGAATGCCGGCGATGTTCTTGACGTGGAGGAAAAGGCGGAGCCGGAAAAGCCGGAAGCGCCTGAGAGCGGGAAAAAGTCTGACGCAGGCAGTGAGGGCACCAAGACGGGGAAGGCAAAGACGCAGAGACTCGGCGTCACAGCCATTTTCCGGATCGACGCCGCATTTGCCATGGATCACGACGGGACTCCGTCCACACTGGTGTCCGGCATCCTGGAAAAGGGCACGATTTCGCTCGGCGACAGTCTGGTGCTGACGGACGCGCAGAATCGCGTGCGGGCGACATTTCCGGTGAACGGACTCGAGAGGCTCGGCCGCGACCCGCTGCCGAAGATTACGTACGAAGAGGGCACGGGAAATCAGAACGCATACGCGATTTATGTGGACAATACGGACCCGTCTGTTTTTGAGAAGGGCTTCAAGTGCTACCGGATCGAGCAGAACCGGGGCCGCAACAATCCGGACCGGGTGAGCGAAAAGAGGGCGGCACAGCTGGCCGGCATACTCAGGACGGGAATTCTGGAAGAGGAGACGCTTCGGAAGCTTTCGATTCAGGAGCTGTGCTTCATGATCCGCATGATCCGCCAGATTCACGAGCAGAACGAGGTCAATGATTTCGAGAACAAGGAATCGACGCTTGAGAAAGAACTCTGCCGCAAGGTGTATGAGGCGGACGTGCTGTATGTGACGATTGACCGCACGACGAACATGCCGTTCCTGGATCAGGGCGCGGTGGACATTTATTCGAAGGAATCATTTGCGCGGGACGCGGTGGATTTCTACCGCAGACAGTTCCGTCAGCTTGCGATCCTGAAATACGAAAAGCATGAGTCGCCGTTCCCGGACAAAATGAGTCTGTTCCGGTATCTGTACTACACCGGTGTAAACCTGGTGACGATTGACAACGGCCAGTTCAAGGTGACGGTCGACCGCGATGAGATCGAGAAGGATCCGGGGCTCAATGAGCTCAACCGCCTTCCGTTCAAGGTGACGAATCCGTCTCTCAGGTTTGCGCTCAACTCGCTTCTTTCGGAGGCGCGCTGGCCTGTCAAGTACAAGCAGCATAAGCAGAACGTCAAGACGCGCGAAGTCCGTATGCTCGATCAGCTGGACAAGGCGATCCTGCTGCTGCCGGTGAAGGCCGAAGGACACCGGCTGAGCGGTCTGGTCACATACCGATCCCTGCCGAAGAACGCCAAGATTCAGATTCCGCATATCACGGACAAGAAACAGCAGCATTTTCTGCCGTTCTTCACGGACCCGTTTGAGTTCCAGAGGCTGTATTCGACAAAGGAATGGGCGGCGCTGCCGTGCGACATCAAGCACGCGCTGATCATGGACCCGAGAATCGGCATCATCATCAATCCGGTCGCTGAGAATTTCGTTCTCACTGTCGAGGGCAAGAAAGCGCTGATTGCGGCTTTCGCGCAGAGAGAGAAACAGCTGAAGGAAGAGGAACAGGCCGAAAAAGAACCCCGGGACGAAGAGAAACCGGATATCGGTCCGGGCTCAGACAACTGAGGAAGTACATCGGCAGACAGAAAAGATAAGCGCCGTCCGGCGCATACGAAAAACCATCCCCATTCGTCGGATTTCCGGCGGAGAGGATGGTTTTTTTGACGCTTGAATTTATCACGGCCATTCACATGGCAAATGCCGCGGCTGCATCGTGAAAGCGAATTCAGCCTTTCAGAATAAATCCGAGGATGTCCTCATAGACTTCCAGGTGCCCTTTTTCGTTGTGAATTTCGTGGCGCATATGCGGATAGAGTTTGAGCGTCACGTTCTGTACGCCGAGACTGCGGTAAGTGTCGGCGAGCCATTTCGGGCCTTTGCCGTTCTGTCCGACGGGGTCTTCCTGACCGGCTATGATGAGAACCGGACGGTCCCTGGCGATTTTCTTCATCTCGCTCTTGTCCCAGAGTCTGCTCATGCCCTTCAGAAACTCGAGCCAGAAACCGCCGGTGTCCTCGTGCCCGCAGTAAGGGTCGGCGATGTAGCGGTTTACGTTGTCTTCGTCATACGAGAGCCAGTCGAGATCCGTGCGGGCATTTTTCACGGCCTTCGAATAGCCGCCGAGTCCCAGATTTGAGAGTTTCGGGTTCGGGAGATCGCGGTTGCTCTCTTTTACCTGACGCTTTGCGATCCAGTATCCCATCTTCATGAGAGCGCCCTGGCCGCCGTTGGTCCCGCAGAGAATGTAGCGGTCAGCGCTGCCCGGAAACCGCTGCATCAGACGCTGCGTGAGAAATGATCCCATCGAGTGGCCCATCTGTATAAGCGGTATTCCGGGCTTTCTGGCCATTTCGTTCATGAGATGGATTCCCTCTACATTTTTTTCAAAGCCGTCTTTCGGCCAGATTTCCTGCTTCTCGACGGACTCCGCGTTCAGTCCCTGTCCCAGGGCGTCCAGAACCCAGACGGAAATATTTTTCTGATTCAGCCACTCCGCCAGTGGTTCATAGCGCTTCGCGTATTCATTCATGCCGGTGATCAGGCAGAAGCAGGCACAGGGATCACCCGCCTGCCATGTCCACCCTTTCATCGGCGTTCCATCTGAAAGCTTAACTTCAAATTGTTCTGCCATTGTCGTTTTTCCCTTTCACCTGCCGGCTTTTCTTCCCGGAACACCTGTCCGGGGCTTTCCGGGAAAGAAAGTTGCGCCGGCGAATTTCGGGCGGGCTCTCAGGCCTGCCAGCGCTCTTTCATGAGCGCGAAAATTTCTTCATCGGTGCGGTGGTTCTCCGCGGTAAGGATCAGGCGGATTTTTGCGTCTTCCTCGGTGTTGAGGAAGTCGCGCTGCCACTGGAAGAAATGCGGACCGTCATCCCGGTTGCGCAGCCAGCTCATGAGGCCGGCCAGAACCCAGGCGGTCTGTTTGCAGTCGACTTCACAGTCGTTCTGGTAGAAATTGTGCCATTTGCCATGCTCGCGCGAGCGCATCGCATGGTCGGCGGCGAGGTACTGTTCGCGGGCGAGGCCGGCGTTGTAGAAAGCGCGCTGCCAGTTGTGGGCGTACGCCTCGCGCAGAGCTTCGGTCACAAGCCATGCGCCGGTCGAGCAGTGCATATGGATCGCGGCGCACAGCATGATCGTGTCGGCGAGCAGTGTGTCGGCCGGCCCGTCCATCTCAGACCAGGCCCTGACGCAGTGTTTCCAGTGCTGTTCGTATTTTTTGTGGCCGTCTCGGTAAATGTCAGCGTACGCCCTGACCTGGTCTCTCAGGCTGTCGGTCTTCACAAACCACTGAAGACTTTCGGAGGCCTTTTCCGGGTCGATCAGGAACTGTGAGATCAGGCAGCGGGCCACATGGTTCTCAAACTGATCGCCCGCCAGATCGTCTTTGTGAGGACCGTAGGCGAGTGCGCTGTTGTGGTAATCGCGGATGAGGTCAGCGACGCGGCCGGCGTTTTCTTTTCCGTAGTATTCGGCGGCGTACTCGCGCGCGTGTTTTTCGATGTCGACATCGCCGGCCTGCCAGAGCTTCGCGACGAAGTCCAGATAGTACACGTGCGGTTTTATATTGCTGCAGTTGATGAGCCAGAAACTGCCCATGTCAGCTTTCAGGGTCTCCTGGAGCTGCTCCCTGACAAATTCAGGCGGGCACTGCAGCATTGTGATGTGGTTGGCGGCCTGCAGGTCGTAGAATGACACGTGGTAGTAGATGCCGTGCGGGCCTTTTTCGCCCGGGCGCGGGATCGCCGGAATTCTCGGATTGTGGTTGTCCTGGCGGCGCGATACCATGGCGCCGAAGCCGTTGTCCGCCCAGATTTTGATCAGATCGTCGGGGAAGGAGAGGCAGCCCTGGCGATAGAGTTCCAGCACTTCGCCGTAGAGGTTGACGCAGCAGTCAGCCGTCGGGTCCGCCTTGTGCACCATGTCGTACTGCAGGCGGATGATGTCGCTGATGAGCTTGCCGCGCGACTGCGGTGTCGCGTAGCGCGGGTCGTTGTGCCAGAACGGAACGTCGCCCTGACCGCGGAATCCCAGATTCCACAGCACTTTCATGCCCTTCTGTTCATCAATGGCGTTCTGCCAGAGCTGTTTGAATTTTTCGGGATATTTGTCATAGCTCGGGTCGAGATCCGGCCAGGCGTGCAGAAACATCTCCGCGCCCAGCGGCTCGGCGTGATGCTGGGTGATGACAAGCCCCATGTCAGAGGCCATCTGCCTGTATTTGCGCGCGTTTTCGCCGGTGCCCGGAATGACCATGTTTCCGCCGAGGCGCAGCAGTGCTTCATATGTCAGCTCGAACGGCTTGCGGGGATCGCGCCCGACGCTCCAGTGGTCCAGGAGAACCTCGTCGTTCACAAACCAGCCCCGGTATTTCACCACATACGTCGGGTTCTTCAGGCGGCTGCCGGCCGGGATCTCCTTTCCGGTGGTCTTCTCGAATTTCTGATCCATGAAGAACCAGAACGGCAGAACCCCGAGGTATTCGCGGCTCACGGCGTAAATGCCGTACACAAATCCGAGCTGGGAAGAGGCACGTATCGTGATGGCGTCGTCGCTCACAGTGACCTCGTACGCCTCCGCCGGCAGGCCGGCCTGCTCGAGCACGAGCTTTCCACCGGCGTTTTCTGTTTCGTCAAATACGTTCTTCAGGTCCCGCCTGAGCGTCATGACGGCGTGTCTCACAGGTTTCCCGTCACATTCCTGCGGCACCCGGACCGTCAGGTTACGATTGAGAGTAAACATATTTCCTCCTTAACATTCACACATATTCTAGTATCTATTATAGAAAAATCCGGCTCTGCT
Source organism: Lachnospiraceae bacterium (assembly GCA_050944355.1). Classification (GTDB taxonomy): domain Bacteria; phylum Bacillota; class Clostridia; order Lachnospirales; family Lachnospiraceae; genus UBA4285. The sequence continues at coordinate 27,687 of JBMNQX010000009.1, forward strand.
GTGAACCGGAAAAGACAAAAAAAGAAGGCGGAACCCCTGCTGTTGCAGGAATTCCGCCTTTACAGATGACAAATTTTGTCAGCCCGCCGCTGCGGTGGCCGTTTCCGAAGTCTCCGAGGTCGTTTCCGAAGAAGTGGAATCGGTGTCCCCGGACAGCGCGTCAGCGGCCCGGTCCGGATTTGCTCCGCCGAGTTCCGTGTAGCGCTCGAGAGCATAGGAATTCACATCAAAGACATCCCCGGCCTCGACCTTGTCGATCATCTCCATGACGATCTGAACCGATGTTTCGTCGAGAATCGTCATATCCACATTGAAAGTGAGCAGAGGCGAGTACAATGACTCGAACGAGTCATACATCGTGGAGTAAGTCTGTATATTCCACGTGGAATCTTCGAGAGTCATGTTGACAAGTTTCGTAAACGCACTCTGCGGCATGTTGGTGTTGAACAGATCCTTGATACTCTCCATCAGCGATGTGTAGCGCGTCAGGATGGCCGGCGAGCTCACGCGGTTGATGATGGCCGTCAGGACATACATCTGGTTTTTGCCGCGCTGAATATCGCCGAGCGGAAACGCGTGGCGCTCGCGGCAGAATGCAAGTGCGTATTCGCCGTTGTCGATGACGTTGTCGCCGGCATAGAAGGTAAGCGGCTCCGGATAGGTATCTTCCGTCGTGGTGAAATCGACATCCGAGTGCACGGTGATCGGCGCGATCGCGTCCACGATGCCGGCGCATCCGGTGAAGTTGAGGCGGAAATAATAATCCAGGTTGACGTTATACAGATGCTCGAGCGTCGCCATTGAATACGCGACGCCATAGTCGCCGGCGTGCGTCAGCTTGTCCTTCTCCATCACCTCGCCGGTGTCCGAGACAATCGAAACATAAGAATCGCGCGGCGTCGAAATGATCAGAATCTGGCGCGTCTCCGGGTTGACGACGACAACCAGGTTTACGTCGTTGTTGCCGGTCGTTCCGATCGGTCCCTCTTCGTCATTGCCCGCGATGTACAGGGCAAATGGCTCCATTGAGACATCGACGTTCGATGAATTTGAGCTGCTGTCGCTTTCCGTCACGATTTCAGAGATTGTGTATGTCTTGAGAACTTTGGTATCCGTGTCAAATGTCGTCATGATCGAGGAAATCGAATCGCGGATGTTCTCCGGGACAATGACGGCAATCTGCGAACCGGTGCTCACATTGGTTATCACAGTCTGCCAGTCGCTGACTTCTTCAACCGTCGGAGTTTTATCCGTGTCTTTGGCGATCATTTCCTCGAGCTTTGTCAGGTTGGAACTGTCCATGCCCGATACATATTCAAACGTGTAGTCGGCCACGTCGCTCATACTCTCAGCGCTGTCAGAAGCCGCCACGACGATGGAATACTGGTGCTGCTCGGTGTTGGCGCCGGTGACGGCGGAAAGAGCGTCCAGTGTGACATTTGCGTAGAAAGTTGTGAAGCCGCACAGGAACGCGAGAACGACGGCGATGATCTTGCCGGGCAGTTTGTGCTTCGCGAACTGGCTTACCAGCGCGAAAACAGAGACAGCGGCGATCAGCGCGCCGGCTGCCACAAGATATCTCATCGGAACGATGCCCAGGCGGTACACCGTTAACATTGCGAGTGCAAAAAGAACGAATTCAATCAGACAGAGGACGATGCCCACGCGCTTTGAAATTCTGCGCCGCTTCCGGCGCTGTAGAATCAGGCGCTTCTGTTTTGGAGTCAGAGAATCGCGGCTGATGTTATATCCGTTTTCGGAGTGCATACCGCTGTCATGGCTCTTTTTTTCCATAAGTTTATTCTCCCGTGCGAAATCAGGACACGCACAACTTTCATTCGGTGCGCGTGCCCTGATGCTATAAAGGCATATATACTGCATTGTATCCTTTTAGCAATTCCGAGTCAATTATACGCAGCAGAAGAAATTAATACAATGACAAAGTCTGCCGTGTGTAAAACCGGAATTTTCGCGATTTAATACCGCCTGCGTAAAGCGCGGTTTTTTCAGGCGGACTGATGAATTTCAGAAATGATGAAATCCGAAAGAGCGGATTCCACTTCTTTGCGATCCGCGCCGGTTGCCGTGAGAACCATTGTGCGGCTCGGGTCCATGCTCAGAACTCCCAGCAGAGACTTGGCGTCGAAACTGTAGTTGCCGGCACGCAAGTCAAAATGACCGGTGAGCCCGTTGACAATTTTGACGAACTTTGCGGCGCCCTTTGCATCATGTAATGTAATTGTATAATTGAGAACAATTTCTTCATTATTGTTTTTCATAGTGAAACTCCTTTCCGGACTGAAAAGTCCAGGCGGGGCAAATGCCCTGTTTATGCCGCCCGCAGTACCGCGCATCCGGGTGGTACTTGTGATAATAAAGGGTTTATACCGGCCTTGTCAATTGCAATGTATACTAAAGATGGGTGCTAAAAAAGGCATTTATGTGGTATATTTGTTTAGATTCCAGTAAAATTTCAGGCAATCAGAAAGGATTTACAGGATGTCTACCATAAAATTATATGACGATCAGCCGTATGGAAAAGAGTTTTCTGCGGAGGTTCTCTCCTGCGAACCGGTGAAAAAGAACGGGCGGGATGCATTTGCCATTGTCCTCGATCAGACGCTGTTTTTCCCGGAAGAAGGCGGACAGAGTCCGGACACAGGGACGCTCGGCGGCGCGCGCGTATTTTATGTCAGCATCGACAAACAGCAGGTGATCACGCACTTTGCGGACAAGCCGCTTGAGCCCGGCACACGGGTGAAGGGGGCGATTGACTGGCCGCAGCGGTTTTCCAATATGCAGAATCACACGGGCGAGCATATTCTCTCCGGCCTGATTCACAAATATTATGGTTACAATAATGTAGGATTTCATCTGAGCCCTGACATCGTGACGATGGATATGGACGGCGTCGTCAGTCCGGAGGGTCTCAGGGAGATTGAGCAGGAAGCCAACCGCGCCGTTTACGAGAATGTTGAGGTTATCTGCTCATATCCGGAGAAAGAGGTTCTGGCGGCGCTGGATTACCGCAGCAAGATAGAGATCGACGGACCGGTCCGGATCGTCGAGGTTAAGGGATACGATCTGTGCGCCTGCTGCGCTCCGCACGTGGCTCACACCGGTGAAATCGGCCTGATCAAGATCCTTAAGGCTGAGAATTATAAAGGAGGCATCCGCCTCACCATCGCGAGCGGAAGCCGGGCGCTTGAGGCTGTCGAGGAAGTGTGGGACGCCGCGTCCGAAGCCGCGAAGGAACTGTCCGTGAAACCGGAAGAGATTGCACCGGCCGTGAAGAAGGTGCAGGACGACGTATTTGCCATGAGAGGAAAGCTGGCGTCGTTCCAGATGCAGGCCGTAAAGGACAAGGCGGCTGCCGTGAAAGAGGGGCAGAAAAATGCCTGGTTCTTTGAGGAAGAGCTTGACACGAAGGCTCAGAGAGATTTTGTGAATATGCTGACGCCGAAGTGCAGCGGCTATGCCGGTGTCTTCGTCGGCAATGACAATGACGGGTATAAATATATCATCGGATCGGCGTCGGGGGATGCCAGAAAGCCGAACCAGGTTCTGCGCGAGAGTTTCAGGGCCCGGGGCGGCGGAAAACCGGAGATGGTCCAGGGGTCTGTAAATGCGGCGCAGGCTGATATTCTGGCAGCGCTTGAGCAGCAGTAAGATTTTGAGGAAATTTTATGTCTTTGCTTAACGTACTCTCCCTGCTCGGGGCGATCGGCCTTTTCCTGTATGGCATGCACATCATGGCGGACGGTCTGGCCAAGGCTTCCGGCAGCAATCTGACGGGAATTCTGGAGCGGCTCACGAGCAATCCCATCAAAGCCGTGCTTCTGGGTGCCGGCGTAACGGCTGTCATTCAGTCGTCAGGCGCCACGACGGTCATGGTCGTCGGCTTCGTCAACTCCGGCATCATGAAACTGGATCAGGCTGCCGGCATCATCATGGGCGCAAACATCGGCACGACGGCCACATCCTGGATTCTTTCGCTGACTGGAATCGAGTCGGACAACCTGCTTGTGACGCTGCTGAAACCGTCGTCGTTTGCACCGGTTCTGGCACTCATCGGAACGATCATGATCGTGTTCATGAAAAAGGACACGGTTCACGAGATCGGAAAGGTTCTCGCGGGCTTTGGTTTCCTCATGATCGGCATGGACACGATGTCAACGGCTCTGGAACCGCTGAAAGAAGTGCCGGAATTCGTAAATCTGATGACGGCTTTTACGAATCCGTTTCTGGGCATGCTCATCGGAATTCTGATCACGACGGCTCTCCAGAGTTCGTCAGCGTCCATCGGTATTCTGCAGGCGCTTTCCGCGACCGGGAGCGTCACGTACGCGGCTGTTCTTCCCATGATCATGGGACAGAATATCGGCTCGTGCACCACGGCGCTGTTTTCATCGGTCGGGACCAATAAAAACGCAAAGCGGGCGGCTTTTGTCCACCTGTACTTCAACGTGATCGGAACGATCGCGTTTATGATCATTTTTTACACGATCAATTACTTTCATCCTTTTTCATTCCTGAGTCAGACGGCTTCCATGACGGGGATCGCCGTGATTCACTCGATGTTCAACATCATAACGACGATCGTGCTGCTGCCGAACCGCAGGCTTCTCGTAAAGCTCGCGACGGCGACGGTTCCGGACCGCCCGGGCGAAGAGCAAGAGGAAGAAAACGACGAGTTCAAGCTCCTGGACAGCCGGTTTCTCGCGCAGCCGGGGCTTGCGCTGGAACACAGCCGTCAGGAAGTGAACCGGATGGCGGAACTTTCCAGACAGGCTCTGTTCATGAGTCTGGATCTGATCTGGAAGTATTCGGATGAGACGGCCGCAAAGGTCAGCGCCATCGAGAACCGGGTGGATGACTACGAGGATAAAGTCGGCACCTATCTGATGAAGATCTCGGCCAGAGATCTGACGGACAAGGAGTCTGAGACGCTGACGATGCTGCTGCACTCGGTCGGCAACTTTGAGAGAATTTCCGATCATGCCTGCAACATCACGGAATACGCGAAGGAGATGGCCGAGAAGAAGGCGGTGTTCTCTGCGCCGGCCAGTGCCGAGATGCACACAATGATTCAGGCTGTGACCGACATCGTGAACCAGACGTTTGACGCGTTCCGCGATCTGGACACCGAAGCGGCCAGACGCGTAGAGCCGCTCGAAGAGGTGATTGACGAGCTGAGCGATCAGATCAAGGAGCACCATGTGCAGCGCCTGACGGAAGGCCGCTGCAACATGGGAATGAGTTTCATTGTTTCCGATCTGACATCAAACTTCGAGCGTGTCGCGGATCACTGCTCGAACATCGCGGTTACACTGATCCGCACAAAAGACGACGGCTTTGACACGCACGCTTACCTGAATGCGGTAAAGCGCGCTGACAATGCCGCCTTCCGAAAAGAATTCCTGATCCTGGAAAAGAAATATGCCCTGCCGGAGGTACAAAATGACAGCACAGACAGCACCGAAATCGGATGACAGCAAGAAGAAAAGCGGAGCGGCACTTACACCAAAGACGGCGAAGAAGTCCGCGTATGAAGCCACACCGATGCCAAGAGAGACGGATGCCCACGTAAAAAAGAAGAAGAACACGAAGATCCTTGTGATTCTGACCGGCGGTACGATCGGCAGTGAGGTTCACGACCATGTCATCGACACCACGAAAGCGACTTCCGCGGCGGTTATCGACGCATACCGCAAAGAAACCGGACGTCACGACGAATTCGAGGTGATCGAGCCGTTCACGGTTCTCAGCGAGAACTTCACGCTGCACGAGTGGGAAGTGCTCCTGAAAACGATTCACAAGGCAGATCTGAAGAAATACAAAGGCTGCATCATCACACACGGCTCCGACACGATGTCTTATTCGGCGGCGCTGTTCGGAGAGCTGCTCTACGGTCTGCTCCCCTGCCCGGTTGTGTTCATCTCCGCGAACGCACCGGTCGGCGAGAAGAATTCGAACGCCGTGACAAATTTCCGGGCGGCCATCGACTATATCAATTCGCCGGATTCCTTCCCGGGCATCTTCGCGGTCGCGACCAATGACAACAAAGAGTCGCAGCTGTTCAAGGGCGAAGAACTCATGGAAGCCGACGGCGTCAAGGGCAACTTCACAGCCTTCGGCGGCGAGTCTTTCGGAACGATCAAAGACGGCGTATTTGTCCGCAATCCGAAGCATCAGGACCACTGTCTCCCGATCATCCCGGATTACATGCGGGCCGCGTTCTTTGAGCACGACCTGACATTCGGCGGCGAAGTTCTGATGATCCGCCCGTATGTCGGCATGAATTTTCACAATTTCACACTGACCCACAGCACAAAGGCGGTCGTCATCTACACGTATCACAGCGGAACGTTCTGCACAAAAGGCGAGGGGACGGCGCTTCAGTTCTTCGCGCGCATGTGCGGAAAGGCCGGCATTCCGGTTTATCTTGCCGGCGGCCCGGACGCAAAGACAGCCCGCTATGCCTCGGAGACGGCGGCGGACGGCCTGCCGGTCACCGTTTTGTCAGATTTCTCGCCTGAGGCGGCTTACGCGGCGGTCATGCTGCGCGAGACGGCCCGCATAGAGTACTGATATTTTCTCTGCCGCATCCTTCCCGGCGGCGGAAGGCATCGGAAAGGGGCTGCTGCACTGATTGCTCAGTGCGGCAGCCCCTGTTTTTGCAGTATGAAAAAGCCCCGTGTTTCCCGGGCAGCTTCTCCTCAGGATTCTTTCGTGAATTCGGTGGATGCTCCGTCGCTCGTGAGCGTGAGAACGCCGTTCTTCACTTCATAGACCAGTTTGATTTCGGTGTTCTGTCCGGTGACGTCCGCTTTGATCCAGAGGACCTGGTTTTCCGTGTCGTTCTTGTACTGGAGATCGACGGTGTCTTCCCCTTCGGTGCAGCTGCCGGTTCCGTCCTCATTAAATGTATACGATATGAATGTTCCGTCCGCGTCTGTTCCGTTCCAGGTTCCGGTGATGGACGGTGCGTCATAGCATCCGGTCAGAAGAACAGCCGAAAGACAAATGGCGGCGGCAGCGGAGGCGGATTTTTTAAAAGCACTTGAAATGCGACTCATGGAATGCTCCTTTTTTTATGGAAGAAACTTTTATTTATCATACTGAATTTGCCCGGCAATTTCAATGTTTCTGCCGACAGCGGCAAGATGATTCTCCCCGGAAGCCCGTTGCAATGACCGGTTTGAATTGTTAAGATAATAAAAGGCGCGTCCGGGTCGGGCGCGCAAAGGGTAAAGGATTTTCAGGAGAAATATATGGATTCGAATACAGGTTCGATTATCGGGATGCTTTTTATTCCGGCGGCCATCATGATTATACTGGGACTGCTCATGTATCAGAGCGCGAAGAAAAAGACGGCTGCCTGCACGGCGACGGCAGAAGGCAAGGTGGACAGCTACAAGACGAAAAACGGAATTCTGACGCCGATTGTCCGTTTTTCTGTCAGCGGAAGCCGCTTTTACGCGGATCTGCGGGATGACGGGGCCACAAAGACCGATTATCCGATAAAGAAGGCTGTCACGGTACACTATAATCCGAAAAAACCGCAGAGCTGCTACGCGGGCGATCAGGCGTACGTGTCCTCGGCCGGCCTGATTCTGGCGGCAGCGGGCGGAGCGTTTGCGTTCATCGCGGTAGTCATGCTGCTGACGATATGACTGAGAGTTTTTGGGAATGACAGTTGAAGAAGAAGAAGCTCTTTTTACAAGAGAAAATGTAGAAAAAATCCATGTCCCCGATATTGTCATCGAGGATCTGGTCGATATCATCGAAGAAAAACTGAAGAAGAGCGGTATGTACTTCCGCATTGCGCACCGCGTCAAGGCCGTCGACTCAACGGTCGACAAGATGCGCATGAAACAGTACGGCGTGGACGGATCGGAGAACGAGCACCGCAAACTGCAGGATCTGGTGGGCCTGCGGATCATCCTGTATTACTCGGATGACATGCGGATCTGCATGAACCTTCTGGATACGCTTTTTTCTGAACCCGGCGTGTGGGAGACATCCGAGAACAATGACTATGAATTTCGGGCCATGAAGACAAATGGCGTATTCCGCATGCCCTCGTATCTGTGGAAGAGCATCGAGAATCCCGTGCTGCAGGATTATATCGACGACACGTTCGAGATTCAGGTGCGTACGAATGCATTTGAGGGATGGCACGAGATCGAGCACGACATGCGCTACAAGGGCACGGCATTTGTCGGGGAGGACTCGGAAGGGCTCGCCCGCAAGATGAATTCAATTCTGGCGACGTTCGAGCTGTGCGACGACACGATTGTCAGCGTGATGGAGGATCTCGGCCACCGGCACTACAAGAACGGGCACTGGGACAACATGCTGCGCTGTCACTACCGTCTCACCTTTACGTCTGACAGGCTGAGCCCGGAGATTGCCGAATGCTTCGCGCAGGATCAGGATCTGGCCAAGATTTTCTACAAGTTTCCGCGCTATCCGGCTATCCGGGAGTTGTGGAACGATATGTCGCCGGAGACGCCGCCGCTGACACTCGACCGGATTGTGCAGGTGGTCAACGACATAGGCCCCAGAAATGAGAATCTCTACAAAGCCATCGAGACGGTCAGGAGCCGGCAGGAAAAACCGGCTGTCGTCCGCCGCCATAAGTTCGAGCCGTTCAAGCCGCTCGGGCGCTACAAAGTGTTCCAGGCGCAGGCATATCTGAATACGGCCAATCTGTCGGCGCAGGACGCATTCCGCAAGGGCTGCGACTACATCTATTCGTGGATTCATTCGCGCCTCGGGGATGTGTTCGAGGATCTGCCGGAGGAGACGGACAGCTTTTACGGCGTGCGGCCGGGCTATCAGGCGGAAGTAAACTTCAGGCCTGACAAGCTGTACTTCAGGGAAATCACGACGCATCTGGACACGCGGGTGCCAGACCGGATCTGGATTTCCACCGCTTCGATCGCGGGACAGGAAGACGGCCGTCTGCTGTTTCGGGTGAGCAATGAGTATGCGGAGCCGGAGGAAAATTACCGGGATCCGGAAAACATATTGTTTTCCCGCCCGAACTTTTACGGAGAAATCGGCGACAACATCGGGCTGATCGACGGCGAGCGGATGCGGGAGAGCGTGCGGAAAGTGACGGCCGAGTCGGCGGATGAGTTCACGGCCCTGGTGTCGGACCCGCACCGGACATTTCCGGTTGTGGTATTTATCACGAAAGACGGCGAGTGGGCGGATGAATTTGACATGGATTATTTCGCCTATCTCGTGGGCTATTACGCCCATGTGAAGCACATCACCGACGAGGACATCGCGAAGAAATTCGCGGACCGGTACGGCCTGGATCCGCAGAGATACCAGGATTCGATCACGGTCATCTTTCCGGACGGGCGTCTGCAGACCAGTTACCGCGAGGAAATTCTGAACGCTTCGTTTGAGGTCATCAAGGTTGACCGGCGCAAGTACTGGAATGAAAAGGGCTGCCGGGCTTTCCGCCGTCAGCTGATCGCGACGATCCGTGAGGAAAATATCCGCGGCGTCACGGCTGACGAGATCGGCAGGAGCCTGTGAGAGGCGGACTCTCCGAATGAGGGCGTTTTGAGGAGCGATACAAGGCAAGAATGGAACAGTTTCTGACAGACAAAAAACTTCTGAGTCAGGTGAACGAACTTCTGAAGAACGGCGAGGCGTCATTTGCCATGAAGGACGGGAGCCTGATGATTCCGTATATCATGAATGACGCGGTGGAGAGCGTGATTGTTCTCCACGAGTGCGCGCTGACGGGCGATCTGGAAAGAACGGCGCCGGCCGGCACGACGGCTGAGACGGCAAATGACGGGCAGCGGCGCGGGCTGATTCTGCACTATCCGGACGGACATGTGTGCAGCGCCTGGTTTTCGATCGCCGCGCGCGCCACGGAAGCCTATGATTATTCGAGAATCGGACACGTCTGGCGCGGCGGTCTCGAGCACTGGCGGCGCGTCACGAACGCGCTGGGCGTCATGGCCGACAAGGGCTATTATCTGGGCGGACTTATGTGCAGCCAGAAGGAAGCGGATCTGATGGGGCTCGTCACATTCGGGCCGCTGATGGACATCTCGCCGGTGAACGACAGCATGCAGGATTACTACAAAGAGACGCCGGAAGGCGCCGGGGCCATGGCGGCGCTCGCGAAGGAGGCCGGCTGTGAGTTCTTCGCGAAAGAAACGGAAAAATATGCGAAGAAACCGGGAGGACTGCGCCGGAAATTCCTGTCATGGCTGATGCCGAAGCAGGAGAAAATCCTGGAACTGCTCGAAGAGAAGATCTCGGATGCGGCCGGCGAATATCCGGTGCGCACCTACGAGGGCGAGATGCAGAAAAAAGTCGAAGAGGAGCGGCAGAGAGTCTCGGACAAGCTGCTGGAGAAAGGATTTACGGGTTCGTATCCGACATTTGTCAGGGGTGACGTGCAGATCACGGCTTATGAAGAGCAGCCGTTTGCGCTTCTGCCGGACGATTCCCTGAGTTTCCGGATTTTTCTGTTTGAGAAGGAAAATCGGAAAGGAAGATGCCGGCGTTCTGTGATCGATATCGAACTGCTGTGATGTCGTGGAAAATGAGGATGGCCAGCCATGAGAATTGCGGACGTGCTTCAGGAGAACTGCATACGCGTTCAGGCGTCCTGCGCGTCGCGGCTGGAGGCGCTGCGGCAGATGAGCGGAATGCTCTCTGACGCCGGGCTGATTTACTCAAAACCACAGTTTCTCGGAAGTGTTCTCGCGAGAGAAGAGCTGGAGCCGACGGCGCTCGGGATGGGCATCGCGGTTCCCCACGGCCGCTCGCCGGCCGTCCGCCGGCCGTGTATGGCGCTGATGACGCTGGTGCCGGGCATTGATTACGGCGCGCCGGACGGCGTCCCGGTTCAGATCATTTTCATGCTCGCCACACCGCCCGAGGCGGCTGATGTGCATCTTGAGATGCTCGCTCTTGTGGCGGAGGCTGCCGGCGGGCCGAAGGAAATTGACAGAATTCTCTCATGCCGCTCGGCGGGCGAGCTCTACAGCCTGCTCACCGCCTCATGAGGGTGAATTCGGAAATTCTGACAAATGTAGTCATTTGCCATGAATTCTGTTATACTGAGAGCAGATTTTAAAGAACTTGTAATTCATCCAAGGAGGCTATCTTATCATGAAGGAAGTTGAGTATGTTCTGACAGATCCGCTGGGCGTTCACGCAAGACCGGCCGGCCTGCTCGTAAAGGAAGCGGCCAAGTTCAAGTCGTCCGTCAAGGTTTCAAAGGGCGCGAAGAGCGCGGATGCCAAGAGAATCTTTGGTCTGATGGGACTGCAGGCAAAGCAGGGCGAGACCCTCAAGTTCACCATCGAGGGTGAGGACGAGGATGCCGCAGCGGAGGCCATTGAAGCGTTCCTGAAGGCAAATCTGTGAAAAGACGTTTCAGCAGGACATGATGATCGGGCTGCACATGCGGAGGAATCCGAGTGTGCAGCTTTTTATGGCTTATCAGCCTGATCCGGGGTGGAAAGTGCAGAAAAAATATCGAAGCGGATTTGTGAGATATGAAAATGAGAACGGGCCGGTGATCACGTCGGCCGGTGACAGAATTCACACCGAGGACGGCCTGGTTTTCCGTCTGTCAGGGCCGGGGAATGATTTTCTGCCGTATATGGACTGGCGGCTGCCGCCGGAAGCGCGGGCGAAAGATCTGGTGGGGCGTCTCGAACTTGAGCAGCTTCTGCCGCTGCTTGTCGTGGGATTTGGCACGGAAAAGAAGAACGCCGGGCATCACCTGATTCTGGTGAGCGGGAGCTATCTCACGGAAAAATCCTGTGTACTGCGCAACAAGATGCAGCACGAGGCGGAGCAGAGCCGAACGGGGATTCCGCTGCGCTTTTTCTGTCCCGGACCGCTTCGCCAGGGACAGCTCCCGAATCCGCTGGGCTCGGCCGCTCTTTTTGAACCTGAGAGCATGCAAAGAGGCGCGTCCATGGCGGGCCGGATTCTGCGGGCCGCCGGTATATCCGGACTCGTCGGGCCGAGGGCGTCGATCGCCACGGATCCGAGATGGAGTGCGTTTCCGGAGACATTCGGGACGAGCGCGCAGATGGTGACAGACGCTCTGCGCTCGTCCATCAGCGGTTTTCAGGGGAAAGAAAACAGCACGGACGGCATAAGCTGCGTGAGCGGCGTGTGGCCGGGGTTTACATCCCACAATGTTTTTTCGCTGGAGGGGCGCAAGTGCACAGGCCATTCGGCCGGCCTCCATCTGAAGCCGTTCGTCGAGGGCGCCTGGAATCTGCCGGACGGCAGCAAAGCCGATGCCGTGCTCGCCAGAACCGAAATCGATATTCTGCGCACCAGTTATTCATATCAGGGAATCATCATGCTCGATTATCTGAACTGGAAGAAGCAGTATCCGTCGGATGAAGAGGCGCTTTCCGAGGCCGTGATTTCGGGTGCGGATCTGTATGCGGGGATTCCGGAAAAACCGGAACTCTTCGCGGCCGTTCAGAAACGGATCGATGCGGCGGAGGGAGAAGGAAGCTTTGAAAAGCGCATCCGGGAATCGGCCGTGCGCGTCCTGGAGTGCATGTTCCGCCGGGGATGCTACGAGAATCCGTACGCGGAATTTGTGACGATGAAAGAACTGGCTTCTGACATCAGCTACATGAACATGACCGCGGACATGCGCCGCGGCAGCATTGTTCTCCTGAAAGACAGCCGCGGGAGCCTTCCGCTGAAGAGTCTCTGCGGCGTCAACATCGTCACAGTCGGTTCGCACGGCATTTACCCGGATCCGGACGATGTGCAGAGGCTTCAGAACACGAAGAAAAAGAGCAAAGAACCTGTCGTGGCGGTGCTGCAGGTAAGCCAGCCGATGCTTCTGCAGGACGTCGAACCGTACGCCGATATTCTGCTGACGGCTTTCAACGCGCGCAAGAGCGATATATTTGACGTGCTCACCGGGCGGTGCGAGCCGGGAGGTCTTCTGCCGTTTCAATTCCCGGAAAATGAAGCGGAAATCGGCGGGCATTTCGCGGATGTTCCATTTGACATGAACAGCTACCGGGACTCGGGCGGAAATGTGTACGGGTTCGCCTACGGGAGAAATTACAGCGGCGTGATCAGCGATGAAAGAGTGAGCCGCTACAATTCGGAGAGCTGGGACGCGCTCGACCGCGACGGCAACGATCTGGGATTTCCGCTCGCGCGGATCATGGCCAAGTCGCTGGACCCTGGCATCTACCACCGCGTCGTCATGGTCTACACCGAGACGCCATCGGGGCGGATTCTCGTGACGCAGCGGGCCCCGATGAAGACCTATCCGTATCACTGGGAAGTGACGGGAGGATCGGTTCTGCGCGGCGAAACGCCGGTGCAGGGGGCCATCCGCGAATTAAAAGAAGAGACCGGCATCGCGCGCACGCCGCAGCAGCTCGTACACGCCTACACGCACGTGGATGACGGGCGCCACTGCATTTACAACGCCTTTGCGACGTGCCTGCCGGACGATAACCCGGACATTGTGCTCCAGAAAGGCGAGACGATCAACTGGCAGCTGATGCCGGCCGGGGAATTCCGCGAATTTGTCGAGTCCGACGAGTTTGTGACCTCCGAACAGGGGCGCTATCGGTTATACAAGGACGAAATCTGGAAGACGTTAAACTCTCTAATTCCTATTGAAAAGGTAGAAAATAAATGCTAGAATAATTCGACAAGAATCCGGAAAGGAAGAGCAGGAATGGAGAAGGTTGTCGTCGGAATGAGCGGAGGCGTGGACTCGTCTGTCACCGCATGGCTCCTGAAACAGAAAGGATATGACGTCATCGGCGTCACCATGCAGATCTGGCAGAGCGAGGAGCAGGCCGTCATGGAAGACAACGGCGGGTGCTGCGGCCTCTCGGCTGTCGACGACGCCAGGCGCGTGGCGGACACCATCGGCATTCCGCATTACGTCATGAATTTCCGCGACGAATTCCGCGACAAGGTCATCGACTATTTTACGGGCAGCTATCTGAAAGGCCAGACGCCGAATCCCTGCATCGCCTGCAACCGCTATATCAAGTGGGGATCGCTTCTCAGGCGCAGTCTCGCGATCGGCGCCGACAAAATCGCGACCGGCCACTACGCAAAGGTCGAACGCATGGCAAATGGCCGCTATGCCCTGCACACATCGGTGACGGCGGCCAAGGACCAGACGTATGCGCTCTTTGCCCTGACGCAGGACCAGCTGTCGAAGACGCTGATGCCGCTCGGGGACTACAGCAAGGACGAGGTGCGAAAAATCGCCGGGGAGGCGGGCCTTCCGGTGGCGAATAAGCCGGACAGCCAGGAGATCTGCTTCATTCCGGATCACGACTACGCGAAATACATCCGGGAGACGACGGGCGCGAAAGACGTTCCCGGCAATTTCGTCGACACGGCGGGACATGTCGTGGGGCGGCACAGAGGTATTGTCCACTATACTGTCGGACAGCGAAAAGGCCTCGGCGTTTCGTTCGGACACCCGGTCTATGTCGCCGCCATTCATCCCGACACCAATGAAGTCGTGCTCGGCAGCGGAGACGAAGTCTATTCCCGCGTCGTGTACGCACATCATCTGAATTTCATGGGACTTGAGAATTTCCCGGGCGGCCTGCGGGTGATCGCGAAAATCCGCTACAGCCACCAGGGCGCGCCGGCTTCGGTGCGCATGATCGACGCAGATACGCTGGAGTGCACGTTTGACGAGCCCGTCCGGGCGGTGACGCCGGGGCAGGCGCTGGTTCTGTACGAACCGGAAAGCCAGGACGGACAGACTGTCCCCGGATACGTGTACGGCGGCGGAATTATCATGTGAGGATTCGGAGGAGTGTTATGAGAATTTCAACAAAAGGCCGGTACGCGCTGATGCTGATGCTCGATCTGGCCATGCACAACACCGGAGAGCCGGTGAGCATCCGCGACATATCGCAGAGACAGGGCATCTCTGACAAATATCTGGAGCAGATCATCTCGACGCTCAACAAGGCCGGATACGTCCGGTCCGTCCGCGGCGCCCAGGGCGGGTATCTGCTGCGCAGACCGCCGAAAGACTATACTGTGGGCGATATTCTGCGGCTCACGGAAGGGAGTCTCTCTCCGGTCAGCTGCCTGGAGGATGGCGAGGCTTCCTGCAGCAAAGAGCCGTACTGCGTAAGCTACATTGTGTACAAAAAAATCGATGACGCCATCGAAAAAGTGGTGGACGGCATCACACTCGAGGATATGGTCGGCTGGGCCCAGGAGCGCAGCGCCGACAACTATGTGATATGACAAATGCGGGAGCTGCTGCACGAATGCAACAGCTCCTTAATTTTATCACCGGCAATTGGCCGCCGCGGCTCACCCGGCCGACAACAGGCATCGGGGAAGTCTGTTTCTGGGAAGCCGCGGATTTGCCGCTGAAAACAGTTGACATTTTCTTTGGCTTTAGTGTATCATTCAGATATTCCTACTAATCATACTTAACAAGTAGGAATAAGCAAAAGCGCAGCAGGAAAGGGAGAGCATCTGTTTTGATTTACCTGGACAACGCGGCGACGACAGCGGTTCTGCCGGAAGTACTCGAGAAGATGAAGCCATTTTTCATGGAAGACTTCGCAAATCCGGCCGCTCTCTACGCGCCGGCGAGAGCGGCGGGGGCTGCAGTGGAAGAGAGCCGGCAGATCATCGCCGGGACGCTGGGCGCCGGACCGGACGAGATTTATTTCACCTCCGGCGGGAGCGAGTCGGACAACTGGGCGGTCAAGGCCGTGAGCATAGCTGCCGGACAGAGCGATAAGCGGCGGATCATCACGTCGGCGATCGAACACCCGGCCATCATCAACACCTGCCGGTTCCTTGCGAGGCAGGGCTTTCCCGTGACGTACTTACCGGCAGACGCTGCCGGCCGGGTGGACCCGGAAGAGCTCGAAAAGAGCATCGGGGACGACACCTGTCTGGTGTCCGTCATGACGGCCAACAACGAGACGGGTGTAATCCAGCCGGTCAGGGAACTCTGTCAGATCGCGCACAGGCACGGCGCGCTCTTTCACACCGACGCGGTGCAGGCTTACGGCCATATCCCGCTTGACGTAAAGGATCTTGGCGTCGATTTTCTGAGCGCTTCCGGGCACAAGTTTCACGGGCCCAAGGGCGTGGGCTTTCTGTACATCCGCAGGGGAGTTTCGGTCGGCCCGCTGATTCACGGCGGATCGCAGGAGAGAAACCGCAGGGCCGGGACGAGCAACGTGCCCGGCATCGTCGGAATGGGCGAAGCGGCGCGCATCGCGGCAGAAAACCTCACCGAGACTCAGGAAAAGGTTTCGCGTCTGAGGGATTATCTGATCCGGCGCGTGACGGATGAGATTCCGGGCACCCGGCTGACGGGCGGGCAGGCAGAAAGACTGCCGGGTCATGCGCATTTCTGTTTCCGCTCGCTTGACGGCGAGACGATCCTGATTCTGCTCGATGAGCGGGGCATCTGCGCGTCGTCCGGTTCAGCCTGTACGACGGGCGCCGTGGAAGTATCGCATGTGCTGAGAGCGATGCGCGTCGACCCGGAATACATCCGCGGAGCCCTGAGACTGACGCTTTCCAGTCAGAACACAAAAGAAGAAACAGATAAAACCGTTGACGCTCTTAAGGAAATCACGGCGCGGCTATACGGCATGACGCTCTGAGCGCGCCTGACAAATGCAGTAAATATTACCGGACAATACCGGTGTTTTGGGAAAACCCAAAGAAAGGACAGGACAGTATGGCAAAGATTTACAACTCTGCGGCGGAACTCATCGGAAAGACACCTCTTGTGCGCCTGGCGCACATCGAGAAGGAATACGGCACAAAGGCAAGGATTCTCGCAAAGCTCGAGTATTTCAATCCGTCCGGCAGCGCCAAGGACCGCATCGCGCTGGAGATGATTGAAGACGCGGAGCGCAGAGGCGTGATCAAGCCGGGCGCGACCATCATTGAGCCGACATCCGGCAACACCGGCATCGGGCTGGCGTCCATCGCGGCGGCAAAGGGATACAAAGCTGTCATCGTGATGCCGGATACGATGTCAGTCGAGAGAAGAAATATCATAAAGGCGTACGGCGCAGAAATCGTTCTCACGGATGGTGCAAAGGGAATGAAAGGCGCGATTGCCAGGGCGGAGGAACTGCAGAAGGAGACCCCGAACAGTTTCATCCCGTCCCAGTTCACGAACCCGGCAAACCCGGCCGCCCATGAAAAGACAACCGGCCCGGAGATCTGGGAGGACACCGACGGGAAGGTTGACGCATTTGTCAGCGGTATCGGAACCGGCGGCACGATCACCGGAACCGGGCGCTATCTCAAGAAGATGAATCCGAAGATTCAGATTCTGGCCGTCGAGCCGGCCACGTCTCCGGTTCTGACGAAGGGCACGGCCGGCCCGCACAAGATTCAGGGCATCGGCGCCGGCTTCGTACCGGAAACGCTTGACACGAAGATTTATGACGAAGTTTTCGACATCGAGAACGAGGACAGCTTCACGGTGGCCAAGGATGTCGCAAAACACGAGGGAATTCTCGTCGGCATCAGCTCAGGCGCTGCTCTGAAGGCCGGCATCGAGTGGGCGAAGCGCCCGGAAAACGAAGGCAAGACCGTCGTCGTATTCCTTCCGGACAGCGGCGACCGCTACTATTCAACGGCTCTCTTCGAGAACTGAACCCTTGGCACGGGCCTGGATCGATTTCCAGGTCCGGCTTCTGAAAAATAACAGAGCTACAAACATTCCGGCGACAAAGCTGATGGATACCCCCGCGCTCACGTAATGACCGTCTCCGAAAAGGGCGATCATCCATGACACGGGGATTCTTACTGCCCAGAGCATAAAAAGGCTGATAAATGTCGAGAATTTCACGCGCCCGAGTCCGTTGGCGAGATTGATGATGCAGTTGAGCACGCCGTAGCACCAGTGGAACGGGAGCTGGAGGTGAAGGCAGAGAACGGCCCAGTGCGTAACCGTGGCATCGTCTGTGAACAGCCCGGCGAGCGGGCCTGACAGAAAGTAGAGAACGGCGGAGATGGAAATGGTGACGGCCGAGCTGACGAGGATGATGGAACGCGCCCCTCTGACGATTCTCTCCGGGTTGTCCGCGCCCGCGTTCTGCCCGGTGAATGTCGACATGGCGCTTGAGAATGAGTTCAGCGTGATTCCGATGAGACTTGATATCTTCCCGGCGATCGAAGCTCCGGCCATGAAATCGGCGCCCTGCAGGTTGACAGCCGACTGCAGCGCGACGTGTCCGATCGAGTACAGGGAATTGTTGAGTCCCAGCGGCAGACCGTAGGCGAGAATGGAGCGCACCGCCTTTTTGTCCGGTCGGCAGGGAAGAACCTGAAAGCCGATATCCGGGTATTTCCGGTGGATGTACAGTATGGTTGCGGCCCAGGCGGCGTACATCGATATCGTGGTGGCAGCCGCGGCGCCCCCGACGTCGAGCCCGAGGCCGGCGACGAAGACGATATCCAGTATGACGTTGGTCACGCTGGAGACCAGAAGGAAGTAGAACGTCGCGCCGCTGTCCCCCAGACCGCGCAGAATGCCGGCGTTCATGTTGTAGCCCATGTTGCCGGGCAGGCCGATGAATATGATGCTGGCGTAGATGACGGCGAGAGAAAATGTGGAGTCCGGCACCTGCATGAGGCGGAAGAGCGAAGGAACCAGGAGAACGCCGAGAACGGCGGTCGGGATGGAGATGATCCAGGTGAGCGTCCCGGAAGCCCTGACTACATTTGTCACGCTCCTGACGTCCCGGCTGCCTGTGTACCGAGAGATCAGTATGGTCACTCCGGATCCGATGCCCATGAAGACGCCGAGGAAAATCTCGACGGGCTGGGAACTGGTTCCGACGGCGGCGATGGACAGCGTGCCGCAGAAGTTGCCGATGATCAGTGTGTCCACAGTCGTGTAGAGCTGCTGCAGAATGTTTGAGCCGATGATCGGCAGAGCAAACAGAACGACGAGGCGCAGAATCGGGCCCTGTGTCATGTCAAGTTTCTGATGCATACATACGTCTCCCTGTGTCAACCCCAAAATCGTCCCTATACCATAGCACGACCGGCGGCAAAGTCAAGAGAAATCCGGGAGAAAAATTTCTTCCCTGACAAGTAGAGATTGCGGCCTGTTCCGTCTATAATGAAAAAAGAACGAGCCGCTTATTTATAAGCGGACGAAGGAGCGAAAGGAAGCAATGAAATGGCAAAACCACTAGTTTGGGGGCACAGAGGTGCCAGCGGCATGTATCCGGAGAACACGATTCTCGCTTTTAAAAAAGCGGCCGGGATGGGTGCGGACGGCGTCGAGCTCGACGTTCAGCTGACAAAGGACGGAAAGCTGATTGTCATCCACGACGAGAAGGTTGACCGCACGACGAACGGCCACGGATGGGTGAAGGATCTGACGTTTGACGAGATCCGCGCACTCGACGCGTCGAAGACGCATCCGGAAGCCGGACCGTGCCAGATTCCGACCATGCGCGAGGTGTTCGAGGCCCTGAAGGACACAGGCCTGACGATCAACATCGAGCTGAAGACCAGCGTTTATTTCTATCCGGGCATCGAAAAGATGACGGTCGATCTGGCGCATGAGTGCGGCTTCGAGGACCGCGTGATCTATTCTTCGTTCAATCACTACTCGATTCTTGAAATCCAGAAGCTGGATCCGAAGGCGAAGACAGCGTTTCTGTACGGCGACGGTCCGCTCGACATGCCGCAGTACGGAAAGAAGCACGGAGTAGACGCCCTGCATCCGGCTCTTTACGGCCTGCAGTATCCGAATTTTATGGAAGACTGCCGCAAGCTCGGACTGGATGTCAACGTGTGGACGGTAAACGAAGAAGAGGATATCCGTATGTGCAAGAAGGCCGGTGTGCATGCCATCATCGGAAACTATCCGGACAGAATCCGCCGGATCGTCGACGAGGCGTGAGAGGCAGACGACGGGCGGAATGCGGCGCACGGCTGACTGCCTTCATCTGACCTGAGAGCGGACGGCTGCCCTGAAACAGGAACGGCTGGGGGCTGCTGCATTCAGTGCTGATAAGCATTAATGCAGCAGCCCCTTGTTTTTATATATGAGGAGTTTACATGAAATTTGCGCATTTATCGGATCTGCACTTGGGAATCCGCATGAACGGCCTTTCTCTTGTCGAAGATCAGGTCTACATTCTGAAGGAAATTGTCGGCATCCTGAGGGAAGAAGATGTCGACGCGGTGCTGATCGCGGGCGATATCTACGATTCGTCCCAGCCGTCGGCTGAAACGGTCAGCCTGTACTCTGATTTTCTGGAAGACTTGTGCGGCCTGAACCGGCCGGTTCTGATCACGCCCGGCAATCACGACAGCGCGGCCCGGCTCTCGTACGCGAGCGGCGTCCTTTCGCGCCAGAAGATCTTCATCGCGCCGGCCTATGACGGGCAGCTGCATCAGGTGACGCTGGAAGACGGGTACGGCCCCGTGGTTTTTACAATGCTGCCGTTTCTCACGATCTTTCAGGTCCGCCCGTACATGGACAGGCGGCCGGAGAACTGGTCAGAGGCAGTAAAGGCGGTGCTCGACACGAAGCCGCTCGACCGCTCTGTGCGCAATGTCTGCCTGACTCATCAGTTCATCACGTATCAGAACATCTACGACGGGTACCGCCTGCCGGTGGAACAGGGCGGCCTGAACAACGTTGACGTCTCTGTCTACGACGGATTTGACTATGTGGCCGCCGGACACGTGCACCGTCCGGAAAAAATCGGGCCGAAAGAAACAGTCCGCTACAGCGGATCTCCGCTCGTGTACACGTCCGGAAACATCGCGAATGGAACTTCCGTGCCGATTGTGACCCTCGGCGCTCCCGGCAGCGCCCCGCAGATCCGCCTGCGCACACTCACCCCTCTGCACCCGGTGCGCGCCGTGAAGTCAGATTTCAGCACACTCATGACAAATGGAGAAAAAACAGGCGGCAGCGCCGATTACCTGTACGTGACGCTCACGGATGAGGCGCCGGTATCCGACGGTATGAACCGGCTGCGCTCATTTTTCCCCAACATCGTATCGCTTTCCTATCCGCAGCTTCATCCCGACTCTCTGGAACAGGATACCGGAAGCCGCCTCGAGGGCAAGACGCCGGAGGAACTGACGGCAGAATTTTTCGCCCGGTTTTCGCCGGACGGACAGCTGCGCGAGGACAGAAAAGAGTATCTGGACAGCATTTTCCGTGAGATCCGGGAAGAGGAGGGAGACGCATGAAACCGATAAGACTGACATTTCAGGCATTTGAGTCGTATGCGGGCTCTCAGACGATAGATTTCGAGAAACTGCTGGGCGGCAGAAACGGTCTGTTTCTGATATCCGGCAAGACCGGCGCCGGCAAGACGGCGATCTTTGACGCGATGACGTTTGCGCTGTTCGGCGTGACGTGCAGCGAGGGCCGTCAGGGCGGCCAGGTCCGGTGCCAGTACGCCCCGTGGGAGACGGAGACGCGTGTGAGCCTTGTGTTTGAACTCGCGGGACGGGAGTATGAAATCACGCGCACGCCGCGCTACCTGATGCCCAAAAAACGCGGCAGCGGCATGACCGAACACATCGCCACGGCCGAGCTGCGCGAGACAGAAGGTGGGATGGCTGCCATATCGCGCAAGGAGCAGGTGGACAAGAAAGTCCAGGAACTGCTCGGCATGGACGAAAAACAGTTCACGCAGATTGTGCTGCTCGCGCAGGGCCGGTTCATGACGTTCCTGACGTCCGGCACGAGTGAAAAAATGAAAATCTTCCGGGGCCTCTTTCACACGGAAATGTACGACAGCGTGAAAAGGCGGATCGTGGCCGACGAGGCGAAGACAGAGGAGGATTACGGGCGCAGTGCGGCGCAGTACTGCAGCAGACTTTCCGCCGCGAAAATCCCGGGCGAAAATCACCCGCAGCTCTCCTCTGCCATAGAACGCGCTTCCATGGCAAATGTGCCCGAAGACCTTTCCCTCCCGCAGAACGAGCTGCAGGAAGTAATCCGGGAAGACGAGACAAGAATTTCGGAACTGAGAGAGACAGGCAGACGTCTGAGATCGCAGCGGGACACTCTCACCCGGCGGAAAACCGAGAAAGAAAAACAGCTCGCGGAGTTTCAGACACTGGAAAAACTGGAAAAGCAGTGCGAAGCAAAACAGATGTCTGCGGACGCGGCCAAAAAGACACTGGACGCGCTGCTCACGGATGAGGCGGAAAACAGACGGAAAAGCATCGCGGGACAGCTCACAAGACTGACCGATCAGTTCAGCCGCTATCAGGAACTCGATGCGGCAGTATCGGAGTTTCAGAAGGCAGGCAAAAATCTTGCGGCTCTTCAGGCCCGGCAGAAAAAATTTGCCGAAGAGGCCGCGGCCGCGAGAGAAAGACTGAACGCCGCAAGGCAGGAGTCGCAGCAGCTTTCCGACGCCCAGGCGGCGCTGGGGAAGGCGGCTCTTGCGCTGCAGCAGGCACTGCAGCGGGAAGAGCTTCTCAAAGAAGTGAGCGCGAAAGAAAATGCATTTGCCAGGGCGTCAGAAAGACGCAATGCGGCTCTTCGGGCATACAGAAGCGCTCAGAATGAGGCGGACGCCCGGCAGCGCGAAGCGTCAGAGTACGCGAAAGCTTTCAACGCCAACATCGCGGGCATTCTGGCGGCGGATCTTGAAGAGAACACACCCTGCCCCGTGTGCGGCGCGCTTCATCACCCGCACCCGGCGGAACTTCGCGGGACGCAGACAGATCTGAACGAGAAGACGCGGGATGAAAAGAAAGACCGCGCGGAAAAAGCGGCTGACAGGGCCGCAAAGCTTTCCCGGGAGGCCGGTGAGGCCGGCGCTCTCATGGAAGCAGCCGGGAAAAATGTCCGGGAAGCCAGAGACAAGGCGGGGCTTGCCCGGGAAGCGCCGCTCCTGCCGGCGCTTAAGGCGGCAGCAGAAGCGGTGAGTCAGGCACAGAATGAGAAAACCAGTCAGGAAGCCCGGAACCGGCGCGCGCAGGAAGTGAACCGCGCAGTTGAGACTCTGCAGGAAAGCCTTGATACTTTGATCGGGGAGCAGCAGAAAGCAGAGAGACAGACGGCCGAGGCACAGAGCCGGGCGGCTGCCGCCGAAGCCAAAAAGAATCAGATCGCGGCCGGGCTCACATTCCAAAGTCTGACCGCGGCCAGAAGAAAAGCGGGAGAACTTGCGGCCGCGCAGCAGGCGGAGGAGACTAAACTAAAGACTGCCAGAAGCGAGGCGCAGAGACAGAACGAGGAACTGGCCGCCGTTTCCGGCCGGCTGCAGGAGTACCGGGAACGGCTTGACGGAGTTGAGAAACCGGATCTGAGAGCGGAAGTGAAGGCACTTGAGGCCAATCAGGCCGAAATGGCCGAAAACGAAGACAAGCTGCAGGAAATCGCAGGCCGGAAGGCAGGCAACGAAGGGGTTCTTTCCGATCTGAAAAATCTTTCCGAGCGGCTGACAAAGCAGAAAAAGCGTCTTGACATGCTGGCGCCGCTTGCGCGGGCGGCTTCGGGCGCCGGCCCGGACAAGCTGAGTCTTGAGACGTACGTGCAGCAGGTGTGGTTTGACAGGATGATTGCGCGGGCGAACAGGCGGCTGGAGAAAATCAGCGGCGGCGTCTACTATTTCAAGCGGGAAACAGAAGTGACCGGAGGCGGTTTTCACGGGCTCGATCTGTCGATCCTGGACCTGTATTCCGGAAAGACCCGCAGCGTGAACACGCTGTCGGGCGGCGAAAAATTCGAGGCGGCCCTGGCTCTGGCGCTGGGACTGTCCGACGTGGCCCAGGAGCAGGGCGGCGCGCACATCGAGGCGCTGTTCATCGACGAAGGCTTCGGGACGCTCGATCCGGACGCCATCAGTTCGGCCGTTGGCATTCTGAACGATCTTGCCCGCTCAAACCGCATGGTCGGCGTCATTTCCCATGTGGAAACGCTGGAATCGATGATTCAGTATCAGATAGCGGTCACAAAGAGCTTCGACGGCAAGGGCGAAAAGGGCTCGCACCTGACGTTCACCGGCGCGAAACTCTGAGGTCTTTCGTCAGTATGACAAATAAACGCGGCATGCATTTGTGCATATTTTGCGGCAACAGAAGCAGTCTGAATTGACAAACGAAAAAAACTGTTGTAATAATCACCGTGAAAAGGAACAGACTGACAAGTCAAGGGAAAGGAGCTGCTGAATGTGGACAGTCTGAGTCAGGAAATAACGGCTGAGCTGAATGTGGAAGATGTCTTCACCATCCCGATTTTCGGCGGAATAGCCATACCTGAATCTCTTGTCGTGACGTGGGGCGTCATGGCTGTTTTAGTCATTCTTGCGCTGTGGCTCACACATGACATGAAGGTAGATCACATTTCGAAGCGTCAGGCATTTGCCGAGTTTGCGGTGACGAAGCTCGAGACGCTGATCGGCAATGTGGTCGGCGAAAAAGGAAAGTGCTACGTTCCGTATCTTCTTACGGTTCTTCTGTATCTCGCGCTTTCCAATATCGTGGGGATTTTCGGATTCAAATCTCCCACGAAAGACATCGGCGTCACCGCTTCTCTGGCGGTGATGAGCATTGTGCTGGTTGAAGCGGCCGGCATCCGCGCGAGGACGGTCAAGGGCTGGCTGAAGAGCTTCACAAAGCCGGTGGCGATCGTGACACCGATCAATATTCTCGAGGTGTTCACAAGACCGCTGTCGCTGTGCATGCGTCTTTTCGGCAATGTACTGGGTTCCTTCGTAATCATGGAACTCATCAAGATGGTAGTGCCGGTTGTTCTTCCGGCGATTCTGAGTCTTTATTTTGATCTGTTCGACGGCATTCTGCAGGCCTATGTCTTTGTATTTCTGACAGGTCTCTATATTCAGGACGCGATCGAATGACGGAAAGGTAGGAAATTGAGATGGTAGCACTTGGAGCAGGACTTGCGGTTCTCGGAGCACTGGGAGCCGGCATTGGTATCGGTATAGCGACAGGCAAGGCGGCAGAGGCGGTTGCCAGACAGCCGGAGGCACAGGGAAAGATCAGCTCGACTCTGATCCTCGGATGCGCGCTCGCCGAGGCGACGGCTATTTACGGTTTCGTAATTGCGCTTCTGATCATCCTGATGCTTGGCTGATCCTTTGCAGGAGGGCAGGACATACATGTTAAAGCTTGATTTGGTGACGATCATCGGCACCGTGGTCAATCTGCTGATTCTGTATTTTCTCATGAAGAAGTTTCTGTTTAAGCGCGTCGATGATATCATCGCGAAAAGACAGCAGGCCGTCGACGATCAGTTCAAGAAAGCCGATGAGGCGGCGGCGGCAGCCAAAGCGCAGCAGGATAAACTCACACAGATGGAACAGCAGACCCGTGAGCAGCAGGAACAGATTCTGAAAGAGACGGCTGACAAGGCCAACTCCGAATATAAAGACATCGTCAGCGCGGCAAATGAAAAGGCAAAGTCCATTCAGGCGGCTGCCGACGAGGAGATCCGCCGGAAGCACGACGATATGATGAAGAAGGCCCGCAAGGAAGTGGCCGAGATGGCCGTCGAGGCAGCGGACAAGATCACGGCTTCGCAGACAGGGCCGGAAGTAGACTCGAATCTATACGACGCATTTATTCGCGAAACAGGTGAAAAAGGTTGAGTACTGACAGAGGAGAAGGGAAGGCCCAGCTTCTGTATGTGACACGGCCGGACGACGAACAGCTGAAAAAAATTCAGGAATTCGTCAGACGCAACACCGGCGAAGACACAGAGCTGGAGCTGATCGAGGACAAAGAGCTGGAAAGCGGTTTCATTCTGCGCTTTGGCGGCCGGGAGTACGACTGGAGCCGCAAGGGCAGAGTGGCGCAGTTCGCGGACTCTGTCACAGCCGTGAACAAGGCCGGAAAAGCGCCTGCCCTTGCGACAGATTTTCTGGTCAAGCTGAATGACGATATAAAAGATTTTCATCTCAAAGCGGCCGGTTCAGAAATAGGGCGGGTCAAGAGCGTCGGCGACAACATCGCCGTCGTGACAGGCGCCAGCCACGCATTTTACGGTGAAATCGTATGCTTTGAGAGCGGCGTGAAGGGCATGGTGCAGGATATCCGTCCGGGCGAGCTCGGCGTCATCCTGTTCGGAAGCGACAGAAATGTCATGCAGGGCGACAAGGTCGTGCGGACAAAGCAGATCGCGGGCATTCCGGTCGGACAGGGATTTCTCGGCCGGGTTGTCAACGCTCTCGGCGAGCCGATCGACGGAAAAGGTCCTGTCACCGATGTCTCCGGATACCGCCCGATAGAATTTCCGGCCCCGGGCATTGTCGAGCGTGAACAGGTGAGCGTCCCGATGGAGACGGGCATCCTGGCGATCGACTCTATGTTCCCGATCGGGCGCGGTCAGCGTGAGCTGATCGTGGGCGACCGGCAGACCGGCAAGACGACGATCGCGACAGACACGATCCTGAATCAGAAGGGCAAAGATGTCATCTGCATCTACGTGGCCATCGGGCAGAAGGAATCGTCGGTCGCGCAGATCGTGGAAAATTTCCGAAAAAAAGGCGCCCTTGACTACACGATCGTCGTGGCCGCGACGGCCGCGGAGACGGCGTCCCGGCAGTATATCGCCCCGTATGCGGGCACGGCACTCGCCGAGTATTTCATGTACAGCGGGCACGACGTGCTGATCGTGTATGACGATCTGAGCAAGCATGCGGTGGCGTATCGCGCCATTTCCCTGCTGCTCGGCAGAAGCCCGGGCCGTGAGGCGTATCCGGGCGACGTGTTCTATCTGCACAGCCGTCTGCTCGAGCGCGCCAGCCGGCTAACCAAGGAGGCGGGCGGCGGATCCATCACCGCGCTGCCGATCATTGAGACACAGGCGGGCGATGTGTCGGCTTACATTCCGACAAATGTCATTTCCATCACCGACGGACAGATTTATCTGGAAGAGGATCTGTTCAACGCGGGCCAGCGCCCGGCCGTAAACGTGGGACTTTCCGTCTCCCGTGTCGGTGGAGCCGCACAGAGCCCGGCCATGAAGAAAGCGGCCGGCTCGATCCGTATCGATCTGGCTCAGTACCGGGAAATGGAAGTGTTCACCCAGTTCTCATCAGACCTGGACGACGCCACGAAAAAACAGCTGGCGTACGGCCGCAGCCTGATGGAACTCTTAAAACAGCGGGAAGGCTCGCCCCTCACGATGGCCCAGCAGGTTGTCACGCTGGTGGCTGCCACCGGCCATATATTTGACTCGTATCCGCCGGCTTCCGTCAAGAAGGAACAGGAGAAGCTGCTTACGTATTTCGCTCAGAACTGCGAATCGACTCTGGAGCGGATTGCGACGGCAAAGACACTTGACGACAGTCTGAGAGATGCGATTCTGAACGCCTGCAGGAAGTTTGCGCAGGCAGAAACAGAAGGCGAGAATGGCAAGTGAAAAGGAAATCCGCGACAGAATCAAGAGCATCAATGACACGAGGAAGATCACGCGGGCCATGTACATGATCTCGTCCATCAAGATGCAGAAGGCCAGAAAAAATCTGAAGAACAGCGAACCGTATTTTTACGCGCTTCAGAAGGAAATCGGCAAGATTCTGTACCATTTTCCACATATCGACAGCATGTATTTCGCCGACTCACCGAGAAGAAACACAGATGCGCCGCTGGCGGTCATCGTCATGACCGGCGACAAGGGCATGTGCGGATCCTTCAACCTGGATGTGCTGAAGGCGGCGGAAAATTACGTGAAGGATCTTCCGAACTACCGGTTTTACGGAGTCGGAGAAGTGGGAAGGCAGTATCTGACGGCCAAGGGCTACCCGGTCGCTGATTTTTACTACACCAGTGCTTCTCCCAACATGCACCGGTCGCGCCTCATCATGGAAGAAATGATTCAGGAGTATGTGAACGGGGAGATCAGCGGCATCACGGTGATTTACACGCGGATGGTCAACACGATGCGCATGGATCTCGAGATCCATCCGATGATTCCCATCGACCCGGACCGCTTTATCCCGAGCGATGTGGACGACGACAAGAGGGCCGACACGGCGCGCGCCAACCCGGATCTGGCGAGAGCGGCAGAGTCGCATGATCAGGAGTATTATTCGGAAAACGCCCTGTATCTTCCCAGCCCGCACCGCGTTCTGCATCAGGTTATTTACAACTACATCTGTGGCTTCGTCTACGGGGCCATGGTCGAGTCGTCGGCCAGCGAAGAAAATTCGCGGATGCGGGCGATGCAGGCGGCGACGGACAACGCAGACGCCATGCTCTCCGACCTTTCGGTCAGTTTCAACCGCGTCCGTCAGGGCGCGATCACGCAGGAGATCACGGAAGTCGCGGCCGGAGCCAGGGCATACAGAAATAAAAACAGGTAAGGAATGAGGATATGACCTATGAATGATAAGGAACCAGGTATCGGCCGGATAGCGGCCGTTTCCGGACCGGTTGTGGACGTTAAGTTCCCGGAAGGACAGCTTCCTCACATTCAGGAGGCGCTGACCGTAAAGCTCGACGGCAGAACCTGTGTCATGGAAGTGGCGCAGCAGACAGGCGACAATATCGTCCGCTGTATTATGCTGGCGCCCAGCGAGGGACTTTCCCGCGACATGGAAGTCATGGCGACGGGGAAGGGAATAGAAGTGCCGGTCGGGGACAAGACGCTTGGACGTCTGTTCGATGTTCTGGGCAATACACTCGACGGCGGCGAAAGTCTGGAAAAGGAAGAGCACTGGGAGATCCACCGCGATGCCCCGGCCTTCACTGACCAGAGCCCGGTCGCTGAGATGTTTGAGACCGGCATCAAGGTCATCGACCTTCTGGCCCCGTACGCGAAAGGCGGCAAGGTCGGTCTGTTCGGCGGCGCCGGCGTCGGGAAAACCGTGCTGATTCAGGAGCTGATCCACAATGTCGCCAGCGAAGCCGGCGGCTACTCCATCTTTACGGGTGTCGGCGAGCGTTCCCGCGAGGGCAACGATCTGTGGAAAGAAATGAAAGCCTCGGGCGTTCTCGACAAGACCGCCCTGGTGTTCGGACAGATGAACGAACCGCCGGGGGCCCGCATGCGCGTGGCCGAGACGGGACTGACGATGGCCGAATATTTCCGCGACGTAGAGCACAGAGATGTACTTTTGTTTATTGACAATATCTTCCGTTTCGTGCAGGCTGGTTCTGAGGTATCATCGCTGCTCGGCCGGATGCCGTCGGCCGTCGGCTATCAGCCGACTCTGGCCAATGACATGGGTGCCCTGCAGGAGCGCATCGCCTCGACGAAAAACGGGTCCATCACGTCCGTGCAGGCCGTCTACGTTCCTGCCGATGACATGACAGACCCGGCGCCGGCCACGACATTTACCCATCTGGACGCGACCACCGTCCTGTCCCGCAAAATCGTGGAGCAGGGCATTTACCCGGCGGTCGACCCTCTCGCTTCCTCATCCCGCATCCTTGAACCGGACGTCGTGGGCGAAGAACACTACCAGACGGCGAGACGCGTCGTGGAAATTCTGCAGCACTACAAGGAACTGCAGGATATCATCGCCATCATGGGCATGGACGAACTTTCCGACGAGGACAAGAAACTGGTGTACCGCGCCCGCAAAGTTCAGAGATTCCTCTCTCAGCCGTTCTTCGTGGCGGAAAACTTCACGGGTGTTCCCGGCGTGTATGTCAGCGTGCAGGACACCGTGAAAGGGTTTGAGGAAATCCTGGACGGAAAGCTCGACGACGTCCCGGAGAGCGCGTTCTTCAACGTGGGCACGATCGAAGACGCCAAGAAAAAAGCGGATCAGATGAAGTGAGGTTCCTGACAAATGGCAGAATTTACCTTCCGGGTCTTTTGCTGCGACAGGAAATTCTATGACGGCCCCTGCGAAAAGCTGATTTTCCCGGGCTTTCAGGGCGACATCGAGGTTCTCGCCCATCACGAGACGATGACGGCGGCCGTGCAGAACGGCACCATGCGCTATCTCCTCCCGGGCGATGAGCAGTGGCGGACGGCAGCGGTCTCTCATGGATTTGTCGAGGTAAAGGACAATGTCGTTACTATGATCGTGTACTCCTGCGAGAAGCCGGAGGAAATCGACGTGTACCGCGCCCAGGAGGCGCTGGAGCGGGCGCGCGAGCGCATGATCAACAAACAGAGTATTGTAGAGTACCATATGAACCGCGCGGCGATGGCGCGCGCCATGGCCAGGCTGAAGACAGCCGGCAAGTATCAGGCTAACTAAAGAGGACAGACATGATAGGAGTTATCGATGTGGGTGGAGGCACCCGGGGTGCCTTCGGGGCCGGAGTGCTGGATTACTGCATGCAGCACCAGATCAACTTTGACTACTGCGCCGGCGTTTCGGCCGGAGCGGCCAACGTTTCGTCCTATATCGCCGGACAGATGGGGCGGAACTACAAATTTTACACGGAATACGGCTTCCGCCGCGAGTACATGGGCTGGAACAATTTCCTGAAAGACGGATATTACGTCAATCTCGACTATATCTACAGCACGCTCAGCAATTCGGACGGCGAGTATCCGCTGGACTACGACGCAATCATGAGTTCGGACTGCAAAATGATCGTCGTCGCGACCGACGCCCGTTCC
This sequence comes from Lachnospiraceae bacterium, assembly GCA_050944355.1. Taxonomy (GTDB): domain Bacteria; phylum Bacillota; class Clostridia; order Lachnospirales; family Lachnospiraceae; genus UBA4285. The sequence goes on from JBMNQX010000009.1 coordinate 58,258, forward strand.
GGGAAGGCGCATTACTTCACAAAGGCGGACATGAAGAAGGACCACTATGAAATCATCAAGGCGTCCTGCTGCGTGCCGGTGATCGACCGCCCGTATCCGGTGAAGGGAAGATTTTATTTTGACGGCGGACTTTCAGACCCGATTCCGCTTCAGAAGGCGTTTGGAGACGGCTGCGACAAAGTTGTGGTCATCCTCACGAAGCCGCGCAACTTCTACCGCACGGACGGCGCCGACCGCCGCATGGCTTTAGGGCTGCGCAAGTACCCGAAGTCGGCGGAGGATCTCAGGAACCGCTCGAAGGTCTACAATCAGCAGCTCGATCTGTGCAAACACTACGAACAGCAGGGCAAAGTGCTCATCATCGCCCCGTACACGACGGGTCACATGAAGACCCTGACGCAGGACAAAGAAGCCATCAAGAACCTGTACCGGATGGGCTACCAGGCGGCGGATCCGATCGTGGATTTTGTCCGGAGCTGAAATGATTGTAAAGTGCATACATGAAAATACCGGCTGCAGACGTACGAACTGCGCCTGCGGCCGGTATTATTTATGCAGAAATTATCTTGTCAGCAGGTTATCAGTTAATCTGATGAGAACTAAATTCCTGCTGTGCCTGTGCGATGACGTTCTGGGCAATTTTATCACGATGCAACTTTCTGCTTTCCTTACAAGTATAATACCATATCCGGCATTCACGCGCTTATTCCACTCCGCCCGGCATCCTCTAATACGAGAATGGCGTCGATCGGCACACTGAACAGAGCCGACAGGCCGACAAAATCCTCCTGTTCCGGCTCCGTCAGCCTGATGCTTTAAAGTTGTAAACCGGCTTCATCACCTCAATGACATCCACAGATGGCCCGATATCACCGATGATGTCTCCGAGTGACTTGTACGCCATCGGAGCTTCGTCAATTGTGTCCTCGTTCACGGATGTTGTATAAACACCTTTCATGCTTTCCTGATATTCCCTGAGAGAAAGATTTTCCCTTGCTTTTGCCCTGGACATCAGTCTTCCGGCCCCGTGCGGAGCAGAGTAGTTCCAGTCCGGGTTTCCCTTTCCGACTGCGATGATGCTTCCGTCTCTCATGTTGATCGGAATCAGCACCTTTTCACCGTCATGCGCCGCGATAGCTCCTTTTCGGAGGATCATCTGATCCGTATCGATGTAATTGTGAATGGTATGGAAGGCATCTGTCTGATGCAGGCCGGCTCTGTCCAGGATCACGGCAGCCATGATCTCCCTGCTGCGCCTCGCGAACTTCTGGCAGATTTCCATATCGTGCAGATAATCGAGGAATGCCTGTCCGCTCAGATAACACAGGTCCTCCGGCATATCTGTGTCAGAACTCATTTTCTTCTCTCGGAGTGCATTCAGCGCCGGCTCAATTTCCTGAAATCTCCCCTGTTCTTTCAGACTTCTGACGATTTCGCCGCGTTCCTTTTCGTAGTTGTCGATACCCTTGTGCTGGTCTGCTGCCATTCCCTGATAAATTTCCGCCACCTGTTTGCCAAGGTTCCGGCTGCCGCTGTGGATCACCAGGTATTTCGTTCCATCACTTGCGACATCCACTTCGATGAAATGATTTCCTCCGCCAAGAGTTCCCAGACTGCGTTTCAGCCAGTTCAGTTTCTTCAGCTTATCAAAGCAGCGCAGTTCTTCCAGGCCGAAGCTTTCCTGTTCCCGGTCCCATACATTCATACCGGATGGTATAAAATGCGCTGCCGCATCCAGCTTTTCAAAATCAATATCACATTTGCCAAGATTCACGGTGTACATGCCGCAGCCGATATCCACGCCAACCACATTCGGAACCGCCTTGTCTGTCACGGTCATCGTTGTGCCGATTGTGCATCCCTTCCCGGCATGTACGTCCGGCATGATCCTTACCCTGGATCCTTCTGTGAAGTCGTAATCGCACATTCTCCGGATCTGCCCGACAGCCTCCGGTTCGACAACAGACGCAAAGCAGACGGCCGTGCATTTCTTCCCTTTGATTTCAAACATTGTTTTCCCTCTTATCGTAAAAAGCGGATCATACTCCATGGGAGACTTTAACGCGCGGTTTTCCGGTTGAAAGCCGCATGTTCTTCCATCTGAGCTGATCGGACATAAAAAATACCGCCTGTCCTGCTCCGTGCGGGATAAGCGGCCGGTTTCAAAAGAATCTTCCGGTTCACCGGATTATATTGGCACACAGTATATCCGGCATTTCTTATCCTGACGGGAGCGCGTAAAAAGAACGCCCTGCTCATGTTTCTGCAGTGCATCCCGGCTGGTATTGTCAGAAAAACCGGATAATACTGCTGACATTTTTTTCCTTTCCGGGCATCGCCCATCATTTTCTTTACAGTACCTTAACACGAAAATTGGAATCTGTCGTTATACTTGTGGTATAAACTGACAACGGCAGCGAATTCCCAAAATTTCTGATATTCTGCAGCTGACGGGCAGAATCCTGTCATGCCGGTATTTACCGTGAATCTCTTTTTTGGTATAGTTTGATTAGATAGATTTCGTGGGAGGCTGTACATATGATTAAGCTGACAGGAAAAAGCGTCTTCAATGACGTGTGCATCGGAAAGATTCATTATTACCGCAGAGCGAGAAGCGTGATCAAACGGTATCACGTCGACGACACGGAAGCGGAAGTGAAGCGTTTTCACGACGCGCAGGCGGAAGGGCTGAAAGAACTTCAGGAGCTGCACGACAAGGCCGTCAAGTCGGTCGGCGAGGCAGACGCGGCGATTTTCGAAGTCCATCAGATGATGATGGAAGACCAGGACTATGTGGAGTCTGTCGAGAACATCATCCGCACGCAGGAGATCAACGCGGAATACGCCGTCGGAACGACGGGCGACAACTTCGCGGCGATGTTCCAGGCGATGGACGACGAGTACATGAAAGGGCGCGCGGCGGATGTCAAGGACATTTCGGACCGCCTGGTGCGGATTTTAAGCGGCGCCGACAAGAGCAACGAGCTCAAGGATGACAAATACATCATCGCGGCGGACGATCTGGCTCCGTCCGAGACCGTTCAGCTCGACAAGACCAAGGTGATGGGCTTTATCCTGCAGCAGGGCTCATCCACATCGCACACCGCGATTCTCGCCCGCAGCATGGGCATCCCGGCGGTCATCGGACTCGGTGACGGACTCTCGGAGGATGCGGACGGCAAGACCGCCATCGTCGATGGCGCAAGCGGCGAAGTCTTCCTGGATCCCGACGAGGACACGCTCGCAAAATATCAGAAGATCAAGAAAGAATATGACGACCGCAAGGCGCTTCTCGCGCAGCTCAAAGGCCGCGAGACCGTCACAAAGGACGGACAGAAGATCAAGATCTTCGCGAACATCAGCAGCCCGGCTGACGTCGCCAAAGTCATGGAGAATGACGCCGAGGGCATCGGACTGTTCCGCAGTGAGTTTCTGTATCTGCAGAGCGACGACTACCCGAGCGAAGACACGCAGTTCGCCGCTTACCGGCAGGTGGCCGAGAACATGGCGGGCAAGAAGGTCGTCATCCGGACACTGGATATCGGCGCCGACAAGCAGTGTGATTATTTCAACCTGGATCACGAAGAAAACCCGGCGCTCGGTTACCGCGCGATCCGCATCTGCCTGACGAGGCCGGATATTTTCAAGACGCAGCTGCGGGCTTTGTACCGCGCCGCAATGTATGGTAATATTTCTATAATGTTCCCGATGATCATCTCTGTCGCAGAAGTCAGAAAGATCAAACAGATCTGCGAGGAAGTCAAGGCGTCTCTGAAGGCGGACGGCATCCCCTACAAGGAAGACGTGGAGCTGGGCATCATGATTGAGACCCCGGCTGCGGCCCTGATTTCAGATGATCTTGCACAGGAAGTCGATTTCTTCAGCGTGGGAACCAATGATCTGACGCAGTACACGCTGGCGATCGACAGAGTAAACCGCAAGCTTGATCCGTTCCTCGACACCCATCACCCGGCGATCCTAAAACTGATCAAGATGGCGGCCGACAATGCTCACAAACATGGCAAATGGATTGGCATCTGCGGAGAACTGGGGGCGGATCCGGAGCTGACCAAGACATTCTTAAAAATGGGAATTGACGAACTTTCCGTATCGCCGAGTCTGGTTCTCAAACTGCGGGATCAGGTGATCCGGACCGATATGAGAGAGGAGACCTGAGGAAAGTCTCCCGAGGGGGAAACTATGGGACTAATCATTCTGATCATCATCCTGGTTTTCGTTCTGATCCTGATTTTTACCAATATCAGGATCGTACCGCAGGCCCACGCATTTGTCATCGAGCGCCTGGGCAAGTACAAGGTGACATGGAACGCGGGGCTGCACATCAAGACGCCGTTCATCGAGCGGATCGTGCGCACGGTTTCGCTGAAGGAACAGGTGCTCGATTTTCCGCCGCAGCCCGTCATCACGAAAGATAACGTCACGATGCAGATCGATTCGGTCGTGTTCATGAAGGTATATGATCCGAAGCTCTACACATACGGTGTCGAGAATCCGATGTCCGGTCTGCAGAATCTGTCGGCCACGACACTTCGTTCCATCATCGGCGACATGGAGCTGGATCAGACGCTGACATCCCGCGAGTCGATCAACGCGCAGATGCAGAAGGTTCTGGATGAGGCGACGGATGCGTGGGGCATCAAAGTTACCCGCGTCGAGATCAAGAACATTCAGCCTCCGAAGGAAATCGAGGAGGTCATGACCAAGCAGATGAGAGCCGAGCGCGAGAGACGGCAGACCGTTCTCGAGGCGCAGGCCCATCAGGAAGCCGTTGTTTCCCGGGCAGAAGGTGACAAGCAGGCCAAGATTCTTTCCGCACAGGCGGAGCGCGATGCGCAGGTAGCACTGGCGGAAGGCCGCGCGAAGTCAATTCAGCTTGTGTACGAGGCAGAGGCCAACGGCATCAAGATGCTCAATGATGCCAACATTTCCGACGGTGTGCTCCGCTACAGAGGTATTCAGGCGCTGAAAGACGTCGCCGACGGGCGCTCCACGAAGATCTTCATGCCTTCGGATATCACGAAAGTCGTCGAGACGCTCGGCGTCGCCGGCGAGGCGATGGGCATCGGAGATGCGATGAAGCCTGACGACAGACCGCGCCCGAAGCCGCAGCCCAAGGATGATCCGTGCATTACGCCGGAGACCAGCAGGGGCGGCAAGTCCGCAGCCATGACAAGTGCGGCGATCAACATGGACGTATCCGATCCGAGAGCGCTCGACAGAGACTACAGGCCGAAGAATGATCCGGCGGATACAAACTGAGTAATGTAAGATACTTGTCGGACGGGCAGGCCAAAAGGGGCGCCAAAGCTCCTTCCGGCCTGCCTTTGATTTTTAAAGGATTGAGGGTAATGAAGGAAGATACCGAGAATAAAATTTCTGCTGATGCCGGTATAAAAGACGCACATTCCCACGCGAAAGGCGGAAACGGCGGCGCATCCGGACACGGACACACACACGGGGAAGCCGGCCATGAGCACACGCACGGTGAAAATGGCCATGAGCACACGCACACGCACGATCCGGAGGTGATCCGCCGGATTTCACTGCGCCTTGCGAAAGCGGAAGGCCATCTCCACTCGGTCCGCGGCATGCTTGATTCCGGCCGCGACTGCTCCGAGGTGCTCGTCCAGCTGGCTGCCGTGCGGGCGGCGGTTGACAACGCGGGCAAAGAACTGCTCAAAGAGCATATCTCGCACTGCATCGTCGACGCCATCAAAGAAAATGACAGGCATGAGCTGGACGAACTGAACAAGGCGATTGATCAGTTTATGAAATAAAACGCGTTTTTATCTCACCGTGAACGGATCGATTCGGATGTTGAGAGTGGCTTCCGGCAGCCGCTGAAGGATGACTTCGCTCAACTCATTTCTTAACTCCGCAGTGTTCTTCGTGTTTGCTGGCGACGGCACGACGTCAAAGGAAAGCGAAAGTTTTCCGCCTTCGTCCTGAACTTCGAAATCGTGCATCGTCATGCCCGGGTCGACGATCACGAGCAGATTGCGGATCATACGCTCCATTTCGTCGCTCTTCGCGTCCCCGATGCGGATCGGGTCGGCGTGAATCGTTGTCTCCACGCCCGTCTCATTTTCGACGCGCCGCTCAGCCTCGTTGACGATCAGGTGCGATTCGCGGAACGACAGGGTGTCAGGGAGTTCGGCGTCCATCGTGGCAAATTCTCTGCCCGGGCCGTAATCATGGATCACAAGGTCATGGATTCCCAGAATCCGGCTGTCCTGCATGGCAGATTCCAGAATGGAATGAACCAGTTCGTCCGACGGTTTCCCGCCGAGCAGCGGCTTTGTCGTATCCAGCAGTTCCTTCCAGCCCGACCAGAGAATGAAAGCGGAAACGACAAGGCTGGCCCAGGCATCGATGTTGATGCCCGCGGCGGCGTTCAGAACCGCTGAGAGCAGCACGACGCTGGTGACAAGGCAGTCCGAGAGCGAATCGACGGACGAGGCGGCCAGAGCGGTGCTTTCTATTTTTCTTCCGGTCCGACGGTAAAAGAAAGCCATCCAGCATTTCACGGCGATCGAGACGATGAGCACCAGAAACGAGAAAGCTGAGAACGTCGGCGCCTGAATGCCTTCAGCGATATCCGTGACGGACGTGCGAAGCAAATCGAAGCCGGCCAGAAGGATGATGACCGAGATCAGCATTCCCGTGATGTATTCAAAACGGCCGTGCCCGAGCGGATGCTCTTCATCGGCGGGTTTCATCGAGAGACGAAAGCCGTACATTGTGAGCAGCGAGGACCCGGCGTCCGTCAGGTTGTTGATGGCGTCAGAGACGATCGATATGGAGCGGGCGAAAAGTCCCACGCTCAGTTTGAAGGCAAACAGCAGGCAGTTGAGCAGTATGCCTGTGATACCGGCCCTCTGACCCATTCTGGCCCGCATCTGTTTTTCGTTTTTAATATCTGCATCCGACATAATAAAACCTCCGGGTTAAGGCAGATGAAACGTACAGGTGAAATTCATTATACCATCTGCGGGGCGGTGTGACATGTGAATCCTTTCCGGTCTGAAGCAGTGCGTGCTATAATTCACATGTATAGATGAATCGTGCAGGAAAGTGCAAGAAAGGTGAAAGAGAGGAGAGACAGCATGCAGAATGCGTTTCTGGATCATGTGAGCTGTGAGTCCCAGGGAATTCCCAGCACAGCCGTAGTCGATATGCTCATGTCGCTGGAGGAAAGAAATGTTCCGATGCACTCGTTCCTTCTCATGCGGCACAAATCACTGATTGCAGAGGTATATTACGCGCCGTACGACCGGCGGACGCCGCACCGGATGTTCAGCGTCACAAAATCTTTTGTCTCGCTGGCGATCGGCATTCTGGTGTCCGACGGGCGCATCACGCTGAACGATAAAATCGCGAAATATTTTCCGGAATATCTGCCGGCATCCGGGCCGCATCCCTACCTGGGGGAACTGACGATCCGTCAGATGCTGTCGATGCGGACATGCTTTGACAAGACGACGTACAAGGCCGAAGGAGTCACGAACTGGGTCGGCTCGTTCTTCACGACACGGCCGGATCACCGGCCCGGCATGAATTTCAGCTACGACACCAGCTCGACGCATGTGCTCGGCGCGCTCGTCGAGAAGCTGACCGGACAGCCGCTGATCGAATTCCTGAGAAGAAGATTGTTAAACCGCCTCGGGGCCGGCAAGGACGCCTGGATTCTGACGGATCCGCAGGGTGTCTCCATGGGCGGTTCCGGGCTGATGATGACGCCGAGAAGCCTTCTGCGCGTTCTCTGGGTTGTGTCTCACGGCGGAAAAGACGAGGACGGAGTGCAGCTTCTGCCGCCGGAATACCTGAAGATGGCGGTTCGCAAGCACTCGGATACATTTGCCGCGGGTACGAAAGAAGAGGAGATGCAGGGCTACGGATGGCAGTTCTGGCGCTTCACGCACGGGGCGTTCGGCATGTACGGCATGGGCGGACAGCTCGCCGTGTGCTGGCCGGACCAGGATCTTCTGATGGTCACGACGGCGGATACGCAGGGGAGAGCCGGGAGCGAGCAGCTGATTTTCGACGCTTTCTATCAGTATGTGTGGCCGAGAATCTGCGACAGGCCTCTGCCGGAGGCGCCGACAGCGGCCGCGGCGCTCGAACATTTCGCCGACACAAGGCGCCTGATCTGTGTGCCCGGCGCGGCGGTCGACTCTTACTCCGGCGCCATCAACGGGCGGAGCTGGAAGGCGGATCCGAATCCGTGCGGCATCACGCACTTCGGGCTGTCATTCGGCAGCGGCGCCGGCGTGCTGACATACGAAAACAAAACCGGAGAGCACGACCTGTTCTTCGCGTTCGGCGAGAACAACATTCAGAAATTCCCGGATTATGACCAGCGCTGCGCGGTGAGCGCCGGGTGGCACGACCCGCACGTTCTGATCATCCGGGCACAGATCATCGACACGAGCATCGGCAGCGTCACGTTCATATTTTCGTTCAACCGCGACAAAGACGTGACCGTCTCGGTGCGCAAAGTCGAGGAGACCATGTTCAACGAATACAACGGCACATTCTCCGCGTCGCTCGAGTCGATCGCCGGTCTGTGATCTCATGGCAAATGAGTGAAAAATCCATTTATGAGAGCCATCCGCCGTCCAGTGTGATCACCTGGCCGGTGAGATAGCCGGGGGCGGTGAGCAGAGAAAGAACCGCTTCCGCCACTTCTTCCGGCCGGCAGAGTCTGCCGGCCGGTATTTCTTCTGCCAGTTCTCTCAGGGCTTCTTTGCCGAAGACGGCGTTCATATCGGTGTCCACGGCTCCGCACGCGATGGCGTTTACGGAGATTCCGCTGGGCGCCAGTTCTTTTCCCAGCGCTCTTGTCAGAGAGTTGACGGCCCCTTTTGTGGCTGAATACGCGGCTTCACAGCTGCCTCCCACATTGCCCCAGACGGAGGATATGTTGATGATGCGTCCGGACTTGCGGTGGATCATGGACGGCAGAAGCTCGTGGCACATCGTATACACGGACCCGACGTTCGTGTCGAGAATCCGGCGCCAGTCACGGGGCGTCAGATCCTGAAACAGGCCTACGATGCTGATCCCGGCGTTGTTTACGAGCACGTCCGCATGTCCGAATTCCTCTAAAATCTGCTGACAGAAGCGCCTGCCCTCCTCATACACAGCGAGATCCGCTCTGGCAGTCAGCACGCGCGGCGCGCCGGATTCAAGCGCTTCTTCTTTCACTTTTTCGAGCATTTCTGTTTTTTCGCGGCAGCACAGGGCAAGGGAATATCCTCTGCCCGCCAGCGCCAGAGCACAAGCTCTCCCGATTCCGCGCGAAGCTCCGGTCACAACGGCCGTTTTTTCCACTGATATCCCGCTTTCAGCCATAAAACTCCCTCCTGCCGATGTATACAGTAAATATGCTTAAACTATACTCAAAAAACAGAAGAAGCGCAACTGCCGGAAAATGCAGTATTTATGCGACTTTCACGAATTTTTCATGTTTTCTGCCTTTTTCATTGACTTTTTCAAATTTGTGCAATATACACAAAAAGTGTGTTAAATTAAAAGTATACTGACAAAAATCCCGCGCAGTTTGTCAACATTTTTGTGGACGCCGGGAGCCCTGAAAAATGAGTTTTCAACCGAGTTATCCACTTTTTCCACATTTTTCGGGAGGTGAAAAAGTGGAAAAAGTGAAACATCGGGTGGAAAATCAAATTTTGTTAAAAACGGAAAATTTAAGGTAAAAGCGAAAAGCCTCTTGACTTTGACTTTATATATATGCTTGGAAGAGTCATAAATACTGTCTGAAAACATCAGCGGATGAATACCCGGAAAATGCTTTAACAGGGCGGTTTGCGACAGCTGTGCCTGTTATTATCCGCTTGTTTATGAAAACCGATGTGATATAATATATGCACAGACAAATCGTGAAAGGAGTGTGACATCATGAGGTTTATCATAACAGGGAGAAACATTGACGTCACGGAAGGGCTTCGCTCTGCTGTTGAAAGCAAGCTCGGAAAACTGGACAGATTCTTCGCACCGGAGACGGAAGTGCATGTGACGCTTTCCGTGACCCGGGATGATCAGAAGATCGAAGTTACGATTCCGGTAAAGGGCAAGATTATCCGCGCAGAGGAGACCAGCTCTGACATGTATGTCTCGATTGACCTGGTGGAGGAAGTCATAGAGAGACAGCTCAAGAGATATAAGAACAAGATTATTGACAGGCAGCAGAATGCCGAGAATTTCCGCGAGGAATACATCGAGAATGACTATGCCGATGAGCAGGATGAGGTGAAGATCATCCGGACCAAGAAGTTCGCGGTAAAGCCGATGGATCCGGAAGAGGCCTGCGTTCAGATGGAACTGCTCGGCCACAATTTCTTCGTGTTCTACAACGGTGAGACCGATGAGGTCAACGTGGTCTACAAGAGAAAAGGCGGAACGTATGGCCTGATCGAGCCGGAACTTGACTGATTCCTGAAATCCTTTCCATGTAAGCAATATGAGCGGAAGCGCCCCGGAAGCAATTCTGGGGCGCTTTTTCGCGGTGCGCGGACGTCTGGTCCGGCCACTCGTGCCGTGACAGGCACATTTGTCAGGAGTGATGACAAGCGGCGGGAAGTGTGGTATGATTCTGCAATATGGCTCAGTGTGCCCGAAAGGGGAAAACAGGCCGGGCCATGATACAGAAGATTCGTATCGAAAGCGGGACGAGGGCCGGGGTGATATCCGCGGCAGGCGCCCGCTGCCGGGAAGGGACTTTGTATAGAATGGGATTAGGCGAAAAGATTTTCGGGACGCACAGCGATCATGAGCTGAAGCGGATCCGCCCGATTGTCGACAAGATTGAAAAGCTGCGTCCGGCCATGCAGAAGCTCACTGACGATGAGCTGAAAGCGAAGACGCCGGAATTCAAGGCGAGGCTCGCAAAGGGCGAGACGCTCGATCAGATTCTCCCCGAAGCTTACGCGGCGGTGAGAGAGGCCAGCAGGCGTGTGCTCGGAATGGAGCATTTCCACGTTCAGCTTATCGGCGGCGTCGTCCTGCACCAGGGGCGCATCGCCGAGATGAAGACCGGCGAAGGCAAGACGCTCGTCTGCACACTGCCGGCGTATCTGAACGCGCTGACCGGTGAGGGCGTAATCATCGTCACGGTCAACGATTACCTGGCCAAGCGTGACGCCGAGTGGATGGGCAAGCTCCACGAGTGGATGGGCCTGACCGTCGGCGTCGTTCTCCACGATATGACGGGCGATGAGCGCCGGGCGGCCTACAACTGCGACATCACGTATGTCACGAACAACGAGCTGGGATTTGACTACCTGCGGGATAACATGGCGATCTACAAGGAGCAGTGTGTGCTCCGCGGCCTGAAATACTGCATCATCGATGAGGTCGACTCGGTCCTGATCGATGAGGCGAGAACGCCGCTGATCATTTCCGGTCAGAGTTCCAAGTCAACGCAGCTGTACGAACTCTGCGACGTGCTGGCGCATCAGATGAAGCGCGGCACGTATCACGACCTGTCCAAGATGGACGCCATCATGGGCGAGACGTTTGAAGAAGACGGCGATTTTGTGGTCGACGAAAAGGACAAGATCGTCACGCTCACGGAGTCCGGCATCCACAAGGTCGAGAAGTTCTTCCACATCGACAACTACGCGGACCCCGAGAATCTCGAGATCCAGCACTGCGTCATTCTGGCTCTGCGCGCCAACAACCTGATGTTCCGCGACAAGGACTATATCGTAAAGGACGATGAGGTTCTGATCGTCGATGAATTCACCGGCCGTGTCATGCCGGGGCGCCGCTATTCCGACGGCCTGCATCAGGCCATCGAGGCCAAGGAGCATGTAAAGGTAAAGAGAGAGTCGAAAACGCTCGCGACCATCACGTTCCAGAACTTCTTCAATAAATTCGAGAAGAAAGCCGGCATGACCGGTACGGCTATCACGGAAGAGCAGGAATTCCGCGAGGTCTACAACATGGACGTCGTCGCGATTCCGACGAACAAGCCGGTTATCCGCAAAGACCTGAACGACGCGGTTTACAAGACGAAGAAGGGCAAGTACAAGGCGGTCATCGATGCGGTCTGCGCGGCGCACGAGAAGGGACAGCCGGTTCTGGTCGGCACCATTTCCATCGAGACGTCCGAGCTCCTCTCCGGGATGCTTAAACGCCGCGGCATCAAGCACAACGTGCTGAACGCGAAATATCATGAGCTCGAGGCCCAGATCATCGCGGACGCCGGACATCACGGCGCTGTGACCATCGCCACCAACATGGCCGGCCGAGGCACCGATATCAAGCTGGACGACGAGGCGAGAGCCGCCGGCGGCCTGAAGGTCATCGGAACGGAGCGCCACGAATCCAGGCGAATCGACAACCAGCTGCGCGGACGTTCCGGACGTCAGGGCGATCCGGGCGAGTCGCAGTTCTACATTTCTCTGGAAGACGATCTGATGCGCCTTTTCGGGCAGGAACGTCTGATGAATGTATTTGAGACGCTGGGCGTGGGCGAGGACGAGCGGATTGAGCACAAGATGCTCTCCAAGGCCATCGAGACTGCCCAGAAGCGTATCGAGACCAACAACTACGGAATCCGTGTCCGCCTGCTTCAGTATGACCAGGTGATGAACGAGCAGCGTGAAATTATTTACGCGGAGCGCCGTAAGGTCCTGGAAAATGCCGATATGCACGACACGATTGTGAACATGGTGAAAGAATATGTTCAGTCCAGCGTCGACCGCTGCATCGATGTGAACGCGTCGCCGGCCGACTGGGACTACGAGTCGCTCAACCGTGTGCTCCTGCCTGTCATTCCGCTGGATCCGGTGAGAAAGAACAGCGATTATAAGTCCAAAGAGGCGCTCACGGCGGATCTTCAGGAAAAGGCTGTAAAGCTCTTTGAGGACAAAGAGGCACAGCTGCCGGATCAGACGCAGGTGCCGGAACTCGAGCGCGTGGTTCTGCTGAAGGTTGTGGACCAGAAGTGGATGAACCACATCGACGACATGGACCAGCTGCGGCAGGGCATCGGTCTGGCCGCCTACGCTCAGAAAGATCCGGTTGTCGCGTACCGCAACGAAGGATTTGCCATGTTCAATGAGATGACGGCCGGCATCACGGAGGATACCGTGCGTCTGCTCATGCATATCCGCGTCGAGGAGAAGGTGCAGAGAGAGCAGGTGGCTCAGCCCACTACTACAAACCGCGGCGGCGATGAGCCTTCGAAGAAAGCTCCGGTGCGCCGCGTCACAAGAAAAATTTACCCGAACGATCCGTGCCCGTGCGGTTCCGGAAAGAAGTACAAGAACTGCCACGGCAGAAAGTTATACGGAGGACAGAACAGCTGATGGTTTCGCTTGATCAGTACAAATCGCAGATTGAAGAATTTAAGCCTGTCATGGAGCGCATCCGCAAGTCGCTGGATCTCGACACGAAGCAGCGCAAGATCGAAGAGATGGAGCTCAACATGCAGGAACAGGGATTCTGGGACGACGCGGAGAAATCCCAGAAAGCCATGAAGGAGCTGAACTCGCTGAAGAAAGCCTTCACGGAGTATGACAGCCTGAAGAGCGGCATGGAAGATCTCGAGACGATGATTGAGATGGCCGAAGAAGAGGACGATGAGTCCCTCAGCGGCGACATCGAGGAGGCGATCGGGAACTTCCGCGAAGAGCTCGAAAATGTCGAGATTCAGACGCTGCTTTCCGGACCTTATGATTCCTACAACGCCATTCTGACTCTTCACGCCGGGGCCGGCGGGACAGAAGCCATGGACTGGTGTTCCATGCTCTACCGCATGTACACCCGCTGGGCTGACAAGCACGGGTTCAGCTGTGAGGTGCTGGATTATCAGGAAGGCGACGAGGCCGGAATCAAATCCGTGACTGTTCAGATCAACGGCGACAATGTCTACGGGCTGCTGCGCTCAGAGCACGGCATTCACCGTCTCGTGCGCATTTCCCCGTTCAATGCGGCCGGCAAGCGGCAGACGTCGTTCTGCTCCGCCGATGTGATGCCCGACATCGAGGAAGACGTCGACGTAGAGATCAACCCGGACGACCTGCGAATTGACACGTATCGCGCGAGCGGCGCCGGCGGCCAGCACATCAACAAGACATCTTCGGCCATCCGGATCACGCACCTGCCGACCGGCATTGTCGTTCAGTGCCAGAACGAGCGCTCCCAGCACCAGAACAAGGACAAGGCCATGCAGATGCTGAAAGCCAAACTGTTCCTCCTGAAACAGCAGGAAAATGAAGAGAAAGCGGCCGATATCCGCGGCGACGTCAAGGATATCAACTTCGGAAGCCAGATCCGTTCCTATGTTCTGCAGCCCTACACAATGGTCAAGGACCACCGCACGAACAAGGCGATCACAAACACCGACAGCGTTCTGGACGGCAACATCGACCCGCTGATCTCTGCGTACCTGATCTGGAAGAGCACCGGCAAGAAAGCCGGAGACGACTGACGATAGATATTGAAACATTGTGATTACAGAGGCTGCTGCACTTTGGTCTTGGTGCGGCAGCCTTTTTTCCTTAACAAAGGTCGGTGCGGCATCGGGATGCAAAAATTGCTTTCCCGATGCCTGCCGCAAGACTGGAAGACTGCGGCGGCCCGATCGTCTGAAGGTAAATTCACGGGACCACTGCATTTCCCGCCCCAAACCTATAAAATGGCATATAATCATTGCTTTTATGAAACAGACGTGGTAAGATTCTTTCTACGCGGTACAGTTGTGCGCCCCTTGCGGACAATTTGCCGCAGAGAAACGGAGAATTTCTGATGGAAGATGATAAAAAGTACTATGTCGTCAGAAGAAAGGCACTCCCGGAGATTCTGCTGGAAGTTGCGAAGGTGAACTCGATGCTTGAGAACGAAGACGTGACCATCGCCGAGGCGACGGCGCGCGTCGGAATCAGCCGGAGTTCCTATTACAAGTACAAAGACGATATTTTTCCGCTCCGGGACAACATTCACGGGCGAACTCTGACATTTGTCATGTCGATGGAGGATGAGCCGGGAATGCTGTCTCTGGTTCTGAAGACGCTCGCTTCGTATGGCGTCAACATTCTCACGATTCATCAGACCATTCCGGTGAACGGGGTGGCGTCCCTCACAATCAGTGTCGAAGTCCTTCCGGAGGCGGGTGATTCTTCCGAGATGATTTCGGATATCGAGAAGCTTCACGGTGTGCGGTATCTGAAGATACTGGCCAGAGGCTGAAATAAAGACAAATTCCAGGAAAGGACTTAATAATAATGGCAAAGATTGCAATTCTCGGATATGGCACGGTCGGTTCCGGTGTGTATGACGTCCTGACAAAGAACCGGGACAGGGTCGCGGCGAGCACCGGCGAGACGGTTGACATCAAATATGTTCTCGACCTCCGCGATTTTCCGGGCCAGCCGGTCGAAAAGGTTCTGGTTCACGACTACGAGAAGATCGTCTCGGACCCGGAGGTTTCCGTCGTCGTCGAGGTGATGGGCGGCCTGAAGCCGTCATACGATTTTGTGATGAGGGCGCTTGAGGCCGGCAAGTCCGTGTGCACGTCGAACAAAGCGCTTGTGGCCGAGTACGGACCGGAACTTCTCAGGACGGCTGAAAAGAACCGTGTGCTGTTCCTGTTTGAAGCGGCGGTCGGCGGCGGCATTCCGATCATCCGCCCGCTGCGCGACTGTCTGACGGCCGACAGAATCGACAGAATCGCAGGCATCCTGAACGGCACGACCAACTATATTCTCACCCGCATGGCAAGAGAGGGCAGTTCCTATCAAGAAGTGCTGAAAGACGCGCAGAGGCTCGGATATGCCGAGCGCGATCCGTCGGCCGATGTGGACGGCTGGGACGCGTGCCGCAAGATCGCCATTCTCGCGTCGATTGTCACCGGGAAACAGGTCCGCTATCAGGAAATCCCGACAGAGGGCATCGCGCAGATCAGCGAAGAGGACATGCGCTACGCGGCGGAGTGGAAACGGAAAATCAAGCTCATCGCCGAGGCGCGGTTTTCTGACGGCGCGGTCAGCTGCCATGTGGCGCCGGCGATGCTCGACGACAGCTCACAGCTCTATTATGTCGATGACGTCATCAACGGCATCTATGTCCACGGCGATCAGGTGGGTGACCTTCTCTTCACAGGCGCCGGCGCCGGCAAGTATCCGACCGCCAGCGCGGTGGCCGGCGATGTGGTCGAGTGTGTGAAAAGCGCCGGATTTCCGAGACAGAATCTGGTCTTTGACGGCCGGCAGGAACTGACACCGGAGGACGAGACAGAGACCTCCGCTTTTCTTCGGATACCGCAGGCAGCGCTTGACGAAGCGAGAAAATGCCTGACGGTTGAAAAAGAGATTCACGGCGTCGTGCCGGGTGAGGTCGGCGTGGCGGTATCCGCCATGCGTCTCGGAGACCTGAAAGAGGCCGCAAAGAAGCTTTCGGCAGTCAAGATGATCCGCATGGCCTGACTGCATGGCAAATGAAGAAAAAGGGGAAAGAGGAAAGTACTATGAATGATGAATTACTGAAGGTCGCAAAATTCGGCGGGAGCTCTCTGGCAAGCGCTGAGCAGTTCAAGAAAGTCGGCGCCATTATCAAAGAAGATCCGGGGCGCCGCTATGTGGTTGACTCTGCGCCGGGCAGACGGTCCAAAGACGACTCGAAGGTGACGGACCTTTTGTACCGCTGCTACGATGAGGCGTCGCAGGGCAAGAGCTTTGACCGCACATTCCGCCAGATCCGTTCCCGGTTTGATGAGATTGTATCCGGGCTCGGACTGGATTTGAATCTTTCCCGCGACTTTGAGGAAATCCACAGAAAATTCGAGAAACAGTGCGGCGTGGACTATGCGGCGTCCCGCGGCGAATACTTAAACGGAAAGATTCTGGCAAAGTACCTCGGCTTTGAATTTGTCGACGCGGCGACAGTCGTCTGCTTTGACAAGGACGGTCATTTTCTTCAGGACGCGACCGACAGGAAAATTTCCGAGCGCCTCTCGGCCGTAAAATATGCGGTGATCCCGGGCTTTTACGGCGCCATGCCGGACGGCACGATCAAGACATTTTCCCGCGGCGGATCTGACATAACGGGTTCCATCATCGCCCGCGCCATCCACGCGGATCTCTATGAGAACTGGACGGATGTCTCGGGATTTCTCGTGGCGGATCCGAGACTTGTCAAAAATCCGCGCGTCATCGACGTGCTGACATACCGCGAACTGCGCGAGCTTTCCTACATGGGCGCCTCCGTCCTGCACGAGGAGGCCATTTTCCCGGTGAGAAGCGAGGGCATTCCGATCAACATCCGCAACACGAACCACCCGAACGACAAAGGCACACTGATCGTCGAGACCACCTGCCACACCCCGGAATACATCATCACCGGCATCGCCGGCAAGAAAGGCTTTGTCTCCATCAGCATCGACAAGGACATGATGAACTCCGAAATCGGCTTCTGCCGCAAGGTCCTTCAGGTTTTCGAGGACAACCATATCTCTATCGAGCACATGCCTTCCGGAATTGACACCTGCACGATCTTTGTGGAGCAGAAGGCTTTCATCGACAAGGAACAGCGCGTTCTGGCACAGCTGCACCGCGCCGTAAAACCGGATACCATCGAGATGGAGAGCAATCTCGCGCTGATCGCCATCGTGGGCCGCGGAATGAAAAACAACTCCGGCTGCGCGAGCAAGATTTTCTCAGCTCTGTCCAGGGCAAAGATCAACATCCGCATGATCGACCAGGGCTCCAGCGAACTCAACATCATCATCGGCGTGCGCAACAAATATTTCGACGAAGCCATCCGCGTGATTTACGAGGCGTTCATGCCGGACGCGGAAGCGCAGAAGTAAACCAAAAGGCGCCGCCCAAAAAGAAAAAAGAAAACCGCGGCCTGTCACTTTTGTGAGAGGCCGCGGTTTATTTACGAATGTCTGCTTTTCAGATGGTCTGCCCGTAGTACATCTGCATCATCTGATTGAGCTGGTTCATCAGATCCGGATCGCTCAGCACCTGCAGTGTCATGTGCAGCATGACAAATGTGCCGATCACCGCGATGATTCCGAGAACCATCCCCGCGATGGATGAACCGTACCACCTGCCGCTGTTGTAGCGCGAAGCGCCGGCGAGAACAGCCGCTATAATTCCGCAGATGACGCCCGGGAGAAGAAATGACATGCCGAGGAATCCGATGATGCCAAAAATCAGAGAAGCAACAGCCATCTTGTCTTTTGACGACCGGTTATCCGGATGATAGTTCTGATAGTAATCCGAATTTTGATCGTAGTTCTGCTGATTATAATTCCGCTGATCGTAATCATTCATAGCTGATACCTCCTTATCCGAGGATATACACATTAAAGTTAACATAATCCGGGCCGTGTTGCAATGCCAAATGGCGTTTGTTATAATCGCGAAAGAGTGCGCGCTTGTGAAAGGACAGAAAAATGACAGTTATCGAGACGCACAGCGCTGAAGAAACGGCCAGAGTCGGAGAAAACTTTGGCAGAAAAGCAAAGGCGGGAGAAATCTACTGCCTTGACGGGGATCTCGGCGTCGGAAAGACTGTGTTCACGCAGGGCTTTGCGAAAGGACTCGGGATCACAGAACCCGTGAATTCACCTACATTTACCATCCTTCAGATCTATGAGACAGGGAGACTTCCGCTGTACCATTTTGATGTGTACCGGCTGGGCGATCCTTCGGAGCTGGAGGGGATCGGGTATGAGGAGTATTTTTACGCGGACGGCGTCTGCCTTGTCGAGTGGGGGAGCCAGGTGGAAGAACTGCTTCCGCCGGAGACCCGCTATGTGAAGATTGAGAAGAACCTGGACAAGGGCTTTGACTACCGCAGAATTACGGTGACGGACGGAGAACATGAAGATACTGGCGATTGAAAGTGCGACGGAATCCGCTTCCTGCGCTCTCGCGGAGGACGGAAAGATCATCGCGGAATTTACGCTTCAGAATAAACAGACACACAGTCAGACGCTGCTGCCGATGATAGACAGAATGTGCGCCATGACGGAAACGAAACCGGAAGATCTGGACGTCGTAGCGGTTTCAAGAGGACCGGGTTCGTTCACGGGACTGCGCATCGGCGCGGCGACGGGAAAAGGAATCGCACTGCCGTTTGACCTCAGGATGGCCTCGGTTCCGACGCTGTACGCGATGGCGTATGCGATCGGTCCGGCTTCGGACCGCGTGATCGTCCCCGTGATCGACGCGAGACGCCGGCACGTGTATGCGGCCGGATACAGCGCCGGGAAAGACGGGACTCTTTCGGAAGAGTTCGAAGAGTGCGTTATTTCGGCGGAAAAGCTGGCGGACAGACTCACAGAGCTCAAGGAACCGGTGCTTCTGACCGGCGACGGCGCGAAAGTCGTGAAACAGGCACTTACTGACGCCGGACTTGACGTGAGGGTGTGCCCGCCGGCGCTTTCATTTGCGAGAGCCGCCGGCGTGGCGCTGGCAGCGCAGCAGATGGCGGAAGAAGGCAGACTGATCTCTTCTGACGAGATGGCGCCGGAATATCTCCGGCTCAGTCAGGCGGAGCGCAAGCGCCGGGAAAAAGCGGTGCCACAGGCAAAAGGAGATGGAAAATGATTCTGATCCGGACTATGCGCAGCTCTGACCTTGCCTGGGCAGCGGACATCGAGTCCAGGGTGTTTGCAAGGCCGTGGAGCGAAGCGGATTTTGAAAAGGATCTTGAGAATGAGAGAAAGCTGCTGCTCGTGGCGCTGTCTGACTGCCGGCCGATCGGCTATGCGCAGTGCGTGCGCGCGGCAGACGAAGCGGACATTGCCCGCGTCTGCGTGGAGGAAGAATTCCGGAAAAAAGGGATAGCAACGCAGCTGCTCACAGAACTCTTCAGGCTCTGCGAAGAAGAGGGAGTCGTGAAGTTTTTTCTGGAAGTGCGGGAGAGCAATGCGGCCGCACGGGCGCTCTATGACCGGCTTGGGTTTGTGCAGACCGGTGTGCGCCGAAGTTATTATGAAGAGCCGGATGAGGACGCCATCCTGATGGCGCGCCTCCCTGAAAAGAAATTGCCGGGGAAAAGGTATGCTTGATGTATGTCTTCTCGGCACCAGCGGTATGATGCCCCTGCCGGGCAGATGGCTGACGTCGCTGATGCTGAAGTGCAACGGCCACAGCCTCCTGATCGACTGCGGCGAGGGAACCCAGATCGCGATACGCGAGAAGGGCTGGAGTTTTCATGATATTGATGTGATCTGTCTGACACACTTTCATGCGGATCACGTGGCGGGGCTGCCGGGCATCCTGCTGACAATCGGAAACGCGGACCGGACTGAGCCTGTGACCATCATTGGCCCGAAGGGGCTGAAGAAAGTTGTATCTTCACTGCGCGTGATAGCGCCGGAACTGCCGTTCCCGGTGGTTCTCGAAGAACTCGAACAGCCGGAAGAGCATTTGAATTTAAAAGGATTTGACATCGATGCATTTCATGTACAGCATCGCGTCACCTGCTACGGGTATTCGGTGAGAATTCCCAGAGTCGGCAAGTTTGACGCCGGGCGCGCCATGAAGGCGGACATTCCGCAGAAATACTGGAACCGTCTCCAGCACGGACAGAGCGTGCAGGATGGAGATCGCCTCCTGACGCCCGACATGGTTCTGGGGCCGGAGCGCCGCGGACTGAAAGTCACGTACTGCACCGATTCCCGCCCGGTTCCCGTGATAGCCGACAAGGCGCGTGACGCCGATCTCTTCATCTGCGAGGGCATATACGGCGAGAAAGACATGACCGACAAGGCGAAAAAATACCGCCATATGACATTTGCCGAGGCGGCTGAACTCGGCGCCGAGGCGAAACCGCGCCGCATGTGGCTCACCCACTATTCGCCGTCGCTGGTGAAGCCGGGCAGGTACATCCAGGCAGCGAAGGAAATCTACGAACCCATAGAATGCGGCAAAGACGGAATGACCCTGTCGCTGTCCTTTGACGAAGAGTAAAGAAGAAAAGATGAAAGACATTCGGATTCTCGCGATCGAGAGCTCCTGCGACGAGACGGCAGCGGCCGTCGTGGCAAATGGCAGAGAAGCTCTTTCCAATATCATAAATTCTCAGATCGACATCCACACGCTGTACGGCGGCGTAGTGCCGGAGATTGCGTCCCGGGCCCATATTCAGAATATCAACCCGGTCATCCGCGCGGCACTTGACACGGCGCACATGACACTTTCCGACATCGACGCCGTCGCGGTCACATACGGACCCGGCCTGGTGGGCTCGCTTCTCGTCGGCGTGGCCGAGGCGAAAGCCATCGCCTGGGCGACCGGGAAACCGCTGATTGGCGTGCACCACATCGAGGGCCACATCGCCGCGAACTACATCGCAGCCAAAGACCTCAGACCGCCCTTTGCGGCACTGGTCGTATCCGGCGGCCACACGCATCTGGTGATGGTACAGGACTACGACAAATTTGAAATCATCGGCCGGACGAGAGACGACGCGGCCGGCGAAGCATTTGACAAGGTCGCCAGAGCGGTCGGCCTGGGATATCCGGGCGGCCCGAAGATCGATAAAGAGGCCAGAAACGGCAATCCGCACGCGATCGAATTCCCGATCGCGCATATCGACGGCGCGCCGTATGATTTCTCGTTCTCCGGCATCAAATCGGCCGTGCTCAACTACCTGAACGAGGCGAAGATGAAAGGCATAAGCGTAAACCGCGCCGATCTCGTCGCCAGCTTCCAGCAGGCAGTCGTCACAACGCTTGTCACGCACTCGATGCAGCTTGTCCGCGAGCGCCATCTTGACAAACTGGTGATCGCGGGCGGTGTCTCGGCCAACTCGGCCCTGCGCGCGGCCATGCAGCAGGCCTGTGACGAAGCAGGCGTGAAATTTTACTGCCCGCCGCTGATCCTCTGCACGGACAATGCCGCAATGATCGGGGCGGCGGCTTATTATGAATATCAGAAGGGCCATTTTGCCGGATGGGATCTGAACGCGGTCCCGAATCTGAAGCTGGGCGAGAGAGCGTAAGAATTTCCGGAAACGCGGCATGAAGTCAGGTCGGCAAAGGCATGGGCGCGAAAAGCGCAGGGGGTTAATATGAGCAAAACATATGCGATAGTCCTGGCCGGTGGAATCGGCCGGCGCATGCGCAGCGCTGTTCCGAAACAGTATCTTCCGCTTGCCGGCTATCCGGTCATCGCCTGGCCGCTGATGGCGTTTGAGAAAAGCCCGGAAATCGACGGAATTGTTCTTGTGACGGCCGAGTCGGATGCGGACTGGGTGAAGAATACCATCGTCGACGCCTGCCATATTTCAAAAGTCATGGCATTTGCCCCGGCCGGAAAAGAGCGCTATGACTCTGTTAGAAACGGACTAAACGCCATCCCCGGCGAGGATGGCATTGTCCTGATTCATGACGGCGCGCGTCCGGCTGTGACCGGGGAAATCATCGCGCGCTGCTGTGAAGATGCGCGGAAATACGGCGCATGCGCGGCTGCCATGCCGGTAAAGGACACGATCAAAGTCGCGGATGAGAACGGATTTGTGAAGGACACACCGGACCGCCGGACACTCTGGATGATGCAGACGCCGCAGGCGTTCAGGCTTTCCGTGATCCGGGAGGCCTATGAGAAACTCGACCGCCTCGATGACAAATCCTTTGTCACGGACGATGCAATGCTGGTAGAGCGCTTCACGGACGTCAAGGTGCGGCTGACGAAAGGATCGTATTCCAATATCAAAATCACGACGCCGGAAGACCTGCCGCAGGCGGAAATTCTTGTTGACAAGAAATTACTTTCATGATACTCTAACACTTGCCGCCGACTGCGGCGGCAAAGTGAGACTGCCCGGATATATGAGCCCCGGGCGTAATGGAGAGGTACCGAAGCGGTCACAACGGGGCGGTCTTGAAAACCGTTTGTCTTAACGGGCGCATGGGTTCGAATCCCATCCTCTCCGCTCCTGCATCTGCTTTTGACAGACGCGGAACATTAACTTCATATCGTTTTGGTAGGCTATTGGAGAAGTACCCAAGAGGCTGAAGGGACACCCCTGGAAAGGGTGCAGGTCGTTAATAGCGGCGCGAGGGTTCAAATCCCTCCTTCTCCGCTTTGCATGAGCCGTTTTTCGCAGAATAACGGCAAAAAATGCAAAAAAAGTTGTTGACAAGCCTGAGCGGAAGTGATATTCTATTCAAGCTGTCGCAAGACAACAACACGTTCCTTGATAACTGAACAGTAAACCAACCCTGAAAATTCTTTGATGAATTTTCAAACGAACGGCGGACCGTTTCACTTTTCGGAAGCGGAACGGGAAGCCAAACCTAGAACAGTAAGTTCAAAAAACCAAACCAAGACCAGAGTGATCTGGCCAAGGAAAAGAACCTTTTTATGAGAGTTCGATCCTGGCTCAGGATGAACGCTGGCGGCGTGCTTAACACATGCAAGTCGAACGAAACATTTTCCAATTCTTCGGAAGCGGGAAATGTTGAGTGGCGGACGGGTGAGTAACGCGTGGGGAACCTGCCTTATACCGGGGGATAGCAGTTGGAAACGACTGGTAAAACCGCATAAGCGCACGGTGCCGCATGG
>JBMNQX010000010.1:0-67788 GCA_050944355.1 Lachnospiraceae bacterium
CGCTTTCCTCTATTTCCGGTTTTCCAGCCTCTGCTGTCGTCTGTCCTTCTGCCACGCCCTCGGTGCTCTCCTTCATAAACAGGATTTTTATCGTTGCCAAGCAAATCTTGAAATCCTCTGCCAGACTCGGCTTAGAAATATACATCAAATCCATGAGTAGCTTGTCATAGGGCGTTGTATTGTACTGCCCATACACCTGCGCGTATCCAGTCAATCCACACTTACACTGTAGTCTCAAATCAAATTCTGGTAGTTCTTCTTTGTACTGAGCGGCTATTTCCGGTCTTTCCGGTCTGGGTCCGACTATCGACATATCGCCCTTCAGAATATTGATGAGCTGTGGCAGTTCATCCATCCGACATGACCGGATAAACCTGCCGATCTTTGTAATACGTGGATCTTTTTCACCCGTTGACAGCCTGGCTACACCGTCCTTTTCCGCGTCCATGCGCATAGAGCGGAACTTCAGAACCTCAAATACTTTTCCGTTCTTAGTCAATCTCTTCTGGCGATAGAATGCCGTTCCGCCGTCAGAACGAATGATAATCGCCAGCACAATCATCAGTGGACTTAAAATGACAAGTCCCAAACTGCTGAACAAGATATCAAAGAACCGCTTAAAAAACAGATATTCAGGACTCGGATTGTATCGCCCGACTCGCAGCATTGGTTCATGAAAAAGCGGCATTCTCACCGCTCCGGACATAATGACGTCGCCAATACGCGGTAGAACGTAAGCCACTACGTCATAAGCTGCGCAGTACTTTACAATCTGGTTTCTGTCATGACTATGAAGCCCACAGAGAAATACGACATGCGCATCTCCAATAATTTTACGAATTTGCTTCTGCTCTGTCTCTTTGTCATTGCCTGTCACTTCATCATTTAAAATATCATTTATTGAATATACACCGTTGATCTTAAAGTGTGCCTCCATGCCATATTGATGAATCAGCTTTTCCATCCCCGCCATTTCATCATATATAATGATGGACGGCATGGCAGGATAACGTCGAAAATACCACTTATGGCTCCATCTGGCCCAGAGAATAATGATGCAGACCTGAACAGCAAGCATCACCAAGAGAACTAATATATTGGGCAAATGAGCCAGCAACAGCCACATGACAATATAGATCATAAAATTTGTAATGATAACTGCCAGTAACTGAGAATAAATAATCTCAGAAATCCTTTTAATTTGGATCAGAAATCCGGAATACAGGTGAGCTGTCAGATAATATAAAATATAATACAAGGTAATCATCAGAAAATTGCCCATCTTGTAGTATGGATCTCTCATTTGCGGCACATAGTAAATAAGCCAGGCAAATACGAACGGGACTCCCACAGTCAGCACATCCACTAGCTTTACCAGGCGCAGAATTGATCTGTGTTTCGTTCGGCTACACCCATAAATATCTTTGATCGTTGAGCCGTTATAGTGATATTCCGGCAACGAATTTTTTGTGGAATCCATCACACTCACAGATTTTATGCTCCCCCTATAATGTCTGATACAAATAATCATAATTATGGACCAGACCTGCAAAATATTTCCCGCTAACCATTCACATACTTTTGCATAGCCACTAACCTGAGTTTATTCTTTGTTGCTTTGATACTTGTATTTATATGAATACGATCCGTAATGCCCTTCTCCCGGGGCCGCATCATTATAAACGAACCCGAGCACTCTGGCGCCCGCTCTGTCCAGCTGCTGCAGGGCACTGGCAATGAGTCTCCTGTCCGTGGAATTGTGCCGCACGACAAAGAGAAAGCCGTCGCAATATGGTGCCACAATAGAAGCATCCGCCACAAGCGTAACCGGCGGAAGATCGATGATAATGTAATCAAAAACTTTCTTCAATTCCTGCATCAGGATTTCCATGCGCTTTGACTGTAAAAGCCAGGTGGAATCCGGCGGAATACTGCCGGACGGAATCACGTCGATGCCGAACTGGGTCAGACGGCGAAATCCTGTTTCCGCCTTTGCCTGCCCCACCAGTACATCTGACAGCCCTGGTTTTCCTTTAATATGCAACTTGGCGGCAATTATAGGACGACGCATATCACCGTCAATCAATAACACCCTTTTCCCGAGCTGCGCAAAGGAAATAGCATGATTGATCGCGTTGATGCTCTTTCCGTCACCAGTGAAAGCACTTGTCACTCCGATAACCTTACAGCCAGTTCCGGTAAGAGAAAACAACACATTGGTCCGGAGCTGCTTATAAGCTTCCTGTATCGACCAGGGAGAATTTTCAGTCAAAATCATGGATTTTTCGGTTGTCCTGGCTTTTTTTTCTTTTTGGGCTTTTTTAGCTTTTATCTTGACCGCCATGAATCCGTTTCTCCTTATTTCTTATAATAATGTCCGTAGTATCCGTATTCTTTGGCAGAACCCGCCGATTCGAAATCCGGGATGGTGCCAATGACTGAGATGCCGAACTCTTCTGCCAGAGCGTCCTCATTTTTCACCCGATTGTCGGTCAACTCACGGATCACTACATATATCATCGCGAAAAGAGCCCCCAGGATCAGTCCCACCGCAGTATTTCTGCCCGTCCGCGGTGAATACTTATGTTCAGCTGGAATCGGGTCTGACACGACCTTCATAGAGGATCCTTCGACAATATCCGAGATATAATCCGGTGCCACGGATGCAATAGCCTGTGCATATGCGTATGCCAAGTCTGCATCCTTCATCGTAACATAGACCGTGAGCAGCTGCGTATCTTCCTGCACTTGGGTAGATACATAATCGCTCAATTCACTTGTATCCTCATACGAAACGCCAGCCACATTTGCTGCATCGACAAGCACGGAACGACTTGTGATAATAGCCGCATAGGTATAGGTAAGAGACTGCGCGGCGGACGTATCTCCGCTGCTGAGAGATGACGTGTTTTCCGAAGAGCTGTGGTTATTTACATAGGCCGTAAAACTCACCCGATAGGTAGGGCTGATAATGAACGCATTTACGGCAAAGACGATGATCCCTGTCACCAGCGCTGCGAGAATAACCAGCCACTTCTTCTTCCAAATGGCCCGGAAGAGCTGCCCCAGATCAATTTCGACCACTTCATTGTTCTGGGCGGCGGATAGTTTTTCATTTTCCATATCTGGTACCTGCTTCCTGTTTACTGCTGCGGCAAATCAGAATTCCGCAGAGAAAATTTATAAAATTTCCCCCTGAGCCATCCGGGCCGGGTTGTCATGAAATAGTCTGACAGCAAATGAGTTGCCAAACTTCTTTTCGACAAAATAATAACACTCTGCCAGATGTGACGGCCGCTCCTGCATGTCATGAGCGTCCGATCCGACAAAATCGACGCGGTCTGTCTTCAGCATCTTTGCGGCGAAGCGCTTGCTCCCGAAACCTTCCAGACCAAGAATGCAGTCTGCGTTCATTTGCAGATAGCCGCCCATTTCATGAATGTCGTCGATGAGCCGCGGATTGTCCCGAATCGCCTGTACCCGCTCGCCATGTGCGATGACTGGCCGAAGATTCTGGTTGATCAGCGCATAGCATTGCTCACGGATCATGTGTTCCGGAGCGCCACCCGAAAATTCCGCGAGAACATATGGCCCGCCGTTTATGCGATAGCGCGGATCTGCAAGCGCCGTCTCTTCCATCTCATAACTGACATGAAATTCGCACCCAAGATACAGACGCAGTTTTTCGAAACGAGATGCGGTTTCCTGCTGCAGCTTCAGAAACGAAGCTTCCACATCGTCGCGGCTTGTCTCAAACATGCCTTTCCGGTAGTGCGGAGTGCAGATCACGTTGTATATGCCTTGTTCATAGGATTTTTGAAGCATTTGAAGCGAGACCGCCATGGATTTTGCACCATCATCCACGCCTGGCACAACATGACAATGCATGTCCCAGATATCGGCCATTCAATTCCCCCTTTAATTCAAATATTGTATACTAATATCGTCAGTCTTACAGTTTAACAGTTTAATTTTTAAGAATCTATCGGCATATTGCACAAAAAACTCAATCTTTGCCTTTGGTTTCCTGTTCAAGATAAATATTCTTGGGATATGTTATATTCAACCCCTTACAGTTGCTCTTTTCAATACAAGACAAATGCTCATAAATCTTCTTTACACAAAAAGGCATACCGAAAACCGGCATGCCAGTCATTTGCCATTTCTCTGCGGATGCGCCTGCACCTTTGTCATGAATGTTTTGTATTCATTGCCGTTTCTTCCATCAGCTGCCGGAATCTCATCTCCGCATACCGGCTGACGTCCTGCTGCAAAACCTCGAAGATGTGAATCAGTTTCTCCCCGCGCGTCGTGATCACCGTCCCGCCGCCGGATTTCCCGCCCGTCTGCCGCTTTACAATGCGATACCCGAGCTGCTTTTCGGCGCGCGCGATCATCCGCCACGCACTGTTGTAAGAGATGTCTGCCTTTATACAGGCTTGCCGGACAGAACCGCACTCCCCGATCTGTTTCAGCAATTTGAGGAGAGCCGGGTCAAAAAATTCCCGGCCGCTCACCAGGCTGACGGAGGTTCTGACCTGCATCAGTTTCGAGTTCTGCGTGTCAATCGCGTGCTGAAGAACGTCATTTGAATTTTCTTTCAGCGTGACTCCCTCATCGTCCACATGCATATAATAGGGAATCAGGCCCGGTATGGAGCGCAATACCCCGAGAAGTCCCTTATTTCCCCTGTATTCCAGGATCGAAGGGATAAGCGGGGCGTCGATCAGGATCGGATGGCCCACCTTGTGGCCCGCAATCGGCATCACAAGCGGCTCGCTGCATTTCATCTCGAGTCTCACCGTGTCCTCGAGAAAAAACGGCACTGTCTCGGGCGTGATAAAAATTCGGTCCGCCTTTCCCTGCATCCAGGAGAGTCCTATCCGCACGCTGTCGATCATGGAGGTGTTTTTGTAGTTCTCATTCCGCAGAAAAACCGCGCCTGAATTTTTCAGGGCTTCCTCTTCCTGTTCCGCTTTGTAGCCGGTCACGACGACGATAGTATCCACGCCTGCACGGCGGAAAGACGTGACGATCCGCTCTGTGAATGAGATTCCGTCCACCTCCATCATTTCGCGGTAGCGGTTCACATGGCTGGAATATCCGGCGGCGAGGACGATGGCTCCGTACTTTTTCTCCGTCACTTTATTCGCCTTCCATCAGATGTCCGTAATCTCTGGTGATCAGTTTCGAGACCGCATAGAGTTCATCCGCATCGCTGACGGGCTCAAAGTAAAACGTATCCCCCTCAGACACCTTGCGGACAACCGTGATGTCGTTCATACCATCCGGATCCTTTCTCTCCCCGTTCTCGTCCTTTTCTTCGGCTGAGACGAGCGCCATGTAATTTTTCCCATTCAACTCATATTCGTCCAGAATCACAAATTCGTACTCTTTGTTTTTGTTGTCTACCAGCGTGACTCTGCGCTGCTCTACTCTCTTCTCATTTTCATCCATCATCTGCACCTCTAAAATCGGATTGTCTGCCGCTCGGGTTCCCACGCATGCAGGATTCTCTTGTGCTCGCGCTGCGCCGTAGCGCTGTCGTCATGAATCATTATATAATGAACGGTCGCCGTGGCCGCCACACTCTGATCCGGCAGAATGATGGCGCCGTCCACAAAATAATGTCTTCTCTCTTTCCGGCACGGACATGCGACGATCACTACCTCCGTGTTTTCCGGAACCGGCTTCCAGTAGTGGACGTTCAGCTCAACCGTCATGGCGTTGACATTTTCTTCTTCGCGCTTCGTCTGGTGCCAGCAGACCTCGTCAAAATAGGTCGCGAGGATTCCTCCGTGCGTCACATTGGGAAATCCGTTCTCGCTCGCGTCGGTGCGGGCGATTCCCGCCGCGTAGCCGTCGTCCGTAAAATAGACTCTGACGTGAAGTCCACCGTCACTGCGGTCTCTGCACCCGTAACAGGTCTCGCGCCACGGACGGCTGCAGAGCACTTTGTGATCCTTTACGGTTCTGGCACAGAATTTTTCATACAGCTCGTCATGAACCATGGTCTGCTCCTCTGTTAACCGCCGCGCGATAGTCCGCGAACCCGGACAGCGCGTTCTTTAACGTCAGAAGCGCCATCAGGGCATAATAATATTGTTCGTCGTCAGCATTTTCCGCGGGGACGCCCAGCGAGTGCAGAATATCGTCCGGGGTGACGAGATCGGCCGCCATCACTGCTTTTCCGCGGATGAGACCGGCGAGACTGTCGAGCGCCTTTTTCTGTCCGTCAGAACACAATGCCGTCGTGGTGATCCGCACCTGCGTTATGATATCCCGCTCTGTTGAAAAACTCAGGCACGCAAGCAGCCGGTTCTCCCTGTCTCTCAGTTCACTGATCGTCTCGGGGACTGCCCGTGACGTTTCTTTCTCCAATTTTATTCCTCCTGTTTTCCGTCTGCTGCCCGCGGGCGTCAGGCGGATTGTTCTGGGATCTGTATGTATTTCAGAACGGCTTGCCCGCTGCCGTCTCGTTCCAGATCGAGCGCAGCAGGTAATTGTTCACCAGATCTTCGATAACCGCGTAATTCGGCTCCTGGCGCGTCGCCGCGCCCCAGACGCGCCGGCAGTATTCCGGCGACTGAATGAAAATGCCGATGCTCCCGATCACACAGCAAGACATCATCGACGCCTGCTGCTCATTTTTGATCTCTCCGCCGGACAGGATGAGCTGTGTCAGCACGGACCCGAACTCTTCCTCCAGCACTTCCGCCAGTTTTTTCCGATATGGCTCCGGCAGATGATCTTCCTGCATGCAGAGCAGCACATAGCTCCGGTTCTTCGGATGAAAACACAGATAGACGTGTCTGTACAACAGATGCTCCAGCTTCTGGAAACTCTCCTCCCGGCTGTACTGCCCCGATGTAAGATACGATCTTGCCTCTTCCGTGATGTCGCGGTAACAGCTGCGAATCCGCGAGATCAGATCCTCCGTGACCGCGTCTGAGATTTTCTCCTCGCTCAAACAAAGAGACTGTGCCGCATCCGGCCGGATTTCTTTTCCGGCGCTCTCAATGCTTTCCGAATCACCCGGATCGCCCGCCGGCGCCAGAAATGTCCCGATGTCCTCATCCCGACAGCCCGCGGCCAGAAATTTCTCTCGGGTAAAACCGGATACACCGTCCCGGATCAGAATATCGCGGGCCGCGCGCAGAAATTTGTCACGATAAGATTCCAGCGGTCTGCCCGCCGCATTGACCGGATTCGCGTAATTAAATTCAGGCATCTCAGCTCCTTTAGTGGTATTTCTTCGAGAGGAGTTTGTAGTCATTGATCTCGGCAGGTGCTTTCAGCGCACTGCGGTCGATCTTGTAGTTCGCGCTCCTCGGCATTTCGTCCAGTCTGATCAGCGCCGACGGAATCATGTAATAGGGAAGATTTCTGCCGATATATTCGCGCAGCTGATCGTGGTTGACCTCGCCGTTCGCGGTGTAATACCCGATCAGAATATTCTCGCCGCCCTTGTCACAGAACGCCTTGCAGCATGCCTCCTCAACCGTTGGAAAGCGCATCATGCAGTTCTCCACAGCCGTGAGTTCGATCCGGAATCCCCGCACCTTTACCATATCGTCCTGCCGGCCGAAGATGTTGAGTGTTCCGTCCCTGTCGATCGACGCGCTGTCTCCTGTCTTGTATATAATCTCATACCCCGGCTCGCGGGTAAAAGGATTCTGGATAAAACTGGCATGATTTTTTTCCGGCAGCTTCAGGTATCCCGCGCAGATCTGCGGTCCGCTGAGCCACAGCTCACCGCTCACGCCCGCCGGCACCGGCTTTCCTGTCTTGTCGACGACCCATGCGCGGATGGTCGGCACGAGTTTCCCGGCCGGGTAATGGCTCCGGCTGTCCTTTATCCAGTAAATCGATACGATTGCGCAGGCTTCTGTGCTGGCATAGACATGCGCGATCCGGTAGCTTCGGGATCTCAGGTTTCTCGCGGATTCGCTCCCGCAGATCAGAACCTTAAGCGGACTCCCCTCGTCGCACTGCGCGTATTTGACAGCCATGTGCGGCGGCAGAAACGTCACAGTTATTCGATTGTCCCGGTAATATTTCGCGAGACTCTTTATACTCTTTCGGATTTCCGCCGGGATCAGGTACAGACACGCCCCGGTCAGCAGGCTCACGCACAGGTCAAACAGGGACGCCACGAACATCATGCTCGCGAAACAGGCGTATCTGTCCGCGCCGGTGATTCCCAGCTCTTTATAATTGGACACGCTCGTGAGGATATTCCGATTTGTCAGCAATACGCCTTTCGGTCTCGACGTGCTGCCGCTCGTATAGACGATCGCCGCGAGGCGGTTTTTTTCACCGCGTTCCTCAAACGGCTCGTCGCTCTCCTCTTCGACAGCCTCCTGAATCCATTCCGGCGTAATGACTTCCTGCGTGGCGCATTCTTCCATGCACTCGCGGTTCCTCTGCGCCGGATATTTCCTGTCGAGAAAAAGATAGACGCATCCGCACTTCCAGATGCCCAGAATCCCGATGACAGTCTCGACAGAGCGGCCGGCCATGACAGCCACGGCGCTGCCCGGCTTCAGATTCTCGGACGCAAGTTTTCTCGCTGCCTGATCGCTCATCCGGTCCAGCTCCCGATACGTCAGGCTCGCGTTCTCACACACGACGGCCGGCCGGTCCGGCTGACAGGCCGCCACTTTCCGGAAAATACCGATCAAAGATTCCCGCCTGAACAGATCCGGATCCGCTGCCAGCTGATCAGACCAGTATTTTTCATTTTCCATACATACTCCCGGAAACACGGAAACCTGCACCCTGAAAAACAGAGCGCAGGCACCGGTTTCAAAACAGTCAGTGAATCATTTCCTTCAGTCCGATTTTTCCTTCCTGGAAAATTTTCGGATCCATCAGTTTCAGGTCATCCGCTATGATCGGCTTGAAATCCATATAGGCAAGAACCTGCGACTGCAGGTCGATGCCCGGCGCGATTTCAATGAGCTTCAGACCTTCTTCCGTCAGTCTGAATACCGCGCGGTCCGTCACGTAGAGGACGTTCTGTCCGGTCTTGATGGCGTGCGGTCCGCTGAACGTAACCTGTTTGATTTCGTTGACGAACTTTCTCTCAGCGCCTTCGTGCAGAATGACAAGTTTTCCGTCCCGGATCTCGGCTTTGTAGCCGCCAGCCGTCATCGTTCCGCAGAAAATGACATTGCGCGCGCCCTGCGTCAGATCGATAAATCCTCCGGCTCCGGGTCTTCTCTCATTGCCGTTCTTGTCGACGAACAGTGACACGTTGACGGAACCCTGCGGGTCGCACTGCGCGAGCCCGACAAATGTCGCGTACAGATAGCCGCTGTCGTACAGGTCGAAGATCGTCGGACTGTCCACAAAAGCCATGGCATTTGTGGTAGAGCCGAACGACGTCCTCGCCGCCGGCACGCCGCCGAACGCCCCGGTCTCGACCGTCAGAATCAGATCGTCCGCGATTCCCTCTTCGCTTGCCACGTTCGCGATGCCTTCCGGATAGCCGAGTCCGGTGTTGACCGGGACATGGAGTTTCAGTTCCATCGCGGCCCGGCGCGCCACCGTCTTCTTGACGCCAAGCGGGAGCACCGCTGTCTCTGCGACCGGATATTTGTATTTACCCGTATAGGCGGGATTGTAATACTCGCCCATCGTCATGCGATGATTCTTCTCAGGGTCGGTCGTGATGATCAGCTTGTCGATGAACGCACCCGGAACGACGACCTCCTTGGCCGGCAGCGCTCCTTTGCGGACCACGTTCTTGACCTGGCAGAGGACAATGCCTCCGCTCGCCTTCGTCGCCATCGCGATTGCCTGAATATTTGTCAGGACAGCCTCATCCTCGCAGGTGAGGTTTCCTTCTTCATCGGCTGTCGTTCCGCGGATCAATGCGACGTCGATCTTCGGGGTCTTGTACGCGAGGTACTCCTCCCCACCGATCGTCACGAGCGACACCAGATCTTCTTTTGTAATTGCATTCGTCTTGCCGCCCTCAAATCTCGGGTCGACAAATGTGCCGAGTCCTACCTTCGAGAGCTCGATGTCCAGTCCCTTTGCCCGCGTCTTGAACATATGCTCAATGACGCCCTGCGGGAAATTGTAGGACTCGACTTTGTTTTCGCTTTCCATCTGGACGATCGTGTGATTCGAGCCGTTGTGGCCGACGATCACACGGCGGATCATTCCTTCGTGGGCGAAATGTTCAAAGCCCCGGAAAACTCCTCCGACCGGTCCCATGTCGCCGACGCCGGACGCGGACATAATCGTCATATCCTTCGGATGTCCCTCCGCGTTCCAGCGGTCTTCGATCGCGGCACAGATCTCTTCCGCGAGACAGTTGTTCATGTTGCCGGCACATACGAGAAACGATCCGTCCTTAATCAACTCAGCGGCTTCCGCGGCCGTGCATATTTTCGTAAAAGCCAAAGCTGTCCCTCCTTATCAGGCGAGTGCCTCGATGGTTCTGCGCAGGCAGGTCCTGACTTCATCGATCTTGTAATCATTTTCGCCGATTCCCTGTGCGCCCTTTATTGCTATTTCAGCGGCTTTCTCCGCCACTTCCGCGCTCGGTTTCTTTCCGATCAGGTACTTTTCGACCTCAGCAAGTCTGAACGGCACCGGCGCCGCTGCTCCGAGAACAAAGCGTGCGTCTTCGATCACACCGGCATTCATCTTTACACCCCACGCGAGAGAAATGATCGCGAAGTCGATGCTCGGGCGGAGACGCAGCTTGTAATATCCCGTCTTCCAGCCTTCCATCGCAGGAATCTTCACCTCGCGGATCAGTTCGCCGCGCTCGAGGTTTGCGTATGCCTTCAGATTCGTGCAGAAAAACTCTTCTGCCGGAATCTCTCTTCCGTGTGTCGTCTCAATCTGCGCCCCGGTCATGACCATCACCGGCGACAGGTCGGATGCGTTGACGCTGTAGCATCCGCAGTTCATGCATCGCCCTGCTTCTTTTCTCATCGACTCCGGAGCGAATGAAGAGGAGTCTTCGTCGGTCAGTGTCCGCTGCCCGAGCGGTCTCTCCGGGAGCTTGTTCATCTCGCGCACGCGGGAGTATTCCGGATCAAAGTGCAGGAACCCTTCCTGTACCGGAAGCGGATCATCCTTGATTCCGAAATCCGCGTTGATGTTCGTCGCCGCGACGCGTCCGGCGCGCACGGCTCTGATCGCGATATTCGGTCCGGTTACGACATCGCCGCCGGCGTAGATTTTCGGATTCTTTGTCTTTAGTGTCTCGAGATCGGCATCAATCAGGCCTCTCTTCGATTTCAGCTGTGCGCCGAATTTTTCGCCCAGGAAGCTGATGTCAACTCTCTGGCCGGTCGCAAGAATGATGTAATCGGAGGCGAATTCCGTCATCTCGTTATAATCGTACTGCGGATTGAATCTTCCGTTCGCGTCGCGCACCGCGGTGCACTTCATCGACTCGAGTCCGCGCACTTTGCCGTTCTCGTCAGTCAGCACCCTGGAAAGGCCCCATCCGTTGTGGATCTCAAGGCCTTCCTCGCGGGCACGCGCGACCTCTTCCTTTGAGGCAGGCATTTCATTCTCCTGCTCGAGGCAGACGAGACGCACTTTCTTCGCGCCCAGACGAATGGCCGTGAGCGCGACGTCCATCGCGACGTTTCCGCCGCCACAGACCAGAACCTCTTCACCGATCGTCTTCTGAAGATATTTGTTGACGTCGACGAGGAAGTTGAGGCCGAATTCCGTGAGGTTCTCGCCGTCGATTCCGAGAATCGGCTGTTTCCACGCTCCGGTGCCGAAATACATTGCGTCGTACTGTTCATCGAGATCCTGAACCGTTATGTCCTTGCCAATCTCGACGCCCATCCGAAACTCCACGCCCATTCCTTTCAGAGCATTGCTGTAGCCCTCGACAAGATATCTCGGGAGTCTGTAGTGCGGAATGCCGTACATCAGTACACCGCCGGGCTTTTCCATGCGGTCGTAAACGACAACCTTGTTGCCCGCTTTGCGCAGATAGTATGCCGCCGCGAGGCCGCCGGGGCCGGCGCCGATCACCGCGGTCTTTTTACCGTTCTCTTTTTCCGGCGCCTTATAATACTGGTCGGCGTGCTCCAGGATGTAATCGCCCAGAGAGCGCTCGAGACCGTGAATGTTGACGCTGTCGCCGTGCTCGCACTGATTGCACTTGCCCTGACACGGATGCGGGCAGATCCGGGACGTGAGCATCGGCATCGGGTTGTAGCGCATAATGATCTTCGCCGCGCCGTCGAAATCGCCGGCGCGCAGCCTGCTCAGATATCCCGGGACATCGGTCCCCGCCGGGCACTCTGCCGTGCAGGGGCTCGCATGTACTTTCATGCCGCCGAAAATTGAATGATAGCGATTGTTTCCGTAAATCGCGTAGCACTGCTTGCCGCCCTTGCGCATGCAGTCCAGAACACCGCCGGTCTGGTCCGGAACACGGTAAAACCAGCAGCGGACATCCTGACAAAGGTTTCCGCCTACCGTTCCTCTGTTGCGGATCAGCGGGCTGGCGATGCTGTGAGCGGCCTCTTTCACGGCTGCGAGACTGCCGTCAAATTCGGGTGCCTTCTCCATATCGCAGAGTTTTGTCAGAGCGCCGACGCGCACAGCCTTGTCGTCTTTTTTGATATAATTGTCGCCGGAAACATCGTGCAGCGACACGATCGTCTTCGGATACTGCTCAAGAAGTTCTGTCTTAAGAACTCCCAGTATGTCCGTTCCGCCGGCGACGACGGCGGTCTCTCCTTCTTCCGCCTGTGATATAATCCGATCCGCTTCTTCGAACGAATCAGGAGTTTCATATTGAAAATGTTTCATCAGTTCCGGCCCTCCTTGCTCTTGATCGCCTTCAGAATGACATCCGGTGTAGCCGGATAGGTGTTGACTTCAACCCCGATTGCATTGGAGATCGCCATCAGAACCGCAGACGCTCCGGCCGCACCGGAAATCTCGCCTATGCCGATTGCCTTGAACATGAAGGAATCCGGGTGGCTCTCCAGAATGACCGAACCGTGCTTCGGCATTGCGTTGAATGTTCTTGTCTTGTATTCGATCTGTCCGGAAGTCAGCATCTTGCCTGTACCGTTGACGTCATAGATGCACTCTTCCATCGTCGCGGTATCCATGGACGCCGAACCGATGCCGCCCTGCAGCTGCATGCGGACCATGCGGTTGTCGATGATCTGTCCGATATCCGTTCCCTGTACGACTCTCTCCACTTCAACTTCTCCGGTGTCGAGGTCGACGGCCACTTCACAGAGGAACATGCAGCAGCTCGGCATATCGAACTGTTCAATGTGCTGTCCATAACCGACGATGTTGAGATCCTTCGGCCCGAGTTTCTTGATCGGGATGCTCTTCTCCGGCCGGTCTCTCATGTACACCTGGAAATCTTTCGTCTCGAGCTGTTCCGGCGAGCAGTTAAAATGAAGCGCGCCCATCTCAAGCACTTTCCGCTTCGCGTCCATGGCCGCCTTGGATACCGCCTTGCCGACGGTGATCGTTCCTCTGGACCCGCAGAGACCGAAGTTTACGACATTGTTGAGTGAGTCAGGCTCCGTCACATAGACGCGCTCGATCGGAACGTTCATGACCTCAGCGGCAAATTTCGCCGCGGCGGCTCTCTGCCCCATGCCGGATTCCGTGACATCGGTCTGAACGATCAAAGTGCCGTAACGGCCCTTTACGTCCGACTGTATTCTTACCAGGCACTGAGTGTTATCTTCCGCGACATCGGCGTTGCCGATGACGCCGGCGCCGACGCCGTATGCCTTGCGTCCCACAATCTTGGTTGGCTTGAGCCAGCCCTTCCAGAGATCTTTCCAGCCGAACTTGTCGGCTGCTTTCTGCATCGCCTCCGGATATTTTCCGGAGCCGCGGCTCTGCCAGATCAGACCGTCTCGCCAGTAATATTTGTCACCGGGTGCGACATAATTTTTCTTGAATGTCTCGATCGGATCCGCATTGGCCAGCATCATGCAGTGTGCCATGACACGCGCCAGGCAGCTGTTGAGCTCCTGACCGCCGTATCCGCGGACGATTCCGGCCGGGCACTTATTTGTCACGACGACTTTGGAATCGAGGTCCCAGTTCTTGCATTTGGCCATGACGAGCTGTGCCTCGCCGAGTCCGACGCCTACCTGTCCCTGAACCGCGTCGCACAGCGCTCCGGTATCCACGTACCAGCAGCCCTGAACCGCGTTGAAAATTCCGTCCTTCGTCATGCCGATCTTTGCCCGGATCTTCGAACCGAGTCTCTGCTCATGCGCGGCGAACTGCTCGTGCTTCGAGAGAACAAGCTTTACCGGCCGGCCGGTCTTGATCGCCGCTGCGGCGCAGCAGAGCAAGGTCACGGACATCGTCTGCTTGTTGCCGTACGAACCGCCGACGTTGAACGTCTTGATTCTCAGATTCGATTTCGGGATACGCGGTGCGTTGAACAGTTTGCAGATGAACGGGGACTGTGAAGATGCCCACACCGTATAATCGACTCCGCCTTCCCAGCGGACGATGATGCTCGGCGTCTCCGGAGCGTTCGGGGCACACATCTTGTTGAATTCGACAAGCGTCTCACCTACGTACTCGCAGTCCTTGAATCCCTGCTCGACATCGCCTTTTTCTACCCGCCACCACGGACCTTCCGGCTGGAAGTGCGGCACGCCGGGATCGACTTCGTTCGTTCCGCTCTTGAACTTCCCCGGGAACAGAACCGGGGCGTCCGGTTTCAGCGCATCAAATGCGTCAAATACGGCGGGCAGTACCTCATATTCAACTTTGATTTTGTGCATGGCCTCTCTGGCGATATCAACGGTGTCCGCAGCCACGATCGCGACCGGATCGCCGTTGAAGTATACTTCATCCGCCATCAGGTCCTTGTGCGGCGGCCAGCCGAGAGTCCAGCCTTTCGGCATGTCTTTGTACGTGATTACCGCATGCACGCCCGGATATGCCTCTGCCTCTGATTTGTCGATGCTTTTGATCTTTGCGTGCGCATAGGGGCTGCGCAGCACCTGAGCATAGATCATGCGCGGCACCGTGAAATCGTCAAGGAAAATGGCCCTTCCGGTGACGATGTCACGGGCATCGGCCCTGACACGATATTTTCCGATGTGCCGATACGGCTGCTTTTTGCCTTCAACAATCGGCGCATCCCAGTTAAATTTTCCTCTTTCAACCTCTGTCATTGCTCTTCCTCCGCCTCATTCACGACTTCATACTGATCCGATTCCACTCCGGCCAGCTTATCCAGTGCTTCCAGCACGGTGTAATGGCTGATGCAGCGGCAGTAGTTTCCGGACAATGCTTCTCTGATTTCATCCCCGGTCGGATGTGGATTCTGCATAAACAATGCCTTCGCGCTCATGATAATTCCGGGTGTGCAGTAGCCGCACTGGAATGAGTAGCAGCTGATGA
Organism: Lachnospiraceae bacterium; assembly: GCA_050944355.1. Classification (GTDB taxonomy): domain Bacteria; phylum Bacillota; class Clostridia; order Lachnospirales; family Lachnospiraceae; genus UBA4285. Next base: position 15,403 of record JBMNQX010000010.1, read on the forward strand.
ATTTCTTCTGGATCGGATCCAGTTCGTGAGTGACCGGATCTTCCAGCCCTTCAATCGTGGTGATATTGCTGCCGTCACATTCCGCCGTCAGAACCATGCAGCTCGGAACCGCTTTTCCGTCCATGATCACGGTACAGCAGCCGCAGGCTCCTTCATCACAGGATAATTTCGTTCCTGTCAGTTCCAGACGTCTGCGGAGAGTCTCCACCAGCGTCTCGGAAGGAGGAATCATGCCGTATTTTTCTCCGATCAAAAATTCATACGGCTGATTGTTTATGGTCATACTGACACTTGTCTTCTTCATCAATAGCCTCCTCGAGTGTATTTTCCCGTCACCGCCGCGCAGCCCGGTCATCAATCAGATGGGATCATCGGCTCAGTTTTCTCCTTTCGGGAAATATCCGGGCGCGCGGTCGGTCGATTGACCTAATTTCAATATAGATAATTATTTGTCAGGTTTCAACGCGAGGGGGTTATTTTCGTCATTATTTCGGAGCGTTTACTCATTCATGGGTAGACGCTATCACGCACTGACTCTCATTTTTCGCCACATCAAAAATGGGCTGCTGCATCCAGTGCCAAAAAACACTCATGCAACAGCCCTTGAATCATCCCGTTATTTTATTTCTGCTGCTTCTGCTCTTCCACCGCGGTGCGTATGCCTGCAATGAAATAATCGTGCATGCATTTCTCAACGGCACCCGTATCGGAAAGACTGATCTTCAGTTCTTTCTCCATTCTGTTGATCAGGAGCGGCTTTTCCATGAAACTCATGATGGCAGACATGACAGCTCTCGCGATCACCGCTGCCCGGAACATTTCCTGTCCGCCCATCAGTCTGTTGATCAGCTGCGCGAGGACCTTTTCGTTCTCATCGACAGCGACACCCGATATTATGCCCTGGCTGTCCGGCGGGAATCCGTTCTCATGCTCTACCAGACCGATATTTACCATACTTTTCTTCGGATTGAATGTCATGTGCATGGTCTGGCTGATGACATAATCGATATGTTTCCACGTCTCCTCATCCGTTCCGCCGGGCTGTTCCAGATATTTTTTGCTGTCAGCCGTCAGTTTCGAATAGATTCTCTGCAATCTCCGGGCGGCATCCATAACCGCCTCATGAACCAGATTGTCTTTGGTCTCGAAATGAAAACTGATCGCAGACAGTGTCACATCCGCCAGTTTTGCGATGCGGCGGGTTGACGCGACTTCATAGCCGTATGTTGCCAACAGATACTGTGTCGCTTTGATCAGCTTTACCTTTGTCGTGTCATTTTCCCTGATGCCTGCAGCTTTTCTCTCATCTTTCATAATCTATCCCCGTCTGTCCGAACATTAAAATCAGTATACCCCAGGAAACAGACAGGGACAAGTTCAGTGCCGGATCGAAAGTGCACACCGGGCTTCCTCAGACCTTATAAATCCGTCTGCGCATATCACACGAGATAACCGAGCGCGTACCACAGCGGAACACTGCAGAGACATCCCACGAGATTGATGATCATGTAGGCGATCGACGCCTTCTGCAGTTCCTTGAACGTCACATATTTACCGCCCGCGATCTGCAGCGTTGCCATGGCAAATGGATTCATATAAGGAAGCGTCCAGACCATGGAACTCATGAACTCGACGAAAATGATGACGTACAGATTGATTCCCGCCGCTTTCATCAGGCCGCCAAAAATCGCCATCACCACGATCAGCGCCGTGTTCTGCTCAATGATCAGGAAACGCAGCAGATAGGTGAACACGCAGACAACAAGGACGAACAGGAATTTGTTGAATACGACCGGAGACAGTATGGGTGAAAGCACACCGGCAATGAAATCGCTCCATCCCAGAGACCCCATGTAGTTGGCCATTCCGAGGAGGCAGCCGATGAAAATCACCAGCGACCACGGAACCTTGCTGTTGATATCGGAAGGCTTCAGAAGCCCCGTCGCGCACATGATGCAGACCGCGACCCAGCCGATCATACCGGTATCGAGATGGTGGATCGACGTCGTCGACCAGAGAACCAGCGAGACTATCAGGATGGCAGCCGCAATTTTTTCGTCCCGGCTCATCGGTCCCATCTCTTTCAGTCTTTCTTTGTAAAAATCAGACGAGAACTCGACTTTCTCCTCCGGCTTGCAGATGATGGCGCTGAATATAAAAGTTCCGATCAGCAGTACGATGAACCACACGGAAGCGGCCACAAACCAGCTCCCGAAAGTGAACTCCGCGCCGTCCGCGCCCAGCGACTCCGCATAAGACGTGATAAATCCGCAGATGACGGAAGCGTAAACCGATCCGGTCAGAAATGCGTTGCCGCCGATGTACGCCGGAAAATAGCAGGCGGAAAAAAGGCCGAGCGCCGGCTTGCTCCGCGGTTTGATCTTCATTTCCTCCGTGGACGACGTGGCAAATGGAATCAGAATATTTACCTTGGCGTTGACGGAAGGAATCAGGGGACTCAGAACGGTACCCGTAGTCATCATGGCTGCCACAGCCCCTTTATATGTCGGAGGGAACTTGGACAGAATCACAATCGCGATCCGGTTCAGCAGTCCGCTCTTGCTGATTCCGGCTGACAGGGCAAAAACCATGATGATCAGCCAGATCGTCGAGCCCGCAAACGCGCCGAACAAGCCCTGAATTGTGAATACGGGATCCGTATAGAGACCGATGTTGCGATAAACCGCATCCGTTAGGATCAGCAGCGCCGAGGCGGCCATGACAACTACCCAGTCAGGCAGCGCTGACGTCAGAAGAAGAAGGACGACCGAAAGAAAGACCCCCGCATAGACATAGCTTGCGGGAGTCAGACCGTTATTCGCATCCGCCCCCACGTTCAAGGAAATTGCATAAAATACAATCAGTAGTATCAGAGATCCAATCAGACCTATTTTCTTTTTCATAGCCTGTCAGATATCTGAGCCGAACAATCCATCTGAGTGCAGTATATCATACCGAAAAGAAGCGGACAACCGGAAAAAGGGGAAACAGACTGCCGGAAACGTTGCTTATTTTACCGGCCGGAGTTCAATGTGCAGTTCCATTCCGAGTCCTTTGGCAATCCGCACCAGAAATTTCAGTGTCGGATTATAACTGCCTCCCTCAAGACGACTGATATTACTTTGGCAGATTCCGGTTTTCTCTGCCAGTTCTGCCTGCGTCATTCCCTGCTCATCGCGTGCTTTGATAATCTGAGAAATCACCTCATACTGTGGGCGCAGATCTTCATATTCTTTCGCCGTTTCCGGGTCAGACAGCAAATCTTTTCTTGCATCCTCCCATGTTCGTAATTCAGCCATTATCAATAAACCTCCTCAGATAATCTTCCTTATATCGCAATGCGATTTCTAATTCTTTCCTGGGTGTTTTTTGATCCTTCTTTATAAAACCATGCAGAAGTATAAATTTCTTCCCCACCGGCATGAAATAAAAGATTCGAGAAATGTCATTGCCCTGTTGGACTCTCAATTCCATAAGGCCCTTGTATCTTGTTCCCTGAATATTTTTTACATATGGCATTTTCAAAGACAAACCGTACTTTTCCAAGAGATCAATTTCCCATATCGCCTTTGCCCGATGCTTATAAGGCAAAGATTTCAGAAAATTCATTACCGGTTCATCTCCATTTTCAGCAGCATACAATTCAATGCTCCAACTCAAAACAGATCCCTTCTTATTCAAAATTATATCACATATGATATGCTATACAATGAACAAAAAATAATTAAGAAAAATCAATTTTGATAAAATTCTCAGAGAAATTTTAAAAAACAATCTTTTTGTCTGTGTATATAAATCATCTTGTAGTTACAGTCCTAAAAATTTCAGATTGTTTTCTTTATGATAGTAATTCTGTTATTTATATAATATCACAAAATAGCCTGTGTGTCCTCTCGATAATTAAATTGTGTTCTATGTCATTGATTGATAAAACTCCCTGATTATTATGTCACAGTGCTGATTTACTTGTGATACAAATAATCAAGTCATAAAATCAGGGTAGAATGATTTAATGCTTTCAGTTTTTCAGACCGTGGTCTGTAAGGAGGCAAGTTATGGATTGGGGGACAGTTCCTGCCGCGAACATCGCCGCCATGACGGTCAGCTGTATTCTCAGCATAGGCCTGCCTGTACTTCTGCTTGTGATTTTCAAAAAGAAAAACGGATGGGTGCCGGCCTTCTTTATCGGCTGCGGCATTTTTATCGCCTTTGCGCTGGTGCTGGAACAGATTTTCCACTCTGTCGTTCTGGGACTGTTTGGCGGCACGATCCAGAATAACATTTTTCTGTACGGCCTTTACGGCGGGCTCGCCGCCGCTGCCTTCGAAGAAACCGGGCGATGGACCGCGTTCCGGTTTTTTCTGAAGAATCATCAGAATGCAGGGACAGCTCTGATGTACGGAGCCGGCCACGGCGGAGCGGAGGCAATCCTGATTGTCGGGCTGACGTATGTCAACAATATAATCGCTTCGCTTATGATCAACTTCGGCGCAATCGAGAGCACGATGTCCGCCCTGGACGACAATACAAGACAGACAGTTTATGAACAGCTCAGCCCTTTGTGGACTTCATCTGCCGGTTTATTTCTTGCCGCCGGTGTGGAAAGAATTTTTGCCATTGCGCTGCAGCTATCGTTTTCCGTTTTGGTGTACCTGGCAGTCAGAAACAGAAAAGTTTCATTCTGGATCGCCGCATTTGTCATGCATTTTCTTGTGGATTTTTCGGCTGTGGTTCTGGCGGACTATATGGGCACATTTGCCGTTGAGTCGGTAATTGCCATAATGACTTTTGCCGCTGCCATGCTTACGGTGAAGCTTTACAAAAATCAGGCTTTGATTTCTGAAGGCGGCGGCAAAGTTTGACGGTCTGCGGATGACTATCACCATTCTTACGGATATCAGCTCAATATGATCAGTAAAGCTGCCCCCTGTGCGGTCTTCATTGAAAATGAACCGAGGATCTTTCACTGCGAAATTTCGGGCCTTCCAAACGGAACCCTGAATATTCGGGAATGGAAATCAGGGAGAAGCAGCGGAAGCATCTGTGACAAATGGGTGGAAATCGGCGCTCCAAACGAACTTACCCCTTACATTCTGAATTATCTGGATCGCAGTTCCATTCCTTCCCTGCATATACGTAAAATCGAAAATGACAATCCGTCCCTGAGTCTGATGTACACGCTGAATCCGCACGAGATTCTCCGTATCGATATAGGAACCTGAGCATATATAAATAAAGCAAATCTTACACAGAATTTACCAAATTTATATTTATGATAACCTTTGCATGATATACTAAAGTTGTCCGCAATATGTCCTTCAGCGGCAGACCGGACGCAATCCGCCGCTGAAGACGCCGGCACGACAGCCGGAAACGAAAACCAGGCGGACGGTTTGTTCGAAGGTGCAGACACAGAAAAACGCTTAGATGTCTGCAAGGGGGTACAAAAATGAAAAAAGGAAAATGTCCTGCATGGCGCATTGCGGCGATTCTGCTCGCAGTGCTGCTTGTGTGCGGAATGTTCTCTCAGGGAGCTTTTCCCGTACTGGCAGGAGATGAAGAGGAAATCCAGACAGTAACTCAAAATGTGAGCATTGAGGAAACGACGCCGGCAGCGGTTCCAAACACCGAGGCTGCGGCGGATGCTCAAAAGAGCACGCAGGAAACGACTGCGGCAGTTATTCCCAGCACTGCCTCTGTCCAGACCACAACGGCTGCGTCTGAGACTAAAGACACAGACGAGGTGACGGAAACAACGGCTGAAAGCCAGACAGCCAAAGAAATCAATATCGAACCGGCTGAAAGCTCTGTCAATACGGAAGCTGCGGCTGAAATGCCTGCCCTTACGCTTTCCGCGACGGCGGCAAATGGCGTTTCGGTGACAGCGTCAGCACCGGAAGGCGCATTCCCGGCCGGAACTACGATGCGCGCAGAAGCCGTAAGCGATGACACGGCGATGCGCATTGCCAGGAGCGGATCAGCAGCGCCGGAAAATGTCGTGGATTCGGCCGGCGTGAATATCACATTTTATAATGCGGCAGGGCAGGAAATTGAACCCCAGAATCAGAAGAGTGTTCAGGTTTCCATGACTCTCGCCAGCGCGCTTGACGGAGAAAACTTTTTCGTCGCTCATGAAAGCGGCGACGGTGCTGCGCAGATTGCAGGTGCCGGCTCCGACAGCGCTTCGTTTGCGGCCAGTTCCTTCTCGATCTATGTCATTTATGGAGAGAACAATCCGGCGATTGCGACGTACCGGTTTATCGGTGCGGACGGCTCTGCGCTCTCTGAGCAGAAAGTGAAAAACGGAGAGACCGTTTACGCCCCGGAGACTCCGGAAAAGGCCGGATACATCTTCAGCGGCTGGACACTCACGGATGGAAGTGGAAATATTGATCTGCAGACATTTGACACCCTGAATGCCGAAGTGACTAAAACAGAGACGCTGACCTATTATCCGGTCTTCACAAAATGCGTTCACGTCTTCTTTATGGAAAGCACAGATTCGGACGCCCGCATTTATCTGACGAGAACCGTTAAGACAGGCGAAACGGTAGACGTGGATGCCGTCGTACTTCCGCATGATGCGCAGCACGGAATTACCGGATGGTATACGGATCCGTCGCTGACTCCGGAAAGCCGCGTCTCTTCTGTAACAGCCGGTGAAGAGGATATCGTTCTGTATCCGGATATCCAGGAGGGCCATTACATCACCTACGAAACGGGAAGCGACGCCAGTGTGATCAATCCGGTCTTTGTGGCTGAAGGCGAGCTCACGTCTGCGCCGGCGGATCCGACGCGCGCCGGCTATACGTTCAATGGATTTGCCACAACTCCGGATGCGGCAGCTCCGGATTTTACATTCGGCGGAACGCTGGATCTGGACATCACACTGTACGCACTCTGGACACCGGGAGAGACGACCTATACCGTTATCATCTGGAAACAGTCCGTTCACGATGACCGATACGCCGCCGAGGAGGACCGCACATATGATTACGCACAGTCCGAACAGCGCAGTGCGACAGTAGGCGAAACCGTGTCGGCTGATACGAACGATACCGGAAAGAATTTCACCGGTTTTCACTTCAGCCGTTCGACGACAGCTGTGGCTTCTGCCGACGGAAAAACGGTTGTCAACGTCTATTATGACCGCAATCTGATCACGCTGTATTTCAAGACACAGACGGATGAAGATTACTGCGAGCCGTGGTACGGACTGTTTGGTCAGCCGTTCAGCCAGTATGGCTATCAGTGGATCGATGTCCCGGGCGTGCTCTGGTCCGGCACAAAAAATGGATATAGAGGTTTCTTTAATCTGACAGAGTTTGATATGTCTCAGTATACGGATTCAGACACCTATACGTTTTACTATTGCGAAAAAACGCCTTCACAGTATAAGGTAAGATTTTATCTTCAGAATGTGACAGGAGATGGCTATACTCAGGCCTATGAGGGCACAATACTGCAGAACTATCAGATCAACGCGTTTAATTTCTATGAAGGCTATCACATCGCTTACTACCGCACGGATTCAACAGAAAACGGCGTGACTACCTGGAGCGAGTGGAAGAGCACCACGGATACCCATAACAGTCTTGGCCGCAACTGCAATATTGAAGTCCGCTTTGATCTGAATACATACAACTTTAACTACTACTCCTACAATAGTCAGGTAAACTCGGAAGAAATTAAATACAAAGCTTCTCTCGCGGCACTGGAAGACTACGTACCGGACCGCCCGGAGGAACTGCCGGAATACTACAGTTTTCAGGGCTGGTATAAGGATACGGCCTGCACGGAAGCCTTCGATTTCTCCGAAAGCATGCCGGCATATGACGTCACGGTTTATGCGAAGTGGGCGCCGAAGGAATGCACCGTCACGGCGGGAAACACAGTTCTGACCGTCCTGGCCGGCAGCAAGCTGGATCCGGATACACTCCCGGGCGTGGCTGCTGCAGACGGCACCGTTATTGAAGCTACCAGCAATTCAGAGACCGTGACTGTACCGGCTGGACAAACCTGGGGCGGCTGGGCCGTTCTGAACAGCGACGGCAGCCGTCAGCTCTTTAACATCCAGAGCATTATTCTGGACGATACAGTTCTGACGCCGTACTTCATCGACGGCCGTTCGGTTCACGTGACATACAGTGTCAGCGGCAACACGGATCTGGTGAAAGATTCCCGTTCCTTCGTTCCGGGCGCCATGGCTGATGTCCTGAGCGGAAGCAATGTGACCGCCCCCGCCGGAAAAGTATTCCTGTATTGGAGCACCAGCGAGGATGGCAGCGGCGATTCGTACTACCCGGGCGAGACGGTAAATGTCGGAGAAGGAATCACACTGTATGCGGTATTTGGTGATACGGCGGCGACAACCGTGCTCACCTATCACAACGGGGCAGAGACCACGCAGCAGAAAGTCAACGGATCGACAGACCTGACAAATAATACTGCATTCGCGCTCTACACCTTTGCGGACACAGGCTTTACCGCGCGGGCCGGCGAGCGTTTTGCCGGATGGAACACGAAAGAAGACGGCAGCGGTCAGCACTTTGATCCGGGCACTCAGGTCGGCGTTGACAACCTTTCGTCCAATGACCTGTATGCTGAATGGGTGAAAGATGAAGTGAAGGCAAATGACAATACGACGACCACTTCCAACGTCAGTGAGGCGGCTTACATTTCATCGCCGAATACCGGTGACAATTCATATATCTGGACGTGGCTCGTGGTCTGCGTCTGCGCGGTACTGGCAGCAGGCCTGCTGGTTAAGATGAAAGTATCGGATAAGAGGGAATAAACTTCGGTTCGATTTCGCTGCGAAACTGAAATAACCTGAATAAGGGACTGTTGCTTTAATTGCAACAGCCCCTTTCGTTTTTGGTTTATTTAAGCAGTATTAATCTTCTGTTATCGAATAATATTTCTGATTTCGGCTCTTTGGCTTGTCCGGAATCGTCATAGCAAGCTTTCCTGATTCAAGAAGTGGCTGCACAGTATTCCCATCAACAGACGTCCCGTCATAAAACGTTACAACAAACCCATCTCTTCGATTCTCAAATTTCGGTTCTGGGAGATGATATTCTTTCATTTTATTATTTTATTGTTCTTTTGACGGGAAGCGCGCCTTCCTTCCTCAACTGTCCCAGTACTTTTTCACATGCGCGCGCGTGTGCTCATACGCCGTGCGGATGTTTTCCTCACTGCTCAGTTTATAATACTCCGGCCGGAAGACCTCCATCGTGCACACATTTCCCTCAAAGCCTGCCTTTTTCAGGGCGTCGGCAAATCGTTTATGATCGAGGCAGTCGCCCGGTTCGTCCGGCCAAAGCCGCTTTTCGTCAGTATTGTAGGGAGCTCCGCAGGGCAGATCTTCCATGCCGTTCAGATGCCAGATGAAAATCTTTTTTCCGTCCGCCTTTTCAAGATCCTCAAACGAAGACGCCATGGCGTGAAAATGATACTGATCGAGTGTCAGCCCGACAAATGGGGAATCCACTTCCTGCACAATGGCATAGGCGTCTTCAAACCGGTTGATCGTCATCGAAGGAACCCCGCAGAATTCCAGCGACAGTCTGATGCCATGCGGCTTTACTTTTTCTGCCATCTGTTTTAATACGTTAACCGCGTCTTCCCGGATTTCATCGACTGTGGCCGGCACGCTGATATCCTTTGTCGGAACCACAACGATCATTTTGCACTGCAGCTTATCGCAGACGTCAATAATGCCATTAAGCCGTGCCATAACCTGCTCTTTCTCTTCCGGAGTCTGTTTCATGTTGAAGCCGACGAGAGCGTTATACGAGAGCATCTTCAAATGGTGTGCCGGATCCGAGAACCATCCCGCCAGATCGTCGATCGTATACCTGCCGGCCGCAATTTCCCGGTCAAGACACTCCGACTGGATGTCGATATAGTCAAATCCGTATTTCTCGCAGAAATTCAGATCATCCAGAACGGAATGGTCAGCGCAGAACCTGTTGCACCCCTCATTAAAACCAGTTTTCATGTTCATCTCCTTCTTTGATTTTTTCTTTATGTATTTTTACGTTTTGCATTCACGAACCCGATTCATTGAAAACATCTTACCATGTTTACGCATTCAGCATACAGATAAAAAAAGAACTGCCATGCGATTATCGCACAGCAGCTCTCCGGCCGTTTTACATTTGCCATTGTTAATGTTCCTGGGGGGATTCGGACCCCCGACCCCTCGCTTAGGAGGCGAGTGCTCTATCCAGCTGAGCTACAGAAACAAAATAAGGTCTGCACTTGCACTCATTCCTGCCTTACATATGACAGACCGGATTGCCGGGTAACTTTCAGGCCAGGATAAACTGCCCCGAAAGCCGCCCTCAGGCAGGCGAAGCTATTCTAGCACAACCTCCGTCAAAGGGCAAGCAAAGCGCCCTCAGGCGGCCGCCTTACATCCTCGCCGAGCCTCAAGTCCGCAATCCGGATTTGCCATCTCTGTCATCCGCTGCCGGCAGGGCAGCGGCGGTATTGTCTTAATCAACTGCCGTTTCTGAATCCGATGTCTGGAATTCATACACCATATCGTCAAATACATCCTTATCCAGCACCAGGTAGTTCAGGACCTCCGAACCTTCCTCTGCATAGTACAAAGTGACTGTGACAGACTGATCCCGGTATTTATAGTACTGCGCCCGTGTCTCTTGTCTGAGCACCATATTCAGAAGAGCATCGATGGCTTCCGGATCGGAAATCGTCCACTCACTGTAACTGTCCTCCGTCTGCATCACTAAATCAGCTTTGAGCGGCATCGAGACGTAGCTGGAACGGTTCCAGCCAATTCCGATCTCCTCCAGAACGGCGTTCGTATTTGTGTAAGAAGGATACAGATAAATCTCGAGGTCGCCGTAATACGGCATGTCGTATTCGAGGTTATCTCCTGTTTCCTCGCCGCGAACCAATGTCAGTGTGGCAGTCGGCGTCTGATCCATCAGCTGCGTGAGACTCTGCGAAGCCGAATCCTCGGCAAGCGCCTGCGTAAGCTTTGCGGCCTCGTCCGCGCTCAGCGCAAATCCCTGTGGATCCCGTTTTCCGACCTCCCAGGTGTCCACATACAAATATTCAATATTCTCCGGCAAATGCGCCGTCACATAATACTGCCTGCGGAATTCCTCCGACTCTGACGATTTCTCAAGTGCGCTGTTCACCTCATCCTGGCCGATCAGGTACCTGCGGTATGCTTTCCGGCCATTTGTCATCTGGTAGCCAATCGTGACATACGTACTGTCACTCCCCGCTTCCGCCACATTCTTTCCGGCGGCGCGGTTTCCTACGCACGTCTGTGCCAGTTCATAAAGCGCGTTGTATTCCGTGACAAATGCCGGATCGACATCCGGGTAATATCCTGTATAATCCGCCGTCAGCCATTCGTCCGTATCGGCGTCCACACTCATGGCCGCGACATCCGACGAATCCGGAATCCAGAGATTGATCCGCATGGGATCCAGCGCGATAAACAGGAAAACCGCCATCGTGGCCGCCGTGCCAATGGCGCCCGACTTCCAGTGCGTTTTGATATTGCGGAAATCCGGCTGAAACAGCAGTTCCAGGACAGAGTGCCCCAGGAATCCCCCGAACAGAACTCCAAACACGGCCCAGAACATATTGACGTTCTGGTAATAAGAACCGCCCGTCGAAGCAATCGTGCCGAGGATCATGCCGAAGCCAAGTGACACCGGAATCAGAATCAGAATTTTCACGATCGGAGATTCCCTGCGGAACGGAAACGCATTGCCCGCGGCTTCGGACGGTCTTACCCGGTACACTCTCATCGCCAGGGCAAATGACAGGACGCCGTATATGAGAATTCCGAGGCAGCCGGCGTAGCGCGGCACCTCTTCCACCACCACCGCCATGATCAGCAACACCGGTGAGAGCCAGAACAGGCTGTCATCCGAGTTGAAGACGAGCGTGTCAAAGAACGTTTCGCACGTTCCTCTCAGAACCATCTGCAGTATCGGACCATAAATCCAGAAGATGGCAGTCATGACTATTGTCGTCATAATCCGGGACGAAAGCATCACGGCCAGGACGACTGTCGCATACAGCGAAAGAAATTCCAGAATGGCGAGGGCCATGCCGCGCAGTCCGATCGAGATGATTTCCCAGGATGCCACTCCCCGGAGAGCCGGCACCAGAAGAACAGCCAAGAGGTCACAGATTATAAAAGGAATCAGGACCTGAAGCGCGCCGGACGTGAATATAGCCGAGAACAGCCGATTCCGGCGCACGGCCGTGCTGTGATAAAAGTCGACCTGCTCCTGAGAATGCAGCCACATAAAACCGCTGTATCCGGCCAGCAGCGAACCGCACACCGCCAGAACAGCCATAACCCCCGATTTGACGCCGACATAGTATTCAGCAGCTGACAGTACGTACTCGACTGAATATTCCCTCACAGAATACGCAGCCTTGTATGGACCCAGTGCAAAATAGTAACCGATCACCAGAACGAGAAAACCGACGACAGAGACCAGAAACGGAAGCCATTTCCGCCCTCTCGCGTTCTCCCGGACAAGCTTACGAAAAGAGATTTCGGATGTCATATCCCGCCACCTCCGATTCATTGATAAAGATCTCCTCGAGACTCAGCGGCAGAAGCTCGGCAAACACCGGGTCCGCTTCGTCCACGATCTGCTTCACCTCTTCTTCCCGGCCGCGCACGACCAGCGTCGTCATCGAGCCCTTGTCCTCGCGCCGCACCACGGAAAGTTTCGCGATCATCGCGTTTTTCTTCTCCGGATCCGTAATCACGCACTGTATCTTCTGCAGTCCAAGTTTCATATCGGCCAGATTCCGCGAGAACAGAATTCCGCCCTTGTACATCATTCCCGCCTCGTCGCAGAAATCCTCAAGTTCCCGCAGATTGTGAGAAGCAATGACCGTTGTGAATGTCCGGTCTGACATCTCACCCGCGAAAATACTCTTCACGGCCTGCCGCATCAGCGGGTCCAGTCCGTCAAACGTCTCGTCGCACAACAGCACCTCCGTGTTTGTGCACACACCCAGCAGCACGGAAACCTGCTTTTTCATTCCCTTGGAAAATGTGCGGATCCGCCTCTTCCGGTCGAGTCCGATCTTCTCAAGCATCGAAAAGAAACGCTTGCTGTCAAAATCCGGATAATACGTCTCATACGTCTTTGCCATATCCTCCGGCGACGCGCCGATCGGCGTGTACCAGCTGTCGGACAGGAAGCAGATCTTATTTTTGACCTCCGGATTCTCATACACCGGCTGCCCGTTGTAGAGTATCTCCCCCTCGTCAGCCTTCAGAACCCCGGCCATCATCCGAAGCAGCGTGCTCTTGCCGGCTCCGTTCGTTCCCACCAGGCCGTACACTTCGTTGTCCTGAATCGAGGCGTTCATGTTTAAAACAGCCGGAACGCCGTCGAACTGTTTCGTCACATTTCGGATTTCAAACATGCTTTCCTCCTTCCCCATAGACCTCTTTGACAAGCGACAGAACTTCTTCGACAGGAATCTGCGCCTGCGCGCTCTCCTGGAGCTTCTTCCGCAGTTCTGTCTTCAGAATTTCCTGCTTTTTCTCGCGCAGTATCTGCAGATGCTTCACGTCGGCCACAAAACTCCCCCTGCCGCGCACCGTGTAGATGTATCCCTCGCGCTCCAGTTCGGCAAACGCCTTCTGGACCGTGTTCGGATTCACCGACTCCTGCTGCGCAATCTGCCGCACCGACGGCATCTGCTCGTCCTCGGGCATAGCGCCGCTTAAAATGAGCTTTTCATAAAATGCCGCGATCTGTTCATACACAGGCCGCGGATCCTGAAGCCGGATCATACTCACAGCGCAATCCCTCCTTTCCGACCGCTGCACAATAAACTTTGCAGCATGTATTGATCTGTGTCATCTGTACTATCTATAATAATACACTCGACACAAAAGAAGTCAACCCTGTCGCAAAAAGAATCAAGAAAGCCGTCTTTTCCCTGACAAATGCTGTAAAATCGCTCTTTTCAGATTAAAGTCACAGGAACCCTGTGAAATACGTGCAATTTGATTAAAATTTTCAAAATAATGCTGGACAAACTTGTGCGATACTGCTATTATACTAGTGTAATCGATTGATAAAGCAATCAATTAACGACCAATCTACTGATCCTCAAAATCCTTTCTTCATAAGCTCCGGGGCAGCTCCAGACAAGCTGCTTCGGAGTCATTTATTTTATTCAGTATTGTTAAAATTAAAAGGACTGCCGACGCTTTTTTCTGAGAAACAACTTCTGCCGGGACAGGAGGAAATCCGCATATACATACCGGAGGCGGCCTCAGTGTAATTCATAAAATTCTGCTGGAAGTGAAACTCCATAATTCAAGGCAAAAAACACTGTCAGACTTAACTCTCATAAATCTGACAGTGCTGCGTATCGTCATGGCATTTGGCATAAACGCCATTTATTCGTTCTTGAATTTTCTTTCTGCAAATACGATTGCGAGAGCCGCTAACGCCGCCACCATGACAGCCGCTGTTACAGGAAGCATCGAATTATCACCTGTCTGCACGGTCTCTGCGTTATCTGAACTGTCAACGGATGTACTGTCACTGTTGCTTACAGTACTGTCGCCATTGGTGCCGGTATTCGCAGTCATGGTTCCGCTTCCATTATTTTCGGCTGCCGCAGTCGTGGTCACATTTCCATTATTTTCGGTATCCTTGTCCTCCGCTGTGGTCTGCGTCCTGCTGTCGGTCATCACGATAATCTGTACATACGTGCCCTCAGGTACAAATGAAATGTCCTTCGCTTTCTGATAGCCATCCGGCGCGTCAGTCTCGCGCAATGTGTATGTATGTCCAAACTCAAGTCCGGCTATCTTGTGCGCGGCCGTTCCGGTCACCCAGGTGTCCAGAACTTCACCGGTATCGGAATCTGTCAGCTGCAGCGTGGCTCCTTTCACATATTCTCCTGACTCATTTTTCTTTTCAATCTCGATCTTTGAAACATAGTTCTCAAAGTTGATGACATCTGAAGACGACTGTTTTTGCCCATTTACATACACGACTGCAGAGCTGCCTTCTTCATCCGCCGCGACAACGATCTCGGGCTCGCTCGTGGCCGCAGCCGTACCTGATGGCATCTTCGTTTCCTTCAGAATATATTCGCCCGGAAGTATTCCGCTGATTCTGGCATTTCCGTCTTCATCGCAGGAAATCTCTGCTGATACTGCCGCTCCCGCCTTGTAGAGTACCGTCGATCCATCTGCGGCTGAAACTATATCGTTCTTTGCATAAAGCGTGAAACCGTACAGCGTAAGATCCTGCTGATCAAAAATACTCTTGTCGGCGTCATATGTGTCGAGCGTCTTATGTATAGTTATCGAGCCGGTCGGAACCGTATCGGTCCTCGTTTCATTTTCAAACACAGGAAGCCCGTCGATTACATTGCCGTCGGAATCTTTGTATACAACCGCAGTACCGGTAATGGTTCCGTTTTCATCTACACTGTCACCAACCGTGACCTCAACAGTATAGATGCTGTCATCATAGGTATAACTGTCTCCGCTGCCGCTGTCCCCGACTTCCGTCATCGTGAATTCATAGGTTTTTCCCATGTCATTCGCGTCCAGCGTAATCGGATCAAACGTTACGCTGCCTTGTTCATTTACAGCCGTGCTCACGACATTTCCATCTTCGTCAATAAGTTCAAACTCAAATGTCTGACTGCTGTCAGGAACTTCTCCGTCGATGGTTTTTTCCGCCTCAAGCGTCACACTGCCCCCGGCAGCATAATTGTTAACGGTAAAGCCGTATCCGATCGCGCCCAGCTCATTTTCATAAGCCACGTTTTCCTGTGAATAAGCATCGGTCATGTCGTCTGTATCGTCATAGACGAAGAAATGTATAGCGCCGTTTTCGTCGACAACTACATCGAAAATCTGATAATCGCCGGAAGCGGCAATCGGCTTTCCGTTTACTGTTGCATCATTGGTCTCCTCAACCATCTTGTAACGGTAAACGCCTGCATCATTTGTACCATCACCATTTTGATCCAGAGAGAGGGACGACACGAGGGTGTCCCGATCAAAATGCTTTTCATATGAAGAAGTCGGATCATCCAGTTCATAAAACAATGGTTTCGATACAGACACTATATTTCCGCTGTCGTCGAAATTCGGAATATATATATCGTATCCCGTCGAGGACAAAGAATTGATGCCTGTCAGCGCCATATTATCGTAAAAGCTGAACAGTTCATCCGTGGATCTGTACAGATTATTGCCAAAAATACTATAGTCCGCAAGGGATTCGTAATTCCATTCTCCGTCTGCGAACGGCTTCGACGCAGACTCGTACGGCCAGACGGTTGTGGAAGAATATGTAATCGCTCCCGACATATATAAGTATGGGTCTATCGAACTTTCAATAGATCCGCCGTCAAAGAGAAAGAAATGATCGATCAGAGAAAGTCCGTCTACTAAGTCATCATACAATATATCGTCTGAGAGAGTGTCACCGAAAGAAGGCAGAGCGTCCCACAGATCTGAATCGTAAAACTGATTCTCATTGCTGAAATCCACAGAAGTCAGATAAACAGAGCTTGCCGAGCTGTCATTGAACCCGCCGTTATATACGGTAAGGTTCTGACTGTCCAGACTGACCTCTTCTCCTATTCCGTTGTCAGACTCTTCGCTGCTGTCGAACGATTCGAGATAGAAGTCGAATTCTGCATTTGACAGAACGCTCTGAAGCCGTTCGTTTATCGTATCGCTGTTAAGCTGAACAGCACGTTTCTTAATAAAATTCGTTCGTTCGTAACATGAATCGTTTCCCTTCAGACTTTTTAAGTTGCTATATCTTTGGTACCAGTCCACGGATCCGATCCTGGGATCACTCGATTCAGACGGATAAAGATAAATGAAATAGCGGTATCTCAGATATTTCTCCATCCGGCTCCCGGGAATACCCGAAGCGTCCCCGTCAAGTCTGGACGTGCTTTCATCAAAATATGCGTCAGCTGTCGCATTTAACGTTGAGACATCATCGTTATCAGAAATACTGTTCCATACCTCACTGATGATCTTATCAGCAGTCTTGTTCAGGTTTGCATCAGCCAGTATTTCAGGCCAGTTTTCCGCTATACTGCCGCTGTCATCGGTAAGATCAATACCGTACGCAGTCTGTATATATTCCGCCATATCGTTGTAAACCGGCTCGAAAAGGGCGACTGTTTCCGATATGATGTCATCGTATTCCTGCGCCGCTTCTGCCGTATTTGCGTCTCTGTCAGCGTCCGTAAACTGAACAGAAGCCCCCGCACTCTGCAGGTCGAGTGTTTTCCGGGCTCCAAAAAGCGTATTGCCGGTATCTTTACCCAGTATCAGATTGTGACTGGCAGCACTCGCCGTAATCGGCGCAATTGTCACGCTCAAAGCCGCTATACACAAAAAAATCAGCAGTCTCTTCCATCTCTTTTTCATATGTATCTCCCCCGGTGCAAATATTCCGTGAATTGATATAATATATTCAATATTATATCACGTATCAGCGTTTGTTTTTCGCAAATTATTTATCCGATTCCGGCTGACACCGGCTCATGATGAACCTGTGAGAACGGCAGCAGAACTTCAGAAAAAGCGCCCGGAAGAGCGCAAGCTTCTTGAACTCTGGACAAATTCACTTAACGGCTGAGCATTAAAATTGGGGCTGTTGCCTTAGTGCAACAGCCCCTCCGGAGGAAAATTAAGAAAGCTTATCCTTGTCTGCTTTCCGTTTTTGAAAACAGTCGAAAAACTGTATTCATTTGCCTACGCTTTCCCGTTCACTTCATCAATAGCAGAATTCAGAAGTCCCTTGAGATATCCCATGCTGTATGCCCACGCTGTTGTAGAGCCGCCGGTTCCAACGCCTTTGCCCCAGAGAGGCACATGATCAGCATGTATTGTCCCTTTGTAGTCGCTCCTGACAAATTGTTTCATCAGAAGATACATGTCCTGATAACCGTCTTCCAGCAGAGTTTCCTCAAACCGCGGCAGTGTGGAAGAAACATTGCGAAAATGAACATTCAGCACTTTTCCGTTCTCGACAAAATACTTGATGTCATCCAGCACTTTTCCAAATGCATCACCGCCTTCCAGCCAGCAGCCAATGCACATCTTCATGCCCAGATACGGGCTGTCGTCAGCAAGCTTGAATGCATGTTTATAGGATTCCGCAGATGTAATCAGATTGGAAATCCCACAAACGTCACTCACAGGCGGGTCATTTGGATGGAGAGAAATCTTAAAATCATATTCCTCACACACCGGAAGGACCTGTTTCAACCAGTACTCAAAGTTGGCCCAGATTTCCTCTTTAGAGTAAAACCGTCCGTGAGTATAGCTTCTGTGAGCCAGCTCATCCGCGTCCACAATCCGGCCGACCGCTCCGTGCATGGCCTTTCCTTCGGCCCACTTTGACGTATACACCTGGTTTGGCTCCCATGTCATGTAGCCGACATGAATATCCGCTTTTGAAAGAATCCGGTTAAACTCGTTGTAATTTTCGATCGCCTGATCGCGCCCTTCAAGACCGAGGTGCATTTTGTCATTCTTGTAAATATGCGTATTCCCGGCATCAGTGCACGTCAGGCCAAACTTCTTCAGCCTCTCGGTAAAGCGCATGACACCGTCATACGCTTTACCCGAGTCCAATTTTCCACTTTCCCTGTCGTAGCCGATATCTTCATCTTCAAAGATAGTGTAAACATATTTAATTCCCATCTGACGGATGAGCATCAGCTGCTCATCCGTGTACGAAGAAGACGATCTCGACTGAACCTTAATGTTATCGCCAAGCATGACTCAAAGTTCCCCGCTTCTGTATCATTCTGCCAGTTTCATGTCCTCAGGTGTCCAAACCACGGAATCCGCTGTCTGATAAATTCCGGAATCAACAAACTTTCCTGAAGAATAGCAGCTTGCATATGTCGCAGCTACCGGAATAACAAGTGCATGCCCATTTGTCAGAAGACGAGATGCCTCTTTCAGCAGAGTCTTCTTTTCATCCAGCGTCTTTGCTGCCTGTGCCCCGAAAAGAGCTTCCTCATAGTCTTCCGGATGTGCCATCATGTTCTGATAGTTGACACCCTTTGACGAATACAGACGGATATAGTTTGCTGTGAAATCCATCTTGGAAGCGCCCTGGCCGGTGATAATGCCGTGATCGTAAACGCCTTCCTTCTTCTCTGCATTGAACTCAGCGTTTTCAAGAACTTTGATTTCAGCATTGATGCCGATTTCCTTCAGGGATGCCTGAAGAAGAACAGCAATGTTATTATTCTGCGAAATGGTTGTAATGGTCGTATCAAAGCCATCCGGATAGCCGGCTGCTGCCAGTTCAGACTTGGCTTCTTCCACGTCATACTCCGGGAATTCAATCGTGTCGTCATAAGACCATGCGCCCGGCACTCCGAACTGCGCTGTCTTGATGCCGAGACCGCCTGTCAGAGACTGAACATAACCGTCCCAGTCAATCGCATGCATGACGGCCTGACGCACCGCTTCATCATAGAACGGAGACTCCTCGTCGCCCGAAGCAAACATAAAGTACTTTATTTCTGCAAGATCCGGAGAATCCTGAGCAATGTCTTCGATGCCCATCGAATTGAGTGCCTGAATCAGCGTCGCGTCGCTTGTGTTCAGGAAATCGATCTCGCCGTTTGTAATAGCAGCCTGCTGCGTTGTCGTATCGGTGATGATCTGAATGTTAATACCGTCAAGATACGGCTTGCCGTCCTGCCAGTAATTCTCGTTCTTTACATAGGAGATGTGATCACCCGGCACATATTCTTCCATGACAAATGGTCCCGTGCCGACTGCATTGATTGCTGCCCAGTCTTCTCCATTGTCCTCAAACGCCTGCGGATCATAAATGTATACCTGGCCCAGAAGTGTATCCCAGTTATTAGCCCACGTGCTGTACTGAAGTTTTACGGTATAATCATCTACCTTTTCGTACGAATCCGGTGTTCCGAGCTCACTGGCTTTTCCGCCTTCAACCATTTTGTCAAAGTTCCAGATCACGGAATCAGCATTGAAATCAGTTCCATCGGAAAATTGAATGCCCTGCTTCAGCGTTATCGTTGCCGTGAGATTATCGGCATCGATGTCAAACGAATCCGCCAGCCAGCCTTCCATATTTCCCTCGGTATCCGGTCTGCCCAGTGACTCGATAGCCGGTGCCGCATAGAAACGGTCGCCCGTCGATGTTGAAAATGGCAGGAAAAGGGTACCGGGACCTGACTGATACACGACATTGGCCGTCCCGCCATATGTCACCGAACTACTCGAACTGCCGGTTCCTGTCTGTGAACTCGCCTGTGAACTTGAACCGGACGATACACCGGAACTCGTCTCAGAAGTTCCTGTTGAGCCGCATCCGCTGAGTACGGATGCTGCCAGCGCCGCCCCCAGTGCGGCTGCCATAAATTTTCTTACTTTCTGATTCATATTTACCTCCTGATAATCCTTAAAATGAATCACTCTTTACTGAACAAAAAACATGCCACTTTATGTCCGGAGTCGTACTCTGTCAGCTTCGGAACTTCTTTTGTACACCGTTCCATGCAGTTTCGACAGCGGTCATGGAACGGACAGCCCGGCGGACGCTTGATAATACTCGGAACTTCTCCTTCAAGAGCCACGGCCGGCTTTGTCTTCTCAACATCCGGATCCGCCTCCGGCACCGCCTGTAAAAGCGCTTCCGTATAAGGATGAAGCGGGTGTTTATACAACTCATCGCAATCCGCGATTTCCACAATGTGTCCGAGGTACATGACAAGAACCCGGTCACTGATATGTTTCACTACCGCCAGATCATGAGCGATGAAGATATAGCTCACACCCAGTTTCGACTGAATCTCTTCCAGAAGATTAATGATCTGGGCCTGAATAGACACATCCAGCGCTGAAATCGGTTCATCGCAGACAATGATTTCCGGGTCCGTGCTCAGCGCTCTTGCGATACCCAGTCTCTGCCGCTGCCCGCCGGAAAATTCATGGGGCACCCTGTCTTTCAGCGAAGGATCAAGCCCGACAAGGCGGAACAGTTCATCTACTCTCTCCTGACGTTCTTTCTCTGTCTTATACGTGTGATTGATGATCAGGGATTCTTCTACAATCGAGCCGGCTGTCTGTCTCGGGTCCAGAGAGGAAAACGGATCCTGAAAGATCATCGCAATTTTTCTGCGGTATGGCTGTAGTTCTTTGTCCTTCATATTGGCGATATCCGTGCCGTTAAAACGGATTATGCCGGCCTCCGGCTTATACACCCGCATTACGCACCGCGCCATCGTCGTCTTGCCGCAGCCTGATTCACCGACGACACCCAGTGTTTCACCTTTTCTGAGATTATAGGTAATGCCTTCGATTGCCTTCACATCGCCGACATGCCTTCTCATAATTCCTTTTAATATCGGGAAATATTTTTTGACACCTTCGACTTCGAGTACATTTTCATCTTTGATATTTTTTACCGGCGCTGCCTTCTGCGGCCGATTTCGCAGTTCAATTTCCTTTTGCTGCAGTTCTTCCTGATTCAGAAAGCAGGCGGAAAAATGTCCTTTATCGACTTCCTGCAAATCCGGCATCTTCTGTTCCCTGCAGGAATCTCTGCGGAATTCACAGCGTCCGTAGAACGGACAGTATTCGGGCCTGTCAGCAGGGCTTGGCGGAAGTCCTTCAATCGGAATCAGTACCCGGTCCTTCGGATCGTCAAGTCTCGGGATGGCGCGCAGAAGCGCCTTTGTGTACGGATGAGCAGACTTTTTGAAAATATTCCATGTCTCGGATGTCTCCATCACTCTGCCCGAATACATCACGTAAATCCGCTCCGCAAACCTTGCAACAATTCCAAGGTTATGCGTCACGATGATAACGGCCGTGTTCGTCTCTTTGGCGATTGAACGTATCATCTCCAGAATCTGCGCCTGCGTGGTGACATCAAGCGCCGTGGTCGCCTCATCGGCAATCAGAAGATCCGGATTTGCCGACATCGCAATCGCGATCATGATGCGCTGGCGCATACCGCCGGAAAACTGCTGCGGATAATTGTTATACCGCTGCTCAGCGTCCGGAATCTTGACCATCTTCATCATCTCGATGGCTTTTTTTCTGGCTTCTTCAGCTTTCAAATCTGTATGCTGGAGAATATTTTCCTGAATCTGATATCCAACTGTCAGAACCGGATTCAGAGATGTCATCGGTTCCTGAAAAATCATACTGATACGGCCGCCGCGGATTGCGCGCATTTCTTCAGAGTTTGCGGAATAGGTAAGAAGATTGTCCTTTACTCCATCCAGATAAACTTCTCCGGATTTCACATATCCGGGCGGACTGATCAGCTGCTGGATACTCATCATCGTCACCGATTTGCCGGATCCGGATTCTCCTACGAGTCCAACGATTTCTCCGCGGTCTATATGCAGTGACACTCTGTCAACTGCTGTAACATCCCCTTCATCTGTGTGAAAACAGGTGACCAGGTTTTTGACTTCCAATAAGTGATTCATTACTTCCACTCCTCTCTGATACCAGGAAGCTCTGTCTTTTCCTGTTTATCTTCTGCCACGCATACGCGGATCCAGCACATCTCTCACGCCATCACCAATCGTATTCAGGAAGATTACCAGGAGTGCGATACAGATACCGGGTGCAATGGAAAACCACGGATTCTGAAGCAAATACTGACGTCCGTCGCTCACAATACTTCCCCAGGAAGCCGTCGGTGCGCTGATGCCGAGACCAAGAAAACTGAGTCCGGCTTCTGCAAGAATCGTCTGTCCTATCTGGAGTGTCATCTGCACGATGATCGGAGATACGCAGTTCGGAAGAATATGCTTCATCATCAGCCTGAAACTCTTATTGCCCTGAAGTTTCGCAGCCATTATGTAATCTTGTTCCTTTACACTTAGAACCTGGCCTCTCATCATTCGGATATACACCGCAATATTGGAAATCCCCAGAATGATTGCCAGATTTACGACGCCTCCGCCGAAAATCGCACAGAGGGACATCGCCAGAACAATCTGCGGAATAGCCCGGATGGCCTCACTGATTCGGTTGATCACATCATCAATCCAGCCGCCGAAGAATCCGGCCACCATTCCAAAAAAGGTTCCGATGACACAGGCTCCGAGAACAGCTGCCACGCCGACAATCAGAGACACACGACCGCCGTAAAAAATACGGCTGAGTATATCTCTTCCATAGTTGTCCGTTCCGAAAATGTGTGCTGCGGAAGGCCCCTGAAGTGCTTCGCTGAGCACCTGGGCATTCGGATCGTAAGGGGATATCAGAGGCGCAAAGACAGCTGTAAATATAATCACGAGCAGTCCTATCGAGCTGACCAGAACAATTTTTCTTTGAAACAAATTTTTGAAGAACTTCTTAACCCGTTTTTGCCTTTCCGACTGAACCGGTTCTTGATTTATTGCCTGTACATTTTCCATGATTCTCATCTCCTCAAATTCTGATCCGAGGATCAACTGCTGCGTAAACAATATCTGTTACAATGTTTGCTACACTTCCGACAACCGCAATCAAAAGCACACATCCCTGGATCAGCGGGATGTCCTGAGCCCTTATTGCCGAAACAAGAAGACTGCCCATTCCGGAGATATTGAAAACTGTCTCAACAAACATCGAACCGCCCATCATGCCGCCCAGTCTCAGCCCCATCAGCGTAATGACCGGAATGAGCGCATTTTTCAGCGCGTGCTTCATGATGATTTTCCTCTGCGGAAGACCTTTCGATCTTGCCGTACGGATATAATCCTGATTGATGACTTCCAGCATACTGGAACGGGTCTGCCGGCAGATCGAGGCCACGCCGCCAATTGCCAGACACGTAAGCGGCATAATCGTCTGAGATACGCTCTTTCCAAAATCCTCCCACGGCCACGTAAAACCATATGATGGAAGCAAGTGAAGTATCATCGAAAACAAATAAAGAAACAGAACGGAAATGAAGAACTGCGGCAGACAACTGCACACATTTGCAAATGTTGTGAGAATTCCATCAAGCTTCGTTCCACGATGCACGGCCGCAAGTACGCCAAGAAGAATTCCGAGCGGAACGCTGATGATAAATGCAAGGATAGAAAAGTAAAGAGTCACCGGCACGCGCTGAGAAAGAACTTCCACAACAGCCTTGTGCTGACTTGCAGAGGTCCCGAAATCACCCACAAGTGCCTTGCCAAGCCAAGAGAAATATCTGATGACAATCGGCTTGTCGAGCCCTAATTCATAGTACCATCTGTCATATGTTTCCTGTGAGATCTCACCGCCGAGCATTGCATAGACAGGATCGCCCGGAAGAAAAGATACCATAAGAAACACAAATATAGATACAATAAATAAGACAATCAGAGTCTGTCCCAAACGCTTTAAGATAAACCGACCCATACCAATCTACATCCCCTTCTCTGAAAAATATACAATTACCACGTGTTTATTTCTGTTTTCATTATGTGATATCACCAATTCCTAGTCAAATTCGTAAATGTGATGTCAAGTATAATCGTTGCTTATAATTGTGTTATAATATAAAAAGTCAATTAAATACTTTTGTGACGAGGCCCGCCCGAGTATCCCGGGGGAATATTCTTGAAAGGGAGATACTATGGACACCGAATACCTGAATTATCTGCTTGAAATATATAAAACCGGCTCTATGACACGTGCCGCAGAAAATTTGTTTGTCTCGCAGTCCAATTTGAGCCAGTTTTTAAAAAATACAGAGAATCGTATTGGCGAAAAACTTTTTGTAAGAGAAAATAAAAAATACACGCCGACAAAAGTCGGCATGCTCTACATCCAGTATGCTGAAGAAGTCACGAAACTGACTCAGAATCTGCATGAACAAGTGGCACAACTCTCGGCGCCTCAAAGTGTTTCTATCGGATCCGCCTCTTCCATTGATGCCAAAGTACTTCGGGGCGTCATTTCAAAAATGGAGAAACGGTATCCCTCTACAGAATTCTCACTGACAGACTGTGACAATATCGATTTTATTAAATTCAGCCTGGACAATAAGACACTGGGAGCTACGTGTACTACTATACCGTCACTGGATTTCTTTAAGCGGCCTGCCGTCTGGCATGTGGGAGAAGAGTTGCTGCTCGCCGTACCATCTTCCATCTGCGCCTCAAAAGGCCTGAAAATTCAGGATCCTATGAGAAACACCATGACTCTTCATGACGTGATCACTACGTTTGGCGACAGTCCGTATATCTTTCAGCATCACGGAAGCTGTATCCGCTATTTGATTGACGGATTTTTCGAAAAAGAAAACTTCACACCAAATCTGGTGAGCCACGTCTCCGGCGCCAACACTCTGAGAGATATGGTCAAGAGAGGGATGGGACTTGGCTTTATCCCCATGCTGAATGCAATCAGCGAAGAAAATGTTGTTTACTTTCATCTGTCCCCATCAGTCATACGGCACCACGCATTTGTCATCAACACAGGACTCGAATCAAATTATATCTATCAGACCATCGCCAGTGAATGCCATCAGCGCTTTGTGACAATATTTAAACATGATCTTCCTGATGCGTTTAAATGATCTGTCCTTAATTGACAGCCTCTCACATCATATCAAGCGGATTTTCCTGTCCCGGCACCAGTCTTACGGATCCGCGGAGCCAGATATCTCCTTCATACCGTCTGCCCTTTGCCGGAATTCCCTCACACGACTTCTTGGGCACGCAGACAGTCATCCGGATTCCATTGCAGTTGAGCAGCAGAATCCACAGCTTTGCCCCTGTGAGGCGGTTCCTGTCTTCCATAACCTCTTCGATCTCTCCGATCACGCTGTAAAGGTCGCACTCGGAGCCGCAGGGCATGAACATGGTGTCAACGATACTGTAGAGATTCTCCCCATTTGCCATGCGCTTTGCCGCCGTCCGGGAAAGCGCCGCCTGTCTGTCGTACGCCTGATCGCTTTTTTCCGACGTCGAAGTAAGTTCATTCAGAATATGAGAGTCAGTCTCGTCGGTCTCTTTGTGAACCTGCGAAAACGGCGGCAGATACGAATACGGCAGCTTCCGGCTGCTGCTGACCGGAAGCAGAATTCTTCCTTTCCGGGAAAGCGCGCCAAACCGCACCGCGCCGCCGACAGCCTTCATCTCCATGTCGCCCAGATCCGATCTTCCCTCAATTAAAAACGTGCGCTTTCCGCCGGAAGCCTGCTCAATACTTTCCATGAGCTTCAGATATTCCACCGGATTCTGGAGAGAGAACACAAGTGTCACCCCCGATGTAATCGGGCCGGCATCAACCACGTATGACTCGTCCCGGATCAGTCTGTCCACAATCAGCTGATCCATCGGCAGTATATTCAGCACCTGGCCTTCGACAAACGGCACTAATGACTCCACCACCGGCTCTTTGCTTTCAAAGTTATCCCAGCGCGACATGATTCCCGTATATTTCCCGGTATACAGGGTGAAATACTGCTTATTGTATGTTTTTATATTCTGAAAATCAAATTTAGGAAGGCGGTTTCTACTCGTGCCAGTCAAAAACTTCGTCCAGACACGGTACGTCTCCTCGAATATCTTCTGTCTGACGGACAGAGATGACATATCTTCAAATCCGATTGCAGGTATCGCAAGATTCATAAATCTCTCCTGTCTTATCCCCGACCAATGTTTAAGTCACATTATCACACATCCGCATAAAGCGCAACTTGTCACCGTTTTATGCTATACTAAAGATACTTGACACGTGCCTGTGTGGATAACAAGTCCACTATGCGTTCAGCAGGAGGAAAACCGCATGGAATTTACAAACTGCATTCACAAAGGGAAGACAAAATCTGTATGGCTTGTCGACGGGAAAGCCGTCAAGGTTTTCAATTCAGGATACTCGAAAACAGACGTGCTCTATGAAGCGCTCAACACGGCGCGCGTAGAGGACGCGGACATGGATATTCCGGATCTTCTGTCCGTCGAAGTACTGGAAGACGGATGCTGGGCCATCGTAAGCGAATATATCGAGGGAAAAACTCTCGAACAGCTGATGGACGAAAACCCGGACAAGATGGACGAGTATCTCGACAAAATGGCTGATCAGCAGATCGAAATCAACCGCAAGACCAACCCGCTCCTCATCCGTCTGAAGGACAAACTCGTCAGAGAAATCATCGACGGCGACGCGCTCGACGACGCCGTGAAGTACAATCTTCTCACCAAACTTCAGGGCATGCCCCGCCATACCAAACTCTGCCACGGCGACTATCAGCCCAACAACATTATCGTCGATCCCGATGGCAAATGGCATGTCATCGACTGGGTTCACGCTTCACAGGGCAACGCTTCGGCAGACATCGCCAGAACCTGCCTGCTTCTGGAACTCCGCAAGCCAGGCCTGGCCGAACAGTACATGAGACTGTTCTGCGAGAAGACCAACACAAAAATGTCCTATGTCCGCGAGTGGATGCCGATCATCGCGGCAGCAGAGCTTCAGAAAAAGCGCCCGGAAGAGCGCAAACTTCTTGAACTCTGGACAAATTCACTGAATGGCTGAATACGACAAAGCTGCTTCCCGGAAAGATCTCTTTCTGAGAAGCAGCTTTTTTATTTGTCCGTTTTGCACCCGAATGTGCGGATTATTTTTTGTTTTCCACTTTGTGCTTCGGAATCAGCACTTCCGTTCCGCCCATATACGGCTGAAGAACCTTCGGGATCTTCACGCTGCCGTCCGCCTGAAGATTGTTCTCCAGGAATGCGATCAGCATACGCGGCGGCGCAACGACAGTATTGTTCAGCGTGTGTGCGAGATACTTTTTCTTATCCGGTCCCTGAATGCGGATCTTCAGTCTTCTCGCCTGCGCATCTCCGAGATTCGAGCAGGATCCGACCTCAAAGTACTTCTTCTGGCGCGGAGACCATGCTTCAACATCCAGCGACTTTACCTTCAGATCGGCCAGATCGCCCGAGCAGCACTCCAGTGTGCGCACCGGGATATCCATCGAGCGGAACAGCTCAACGGTGTAATTCCAAAGCTTGTCAAACCACATCATCGAATCTTCCGGCTTGCAGACGACGATCATTTCCTGCTTCTCGAACTGATGGATGCGGTAAACTCCTCTTTCCTCAATGCCATGAGCGCCCTTTTCCTTGCGGAAGCACGGGGAATACGATGTCAGCGTCAGCGGAAGTTTTTCCTCCGGTGTGATCGTGTCGATAAATTTTCCGATCATGGAATGCTCAGACGTTCCGATCAGATACAGATCTTCTCCCTCGATCTTATACATCATGGCATCCATCTCATCAAAACTCATCACGCCGTTGACTACATTTCCATGAATCATGAACGGCGGAATGCAGTATGTGAAGCCCTTGTTGATCATAAAGTCTCTGGCATAGGAAAGGATCGAAGAATGCAGGCGCGCGATGTCACCCATCAGATAATAGAATCCGTTTCCCGCAACCTTGCCGGCAGCTTCAAGATCAATGCCGTCAAAGCTTGCCATAATGTCTGTGTGATACGGAATCGGGAAATCCGGGACAACCGGCTCCCCAAATCTTTCTCTCTCGACATTGAATGTGTCATTTTTGCCGATCGGAACAGACGGATCGATGATGTTCGGGATACGCATCATGTCATTGGTGAGCTTTTCCGTCACCTCAGCATGTCTTGCGTCAAGTTCCTTGATTCTGTCCCCGTTTTTAGTGACCTGTTCCTTTATCTTTTCGGCCTCTTCTTTCTTTCCGGCCTTCATGGCAGCACCAATCTGCTTTGAAAGCGCGTTTCTTGACGCTTTCAGCTCATCGGCCTCAGCCTGGATTTTGCGAGCCTCTTCATCAAGTGCGATAACCTCATCTACAAGCGGGAGCTTTTCATCCTCAAACTTTTTCTTAATGTTTTCTTTTACAATGTCCGGATTTTCTCTGACAAATTTAATGTCAAGCATTTCCTTTTACCCCTCATCCTAATAAATATTGTATTTATTTCTTCCTGCTTTTTCTGGATTCCGACTGGTCCCCATCGCGAGGTCCCTTACCGCTTTCCAGCGCCATTTCAAGCGACTGTCTCTCTTCATCGCTGATATCCACTTTGCACTCTCCGTTCTTCACCTCGCGCGCAAATGTGAATGATCCGCTTGTCGCGTGCATTATGTTTAGGATAAACCCATTGTTGTTTTTGTCAAGAAGCGTGACGGCAAAACTCAAATTTCCGCCATTCTCCTCATACGCGTTGTACTGCACAAACCCCACCTTCTGCAGGCATTTGTTCTGCTGCGCGTAAAGATCATTCAGTGAATTGCGATTTGCCTGCTGCATCTCGCGGATTTCCGCAATATCATCGAGACTGTCCGCGATCAGATGTTCGACCGATTTACCGTCCTCTCCCCGCATCAGGCGCGCCATACGGGCTCTTAGTTTGTTCTCTCTGGAGATCGCTACGGCGGCCATGCAGATTGAAATGATGGAAAGAGCGGCCAATACCACAATCAAGCCCAGCAATAAAAGATTTTGCATATCCATTTATAAACTCTTCTTTCCTTCCTGTGTCAGCACCTGACAGATTCTCTCAAAATCTTCCTGGGAAAAGAAGCTTATTTCAATTTTTCCTTTGTTTTCACCGGATTCACGGATGTGGATTTTGCTTCCGAGCGCCTCGCCCAGCGTATCCTCATATTGTCTGAAATATGCTTCCCTGGCTGTATTTTTCTTCTTCTCCGGCCTCGGTGTCTGCATATTCTTTACCAGCCGCTCTGTCTCCCGCACAGAAAGCTTCTTCTCGATTACCTGAAGAGCCGCCTCGTACTGTTCATCTTTTGATTCGAGCCCCAGAAGCGCTCTTGCGTGACCTCCTGAAAGCGTTCCATCACTGACAAATTCCTGAACTCTCGGATCAAGCTTGAGCAGTCTGAGTGAGTTCGTGATGGCGACGCGTGATTTGGAAACCCGCTGCGCCACTTCATCCTGCTTCAGATTATATTCACGGATGAGCTGCTCATATCCGTTTGCCTCTTCAATCGGATTCAGGTCTTCGCGCTGAATATTTTCAATCAGAGCAATTTCCATCCGATTTCTGTCCGTGTATTCGCGCACAAGCACCGGAACTGTCTTCAGACCGGCCATTCTTGCCGCCCGCCATCTGCGTTCTCCGGCAATAATTTCATAAAAGTCGCCATTTTTCTGCACGATAAGCGGCTGTATCACACCGACATTTTTTATTGAATCCGCCAGCTCACGCAGAGAATCCTCGTCAAATGTTTTTCTCGGCTGATTTTTGTTCGGCTCGACCATAGAGATCGGAACCATGATTTCGCCATTTTCAGCTGGTTTCCCGGTTTTTTCAACAGTTTCTGCAGCTTCATCCGGAACTGCTTCCTTGTTTTTCCTGTTGCGAGTGCCTGTCTTCGCAGTTTTTACTGATGAAGGCTCACCAGTCGTCTTACCTGTTTTTTCTCTGCTGGAAACCGGTTCCTCATCATCCAACGGCTGTGTCGGGATCAGTGCACCGAGTCCCCTTCCGAGTGCTGAATGTTTTGCTTTTTTTGCTGCCATATTTCCTGATTTAATCCTTGAACTTTCTTCTGATAATCTCTTTTGCCAGTTTTTTATACGCAACCGCTCCCGCAGACTTCGGATCATACTCTGTGACCGGCATTCCATGGCTTGGCGCCTCGGCAAGCCGGATATTTCTCGGGATAATTGTCCTGTAAATCTTCTGATTCAAATTGTCTTTTACATTTTCCACGACTTCAAGCGAAAGATTCGTCCGCGCGTCGTACATGGTAAATACAATGCCCTCAATCTTCAGCTTCGGATTTAATCCCCTCTGAACAAGTTCTATCGTCTGAATCAGCTGCGTCAGACCTTCCAATGCATAATACTCGCATTGAATCGGCACCAGCACGGTATCGGCCGCCGTCAGCGCATTGACTGTAAGCATATTCAGGGATGGCGGACAATCCATAAGAATAAAATCATACTGATCTCTGACTGCTTCAATAGCATTTTTCAGCAGAAATTCCCGCTTTTCAATATTAATAAGTTCAATCTCAGCGCCTGCCAGATTCACATTGGAGGGAATCAGGTCAAGATTTTTATAGACGTCTCTGCAAATGCAGTCGTTGATTTCACATTCACCGAGAAGCAATTCATAAATCGTATTTTCTGTTTGATCCTTGTCGACACCAAAGCCGCTTGTTGTATTTCCCTGCGGATCAACATCAACAACAAGCACCTTTTTGCCTGCATCAGCGAGACAAGCCGCAAGATTTATAGACGTTGTTGTTTTTCCAACACCGCCTTTCTGATTTGTGATCGCTATTATTCTCTTCATTCTGTATCTTTATTCCTGCTGAAACCAAAGAGAATGTTTCACGTGAAACATTCTCGGGACAAAAATCAATGTTTCACGTGAAACATTGATTTGGCTGTTCAGAAATGTTTCACGTGAAACATCGTCTGTCTCCGTGATACTTCACGAAAAACATTTCTGATGTTTATTATAACATCTCTTTTGTGAATGCGTTCATAGATACGAAGATTATCCGTAATAAAATTCTGCTCTTAACTGCTATCGTTTCCCGGTAATACAATATCGCAGACTTATCTGCTTTCTGGTGACACATTTGTAATATGTGCAATTGCAAACTTTTTTCTTCGCTTCTATAATAAATGAATCAATGATTGTGATTGCTTCTGCATTTACAGGGAAGGATGCCATATGAATAAGAAAACAAAAAGAAATCTTTTCTTTCTGACGGGCGGTATAACAGCTCTTGCACTTCTAAACCGCTATTTTGAAAACTCCGTAAAAAGCGAGGATGGCGTTGACGATCCTCTTCAGCGCACCTGGTATTTCCGGGACTTTGCCATACGCTATTCTGTCATGGGAGAAGGAAAGCCAATTCTCATGGTTCATGATATCGGCGGTCATTCTTCTTCGATCGAATGGCTCGAAACAGCTCCGATTCTTGCCCGCAAATATAAAGTTTATACTCTCGACCTGATTGGATTTGGGTTTTCCGACAAACCGGTTATGACATACACTGGTTATCTGTTTACCGATCTGCTTGTCGCTTTCATAAAAGAAGTTATTGGAGAAAAAACAGATGTCATTGCTTCCGGACAATCCGCTGGAATTGCTCTGTCCGTAAAGAAAATCCTGCCGGATCAGGTTGGAAAAATTATTCTGGTTAATCCCTCTTCGCCCGTTCTGCACCAGCCCACGGAAGGTATACACCGCGCTATCCGCTCCGTATATCGGATTCCTGTGATCGGCACAGTGTTTTACAACCTCACTTTCAGCCGTCTGAGAATGGAAGGAGCGCAGCCGGTCAAGATGTTCTATCGTCCGCAGAATGTTTCAAAGAAGCTGATCCACGCATTTTACAGGAATTCGCGCCGTCATGAAAAAGGCGCTATTTCCGTGTTCACAAGCAGAATCAACAATCTCTTTGCCGTTCCGACTGCACGCTTTGCCAAAGACATTGACGATCTGACCATAATCTATGGAAAATATAATCTCAAGGAATTCCCGATCCTTCACAAATACAAGAATCTGAATTATCACATTCTGTTCGCTCCGATCGATGATTCCCGTCAGATGCCGCAGATCGAAATGCCTGATGTTTTTGCTGCACAGGTAGAGGCAGTTCTCTGAATCATAACTGTTTACCCGTGCATACTGAATTGCAAAAGACCGGCAGAGATAATATGTCTCTGCCGGTCTTTGTTGTCATATGTCGTATCGTCTCAGATCACAGGAAAAGCAGAAAATCAAAGCGGTTTATTCTTTGGTGTTCCCGCCTTTCTCGGGTACGCTTTCGGTGTTTTTGCACATTTCCGGATGAAAATAATCGTTCTTTGCACATCTGTGTCCGGAAGTGTGAATTCCTGTGTGGAAATCACCTGGCCGCCCAAAATTTTCAACGCCTTTTCAGCTGATTTTATTTCCTCATCAGCAGTCGCCGTTTTATATGCCGCAAAAATGCCGCCGATCTTTACATAAGGAAGACAGTATTCCGCAAGAACCGGAAGTGCGGCTACAGCTCTCGACACAGCCACGTCAAATGTCTCGCGCAGCTTCGGATCTCTCGCGCCGTCTTCTGCTCTTGCGTGGATGAGCTGTGTTTCTTTGAGATTTTCGTCCTGAATGACAGAGGCAAGAAAATTAAGCCGTTTGTTCAAAGAATCGAGCAATGTAAGACGGAGCTCCGGCATCACGATCTTTAGCGGGATTCCGGGAAATCCGGCTCCCGTTCCGACATCGATTATACGGCAGGACGGCGGAAGAGCAACACCTGCCTTTTTCGCAGCCGGAATCAGGCTCAGACTGTCCAGAAAATGAAGCGTGTAAACATCCTTTTTCTTCGTGATTGCAGTCAGATTCATCACCTTGTTGGTTTCGACAAGCTGCATATAATAGGCTTCAAACATCTCCATCTGACGCGAGGTCAAATCAATGCCGAATTTTAGTACTTCCCTTTTAAATTCCGTCTCGCACATTCAGTTTCTGCTCCTGCTTCTGCTGGTCTTTTCAAGGTAAATAAGCAAAACCGAGATATCAGCCGGTGAGACGCCTGAAATCCGGGAAGCCTGACCGATTGAACGCGGCCGCATGGCTGAAAGCTTCTGCATGGCCTCGATTCTGAGCCCGTAAACTTCTTTGTAGTTGATATCCTCTGGAATCAGCCGTTTTTCAAGTTTCTCAAAATGAGAGACCTGGATCTGCTGTCTCTTGATATATCCTTCATATTTTATCTGGATATTCACTTCCTCTTTCACAGCATCCGGAAGTTTCGGCCTTTCCGGGTCAATCGCGGCCAGCTTCTCATATGAGAGCTCCGGACGGCGGATCAGTTCCGCGAGAGTCGTGCCATTGTCAAGAGGATGACTTCCGTTTTTCTCAAGAAGTTCTTCGACTTCCGGTTTTGTTCCGATATTTACGTGAGTGACGCGGTCAATCTCCCGGCGGATTTCTTCCTGCTTTTCATCCGTCAGCTTCATGCGCTCATCTGATATAAGTCCGATGGCATGTCCGTACCGTGTCAGACGCGCGTCGGCATTATCCTGCCGCAGAAGCAGGCGATACTCGGCACGCGACGTCATCATGCGGTAAGGTTCAAGCGTCTGTTTGGTCACGAGATCATCAATCAGCACGCCGATATATCCTTCCGAGCGGCTGATTATCAGCGGCTGTCTGCCCCTGACAAATTGCGCCGCGTTGATGCCGGCGATGATTCCCTGGGCGGCTGCTTCCTCGTAACCGGAGCTCCCGTTGATCTGTCCTGCCGCGAAAAGTCCTTTGATATTCTTGAATTCAAGACTTTCCTTCAGTTGCGTAGCGTCGATGCAGTCATACTCGATCGCATAGGCGTTGCGGACAATCCGGGCGTGTTCCAGTCCTGCCACAGAATGAATCATCGCATACTGGACATCTTCCGGCATCGATGAGGAAAACCCGCTCAGATACATTTCATTTGTGTATAACCCTTCCGGCTCAATGAATATCTGATGGCGGTCTTTGTCGGCAAATTTCATCACTTTGTCTTCGATAGACGGACAATAACGCGGCCCGGTCGCATGAATACGCCCGGAGTAGAGAGGACTCCTGTCTATATTATCTCGTATAATTTTGTGTGTTTCAGTATTTGTATACGTGAGCCAGCACGAAACCTGTTTTTTCTGAATCGATTCCGGATCCGTTGTAAAGGAAAACGGCACAATTCTCTCGTCTCCAAACTGTTCTGTCATCTTTGAAAAGTCTATGGAACGCCTGTCAACGCGCGCCGGAGTGCCTGTTTTGAAACGGCGGATACTGATGTCGGCGGCTAAAAGAGAATCCGTCAGATGGTTGGCGGCCATCAGTCCGTTCGGTCCGGTGTGATAGCTTGTCTCTCCGAAAATACAGCGGGACTTAAGATACACACCTGTCGCGAGTACCACCGCCTTAGCGTAACAGATACCTCCTGAAAGTGTCCGCACACCGACAACACGGCCGTGTTCAATCAGAAGATCGGCCACTTCCGCCTGTCTCACGAACAGATGATCCGTATTCTCAAGAACTTTTCTCATCCGTCCGCTGTACGCCTGTTTGTCAGCCTGTGCGCGCAGCGAATGAACGGCCGGCCC
The DNA here is from genome assembly GCA_050944355.1 of Lachnospiraceae bacterium. GTDB lineage: Bacteria > Bacillota > Clostridia > Lachnospirales > Lachnospiraceae > UBA4285. Next base: position 50,524 of record JBMNQX010000010.1, read on the forward strand.
TTTCGAAGCGTTCAGCATCTTGCTCTGAATAAATGTCGCGTCGATATTCTTTCCCATTTCGCCGCCAAGTGCGTCAACTTCGCGGACCAGATGACCTTTGCTGGTTCCTCCGACATTCGGATTGCACGGCATCATGGCAATACTGTCACAGCTTACGGTAAAACAGATCGTATCAAGACCAAGTCTGGCACAGGCCAGAGCCGCCTCGCAGCCCGCATGGCCTGCTCCGACAACCACCACGTCCCAGTATTCTTCTATATATTGCTTTTCCATGCTGTTCCTCATTTTCCCATGCAGAACTTTGAGAAGATCCGGTCAGCCAGATCGTCTTCAATTTCCCTGCCCAGTATGGTCCCAAGCGAAGTATAAGCTCCCATCAGGTCAATCGTAAAGAAGTCTTCGCTCATCCCGGCCCGGATGGATTCCATTACATTGTCCAGGCTCTTCTCTGCCTCCATCAGCAGGTACTTGTGCCGCTCGCTGGTGATGATAACCTGATCGTTGGCTTTGAGATTTCCGGACGCGAATTTGTCCGTGAGCGTTTTCTTTAATTCTTCCAGGCCATCCCCTGTCTTTGCCGAAAATGAAATCACGGGCGCTGCTATCCGTCTTTTTATGTCATCTTCCGTGACTTTTTGAACGAGATCGCTCTTGTTCAGCAGTGCGATGCAGTAAACACCGCTCTCCTGTATTTTCTGCATAATTTCATCGTCTTCTTTTCCGATAGGCTGGCTCGAATCGACGACATAAAGAATCAGGTCGGCATCCTTCACGGCTCCCCATGCACGGTTTACTCCGATTTTCTCGACGACATCCGCCGTCTCTCGGATGCCGGCCGTATCCATCAGCAGGAGAGAGAGTCCATTTACCATGACGGTCTCTTCGAGAATATCGCGCGTCGTGCCTGCCACGTCTGTCACAATAGCGCGGTCTGCCCCGGAAAGAAGATTCATCAGAGAAGATTTTCCGGCGTTTGTTCGTCCGAGAATGACTGTCCGGATGCCTTCCTTGAGAATACGGCCTTCATCCGCATGACTGATCAGATTTTTGATCTGATTCTGCCAGCGGACTACATCTTTTTCGAGAACTTCTCCGTAATTTTCCAGTTCCATGTGCTCCGGATCGTCCAGTGCCGCCTCGATCCGGGCGGTGTGATCCAGAATCTCGTCCCGGATTCTTTCCAGTTCCTTTGAGAGACGGCCGTCCAGCTGTGACACAGAAGCCTGAATCGCCCATGAGTTTTTTGCATTGATCAGATCCATCACGGCTTCTGCCTGTGACAGATCGATCCGTCCATTTAAGAATGCTCTCCTGGTAAATTCTCCCGGCTGCGCGGGTCTTGCGCCGGCCGATATCAGAGAGGCCAGAACTTTTTTCTGAACGAGGATACCGCCGTGGCAGTTGAATTCCACGACATCTTCGCGCGTATAGGTGTGTGGCGCTCTCATCACGCTGACCAGGCATTCATCGCATTCCTGCCCGTTTTCGTCGAGCGCCCGCCCGTAGTGAAGCGTGTGAGAAGCAGCATCCGAAAGTTTTTTTCCGGACGGTGATACAAAAATCCGATCGGCGATGGCAATGGCGTTTTCTCCGCTCATCCGGATAATGCCGATACCTGCCGGGCCGGACAGATTTGTTGAAATCGCTGCAATCGTATCTTCCATATACAAAATCCGCCGTCAGAAAAATTCTGACGGCGGCTCCAAAATCATCATTCCTGTTCTTCTTTTTTCACTCTGTCTCTGTCAGACGGACGGCGATTCGCAGCCTTTGTTCTGTCGATAAAAATCACGACGTGACGATATGGCTCTTCGCCCTCGCTCTTTGTGGAAACATATCGGTCATTCTGCAGAGCTGAGTGAATGATTCTTCTCTCATACGGATTCATCGGCTCGAGTTCAACCGGATGACCTGTGCGCTTTGCCTTGCCGGCCATATTGCGCGCAAGGCCCTTCAGTGTTTCCTCCCGTCTGTGACGGTAGTTTTCCGTATCCAGTTTGATGCGGATGTACTTCTCTCTGCCTTTATTTACGACAAGAGAAGTCAGATACTGAAGTGAATCCAGTGTTTGTCCGCGTTTTCCGATCATGATGCCGGTGTTGTCGCCTTCTATATCGACGACAACGGTATTGTCGCTCTCATACGAGAATGTAATTGTCTCTTTGAGCCCGATCGACTGAAAGATGGCGCCGAGAAAATCTGTCACCCTTTTCTCAATTTCTTCGTGAGAAAGCTGTCTCTTTTCTGTTTTTGCAGGGGCAGAAGCACTTTCCGCCGCGGAAGTCTTCTGTGTCTGCTTTTCTTCTGTTTCGGTCCTGACAGCTGTCTTGACTTTTGCGCTCTTTGGTGCCGCAGCTTTTTCCGGAGAGGTTTTCTTTGTGTTGTTTTCCTTCTTCTGCTGCGGAGCCGGTCTGGAAGACTGTTCTTCTGTTTTCTTTTCCGGTTCACCCGCGGCTTCAGCTGTCGTTCTTGCTGTTATTTCTTTTACTTTTTTGTAAGCTTCCTGATGACGCCTGTCATCAGCCAGCTCTTCGTCAGATTTTTCCCAGGCTGAGATCTTTGCCGGTTTGGCGAAAAGCCCCAGAATTCCAGTACTTCCCTGCTCAAGAACTTCATAGGCAAGACGATCCGAAGAAATTCCAAGCTGGATGCAGGCTTCCGTAACAGCGTCTTCCACTGTCTTTCCTGTTACTTCTATTTTCTTCATGTTATTCAGTCCCGTTATGTATTACTTTTTTTTGGAATTATTCCGGTTCAGATACTTCTTGTTCCGATTTTCGTAGCGCTCATTGAACTCCGCGACCATTCCCGCTTTGGCGGCAAGACTGCCCGGTGCCGCTTTGACAGCTTTCTTTGCCGCTGCACTGGCCATGTTCTCCTCATCCGGAGTCACATCTGCACCGGCTCTGTCCGCTTTCTCCTTCATACTTGTCTGTTTCGGGCGGTTCGCCTGCGCAGCCATTGCCTGTGCATACTTTTCCGCATAGCTGCTCTTGATCTGTCTGGTGTTGATCGTTGCCTTTCCCTGAAGTTCTGTCGAAGTAAGTCCCTTCTTCTCGAGCTTCTTTCTTCTCTTCTCCTGATTATCGGCAACAATCTTGTCAATTCCGATTCTGTCAATCCGTCTGTTTACAATAACTGTCTGGATTGTCTGGAAAATGGCTGTTGAAATCCAGTAAACGCCAAGACCGCTCGGCAGACTGAATGCAAACCACGCCGACATGATCGGCATGAAATACATCATCATGTTCATCGAAGCGTTGGCCGGATTGTTCTTGTCCTTGGAAGCCGGATTCTGAACCTGAGCAACTTTGACAGAGATAAACTGTGTTACACCGGCAAGAATCGGGATCAGAATGGCAACACCCATGGCGTCACGCGGTGTCATCGACATGGAGACGCCGAGGAAATTGTTCATGGCGTCAAGTTTTGCCACGCACTCCGATATGATACTGGCGGAATTCGGAAAGAGCTCCATCAGCGTCTGCCACTGGGCAGACGTCAGATGGGACATGTTGACTTCCGCAGTCCGGGTGACGGTCCAGTCGACCGACGTGCCGAGCGCGTTGTTGATCATATCCGAATATCCGGCATTGGCGGAAATCGACGTCAGAATCTGCTGAAGAGGCTCCGAGAGCTTGTTTATATAAACCGGGATATCCTGGAATACTCTGTACAGGCCCCACAGAATCGGCAGCTGAATCAGCAGCTGCAGACATCCGCCCAGCTGGGATACGCCGTATTTTTCGTAAACTTCCTTCATCTCAGCCTGCATGTTCATCATTGCCTGCTGATCTGAATTTTTTCCTTTGTATTTTTTCTGAATGGCATCCAATTCCGGCTGCATCGCAATCTGCAGCTTCTGCATTTTTGACTGCTTGTACGTCAGCGGAAGCATGCACAGTTTTACAATCAGCGTGAACAGAATGATGGCCAGGCCTACGTTTCCGATGCCCAGCGCATACATGCCCTCAAACAGCAGATTCAGGACGAATCCGAGGACACTAGCGATAGCTGTGCTCATTCAAGTTTTTCCTCTCTGATGCCTGTTTATGGAACAGGATCATATCCTCCCTTGTGAAAGGGGTTGCAGCGTAAAATCCGTTTAAATGCCATTATTCCGCCCTTAAACGCCCCGTACCTGTTGACTGCCTGAATGGCGTAGACAGAACACGAAGGAATATAGCGGCATGTCGGTCCGCCCTTATACGGTGATATTGCCACCTGGTAGAACCGAATCAGTTTGATTACTATTTTTTTCATCATTCTGCAGTCTGCCTGCCTCTCCGAGAAGCTTCAACATGGCATTTTCTGTCTCTTTGTAACCTTTGTTTTTCAGACTCATCCTCGCGATAAATACATAATCGCAGTTTTTCTGCAGCTTGTCCGCATTCAGGCGGAAAGCCTCCCGAATCAGTCTGGCGAGTCTGTGTCGGACGATACTGTTACCGACTTTTTTACTGACGGATACCCCGAATCGAATTGTACCCGCCTGATTTTCAGCTGTGTAAAGCACAAGATACCGGTTTGACCGGCTGTCGTGCTTCCGGTAGACTTTTTGAAAATCCTCATTCTTCCGTAGTGTTTCGAAATTCCTGTATTTCATATACCCGCCCGTTTTGTATTACAAATTCAGTGCCGTCTGAAATAAAAAGATGCCGATTCAACAACCGGCATCTGTCTTTCACTGCTTACTCTTTTATAGACCGGCCGCCTGCTTCAGGCTGAAATCTTCTTTCTGCCTTTTGCTCTTCTTGCAGCAAGAACTTTTCTGCCGCCTTTTGTGCTCATTCTGGAACGGAAGCCATGAACCTTGGCTCTCTGTCTCTTCTTCGGCTGAAATGTCATCTTCATAACGCAGCTCACCTCCATCTCTCAAGATAATTGTGGCGGGATATTTCACAGTAAAATTAAAAAAACACCATTTGCCATTATAAGAATAAAAAAGTTATACTGTCAATCATTTTTTTCTTTTTCACACTTCTTTTTTAATTTTCCCGCAAAAATGTGCAAAACATGTGGAAAATGCAGAAAAATGCGCTTTTTTTGCGGTGAACATATGTTTTCCACATTTTGTGGATAACTTGTGGAAAACTCGTTTATATCCCGGGGATATCCTGTGCATGAAAGAGTAAATCCGCTTTGGTTCTCGTTTTCCGGCCACGGAAATTTTTGTGCATAACCTGCTCTTTCCGTGTGCACAGGAAACGCCCGTCTGCATTGTAATTTGCCCTATTTTGATATATTATAAGTAGGACTATGTTTTTACCTTTTGGCCAGGAAACTTGTAAATATGGACGAATTAAAACAAAAATGGAACGATATACTTGAAACTTGCCGGCAGGAGTTTCAAATTCAGAAAGTTTCTTACGAAACCTGGATTCAGCCGCTGAAACTGTATGCTGTCGACGGCTATACGGTGATTCTCGTCAGCGATGAAGATCCCCAGGTAATCAACTATATCCGTAAAAAATATATCAATCCTCTTAAAATTGCCATCACCGAAGTGATGGGCCACGAATATAACGTGGAGATTACTTCGGCAAATGAAGCCAGAAACGCAAAGAACAGTTCGACGGAAGAGCAGACCCGCATTTCAAAAGCAGCAAGTGAAATGTCACTCAACCCGAACTATACGTTCAGCAACTTCATCGTCGGCACAAACAACAATCTGGCTCATGCTGCGTCTCTCGCCGTGGCTGAAACTCCGGGTGAAGTATACAATCCTCTTTTTATTTACGGAGGCGTGGGGCTCGGCAAGACACATCTGATGCAGGCGATCGCTCACTTTATCCTGGAGCACCATCCGGAACTCAAAGTTCTGTATGTGACTTCAGAAACTTTCACGAACGAACTGATTGATTCCGTGAAAAACGGCCGCAATTTTCAGTTTCGCGCGAAGTATCGGAATATCGACGTTCTGCTGATCGATGATATACAGTTTATAATAGGTAAGGAAGCAACTCAGGAAGAGTTCTTCCATACGTTCAATGACCTGTATCAGAACAATAAGCAGATTGTCATCACATCCGATAAACCGCCGAAAGAAATGGAAACTCTGACGGAACGTCTTCGGACACGGTTTGAGATGGGACTCCCGGTGGACATCCAGATCCCGACTTATGAGACCAAGATGGCCATATTAAATAAGAAGTGCGACATGAAAGGACTTGATATTCCGATGGATGTCAAGGATTTCATTGCGACGCACATTAAATCCAACATCCGTGAACTGGAAGGATCTCTCACCAAACTTTCCTTCTATTCAAATCTCACGCATGAAAAGATTACCCTTCCGGTGGCACAGGAAGCCCTGAAAGACCTCATTTCGCCGGACAGCAGCCGGGAGATCACACCGGATCTTATTGTAAAAATCGTGGCAGATCATTTCAATCTGACGCCTGAGGCCATTCTCTCGCAGAGCCGGAATGCAGAACTCAATTATGCACGGCAGATTGTCATGTATCTCTGCCGTCAGATGACAACGGCCACCCAGAAGCAGATCGGAGATCTGCTCGGCCGCGATCACTCAACGATCAAACACGGAGCCGACAAGATCGCGAAGGACATTCTGACAGACAGTTCCACAAGAGATACCGTAAATGTCCTCATCAAAAAGATAGATCCTTCCTGATTTCCGGAAGTTTTCCACATCCATGTGGAAAAGTATTTAAAAACTTTCACATTTGACATGAATTCTTCACGGCAAATGTGAACAACCCATGGGAAATGTATTGGAATATCCGGTGCATTTGAGTTGAAAGGCGTTTGAAACTTATGTCCTGTTCCGATCGGACAGCAGAAGAAGACCTGAGTTTTCAAAGAAATTCCCTTTGCTTTCCGCCCATGATCCTTTGCGTTTTGCGCTTCAGAAACCGCTTAAGACAGCGGCCTGAAGACATTTTTCAGCTTTTGCGCGGCCCCTACGACTGCGACTGCTGAAAAATATATATACATACATACGGCCAGCCACACCCGGTTAATAGTGGAAAGGAGTTTTCACATCATGAAACTGACATTCAGCAAGCAGGATCTTCTGAAGGGTATCAACACGGTTGCAAGAGCCGTTCCGACACACACAACCATGCCTGTTCTGGAATGTATTCTGATAGACGCCAGCACAAATGAAATTCACTTTACGGCCAACGACACCGAACTGGGAATTTCTACACTCACAAACGGAAACATCGTTGAAAAGGGAACAATCGCCGTCAATGCGAGAATTTTCAGTGATATCGCAAAGAAACTGCCGGACGACGTGATCACCATCACGACCGATGACAGAAATACTGTCACGATCAAGTGCGGTACTGTCGTTTTCAATATTCCGGGGCAGTCCGGAGAGGAATTCCCGTATCTTCCGGCTATTGCAAAAGACAAGGCTGTCACACTCAGCCAGTTTCTTCTCAAATCGCTGATTGAGCAGACGATTTTCTGCACAGCGCCGAACGACAACAATAAAATGATGCAGGGCGAACTTTTTGAAATCCGCAATTCTGTTCTGCGCATAGCTGCTCTTGACGGACACCGCATTGCGCTGCGCACGGTAAAACTTGAGGGCACACCGGATGACGAGAAGATCATCGTTCCGGGAAAGACTCTGCAGGAAGTGGCGAGAATTCTCGGGAGTGACGCGGACAAGACGGTAAATCTGTACTTCACGAAGAATCATCTGATGTTTGAATTTGACGATACGCTGGTTGTCACACAGCTGATTGAGGGAGAATATTTCCGGATTCAGCAGATGATCAACTGTGATTATGAGACGAAGGTTGTCGTCAACAAGGAAGAGTTTGCCGGAGCCATAGACCGCTCCACGACGATGATCCGTGAGACAGGGCGCAAGCCGATTGCATTGAAGATCGGAGATGACATGATGGAAGTCACCGCAAACACGGAACTCGGCCGGATGAGCGACAAGATACCGGTGACAGTTGAAGGAGAAGATCTTCTGATCGGGTTCAATCCGAAGTTTCTTCTTGACGCACTCAGGGTTATTCCGGATGAGACAGTCACCATGTATTTTTCCGGTTCAAAGCGCCCGCTGTTCATCCGGGATGATGAGAGCTCGTATCTGTATCTGATTCTTCCGGTCAACATGGGAGTCTGAGAATGGACAGCGTTTCATTTGCCGGGGAATATATCAAACTCGGCCAGGCGATGAAACTCGCCGGACTTGTTTCTTCCGGCGTCGAGGCAAAGATCGTCATTCAGAACGGAGATGTCACCGTGAACGGAGAGACAGAGACGCGGCGGGGACGGAAACTGACTGGAGGCGAGACAATAGGCTATATGGGCAGAACAGTAACCGTGCAGAAGGAATCTTAACTTGATTATTGAGTCCGCTGAACTGAAAGATTTTCGAAATTACGAATATCTGAAGGTGCTCCTGAGTCCGTCCGTAAATATATTTTACGGCGACAATGCTCAGGGAAAGACCAATATTCTGGAAGCTCTGTCGGTTGCAGCGACTTCCCGGTCGCACCGCGGCGCAAAGGACCGGGAGATGATCCGGATCGGTCAGAGTGAGGCTCACATCAAGCTGTATCTGAATAAGCACGGAGTTCAGAACCGGATTGATGTTCATCTGCGTTCCGGCAGCGCCAAGGGCATTGCCGTCAACGGAGTTCCCATCAAACGGACGAGTGAGATTTTCGGGCTTCTGAACCTTGTGTTCTTTTCGCCGGAAGATCTGGACATCATCCGCGAGGGACCGGCTGTGCGCCGGCGTTTCATGGATATGGAGCTGAGTCAGATTGACAGCATTTACCTGAATCAGTTGATGCGCTACAACAAGGTCCTTCAGAACCGCAACAGGCTGCTGAAAGATATGTTTCCGAATCAGTCCGAGTCCGATAAAGCGACGCTTGCGGTGCTCGACGAGCAGCTCGCTCTGTACGGCGAGACGGTGATTGCGGGGAGACAGAAATTCATCGAACGGATCAGTCCTATCGCCGAAAAAATTCACTCTGACATAACGGGCGGACAGGAAAAACTGCAGATTGTCTATCTCCCTGATACAAAGCCGGGAGAGATGAGAGAGCGCATCGCTTTAGGCTGTGAAAGAGATCTGCGGTTCGGGATGACAGGCGAAGGTCCGCACCACGATGATCTGGGATTTATGATCAATGACAATGACGTCAGAAAATTCGGATCCCAGGGGCAGAAGAGGACTGCGGCCCTCTCAATCAAGCTTGCGGAAATAGAACTTGTCCGCAGTGTCATACATGACGATCCGGTCCTGCTGCTGGACGATGTGCTCTCTGAGCTGGACAGCCGCAGACAGGAATATCTTCTCGACAGCATCGCTCAGATACAGACCATCATAACCTGTACGGGGATTGATGAATTTGTCAGGAGACAGAGACAAAAAACCGGAGAGGGAAGTATTAAAGTTTTTTACGTAGAAAAGGGAAAGGTTACTGAAAATGGCAAGTGAAGAAGCAGAAAAGAATTATAGCGGCGATCAGATCCAGGTTCTCGAGGGTCTGGAAGCTGTGAGAAAGAGGCCCGGTATGTATATCGGCACTACCTCTTCACGCGGTCTTCATCATCTGGTCTACGAGATCGTTGATAATTCCGTGGACGAGGCGCTTGCCGGATTCTGCAAAAATATAATTGTCACTATCAACGAAGGAAATTCCGTGACAGTCAAAGATGACGGGCGCGGGATTCCGGTCGGTATAAACCATAAGACAGGAAAGCGGGCCATAGAACTCGTTTTCACGGTTCTGCACGCCGGCGGAAAATTTGGCGGCGGCGGATATAAAGTGTCCGGCGGTCTTCACGGCGTCGGCGCCTCCGTGGTAAATGCTCTTTCTTCCTGGCTCGATGTAAAAGTCAAGAGAGAAGGCGTGATCTACGAGCAGCGCTACGAGAGAGGAAAAATCTGCTATCCGCTCAAGGTAATCGGCAAATGTGAGATGACAGATACCGGTTCGGAGATTACATTTCAGCCGGACCCGGAGATATTTACAGAGACGACGGAATTTGATTTTGACATCCTGACGGCACGCCTGCGCGAGATGGCTTTTCTGACAAAAGGTCTCAAAATCGAACTGCACGACGAGAGACCGGGACAGGAACAGGAAAAGATATTTCACTATGACGGCGGAATCAAGGAATTTGTCGAATATCTGAACCGGAGCAAGACGCCGCTGTATCCGAAGATCATTCAGTGCGAGGGCATGAAGGACGGAGTCTACGTCGACGTCGCATTCCAGCACAATGACGGTTACAATGAAATCGTCGACTGCTTTGTCAATAACGTCAATACGCCGGAAGGCGGCATGCATCTGACCGGTTTCAAAAACGCCCTGACGAGAACGTTTAATGACTATGCCAGAAAGAACAAAATCATTAAGGACAACGAACAGCCGCTCAGCGGCGATGACATCCGCGAAGGTCTGACGGCTATCGTCTCGGTAAAGCTGGAAGATCCGCAGTTCGAAGGTCAGACCAAGCAGAAGCTCGGCAACACCATTGCCCGCACCGCCGTCGATTCGGTCGTTTCCAGTCAGCTCACGATTTTTCTGGAACAGAATCCGGATGTCGCGAAGGCAATCTGTGACAAATCTTTACTCGCGCAGCGCGCCAGAGAGGCGGCCCGCAAGGCGAGAGATCTGACGAGAAGAAAGACGGCGCTCGAGAACACGGCTCTGCCGGGCAAGCTCGCCGACTGCACGGATCCGGATCCGTCTCACTGCGAGATCTTTATCGTAGAGGGCGATTCCGCCGGCGGTTCTGCGAAAACGGCGCGTTCCCGCGCGACGCAGGCCATTCTTCCGCTGAGAGGCAAAATTCTGAACGTTGAAAAAGCGCGTCTGGATCACGTCCTGGAAAATGCCGAAATCCGCGCCATGATCACGGCTTTCGGAACCGGCATTCACGATGATTTCGATATCAGCAAGCTGCGGTACAACCGCATCATCATCATGACCGATGCCGATGTCGACGGTGCTCACATCGCGACGCTGCTTCTGACGTTTTTGTACCGGTTCATGCCGGATCTGATCCGCAAGGGCCATGTGTACCTCGCGAAACCGCCGCTTTACCGGATTGAGAAGAATAAAAAAGTCTGGTACGCATACAGCGACGAAGAACTGAATCAGATTATGAATGAAATCGGGCGCGATCAGAACAACAAAGTCCAGCGCTACAAAGGACTTGGCGAGATGGATGCCGAACAGCTCTGGGAGACGACGATGGACCCGGATCACCGGATTCTGCTGCGGGTAAATATGGATGACGATGACGAGGCCGACGTGGATGTGACATTTTCCACGCTGATGGGCGACAAGGTCGAGCCGCGCCGTGAATTCATCGAACAGAATGCGAAATTTGTGAAGAATCTGGACATTTGACATGGGGTCAGAATAACGGCAGAGGGATCTGATGGACGAACATATTTTTGACAAGAAAATTACTGACGTGGATATGGACAAGACGATGCGCTCATACTACATCGACTATGCGATGAGCGTTATCGCGTCCCGCGCGCTGCCGGATGTCCGGGACGGCATGAAACCTGTGCAGCGCCGCATTCTGTATTCCATGATCGAACTGAACAACACGCCGGATAAGCCGCACCGCAAATGCGCGCGTATCGTCGGCGATACAATGGGTAAATATCATCCGCACGGCGACACATCCATTTACGACGCGCTGGTAAAACTTGCGCAGGATTTCTCGACGAGATATCCGCTCGTTGACGGTCACGGAAATTTCGGTTCCGTGGACGGCGACGGCGCGGCGGCCATGCGATACACAGAAGCGCGCCTGAGCCGCATTTCCATGGAGATGATGGCGGATATCAACAAAGACACCGTTGACTTCCAGCCAAACTTCGATGAGACCGAAAAAGAGCCGACAGTTCTCCCGGCGAGATTTCCGAATCTGCTCGTCAATGGCGCTTCCGGCATTGCGGTCGGCATGGCGACGAATATCCCGCCGCACAATCTCCGCGAAGTCATCGCCGCCTGCGTGAAGATGATTGACAACAACGTCAATGAGAACCGCGATACGTCAATCGAAGAAATCATGGATATCATCAAGGGTCCTGATTTTCCGACCGGAGGCGAAATCATCGGCCGCCGCGGCATCGAAGAGGCATATCGCACAGGGCGAGGAAAAATCACGGTGCGCGCCGTCACGGACATTGAGCCCATGGCAAATGGCAAACACCGCATTGTCGTCACGGAAATTCCGTACATGGTGAACAAGGCCAGGCTGATCGAGTCTATCGCCAACCTGTCGAAGGAAAAGAAGATCGACGGAATTACCGGACTGCGCGACGAATCCGACCGCACCGGCATGCGCATTGTCATTGAACTGAGACGTGACGTCACACCGACTGTCATTCTGAATCAGTTGTTCAAGCACACGCAGATGCAGGATACATTCGGCGTGATCAACCTCGCGCTCGTCAACAACGAGCCAAAGGTTCTGAACATGCACGATATGCTGATGTATTATCTCATGCATCAGGAAGATGTCGTCACAAGGCGCACAAAGTATGATCTCAACAAAGCGGAAGAGAGGGCCCACATCCTGCGCGGCCTCCTCATTGCGCTTGACAATATCGACCGGGTCATCCAGATCATCCGCGGGTCACAGACAGTTGCCATTGCAAAAGAAGGACTGGAAAAAGAATTCGGGCTTTCGGACGCGCAGGCGCAGGCTATCGTAGACATGAGACTGCGGACTCTGACCGGTCTGGAAAGAGAAAAGCTCGAGAACGAATTGCATGATCTGGAGGCGAAAATCGATTATTACAAATCGATCCTGGCAGACAAGAAGAAACTTCTCGGTGTGATCAGAGACGAGCTTACGGCCATCTCTGACAAATACGGCGACGACCGCCGCACATCCATCAGCTATGATGAGTCGGAACTTCTGACGGAAGATCTGATTCCGGATGAGCCGACGATTATCTGCCGCACGAATATGGGATATATCAAGCGCATGACGCCTGACAATTTCAAGGCACAGAACCGCGGCGGGCGCGGAATCCGCGGAATGCAGACGGTTGAGAACGATTATATCGTCGATCTCTTTATGACGACCAATCACCATATGCTGACGTTCTTCACGAATACGGGAAGAGCGTATAAACTGCGCGCGTTTGAGATTCCGGAGGCCGGCAGAACGGCGAGAGGAACCGCGATTGTCAATCTGCTCCAGCTGCAGCCGGATGAGACAATTCAGGCTGTTATCGCTCTGGATGTGCGTCATCTGAAAGACGGACAGTATCTGTTTATGGCGACGCGGAACGGATTTGTCAAGAAAACGCCGGTACAGGATTTCGCGAACATCCGCAAAAACGGCATTCAGGCCATCACACTGCGGGAAGGCGATGATCTGATCGAAGTCAAACTCACCGATTCGACGAAAGACATTTTCCTTGTGTCGAAAAAGGGCATGTGCATCCGGTTCCCGGAGAGCGATGTGCGTCCGACGGGAAGATCCGCTCAGGGCGTCACGGGTATGGCACTGGGAGAAGGAGACGCTGTCGTCGGCATGCAGCTGAACACGGAAGGCAGTCAGCTTCTGATCGTCTCGGAGAATGGTCTCGGAAAACGGACGGAGATTGACCGCTTCAACACGCAGCACAGAGGCGGCAAAGGCGTCAAGTGCTACAAGATTGTCGAGAAGACAGGAGATGTCGTCGGCGCAAAGATGGTTGATGACACCCGGGAGATCATGCTGATCACAACAGAGGGCGTGATCATTCAGCTCCGCGCTTCGGATGTATCCGTGCTCGACAGAATTACGTCCGGCGTCAAGCTGATATCGCTCGATGACGGCGTAAAGGTCGCTTCGATCGCGAAGATGCGCAAGAAACCGGTAAGTGAGAATGATGAAAAGGACGCGGAAGGTTTTGAGGAAGAAGACGAGCCGGAAGCGGACGATTCGGAAAAGAAAAAATAACAAAAACACGCAGGCTCTTTGAAAGAAAGGGTCTGCGCGTTGTGTTTGAGCATCGGAAGGACAGCAGAGGAGAATACTCGTGGCAGACAGTGGTGATCTCTATAAGAATTTAACGGAAGCCGGCAATGAGATCATGGATTCTGTGAATCAGGCGATTGCCAGCGGTGACTTCAGTCATTTGAATCAGGACATTGGAAGCACAGTTCAGAAAACAGTATATCAGATAGGCAGTGACGGCAAGGCACGCGCGGGAAAAATTCAGGCATCATTTACATGGACGTCGGGAGACCGTGACCGCAAGGTGCGTTCCGTGTATGATATTCCGGAGATAACGGCCGGGATTTTTAACAAGTTATCCGGAAAAACGCCGTATTTTCAGAAAACACTCAGTAAAGTCAGGGAAGTTTCCCTGAAAGGTATCGGCGCCTGCGGATTGATATTCTGGCTGCTTGCAGCTTTAGGCACGGCCTTTTTTTCCGTTCCGGCAGCGGTTGTATCGGGAGCTTTGGCAGGTGTGAACGGGTGGCTCCTCTATCTGGGAATACGCCTGGGAAAATTAAATAAACAATATTACAGGTACGGTGAAATTATCGGAGATAAACAGTACGCGGATATCAATGAATTATCTGAAGTCTGCGGCGAATCAAAAGAAGAAACGCTGAAAAATCTTCAGGAAATGATAAAGAAAGATTACTTCCGATATGCTAGAATTACAGAAGACGATCGTACATTGTGCCTGACGCAGGAGGCATATGATCAGTGTGAAAGTGCGATTCGTCAGAGAAGACAGATACTGTCAGAGGCAGAAAAATCCGGTCAGAATTCGAAAGAAGTCGAACAGATTCTGTCAGAAGGAACTCGGTATCTCGAATCGATCAGAGAGGCGAATGACCAGATTGAAGACGAGGTGATGAGCCAGAAACTCGACCGACTGGCCAGTATCGTACAGCGGATTTTCGAAGCGGTAAAGAAAGAACCGTCGTCGGCATCCGAACTCCGCCGTTTTCTGACATATTATCTCCCGACGACGGACAAACTTCTCAAGGCTTATGTGGAACTGGTTCATCAGCCGAGCGGACCGAATGTAGAAAATACCAAGAAGCAGATTGAGGATTCCATGGACACGATTATCAGTGCCTACGAAAAGCTGTTGGATTCATTGTTTGAGGATATGTCATGGGACGTTGCTTCTGATATTTCCGTGATGAACACCATGTTAAAGCAGGACGGGCTGGCAGGAGAAAATATCCGCAGTCAGAACAAAGTGTAAAAGGAGAAAAAGTATGGAAGCTCAAGAACAGGAAAAGAAAGCACAGGCAGCTCCGGTATTGACATTCGGGGACCCGATTCCGGAGGCGCCGGCAGCGGTAAAAGAGCAGGCGATCGAGAAACAGGCGGAGCAGGTTTCCGAGAGCGTTCTCTCACCGGAAGAAGTGAAGCAGGCGGAAGAATTTTCCAAGAAGATTGACCTGGCAAATTCCGAAGCTATCTTAAGCTACGGCGCCGGAACACAGAAAAAAATGGCGGATTTTTCCGAAAAAACGCTCGACTCGGTTCGCACGAAAGATATGGGCGAAGTCGGCGACATGGTGACGAATCTGATCGTACAGCTGAAGAATTTCGACGTGGACAACGATGAAAAGGGCATTATGGGGCTCTTTCACAAAGGCCGCAACAAAGTCGAAGTTCTGAAGGCCAATTACGACAAGGTTGAGAACAATGTCGAGGTTATTGCCGGAGAACTTGAGAAGCATCAGCAGACCCTGTTGAAAGATATCGCGATGCTCGATCAGATGTATGACCTGAACCTGAACTATTTCAAGGAACTCTCCATGTATATTCTGGCCGGCAAGAAAAAGCTTCAGGAGGTCAGAGACGGAGAGCTGAAAGAGCTTCAGAAAAAAGCGGAAGAGAGCGGAAAGCCGGAGGACGCTCAGGCAGCCAAAGACCTTGCGTCTCAGTGCGAACGTTTCGAGAAGAAAATTTATGACCTCGAACTGACGCGCACCATCGCTCTTCAGACTGCTCCGCAGATCCGCATGGTTCAGAGCTCAGATACGATGATGGCCGAGAAAATTCAGACGACTCTCGTCAACACCATTCCGCTCTGGAAATCGCAGATGGTCATTGCTCTCGGCATCGAGCACTCGAATGAGGCAGCAAAAGCACAGCATGCCGTCTCTGAGATGACCAATGAACTTCTGAAGAAGAACGCTGAGAAACTCAAGACCAGCGCGATCGAAAGCGCCAAAGAATCGGAGCGCGGCATCGTCGATATTGAGACACTGAAGGCGACAAATGAACAGCTCATCTCGACACTGGATGAAGTCGCGAATATCCAGAAAGAAGGAAAAGAGAAGAGACAGGCTGCCGAGGCGGAACTGAGCGGCATCGAAGACCAGCTCAAAAAGAAACTGCTGGAAATGTCAAAGCAGTAAGGCAGTCATTCAATATATTCATGACAAATGGATCGCGGCCGGCATCATTATTGATTTGATAATGTGCCGCCGCGATCTGGTTTTATTTGACAAGTATGTGAGAGTTTAGTATACTTATTAAGTCTCTGCAGACAAGACAGCTTTCCTGCAGAGCAAGAGAATATCGAATAAGAATTCGGTTGATGGAGAAGTACTCAAGAGGCCGAAGAGGCGCCCCTGCTAAGGGTGTAGGTCGGGCAACCGGCGCGAGGGTTCAAATCCCTCCTTCTCCGCTAAGGAAAAGGGCTGTTTCACAGAGTGTGAGACAGTTCTTTTTCTCTTAAGAAGTCTGATTCAGAGAACTTCGTTTTCATTATGATGACGAAGTTTCAGAGTCAGCGGAAATCTCAAAAAAATTGAGATTTTCTGTTGACACATGCAAAATCAGATGATAGTATATATGAGTCGCCGCGAGAACGGATACGGGTCACAGAGACGAGAAAATCCAGTGATCAAGCCATTTCGGGGCACACGTTCCTTGATAACTGAACAGTAAACCAACCCTGAAAATTCTTTGATGAATTTTCAAACGAACGGCAGACCGTTTCACTTTTCAGAAGCGGAACGGAAAGCCAAACCTAGAACAGTAAGTTCAAAAACCAAACCAAGACCAGAGTGATCTGGCCAAGGAAAAGAACCTTTTTATGAGAGTTCGATCCTGGCTCAGGATGAACGCTGGCGGCGTGCTTAACACATGCAAGTCGAACGAAACATTTTTCAATTCTTCGGAAACGGGAAATGTTGAGTGGCGGACGGGTGAGTAACGCGTGGGGAACCTGCCTTATACCGGGGGATAGCAGTTGGAAACGACTGGTAAAACCGCATAAGCGCACGGTGCCGCATGGCACTGTGTGAAAAA
>JBMNQX010000011.1:0-49773 GCA_050944355.1 Lachnospiraceae bacterium
GATTCATCGGCGGATACTTTATACTCTTTTTTATCAGCTGCAATTTTTCAAGGAACAGGTCAGCTGGACGGCGGCCATGGTGGCCGAAATTTCGTTATTTTGAACTTGTTCAGCAGACACTAATTAGCGATGAAATCATGAAATCGTCAGTAGTTCCCGCGCTAGCGGGGGCTTGAGTTTGTCACCACATGCAGAGATGTAATTAACTGCCAAAAAAACTGTGAAATTAAGAATTGAATAGTCATTTGCAAAACGTTATAGTGATTAACAACAAGTAGGAGCGGAGTAGTAAGCAGTGTGATGTATGAGCCTCGATGGTTCACTGCATAGGTTCCGGTGCAAGTCCGGACGCTTGTTAGAAAGTATCGCAGAAATGCGATCCTTTTTAGGTTTAAAATGGGAAGAGCTGATCATGTCCTTTTAATAGTGGAGACGAAGACGGCATAAGTGATTACTTCTCGAAGGGATGACCAGAAAAACAGATAAGGCACGCGATTCATGGTCCAGCAGAGGATCCACAAATCGTATGCCTTTTCAAATATCGCTTATTTTAGCGTAATCGAAGTCTTTGCACAAGTATAATAAGATGAGATGCTAAATGATTGATATTGTCCTCGATTTATGGGATAATAACTTCAACAGGGACTAGTATACGAAGGACGAGTACAGCAGAATTGCAGAGACCGGTGCGAGTCCGGTGACCTGTGAAAACCGAGAGAGAAATCTCCCGGTTTTTTTAATTTATAAAAAGAAAAAGATGTGCGGAAGAATCATGCAGTTCCCGCAGACGAGCCTCGTATTGTCTCAATATTAGAACTTATTATGATCGATAAAATGCAGAGCTAACAGTTCGTACTCATCAATCCGCTGGCGTTTATACAGATCATCCATGGGTTCATACGGAAAGCATTTGGGGCGTCGGCTTTTTTCGGGGATTGAGTGGTTTCTTCCTTTAATTCTGCCATTTTCCATGAGGTCTGTGCTATAATAACGAAAAATGTGTGGAGGATTTCTATGGACGATCTGCCAGTAGAACAGCTTGTTAAAGTAAAGTCTCCGGCGTATTACATTATATTTCGGATTCTTCTGATTCTGGCCTGTGTCATGGCATTTATGTCGATGATGCTGATTGGCGTCATCGGCCTGCTTGTTTTCTTTGGCGTTGTGTTTCTGACATGGTTTCTTTTCCGGAGATTCAACCTGGAGTATGAGTACTCGTTTTTCGGCGGCGATTTGACCGTTGACAAGATTTTCTCGAGATCGAGCCGCAAGAGAATCGGCGTGTGGTCTCTGGAGAAGGCGCAGCTCGTGGCGGACACGACGAGTCAGGACGCTCTGAGACTGGAGCGCAAGGAAGTTCAGACGAAGAACTTCACGGCGGGCACGCCGGATGAAAAGAAGGTCGTGGTTTACACGGTGGATGACGACGGCAAGGAAATCCGTCTGCTGATCGCGCCGAACGACCGCATGCGTCAGGCGTTTGCTTCGTATGTTCCGAAGACCGCCTATAAATTATCATGACAAATGAGCGGCATTCCTGTTGATTGACAATCGGAATGCCGTTTGTTATCATTCTTCAAACTAATCTAAAATCTTACAGGAGAGGCAGGTAAAATGGCTAAAATCGTTGGCGAAGGGATTACATTTGATGATGTTCTGCTGGTTCCGCAGTACTCGGAAGTGACGCCGAACTTGATCAATCTCGGCACAGACCTGACGCAGTCGATCCATCTGAACATTCCGCTGATGTCAGCCGGAATGGACACGGTGACCGAACATGAGATGGCAATTGCCATGGCACGCCAGGGTGGAATCGGCATCATCCACAAGAACATGTCGATCCAGAAGCAGGCTGAGGAAGTCGACAAAGTAAAGCGCTCAGAAAACGGCGTTATCACAGATCCTTTCTATCTTCATCCGGACAATACCCTGAAAGATGCCAACGACCTGATGTCCAAGTTCCGGATTTCCGGCGTTCCGATCACAGACGACACCGGAAAGCTGGTCGGCATCATCACCAACCGCGACCTGAAGTTCGAGGAGGATTTCAGCCGCCCGATCAAAGAGCGCATGACCAGTAAAAACCTGATCACAGCGAAAGTCGGCATCACACTCGATGAGGCGAAGAAGATCCTCGGCAATGCCCGCAAGGAAAAGCTGCCGATCGTCGATGACGACTTCAAGCTCCGCGGCCTGATCACCATCAAAGATATCGAGAAGTCCATCAAGTATCCGAATTCCGCCCATGACGAACAGGGCAGACTTCTGGCAGGCGCCGCGGTCGGTATCACGACCAATATCATGGACCGCGTGGAAGCGTTGGTCAATGCGAAGGTTGACTGCATCGTCATTGATTCCGCGCACGGCGACAGCAAAAATGTCATCAACGCCGTGAAGACCGTCAAGGCGGCTTATCCGGATCTCCAGGTCATCGCCGGAAATGTCGCGACGGGCGAAGGCACAAAACATCTGATTGACGCCGGCGTAGACGCTGTCAAAGTCGGCATCGGACCGGGCTCGATCTGCACGACCCGCATCGTGGCCGGAATCGGCGTTCCGCAGATCTCGGCCGTCATGGACTGTGCCGAGGCGGCGAAGGGAACGGGCGTTCCGATCATCGCCGACGGCGGCATCAAGTTCTCAGGCGATATCGTAAAGGCTCTGGCAGCGGGCGGCAACGTCTGCATGCTCGGTTCGCTGCTCGCCGGATGCGACGAGGCTCCGGGTGACTTCGAACTCTACCAGGGCAGAAAATACAAGTCCTACAGAGGCATGGGCTCCATCGCGGCCATGGAAAATGGTTCCGCGGACCGCTACTTCCAGGCGGGCGCGAGAAAGCTTGTTCCGGAAGGCGTCGAGGGCCGTGTGGCCTACAAGGGACTGCTCGAGGACACCGTATTCCAGCTGATGGGCGGCCTGCGCGCCGGCATGGGCTACTGCGGATCCCCGGATATTCCGACACTTCACGAGAAGGCTCAGTTTGTCAAGATCACGGCCGCCGGCCTGCGCGAGAGCCATCCGCATGACATCAACATCACGAAGGAAGCTCCGAACTACAGCGTCGAAGACAAGTGATGACAGATTCATTGATTCTGTAAAGACATGGCGGTATAATTGGCAAAGTATGAGGCTCATCTGCCATACGGTAGATGAGCCTTTTTCTGTTAAAGGTGCGGATCTTTGCTTCCTGCGCTTATGACTGCCGCGGGTGAGATCTGCGAAGAGGCATATATGAAAACACTGAATGAAAAGATAGAAGAAAAGGTGAAGCAGGCATTTGCCGACGCCGGGTATGATCCGGAGATGGGGCATGTGTCTGTATCCAACCGCCCGGACCTGTGCGAGTACCAGTGCAATGGCGCGATGGCCGGGGCGAAAAAGTATCACAAGGCTCCGTTTATGATTGCCGACGCGGTTGCCGAAAAGCTCGCGGATGACCCGGCCTTTTTGAAGGCCGAGAGCGTGAAGCCGGGATTCCTCAATCTGACGCTTTCGCCGCAGTTTGTCGCGGATGAGCTCAATCAGATGGCGGCGGATGAGAAGCACGGGTACCGCGGGGAAGAGCACCCGAAGAGGGTCGTCGTGGACTACGGCGGCGCGAACGCGGCCAAGCCTCTGCACGTCGGCCATCTGCGCTCGGCGGTCATCGGCGAGAGCATCAAGCGGATTGAAAAGTACGCCGGCAACGAAGTGACGGGCGACATTCATCTGGGCGACTGGGGCCTTCAGATGGGTCTTATCATCGAACAGCTCCGCGATATGAAGCCGGATCTGCCGTATTTTGACCCGGATTTCAAGGGCGAGTATCCGAAAGAAGCGCCATTTACCATATCGGAACTGGAGAAGATTTACCCGGAGGCGTCGGCGCGCTCGAAAGAGGACCCGGCATTTGCGGCGAGAGCGCACGAGGCGACGCTGAAACTGCAGTCCGGCGATCCGGCCTGCACGGCGATCTGGAGACACATCATGGATGTTTCCAAGAAGGACCTGAAGAAGAATTACGACAGTCTGAACGTTCACTTTGAGCTCTGGAAAGGCGAGAGCGACGTACAGCCGCTGATCCCGGGCATGGTGAAGGATCTGCAGGACCGCGGCATCGCGCACGAGAGTCAGGGCGCGGTGGTCGTGGATGTCGCCGAGGACACGGATAAAATCGAGATTCCGCCGTGTCTGATCCAGAAGTCGGACGGCGCGGCGCTCTACGCGACGAGCGACCTGGCGACGATTCTGGACCGCGAGGCCAATCTTCATCCCGACCGCTACATTTACGTTGTGGACAAGCGGCAGTCTCTGCACTTCACGCAGGTGTTCCGCACTGCGCGCAAGGCGGGATTTGTCAAGCCTGAGACGGAGCTTCTGTTCGTCGGGTTCGGCACGATGAACGGCAAGGACGGAAAGCCGTTCAAGACGAGATCCGGCGGTGTCATGCGTCTCGAATACCTGGTAAATGAGATCACGGACGCCGTGCGCGAGAAGATGGCGGAAAGCGACAATCTTCCGAAAGACGAGATGGAAGCCACGGCGCGCAAGGTCGGACTGGCGGCGCTCAAGTACGGCGATCTCTCGAACCAGGCATCGAAGGATTACGTGTTTGATCCGGAACGGTTCAGCTCGTTTGAGGGCAATACCGGTCCGTACATTCTCTACACGCTGGTCCGGATCAACTCGATTCTGAACCGCTATAAAAACGAGGGCGGCACGCTCAGCGAGGCGGACCGCCACATCGCGGCGCCGGTGACGGACGTCGAGAAAGAGCTGGATCTGTGTCTCGCCAGGTTCCCGGAGGTCATGGAAGCGGCCAGAGCGGAACTTGCACCGCACAGAATCTGTCAGTTTATGTATGAGACTTCGGAGACGTTCAGCCGGTTCTACACGCATGTGAAGATCCTCACGGAGCCGGACGAAGAAAAGAAGAGAAGTTATCTTTCTCTTCTTGCGCTGGTTCGCGATCTGCTTACGGTCTGCACAGATCTGCTCGGCATCGAAGTGCCGGAGCGGATGTGAGCTGAAAGACAGGAGAATTGTATGAAGCTGCTTTCATTTGTCATCCCCTGTTATAATTCGGCAGCCTATATGCGGCACGCGATCGAGTGCGTGCTGATGGGCGGCGAGGACGTCGAGGTTATCATTGTCGACGACGGTTCGACCAAAGACAACACGCTTGAGATCGCGAAGGAATATGAGGAGAGATATCCGGGTATTGTGAAAGCGATTCACAAGGAAAACGGCGGCCACGGCTCGGCGGTGAACACCGGGCTGGCCAATGCGACCGGCGAGTTCTTCAAGGTTGTTGATTCGGACGATTGGGTGGACATGCCGAGCTACCATCGGATCCTTGCGCATCTGCGCTCGTTTGTGCAGAAGCAGGACGAGCCGGACATGATGATTTCGAATTTCGTGTACGAGAAGGTCGGGGCAGCGCGGCGCAAGGTCGTTCACTATGAAAACGTGCTTCCGGTCGGCCGGATGTTCACCTGGGACGAGGTGGGGCATTTCCGGATCGATCAGTATATTCTGATGCACAGCGTGATTTACCGCACGCAACTGCTGCGCGACTGTCATCTGAAGCTGCCGGAACACACGTTTTATGTGGACAACATTTTTGTGTTCGAGCCGCTGCCATTTGTCAGGAAGATGTACTATCTCAATGTGAACTTCTACCGCTATTTCATCGGCCGGAGCGATCAGTCGGTGAACGAGAAGAACATGATTGCCCGCATCGACCAGCAGCTGTTCGTGACGCGCACGATGATTGACTATTATCTCGCGGCGGACATTCCGAGCAGCCGCTGCTCGTCCTATATGGTGAAGTACCTGCGGATCATGATGGAGATTTCCTCGATTTTCCTGATACTCGACGGGTCTCCCGAGGCGCTGAAGAAAAAGGATGACCTGTGGAAGTATCTGCACGACAGTGATTTCGGGCTTTATATGTCGATCCGCGCGTCGGCTCTCGGCTGTTTTGTCAACATTCCCGGCAAAAGCGGGCGCAAGCTAAGCACATACGGCTACAAGGCGGCCAACCATTTCTTTGGGTTTAACTGAAGATTTATTGATATAAAAAGGCATCCCCGATGATACCGCCGCAAATGAGGCGACTGATATCATCAGGGATGCTTTTTTATGTGTTTTAAGACGCCCGCGGGCGTAAGAACCGCTCAGGGAATCATCCCACCGGATGAATTTCCGCGTCTTTCGGGAGCGCTTTGTCCTCGTTTCCGAGGAGTTCCATCACGCGCGCGAGGCCGGCGTAGACGTCGGCGCGTGTGATCGGTGCGGTTCTGTCCGCGCTCTCTGGAACGACCTTGTCTTTAACGGCGAGAGAAAAGGCGGCGGCAAGATCTATCTCAGGACGATGCTCTTTTTCCGCCATTCCCCGTTCGCAGAATGAGGCGAATTCCTCAAAGGTCAGCGGGTCGTCCGGGCGGAAGAGATCTTCTGTCACGGTCGCCGGGTCGATCAGATCTTCGTTCAGACAGGTCTGCACAAAGGAAGAGTCCCATTCATACCGGCCAAGATCCGTGAAATGGCCTTCATACGGCCTCGTCCCGGAAAGCCGCAGAGCCTTGAAGAGAACCATCAGCAGCTGCGCGCGGGGCATGACGTCCTTCGGGTGAAGGTGCATGACGCAGGGGTCGAGCAGGCCGCCGCGGAAAGCCTTTTTGATTCCCTCGTACTGAGCGACTCCCGCGATGTCGACATAGGGGAGATCAATGTCAAACATCCCCGGTCCCGCCGGTTCTTCCGGCAGATTTTTTGTGTCCATGTCCGGTGTGAAAGCGGCCGGCGCGACGCCGCTTACTGCCGCTGCCACCGGCTGGATATTCTGCCGTCTGATCTCATCCGCCACGAACTGCGCGATCAGGCAGCCGCCGTATTCGTTGGTGTGCGTGCCGTCGTTGAAATAATCGTGCACGGCGCTGCCGAGGCTGACCCACCTGGAAAATGTGAGTTCGTGCAGATCGATGAAGGGAACCGAGAGTTCTTCCGCGGCCACTCTGACTGCCAGCGCGTGAAGGGCGAGCAGGGAATATGGCTTTCCGGTGTCGGCGTCTGTATCCGGAATCCTGCTGATCGGAGAGCAGAGCACCGGGAACGCGCCTCTTTCGCGGATCTGTTTGACGTACCAGCGAAGGTTGTTTATGTAGCCGCCGAAAGCAGCCAGATTGCGGCGCTTCTGGTCATTGTGGCCGAACTGTATGAGAACCGTGTCGCCGGGGCGGATGTATTCTTTCAGGATATCCCAATGGCCGTCGTCGCGGAAGCAGTTGGTCGTGAGACCGCTGTGCGCATAGTTGCAGACGGCGATGTCATCGAAATACTGCGCGAGATCCTGAGCCCAGCCGTTGCCGCAGCCGTACGGATAGTACGGGGCCGGGGCGTTCTGATCGGTGACGGTGGAATCGCCGGCGATATAGAGAACGGGGACATCTTCGCGCGTGATCCTGACGCGGGAAAGACCGGCATTCTGACCGGTAAAACTGATGTAGACCGCCGCTTCGCGTTTCGGGACCGACGTGAGCGCCGGGATATACGGCGTGATCTGCACGTGAAATGTGCGCGAAAACGTTTCGCCGGATTCAAGACAAATGCCCCGGTTCACGAGGTTCCTTCTGCCGGCGAAAAGACTCATATTTCTCACTGGGGCGTCGGCCGTGAGCGTGACCTCAATTTTATACGTGCCGAATTCCGGGACGTCGGCCCTGAACACGGCCACTTCCCGCGAACTCTTCACAAAGACGCCGCTTTCGCGGGCCTGAAGCGAAGCGGCCAGCGAGTAGACGGATGAGCGCCGCAGATTCCAGCCGCCGGCCGCGAGTGATTTATACGCTTCGGTTTCTCCTTCTGTTTTTGAGAGATCGATGAAACCGGCGCCGCTTCCGTCAGAATACAGAGGCAGACGGCCTCCGGTCAGGGAATAGTCTTCAGAATACATTGCGTTCAAAGTCCTTTCATAATAATACATGAACCATTCCTTATCATACCGTTGGGAACAAAGATTCACAAGCCGTGCGCTTTTGCCCGAATGACTTCTCGACAATCCGATCTAAAAGGGTGATAATAAAGTGGAGTTTTTATGCATGAATAAAGGCCGCGGGCTTCAAGTCCCGGCCTGACAGAAGATAAAAATACATCGGCGCTGTTTTAAGCGTCTGATGCCGGGGTGTGAAAGGAGATTGTATGAAGCTGCTGATCCGCGGCGGCCGGGTGTTGGATCCGGCGTCTGGTACGGATGGAATCCGTGATGTTCTGACAGAAAATGGCGTAATCCGGGAAGTGGGGGAAAATCTGAGTGCCGAGGCCGACACCGTGATTGACGCTTCCGGCAAGTGGATTTTTCCGGGACTGATCGATCTGCATGTGCATTTCCGGGATCCGGGATTTACGGAGAAGGAGACGATCCGCACCGGAGCGCGCGCGGCTGCCCGGGGCGGTTTTACGACTGTCTGCATGATGCCCAACACAAAGCCGGTGATTGACAGCGCTGAAGCGGTGCGGCAGGCCATCCACAATGCGGAAGAGTGCACCTATATTCATGTTCTTCCCATCGCGGCCGTCACGGCCGGACAGGACGGTGAGTTCATCACGGATTTTGCAGGGCTCAAGGCGGCCGGCGCGGTTGCGGTCAGCGAAGACGGGAAGAGCGTGATGAACGCCCGGGTCGCCCGTCAGGCCATGCGGCTGGCGGCGCTCACGGACATTCCGGTATTTGCCCACTGCGAAGACATAAATCTGCGGGCGCACGGCGTCATGAACGCGGGCGCGCACGCCAAATCGCTCGGACTTTACGGTATTTTGAATGCGGTCGAGGACATCATAGCCGCAAGAGATATTCTTCTGGCAGCCGACACGGGATGCCGGCTGCATCTCTGCCACTGCTCGACGGAGAATACGGTGCGTTTCGTACAGGAAGCCAAGGCCGCGAATCTCCCGGTCAGCGCGGAGGTCACGCCGCATCATTTCTCACTTACAGAGGAGGCCGTCGACGGGACGGACAGCAATTACAAGATGAATCCGCCGCTGCGCGCGCAGAAGGATGTCGACGCGCTGAAAAAGGGACTTAGCGAGGGCGTGATGGATGTCATTTCCACGGATCATGCCCCGCATACCGAAGAAGAGAAGAAAAGGCCGTTTGCGCAGGCTCCGTTCGGCATTGTGGGACTCGAGACCAGTGTCGGACTGACGATGACTAAACTCGTTCACACCGGTGTCCTGACGCCGATGCAGATGGCGGAAAAGATGAGCTATAACCCGGCTCAGATCATCAAGAGTCAGCGCGGAACACTTCTGCCGGGACGGGCGGCCGACATCACGGTCGTGGACCCGGACGCCGAGTGGACGGTGAATCCGAGACTGTTTGCCTCGAAGGGCAAGAACACGCCATTTGCCGGGTGGAAACTGAAAGGCCGCACGGTGCTCACCGTCTCGGACGGCCGCATCGTGTACGAGTACCGCGAGGGCTCGGAGACTCTGATTGACAAAGACGTCAGACATTATGACTTGTAAAGGAGCAGAGGACATGACTATCGACAGACTCGCGGAAGCGATAACGAAAAAGAACGCGCCGGTTGTGGTGGGACTGGACCCGAACCTGGCGTTTATTCCGGAATTTATCAAGAAAAAGGCATATTCGGAATTCGGCGAATCGCTGGAAGGAGCCGCGGAGGCGGTCTGGCAGTTCAACAAGGCCATTGTGGACGCGACGGCGGATCTGATTCCGGCCGTGAAGCTGCAGATCGCCATGTACGAGCAGTTTGGCATCCCGGGCATTGAAGTGTTCCGGCGCACCACACAGTACTGTCAGGAGAAAGGACTTCTGGTCATCGGCGACGTGAAGCGCGGCGACATCGGCTCGACGTCATCGGCCTACGCCGCGGCCCATCTCGGCAGCGTAAAGGTCGGAAGCCGGGAGTTTGCTCCGTTTGATGAAGACTTTGCGACCGTCAATCCGTACCTCGGAAGCGACGGAGTGAAGCCGTTTGTGGACGTGTGCCGGGAGTCGGGCAAGGGAATATTTGTGCTCGTGAAGACATCCAATCCTTCGAGCGGCGAATTCCAGGATCAGAAAATCGACGGCCGTCCGCTGTATGAACTGGTCGGCGAGAAGGTCGACGAGTGGGGCCGTGATCTGATCGGAAGCTGCGGCTATTCGGCCGTCGGCGCCGTTGTCGGGGCGACGTACCCTGAGATGGGCCGTGTTCTGCGCAAGGTCATGCCGAAGGCTTATATTCTGGTGCCCGGATATGGGGCGCAGGGCGGAAAGGCTGAAGACCTCAGGGTGTTCTTCAATCCGGACGGCCTGGGCGCCATCATCAACAGTTCCCGCGGGATCATCGCGGCGTGGAAGAAAGAGCCGTACGGGCGTTTCGGCGAGGAAGGCTTCGCGGACGCGTCGCGCCAGGCTGTGGTGGATATGATCCGGGACATCAACAGCTGCCGGTGACTTCCGGCAGGCCTTATCAGGAGGAACGATGGCACTTCAGACGAGAGTGAAATTGACAGAGACAGCGGATCTGGGAGAAGGCATCTTCGAACTTTTCTTTTCCTGCCCGGCGATGGCCGCGGCCGCAAAGCCGGGGCAGTTTGTCAATGTGTACAGCGACGACGGCGCGAGGCTTCTGCCGAGACCGATCAGCATCTGCGAGATCAGAGGAGACGAGATCCGTCTTGTGTACCGCGTCGTCGGTGCCGGGACGAGAGAGATGTCCCTGAAACAGAAAGGCGACAGCCTGACGGTCATGGGGCCGCTCGGGAACGGCTATCCCTTTGAAGGGAAAAAGGCCGTGCTTCTCGGCGGAGGCGTGGGCATCCCGCCGCTTCTGGAACTGGAAAAACAGATCCAAATCCCCTCGGCCGCTTTCCTGGGGTACCGCAACGACAAGACATTTCTTCTGGATGATTTCCGAAAATACGGCGAGGTTTACGTCTCGAGCGACGACGGTTCCATCGGCGTAAAAGGCACCGTCATCACTGCGCTGGAAAAGGCCGTCGCCGACGGCTTTTCGCTCGACGGCGCGGTGCTCTACGCCTGCGGCCCGGGGCCGATGCTTCGGGGCGTAAAGGCATTTGCCATGGAAAATGACCTGAAGGCGTATCTGTCGCTTGAGGAGCGGATGGCGTGCGGTATCGGCGCGTGCCTCGGGTGCGTGTGCAAAACGACTGCAGTCGACGGGCACTCGAACGTGAAAAATGCCCGGGTGTGCAAGGACGGACCGGTGTTTGAGGCGAGGGAGGTGGATCTTTCATGAGCAGTCTGCATACAGAAGTTTCCATTGCCGGCGTGCGCTTCAGGAACCCGGTGACCGTCGCGTCCGGAACGTTCGGGTCGGGACAGGAATTCTCGGAATTCGTCGACCTGAATGAGCTGGGTGCCGTGACGACGAAGGGCGTGGCCATCGTGCCGTGGGCCGGCAATCCGACGCCGCGCGTGTGCGAGACGCCTTCGGGAATGCTCAACGCCATCGGCCTGCAGAACCCGGGAATTGACACGTTTCTTGAGCGTGACGTGCCTTTCCTGCGCAAATTCGACACGAAGATCATCGTGAATGTCTGCGGTCACTCGGAGGACGAATACGTCGAGTGCGTGAGGCGGCTTGCGGACGCGGACGTTGACATGCTGGAGATCAACATCTCCTGCCCGAATGTAAAGGCGGGCGGCATCACGTTCGGCACGGTGCCGGAAGTGGCGGAGCGCATCACGAAGCGCTGCCGGGAAGCGGCGAAACAGCCGGTCATCATGAAGCTCTCGCCCAATGTCACGAGCATCGCCGACATGGCGAAGGCTGTGGAAGCCGGCGGCGCCGACGGAATTTCGCTGATCAATACGATCACGGGCATGAAGATCGACGTGAACCGGCGGACTTTTGCCCTGGCCAACAAGACCGGCGGACTTTCCGGGCCGGCGATCCATCCGGTCGCGGTGCGCATGGTCTATGAGGCGGCGCACGCCGTGAAGATCCCGCTGATCGGCATGGGCGGCATCGCCACGGCAGAGGACGCGCTGGAGATGATTCTCGCCGGCGCGACGATGGTCTCGGTCGGAACCGCGAATTTCCACGACCCGGCCGCGAGCGTCAAAGTGGTGCGGGGAATCGAAGAATATATGGAGAAAAACGGCGTCGATGACATCCGGGAACTGATCGGCGCGGTTAAATGAGAGGACAGGACGATGGAGCAGTACAAACAGGATTTTATTCACTTTATGGTGCAGTGCGACGTGCTGCGTTTCGGCGATTTTACGCTGAAGAGCGGCCGGAAATCGCCATTTTTCATGAATGCGGGACTTTACGTGACGGGCAGCCAGCTGATGAAGCTGGGCGAATATTACGCGCAGGCGATTCACCGCGAGTTCGGCGATGATTTCGACGTTCTTTTCGGGCCGGCCTACAAGGGCATTCCGCTCTCGGTCGCGACGGTCATTGCGTACAGCCGCCTCTACGGCCGCGACATCCGCTACTGCAGCAACCGCAAAGAAGCCAAGGATCACGGCGACGCCGGCATCCTGCTCGGCTCGCCGCTGCACGACGGCGACCGCGTGATGATGATCGAGGACGTGACGACGTCCGGAAAATCGATCTCCGAGACCGTGCCGATTCTCAGGGCTCAGGCGGACGTGAAAATCGTCGGCCTCATGGTCTCGCTCAACCGCATGGAACAGGGCCTGTCCGGCACCGGCGCGAGCGCGCTCGATGAAATCCATGACAAATACGGCTTCGAGGCCAAGTCTATCGTCACGATGCAGGAGGTCGTCGACACTCTCTATGACAAAGAAGTGGACGGCCGCGTTGTGATCGACGACGCCATGAAGAAGGCGCTGGACGATTATTACGCGCAGTACGGCGTGAAGAAGCAGTGAGAAGCATGAAACAGAAACTCTCGAAAATAGATAAAGAGGGAAAAGGAGACAGAATTCCGTTTGCGGCCAAGAAGGCCGCGAAAAACGGCGTGATTTCCTGCATCCTGGACGCTGTTTCCCTGGGCCTGTTCATCGCGGCTGTCGTCATTTCGTTTTACGAACAGGGACAGGGCGGAAGGCTTGTCGGCGGGCTGGGAGTCCTGAGCTTCCTTGTGGCGGCTGCCGGGTGCGTGTACGGATTCCTGGGCTTTCGGGAAGAGGACCGGAAGTACGGTGTCTGTACGGTAGGATCGGTGGCCGGCGGAATCATAATGGTTTTTGAAGTGTTTTTATGTTTTTCGGGGATGTAAGGAATGTTTGATGACAACATCGAAGAACGCAAAGAACTCTCGCGCGGGCGGCTTTCGGAATTTGCTGACGATACGAGAGGCAGGACTGACGCAACTTCGCGCTGGATTTTTGTCACATCTGAATTTCTTCTGAAGGTTCTGAAGACGGAACAGGACCTGGCGGACGGCACGTGGGACTCACTTTCTCTCGACACTGTTCGGGCGAGAAATCGTGAACTCTATGCGGATGTGGCCGGAGACGCCTATGAGAACAGTTTCGTCAATCCGGCCGTGAGCGTCCGGGAGTTCGGAGAAAAAAAGGGTCAGCTGATCGCGGCTGTTTCCTATGAGCTGCTCGGCACGATCGCCTGGGCGTTCGAGGGAAAGAGAGCTTTTGCGCTCTCTCCGATGGAAATGTTCATCGAGATGGCCTGCGCGGTTAAAGGCGATATCCCCTCTGCTTCCTGGACTTCTCTGCACGACATTTTCTATTGGTTTGTCTCGGACACGAGCGACGATTATATCGGGGACAGAACGGCGGACATGCTTGTGCCGGGACACGCGCCGTTTGCCGGCTGGATTGAAAACGCGGATTTTCAGGATCTGCGGTTTTTATATCGGACCGGCGAGTATGTGACGGAGGGCACGGAGCGGCTCGCCCGTGCGATGGCGTCTCTTGACGATGCTCAGATCAAAAAGATGGCCGGAGCTTTTACGGAAGGATACCGGCGCGGGTTTGAACTCGGGCGCAAGGATCTCTCGAAAAAGCGCACCGTGAGCATCCGCTGTGAGGCCGGATTCGAGTGTCTTGTAAAAGAAGAGATAAAACAGTTTCGCGCGTTAGGGCTTGAGAGCACGATTTACCGCTCGGCGGTGAGTCTGATCAACCGGCGCATGGACATGCGGATCGGATTTTTCGGGGCGCGGCCGAACCGGCAGATGGAATACGACCACCGGTATGACGACGCGCTTCTGCTCGACGCGGCATTTGTCGAGAGGAAACTCGGAGCACTGGAGCACGCATACGAGATGTACAGGCAGGAAGCTCTGGAATTCGGCGGCCCGGCCGTGATGGATACGTTCGGTGAGGAACCGTTTTCGCCGGTGACAAAGAGTGAAGCGCTGGCAAGGAGCGAGGCGCAGCAGAAGCTGAATCTGAAGTACAGCGCGGCGGCCGGCGAGATCACGAACCGGTATATTCCGGGAGAGCAGAGAAGCTTTACGATCATCGCGTGGCCGAAGCCGGAAATCGGGGCGGATTATGACGCGATTCTGCGGGATACCGTTCGGCTCAATACACTGGACAACGATCAGTACGCCCGGATTCAGCAGAAAATCACGGACGCGCTGAGCGGCGCCGCGTATGCGGTCGTAAAAGGCGCGGCCGGCAACAGAACGGATCTGAAAATCAGTCTGTATCCGGTCGGAGATCCGGATACGCAGGCTTCGTTTGAAAACTGCCTCGCGGATGTGAACATCCCGGTCGGCGAGGTCTTCACGACGCCGGTGCTCAAAGGCACGGAAGGCGTGCTGCATGTGAGCTCCGTGTATCTGGACGGTCTGCGCTACGACGACCTGGAAGTGCATTTTAAGGACGGAGTCGTGACGGATTACGGGTGCGGCAATTTCCGTTCGCCGGAAAAAGGGAAAGCGTATTTCCGGGAAAATGTCCTGTACGGACACAAGACGCTGCCGATGGGAGAATTTGCCATCGGGACCAATACAGAGGCCTATGCGTTCGGGCGGCGGTACGGGATCGAGGGGAGACTTCCGATTCTGATCGCAGAGAAGACGGGGCCGCATTTTGCGCTCGGCGACACCTGTTATTCGCACGAAGAGGATAATCACACGTACAACCCGGACGGAAAAGAGATTATCGCCCGGGAGAACGATTTCAGCCGGAAGCGGGTGAGCAGTCCGCAGGAGGCGTATTTCAACTGTCACACGGACATCACGGTTCCGTACGAGGAAATCGGCGAGATCACGGCGGTCCGTCCGGACGGTGAGCGCCTGACAATCATCCGGGACGGCCGGTTTGTGCTGCCGGGGACAGAGGAGCTCAACGCGCCGCTTGACGCGCTGAAAGACTTGCCGGAAATGTCCTGAGAAGTTTGACGTGAGACTGCAAAGAAAGTATTATTGTTAATCAGGAAACGAGATGTCTGCGCGGCAGAGACGTACATTTCTGCCGGTGACAAAGGAGGTTACAGATGGCACAGGTAGCGATTGTTATGGGGTCTGACTCGGATATGCCGGTCATGGCCAAGGCGGCGGCTGTTCTGGATGAATTCGGCATCACATACGAAATGCGGATCATCAGCGCACACCGCGAGCCGGATGAGTTCTTTGAATTCGCGAAGACGGCGGAAGAGAAGGGCTTCAAAGTGATCATCGCGGGAGCAGGCATGGCGGCGCATCTGCCGGGTATGCTCGCGGCGATTTTCCCGCTTCCGGTTATCGGAATTCCGATGCACACCAAGTCTCTCGGCGGCCGGGATTCTCTGTACTCCATCGTGCAGATGCCATCCGGCATCCCGGTGGCGACGGTCGCCATCGACGGTGCGAAGAACGCTGCCATTCTGGCGGCGAAAATCCTTGCCGTTTCCGATCCGGAGATGCTCGCAAAAGTCAGGGATTACGCGGCAAAGCTCAAGGAAGAAGTCAAAGCCAAAGACGCAAAGCTTGCGGAAGTCGGCTATGAAAATTACGCCAAATAAGCCTAAGGGAGAGCGAGAGTATGGATTACAAGACAGCAGGTGTTGATATTGAGGCGGGATACAAGTCCGTCGAACTGATGAAGAAGTATGTCGCCAAAACGGTCCGCCCGGAAGTTCTCGGCGGGATCGGCGGCTTTTCCGGCGCGTTTTCCGCGCAGAAGTTCAAGGATATGGAAGAGCCGACGCTGCTCTCCGGCACGGACGGCGTGGGCACGAAGCTCAAGATTGCATTTACCATGGACAAGCACGACACGGTCGGTATCGACTGCGTCGCGATGTGCGTGAACGACGTCGCCTGTGCGGGCGGCGAGCCGCTGTTTTTCCTGGACTATATCGCGTGCGGAAAGAATGAGCCGGAAAAGATCGCGGCCATCGTAAAGGGCGTGGCTGACGGATGCCTGCAGTCCGGATGCGCGCTGATCGGCGGCGAGACGGCCGAGATGCCGGGATTTTATCCGCCCGACGAGTACGATCTCGCGGGATTTGCCGTGGGCGTCGTCGACAAGAAGGATCTGATCACAGGCGCGAATATCAAGGCGGGCGACACACTGGTCGGCATCGCGTCGAGCGGCGTACACTCGAATGGTTTTTCGCTCGTGCGCAAGGTGTTCTCGATCACGCCGGAATCTCTGAATACGTATTATGACAGCCTGGGCAAGACTCTCGGCGAGG
Source organism: Lachnospiraceae bacterium (assembly GCA_050944355.1). Classification (GTDB taxonomy): domain Bacteria; phylum Bacillota; class Clostridia; order Lachnospirales; family Lachnospiraceae; genus UBA4285. The sequence goes on from JBMNQX010000011.1 coordinate 16,575, forward strand.
CGCTTCTGGCCCCGACGAAGATCTATGTGAAGGCGCTCTCCGCCGTAAAGAAGGCGGGCGTCACCATCAAGGGCTGCAGTCACATCACGGGCGGCGGTTTCTACGAGAATGTTCCGAGAATGCTCCCGGACGGCATCTCTGCGATGATCAGCCGGGACAGTTATCCGGTTCCGCCGATCTTCAAGATGCTGCAGAAAGACGGCAACATCGAAGAACACGTGATGTACAACACATTTAACATGGGCATCGGCATGGTGCTGGCGCTCGATCCGTCGGATGTCGACAAGGCGATGGCGGCGATTGAGTCGGCCGGCGAAAAGCCGTATGTGATCGGCCAGACGCAGGCCGGAAACAAGGAGGCCATCGTATGCTGAACTGTGTCGTCTGCGTATCGGGCGGCGGTACGAATCTGCAGCATATCATCAACGGCGTGCAGGACGGCACGATCCGCAACACGAAGATCACGGCCGTCATCAGCAACAACGCGGGCGCGTATGCGCTCAAGAGAGCGGAAAAGGCCGGAATTCCGGGCATTGTGCTGAGTCCGAAAGACTACCCGGACCGCGCGGCGTTTAACGACGCGCTCCTGAAAAAACTGCTGGAACTCGCGCCGGACCTGATTGTCCTCGCGGGGTATCTTGTGAGAATTCCGGAGGCTGTCGTGAAGGCGTTCCCGAGAAGGATCATCAACATTCACCCGTCGCTGATTCCTTCGTTCTGCGGGAAAGGATATTATGGTCTGAAGGTGCACGAAGCGGCTCTCTCGCGCGGCGTGAAAGTCACGGGCGCGACGGTTCACTTCGTGGACGAGGATGTGGATCACGGCGAGATTATTCTGCAGAAGCCGGTGTACGTCGAAAAGGGCGACACTCCGGAGATTCTGCAGAAGCGCGTCATGGAACAGGCGGAATGGATCATTCTGCCGAAAGCCATCGATATGATTGCGATGGGCGAGATTTGACGGACGAAAAGGAGAAATACCATGAAGGTTCTTGTTGTCGGCGGAGGCGGCCGTGAACACGCCATCTGCTGGAAACTGGCGCAGAGCGCGCAGGTGGACAAGATTTACTGCGCACCGGGCAATGCGGGCATCGCCTCTGTCGCGGAGTGCGTGGATATCAAACCGATGGAATTTGACAGGTTAGCTTCCTTCGCGGAAAATCACCAGATCGACCTGACAGTCGTCGGCATGGACGATCCGCTGGTCGGCGGCATCGTGGATGTGTTTGAGGCAAAGGGACTGCGCGTGTTCGGACCGAGAAAGAACGCGGCGATCCTGGAGGGCTCGAAGGCATTTTCCAAGGAGCTGATGAAGAAGTATCACATTCCGACGGCGGACTATACGACGGTTCATTCGCCGGAAGAGGCGAGGGCGTATCTAGAGACGGGCAAGTACCCGATCGTTCTGAAGGCGGACGGCCTGGCGCTCGGCAAGGGCGTTCTGATCTGCAACACAAAGGAAGAGGCCATGGCCGGCGTCGATGAGCTGATGGTCGACCGCAAATTCGGCGCGTCCGGCGACAACGTGGTCATCGAGGAGTTCATGACCGGCCGCGAGATCAGCGTTCTTTCCTTTGTCGACGGCAAGACGATCAAGATCATGTCCTCCGCACAGGATCACAAGCGCGCAAAGGACGGGGATCAGGGCCTGAACACAGGCGGCATGGGCAACTTCTCGCCGAGCCCATTCTACACGCCTGAGGTCGACGCGTACTGCAGGAAGTACATTTACCAGCCGACCGTCGACGCGATGCGCGCGGAAGGGCGCGAGTTCAAGGGCGTCATCTTCTTCGGACTGATGCTCACGGCGGACGGCCCGAAGGTTCTGGAGTACAATGCCCGCTTCGGCGATCCGGAGGCGCAGGTCGTTCTGCCCCGCCTGGAAAATGACATCGTGGACGTGTTCAACGCCTGCATCGACGGGACACTCGACAAAGTCGACCTGAAGTTCTCCGACCAGGCCTGCGTGACTGTCGTTCTCGCGAGCGACGGCTATCCGGTTTCCTATGAGAAAGGCTACCCGATTCACGGCCTCGAAAAGTTCGAGGGAAAGAAGGGGTATTACTGCTTCCACGCCGGCACGAAGTTCAACGACAAGGGCGAAATCGTGACAAATGGAGGCCGCGTGCTCGATGTGACGGCGCTCGGCAAAGATCTGCACGAGGCGCGCGCCAACGCTTACAAGGCGACCGAATGGGTGACATTTGCCAACAAGTACATGCGCCACGACATCGCCGCGTCTATCGATCAGGTGAAATAATATTACAGAAGGTTTGTTACATTTATGAAAATCACACCAGTTAAAGGGACGAATGACTATCTCCCGCAGGAGGCGGAACTGCGCGACTACCTGCAGGGCAGGATTCTCAGCGTATACAAGGAAAACGGATTTGAGCACATCGTCACGCCGGTCGTCGAGGACATTGAAAATCTCGACAAATCCGACGGCGGCGACAATCTGAATCTGATCTTCAAGATACTGAAGCGCGGCGAGAAACTCGAGAAGGCGCTGGACGCCGGCGCGAAGAGAGAGAACGATCTGGCCGACATGGGACTGCGCTATGATCTGACACTCCCGCTGACCCGCTATTATGCCTGCCATCACGACAATCTCCCGAATCCGGTGAAGTGCATTCAGATGGACCGCGTGTACCGCGCGGAGAGGCCGCAGAAGGGAAGACTCAGAGAATTTGTCCAGTGCGACATCGACATTTTCGGCTCATCGTCACCGGATTCTGAGGTGGAGCTGATTCTGACCACGACAGAAGCGCTTTTTGCGATCGGCATGCAGAACTTCCGCGTGCGCATTAATGACAGAAGACTTCTGCGTTCTTTCCTCAGAAAACTTGGGTTTGAGGAAGAACAGCTCGATTCTGTCTGCATCAGTTTTGACAAGCTCGACAAGATCGGCGCTGAGGGCGTCATCGAAGAGCTGAAGGAAAAGCAGTTTGGCGAAGAGGCCATCGCCCGGTTCAGCGATTACCTGAACGAGGGAGACTTCTCGCTGGAAAAGATCACCGGGATGCTCGACGACACGGCAGCGGCCGACAGTGTGCGCTATATCATCGACAAAGTGAACGAGCTCTCAGACGGAAAATTCGGCATCGGCTTTGACCTGTCGCTCGTGCGCGGGCAGGGCTACTATACCGGAACGGTTTTTGAGATCGAGAGCATCGATTTCAAGGGCTCGATTGCCGGCGGCGGGCGCTACGACAACCTGGCCGGAAAATTCCTCGGAAAGCAGGTTCCGGCAGTCGGATTCTCCATCGGGTTTGAGCGCATCTTCTCAATCCTGAAAGACAAGGGCGTAAAGGTCCCGGAGGCAAAGAAAAAGATCGTCGTTCTCTATCCGGAGGGAAAGCTGACAGAGGCCGTGACGAAAGCGCGCTCGCTCAGACAGTCCGGATACATCGCTTCGCTGTACGTGCAGCCGAAGAAAACCGGAAAATTCCTGAACAAAATGCAGGAATACGGTTACGACGGCGTTCTGTTCGCCGACAAAGACGAGGCGCCGAAACTGTTTTCCGAATAAGTTCTGATTTCTGAGGCAGCCGCCTGAGCCGGCTGCCTTTCATTTTCTCAGGAGAAATTGTATGTCCTTTCAGATAATCCGCGGGCCGGCCGGCAGCGGTAAAACAACAGAATGCATCAGACGCGCTCTGGCACTTGCCGACAGCGGAAAACGAGTGCTTTTTATCGTTCCGGAGCAGAACACGGCGGCTGTCGAGCGTCAGATTGTGCACACAAGCCGGGAAGGCGCCATTCTGAGCCTTGAGATTGTCAGCTTCAACCGACTGGCCTACAAGGTGCTCGATGAGGTCGGCAATAACGGCGGTCAGATTCTGGATGACACGGGAAAAAATCTGATCGTGCGTCGGATTCTGAATGAAAACAGGAAAGACCTGAAGTATTTCGCGGGAATGCAGACGCGGCAGGGATTTGTGGCGAAGATGCGCTCGGCGCTCTCGGAGCTGGCCCAGTACGGAGTGAGTCCGGAACAGCTTCAGAGCGCGGCTGATGATCTGCGCTCAGAAGGCGGCTCGACGGCAGAGAAAGCGAGGGACTTAGCTCTTCTCGCCGGGAAGTTCCGCGAGAGCCTGACAGAAAAATACACCACCGCCGAAGAGCTGATGCAGCTTCTCGCGAAGTCGGTCTCCGACTCGAAACTGCTGAGGGAGAGTGCGCTTTTCTTCGACGGTTTCACGGGCTTCACGCCGGTTCAGTATGAACTGTTCGGAAAATTTCTGACACTGTCGCCTTCCGTCACCGTGACAGTTACGCTGCCGGCCGATTCGCAGGAATCGGTTGTGCTGGACGGCGAGCTGTTTGAGATGAGCAAACAGTTCATCGCGCGCATGCGGGAATGCGCCGATTCGTCCGGTGTCAGAGAACTGCCGGAAGTTGTTCTCGGACAGGATCTGCGCCACAGAGACAACCCGGAACTGAAGTTCCTGTCGGAACATATCATGCAGGATCTTTCCGCGGATGAGAACGCGCCGCAGTTCGGTTCGGTGCGCCTTTTTGACGGGAGCGATGAAAAACATGAGCTCGGACTTGTGATCGATGAAATCGTGCGGCTCACAAGGGAAGAGGGATACCGATACCGCGACATCGCCGTCGTGACGCCGGCGCTTGAGACATACGGCCCGCTGGCGTTTCAGATGTTCCGCGAGGCGGGCGTGCCGGCATTTGTCGACGACCGCAGACCTCTGTACACCAACCCGTTCATCGAGTTTATCCGGAGCGCTCTTAAGGTCGTCTCGGACGGCTTTTCGTATGCGTCGCTTTTCCGGTATTTAAAGAGCGGCATGTTTGATCTGACGCCGGAAGAACAGCGTGAGGCGTCGCTTGAAGACGGTCAGGTTCTCACGGTCGAAGAGATCGCGGCGCTTGAAAATTACGCCCTGGCGACAGGCGTGAGGGGGAGAAAACGCTGGGAAAATCCGTTTGTCCGCGGGCAGCGCAATCAGACGGTCGCGCCGGTTGCGGACATCCGGATTGACCCGGGACTCAAACGCCTCAATGCCCTCAGAGCCCGGATCGTGAAGCCGCTGCTGGCGCTGGATGACGCGCTGAAAGAAGAAGACACCGTGCGCGATCAGGCCGCGGCGGTCTATCAGTTCCTCGTGGACACGGAGGCGGAAAAAAAGCTTGAAGTGCTTGCGAAGAGACCCGGCAGCGGTGAGGAATACGGCCAGCTTTTCGGCATGATCTGCGATATTCTGGACAGAATCGTCGATCTGCTCGGCGAAGAGAAAGAGAGCCGGAAAGGCTTCATTGAACTGTTTGAAGCGGCGCTCGAAGGAATCACGGCCGGAGTACTCCCGGCCACGGCGGACTATGTCACGGTCGGGGATATCACGCGGAGCCGTCTCAACGCGGTCAAAGTACTGTTTGTGGCAGGGACGGACGACGAGAGCCTGCCGAAGAGCGGACAGACGGGAGGCATTCTGACCGACGCGGACCGCGAACGGCTGGCGGGGGCCAAAAAGCCCATTGAACTTTCGCCCTCTTCGGCGGAGCGCATGCAGCAGGAGCGGTTTTACCTGTACATTCTGCTTTCGCAGCCGTCCGAGAAACTGTATGTGAGTTATGCCAGGACGGCCGGGAACGGCTCGGCGCGCCGCCCTTCTGCCCTGTTTTCGGAGATTCAGAGGCTCTACAGCGATAAGGGATTTGACGAGGCGGGGGAGCAGGCAGACGGCGCTCTTGCGGCGCTGTTTCCGAACCCGGCTTACCAGACAGACCGGGCCGCGGCGCATCCGGAACATTTGTCACGGGATACGGCGGCGAAGCTGTACGGCGACGAATTGTCGGGCAGTGTGTCGGCGTTTGAGAGTTTTGCGTCCTGCCCGTTCCGGTATTTCCTGAGATATGGACTTGCGCTCGAAGAACAGGAAGAGGCTCTTGTGACGCCGGCGGACATTGGGACGGCGGCGCACGCTGTCATGCAGATGACATTTGAGGGACTTGTGCGCGATAAGAAACTTGCCGCGGACAAGCCGTTCCTGAAAGAACCGGGTGCTGAAGAAGAACTGAGCCGGCGGGTAGCCGAGGCGTATGCAGCTGTCATGCAGGGGGCGGATGTGTACGGATTCAATGACACCGAGCGCGGCAAAGTGATGAAGCAGAGGATTTTCAATATGGCGCTGCGCTCGACAAAGGCGGCTCTCAGGCAGCTTGAAGACAGCAGTCTGCAGCCGGCGCTTTTTGAACAGGAATTCCGAAAACGGATACATTTAAGTGCCGGCAGGGATATGATTTTCCGGGGAAAGATCGACCGGGTCGATGCCCGCCGCGAAGGCCCGAACGCGTATGTGCGGATTGTGGATTACAAGACCGGCAGCACAAAATATGACTTCAGTCAGGTCATGGACGGGCGGCAGCTTCAGCTTCTGATGTATTTGCAGGCAGAGGAAGAAAACATGGCAAATACGCCCGGTGTCACGAAAGTGTATCCGGCGGGCGTTCACTATTTTCATCTGAAGGATCCGATCCTGGATCTCGGGGACAATGTGTCGGAAGATGGATACGAACGCAAGGAAGCGTCCGAGTACCGCGTGAGCGGGCGCGCGAACGTGGAAAAGTCCGGCGATGTGGACATGAAGGAGCTCAACGGCTCATTTGTGGGGCGTGACTTTTATGTCAGCGAAGATTTCCGCAATCTCGAAGAGGTTGCTCAGACGAAGGCATGTGAGATCGGGCGGAACATTCTCTCGGGAAATATCCGCGTGAAGCCGATCCAGGACGGCGATGTTCTTGCGTGCCGGTACTGTCCGTACGGCGGCGTGTGCGGATTTTCGGAAAGCCTCGGGATGCGCCCGAGAATTTCGCCGCAGTTCGATGAGAAAAAAACACTCAGGCCGGATGATGGTCAGGAAGGAGGGACGGATCATGCCTGAATGGACACCGGAACAGAATAAGGCAATCAAGACAAGAGACCGCAACATGCTTGTGTCAGCGGCGGCCGGCTCCGGAAAGACGGCCGTCCTTGTACAGCGCGTGATCGGGGAGATCACCGACCCGGACCCTGACAGACAGCGCGACATCGACTCACTTGTGATCGTGACGTTCACACGCGCGGCTGCGGCCGAGATGAAAGAGCGCCTGCGCACGCGTCTTCAGGATATGCAGAAGAAAGACCCGGGGAACAAAATTCTTTCCAGGCAGCTCAGACTGCTGCCGGACGCTCTTATCTGCACGATCGACAGCTTCTGTCTGAAACTTGTGCGCGAGCATTACACGGAAATCGGCCTCGATCCGGGCTTTCACACGGCCGATGAGAGTGAGAGCGCACTCCTTGGCGCCGATGTTCTGGACGAAATGTTTGAAGAGCACTATGCCGAAGACGCCGCCAGGGAAAATGCGGATAAAACCGGAGGCGCGGATTCGGACAACTCCCACATTTCCCATGAGGAAACGGAGGGGGGAACCTCGGATGTGAGTTTCAGCCGCATCGCAGCTCTTTACGGCGCGGGCAGGGACGACCGGAGACTGGCGGAATGCATCACCATGATCTGGAAGACGGCGCAGTCATTTGCCTGGCCGGACGAGTGGCTCACGCACTGCACCGATGTCTATGACATGGATGAAAAGGAAATTCTGCAGTTCGGTCCCGTCAAAGAGAAAGTTGACAGTGTGAGAGGCGCGGCCGAAAAGTGTCTTGCGGACGAGGAAGAAATCCGCTCACTGCTCACGAGAGACGGCGTCGGGAAGTACCTGGCCAATGTGGATGATCATATAAGCCGTTTAAATGCCCTGCTTGACGCCCCGGGACCGGATGAGATCGCGGAGATTCTCTCTGTGAGTCCGAAAAGAAAAGCTTCGGTGCGGAAAGGGAAAAATACAGACAGTGAGGCGGCGGACAGAATTTCCGGGTGGATAGACGAGAGCAAAACGGCTGAGGAGGCATTTGGCAGTCTGCATCTTGACAGAGCCGTGGCAGACATACGGAAAATGAAACCGTACGCCGTGAAGCTTGTTGATCTCACGCGCGAATTTGACGAGCGCTTCCGGGAGGCCAAGGCGGATCGCGGGATTCTCGAGTTTTCGGACATCGAGCACTATGCCCTGCAGATCCTGGCGCGCCGGGAAAACGGCAGGACCGTCTACACAAAGACGGCCGACGAACTGGCGGAAAAATACAGCGAAATTCTGATCGACGAATATCAGGACAGCAACCGGCTGCAGGAAGAAATTCTGAATGCCGTCAGCCGCACGCGTCTTGAGAACGCAAAAAACAATATCACCATGGTCGGCGATCTCAAGCAGAGTATCTATCGCTTCCGGCAGGCCGACCCGGAGCTTTTTGCAGAGAAGAACCGCACGTATCAGGAAGATGGCGGGGATTTTGTGAAGATCATGCTGAACCGCAACTTCCGAAGCCGGAGCGGCGTGATTGATTCCGTCAATGAAGTTTTCAGGGACATCATGTCCGATGCGGCCGGAGGAACCGACTACGGCGAGGCAGAGGCGCTGAGTTTCGGCTTTAAGCCGTATGAAACAGCTGCGGCCCCCGAAAGCGGCAAAGTGTTCACGGGAGAGAACGGGCGCACAGAGGTGCATCTTATCTCAATGGACTCTGCCGCCGGCGGAAGACAGGCGCAGGCGGAACTGATCGCCGGGAGAATTCAGGAACTGCTCGGCGGCGGATATCAGACGTATGATGCGCATCTGGGTGCATACCGCCCGCTTCAGAAAAAAGATATCGCTGTTCTGGTGCGCTCGGCGGCCCAGTCGGTGCCTGTGCTGGTGCGCGCGCTGGAAGATGCGGGAATTGACTGTTACGCGGAATCGCGCAGCGGATTTTTCGCGGCATGGGAGATTCAGCAGGTCGTGAACCTGCTGAAACTGATCGACAACCCGCTGCAGGACATTCCGGCGGCGGCCGTGATGCTCTCGTATTTTGGAGGCTTTTCGGCCGACGAGCTGACGGAAATCCGCCTCATGGGACGCAAAATCGCGGAGGAAGACGGAAAAAAGAGAAAAACAGACACATTCCTGTGGATTGTGCTGAGTCAGATTGCGGAAAAAGCGGACGCGGACAATGCGGGGGAGCTTGCCGGACGCTGCCGCGAGTTCACGCGCCGCGTCAACACCTGGCGCGAAAATTCTCGCGTGCTTTCCGTTCACGATCTGCTGTGGGAGCTGGTATGCGACACGGGATTTTACCGATATGCGGGGAGCCTCAAAAACGGGCGGCGCCGCACGGCGAATCTCGACAGCCTGATCAGTTACGCGCAGAGTTTCGACCAGACAGGATATCACGGACTTTTCCAGTTTCTCCGCTATATCGGACAGATTCAGGCGACGGAAGGACTGGATGTCGGAGAGCGCCCGGCCGTGAGCGAAGAGGATGATGTCGTCCGGGTCATGACAATCCACAAGAGCAAGGGGCTGGAGTTTCCGGTCGTTTTCGTGGCGGAAATGGGAAAGGAATACAGGCTTAAACTGGACGATTCGAAGGTCATCGCGTCGCGGGACGGGGGACTTACGCTGCGCCCGATCGATGAGAGACGCCGCGCGGTGAGCGACGGCCTGCTCTGGGATATCGAAAAGGAACACAGCGAGAATGAAGACAAGAGTGAGGAAATGCGTCTGCTGTACGTGGCTATGACACGCGCCAGAGAAAAGCTGATTCTCGTGGGCTCTGTCAAACCGACAGCGGCTGAGAAGAGAAGCGGGGATTCTCTTGCGCGATGGGAAAAGCAGGCGAAGAAATCGGCGCGCGGAGACAGGAGCGCCTCAGACGTATTGGCCGGGAAAAATTATTTTGATCTCGTGATGCCCAAAGTCCTGGCTCTCAGGCAGTCCGGCGGTGAGTCGCCATTTGTCATGGATGAGTGCACGGCGCAGACGGGCAGTGAAGAGGAGACGCCGCAGGAAGTAAAGAGCGCTGTGAAACCGGCAAAGAAAGCGGCGCCGCAGGCGGCCTGGCGGACCGAAGAGTACCCGTATCCTCTCAGACAGAAGCAGAAGCCGAAGGTCTCTGTCTCGGAGATCAAGCGGCAGATGTTTGAGGAAGAGCAGCTGACGCAGAGCGAGTCGGAGGCGGATTTCCTGAAAGACGCGCGCCGCAAAGAGGCGGAGACGGATACGGACCGCACGGTTCCGCGCTTTCTGCAGACCGAGAAAAAGTACAGCGCGCCGGCGCGGGGCACGGCGTATCACCGGGTCATGGAACTGCTGGATTTTACGGATGCCGACACGCCGGAACAGGTGAAAGCGCAGATGGAACATATGCTTTCGGCCGGGCTGCTCAGCAAAGAAATGGCAGACTGTGTTCCGTACAGCCGGATTGCCGCGTTTTTTGCGACAGACCTGGGAAAGAGAGCTAAACGCGCCGCGGCAGCGGGCACGCTTCACCGCGAGCAGCCGTTCCTCTTTGAACGGTCATACGCGGCAGGTTCTGAAGAAGAAGCGGGAGCGTCTGAGCTGACGGACAGCGGCGACAAGCAGCTCGTACAGGGTGTCATCGATCTGTATTTTGAGGATGAAGGGAAACTGTATCTGGTCGATTACAAGACAGACCGCGTGAAAAATGGCCCGGAAGGCGAGCAGGAGCTGAAAGAGCGGTATCAGATTCAGCTTGACTTGTACGCCGAGGCTCTCGGGAAAGCGACGGGAAAGAAAGTAGCGTATAAATATATTTATTCATTTGCCATGAAGAAAGAACTGTTGTCATGAGGCGGCGGGGAGATTATAATTACTTTGTTTACACATTCAAAACGCCGCTTCAGGACGTATGAAAGGGATAGATCATGAAGAGATCATATTTTATCGATTACAGCAGTAAGAGCAAGGTTCCGGCCACGAAAGAGGACCGCGAAGGCCTTGTGAAGGAAATGAAGGCGGTTGACAAGGTCATCGACGCAACGATGAGCGACGACGGACTTGTGATCACCATTGAGGCTGAGAAAGAGGAAGACTATACGCCGATCATGGACACGATCGTCAACGTGTTCCGCCGCTGGGACGATACGTCCGAGGTTGAGTTCAAATTCGATCTGAACAAAGAGTATCTGTAAGACGCCGGAAGGAGGCGGATGCGCGCCGCCGGCTTATATGCGTGCATGTCGGAGAAGACCTTGAACTTCAGGCCTTCTCCGATTCTTTCTGTAAATATCCGGCTTGAAAATCGTCTTTGCGCTGTTTATGATGGACGATGCAGCTGTCAGATTGCAACTGGTTTAGGAGAGAATATGCCTGATTATACTGAAGAGATAAAGAAAAGAAGAACATTTGCCATCATCTCGCACCCGGATGCCGGAAAGACGACGCTGACCGAGAAGTTTCTGCTGTACGGCGGCGCGATCAACCTGGCAGGATCGGTCAAGGGGCGCAAGACGGCGCGGCACGCGGTCTCCGACTGGATGGAGATCGAGAAAGAGAGAGGTATTTCCGTCACTTCGTCCGTGCTTCAGTTCAACTACGGCGGATACTGCGTGAATATTCTGGACACGCCGGGACATCAGGATTTCTCGGAGGACACATACCGGACGCTCATGGCCGCGGACTGTGCGGTGATGGTCATCGACGGCAGCAAGGGCGTCGAGAAGCAGACCATCAAACTGTTCAAGGTCTGCGTCATGCGGCACATCCCGATTTTCACATTTATCAACAAGTTCGACCGGCAGGCGAAGGATCCGTTTGATCTGCTCGACGACATCGAACATGTGCTCGGTATCGCGACGTGCCCGATCAACTGGCCGATCGGATCCGGCAAGGATTTCAAGGGAGTCTATGACCGGAACACGAAGGAAGTCTCGCTTTTCACGGCGGCGATGAACGGACAGCGCGAAGTCGCCACCGAGGTGCTCCCGATATCCGATCCGCGCCTTGAGGATGAAATCGGCGATTACTTCCTCGGAAAGCTGAAAGACGACATCGAACTTCTCGACGGCGCCAGCGCTGAGTTCGACCTCGACAAGGTGCGCGCCGGAAATCTGACCCCGGTTTTCTTCGGGTCGGCGCTGACCAATTTCGGAGTCGAGACGTTCCTGCAGCATTTCCTGAAAATGTCGATGCCTCCGATGCCGCGGATGAGTTCGATCGGCGAGATCAGCCCGTACCGCCCGGATTTCAGCGCATTTGTCTTCAAGATTCAGGCCAACATGAACAAGGCGCACCGCGACCGGATCGCTTTCATGCGCATCACGTCCGGCAAATACACCGCCGGCATGGAGGCGTGGCACGTACAGGGCGGCCGCAAGATCCGCCTTTCCAAGTCGACGGAAATGATGGCCGACGAGAGACATCTCGTCGATGAGGCATACGCCGGCGATATCATCGGCGTCTTTGACCCTGGCATCTTCTCGATCGGCGACACGATCTGCGAGTCCGACGAGAAGTTTAAGTTCGAGGGCATTCCGACATTCGCGCCGGAGCATTTTGCCCGCGTGCGCCAGGCCGACACGATGAAGCGCAAGCAGTTTGTTAAAGGAGTAAGCCAGATCGCGCAGGAAGGCGCCATTCAGATCTTCCGCGATCACAACTCCGGCATGGAAGAAATCATCGTCGGCGTCGTCGGCGTCCTGCAGCTCGATGTCCTGCAGTTCCGCCTGAAAAATGAGTACAATGTCGAAATCGCGCTCGACCAGCTGCCGTATGAGTACATCCGCTGGATCGAGAATCCGGAGGAGTTCCCGCCGGACAAGATCGTCGGCACGACGGACATGCGCGTTGTCGAAGATCTCAAGGGCCGTCCGCTCCTGCTCTTTGTCAACAGCTGGAGCCCGCAGATGGTGCTCGACCGCAACAAGGGACTGAAGCTTTCCGAATTCGGCAAAAACGCGTGAGAAAGGGAACCGGACATGAGTGAGGCAGCTTACACGGCGGCTGAAGACCGCTACGAGAAGATGAAGTACAACCGCGTCGGAAAGAGCGGGCTGAAGTTCCCGGCGGTGTCGCTTGGATTCTGGCACAATTTCGGCGACAACAGCGATTTTGAGAACATGCGTGCGATGATGCGGACAGCGTTTGATCACGGCATCACGCAGTTTGATCTGGCCAACAACTACGGGCCGGACTATGGGGCGGCGGAGCGCAACTGCGGAAAGATTCTGTCTCAGGACTTCAGGCCGTACCGGGACGAACTGGTCATCACAAGCAAAGCCGGTTATGACATGTGGAAGGGTCCGTACGGAAACTGGGGCAGCCGCAAGTACCTGATCGCCAGCTGCGACCAGTCGCTCATGCGCCTCGGGCTGGACTATGTCGATGTTTTTTATCACCACAGACCGGATCCCGACACGCCGCTCGAAGAAACGCTCGGTGCGCTGAAGACGCTGGTCGACAGCGGTAAAGCGCTGTACGCCGGCATATCAAATTACAATAAAGAACAGACTGAAGCAGCCGTGAAAATGGCCCGCGAAATGCATCTTCCGCTCATCGTCAATCAGCGGCGCTACTCGATTTTCGACCGCACGATCGAAAAAGACGGAACGAAAGCATACTGCGCGCAGGCGGGACTCGGCATTATCGCGTTCAGCCCGCTCGCACAGGGACTCCTGACCAACCGGTATCTGGGCGGAATCCCGGCGGACAGCCGCGTCGCAAGGGATCACCGCTTCCTGCACGCATCCGATCTGACGGAAGAGAAACTTCAGAAAATCCGCGCCCTTGACTCGCTCGCTTCGCAGCGCGGCGAGACTCTCGCTGAGATGGCGCTCGAGTGGGTCGAAAAAGATTCCGACGTCTGCTCTGTCATCATCGGCGCGTCAAAGCCGGAGCAGATCCTGGACAATGTCAGATTCACAGAGCACGCCGGCTTTACGCAGGAAGAGCTGAAAAAGATAGACGAAATAGCCGGATGACAAATGTCCTGAAAAGCTTTCCCGGCAAAAGCTTCCCCGGCCGGCGGAATGCGTCGGGGAAGCAGTTTTATGGCGGTTTCCGATGCCACCGCGGCTTTCCGGGGCAGTGAATTACATCGGGCAGGTCATTTATTGATGCATTCCGATGCCATCTCAGCTTCCCTGACCAGTGAAAGACATCGGGCGATGCTTTTTTCAATGAATCCCGATGCCACCGCAGCCTTCCGGGGCAGTGAATTACATCGGGCAGGTCATTTATTAATGCATTCCGATGTCATCTCAGCTTCTTTGACCAGTGAAAGACATCGGGCGATGCTATTTTCGATGAATCCCGATGCCACCGCGGCTTTCCGGGGCAGTGAATTACATCGGGCAGGTCATTTATTGATGCATTCCGATGCCATCTCAGCTTCCCTGACCAGTGAAAGACATCGGGCGATGCTTTTTTCGATGAATCCCGATGTCGTCGCGGTCGGCAAAAAAAGCCGCTGTATTTTGATGACATCAGGTCTGACCGGTCATCAATAATACAGCGGCTCGTCGTATTTATATAAAGGGACTGACGCATTTCGTACCGGAAAAAGTACTGATGTGCCAGCCCCCTCCCGTGCAAATGCCGCCCTCCATTCGTATTCTATGTTTTATTAAGCGAAACTGCAAGTAAAATAGTTGTGTATATTTTGTGAAATAAATTTGCAACAATTTTGTAAAATTTTTTTCGCGATTTCTCTTTATAATCTATAATTTTATGGTATTGTATAAAATGTTCATTATGACCTTATCAGGCGAAGTTTGTGTGGAAAAGCTTTTTTGAATCGAAACAGAGAGAGAATGCTATGAAAATACGTTCATTCATTGCACACAGAACGCGCAGGACATTGGCGGCCTTTCTGGCGGGAGTGGTCCTGGCAGTTTTTGCCGCGGCGGGGGCAGCGGAAATCAAAACCGAGAGCATCAAAGCGGATGACGCCTTTGAGCAGAGCCTGGATGCGGAAGGGTTCCCTGAAGATTACAAGGAACTCTTGCGTGAAATTCATGAGGAGTATCCTCTCTGGACTTTTAAGGCTGACCATCTGGGAATCAGCTGGGATACGGCCACGGCAAATGAGGAAGAGAGTGCCGACGGCTACCGCAAGAACCTGGTGTACAAGACGGCTATTTCTTCCTGGAAGAGTTCCAGCACCCGGGCGTTCAACTATGCGACCGGCGAGTGGTACGGCCTTGACGGGAGTTCCTGGGTTCAGGCATCCGACGAGATTGTCGAGTATTTCATGGACCCCAGAAATTATCTCGACAGCACACACATCTTCGCGTTTCAGAAACTTTCCTACTCGGGGACAGAGACACTCGAGGGAATTTCCAACATCATCAGCGGTACATTCATGGAAAATTCTTCACACGATCTGACGTATGAAGGAAACAGCTATACATATCCGACAGCTCTCATGTATGCCGGCGAGGTTTCCGGCGTGAGCCCGTATCATCTGGCGGCGCGCATCCGGCAGGAACTGGGCGTGAACGGCTCAGACAGCATATCCGGAACGCTCTCGGGATATGAGGGCTATTACAACTACTATAACTGGGGCGCTTCGACCACGTCGGATCACACGGCGATCGAAAACGGCCTGCTCTATGCCATGACGACAAATGAGACCTATCTGCTGCCGTGGAACACGCGTATGCGTTCTATCGTGGGCGGCGCGATTCGTCTCGGCAAAAACTACATCAGCGTCGGCCAGGACACGATTTATTACGAAAAGTTCGACCTGGACGGCTACTGGCATCAGTATATGCAGAATATTCAGGCCCCGTACTCAGAAGCTGTGAGCGCTTCCAAGGCTTACAGCGAGGAGATCAAGCAGAACACGGCGCTTGAATTTGTCATCCCGATTTATGACGACATGCCTTCGACGGCATGTCCGATGCCGACCGGAGACGGCAATCCGGCGAACTGCCTGACTGACATCCGGGTTGACGGATACACGCTGACTCCGACATTTTCGATGTATACGAATGAGTATTCGCTGATCGTTCCGTACGAGACGGATTCGGTGACGATCGAGGCGGACAAGGCGATTTCGACCGAGACGGTCGAGGGCACCGGCACGGTTTCCCTGAATACCGGTGTAAATACAGTTTATATCAATGTGACCGCGGAAAACGGCAGCACCAATACCTATACGCTCACGATCACGCGCCGGTCCAGTTCGTCGGGCGACCAGGGCGGTGGAAACAGTGACAGCACGGATTCCGGGACGAGTCAGAGCTGGGTGCGCGGCGATGCGAACGGCGACGGTAAAGTTGGGGCTGTTGATATCCTCGTAATTAAGAGATCAATGCTTGGATATACTGAACTTTCTGAAACACAGAGTCTTTCAGCTGATGCAAATAACGATGGCAAAGTTTCGATCCTGGATATCCTGAAAATTAAGAGACATATTCTGGGATATGAGACTATCAGTCAATAATAAATCTCAACATCGAGGAGATTATGAAGAGTAAAGGAAAAGTATTGAGGAAATTAACCGGCCTGATTGTTGCGCTGATGCTGTGTTTTACTGTATTTGCTTTCAACTCTGAGACCGTTCGGGCAGACGGATCGGTAACAATCAGCGTATCTTCTGCGACAGGTGAGGTTGGAAGTCAGGTCACTGTCAATGTAAGTATTACGGCTACTGAACAGGTAGGCGTAGCACAATTTCAAGTGAATTATGATCCTTCGATCATTGAACTTGTTCCTACTTCTGATGTTAATCAGTCAGGAAGTTCAGCTGCTGAAGCTTTAATTACTGATACTATCACGGGCAGTTACACTGTTCCGGTAACATTTACTGTCGTCGGAGTGGGGACATCAGCGGTATCTATCGGCACACCAGAATTTTATTCACTTCAGGGCTCTGACGATCCGATGGCATTTAGTACTTCTTCCGGTTCCGTGACCGGAACGGTGGCCGATTCGGGAAGCTCTGACTCGGGCAGTTCTGATTCCGACAGTTCCGACTCCGGCAGCTCTGACTCAGACAGCTCCGATTCCGGGAGTTCGGACTCGGATTCCGCTGAAGTAGTGCTTGACAGCAACACCTCGCTTTCTTCTCTGGAAGTATATCCGGGCAGCATCAGCTTCTCCTCGGATGTTTACAGCTATTCTCTGGAAGTTCCGTCGGATACGGAGACGCTGCAGGTCAGCGCGGTTCCGGCTTCCGATACTTCCAGCGTGAGTGTGTCGGACACGTCTCTCTCGGTGGGTGAAAACACTGTGGTGGTCACAGTCACAGCGCAGAACGGCGCCACAGCCGACTATGTTCTCAGCGTGACCCGCCTCAGCGAGACGACCACAGAGACAACAACGGAAGAGACCACGACGGAAGAGACATCGACGGAAGAGACTTCGACAGAGGAAACGGAATCGGTTCCGACCGTGACGGTTCTCGGAACGGTTGTGAGCCCCGAGAGAACATTTGACATCCTGGAACTGCCGGCGGGCACAGATATCCCTGACGGCTTCTCAGCGACGACGATCACGATCGACGGCAGCGACTATACGGTGTACACAAACAGCGACGGAATGGTGATTTTCTACGGACGCCCGTCGTCGGATGACGACACCGATTTTACCGGCGTCGGCTGGTACAGCTATGACACCTCGGACGGAAGCATTCAGGCGGTTCCGTCGGGACTGCTTGAAAGCACGACGACTGCGACTGCGCGGACGACGGCAGCGGCCGCGTCAGACAGCAGTGATAAAGTAGTCGATTACCGCTGGAAAGGTCTCGCGTGTGTGTTCGGCCTTGCGGCGCTTCTGCTTCTGATTCTGCTGATCGTGATGCTGGTGCGCAGAAAGTCGGGTCCGCATGACGGCGGCGATGATTTTGACGGCGATGATTTCGGCGGAAGTGATCTGGACGATGATCTGCCGGATGATGGTGCGTCGGATGAAAACATGCCGCAGGATACGGGCGATGAGACAAGCGACCTGGACGATGACATTCTGGCGGATGACGACGGCGATGACTACAATGCTCAGAACAGCGGGATGCAGTCGACTCCGCACATGACACTGGAGCCGGATGAAAAGAGCTTAGCCGACGGCGTGAACCAGATCATGGCCGAGGAAGACGGTCTCGAGACACTGGATATTGACGAGACCAATGATGGAAAATGATACGATTTTCGGAAAATGAAGTCCGGCTGTCCGTGCGGCAGCTGGTGGAATTTATGTGCCGCTCAGGCAGCATCGACGTGCGGGAGACAACCGGGATTCTGGACGTGTCCCGCATGCAGACGGGAGCCAGAATCCACAGAAAACTGCAAAAGGAGGCAAAGGGACTCTATACGCCGGAAGTTCCGGTGAATTTCAGCAGAGATCTGTCCTGTCTTATCAGCCGGCCGGATGAGACGATGGAAGTCACGTATGCCTACAGCCTCATCATCGAAGGCCGGGCTGACGGCGTGATTGAGGATGAGGACGGCTTCATGATCGATGAGATCAAGACCGTGAGCCGGGATGTTCTGAAGATGGAGGAGCCGGAAGAGGTTCACCTCGCGCAGGCCAAGGTCTATGCGGCCGTCATCGCAAAGCAGCAGAGTCTGGAAAGCATCCGCGTTCAGATGACATATGTGGAACCCGATTCCATGCACATAAAACGGTTTGAGTCAAAGTACACAACAGAGGAACTTTCTGCCTGGCTTGAGGAACTTTTGTCCCGCTTCAAGGTGTGGACCGATTTCGGAATCCGGCAGAGAATGATGCGGCAGGCTTCTATACAGGGCCTGCCGTTTCCGTATCCTTACCGCGAGGGACAGCGCGATCTTGTCGTGTGCGTGTACCGTCACATCGAGGCGGGAAAAAGACTCTTTATTCAGGCTCCGACCGGCACCGGCAAAACGCTCGCCGCGGTGTATCCGGCCGTGCAGTCTGTCGGTCAGTCCCAGGCGGAGAGAATTTTTTATCTGACCGCCAAGACGATCACACGCACTGTCGCCGAAGAGGCATTTGATCTGCTGCGGGAAAAGGGGCTCCATTTCCGCACGGTTACATTGACGGCAAAGGAAAAAATCTGCCCGCAGGAGGACAAGACCTGCAGTCCCGAGACATGCCCCTATGCCAAAGGCCATTTTGACCGGATCAATGAGGCGCTTTTCGATCTCATTTCCCACGAGGAGAGGATTACGCGGCCGGTTGTGCTGCAGTACGCTGACAGGCACACGGTCTGCCCGTATTCGCTCGCAATGGAGGCGGCCGACTGGTCGGACGGGATTATCGGCGACTACAATTACGGTTTTGATCCGGAGGCCAGTCTGATGCGCTTTTTTGTCGATGCCAGCGGCAGCAGCATTTTTCTCATCGACGAGGCGCACAATCTGGTGGACCGCGCGAGAGGCATGTATTCGGCCGAGATTTCCAAGGAAGAAGTCCTCGCTGAGAGGAGAATTTTCAGGAAGCTTCCCGGTTCTTCCCGCGTCTGCAAGGCGCTGAGCGCCGTGAACGACTGGCTCCTTGCGGCCGGAAAGCAGGCAGAGTCTGGCGGTGAAGGAATCGCCAGAGCCGAAGGGGACGACTCGTCTGTGTTTTCCGATCTCGTGCTCGAGCTCGACGGGGCGCTGCTTTCGTATCTCAACCATCACCGGAAATTTGAGGGGCGGGATGAGATTCTGCTCTTTTTCTTCGGCGTTCACCACTTTATCGGCATGGCGCCGGATTTTGAGACGGGTTACCTTCTGTACACGTCGAAAGGGGAAAGCGGGACCATTTTTCATGCGTTCTGCGTGGATCCGAGCGCGCAGCTGATTCAGCGGATGGACTGCACCCGCTCGACGATTCTTTTCTCGGCGACGCTCCTTCCGATACAGTATTTCAAAGAGATGCTGACCGGACAGACGGACGACGACGCGGTGTACGCGCACAGCATCTTTTCGTCCGAGGCGCGCCACGTGTATATCGCGCGGGACGTCAGCTCGCGCTACCGGGAGAGATCGCAGGATGGCTACGGGCGGATCGCAAAGTATATTCGCGAGACGGTGCAGGCAAAGTCCGGGCACTATATGGTTTATTTTCCGTCGTATGCATTTCTCACGGCGGTTGCGGAAGTGTACAGCCGGCGGTTTCCGGACGATACGCTGCTGATTCAGGACAGGAACATGAGCGAGGCGGACCGCGAGGAATTTCTCGCCGCGTTCCGGCATCCGGACGGCACGACGCGGATCGGCTTCTGCGTTATGGGCGGCGCCTTTGCGGAAGGTATCGATCTGAAGAACGAAAGCCTGATCGGGGCCATTATCGTCGGCACAGGTCTCCCCGGCATATCGATGGAAAATGAACTCCTCCGCCGCTACTTTGACGAGCGCGGCAAGGACGGGTTCAGCTACGCGTACCGGTATCCGGGCATGAACAATGTCCTGCAGGCCGCCGGCCGCGTGATCCGGACACGCGATGACAGAGGCGTCATCGTGCTCCTGGACCGGAGGTTTCTGGGGACAGATTACCGCGCTCTCTTTCCGCGCGAGTGGGACCGCGTGAGCAGGGTCGACATCGGGTCCGCCGGGGAGGCGCTGAGGCAGTTCTGGGACGGAAAATAAAGGCTTGTTTTTACCGTTTGAAAACGCGTGAGAAAGCCCTGAAAATGTGTCCCGTTTATTTGAGAATACGCGCGGGCTGTGCTATTCTTGTTGTGTTGCAGTGAGCACAACGACTATACCGAAAGGCAGGAATCAAACATGAGCGATGTTCGAAGAGTGTATGTCGAGAAGAAAGAGCCGTACGCTGTAAAGGCGAGACAGCTCGGCGAAGAAATCTCCGGCTATCTGGGAATCGGCGGCGTCACGAAGGTGCGCGAGCTGATCCGCTACGATATCGAAAATCTTTCGGAGAAGACGTATCAGCAGGCTCTGAAAGGGGTGTTCTCGGAACCGCCGGTCGACGACGTATACGAGACGGATTTTCCGCACGACGGAAAGGATTTCTGCTTTGGCGTCGAATACCTTCCTGGACAGTTCGACCAGCGCGCCGATTCTGCCGTACAGTGCGTGAAATTCATCGAGCCGGATGCGGCTCCGACGATCCGCACCGCGGTCATCTACTGCATCAGCGGCGATCTCTCGGAAGATGACAGGGACAAGATAAAGAATCTCTGCATCAACCCGGTCGATTCGAGAGAAGCGTCATTTGACATCCCGAAGACGCTCAAGACAGTCTACAAGATCCCGGCCGACGTAAAGATTTTCGACGGCTTCAAGGACATGGACGAGAAGAATCTGAAAGATCTCTATGATTCTCTGTCGCTTGCCATGACATTCCGGGATTTCAAATTTATTCAGGATTATTTCAGAGACGAAGAGAAGCGCGATCCGTCCATGACGGAAATCCGCGTGCTCGATACATATTGGTCGGATCACTGCCGGCACACGACATTTTCCACGGAACTCACGGATGTGAAGTTCGACGAGGGCGCGTACCGCGATGCCATCGAGGCTGCGTTCAGACAGTACCTCGCTGATTTCCACACGCTCAACGCCGGCCGTTCCGACAAGTTCGTGTGCCTCATGGACATGGCGACGCTGGCCGCCAAGAAGATGAAGCGCGAAGGCAAGATGACGGACCAGGAGAAGAGCAACGAGATCAACGCCTGCTCGATTGTGGTTCCGGTGAAGATCGACGGAAAGGAAGAAGAGTGGCTCGTCAACTTCAAGAACGAGACGCACAACCATCCGACGGAAATCGAGCCTTTCGGCGGCGCGGCGACATGCCTTGGCGGCGCGATCCGCGATCCGCTTTCCGGGCGCACATACGTCTATCAGGCGATGCGCGTGACCGGCGCGGCTGATCCGACGGTTCCGGTCGGCGAAACGCTCAAAGGCAAGCTGCCACAGAGAAAGATCGTCACGGAAGCTGCGCAGGGTTATTCGTCCTACGGCAACCAGATCGGTCTGGCGACCGGATATGTCAAAGAACTGTATCATCCGAACTATGTGGCCAAGCGCATGGAGATCGGCGCGGTCATCGCGGCGGCTCCGAGGAGCGCCGTGATCCGCGAAGAGTCCCGCCCGGGCGATATCATCATTCTGCTCGGCGGCCGGACAGGGCGCGACGGAATCGGCGGCGCGACCGGTTCTTCCAAGGCGCACAATGTGAAGTCGATCGAAGAGGACGGCGCGGAGGTCCAGAAGGGCAATGCTCCGACCGAGCGCAAGATGCAGCGGCTGTTCCGCCGCCCGGAAGTCACGAAACTGATCCGCAAGTGCAACGATTTCGGCGCAGGCGGAGTTTCGGTCGCAATCGGCGAGCTGGCTGACGGTCTCGACATCGATCTGGACAAGGTTCCGAAGAAGTACGAAGGCCTGGACGGCACCGAGCTCGCGATTTCCGAGTCGCAGGAGCGCATGGCTGTCGTCGTAGCGCCGGAAGATGTCGACGAATTCCTGAAATACGCGGACGAAGAAAACCTCGAGACGACGAAGGTCGCGGTTGTAACCGAGAGCCCGCGTCTTGTCATGCACTGGAGAGGCAAGGTGGTCGCTGACCTTTCCCGCGCGTTTATGAACACGAACGGCGCACATCAGGAGACGGCGGTTGAAGTCGAGATGCCGGATCCGGAAAAGAACGCGCTGAAGCCGGTCGAGGCGGGCGACGTCCGCGACCACTGGTTAAAGACGCTGTCCGATCTGAACGAGTGCTCACAGAAAGGTCTCGTCGAGCGCTTCGACGCCTCCATCGGAGCCGGTTCCGTTCTTCTGCCGTACGGCGGCAAGACCCAGCTCACCGAGACGCAGGCCATGGTGGCCAAGCTTCCGGTTCTCCACGGCAAATGCGACACCGTCACGATGATGGCCTATGGATTTGACCCGTATCTCTCGAGCTGGAGCCCGTTCCACGGCGCGCAGTACGCGGTTGTCGACTCGGTCGCCAAGATCGTTGCGGCCGGCGGCGACTGGAACAAGATCCACTTCACATTCCAGGAATATTTCCGCCGGATGAACGAGCAGCCGAAGCGCTGGAGCCAGCCGTTTGTGGCTCTTCTCGGTGCGTATGCGGCACAGCTGGGCTTTGAAAAGGCTGCCATCGGCGGCAAGGATTCCATGTCCGGGACGTTCGAAAACATCGATGTTCCGCCGACGCTCGTTTCCTTCGCGGTTGATGTGGCCGATGAACACGACATTATCTCGCCGGAGTTCAAGAAGGCCGGCAACAAGCTGGTTCTCTTCGAAATCCGGCGGGATGAAAACGATCTGCCGGATTACAGGCAGATCCGTGAACTCTACGACGGCATCCACAGACTGATTCAGGAAAAAGCAATCGTCTCGGCTTATGTTCTGGACCGCTTCGGGCTGGTTCCGGCCGTGTCCAAGATGGGCTTCGGCAATAAACTCGGCGCGGCTCTGGACCCGAATCTCGATCCGAAGAAGCTCTTCTCGCCGGCGTACGGCTGCATCATCGCGGAAGTCGACGCGATGAAGATCGATCATCTGCCGGCTGTCGGCATTCCGTGCCACTTTGTCGGCGAAGTGACGGACGACGGCGCGTTCACATACGGCGACGTAAAAGTGACGCTCGACGAGGCGCTCGCCGCCTGGAAGAAACCGCTGGAAAAGGTCTTCCCGACCGTCGCTGTCAAAGGAAAAGAAGAAGTCGCGAGCCCGCTGTACAAGGCGGATTCGATCTACGTGTGCAGACACAAGACGGCGCGCCCGACCGTGTTCATCCCGGTGTTCCCGGGCACGAACTGCGAATACGACAGCGCGGCCGCGTTTGAGAGAGCGGGCGCCGACACCTGTGTCCGCGTATTCCGCAACTTAACCGCTCAGGGGATCCTGGACTCTGTCGATGAGTTTGAAAAGGCGATCCGCCAGGCGCAGATCATCATGTTCCCGGGCGGCTTCTCGGCCGGCGACGAACCGGACGGCTCCGCGAAATTCTTCGCGACGGCGTTCCGCAACGAGAAGATCCGCGAGGCGGTCGACGATCTGCTCACGAAGCGCGACGGCCTGGCTCTCGGCATCTGCAACGGCTTCCAGGCTCTGATCAAACTGGGTCTGGTTCCGAACGGGCGCATCACCGGACAGGACGAGAACTCGCCGACCCTGACGTACAACACGATCGGCCGCCATATCTCGAAAGTGGCATACACAAAGGTCGTATCCGACAAGAGCCCGTGGCTGCAGGAGGCCGAGCTCGGCGGCGTCTACGCATCCAGCGCTTCCCACGGTGAGGGCCGCTTCGTTGCGCCGGATTCCGTCCTCGATCAGCTTTTCGCGAACGGCCAGGTTGCCACGCAGTACTGCGATCCGGAGGGCAGAACTTCCATGGACGAAGAGTACAACATCAACGGCTCGTACCGCGCCGTCGAG
The DNA here is from genome assembly GCA_050944355.1 of Lachnospiraceae bacterium. Taxonomy (GTDB): domain Bacteria; phylum Bacillota; class Clostridia; order Lachnospirales; family Lachnospiraceae; genus UBA4285. Next base: position 40,730 of record JBMNQX010000011.1, read on the forward strand.
GGCATCACGAGCGCCGACGGCCGCGTGCTCGGCAAGATGTGCCACGTAGAGCGCCGCGGCGATCATGTCGCCATCAACATCTACGGCGAGATGGATATGAAGATCTTCGAGAGCGGCGTGAAGTACTTCTCGTAAATTCATGACAAATGGGATGGGGACGCATTTGTCATAAAGTGCGTCTCCCCGGAAAAAATACAGAAAGACAACAGGTAAAAATGGAAAAGATTCAGATGAAGACGCCGATCGTCGAGATGGACGGCGATGAAATGACAAGAGTTCTCTGGAAGCTGATCAAAGAGGAGCTGCTGCTCCCCTATATCGATCTGAAGACAGAGTACTACGATCTGGGGCTTAAGCACCGCGACGAGACAGACGATCAGGTGACGATCGATGCCGCCAATGCGATCCAAAGGCTCGGCGTGGGCGTCAAGTGCGCCACGATCACGCCGAACGCCGCGCGTGTCACCGAGTACAACCTCAAAAAAATGTGGAAGAGCCCGAACGGAACGCTGAGAGCGATTCTGGACGGAACCGTTTTCCGCGCGCCGATTCTCGTCAAAGGAATCGAGCCGTACGTAAAGACCTGGAAGAAGCCGATCACGATCGCCCGCCACGCGTACGGCGATGTCTACAAGGCAGTTGAAATCAAGGTCCCCGGGCCGGGCAAGGCCGAGCTGGTCTTCACCGGCGAGGACGGCCAAGAGCAGCGCGAGACGATTCAGGACTTCACGGGTCCCGGCGTCATTCAGGGCATGCACAACACCGTCAAGTCCATCAGAAGCTTCGCCCACAGCTGCTTCAACTTCGCGCTCGACACGAAGCAGGATCTGTGGTTTGCGACGAAAGACACGATTTCCAAGAAATACGACCACACGTTCAAGGACATTTTCCAGGAGATCTACGACAACGAGTACAAAGAAAAGTTTGAGAAGGCCGGGATCACGTATTTCTACACGCTGATCGATGACGCTGTCGCGCGCGTGATCCGCAGCAGCGGCGGTTTCATCTGGGCCTGCAAGAACTACGACGGCGACGTCATGAGCGACATGGTCGCCACCGCGTTCGGCTCACTTTCCATGATGACATCCGTCCTCGTGTCCCCCGATGGCAAATATGAGTACGAGGCCGCTCACGGAACGGTTCAGCGCCATTACTACAAGTATCTTAAGGGCGAGCCGACGTCGACGAACCCGCTGGCGACGATCTTTGCCTGGACCGGGGCGCTGCGCAAGAGAGGCGAGCTGGACGGAATTCCGGAACTGGGTACGTTTGCCGGCAAGCTGGAAAAGGCCTGCATTCAGACGATTGAGAACGGCGACATGACAAAGGATCTCGCGCTGATCACGACGATGGAGAATCCCCGGACCCGCGGCACAGAAGAATTTCTTGCCTGCATCCGGAAGACACTGGAGGAACTGCTGTAAGGTGTTGTACGAAACCGCCGGACAGAAAGAAAAACTGATAGTGACCGCCGTCGCGGCGGAAGAGACGCCCGCTGTGCTGCACTCGCTCGAAGAACTCTCGAGCCTGGCAGACACGGCGGGTGCTGTTGTCGTGGGACAGCTCCTGCAGCTGCGCCCATCGCCCGACCCGGGAACATACCTTGGCAGCGGAAAAATCGAAGAGCTGCGCGATCTGATTGAGAGCACCGGCGCGACCGGCGTGCTCGCCGACGACGAACTGTCGCCCGCGCAGATGAAAAATCTGGAGGACGCTCTGAACTGCAAGGTCATCGACCGCACGATTCTGATCCTCGATATCTTTGCCGCCCACGCGACGACGAGTGAAGGCAAAGTGCAGGTCGAGTGCGCCCAGCTGAAATACCGCCTGACCCGCCTGTCCGGGTTCGGGACCGAGCTCTCGCGTCTGGGAGGCGGCATCGGAACCAGAGGTCCTGGCGAGAAAAAACTTGAGAATGACAGGCGTGTGATCCGCGACAGACTGGCAAGGCTGAACCGGGAGCTGAAATCGATCGAAGAACACCGCGGGCTGACGCGCTCGAAGCGGGAAGGCGCCGGCCTTCTCTCGGCGGCCATTGTCGGTTACACCAACGCGGGCAAGTCGACGCTGCTCAATTATCTGACCGGCGCCGGCGTCTTGTCCGAGGACAAGCTGTTCGCGACGCTTGACCCCACGACGCGGCGGCTGGATCTGCCTGACGGCGAAAAGATATTGCTGACCGACACGGTCGGCTTTATAAGCAAACTGCCGCATCATCTGATTGAGGCGTTCAAGAGTACGCTCGAAGAAGCGCGGTACGCTGATTTCCTGATTCACGTCGTCGATGTCACAGATCCCGAAGCCGATCTCCACATGGATGTCGTGTACCGGACGCTCGCCGATCTCGGCGTCACGGGAAAGCCGGTCATCACGCTTTTCAACAAGTGCGACACCGCGAGATCCGCCGGACAGGAGATCTTTGCAGGCCGGCCGGGACTGCTGCACAGGATCGACACGCGGGCGGACAAGACATTTTTCATCTCGGCAAAGACAGGGGACGGAATCGGCGAATTCCTGAGCGGACTTGAGCAGCTGGTGCGCGGCTCGCGCAGGGAAGTCGACTGTATCCTCCCGTACAGCCGGACGGCGCTGGTCAGTGAAATCCGCACCGGCGGCGGGGAGATTCTGAGCGAAGAATACAAAGAAGACGGAATCCATCTGCGCGCCAATGTTTCGGCGCGAATGGCCGGACTTCTCATGAAAGCGGATATACGGAAAGGCAGAAAAAATGATTCTGATAGCGGCGGCTGATAAAAACTGGGGCATCGGAAGAGACGGGGAACTGCTCGTGAAAATCCCCGAGGATCAGAAATTTTTCCGGGACGAGACAAAGGGCAAGGTGATCATTCTCGGCCACAGGACGCTTCAGACCTTCCCGAACGGCCTGGCGCTTAAGGGCCGTGACAACATCATCCTCTCGCACGACAGAGGACTGCGAGTGAAAGACGCGGCGGTCGTTCATTCGGTCGATGAGGCGAGATCACTTGTCAGCGACTTGCCGGACACGGACGTATACGTGGTCGGCGGCGCGAGCATTTACAGACAATTTCTGCCGTACTGCACGGCAGCCGACATCACCCGCGTCGACTACAGTTATGACGCGGACGCGTTTATGCCGGACCTTGACGCCGACCCGGAGTGGGAAAAGGTGCGGGAGAGCGAGGAACGCACGTATTTTGATGTGACATTTCATTACGTGCGGTATGAGCGCAGACGAGTTTAAACTTAAGGAATCACGGATTCCAGAAGGACTGCCACCATGGCGAAAAAGAAGCAGGTCAGCATGGAAAATCCGGCGACGCCCAGAGCACGCACCAGTCTGTTTTTTGAGCGGCAAAGAGGAAGCCGGCTCTGAATGCCGCGGTAATTGAACAAGAGCAGAATGATGCAGATTCCCAGCGCGAGCAGCGCCAGACGGTTGGCCCAGAGATCGGCGGTCCCTCTGACAGACGCGGGCTCTATGTTCAGGGCTATGCCGGCCCACGCCGTGTAGCCGAAGAGGGCTGTGATTTCTTTCCAGAGAACCCCGGACCTGAAACCCGGCAGACGATGTGAAGACGCATCTGGCACAGAAGCCGGGGCAGATGTGTCTTTCAGAGCCTCTGCGAGTTCATCTGCCGAAGCGTATCGCCTGGATGGGTCGAGCTGTGTGCAGGTCCGGATGATCGTGTCAAAATCAGATATGCGGACCGGCAGAGAATTTGTCATTTCCCTGAGGACGACGCCGAGGGCATAGATATCCGTGGCAGGCGTAGAGGCGCCGAATCCATACTGTTCGGGCGCCGCATAGCCCTGTGTCCCTAGCAGAACCGTGTCCCTGCTTTCATCGCAGGCAAACTTGGCCGCGTTGAAGTCCAGGAGCATGGCATGGCCGTCCGGCAGAATCATGATGTTGGACGGTTTTATGTCGCGGTGAATAATTGGCGGCTTCATAGTGTGCAGATACGAAAGAATTTTACAGAGATCCAACAGAATATGACGGATGTGATCAGGTGAGAGTGAGGCGCTTTGTATCAATTCTGAGAGCGGCTCTCCGGATATATATTCCTCGATGACGGTGAGATGGCCGTCGTTTTCCGTCATACTCCTGACAGAGGGGATCCCGGGAACCGGCGTGTCCATCAGCGCGCGGAACACGTCGGCGTTATAGACGTCCATCGTCTTCTGAATATACAGCCTGCGGGTGCTGTTGTCCTGAACCAGATAGACCTGATGCTCCGGCTGTATGGCGGTGACGATATGATACTCGGTCTGTTGATTGTCTGTCATAGTTATTCTGCCTGTTCTCCGATAATTCTTAAAGTATATCATAAATCGACAGAGGGGGCTGTTATGAGCGAGAAAAGAACTGAGGAGCTGATGCAGGAACTCGGCAGAACGCATTCCTCGGACTTTAAGCAGTACATGAAAAATAATGAAGAAAGCATGCTGTCCAGACAGACGGAATTTTCCACCTATATCAAGGATCTTCTGTACCGCAGACATCTGACACAGCAGGAAGTGTTCCGCAAGGCGGACATCCCGGAGCGGTACGGCTATAAGCTGCTGTCCGGCGAGAAGTACACGAAGAAGCGGGATGTCATTCTTCGGATCTGCTTTGCCGGAGGTCTCGATCTTAAACAGACGCAGAGAGCACTGGAAAAATACGGCATGCCGCAGCTGTACCCGAAAGTACCCCGCGATGCGCTGCTGATCATTTATTTTACACACCGGCCGGACAGCCTGACGGATCTCAACGAAGGGCTGCAGGCGGAAGGATTTGAACCGCTTGCCTGCTGCGGCGCGCAGGAGTAGCCGGTTATTTTGCCACTTCACGGGTGGGAATATATCCTGTCCGTTCCGTGTATGATGATATCAGTCATTTCATGAAGTGATGAAAAGAATACAGGGGCGGATGCCGGCAGAGAGGGCCTCTCTGGGGGAGAGAGGCTTGTTTTTGTCTGCGGGCCGCAAGGAGTGACAATGAGAAAGAAAAGAATTGCATGGGCCGCAGCAGCTGTGGCAGCTGCGGGAATCGTGATGACAGGGGGACTTGCCGGATGTGGATCATCGGGCAGTGAAGGCACGGAAAAGACATCGTCGGCAGACGGAGGTTCTGCCGACACCGAGGAGTCATCGGCAGCGGATGAAACCGAAGAAACGACAGCAGCCGAGAGCATCGCTGAAGAAACAACGGCGGCCAAGGATAAATATCAGGTCGGCGACACGGTTGAAGCAGGCGGCATGAAAATCGTTTACGCGTCGAGCGGCGTGTATACGGAGGAAAGTCAGTATCTGCAGCCGGCTGAGGGAAACCAGTACATTTATCTTGATTTCGTCTTTGAAAATGTCGGAAATCAGGACCAGTTCGTCAGTGTCTATGATTTTACCGGTTACGCGGATGACAGCGCGATAGAACAGTATTATCAGGAAGATTCGCTTTCCGCCACGCTGTCCTCAGGCAGAACGGCCGAGGGCAAGGTGATATTTGAAGTGCCGCAGGACGCGTCCGTCATCGACGTAGAGTATCAGCCGTCTTTCCTGAGCAGTGATAAAATTGTCTTTGCCTATGAAGGGGAGCAGGACTCCGGATATCAGCCGGAAGCGTCGGCCGAGGCGACGGAAGGCGCTTTCAATCCGGGGGACACGGCGGAATCGGATACTATGATCATTCACTATGATTCCTGCGAGACGGATACGAGCTATTCAGAGTACTTCGCCCCGAAAGACGGATATCATTATGCGACGCTTACCTTTACGTTTGAGAACACGGGCGATCAGGACCTGTTTGTGTCGGCATCTGATTTCAATGCTTTTGCCGACGGCTCGGCACTGGAAATGACCTATTTTCGCGATGATATGCTTTCGGCGACAATTTCCACAGGCCGGACGGCAACCGGAACGGTGACATTTGAGGTTCCGGACGGAGCAAGTGTTGTTGAGGCGGAGTACCTGTCGAACTACTGGACGTCGGATCATATTGTTTTTTCGATCACAGAGTGAGCAGGTGCTGATGCGCGTGTGTAATCGTATTACTAAGGCTGGCTCCTGCGCTGCAACGGCGCAGGAGTTTTTGCGGTCATTGCGGAATTTGTTCTTGACACGAATGATTCGACCTGTTATTATTTCACTGTTGTCAAAACGAAGCAGAGTTATCCACTCTCACCTGAGCACCTATAACTGCGGTTTTCCCGCACCGGTGACTTGGCGTTGATATTTGATGAGGCCCTCAGGGGCATTTGTCATGATGTGGATGAACTTGCGGTTCATCTTTTTTTTTGATTTTCTTGCAGGAGGAAAATACGATTACGGGCGACAATTACGGTAGAAGAGATGACAGGAAGGGAAACCAGATCAATGGGGACATCCGGGACCCGCAGATTCGTGTCATCGGTACAGCTGGACAGCAGCTCGGAGTGATGACTCCGGCTGAGGCGATGAAGCTGGCAGAGGAGGAAGGCGTTGAGCTTGTCAAGGTCGCACCTCTCGCAAAGCCCCCGGTATGCAAACTGATCGATTACGGGAAGTTCCGTTATGAAATGACCCGCAAAGAGAAGGAAGCTCGCAAGAACCGCAAAGTCATTGAAGTAAAGGAAATCCGGCTTTCTGTCAACATTGACACCAATGATCTGAACACGAAAGTCAACAGCGCGCGCAGGTTTCTGGAAAAGGGAAATCGTGTCAAGGTAACGCTTCGTTTCCGCGGCAGAGAGATGGCGCATGTGAATGATAATATGCACATCCTCACAGACTTTGCCGCCAAGCTTGACGACATCAGTGAGGTTGTCAAGCCCCCGAAGATGGAAGGCAGAAGTATGTCACTGTTTTTAGCGGCGAAAAGCAAAGACTCCGGAAAGAAGAAAAAGCAGGAACCGTTAGAATAATTGCAAGCAGGAGGGTTATTATGCCAAAGGTAAAGACAAAAAGAGCAGCAGCCAAGCGCTTCAAGATGACCGGTACAGGTAAGCTGAAGAGGATGAAGGCATATAAGAGCCATATTCTCACAAAGAAGTCCACAAAGAGAAAGAGAAATTTACGTCACGCGGCTATGACCGATGCTACGAACGTTAAGACGATGAAGAAGATCATGCCGTATCTTTGATTTGAGATTGGCTGACAGGAGGATTTGAGAAATGGCAAGAATTAAAGGCGGATTAAACGCAAAGAAAAGACATAACAGAGTTCTGAAGCTCGCAAAAGGCTATAAGGGTTCCAGAAGCAAGCACTACAGAGTTGCAAAGCAGTCTGTCATGAGAGCGCTGAATTCTTCCTTCGCCGGAAGAAAGCAGAGAAAGAGAGACTTCCGCAGTCTCTGGATCGCCCGCATCAATGCAGCTGCCCGTATCAACGGACTTTCCTACAGCAAGTTTATGTATGGCCTGAAGGCGTCGAACATCGACCTCAACCGCAAGGTTTTGGCTGACATGGCCGTAAACGATCCGGAAGGATTCGCAAAGCTGGCTGAAACGGCCAAGGCAAAGCTTGCATAAGTTTATCGGATATAGAAAATGATTTCGTCAGTCGGAGTATTCCGGCTGACGTTTTTTATTATTTATTTTGCAGGATCATGCTTATTTCTGACTGATACAAAAGGGAAAACTGTTTGCTTTTCAATCTGAGTTCCGACTTTTCCGACAGTGTTGAATGACAGTAATATCGTGTGCTATAAGAAAAAACACAGACAAACTGTGAAAGGAATTGAGCGTGAAATGAAAAAGGCAGCAGCATGAAAAAGTTAATCGTCATGTCCAATGACGAGATGGTCGAAGAGGATCTGGCCATTTTGAGACAGATGGAGCCGCTTGAGCCGCTGTTTCAGGAATGTGCCATGGTGAAGCACGTCCGGACGGTCTATCCTTCTGTAACATACCCGTGTCATGTGAGTATCGCTTCCGGATGCTATCCGGATAAAACCGGTGTGGTGAGCAATGAGGCTGTGACTCCGGGGAACTGCAGCCCGAAGCCATGGCATTGGTTTCATGATTCTGTAAAATGCAAAGATATTTTTGACGCCGCGAAAGCTGCGGGGCTTTCCGCTCAGATTTACCTGAAAGATCCGGACGATCAGGACACTGTCGTGAAAGTCCGGAATGTCCTTGACCATCTGGTGGAACGGGGCGTTTACGGAATTGAGCGGTATTACATCAGAGAGCAGGCAGAACAGGAAGAACTTCTGAAAGGCGATTTCTCATTTGTCGTTGAAACAGACGGGTATACCTCCTTTGCGGATGACTGGCGCGAGCCGCTGGTTCATCCGATGGATCTGTCGGATTATCGCTATGGCAGGGCGACGCATGGCCACAACCCGTCAAAGGGACCTCAGCCTCCGATGCTTCTGTGGGGACCGGGAGTGCGCCGCAGTGCTGTCCTTGAAAATTGCAACATTGTCGATGAGGCGCCTACTTTTGCGAAAATCCTGGGGATTGAGCTGCCGGACGCCGATGGAAGATGTCTGAATGAATTGCTTGTGACATAGTTTGTTCCGTGTGATAAAACATTCCATAATTCTATTCATGCTTTTGAGTTTTTAATAAATTACCCAACTACTCCTCCTATAACGTTACTTGATTTAAAAAAACGCGAAACAGACACCCAGGCATTCAAAAGCCCCGGAAGAGAAATCCTCCGGGGCTTATTTTATATCTGTGCGGAGACATAGAAAGCCACCAGAACTTGTTTATCCGATGTCCCGACGCCCAAGAAAACTACGGAGTCATCGGGCACCGTCATTTTCTTGTTTGCCCGATGCCTTTGGCCGGCCCGGAAAGGCGCGGCGGCATCGGGATGTATCAAATATGGCCGCGCCCGATGTCTTTCCGGGTCAGCAGATGGCAAGTTGGCATCGGGCGCCGTCATTTTCTTGTTTGCCCGATGCCTTTGGCCGGCCCGGAAAGGCGCGGCGGCATCGGAATGCATCAAATAAGGCCGCGCCCGATGCCTTTCCGGGTCAGCAGATGGCAAGTTGGCATCGGGCGCCGTCATTTTCTTGTTTGCCCGATGCCTTTGGCCGGCCCGGAAGGCGCGGCGGCATCGGGATGTATCAAATATGGCCGCGCCCGATGTCT
>JBMNQX010000012.1:0-46010 GCA_050944355.1 Lachnospiraceae bacterium
CCCCTTGAAGACGACGAGGTTGATAGGCTGCGAGTGGAAGTGCCGCGAGGCACGGAGCGGAGCAGTACTAATAGGTCGAGGGCTTAATCAGAAAGCGCAGAAGGCGGTAAGGAAAAGAAGGATATGTAACATGTGCAGTTTTGAGGGAACAGTACCTTTATAAGGTCTTTTCTTCATAGTTGAATATTGGCCTGGTGGCTCAGCTGGTTAGAGCGCCGCCCTGTCACGGCGGAGGTCATGGGTTCGAACCCCATCCGGGTCGCTACAACTGAATATTATTGTGCATTCAGTGGAGATCTGTAGTATAATTATTTCTGCAGATGATTTGGGATTATAGCTCAGCTGGGAGAGCATCTGCCTTACAAGCAGAGGGTCATAGGTTCGAGCCCTATTGGTCCCATTTCCGCCTACTTGGCTCAATGGCAGAGCAGCTGATTTGTAATCAGCAGGTTGTTGGTTCGACTCCGACAGTAGGCTCTTTGCACATGGACGGATTCCCGAGTGGCCAAAGGGGACAGACTGTAAATCTGCTAGCATTGCTTTCGATGGTTCGAATCCATCTCCGTCCACTGCTTCTTACTTAAGAAGCATCAATACGCATCGCGGGGTAGAGCAGTTGGAAGCTCGTCGGGCTCATAACCCGAAGGTCACAGGTTCAAGTCCTGTCCCCGCTACTGCGCCTAGATAGCTCAGTCGGTAGAGCAGAGGACTGAAAATCCTCGTGTCACTGGTTCGATTCCGGTTCTAGGCACGAAGCCTGCAGGTTGCGATCTGCAGGCTTTTTTCTTGCTTTTAGAAAGAGAATCGGATATGAGACCAGAAAGACAAGATTTATACGACCGGCTCCTGTCACTTGCACAGTCTGACGAACTTCCGATGCATATGCCGGGAGGCAAGCGAAAACCGCAGGGACTTCCGGATCCATTCTGCATCGATATCACAGAAATCACCGGGTTTGACAATCTGCACCGCGCGGACGGCATCCTGAAACAGGAAATGCAGCTGGCCGCGAGACTCTATGGGTCGGACGAGGCACTCTTCGTGACAAATGGCTCGACAGGCGCTATTCTGGCGGCCGTCGGAGGAGCGGTGCGTCGGGGCGGCAAAGTGCTCGTCGGCCGAAATGTACACACATCTGTCTATCATGCACTTGAGCTGAACGACCTCGATCCTTCTTTTCTGATCCCGGAAACAGCCGATGCGGACTGCGGTATTTACGGACAGATCACACCTCAGGCCGTACAGCGCGCGCTTGAAAAAGAAGAAAATATAAAAGCGGTTATCATTACATCGCCGACGTATGAAGGAATTGTCTCGGATATCCGCGCGATCGCCGACATTTGTCATCAGAGAGGAGTCGTGCTGATCGTCGATGAGGCGCACGGAGCGCACTTCGGCTTCAGCCGGATGTTTCCGCAGACGGCGGCGGCTTCAGGAGCGGATCTGGTCATTCAGAGTATGCACAAGACGCTGCCGGCTCTGACGCAGGCGGCGCTGCTGCACATGAACGGGAATCTTGTCGACAGAGACAGGGTCAGACACTTCTGGGATATGTTTCAGACGACGAGTCCTTCGTATGTGATCATGGGGAGCATGAGCCGCTGTCTTCATGAGCTCGAGGCGGGCGGCGGGGAAATCATGGATGCGTACGGCAGGCGCGTGCGGGCGGTGCGCGAAAGATTGTCCGGACTGAAGAATGTGCGTCTGTTTGAGCCGGGGGGGATTTTTGATCCCGGCAAGCTGGTCTTTGAGGTTCCGGACGCGGTGTCAGCTGCGCGGTGGCTGCGGCGGGAAAAGCACATTGAGCTTGAGATGACGTCTCTCCGGTATTTTCTCGCGATGACGTCGCCGATGGACACGGAAGCGGATCTCGCGCGGTTTGCGCAGGCCATTGAGGAGCTCGATTTAAGACCGGTGACGGGCGGGACGGCGGAAACCGCTTCGCTGCTTACCGGAAGTCTGCCAAAAAAGCAGTGTCGGATTGCTGAGGCGGCCGGGGGACCGTGGGAAGAAGTTCCGCTTGAAGAAGCGGCTGGAAGATGCGCAGCCGCGGAAGTGTGTCTGTATCCGCCGGGGGTTCCGACAGTGATCCCGGGCGAGGTTTTTGGGCCGCGGGAAGTGGCTGTGATTCAAGAGGCCCGGAAAAAAGGAATTCAGATTCTTGGAATGCAAGAGGGAATGGTTCGATGCCGGAAATAATTTTTCTGATGGGAAAGAGCGCCAGCGGCAAGGACAAGATCCGCCGGCGGCTGACGGAGGATGAAGAGCTGGATCTGCACCCGGTTGTCATTTACACGACGAGGCCGATGCGGGAAGGCGAGAAACAGGGCGTGGATTATCACTTTGTGAGCGTAGACGAGGCCAAAATGCTTTTTGCGTCCGGGAGGCTGATTGAAAAGCGCACGTATGAGACAATCCAGGGGCCGTGGCACTATTTCTCGATGGACGACGGTCAGATTGTGCTGGACGGAACCAGACGGTATCTGGTTGTCGGGACACTGGAGTCATACAATGCCTATGTGAAGTATTTCGGACAGGAACATCTGTATCCGGTTCTGATTCAGTCAGAGGACGGAATCCGGCTCCGCCGCGCCATACACAGAGAGGCAAAGCAGGAAAAGCCGGATTATCAGGAAGTATGCCGGCGGTTTCTGGCCGACAGCGAAGATTTTTCGGAAGAAAATATCCGGAAAGCCGGTATCACGAGAGTGTTTGAAAACAACGGCGAGCTGGAAAGCTGTGTGGAGGAAATACGGCGGGCTGTGCTTGAAAACACCCCCTGAAGTGGTGCATTTGTCGGGAATAAGGCCGCTTGAAGCACTGACAGACCCATGATACAATGAATTTCGGAGCGCAGGAGGGCTTATTATGGATGATTTTTCCCAGATGATCGGACAGGAAGCGATCAGCTCTCATTTACAGCAGGCGATCGAAAACGACAGGGTCTCGCACGCATATATTTTTTCGGGCAGCAAAGGGTCCGGAAAACAGACAATGGCGGAGTTATTTGCAAAGACTCTTCAGTGTGAAAAGAAGGGGATCAACCCGTGCGGGAAGTGTCATTCCTGTGTACAGGCGGATTCGCACAATCATCCGGATATCCGGGTTGTGACACATGAAAAGCCGACGCTGATTTCGGTGGATGAAATCCGCAGACAGGTTGTCTCGGACATTCAGATCCGGCCGTATCAGGGACCTTATAAGATTTATATAATACCGGACGCGGAACTGATGGCGGCAGAGGCGCAGAACGCACTTCTGAAGACAATTGAAGAGCCGCCGGCGTACGGCGTTATTATGCTGCTCACGACAAATGTCGGCACACTACTGGAGACGGTGAGAAGCCGCTGTGTGATTCTGACGATGAAGCCGGTGCCGGATGACGAGGTGATTGACTATCTGAAGAGCCACCTCGGCGTCAACGAGCGCACGGCGCAGTTTGCGGCCGCATTTGCCCAGGGGGCTCTCGGGAGGGCCCTGCAGATTGCCGGTTCCGAGGACTTTTCGCTGATGGTGAAGAGTGTTCTGGATCTGGTCCTGAATATTCACTCGATGACGGCTTCGGACATGGCGGCGGCCGTGCGGAACGCGGAGTCGTCCTGGAAGATGACCATTGACGATTATCTGGACACGATCGCCATGTGGTTCCGGGATGTACTGGTCATGAAGAGTACGCAGGACCCGAACAAGGTGATTTTCGGCAGCTATCTGCCGGAGCTCAAGAATCAGGCGGCAAACTGCACGTATAACGGCATCCGCGAGATTTTTTCCGCTCTGGAAAAGGCGAAGCAGAGGCTGAGAGCAAATGTCAGCTTCGAGCTCACGATGGAACTTTTGTATCTGACGATCCGGGAGAACACCTGAGAACCGGATTTTCTGACGCAAGAGAAGGAATTTGGAGGATATATGGCAAGAGTAATCGGCGTGAGATTCAGACAGGCCGGTAAAATTTATTTCTATTCGCCGGAGGATTTGAATCCTCAGCTGGGCGATCATGTGATTGTGGAGACAAGGCGCGGCGTGGAATACGGTACGGTTGCATTTGCCGCGAGGGATATTCCGTCGGAGAGGCTTCCGGCGATTATTAAAAATGTCATCCGGATTGCGACGCCGGATGATGACCGGCACTACGAGGAAAACAAGGTAAAAGAGAAAGAGGCGCTTGAGATCTGCGAGGAAAAGGTCCGGTATCACAAGCTGGCGATGGAGCTTGTGCGGGCGGAGTACACGTTTGACAATAATCGTCTGATCTTTTTCTTCAAGGCGGAGCACCGGGTTGATTTCCGGGAGCTGGTCAAGGATCTGGCTTCGACGTTCCACACGAGAATCGAGCTGCTGCAGATCGGCATCCGGGATGTGGCAAAGATGCTTGGCGGTATCGGCATCTGCGGCCGGCCGCTTTGCTGCACGACGTATATGCAGGGATTTTACCCGGTTTCCATCAAGATGGCGAAGAATCAGAATCTGAGCCTGAATCCGGAAAAAATCTCGGGTATGTGCGGAAGGCTGATGTGCTGCCTCAGCTTTGAGGACGACACGTATACATTTCTGAATGCCCAGATGCCGAGGAAAGGCGACTATGTCCGCACCAGCGACAACCTTGAGGGTGAGGTCTCGGCGATCGACATTCTGAAACAGCGGGCAAAGGTCATTGTAAATCTCGAGAACGATGAGAGAGAGCAGCGGGATTATCCGGTGAGCGAGCTCGAATTTACGCGCGGGCGCAAGCCGGACCGCAAGTTCAAGGAAGCGGTCGCTCAGGCCGAAGCCAACAAGGAGGCCAGAGAGAACGAGCGCCTGGAGAAGTCCATGGAGCGCCACAAGGCCCACAAGAATAATCTGCGCAAGGTTGTTGACGGAAAGCTTTCCGACAAGGAAATCAGCGATCTGGCCAACATTTCCGGAGGCGCGAAGGCTTCCGCGAAAAAACAAGGCTCTCAGAAGGAAAACCGCGCGGGCGATGACACAAAAAAGCGGCGCAGAAATTCGCAGGCGCAGCACGCTGACCGCGGGAACCGCGACAACCGCGACAACCGCGACCGGAATCAGAGCCGCAGCCGGCGGATCGAAAAGGCGGCCAGAGAAAGTCAGGAGAGATCGCTGAAGCAGCTGGAGGATATGGACCGCATGGAACAGAACTCCACTATGGATGATGACAGAGGCTGAAGCGAGGCTCTGAAGGAGAAAAAAATTGCCGGGCACACAGGTCGAGATTAAGGACGGAGAACGGATCGATGATCTTCAGAGAAACGGGTACCGCCTGATTCAGAATCCGAAGAAGTTTTGTTTCGGAATGGACGCTGTGCTGCTCGGTATTTTTGCGCGCGCTCTTCCGGAGGAAGATGTGCTGGATTTATGCACGGGAAACGGCGTGATCCCGGTGCTTCTCAAGGCCCGCGGCAAGGGCAGGACGTACCGCGCCATGGAGATCAATCCGGAAAGCGCGGATCTCGCGAGGAGAAATTTTCTGTTAAATGGCATGGCCGACTGCGCGAGAGTCGTGCAGGGCGACATTTGTCATGCGTCGGAGGTTTTCGGGCGCGACGCGTTTCCGGTGGTGACGGTGAATCCGCCGTACATGAAGGGCGGGCATGGGCTCGTCAACCCGGATATCGGGAAGGCGGCGGCGCGGCATGAAATTTTCTGTACGATTGACGACGTGGCAAGGGAGGCGTCCCGCTGTCTCAAGGTGAAAGGGCGGCTGTACATGGTGCACCGGCCGGCGAGGCTTTCCGAGATTTTCGGGGCGCTCGGGCGCCATAGTCTGGAGCCGAAGCGCATGAGGCTTGTGTATCCGAAGGACGGGGAGAACGCCAATATGGTGCTGATCGAGGCCGTCAAGGGAGGCGGAAAACAGCTGACGGTTGAGCCGCCGCTTGTGATTTACGGGCCGGACGGTCAGTACACACAGGAGGTCAGAAATGCCTACTGAAACCGGATATCTTGTACTCTGCCCGACACCGATCGGGAATCTCTCCGACATGCCGCCCCGGGTGACGGAGTGTCTGAAGGAAGCGGATCTGATCGCAGCGGAGGACACGAGAAACAGCATCAGGCTGCTGAATCATTTTGACATTCACACGCCGATGACGAGTTATCACGAGTACAACAAGGTCGACAAGGCCCGGGTGCTTGTGCAGAAGATGATCGCCGGGGCAAAAGTTGCGCTGATAACGGACGCCGGGATGCCGGGCATTTCGGACCCGGGCGAAGAGCTGGTGAGACAGTGCCACGAGGCGGGGATCCGGGTGAGCGCGATTCCGGGGCCCTGCGCCTGTGTGACGGCGCTCACGATTTCGGGACTTCCGACGAGGCGGTTCTGCTTTGAGGCATTTCTGCCCTCGGACAAAAGGCAGCGGCAGGAAGTATTGAGAGAGCTGGCTGTAGAGCGGCGGACGATCGTGCTGTATGAGGCGCCGCATCATCTGCAGAAGACTTTGGCGGAACTTGCCGGAGTGCTGGGCGAGAACAGGCCGGTCAGTATCTGCCGGGAGCTCACGAAGATTCACGAGGAAGTGTGCCGGCTGACGCTGGGCGAAGCGGCGCGCCGCTACGAAACGGTAAGTCCGCGCGGCGAGTATGTTCTGGTTATTGGCGGAAAACCGGACGAAGAAGTGGAAAAAGAAGCCCGCGCAAAGTGGGACGATATGACGGCGGCGGAACACGTCAGGATGTACATGGATCAGGGCCTGGACAAAAAAGAGGCGATGAAGCGGGCGGCGAAAGACCGCGGCGTTTCGAAGCGGGACATTTATCAGGAACTGATTGATGCATCCGAAAATGAATGAGACAAAAAGAAAGTCCCGGCAGATTTGGAACTCTGCCGGGACCTTTGTATTTTATTCAGACAAGGTCAGTGATCAGCTGAAATATCTGTCAAGCAGGCCTTTGAAGCCCTTGCCGTGACGAGCCTCATCGCGCGCCATCTCATGGATGGAATCGTGAAGAGCGTCGAGGTTCATCTGCTTGCACTTCTTGGCGAACTCAGTCTTGCCCTTGGAAGCGCCGTTCTCAGCGGCAACGCGGACAGCGAGGTTCTCCTTTGTGGACGGAGATACAACTTCGCCGAGCATCTCAGCATAGCGGGAAGCGTGGTCAGCCTCTTCGAAAGCTACCTGACGATAATACATTCCGACTTCCGGATAGCCCTCGCGCATAGCGGCGCGGCTCATCGCAAGATACATGCCGACTTCGCTGCACTCGCCCTTGAATTCTGCTCTCAGGAAATCCTTCATATCATCCGGGATGTCCTTCGCAACACCGATTACATGCTCAGAAGCCCATGTGAGGTTGTCGGTGTCCGCCGGAGCAGCTTCCTTCTTTTCCTCAGCCGCTTCTTCAACCGGCTCGAACATCTTCTTCGGAACTCCGCAAACCGGGCACTTCCAGTCATCCGGAAGATCCGCGAACTTTGTTCCTTCCTTTTCCTCATCATAAACGTAACCACAAACCTTGCACTTGTATTTCATGATTCTATCTCCTTTCAAAAGGTTGTTCTAAATTCCTGACATGCTTAGAATAGCATTTTGCATGGCAAATGTCAACGATAATAATTACAAATATTGATAATTTTTTCTTCCCGGTCCGCGAAAAAATATACCGCGCGGAACGCTTAAAGTTCCGGCGCGGTATATGTCCGAGGTGTATCTGTCACTTTTGTTTTTCTGATTTCAGGCAGTGTTCGCAGATGCCTGTGAACACCAGGTCATACCCGGTAATCTGCCCTTTGAAATTTGTCTTCGGATGACTCAGATTCTCCTTGACCTCCATTCCATCCTCCAGGTTCAGATCCAGCAGTGCGCCGCAGACTGAGCAGCGGAAATGAAAATGAGGAGTTACATTTCCGTCAAACCGGGTCTGCCCGTCGGTGACCGGAATTCTCACGGCTTCGCCGTGTTCCACGAAAAAGTTCAGGTTGCGGTAGACTGTACCCAGACTGATATTCGGATACTCCTTGCGGATTTCGTTGTAGAGGATATCGGCTGTCGGATGATCGTGATGTTTTCTGAGGCATTCCAGGACTGCGTCGCGCCTGGTACTGTGACGTGTTTGTACTTCCATGGCAGTCTCCTTTCTCTTATGAATTATGAATTGGCCAGGCCGGTGAGGATTTCTGTGATTTTTCCGACGGCGTCTGTCGCCGGGCTCTTCTCCATGGCCTGAATGTAAGTTTCGCGGTTATTATACACTTTGCTGACGGCGTCGAGCACGTCCTGTGGTTTCATCGTGTCCTCGTCAAGAACCTCGCAGAAACCCTGTTTTTGAAACGATTTCGCGTTCAGAATCTGATCCCCGCGGCTTGCCTGTGCCGAGAGCGGAATCAGAACAGACGGTGTGCGCGTCGCGAGAAACTCGCAGATCGCGTTGGAACCGGCTCTGGAAACAACCAGACTGCAGGCTGCCAGCAGATCCTTCATCTCGTCGGATACATACTCAAACTGAGCGTATCCGGGCGTTCCCGTCAGATTTTTATCTGCCTTGCCTTTGCCGGTCAGATGGCAGACATTGAAGTCCTGGGTGAGTTCCGGGAGAATTTCCCAGACGGCTTCGTTGACTTTGGCGGCGCCGGTGCTGCCTCCGACGACAAGGAGCATAGGCTTGTCATCTGTAAAACCGGCAAATTTAAGACCGGCTGCCTTGTCTCCGTGAAGCAGCTCTTCCCGGATCGGGGCGCCGGTGAGAACAGCCTTGTCCGCCGGGAGGTACCCGAGTGTCTCCGGAAACGTGCAGCAGATTTTCGACGCCTTTTTCATGGCGATTCGATTGGCGAGACCGGGCGTCATGTCCGATTCGTGGATGACGACCGGAATGCCTCTCGATGCAGCGGCCAGAACCACCGGAACCGAGACGAATCCGCCCTTTGAGAAGACAATGTCCGGTTTGATTTTCTTCATAAGGCCCCTGGCCTGCGAAATGCCGTGCAGCACACGGAAAATGTCCGTGAAATTTTTCGCACTGGCATACCGGCGGAATTTTCCGCTGGAAATCCCGTAATAGGGAAGGCCCTTGGACTCGGCGAGCGTTTTTTCAATGCCGTTATAAGAGCCGATATATGACACGGAAAATCCGGCTTTTTCAAGGGAAGGAAGAAGAGCCAGGTTTGGCGTGACATGGCCGGCGGTTCCCCCTCCGGTGAGAACGATTTTCTTCATACAGAAAGCCTTCTTTGCAAATTTCTAGCTTACTGATAAAGTATATCATTATCAATCATGACTGACAATCCGGTCAGGAGATATTTTTTATGAAAAATATGTTATAATTTTCCGAAAACACCCGGAGGGAATCTATGCTTGGGATTATCGGAGCGATGCCGGAAGAAGTGGCCGAACTGATAGAAGGACTGAAAGAAGAGAGAACAGAAAAAAAGGCCGGTATGGTGTTTCACGCCGGTACGCTGGAGGGAAAGCCGGCTGTCATCGTGAAATCGGGCGTCGGAAAGGTCAATGCAGGAATCTGCGCGCAGATTCTGGTGGACGATTTTCACGTGACGGAGTTGATCAATACCGGCATTGCGGGATCGCTTGACGCTTCGATTGACATCGGAGACATCGTTGTCTCATCCGATGCGCTGTATTATGATGTAGAAGCTACTGTCTGGGGATACAGGCCGGGGGAGATCCCGCAGCTTGGCACCCGGGAGTTTAAGGCCGATGAAAAGATGATTGAGAGAGCGCAGAAAGCCTGCCGCGCGGCAGTGCCGCAAGTCGGCGTTCATCTGGGACGGATTGCATCCGGAGATTCTTTTATTTCCGATAAGGAAAAGAAAACCTGGATCCGAAACACGTTTGGCGCTTCCTGTGCTGAGATGGAGGGCGCGGCGATCGCGCAGACAGCGTGGCTGAACGGCACCGCATTTGTCATCCTGAGAGCAATCAGCGATAAAGCGGACGGGTCGGCCACGGTGGATTACGATACCTTTGAGAAGCAGGCGATTGCCCATCTGGTCAGTGCGGTCAGAGAGTTCTGCCGGATGTAAGTGACAGGGGGACGGTATGTTTCGTCTTTGGTTCAGAATGATTGATAGCGCGCGGCACACAGTCGGCGAGTATGTGTATGAAAACTCAGACCGGCAGACAAACCGCACGAAGAAGATTTTTGCCGGGATCACGGAGGCCTGCCGGAAATTTGATCTGTCCGAGCCGATCTGGCTTGACAGCAATATCCGGGATTTTCAGAGGTCATCGCATGTCCGGTTCAGCCAGGACAATTTTATGGAAGAAATTCCATTCCAGTATCTGGATGTCCAGGTGATAGAAGAAGATTAGGATTTTGGGGGAGGTTTACAGTTCATGACTACGGCTCAGATTGGAATTCTGATTGCTATGGTCGTCTACCTTGTCTCGATGATGCTGATCGGGGTCAAGGTGTCGAAACGCAACAAGACAGCGGGTGATTTTTATCTGGGTGGAAGAAAACTCGGACCGCTGGTGACAGCTATGAGTGCCGAAGCTTCCGACATGAGCAGCTATCTGCTGATGGGGCTGCCGGGACTCGCGTATCTTTCCGGCCTGGCGGACGTCGGCTGGACGGCGATCGGCCTGGCGGCGGGCACATATCTGAACTGGCTGATTGTGGCAAAAAAGCTGCGCCGCTATACAGAGAAGCTCGGCGCGATCACGGTGCCGGAGTTCTTCTCGAAGCGCTATAAGGACGAGAAAAATCTGCTGACGCTGGCCGGCGCGCTGATCATCATCGTGTTTTTTGTGCCGTACACAGCTTCCGGTTTTGCGGCCTGCGGCAAGCTTTTCTCGTCTCTTTTCGGAGCCAATTATTACGTGGCCATGATCATCTCGGCCGCGGTCATCATTTTCTATACGTCAATGGGCGGATTTCTCGCGGCGTCTCTGACGGATCTGATCCAGAGCATCATCATGACGGCTGCGCTGATCATTGTCCTGCTGTTCGCGCTGAACCAGGCGGGCGGGGCGCAGGCGGCGCTGGCCCATGTCCGCTCGCTCCCGGGCTATCTTTCGTTTACGCAGACGTATGATCCGGTTTCCGGCACGGCGCAGCCGTACAGCCTGCTGACGATCATATCGACTCTGGCGTGGGGGCTCGGATATTTCGGCATGCCGCATATCCTGCTCCGCTTCATGGCGATCGAAGATGAGAAGAAACTTTCGATCTCCCGCCGCGTGGCGTCCATCTGGGTGCTGATTGCCATGGGAATCGCCGTGATGATCGGCGTTGCCGGTCTCGGGATGACCAAAGAAGGCCTGATCGAGCCGCTCTCCGGATCGGCGTCCGAGACGGTAATTGTAGAAATCTCAAGCATCCTGGCCGAGCACGGCATTCTGGCCGCCCTCGTGGCCGGCATCGTTCTTTCCGGCATCCTGGCCTCGACGATGTCCACCTCGGACTCGCAGCTGCTGGCCGCTTCGTCTTCGGTTTCCAATGATATTCTCATGCGGTTCTTCCACAAGGATATGTCGGAAAAGAAGACGCTTCTCGTTTCCCGCGTCACGCTGCTCGTCATCGCGCTCATCGGCATTCTTCTGGCCTGGGACCCGAACAGCTCGGTCTTCGGCATCGTGTCTTTCGCGTGGGCGGGATTCGGCGCTTCGTTCGGACCGGTCGTTCTGCTGGCGCTCTACTGGAAGCGCTCCAATAAGGCGGGAGCTCTGGCCGGCATATTCTCAGGCGGCCTGATGGTTTTCGTCTGGAAATTCGCCGTGAGACCGCTGGGCGGCATCTGGGATCTCTATGAACTGCTCCCGGCTTTCCTCACAGCTCTCGTGGTAAATGTGATCGTCAGCCTGCTCACGAAAGCTCCGGACCAGGAAGTCCTCGACACATTTGAACAGGTGAAGGCAGAATAAGATGCGGCGGGCCTGCACACGGGTACTGCCTGACTGTAAAAAAAGACCTCTCTTCCGGCCCTGACCAGGCGGAAGGGAGGTCATTTCATTTGTCTGGAAGCTGTCTGAGTGAATCAGACTCTCGGGCAGCGGGCGAGGTTCAGGTGGCGCGGCAGGCCGTCCACCATCATCGGCGGGAGTTCCTGCTGAATCAGCGGGTGAATGTAGTTGATCATGTCCTGCGTCACATAGTCGTCGTCCGTGATCCAGTCGAGCGGCACTTTCTTTTCGATGTTGGCGATCTTGTGGACATCGCAGGCTTCTGTGATGCACATGTACGGATCGTCACTGATGCGCTTGAGCACAATGACTTTGCCGGTCTCTCCCTCGAACGCTTCCTTGACGGCAGAGCCGCCGACGTTGAAGGCTTCGGTGATATCGACGCGGGAAGCCATGTGAGCGGCGCACCGCTGCAGTGTGGAAAATTCAATCGCGCGGGTGCGGATTCCGTACTCGGCGGCGATCTTGTCGGCCAGGAACTTGGCGGATCCGGACAGCAGCTTGTGTCCGAATGCATCGACCATCTCGACGTGGTCTGCCAGCTCGAATACGTAGCGTCCGTCGGCAACTTTGATACCTTCGGAAAGAGCGATGACCAGCGAGCGGTTCTGACTTGTCAGATCGTGGATGCGCTGCATGAAATGATCGATGTCAAATACTTTCTCCGGGAGGTAGATCAGATCGACGCCTTCGCAGTCCTCGCCCTTGGCGAGAGCCGAGGCGGCGGTGAGCCATCCGGCGTTGCGGCCCATGACTTCGACTATGGAAATCGTCGGGTAGTCATAGACAAGTCCGTCGCGGATGATTTCCTTCATGGTCGAAGCGATGAACTTCGCGGCGCTCCCGTATCCCGGCGTGTGATCGGTCACCGCCAGATCGTTGTCGATGGTCTTGGGCACGCCGATGAAGCGGATGTCGCTGTTGATGTAGGTACCGTAATCGGAAAGCTTTTTTATGGTATCCATGGAATCGTTGCCGCCGATGTAGAAGAAATACTTTACGTCGAGGTCTTTCAGCTGCTTGAAAATCTTTTTGTACATGTCCTCGTCTTCGTGGATCTCCGGGAGTTTGAACCGGCAGGAGCCGAGGAACGAGGAAGGTGTGCGCTTCAGAAGATCAATGTCCAGATCCGAGCAGATCTTGTCTTCCAGGCGGACATACTGTCCGTCGATCAGGCCTTTGATGCCGTGGAGCATTCCGTAGACATTTTTGGCGCCGCGGTCTTTGGCCGTCTTGAAAACACCCGCAAGACTCGAGTTGATGACAGAAGTAGGACCGCCGGACTGTCCAACGATAACATTTCCTTCCATACGGTTGAGTTCCTCCTTAACCCAGATATTCTGTGATTTTTAGCATATTTCACATATGTAAACATTTACAACCGCAGTATTTCTGTGAACTCTTATAGTTTAGCATAGATTTCATGGACGTACAATGAGATAGAATATGTTATTATTTGAATAGATATGCGGAGGATTCTGCCGGCCTGTTTTCTGTCCGGCGGACTCATGCCGCATTGAGGGAAAGGAAGACAGAAATGACATTTCTTTCAGAAGAAGAAAACAGAAAATTTCTCGGAACGGGCGAGAAGAACGCGGGCGGAATGACGCTCCAGGAGTTCCTTGAGGCCTATAATCCGAAAAAATACGATTCGCCGTGCAGCACGGTTGACAACCTGATTTTCGAGGCTCCGGCGCCGCAGATCCAGGCGGGATGCCCCGTCCCCGACAGAGTGCTTCTGATAAAAAGAAGAAATCACCCCAGCATCGGGTGGTGGGCGCTCCCGGGCGGCTTTGTCGAGGTTCGGGAAAATCTTGACACGGCAGCGGCCAGAGAACTGGCTGAGGAGACAGGTCTGACGGGACTTGTCGAGGAACAGATGAGAACCTATGGCGATGTCGGGCGGGATCCGCGCACCCGGATCATCACGACGGCTTACATCGCGCTGGTTCCGGATGACAGCGTGAAAGAAAAAGCGGGCGATGACGCGAAAGACGCCGGGTGGTTTTCCATTGAACGGCACAAACTCTCCGAGAAGGAAGACGCCGGGATGCGGAAGCAGACCTGGGAGCTCATTCTGCGCAAGACAGACGGCGATGTGACGACGCACACCGAAATCGAAGTGACGGAGCGCACGGACACATTTTTAAAGAACAGACAGTATAAGGTTGTGAAGACAGATCTCCTCGCATCAGATCACGGCGCTGTGATTCTGGAAGGTCTGGATTACATAGCTGCCAGGATTCGCGGATAAGGAATGCGGAGCAATGGGTAAAATCAGCTTCAAACCGGGCAATATGCTCTACCCGGTGCCGGCCGTCATGGTCAGCTGCCGCGGATCAGACGGAAAAGACAACATTCTCACGGTCGCGTGGACAGGCACTGTCTGCTCGGACCCTGCCATGGTATCCATTTCCGTGCGGCCGTCGCGCTATTCGCACGCGATGATCGAGGATTCGAAAGAATTTGTCATCAATCTCGTGACGGAAGAACTGGTGAAAGCGGCGGATTTCTGCGGGGTGAAGAGCGGACGCGATCATGACAAATGGGCTTCCTGCCGCCTGCACCGCTGTGAGGTTCCCGGCGTCGCGGCGCCCGGAATCGGGGAGAGCCCGGTCAATATCGGGTGCCGGGTGGTGTCGGAGCAGTCTCTTGGAACACACACTCTGTTCCTTGCGAAAGTGGTCTCTGTTCAGGCCGACGACCGGTACATGGATGAGAGCGGACGGTTCCACCTCGGCGAGGCGGGACTGATCTGCTACCTGCACGGCGAATACCGGGCAATGGGCAGAAACTTGGGAACATTCGGATTTTCCGTGAAAAAGAAGCACAGAGGACACCGGACGTGACGGCTCGGTTTTGACGGAGAGAACACATTGTGCTAAGATTCCCGTGACAGAGACGCAAAAATATGATAGAATCTAGTGCTTGTGTAACACAGCACTTTAATACGGAGAGGGAAGACGCGAAAAACAGGCGTCTCTTTACATTTACGAAAAGGTCATACGGATCTATGAATGCTTACATTATAAAAGGCGGCGAACCGCTGAAAGGATCGGTTCCGATCGCCGGGGCGAAAAATGCGGCACTGGGAATTCTGGCGGCCGCAATTATGGCAGATTCTACGGTTACCATCGAAAATGTACCGAATGTCCGCGACACCGGCGTGATGCTGCAGGCGATCGAGGGAATCGGCGCCAGGGTCCAGCATGTTTACAATAATTCCGTGCAGATAAACGGCACGGGTATCAACAGTATCGACGTGGAGTACGACTATATCCGCCGGATCCGCGCATCCTATTATCTGCTCGGCGCGCTTCTGGGCAAGTATCATGAAGCCTGTGTGGCGTTCCCGGGCGGCTGTGACATCGGCAGCCGGCCGATCGACCAGCACCTCAAGGGCTTCCGGGCCCTGGGCGCGACGGTGGATCTGGATCACGGCATGATTTACGCAAAGGCGGAGCATCTTCACGGAGCTCACATTTATTTTGATGTCGTCAGCGTCGGCGCGACGATCAACCTGATGCTGGCGGCCTGCATGGCTGACGGCTACACAGTCCTGGAAAATGTCGCCAAAGAGCCGCACATCGTGGATGTCGCGAACTTCCTGAGCGCCATGGGCGCGGATATCCGCGGCGCCGGAACCGATGTGATCCGCATCAACGGCGTGAGAAGGCTGCACGGAACGACGTATTCCATCATTCCCGACCAGATCGAGGCGGGGACGTTTATGGCCGGCGCGGCGATCACGCACGGCGATGTCACGGTACTGAATGTGATTCCGAAGCACCTCGAGAGTATTTCCGCGAAGCTCGCGGAGATGGGCTGCACGGTGATCGAGGACGACGAGAGCGTCCGGGTCATCGGACCGGAGAGACTGAACCCTGCCAATGTAAAAACTCTCCCCTATCCGGGATTCCCGACCGATATGCAGCCGCAGATCACGGTCGCGCTGGCGCTGGCGGACGGTACCAGCCTGGTGACGGAGAGTATTTTCGAGAACCGTTTTAAGTATGTAGATGAGCTGAACCGCATGGGGGCGAGAATTCAGGTCGAGGGCAACACGGCCTATGTGAAAGGCGTTGAGCAGCTCACGGGCACGGAACTGGTGGCTCCGGATCTCAGAGCCGGTGCGGCGCTTGTTATGGCGGCGCTTTCCGCGGACGGCTTCTCAAAGATCGAGGACATCCAGTATATTCAGAGAGGATACGAGGATTTAACGGGAAAACTGCGTGGACTTGGGGCGAAAATCGAAGAGGTGGATGACGATTATAAGGAAAGAAAATTTAAACTGAGATACGCGTAAAAAAGCAGAAGAAGCAGGCTTATGAAGATCCGGACAAAACTACAGCTGACATTTGTCGTAATGGTTCTGCTCCCCGTGGTCCTGGGAGCAGCTTCGGTCAACTTCGTGTTTCATGTACAGAGCCAGAGACTCAAGAAAATCTACGATATCGAAGAAGATTTGGACCTGAACTCGCTTGTGTCTCCGATGAATATGCTCTCGGAGATCTCACAGAGCGTATATAAAATTGTTAATGAGCAGGCAAAGGAGAACCCGGACAATTTTACGGATCCGGAATGGCTTGAGGCGATGGGTGAGACCCTCAGAGACAGACTTTCTTCTGCCATTGTTTATGCTGACGGCGTGCAGATATATTCCAATTCCAGTCTGACGCTGTCGGATGTTTTTTCTGCTCTTCCGGATACAAAATCATTGCTCTATGATGAGGGTGCCGGGTATTATCTGTACGGCGATTCCCCTACGATTATCCGCACAGTGCCTTTTGTGACGTCAAGCGGCACGAACGGGGTCGTTTATCTGATGACGTCAACAGAGGACGTGCTGCCGCGAATCCGCAGCATGCTCACGGAAGTTCTGCTGATCATTCTGCTGGTTCTGATTTTCACCAGTTTCATTCTCGATTACTGGCTTTATCTTTCGATTATCATTCCTCTGGACAGACTGAAGCTTGTCGCGACAAATGTGCGGGACGGCAATCTGGATTTTGAAATCCCCGTGGGAGGCAAGGACGAGTTCTCCGAGGTTCTGGCGGATTTTGAGGATATGCGCCGCCGGCTGAAAGAGTCGGCCGATGAGCGCCTGAAAAATGACGCCGAGGAAAAAGAGCTGATCCGCAACATTTCCCATGATCTCAAGACGCCGCTCGCGTCGATCCGCGGCTATGCGGAGGGACTCCGCGACGGCGTGGCGCGCACGCCGGAGAAACAGAGAAAGTATATTCTGACGATCTGCAACAAGACGCAGGACATGGACCGTCTGATCAACGAGCTGACGCTGTATTCCCGTCTCGACACGAACCGGATTCCGTACAATTTTACGGATCTTTCGGTGCGCACGTATTTCAATGACTGCGTGAGCGAGATTTCGCTGGATCTGGACGCTCAGAACATCAGCCTGGAGTACACATATCACCCGGAGCAGGACATGATCATCACGGCCGATCCGGAACAGCTCAAGCGGGTCGTCAACAACATCATCAGCAATTCTGTGAAATATATGGATCCTTCCCGGCCGGGCAAGATCCGCATCGATATCTACGACGAAGGTGAATACGCCCACATCGCCATGGCCGACAACGGCAAAGGTATCGAAGCCTCAGCTCTTCCGAAGATATTTGACCGTTTCTACCGCACGGACCGCGCGAGAAATTCTTCGACCGGCGGCAGCGGCATCGGGCTTGCCATCGTGCGCAAGATCATTCAGGATCACGGCGGCAAGATCTGGGCTGAAAGCGTGGAAGGACAAGGCACCACAATGCACATTGACCTGAAGAAAAAAGTGACAGGACCTGCGCCGGCACTTCCTCAGAAAGAGGAGACGGGACGGCGCGGCAGACGTAAACGGCAGAGGGAAAAGGAGTGACAAATGAGCAAAGTTCTGATCGTAGAAGATGAGGAATCCATTGCGGACATTGAGAAGGATTATCTGGAACTTTCCGGATTTGAGGTCGTGATCTGCAATGACGGGACAAGCGGACTCGCGGAAGCTCTGACGGGAAAGTATGACATCCTGATTCTGGATATCATGCTCCCGGGCGTCGACGGATACGAGATCTGCCGCCGCGTGAGAGAAAAACAGAATATCCCGATCATCATGGTGTCGGCCAAGAAGGAAGACATCGACAAGATCAGGGGCCTTGGCATGGGCGCCGATGATTACATGACGAAACCATTTTCCACGAGTGAACTGGTGGCGAGAGTCAAGGCGCATCTGGCCGCGTACCAGAGACTGGTGAACAAGCCGGAAAATGATGTGCTGGAGATCAGAGGACTCAGAATCGACAAGACGGCGCGCCGGGTATTTGTCAACGGAGAAGAGAAGCAGTTCACGACGAAGGAATTTGATCTGCTCACGTTTCTGGCGGAGCATCCGAATCACGTGTACACGAGGGATGAGCTGTTCCGCGAGATCTGGGGTATGGATTCGATCGGCGACATCGCGACCGTGACGGTGCACATCAAGAAAATCCGCGAGAAGATCGAGGCGGACACCAGCAAGCCGCAGTATATCGAGACGATCTGGGGCGTGGGCTACCGCTTCCGGGCGTGAGGTATAATTGTATCTGAATTCCAATCGTGATACGATTACGCAGTATATACAATAAAAACCGCCTGAATATGTGAAATGTTCAAGGCACAAGAGAGGAACGAAATGGCTGACAACGGGAAATTGGTTAAGGAAATCACCTCTATGGAGGATGATTTTGCCCAGTGGTATACCGATGTGTGCGTCAAGGCGGATCTGATCGCCTATTCGCATATCAAGGGCTTTATGGTGATCAAGCCGTACGGATACGCGATATGGGAAAATATTCAGAAGCTTCTGGACGCGCGGTTCAAGGCGACGGGAGTGCAGAATGTCTATATGCCGCTCCTGATTCCGGAGAGTCTTCTCGCGAAAGAGGGCGAGCTGGTTCAGGGTTTTGCGCCGGAAGTCGCATGGGTCACGAGCGGCGGCACGGAGCCGCTGACGGAGCGTCTGTGCGTGCGCCCGACATCGGAGACCGTATTTTCCGATTTCTATAAGGATGATGTTCACTCCTACAGAGATCTGCCGAGACTGTACAATCAGTGGTGCTCGGTTGTGCGCTGGGAGAAGGAGACCAGACCGTTCCTCAGGTCCCGTGAGTTTTTGTGGCAGGAAGGCCACACGATTCACGCCACGAAGGAAGAGGCTGAGGCGCGCACGCAGCAGATGCTGAACGTCTACGCGGATTTCCTGGAAGAAGAGCTTGCGGTTCCGGTCATCAAAGGGCGCAAGACAGACAAAGAAAAATTCGCCGGGGCGGAGGCGACCTATACGGTCGAGGCCATGATGCACGACGGCCGCGCCCTGCAGAGCGGCACGTCCCATTTCTTCGGACAGAAATTCGCGGAAGCCTACGGCATTCAGTTCACGGACAAGGACAACAAGCTCAAGTACGTATGGCAGACGTCCTGGGGCATGACGACCCGCGTGATCGGCGCCATGATCATGGTTCACGGCGACAACTCCGGACTGGTTCTGCCGCCGCACATTGCGCCGGTCCAGGCGGATATCATCCCGATCCAGCAGCGCAAAGAAGGCGTGCTTGAGGCGTGCCGGAAGCTGGAGTCCGAACTGAAAAAGGCGGGCTGCCGCGTAAAGGTCGACGACACGGACAAGAGCCCGGGCTGGAAGTTTTCCGAGCAGGAGATGCGCGGATTTCCGCTGCGCATCGAGATGGGCCCGAGAGACATCGCCGCCGGTCAGGCCGTTCTTGTGCGCCGCGACAGCGGAGAAAAAATCAACGCGCCGATCGATACGCTTCCCCAGACCGTCATGGAGCTGCTCGAGACGATTCAGAAGGAAATGCTCGGGCGCGCGGCAAAACACAGAGACACGCACACATGGACGGCGAGAAACTACGACGAGTTCAAGGATACGATTGCGAACAAGCCGGGATTTGTCAAGGCGATGTGGTGCGGTGATCAGGCCTGCGAGGATAAGATCAAGGAAGACACGGGGGCTACGTCCCGCTGCATTCCGTTCCGTCAGGAGAAGATTTCCGGCGTCTGCGCATGCTGCGGAAAGCCGGCGAAATATATGGTTTACTGGGACAAAGCATATTAAATCCCGGAATAAAAAGGAGCGTGGGGGATGGCAGGTGCCGGCAGAACGGCGGCCTCGGATTTTCGGATCTATGTTCCCGAGGACGTCAGGAGAATTCTGGAAACAATTGAAAATGCCGGATACGAGGCGTATGTGGTCGGAGGCTGCGTGCGCGACTGCGCGCTGGGACTCCCGCCGCACGACTGGGACATTACCACGTCGGCGCTCCCGCTTGACATCAAGAGGCTGTTTTACCGGACGGTGGACACCGGCATAAAGCACGGAACAGTGACGGTCATGTCCGGCAGTCACGGTTATGAAGTCACGACGTATCGGATCGACGGCACGTACGCGGACGGCCGGCATCCGGACAACGTCGAGTTCACGGACCGGCTCTCGGAGGACCTGAAGCGCCGGGATTTCACGATCAACGCCATGGCGTATTCGGACAGCCGCGGACTGGTGGATCTGTTCGGGGGCCGCGAGGATCTCGCGCGCCATGTGGTGCGCTGTGTCGGCATTCCGTACGAGCGCTTCGGAGAGGATGCGCTGCGCATGATGCGCGCCATCCGCTTTTCGGCGCAGCTCGGATTTTCCATCGAAAAGGACACGGCGGACGCGATTGTCGATCTGGCAGACAACATAAAGCTGGTGAGCATGGAGAGAGTCCAGGCGGAGCTGACCAAAACGCTGCTCAGCCCGAATCCGGCGCACTGCAGTCTGTACACCGACATGGGGCTGTTCCGGAAAATCCTGCCGGAAATCGACCAGGCATTTGAGATGACCCGGCGTGAGAAGACGATCCGGCTTCTTGAGAGCCTGCCGGCGGACAAGACGCTGCGCTACGCGGGACTGCTGTATTTTGAGACGCCGCAGGCGGCGGTAAAGACGCTGCGGCATCTGAAGATGGACAATCAGACCATCCGGGGCGTGAAAACCCTGCTCATTGCCAAGGACATCCACATCGAGGAAAATGAGGCCTCTGTGCGCAGAGCGCTCCACACGTACGGACAGGACGATCTGAAGCTGATCGCGGAGTTTGACGACGGAATGACAGCGGCCAAGGAGAAGATAACCGGATTTCCGCTGAGGCGCCACAGGGCGCACCGCCTGGCGCTCGACCGCCTGCTTGAGACGGTCGTATCCCGGAATGATCCGGTGAATATTTCAGACCTGAACATCACCGGCAGCGACCTGATGGCCGCGGGCTTTGAGGGCCGCGAGATCGGCGAGATTCTGGACAGGCTTCTGTCTCTCGTCATCGAAAAGCCGGAGCTCAATAAAAAAGAAATTCTCGAAGGTTATGTGAACCGCATGAGCGGCCGTTCTAACATGGGTAAAGGAGAAAGATCATGAACGTTCCTTTTTCACCGCCTGATATAACGGAAGCAGAAATACAGGAAGTGAGCGATGCTCTTCGCTCGGGATGGATTACAACCGGCCCCAGGACCAAAGAGCTGGAAAAAGAAGTGGCGGCTTTCACCGGAAGCGCGAAAGCGGCCTGCCTCTCTTCAGCCACTGCCTGTGAAGAGATGGCGCTGAGACTTTTCGGCATCGGAGAGGGCGACGAAGTCATCGTTCCTGCCTATACCTACACCGCGACGGCGGCAGCCGCCTGCCATGTCGGCGCCACCGTGCGCATGGTCGACTGCGCTCCGGGCTCGTTTGAGCCGGACTACGACGCCATCGAATCCATGGTAAATGAGCGCACGAAGGCCATCATCCCGGTTGATCTGGGCGGCGTGATGTGCGATTATGACCGCCTGCGCGATATTGTTGAAAAGAAAAAGAGCCTCTACCATCCGACCGGACGGTATCAGGAGGCGCTCGGACACGTGATGATTCTCGCCGATTCCGCCCACGGATTCGGCGCATCCCGCGTGCTTGAAAATCCGATCTACGGCGGCGGAAAACAGCTGGTGAAGAGCGGACAGGCGGCGGACGTGACGTCGTTTTCGTTTCACGCGGTCAAAAACTTCACGACCGCGGAGGGTGGCGCGCTCACATGGCGTCCTCTGCCCGGGATCGACGACGAAGAGATCTACAGGATGCTGATGCTCATGACTCTGCACGGACAGAGCAAGGATGCTCTGGCGAAGACAAAACCGGGCAGCTGGGAATACGACATCGTCGGCACCTGGTACAAGTGCAACATGACCGACGTGCACGCGGCCATCGGTCTGGCACAGATGAAGCGGTATCCGGGGCTTCTCGCCCGCAGAAGAGAGCTGATCGGGCGCTATGAGAAAGGACTGGCGGGCAGCGGCGCCGAGGTGATGAAGCATTTCAGAGAGGGAGTCACCTCTTCCGGCCATCTGATGATTGTGAGAGTTCCGAAACTCGACGAGGCCGGGCGAAATGAGCTGATCATCCACATGGCTGAGGACGGCGTGGCCACGAATGTACACTACAAGCCGCTCCCGATGCACACAGCCTACAAAAAGCTGGGATTTGACATTCAGGATTTCCCGAACGCGTATGATCAGTACCGCTGTGAGATTACACTGCCGCTGCACACAAAACTGACGGATGAGCAGAACGATTATGTCATCCGTGAACTGCTGAAGTGGATATAAAACAGTATGAGACGCTTCGAAGATCTGCCGGAAGACATGCGCACGCCGGAGGTAAAAGAATATTACGACTGTCTGGCACCCCGGCGCGGGTACCGGTTTTTGAAGCGCGCGTTCGATATTGTGGCAGCGGCTGTTCTGACGGTGATTCTGGCCATTCCGATGGCCGTCATCGCCATCCGCATCAAGACGAGTTCCCCGGGGCCTGTCTTTTTCCGGCAGACGCGGGTGACGCGCTACGGAAAAACGTTCCGGATTTTCAAGTTCCGGACCATGGTGACGGATGCCGAGGCAGTCGGGCCGCAGGTGACCGTGGACGAAGATCCGCGCGTCACAGCCATAGGACATTCGCTGCGGGAACACCGGCTTGACGAGATCCCGCAGCTCTTTAATATTCTGGCGGGATCGATGACATTTGTCGGGACGAGACCGGAAGTGCCGAAGTATGCCGCCGCGTATACGCCGGCCATGAAGGCGACGCTTCTGATGCCGGCCGGTCTGACGAGCCGCACGAGCATTGCGTTCAAAGACGAGGCGAAAATGCTGGAGGCGGCGAAGAGTCCGGAAGAAGCAGACCGGATCTATATCGAAGAGGTTCTGCCCCGGAAGATGAAGTACAATCTCGAAAATCTGAAAAACTGCGGCGCAAAAGAAGATCTGCGCGTGCTTTTTCAGACGCTGGGAGTTGTTGGTAAATGAGCATGTTTGTGACCTTTGCTGTTATCGCGTATAATGAAGAGAAAGCACTGCCGGGACTGCTCTCGCAGATTGCCGTGCAGGATTATCCGCACGATCAGATGGAAATTCTGCTGGTGAACAGTCTGTCTTCTGACGGCACGAGGAAGGTCATGGAAGACTTTCAGAAGAAGTACGGGGGACCGGACGACACCGGCGCATTTGCCAGGGTTGCGGTGCTGGAGAACCCGGGAAAGACGCTTCCCTGCGGCTGGAATGTGATTCTGAAAGAGATGCGGGGAGAAGCGGTTGTGCGCGTCGACGCGCATGCGCGGATTCCGGCGGATTTTGTGAGCCGGAGTGTGAAGGTGCTCGAGGAGGGCGAGGATGTCGCCGGAGGCAGGCGCCCGAATATCGCTGAGAAAGATACGCCGTGGGCGAACACGCTTCTGATGGCCGAGTCTTCGATGTTCGGCAGCAGCTTTGCGTCGTACCGCCGGGGCGGAAAAAAGACCGGCACTGCGAAGGAAAACGAAAAGCTGTATGTAAATTCGGTGTTTCACGGGATATACAGGAAAAAGGTTTTTGAGGACGTCGGGCCTTATAACGAGACGCTGAAGCGGACGGAAGACAATGAAATGCACTGGAGGATCCGCCAGGCAGGGTATAAAATCCGGTTTGCCCCGGAAATCATTTCCTGGGAGTACATACGGGGGTCGCTTCGCGCGATGCTGAGGCAGAAGGCTGCCAACGGATACTGGATTGCCCTGACCTGTGCCGTATGTCCGAAGTGTCTTTCGGCATTTTATTTTGTGCCGCTCATTTTTACGCTTCTCGCGGGCATCGGCACGGGAATTTCCGTGGCGGGCGCCGTGAGCGGGATGACAGGTATGTTTGTGCAGACGGTCCAGGTTCTGACGGGCCTGCTCTGGGGGATTTATATAACATTGGCTGTTCTGATGTCGATAGGCGCGGGGGTTCAGAACAAGAGCAGAAAATATTATTTCTGGATGCTTCCGGTTTTGTTTCTGCTTCTGCATGTCAGCTACGGGCTGGGGACGCTTTCGGGATTCATCAGTCTTCCGTTTAAGCGGCACAGCCTGAAAAAATCAGATGTTCAAGGCTGAAATGGGAAAGGACTGCGTTTATGACTTCGTCAGGTGAAAAGAAAGACAGGATGCAGCTGTTTGTGCGGCGCTTATTCCTGATCATCATTGATATTTTCTGGCTGAATGCGACGACGATTTTTGCCCTTCTGGTTCGTTTTGACATGCATCTGAGTTTCATTCCGCCGGAGTACTGGAGAGCGTATGTCCAGACGGCGATTCCCTTTACCATCATCGGGATCTGTATCTTCTGGATCTGCCGGATGTACCACAGTCTCTGGCAGTACGCCAGCATTGCGGAAGCATATCGGATTTTCGAGGCGTGCATTCTGACGGAAATCTTTTATGCATTTCTCACGATGGTCACGTTTAACAGCATGCCGCGCTCGGTCTATTTCGTGGGCGGCTGTTTTCTGATTCTGGCTGAGTGTTTTACGCGCTTCTTCTACCGCACGATCCGGCAGTTTCTTCATCGCTGGCGCGGCATCAAGGACAACAACGACAGCACCCGGATCATGATCATCGGCGCCGGTGAAGCGGCCAACATTCTGGTGCGCGAGCTCCAGATGAGTCGGTATCTGGCCGGTTCGGAGGTCGTGTGCCTGATCGACGACGATCCGAGCAAGAAAGGAAAATATATCCGCGGCGTCAGAGTCGTGGGCGGCCGGGACAAGATCCGCCAGGCGGCCAGAGATTTTCACGTCGATGAAATTATTTTCGCGGTTCCGTCCTGCTCGAATGAGGAAAAAGGAAAGATCCTCAACATCTGCAAAGAGACCAGCTGTAAGCTGAAGATTGTTCCGGGCGTGTACCAGATGGTGGACGGCGAGATCAATCTGCGGGATATCCGGGACGTCGATGTGCTGGACCTCCTGGGAAGAGACCCGATTCAGGTCGATCTCGAGTCGATCATGGGATATGTAAAGGGCAAGACGGTACTTGTCACGGGCGGCGGCGGCTCCATCGGTTCGGAGCTCTGCCGGCAGCTGATCACGCACAAGCCGAAATGCCTGATAATTTTCGATATTTACGAAAACAACGCCTATGACATTCAGCAGGAACTGAAATTCAAATATCCGGACGCCAATGTCGTGACGCTGATCGGTTCGGTGAGAAACCGCGGCCGCCTGGCGGCGGTATTCTCGAAGTATCACCCGGATATCGTCTACCACGCGGCGGCCCACAAGCATGTGCCGCTGATGGAGGTCAGCCCGAACGAGGCCGTGAAGAACAACATCTTCGGGACGCTGAATGTCGTGCGCGCCGCGGACCGTTACGGCGTCGAGCGCTTTGTCATGATTTCGACGGACAAGGCGGTCAACCCGACAAATGTTATGGGCGCCACAAAGCGTATCTGTGAGATGATTATTCAGTACTACAACAACCGCAGCAAGACGGAATTTGTCGCGGTGCGGTTCGGCAATGTCCTGGGGAGCAACGGTTCGGTCATCCCTCTGTTCAAGAAGCAGATCGCGGCCGGCGGACCGGTGACGGTCACGGACCCGGATATCATCCGGTATTTCATGACGATTCCGGAAGCCGTGTCGCTGGTGCTGCAGGCCGGCGCGTATGCCAGGGGCGGAGAGATTTTCGTTCTGGACATGGGCAAGCCGGTAAAGATCGACGATCTTGCCAAGAACCTCATCCGGCTCTCGGGCTACACGCTGGGCGTAGATATGCAGATCCGCTATACGGGCCTGCGCCCCGGCGAGAAGCTCTATGAAGAGATGCTGATGAAGGAAGAAGGCATGAAAGACACCGCCAACAAGATGATTCACATCGGAAAGCCGATCAAATTTGACCAGGAGCACTTCGAGGAACGCCTGGATAAGCTCAAAGAGGCTGCGTACAATGAGGTCGGAGACATCCGCCCGCTGCTGCATGAGCTGGCGCCGACCTATCATCCGGAGCGCGGAGGCGAATCCGCCGTCAATGCGGCCGCCAAACTGGAACTCGCGCGCAAGCGGGAGGCCGAAGAGCGGGCAGCGGAGGAGAACGCCTCACAGGCGGCCAAAGAGGCAGAGAAAGAGGCGCTGGCGAGCGGACGCAGCTCAGAAAGAGAGGGCGAGCGATGAAAAAACTTGTCATCAACGGGGCATTTCTCTCAGAGCCGATAACCGGCGTTCAGCGCTATGCGAGAGAGACGCTCGCGTGTCTCGACAAAAGGCTCTCGGACGTGGCCGTTGAAATTGCGGTTCCGGGTGATCTCCCGGAAGAGGCGATTCCGGCGTATGAGAATATCCCGGCTGTGCGGCTCGGCAGTGTCGGAAAGAGCATCCGCTGGTGGGAGCAGCGCGAGCTCGGGCCGTACCTGAAAGAAAAGCAGACGTTCGGAATTCACCTGTGCAATACGTTTCCGCTCTCATGGCCCAGGGGACTGATTCAGATTCATGATATTGTCTACAAAACGAGAGAACCACTGCTCTCGCCGGGGCCGGACAAGAAAGAAATCGTTTTCCGCAGACTTCTGTATAAGAAGGCGTTTGACGAGGCAGATGAGCTGGCGACGGACAGCTGCTTCTCGCGGCATGAGATATTAAACTGCTATAATCCGAAGAATCCGCGGATCACGATCACGGGCTGCGGATGGCAGCATTTTCTTAAAGTGGAGCCGGACGACGGGGTTTTTGCCAGAAATCCGAAGATTATTCCGGGCAATTATTTTCTGTTCTGCGGCTCGCTTTCCAAATACAAAAATGTTCCGTGGGTGGTGCACAACGCGCAGCTGCACCCGGAGCTCTGGTATGTGATCAGCGGCGGCGATTTCGGCGAGACCGATCTGGGGCAGAATCTGCCGAATGTCATTCTGACAGGGCGGATCAGCGACGGTGAGATGAAGTCTCTGATGCAGCACTGCCGGGCATTTCTGTTCCCGTCAAAGTACGAGGGGTTCGGCATTCCGCCGATGGAAGCCCTCTCGTGCGGCGCGCAGATCATCGTGTCCGACATCCCGGTCATGCATGAGATATACGGACAGACCGCCCGGTATGTGGATCCGGACTCTCCGAACTATGATCTGGAGGATATGCTGAAAACGCAGACGGCGCCGGCGCAGAACGTACTGATGCACTATTCGTGGGACAAGACGGCAGCGGCTCTCTCGCGGCCGATTCACAGACTGGCCGACAAACTGAGAGTCGAAGGGTAAGACAGGAAAAGAAAGAATGAAAAAAATCCGGATTGCGGCGGACGCAAGAAACCTCGGCAGCCGGCCCAGCGGAGTCGGGATGTATTTCTATGATTTCCTGAAAATCCTGGGAAAGGATGAGCGGTTTGAGTTCATTCTTTTAACCGATGTACAGACAAGCGAATATATGAAACAGTGCCGCGGCGCAGGCATGGAAGTGCGCGCGTACGGGACGGCGGTCAATGTCTCTTCGGCGGTTTTCCGCTATTTCCGCTGGATTAAAAAGGAACTTGAGACAGTCAGGCCGGATCTCTTCTGGGAAGTCAATTCTCTGATTCCGGTCCGTCTCGGCGGAAACTTCCGCACGATGATCACGATTCACGACATGTTTCCGCTGGAATATCCGCAGTACGTGGGCCGTGTCTACAGTCTGTATTTCCGGCTTGCCTTGCGGAGGACGCTGAAAGACACGGACATGATTCTGTACAATTCAGAGCAGACGCGCAAATCGACGCTGAACTTTTTCCCGCAGGCAGCAGAAAAGAAAAGCGCCGACTCCTATATCATCGCGCATCCGCTGCGGATCCGCAGAGATCTGACCGACCAGAATTATTTTCTGTACGTCGGCAACATGGAACTGCGCAAGGGCGTCGATATTCTGCTCAAAGCCTACGAAAAGTACAGATCGGGCGGTGGAAAGCGGCCGCTCGTTCTGGCCGGCAAAATACAGGAAGAGCCGATCGGCGGACTCATCCGGCAGATGCAGGAAAAAGTGCCGGGGATAACATATAAAAATTACGTCCCGCACGAGGAAAAACACGCGCTCTACGCGGCCTGCTCCTGTTTTGTTTTTCCGAGCCGGGCAGAAGGCTTCGGCATGCCGGTGATCGAAGTCATGAAATTCTATAAGCCGGTCATTGTGAGCGATCTTCCGATTTACAATGAAATTGAAGGGCCGGGAGTTCTGCGCACTTCGCCGTGGTCAGGCACGGATGAAGAAAGAATCAGCGCTCTGGCCTCTTCTCTGGCAGCCTTTGACGCAGACCCGGACAAGAGCGTTGACCGGGCAAAGTATGATGAAGTCATCGGGCGGTACAGCCCGGAACGGCTCGGAAGAATCGTGTCGGACTTCATCGTGGAGAATGTCTGATGAGTACCGGTGGAGTGCTGGGAGCGGCCGAAAAGCTGCGCCCTCTGCTTAAAAAAGTGATTCCCCAGTCGGTTCTCTCGGATCTGAAGGCAAAAGCGATTCTGGGAAAAGTTCCGGAAATCGAAAAAAATCTGGCGCCCTTTGATCCGTCGGCGAGGCGTCCCGGCGTCAGTCTGATCGGCAATATAAAAGCGCCGACAGGACTCGGACAGAGCATGCGCCTCGTGGGTGAAATTCTGCAGGCCGCAGGCGTCCCTTTTGCCGTGCAGCCGTGGGTGGTTCCCACCGACGCGGCGACAGAAGCCGATCCCTTTGCGGACCTTGAGACAGCCGATGACAAATACGGAATCAACCTCATCCACGTAAACCCCTCGGAGTTCCCGCTCCCGTTTCTGGACCTCGGGACGGAGCGCTTCTCGGGGCACTATAATATTGCGTACTGGCTCTGGGAGCTCAAAGAGTTTCCGGAAGAGTGGAAGGCGAGCATCCGCCTCGCCGATGAAATCTGGACGCCGTCCGGCTTTATCACGGACACACTGAAGCGCGTGACCGACAAGCCGGTTCTGACTGTCCCGTATCCGGTAAAGACCTGCGCCGATCCCGCGTGGAACCGGGAGCGCTTCGGCCTGCCGGAAGACCGTTTTTTGTTTCTGGTCATGTACGACGGCGGCAGCCGGGCAGAGAGAAAAAATCCGGCAGCGGCCATCGAGGCATACAGGAAGGCGTTTGGCGGGCACGAGGACGAGGCGGTGTCCGGGTATGCCGGAACCGGTCTGGTGCTCAAAGTGCACGAGGAGACTCCGGAGCAGAGTGCGCAGCGCGAGGCGCTGTGCGCGGGGCTTGACAATGTGTATGTGATCGGCGGAAATCTTCCGAAATCACAGGTCGATGCTCTGACGGCTGCCTGTGACGTCTTTGTCAGTCTGCACCGGGCCGAAGGGTTCGGCCTGGTTATAGCAGAGGCCATGGATCTGGGGACGCCGGTGATCACGACGAACTGGTCGGCCAATACCGAATTCACGGATGAGACCTGTGCCTGCATGGTCCCGTACACGCTTGTGCCGATCCGAAAGACGTCAGGCGCTTTCCAAAAGGGAATGCACTGGGCAGAACCGGATATATCCGCAGCGGCCGGTTTTATGAGACAGCTATACACAGACAGAAATTTCTATGCTAAAATAAAACGCGCGGCTTTTCAGACTGTAAAAGAAAAACTGAGTCTGAAACGGCCGGCAGAAACGGCCGCCGCGCGGATACAGGAGATCTGCGACCGCTTTGGCTGACAGATTTTTGCAGAGGAAACAATGATAAAAGACATAAAAGAGATTTACGCATACCGCGAGATGATCGCGACGCTGGTGCGCAAGGATCTGCGCGGGCGCTACAAAGGCTCCGTGCTGGGATTCTTATGGACATTTATAAACCCGCTGTTCCAGCTGCTGATTTACACCATGGTCTTCTCTGTGATTATGAAGTCCGGTGAAGATCAGTACTACCTGTTTCTGTTTGTCTGCCTGATCCCCTGGATGTTTTTCGCTACCAGTCTTCAGGACGGATCGATTTCCATTATCCGGGAACAGGACATGGTAAAGAAAATATATTTTCCGCGGGCGGTCCTTCCGATCGCGACGGTGACCAGCGCTTTTGTGAATATGCTCCTGACGTTCATCGTAGTTATCGCGGTGACGCTGATTTCCGGCCGCGGCATCAACCCGAAGGCGCTGGCGTGTCTGCCGATCGTCATGATCGTCGAGTACGTTCTGTGCCTGGGCGTCGCTTTTATTGCTTCGGCGCTGACAGTATACCTGCGCGATCTGCAGTATATTTTCGGTATATTTGTCATGGGGCTGCAGTATGCGTCTCCGGTTATGTACCGTGTGGACAACGGCCTCGTGCCAGACAGTCTCATGTGGATTTTCAAGCTGAATCCGATGACGTCGATTCTCAACAGCTACCGCGACTGTCTGTATGACAAGGTGATTCCGGATTTCGGAGAGCTGGGATACGGTTTTATTTTCGGCGTCGTGCTTACAATAGTCGGTTTTATTCTCTTCGAGCATCTGCAGAAGGGTTTTGCCGAAAACTTCTGATGTCTGGAGAAATCAGATGGACAATGAATACGCTATCGAAGTCAACAATATAACAAAATCATTCAAGGTCTACTACGACAAGTCCAATTCGCTTAAGGAGAAAGCCATTTTCTGGAGGCGGAACCGCCACGAAAACCGTGAGATCATCAAAGGGATCAGTTT
Source organism: Lachnospiraceae bacterium (assembly GCA_050944355.1). Taxonomy (GTDB): domain Bacteria; phylum Bacillota; class Clostridia; order Lachnospirales; family Lachnospiraceae; genus UBA4285. The sequence goes on from JBMNQX010000012.1 coordinate 30,837, forward strand.
CAAGGTAAAGAAAGGCGAATCCATCGGTCTGGTCGGCAAGAACGGATGCGGCAAGTCGACGACGCTCAAACTGCTGTCGAGAATCATCTATCCGGACAGCGGTTCGATAAAGATCAACGGGCGCGTGAGCTCCCTGATCGAGCTGGGGGCCGGTTTCCACCCGGACATGAGCGGACGGGAGAATATTTACACCAACGCGTCGATTTTCGGCCTGACGAAGAAAGAGATCGATGCGCGCCTGGACGATATCATTGAATTTTCAGAACTCGGCGATTTCATCAATGAGCCGGTGCGCACGTATTCCTCCGGAATGTACATGCGCCTGGCCTTTTCGGTCGCCATCAACGTAGATGCGGATGTGCTGCTGATCGATGAAATTCTTGCTGTCGGTGATGCCAATTTCCAGCGAAAGTGCTATAACAAACTTCGGGAAATCAAGGGCGAGGGCACGACGATCGTCATCGTCTCGCACGACCTGAGTTCCATTGAGCAGTTCTGCGACCGGTCTCTGTGGATCAAGGACGGAAAGATCGAGAAAGAAGGTCCGCCGAAGGAAGTGCATCTGGCGTACCTCGACTATATGAACGCGGCGGCGATCGCCCGTCAGAAGGCGGAGCTGGAGAAAAAGAAACGCGAGCAGGCGGAAGCGGCCAAGAAACAGGCCGAGGAAGAGAGAAAACGCAAGGAAGAGGAAAAGCGGAAAGCGGCGGCCAGGCTGCGGTATGGCAGTCAGGATGCTATGTTCACGGAAATTCATCTGCTGGATGAAAAGGGCCAGGACAGCAATTCCTTCACGACAGGAGAGCCGCTGACGCTGAATCTTCATTATACGGTAAAGAAAAAGGTCTCGGACTGCGTATTTGGTTTCGGAATTTTCCGTTCGGACGGCCTCTGGGTTTATGGCACGAATACCAGAATTGACCGTCTCCCGAATTTCGATATCGAGAAGGACGGGAGTTACACGGTAAAGATCGATCATCTGAACCTGATACCGGGTTCTTACTGGTGTGATATCACAATTGAGTACGGAGCCGGAATTCCGGTCGACTACTACAAGAAGGCGCTGAAATTCACGGTCTTCAGCAATACGTCGGATGTCGGCATCGCGCGGTTTCCGCACAGCTGGGAGCTGGATATCTGAAGAGGAAGAGGGGGGAAAGTGTTGACGGATGAAATAGAAAGGATCAGAGGATGGAGACGTATACACTTGAGAGTTACATCGGCTTTCTTCGAAGCCTGAATCTCGTGAAAAATGTATTCTGCCCGCGGGAAATCCTCGGGCGGACAGTCTCGCTTGTCAGCTTCAATTCAAAACAGGTCACGGGGGGAACTCTTTTCGTTGTGAAAGGCACTCATTTCCGTCCGCAGTATTTGCAGGATGCGGCGGAGGCAGGCGCCTTCTGTTATATTTCTGAGGAGAAGGTGCCGGGGGTGGATCTTCCGTGCGTTCTGGTGACGGATATCCGTCTCGCGGCCGCGCATCTTGCCCAGAAATTCTACAATGAGCCGTGGAGGCGCCTGAAAGTCACCGGCATCACCGGCACAAAGGGAAAGTCGACGACGGCATATTTCATCAAGGGGATTCTCGACGCCTGGGAGAAGTCACACGGCAGGCCGGAGACAGCGCTGATTTCCTCTTTTATGACGTATAACGGCGCCGAGCGGTTTGAGTCTGTGCTTACGACTCCGGAGCCGCTGGATCTGGAGAGACACTTTTACACGGCGGCGGAGCACGGCATCTCCTATGCCACGATGGAAGTGTCCTCACAGGCCCTGAAATACGACAGGGTCCTGGGCGTTACGTTTGACGCGGCGGTATTCTTAAACATCGGGCACGATCACATCTCTCCGATCGAACATCCGACGTGGGAGGACTATTTTTCAAGCAAGCTGAAGATTTTTGATCAGTGCCGCCTGGCGGTTGTAAACCTTGACAGTGATCATGCGCGTGAAATTTTTGACCGGGCGAAAGAAAAGGCCGGGCGCGTGGTCACATTTTCCATGGAGGATGAGAAGGCGGATGTGTACGGGCATTCGCTGAAAAGAGACGGAGACCGGCAGCAGTTTCTGGCCCGCATAAACGGGCGGGATGAGTCGTTTGAAATCAGGATGCTGGGAAAGTTCAACGTGTCCAATGCGCTTGCGGCGATTGCGGTGTGTCAGGCGTACGGCGCCCCGGCGGACTGCATGCGGGAAGGCCTGCAAAGCACGAGGGTTGCCGGGCATATGGATACGTATCACAGCGCGGACGGAAAGATTACGGCCCTCGTGGACTACGCGCACAATCAGCTGTCGTTTCAGAAGTTGTTCGACACGGTCCGGGAGGATTTTCCCGGGATGAGGAAGGTGATTGTGTTCGGCGCGCCGGGCGGCAAGGCTCTTGACAGGCGTCAGGGTATGGGTGAGACCGCCGGGAAATACGCGGATTTTGTGTATATCACCGAGGACGATCCGCAGGAAGAGGATCCGGCGCAGATCAATGAGCAGATTGCGCAGGCCGTGCGGGCGCAGAACTGCCCGTATGAGATTGTCCCGGACAGAAGAGAAGCCGTCCGCCGGGCTGTTTTTGACTGCAAGGAGCCGACAGTGATCCTGCTGGCAGGAAGAGGTGAAGAACCGTCTATGAGACGGGGAACGAAGCTGGTTCCGTTCCCCACGGACGGGGAGCTGATCAGGGAAGTTCTGAAAGAGTACGACCGCCGCAATTCAGGCGCTTGAAAGAAAGGATGAAGGCAAAAGTACGATGTCCGTAAGAAAAAAAGTTCTGCGGTTTGTCGCGTTTTTCGCGGTGTTCTTTTTACTGGTGAAGGGCTGCGATTACGTGTTCATGCCGTACGGAGTTACGGAATTCTTACTGCGCAATGTAGGCAAGGAGGACGAAGATTACGACTTTATCATCGTCGGATCGTCTCACGCGGCGTATGCGTACGATCCGCAGGTGATCTCGGATTCACTGGATGTCAACGCGTATACGCTGGCGGTTCCGGGCGAGACGGTCAATCAGAGTATAGATGTGATAAAGTACGCCATCGAGACGAATCACGTCAAGACGGTGCTTTTTGATGTGGACTGGCAGTATTTCTGGAATGAAGAGACGGAGAGCGGCCAGCTGTACGAGACGAAATATTACGCTGTCACGCCGATGTCTGAGACGAAAATCTCGGAATTGTTCCGGAACTGCAGCACATACGATATCCGTGGGGCGATTTCCGGCGCCTCGATATATCAGCTGACGCTCAGGGAAATCTGCCATAACCTGTACGTGAAATCCACAGATTCCTATAAGAATGCCACCGTCGACGAGGTGAACAAAAAGGGAATGCCGGACAACTATCAGGGACGCGGGTGGTTTTCGGCGCCGGACATGACGGAAGATCCGGGCGGAAAGGATTATGTCGACTCGATGGTCGATGAATCCCAGTCGGAATTCGCCCAGGTGCAGCTGGAAAAAATGGCTGAAATCAAAAATCTCTGCGATGCACACGGCGTCAGACTGGTGTGCTTCTCGGTTCCCACGACGCCGTATGCGGAGTCGGTCTGGGATCTCGATAATATCCACACCCAGCTCGCGTCGTACTTCGACAGTGTCGGGATAGAATGGTATGACGGATATTATCTGAAACAGAGCGTATTCCCGCGTACCAACACAGACTTCCGGGATCTGGAGGGCCATATAACCGGCAGCGCCGGCAGCCGCTACACGCAGGTCGTGGCTGAAATCATACAGAAAGTGGCTGACGGGACGTATGTAGAATCCGATTATTTTGAGACAATGCCGGGGGTGGACACGCAATGAGTTTTACAACAGTATCCTGGTTCTTTTTCCTGGCAGCGGGGCTTCTGATCTATTACCTTCTGCCGGGGCGCCTCAGGCGTTTCCAGTGGGTTGTTCTTCTGGCGATGAGCTTCTTCTATCTGAGCACGTTCAGCTGGAAAGGCATCGTTCTGCTGCTCATTACCACCGCCGGAACGTACGCAGGCGGCCGCGCGCTGGATCATCTGAACAAAGTCGAGAGCGAAACGGTCGCGGCGAACAAGAAGGTGTGGCCGCGCGAACAGCGGAAAGCCTACCGGGCCTCCATGAAGAAGAAAAAGAAGACGGTTCTGATTCTTCTCCTGCTGTACGTTTTCGGAATCCTTGCCGTCATCAAGTACACCGGTTTCGTCGTGGAAAATGTGAACGCGATCCTGTCCGCGCTTGGCCGCGGCACGCTCACTGTCCCGGAGATAGCTCTGCCGCTCGGCATCTCATTTTACACGTTCCAGTCCGCCTCTTATCTGATCGATCTGTACAACGGCAAAATCGAGGCGCAGAAAAATTTCGGAAAGCTGACGCTTTTCGTGTGTTTTTTCCCGCAGCTGATGCAGGGACCGATCGGACGCTTTGACCGTCTGGAACCACAGCTGATCGCAGAGCACCGTTTTGATTTTGACAACTTCGAGTTCGGACTGATCCGCATCGGATGGGGTCTGTTCAAGAAAATGGTTCTGGCTGACCGCGCGGGCTATGTGACGACAAATGTCTTTTCTTCCGGCGTTGGCAATTATCACGGATTTCAGATTGTGGTCGGCATTCTGATGTACTCGATTCAGCTGTATGCGGATTTCTCCGGCGGCATCGACATCGTCATCGGAGCGGCGCAGATGTTCGGCATCACGATGGACGAGAACTTCCGACAGCCGTATTTCTCCACGTCGATCAGTGATTTCTGGCGCAGATGGCACATCACGCTGGGCACCTGGATGAAAGATTACATCTTTTACCCGTTCTCTCTGAGCAAGAGCATGAGTAAGCTCGGTCACTGGGCCGGCAAGAAGCTCGGGCGCTTCGGAAGAGGGCTTCCGATCGCGCTGGGCGATCTTCTGGTGTTCTTCGTGGTCGGCATCTGGCACGGTGCGGCCTGGAAGTACATCATCTATGGAATTTACAACGGCGGAATCATGGCATTTTCCAGCTTTATGGCACCGCTGTACCGCTCCGGGTTTAAGAAGTTCCACATCAACCCGAAGTCGAAGGGCTGGCATATTTTCCAGATCATCCGCACGTTTATTCTGGTGCAGATCAGCTGGTACTTTGACATTCCGAACAATCTTACGGAGAGTAATCTCGCGCTGAAGCTGACATTTACTTCGCCGTCGCTGTCCCAGTTCACGAACGGCGACATCGCGGCACTCGGTCTTGGCAAGACGGATTATCTGATTCTGCTTGTCGGATGTCTGGCGGTGTTCTTCGTCAGTCTGTACAAAGAGCGGACGAAGAAAGATGTCAGAACCACTTTGGCGGCCAAACCGCTTGCGCTGCGCTGGGCGCTGTACCTGATGATGCTGCTCGCGATCATCGTGCTCGGATGGGCAAAACAGACGAGCGGATTTATTTACGCAAATTTCTGAAGAGGGAAAAGTCTGCATGAAGATCTGTATCGATTCGAGAAAAGTAGAAAAAGGGGATGTGTTTTTCTGCATGCCGGGGTTCGTCACGGACGGACACCGTTTTGCCGGCATGGCGGCGGACCGGGGCGCGTCGGTCATCGTCTATCAGGATGAGCTGCCGGAAGCGGAGAGTGACGGCGTGTGCTATATCCGTGTTCCGAATGTCGTGAAAGCTCTGAATGAAGCCTGCGATTCGTTTTACGGCCACCCGAGTCATCATATGAAGGTTTTCGGTGTGACGGGGACGAGCGGCAAGACTACGACCGCGAGCTTTATCAGCCAGATTTTCGGCCATCGGATGCCCTGCAGCCTGATCGGGAGCACCGGCATTTCCTTTGAGGGAAAGAGCTATGCGACCGGGCTTTCCACACCGGAACCGGTGACGCTTCAGAAGGCTCTGAAAACGATGCTGGATAACGGCGTTAAGGCCGCCGCGCTCGAAGTTTCCGCCCACGCTCTGTATGAGGGGCGGGCAGCGGGTGTTGATTTTGACGTCGCGGTGTTCACGGATTTGTCTGAGGATCATCTGGATTTCTTCGGAACCATGGACAATTATTTTGATGCAAAAAAGTCGCTTTTCCGCGGCCTGAAGGGAAGCGCCGCGGCAGTGCTCAACATCGATTCCAGGTATTACGGCGATCTCGCCGCCGCGACAAAAGCCAGGGTTGTGTCCTATGGCATTCTCCACGAGGCGGATTACCGGGCAGAGGATATTACCCGGCAGGACGGGGAATGCACGTTCAGGCTTCGCCACGGGAACCGGGAAGAGACGGTGAAGACCGGGCTTCTGGCGGATTTTGACATCTATAACCTGCTGGGCGCCGTTGCGGCCTGTGTGGAAGGTGGCATGCCGTTTAAGGAAGCGGCAGCGGCTGCGTCGCAGGTAAAGCCTGTGCGCGGGCGCATGCAGCGGATCCGTGAGGGCCAGCCGTTTGAGGTCATTGTGGATTACGCACACACGCCGAAAGGTTTTGAGGATGCATTTGCCATCGGGAAAACGCTGCTGAAAGAGGGCGGACGTCTGACGGTCGTGTTTGGTGACGACGGCGGCCGGGACGAGGCGAGACGAAAGCAGCTCGGGCGCGCGGCGGATACGGCCTGTGACCGTGTGATTCTCACGATGGGAGACCCGGGCGACGAGGACCCGGACGAGATTGCAGGACAGATCGAGTCCGGCATGGAAGGCCGGGCGGAGCGCACATACATCCGTGACCGGGCTGAGGCGGTCAAAACGGCGCTGCGAGAGTGCCGGCCGGGCGATGTGCTTCTGATACTGGGGCGCGGCGGCGACGGGGACATCCGGTCGGGCAGCCGGGTGATTTCCTACCCGGGCGACGATGTGCTCGTTTCCGGGACACTCAGGCAGCCGGAAAGCTGAAAGACGAAAAAACTCCCGCCGGCAGGCAAAGTGCCTGTGGCGGGAGTCTTGTTTCACAGAACAGATCAGCGGGCCATTTCGGTGTGAACCGTACTCTTGTGGTCGGCGATGACGCCTTCGAGCTCGGTGCGGTCGCTGGTCGGAAGATCGCCGGGAACGGTGTTCTTGACGGCACTCGCGGCGTCGCCGAATTCGACCGCGCGCTGGATATTCTCCGGGTCGGAGAGCAGAGCGTAGAGAACGCCGCCCACATACGCGTCGCCGGAACCGATGCGGTCGACGACCTCGATGTTGTGGTATGGGTCTTCGGTGTAATACTGGTCGCTGCGCGCGTCGTAGATGACAGAGCCGAATGTGTGAATCTTCGGGCTGTGGACAATGCGCTGCGTGGAGGCGACGATGCGGATCGGATATTCCTGCGTGAAGCTCTTCATGATCGAGTGCAGATCGCCGGTCTTCTTGAATGTCAGCTGCGCCGTGCTCTCAGAGCAGAAGAAGATGTCGACGTACGGCAGAATGCCCTCGATCGTGCGGCGGGCCTCCTCACCGGTCCACAGATTGGCGCGGTAGTTTACGTCGAATGAAATCAGAGCGCCGGCTTCCTTGAAGCGCTTGATCATCTCGATCGCGGTCTCCCGGGACTGTTGGCTCAGCGCGAGTGTGATGCCGCTGGTGTGGAACATTCTCGCCGACGCGTACAGAGAGTCGGAATATTCGCTGAGCGCGATCTTATTGAACGAAGAATGCTTCCGGTCGTAGACAATGCGCGGCTTCTTCGGATACGAGCCGCTCTCGTAGTAGTACAGGCCGACGCGCGCGTCCGGTGAAGTGTCCCAGACAAGATAGTCGTCGGAAACGCCGCAGAAGCGGACACGGTTCTTGACGTAGGTTCCGATATCATTGGCGGGAAGTTTTGAGATGATGCCGGTGCGCAGTCCGGCCAGCGAGACGCCGGTCAGAACGTTGAGCTCCGCGCCGCCGACCTGTTTTTGAAAGGTCTCGCCCCGTGTCAGCCGGTCCTCCCCCGGAGGGGAAAGACGGAGCATCAGCTCCCCCATGGCGACAAGATCGAATTCCTTGTGATTGTTCATGTTTTCCTCCTGAATGGATAATCCGGCACCCAAGGCGAACAGGAGCCGGCTGCTGTATCTTCTTACATTATAGTGATTTCGGCCCTCGTGTTCAATCCGCAGGGGCCGCTGTTTGTGGTATGATTACCTGACACGGCACTCATGTGTTTTCGCGATTGAGGACAGAAGAGATGGGAAAATTCGTACTTCACTCTGACTATAAACCGACCGGCGACCAGCCTCAGGCCATTGAGGCGCTCAGCCGCGGCTTTCTCGAGGGCAATCAGTTTGAGACTCTCGAAGGCGTCACCGGGTCCGGCAAAACATTTACCATGGCAAATGTGATCGAGCGCGTCCAGAAGCCGACGCTGATCATGTCTCACAACAAGACGCTGGCGGCCCAGCTCTACAGCGAGATGAAAGAATTCTTTCCGGAAAACGCGGTCGAGTTCTTCGTCTCATACTACGATTACTATCAGCCGGAGGCGTACGTGCCGCAGAGCGACACGTACATCGCCAAGGACTCGGCGATAAACGACGAGATCGACAAGCTGAGGCATTCCGCTGTGGCGGCGCTCTCCGAGCGAAATGACGTGATCATCGTCGCGTCGGTCTCCTGCATCTACGGACTGGGCGAGCCGATCGACTACCGGACGCAGGCTGTGAGCCTGAGACCCGGCATGGAGATGGACAGGGATGATCTGCTCCGCCGCCTGATCGACATTCAGTACACGAGAAATGAGCAGGATTTCAAACGGTCGACGTTCCGGGTTCACGGGGACACCGTCGAGGTGTATCCGCCCGGCTCCTCGGGCGACGCGTACCGGATTGAGTTTTTCGGCGACGAGATCGACCGGATCTGTCAGACGGACGCATTGACCGGCGAGGTCAGGGCCGAGCTCGACAACGTCGTGCTGTTCCCGGCTTCGCTCTACGTCGTCGACAAAGAAAAGATGGCGAAGGCAATTGACCGGATCCGGAAAGAACTGGCGGAGCAGGTGGCATTTTTCAAGAAGAACGACCGTCTGCTCGAGGCTCAGCGGATCGAGGAGCGCACGAATTATGACATCGAGATGATGCAGGAGACCGGCTTCTGCTCGGGCATCGAGAACTACTCGGCGCCGCTGGAAGGGCGGAAGCGGGGCACGCCTCCGTATACTTTGCTTGACTACTTTCCGAAGGATTACCTGATCATTGTGGACGAGTCGCACATCACGCTGCCGCAGGTCCGCGGCATGTACCACGGCGATCAGCAGCGCAAGAAGACGCTGGTGGACTACGGCTTCCGCCTGCCGTCGGCGCTCGACAACCGGCCGCTCTCTTTTGACGAGTTCGAGAGCAGGATCAATCAGATGATGTTCGTGTCGGCGACACCGGGCCCTTATGAGGCGGAGCATGAGCTTCTGCGCGCCGAGCAGGTGCTGCGCCCGACCGGACTGCTGGACCCGGAGGTCTTCGTGCGCCCGGTAAAGGGGCAGATCGACGATCTGGTGGCGGAAATTCACAAAGAGACGGAAAAACACAACAAGGTTCTGGTCACGACGCTGACGAAGAAGATGGCCGAGGATCTGACAAAATATCTGAAAGAGCTCGGCATCCGGGTCAACTATCTCCACGCGGACATCGACACGATGGAGCGGCAGAAGATCATCCGGGACATGCGGCTGGACGGTTTCGACGTTCTGGTCGGCATCAATCTGCTGCGCGAGGGCCTCGACATACCGGAAATCAGCCTGGTGGCGATTCTGGACGCGGACAAGGAAGGTTTCCTGCGCACAGAGACTTCCCTGATTCAGACGATAGGGCGCGCGGCGAGAAATGCCGACGGACATGTCATCATGTACGCCGACAAGGTCACCGACGCCATGAAGTCCGCGATCGAAAAAACCAATCGGCGGCGGAAGATTCAGCAGGAGTATAATGAGAAACACGGCATCACGCCGCAGACGATCCGCAAGGCCGTCCGCGACCTGATCTCAATCAGCCACGCGGCCGAGGACACGGGCGACTCCGGGAAACTCGCCAAGGACATGGAGTCCATGAGCGACAAGGAACTGAAAGCTCTGAAGAGCAAGGTCGAAAAGAACATGCACCGGGCCGCCGCCGAACTCAACTTCGAGGAGGCCGCGAGACTGCGCGATCAGATGATCGAAATCAACAAGTACCTGTACGAAGAAAGGAAGTAACATTTCCATGGCCGAATCACGCGGCAAATTCAGAAAATATATACGGATCCGGGGCGCCAATGAGCACAACCTGAAAAATCTTGACGTCGACATTCCCAGAGACGCGCTGGTCGTTCTCACCGGCCTGTCCGGCTCCGGAAAATCCTCTCTGGCATTTGACACGATTTTTGCCGAGGGCCAGCGCCGCTATATGCAGTCGCTGTCGTCTTACGCGAGACAGTTCCTCGGGCAGATGGAAAAGCCGGACGTGCAGTCGATCGAAGGACTTCCGCCGGCTATTTCCATTGACCAGAAGAGCACGAACCGCAATCCCCGCTCGACGGTCGGCACCGTTACGGAAATCTACGATTACTTTCGGCTTTTATACGCCCGGATCGGCATTCCGCACTGCCCGAACTGCGGCCGTCCGGTCTCCCGGCAGACGGTTGACCAGATGGTCGATCAGATCATGGCGCTGCCGGAAGGAACCCGGATTCAGCTTCTCGCGCCGGTTGTGCGCGGCCGCAAGGGCACGCATGTGAAGATTCTGGACGCGGCCAGAAGAAGCGGATACGTGCGCGTGAGGGTGGACGGAAACCTGTACGATCTGTCCGAGAAAATCGAACTGGATAAGAACAGAAAGCACAACATTGAAATTGTGGTCGACCGTCTGAAGGTGCGTCCCGGCATTGAACAGCGTCTCACGGATTCCACGGAAACCGCGCTCAAACTGGCCGAAGGCCTGATGAACGTGGAAGTTTTCGGCCAGAACGAGATGATGGCGTTTTCTCAGTCGCTCTCCTGCCCGTTCTGCGGCATCAGCATCGAAGAGATCGAGCCGCGCTCGTTCTCGTTCAACAACCCGTACGGCGCCTGCCCGGACTGCCTCGGTCTCGGATACAAGATGGAATTCTCTCCGGAGCTCATCATTCCGGACGGCTCAAAATCCATTCACGAGGGAGCGATCACCGCTCCGGGATGGGCATCGTCCGGCAAGGCAGGCTCCTTTACCAACGCGATCCTGTCGGCCCTGGCGGATCACTACCATTTCTCACTGGATACCCCGTGGGACGAGTACCCGGAAGAAATCCGGCAGATGCTTCTGTACGGCACCGGCGGCGAGTCCGTGAAAGTGCGCTACCACGGGCAGCGCGGCGTGGGCGTGTACGACATCGCGTTCGAGGGCATCATAAAAAATGAGGAACAGCGCTACAAAGAGGCATTTTCCGACACGGCCAAGGCACAGTATGAGGCGTTCATGACGTTCACGCCGTGCCAGACCTGCCACGGACAGCGCCTGAAAGCGTCCTCACTGGCGGTCACCGTCGCGGACAAAAACATCTACGAAATCACCGACATGCCGGTCATAAAACTCCTCGCGTTTCTTGACACGATGAACCTGAACGAGCGGCAGCTTTTCATCGGCGGGCAGATCCTCAGAGAAATCCGCTCCCGCCTGCAGTTCATGAAAGACGTCGGACTCGAGTATCTGTCGCTCTCCCGCGCGACCGCGACGCTTTCGGGCGGTGAGGCGCAGCGCATCCGTCTGGCGACTCAGATCGGCTCCGGTCTCGTCGGCGTGGCCTACATCCTCGACGAGCCGAGCATCGGCCTGCACCAGCGCGACAATGACAAATTGCTGGCGACGCTCAAACATCTGCGCGACCTCGGCAATTCTGTCATCGTCGTGGAGCACGACGAGGACACCATGCGGGCAGCGGACTGGATCGTGGACATCGGGCCCGGAGCCGGCGATCACGGCGGAGAAGTCGTGGCACAGGGAACGGCCGAGGACATCTGCCGCTGCAAAAAGTCGCTCACCGGCGATTATCTGTCCGGGCGCAAGTGCATTCCGGTCCCGGCCACGCGGCGCAAACCGGCCGGATGGCTCACCGTGCGGGGTGCGCGCGAGCACAATCTGAAGAACATCGACGTCCGCTTCCCGACGGGCGTCTTCACCTGCGTGACCGGCGTGTCCGGGTCGGGCAAATCGTCGCTTGTCAACGAGATACTCTATAAACATCTCGCCCGCAAGCTGAACCGCGCGCAGTGCATCCCGGGGGATCACGACGGCATCGACGGAATCGAACAGCTCGACAAAGTCATCGACATCGACCAGTCTCCGATCGGCCGCACGCCGCGCAGCAATCCGGCGACATATACCGGAGTCTTTGACCTGATCCGCGATCTGTTTGCCTCCACGGCGGACGCCAAGGCGAGAGGATACGACAAGGGCCGCTTCAGTTTCAACAAGAAAGGCGGCCGATGCGAGGCCTGCCAGGGCGACGGCATCATCAAGATCGAGATGCATTTCCTGCCGGACGTTTACGTGCCCTGCGAAGTCTGCCACGGGCGGCGCTACAACCGGGAGACGCTCGAGGTCAAATACAAGGGCAAGTCGATCTATGACGTGCTCAACATGACGGTGGAAGAGGCCGTGAAATTCTTTGAAAATGTGCCGGCCATCCGCCGCAAGATCGAGACGCTCAACGACGTCGGCCTCGGCTACATCCGCCTCGGACAGCCGTCCACTGAACTCTCGGGCGGCGAGGCGCAGCGCATCAAGCTGGCCTCCGAACTGTCAAAGCGCGGCACGGGTCACACCATCTATATTCTGGATGAGCCGACCACGGGCCTGCACTTCGCGGACATCCACCGCCTGACCGACATCCTGCAGAAACTCACGGACAACGGCAACACGGTGGTCGTCATCGAGCACAATCTTGACGTCATCAAGACCGCCGACTATATTATTGACATGGGCCCGGAGGGCGGCGACGGCGGCGGAACCGTCATCGCGCAGGGGACGCCGGAAGAAGTGGCGGCCGTTCCGGAGAGCTACACCGGACAGTTCCTGAAGAAATATCTGAACCGGCAGCAGCCCGCCCGAAAAGGAGCCGCGCGATGAAAATTCAGGCAGTACTCTTTGACATGGACGGTCTGATGGTCGATACCGAGCGCCAGTCCGACGAGGGCTGGGTGTGGGCGTGCCGTCAGCAGGGGACCGAAATGCCCTCATGGCTGATGGACAATTTCAAAGGCGCGCCGCGAAGCTCCTGCATCCGCATGTTCGACGACTATTTCAAAGGACGTCTTGATTACGGCCATACGCGGGAACTCAAGAACGAATACGTGGCGAAACTGCAGAGCCGGGAGGGAATACCCGCAAAACCGGGACTCTTCACACTCCTGCGCTATCTGCGGGACCGGCAGATCCCGGCCATAGTCGCCACGTCGACAGAACACGCCACGGCGGAAGCGATCCTTCGCCAGATCGGCGCCTGGGAATACCTCTCCGGCGTCGTCTTCGGCGATCAGGTGGCAAATGGCAAGCCGGCGCCGGACATTTTTCTGCTGGCGGCAAAGAAGGCGGGTGCGGATCCGAAGGCGTCCATCGTTCTGGAAGACAGCATTAACGGCATCCGGGCCGGCGCGGCGGCAGGCTGCGCCGTGATCCACGTGCCGGATACCATACAGATCAGCCCGGAAATCCGGGCGCTGACCAGGGCCGTGGTGCCGACGCTCGCGGAAGTGCCGGGCCTGATCGAAGAATGGGAGAAGGGAAAGGAGTCCTGATGGAAGGTAAAGAACTGATACTGGTCATGGATTTCGGCGGCCAGTACAATCAGCTGATCGCCCGCCGCGTGCGGGATCAGCACGTCTACGCGGAAGTGATTCCGTCAACAACACCGCTCGACAAAGTTCTCGCGCGCAAGCCGAAGGGCATCATCTTCACGGGCGGGCCGAACAGTGTGTACAAAGAGGATTCGCTGACCTATGATCCGGCGATTCTATCGTCCGGCATCCCGATTCTGGGGATCTGCTACGGGTCCCAGCTGATGGCCCATCTCCTCGGCGGCACCGTAAAAACCGCGCCGGTCAGCGAATACGGCCACACAGATCTGACGCTCGACGCTCATGTCTCTTCCTCAAAGCTGTTCAAAGGAGTCGCGAAGACAAGCACGGTCTGGATGAGCCATACCGACAGGATCGAATCGGTGCCGGAAGGCTTCGCGGTGACAGCTTCCACGGCAAACTGTCCGATTGCGGCCTTCGAGAACGAAGAGAGAAAACTCTACGCCGTTCAGTTCCATCCGGAAGTCATGCACACCGTCGAAGGGCCGAAGATCTTCCACAATTTTCTGTTTGGCATCTGCGGATGCGCCGGCGACTGGAGAATGGATACATTTGTCGAGGATACCGTGCGCGCGATCCGCGAGAAGGTCGGAAACGGCCGTGCCCTCTGCGCGCTGTCCGGCGGCGTCGATTCGTCGGTGGCGGCGGTTCTGATGAGCAAGGCGATCGGAAAACAGCTCACCTGCGTTTTCGTCGACCACGGTCTTCTGCGCAAGAACGAAGGCGACGAAGTCGAGGCGGTCTTCGGGCCGGACGGACCGTATGATGTGAATTTTGTCCGCGTCAATGCGGGCGGGGAATTCTTCTCAAAGCTGGCCGGCGTGACCGAGCCGGAGAAGAAGCGCAAGATCATCGGCGAGGAGTTCATCCGCGTGTTCGAGCGGGAAGCGAAGAAAATCGGTGCGGTGGACTATCTCGTTCAGGGCACCATCTATCCGGATGTCATTGAGTCCGGCCTCGGCAAGTCCGCGACGATCAAGTCGCACCACAACGTCGGCGGTCTCCCGGATCACGTCGATTTCAAGGAAATCATCGAGCCGCTCCGCATGCTGTTCAAGGACGAAGTGCGGCAGGTCGGCCGGGAACTCGGAATTCCTGAGAAATTTGTCATGAGGCAGCCGTTCCCGGGCCCGGGCCTCGGAATCCGGATCATCGGCGAGGTGACGCCGGAGAAGGTGAAGATCGTCCAGGAGGCGGACGCGATCTATCGGGAGGAGCTGGACAAGGCGGGCATCCCGCAGTCGGCGCATCTCGGACAGTATTTCGCGGCGCTGACCAACATGCGCAGTGTCGGCGTCATGGGCGATTTCCGGACGTACGACTACGCGATCGCGCTCCGCGCCGTGTGCACGGCTGATTTCATGACGGCGGACTGCGCGCAGATCCCGTGGGACGTTCTCACGAAGACGGCCAACCGCATCGTCAATGAAGTCCGCGGCGTCAACCGCGTGCTTTACGACTGCACGTCGAAGCCCCCGGCGACGATAGAGTTTGA
>JBMNQX010000013.1:0-45656 GCA_050944355.1 Lachnospiraceae bacterium
TGCTATGCGCTGTATAAGTGGCTGCACCTGGGATCACCCCCGCATACGCGGGAACCACACTACTGCATGTAAGTGGGATAATGTGATTCCGGGATCACCCCCGCATACGCGGGAACCACAACAGACACGAGGAAGGAAAAGCATGAGACTGAGGATCACCCCCGCATACGCGGGAACCACAGATAAAAGATCCCTTAAAATCAACCTTCTTTACACAGAACATCCCGGAAATTATTTACTTTCTTTGAAAGCTGAAAGATTAATTTCGCATCTTCTAAAGCCCGATGAGGAACCGAATTACTTATCCCATATGATTTTAAAACAGACGACAGTTTATAGTTTGATAGAAACAGAAAATCTTTTTTTACCAGTTTCATCAGATCTATGGTCCTGTTACGAATAACAGGCAGCCCCTGACTTTCAAGAGCTGCATTTAAGAATTGAACATCAAAATTGATGTTATACCCAACGAGAGGCAAATCCTCGATAAAATTGACCAATCTCTCAAGTACCGGTTTCAACTCTTTGGCATCAGTCAGCATAGTATCTGTAATTCCAGTCAATTGAACAATTTTTTCCGGTATTTTCTTATGAATATCAATCAAATCTTGTAATAACGAAGTTTCACCGTCTTCGTATTTTACAGCTCCAATTTCGATAATTGCATCATGAGAAGCATCCAGTCCGGTAGTTTCTATATCTAAAACTACATAGCGCTCCTTGGGTTTACCTTTCTTCTTGACAGCTTCTCTGGCAACGCTGTCTCTTTCAGGCTTCACTCGTGTCACCACACGTGCTTTATGCATCTTATAGGCAGAACTGAAACCATTTGCCAGAGATTCCTGTTCACGCGGTTCAGAGGGGATCATTACTAGCGGTATACCGTCACAATCAATAACGGAACGGCCGGAATTAATGGTTTGAAAATTGTATCCAATTTCATTGTGATACGAATAACTGATTGTCGCTTCTCCTGATTCCACAGAATCACAAACCCGTTTCCAAATATGCTCTCGAATTCGTGAATTAAAATTCCCTACATAAACCCCGGTTGATATTTCCTGCATCCACTTCGTCAGATCTCCTCTGAGAGAAGGCGGAACATTTGTTAATGTAATGACAGTAAACGGCATGTATTAATCCTCACTGTAATTAATGCCATAGGCAACAGTTCCTACCTTGTCATCCCATAATTGAAGCGGTTCAAGAGAAATCTGATCATCGGCATCAACATTTAACAGATATTGAATATCCTTTACGATATGAATCAAGATTTTTCCATCAGCGAATTTATTCCGGACTTTTAAGCGGGTTATACGCCCCACATCATCTCCCTTTTCATATTCGGAAGCAACCTGAAACGCGATTGGAATTGTATATTCTGTTTTATAAAGATCAGCAATATCATACACAAAAGACAGGTCATGGCCTGTATGCACAAATCCTAGTCCCGGACATAACCCCAAAGCACATATTACACTGTGCACAACCCCGTATAATGCAACATTGGCAGCCGACAACGCCTGGTTAATCGGATCCGAGCCACTGTAATTGTCAGGATCATATTCTCTTTTATCCCAGACCACATTATATTTCTGAGCCATGCTGCGATATACCCGCCGCACTCTGGCGCCTTCATGTGCTCTGAGTTGCTGCATGGTCAATTTTGATACGTCTTCTTCCGGAAAGCGCATCTTATACATCTTTCTTGCGACCGCAACCCTTTGTCTGGAATTTGTCACAAGGGCTGCCTGTTTTTCCAGAAATCTCGTCGTCCTTGCCAAAGATCTTCCGTGTGCATATTGTCTGACCCCGTGTTCACCCACCCAGACCATGCTGGTTCCTGTATCCCCGAGCAATTCTACCGCACGATGGCTTATGTCAGTCCCAGGTCCGAGAAAAAGCACACCGATAATAGCCGCAGGTATACGGACAGTACCTCTGCTGTCCAAAACCGTAATGGCTCCGTCCTGTCTGTTAATCCGGGCATGCTCCAGATATATAAACGTGACCCGGTCTTCAATTTGCGGCAGTTCTTGTATTTTTATTTTGTCTGTTGCCTTTTCTGATCTTTTCATTTCACGGGAATAACTGTCAGCATTCCAAATCCATACGCTTTTTTTCGGCCAATTCCCTTGCAGAGAGCATTCCGAAAAACCTCTTCATCGCTCACCCGAAGGATTCCTTCGTACGCGGCCTGGCATAAGTGCAGCGGCCGCTGCCCTGCCTTTTTTAACACAACATATCTTCGCTCCGTGATTGTGTACTGATCAGGAAGAAGTTCAAACCCATTTGTGGCAGCTTTCCTTTCAAGATAGGCGAGCTGCTGACTTGCCGTCACTTCCGGGTAAACTTTTCCCCGCTTGTCTTTCGGATTCGAAACAGAATGCACCGGATTCAAAACAGCACGGAAACGATAAATGCCGCCTGTGTGAATGCTCTTCAGAAACGGTTCATAATCTTTTGTGGCAGCTGTCCCCGGGACACCGTATTTCTCAAGTTTTGAAAGATCCGGCCGCCCTTCACTGACAATTAACAAATATGGCTTATTCTTTAATGTGTCCAGCCGCCATAATTTTCTACTCCGCACATTGTGCTTCTGTTCATCCGGAAAGCTGTCTTCTACCCAGCTGTGATACGCCCCAACATGTGTCAGATCACGTATTTTCTGACGATTATTTACATCCAATTCAACACGTGATAAATACATTTCAATCTCCTAGTGATGCAAACACATCATGTTCTTCCTGTTGCTGCTTAACTTTTATTTCTGTCTCAGCTTCCTGTCGCCAGATATAACTGCGGTTCTCCCATGACAAAGACGAGATTAAATCTCTTCTCAGGGTTACAGGTTTTCCTGCAAGGCTTTGAACGTCCGCATATATATAAACAGGGCCTGAATATTTTCTGCGATACCACCCTTCTGCCTGCAGTGGCTCCTGTTGCAACGACGTTATCACATCCTGCTCTGTCACTCTCAGAAGAAAATCTTCCGGAACGGGGCAGGACCGTCTGCCCATATAGAGCTGAAAATATGGATGTCGCAAAGCCTGAATAATCTCATCCATCCACTGATCGTCATCATGTCCGACAGCCGCTACAAATACAGCATCTTCCAGATAATATCTGTGTGTAACATATGTCCTTTCCAGTACGGGATCAGGATGATACTTGTACCTGTGGGCTGTCTGATAATCATCTGTTATAGTGCCTGTCTGGTCTGTGCGGACTGCGAACTGGAGTTGATTCAGATCACGGATTTTATTTTCTTCATTTCTTCTATAACCGAACGCCGCCGCAATAAGTCCTACTACTGCGCTTTTCGAAGGATGTAAATCCGTATGACGGGTTTCGAAATGCGAAGAAGTCCCCCAGGACTGCAGTGGTCCGGCAAATTTCAACAACACAGTTTTCATATCATGACTCTTCCTGCATCCATGACTCGATCTGTCCGAGATCGTCAATCAATGCCTTAAGACTGGGCTCTTCTTTTCCTTCCGGTTTTTCTGCCAGATCTACCTGGGAAACGTAAAATGTTAGTACAGGCTTATCGACAAATTTCTCTGCTTTTCCCAATTCATCAAAAAGCCGCTTTACAGACTCTTCTACATATCCGTTATTAGACCGCACCGGCTTCTCATACGCACTCACCAGACTGACAGGTCTGTCTGTCCGTACATTTACCATGATCGCCTGTGGAAGTGTAGTATTGGCAAATGTATTCATCTTTCCTGTCGGCATCGAATTGGAAAACGCCTCCACGAAAAGTTTCAAAGCTTCCACGGCAGTTTCGCGGCTGCCGAGCTGATGAACAAGCTCGTGCACGGCGACATCAGCGTAGCGGTAGAGTGTTTCTGAATTGTACTCGATGGTTCCAAGCATTCCGGCACCCGCCTGATCTTCCGGCGACATATCATCCATCGCGGTATAATAATCGAACTCTGTCTGTACAGCGTGTGTGGAAATCGCATGAGCAACCTGTGCGGATGCATCTTCGTTGAGCGACGGGTCATCTGCAACCATGCGGCCAAACAGTGCGATATCGATTTCCGGATTGTCATTAAGACAATCTTTTAATATTTTTCTGTCTTTCTCGCCGCGAAGTGCCGCACTGGCCAGGGATTCTGCCTGCTTTTTGCCGAGAAAGAAAAGAGCCTTTGCAGCTTTGTCTTTATCCGTTTTAATCCCTGCCGCGTTCAGTACAGCCTCAGCCATTTCCATAGCTTTTGTCTCATTCACTGAAGGATCTGCCTTTTGAATCTGCTCCGCGACATAATTTACAATTCGCTTAGTCCGCACACCAAGATTTACACTGCTGTGTTCCTGAAAATAGGCGCGCATCGCTCTTTTCCAGGCCTGAGAGCTCACTCTCGCCCGCTGAACTCCACCATACTGCGCTGTCTTGGGACTTCCGGAATCATCCCGGTTTACATTTGACGGCGGTAAAGTCTGAATTGCATGAATGTCCAAATACAGTCTCTGATTGTTCATAATTAATTCTCCTCTTCTGAAGTTGATTGAATTGCCGTTTTTGACTTTGAATAGTAATCCTGTGCCCATCGAAGGCAGACTTTCTTTCCGCTGCCTCTCTGGAACCAGAATAAATCATCAGCCAGTTTCGGGAAATTTATAGTGATATTGCCCTTACTTTTCGCGATTTTAATAATTTGGCGCAGGTGATAGGTTAATTCCGAATACGTGTCAGATGTAATCAACGCATTAAATCTACGGTCCAGTGCCTGGGAATCGTTCGCATCTCTGATGCCGCTCAGCGACTTTCCGACGGAGCCCTTGTAATGGCTATCGGACGTGACTTTTTCTGATGCTCCCTGCATACACATCGAGTATAACTGCAATGCGTTAAATACGGCTTTTTCTTCCGGTGTTTCATTCCCGTTGCGGCTCAAAAATTCCTGTGGCAGATTTTCAAAAATAAGCGGCCAGACCATACCTGCCTCTGTCAACGACTTACCGATCGAATTTCTGAGATTCGCAAGTATTGCAGCCCTTTGACTGGGGTACTGGCTTTCAATAACTCGGATAATATGTTCCGTAACTTTTCCCACAGAAACAGCATCTGTTTGAATTTCACTCAATTTCATCACCTCATCTCCCCAATTTTGACAAAAGTATATTCTTAAATTTTTGATATGCACTTACAATATTAAAAATCTTACCTTCCTTTTCAATTCCGATAAAATCTCTCGTTGTAGCACGGTTAATAAGAGTTTCAGCCTGATTCATGGTGATAGTCTTTAATATTGCATACCATTCTGAAATTTTCTTATTTACGTCGTCATCCGGCTGTATACTTGCAAGCCATGTCCGAAATGGTGAATTAAGGCTCTGATACAATTTCTCTGTCTCCGAGTCCACAAATATTTTTCCATCTTTATTCATATCCTTGCCCCGGATTTCTGCCGTATCTTTTGCGAATCCCCGGTAGATATCCGCTGCCTGCTTTGTCATTTCTACTGTGTCGTTGATTCTTACCGTCCATCCGTCAGCTGACGTATCCGCGATAATAAAATCATTTGCCTTCAGCTCATCGACAATTTCATCAACAGGCACCCAGGAAGTAGCATTTCCGTCATCCTGCATGCTGACTGCCTGCAAATCGATCCACTTACTTCCTATCGTTTTCCTTACTTTTGTCAGATGATTAATGATTGCCGGCTGCTTCTGACCGGATTCTCCTGAAGTTTTAAGCGCGATCAAGCCAAATGATCTCCACATAGCCTGATCCGCTTTGTGTTTTCTGGGAGTATAGTGTCCTTTATTTTCTCCGGTTTTATTCATGTTCCAGATTGTCATCGGCTCCAGAAAATTATCAAGGTGCTCAATAGCCGGAAGTTTGATGATCTTCAGGGATGTCGCGGCGCCATCTTTCGTCTCCGGATCGATAAATACAGCTCTGCTCCAATTCGTATAAAGTTCCGCCAGATTATCGATTCGTTTTCCACTCTGCAGTTTTTCGATTATTTCTCTTCCGCTGCGCTCCCAGCAGGGATTTTCTTTACTGACGCTGTACATCGACTCCGTGTGAACTGGTATGTAATTCAACATGAGCGTCTCAAAGAGATTGTCACCTTCAAGATACAGACCGCCGATATCAAAAAGCCATCCCTTGGAAGGTTTCTGCGTCTTCTCGACGATGCTTGTTTTGTCAGATAATCCGATATATCCCTGCAGCATTATCAGCCATCGCGCCAAAGCAGAAGGGCTCATGAAATCTTTACGATCCGCAGCAACAGGTGAAAACAGTGCTGTCTTATTTCCACTCTCAGAAATCAATCGGTTCAAATTTCGTCCTGAAAACTCTGTCGGCTTTTTCCCTTCCGGCGTTATTCTGCTCATTTCTTCATCTGTCACCTGATAGAACGGATGTTTGTCATCAAATAAGTAAAAATGATCCCGCCATTTTTCAAGATATTGGCAGACAACATCCGGAAAGTGTCCGGATTTCCACATTCTGCTCCAATTTGCTTCTTTCGCGTCAGTATAGTCCTCTTCATCATCCTCATCGACATCACTGACCTGCTGCATTTGATCATTGACCTCGATATATGGATACGGATTTCCGTTGTCGTCAAATCTTGAAAATACCGTCTGCACAATAGCTAACAGAAACCGCATCACGGCAAAATCCTGCGTTTTCATTTCACCGGAAATACACTGATACTGCTCCGTATGCCGAAATACATCCAGAAGCGATACCTCCGTCTGCTTTCCCTCGCGTTTTGAAACGACCGCAATCCACGGCTCATCCAACAGATTGTATCGACTCATTGCTCCCCCTCTCTCTTCAGTTCTAGTCCGTACTGATAATCGTAATGCAGAACTATATCGGAATCATCCATATAAAAATCACCATTCTCATCAAATATCAGTCCTAATGAACCTTTCAGCCAGGACTGACTCTGCCAAATGCTCAAGTACTTTTTATTGTAATTTTCAAGCCATTGAATCAGATGACTGATGCCTTTTCGCCGGATCAGAGAATACGGAAGCCGCAGCGTCTGCGATGCCAGCTTCTGCGCTATTTCCGGCTCTTCGATGTGATCGGACACTTCTCGTTCCCACTCGGTATGAGATTTGAAAAAGCCATATTTTTCTCCATACCTGCGGATCGCGATAATCTCAACCGTTTCTCTGGTATCACGGACCTGGGCATAAGCCTCTTCATCAGAGGTTGATTCATCCGGTGTTTCAAGCCATCCGATGAGATTGTAACGATCTGTATTGATTTTCCGAACTGGTTTGTCTATCTGGAATTGTTCAGCTTTTTGTTTCTTATTCTCAATTTGAACAGTAAATTCCTCTTTCCATTTTTCGTACTTTTGAAGCTGATCGCCCTGATAATGCGGATCTGTGCCATCAAAATCATATACTTCCTGTACAAGGTCAGAAATGGATGATGGAATCAGAATTTTCTGCGGCAGATAGTACTGTGTCCGCGCAAGCAGATATTCCCCATATACCCGTGCCGAGCCCTGATCAAACTCAAGCGAATCATTTGTCCCCAATAAATAAACAACTGCTTTCTGATGCTTCTGCGGCCGGCTGATTTCATGTCTGTGAAGTCTGCCAATCCGTTGTATCAGCAAATCCATTGGGCAAAGATCTGTTATCAGAACATCAAAGTCAATGTCCAGCGACTGTTCGATCACCTGTGTCCCGACGACTATCAGTTTTTCCGGGCGGACAGCATTTTTTCCTATCTTCTTCATCAGCTGTTCTTCTTTTTCAATCCGGTCTGTCGCTATAAAGTTGGAATGAAGCAGAATCGTGTTTTCCGATCCAAACAACTCGCCGCACTTTCTGGCAATTTCCTGCGATTTTCTGACCGTGTTGACAATGATTCCAACAACGCCGCCGTCACGAATCAAATCAGAAACAACAGAATAAAGCCTGTCATCTTCAAGCTTTTGAATGAGAACCGTTTTATCTTTCTTCGCTGGGAAATCCGCATTCTGACGAATTTCCAAGCCATCTGAATACGTAATAAGGGGATATTGCCTCGTCTTCAGATCAGCCTGTTTGATGACAATGTCTCGTTTTTTTATTCCCGCTCCCTGCAGATATGCCATGGCAAATTCCTGCCGCTTTTCCGCAGGAAGAGTCGCCGAGAGCAGAATAACCGGGGTGCCATAGGCGCCCATCCATCGTATAGACCTTTCCAGATACTGCTGCATGTATGCATCGTACGCATGAACCTCATCAATAATGACCACCTTTTTATCAAATCCCAGATGGCGAAGAGCAAGATGCTTCTGCTTGAGCGATGCAAGAAGGAACTGATCTACCGTTCCGATCACAAAATCATCCAACGCCGCTGTCTTTCTCCCGGAAAACCATTGATTGACAATCACTGTATTCTCAGTGTCTTCATCTTCATCGACATGCGCAGCCAATTGATTCATAAGCGGGTTCAGAGCAGCCTTTCCATGTTGAAGGCGGATCGAAGCAACTCCATATTCTGTTGAGATATGTTTGAGCCAGTTAAATATTCTCGGAAACATGCCATTTGAAGTGGCCTGCGTCGGCAGCCCGAAGAACAGCCCGCTTCGGCTCGTTTTTGCCGCAAGCTGTTCCGCCGTTGCCAGAGCGGCTTCCGTTTTTCCGCATCCGGTCGGTGCCTCAATAATTACAATGCCTGGTTCAGAAATAGCCTGAACCGTATCAAAGATCACTTTTTGAAAATCTCGCGGCAGAAATTCAAATCTTTCTGTATATAACTTTTCAGGAGAACTTGGTTCCTGCAATTCAAACGGCTGATCCCGATACCACTTTCGGATACCATTTTGAAAGCGCTGCTGCATATCACCCGCGGACTCTTTTTCCAACGGAATTAACGGAAAATAGTTCTCATTGCTGGCGATCCAATCAGCCATAATTACAAGACCGGAGAGAAGAACCTGTGCCGGTTTTGAAATCTCAGGCAGAGATTCTTTCTGATAAAATTCGCTCTGTTTCAACGCCCATTCAAATATATAACCTTGAGTATTTTGCCAGAGCCTGGCAATCTGCGGATTTTTGTCATTCTGGCGGTAATTTTCTTTATATGATGTACTCTGAACCTCGCATGTCCATTCACTGTCAACCGGCTTACCATGATGCGCTCCAATGATAGACGCAATGCCCTTGTTTACACCAAAATTCTGAAGAATGACTTCGCCGGCAAGTGAATGATGTGAAAAATGACAGGATCTGGTATCAAAATCACAGATACCTGTGAATCCCGCCTGCTCTAATTTATTAATAAGTTCAGAATTCAGATCTTCAGAATAAAAAAATCCTTTCTGCGTCTGAAACGCAGGAGTTGCCTTGCCGATATCATGTACACCGCCCAGAAAAAGTACAAGTCTTTCAGCAATTGTTTCATTGCCATTTTGGATTTGTGAAATAATTCCATCTCTCTGTCCGCTGCTCAGCCAGTGATTCCAGAGAAATCCGGCGACATTCATCGTATCCTGCAGATGAATCATCAACGGAAGCCAGAAAAGCTTCCCCCTGCTGTTGTCTTTTTTCGCCCACAAAGAATGAGCTGCTCTGGATATCTGATCCCCCATAAAACACCACGTTCATAAAATTGATGTTTTCATTATACCACGTATAAAAATTTAAACAGGCATTTTTCCTATTTTCCATATAAAAAAGCACCCGGCCTTTCTAGTCGGGTGCCAATTCATCATTGATTTTATTCACGTAAACCACGCCGCTATGTATTTCGCGGATGATTGTTTCGTCAATATCAGCGATTATTTAAATTATCCAAAGTTATTAATATTGATTTAAAAACTATTTTTTTCTATCTAATACATTGTCGATATAAATCCGGTCACGCACTCTCTGCATTGCACGGCCTTCATCGTTGTAATCATAATAGTCAGGCGGGGCAAATCCGTTCCTTAAAAGCCATTTATCTATCTCAATAAGCAATTCTCTCGTTCCAATTGAATCTATCACATTAGAAAGCTTTGGAATCTTTGCAACTAAATACTTGCGATCACTGTCGCTTATAATCATATTCTCTCCTTTAATGGAGTTGTCTGTATTACCTTTTTGTCGGTTACACTAATTACAACAGAGCGAGATTTACCGAAATACTGATTTCTTAAATCATTACGAATGGTAAATGTTATCATATGTTTTTCCAAATTTAGGTGCTTCATAAGCATCCTCAATCGGAACCCCTGTTCTCATTCTTTTATGAGGTGTTGACATCTGCCCTGTCATCTGGTCAATAATGTGCCTGGTTTTTGATAAACATAAGCAGAAAATATCTTATGGTTTTAATATATAAAAGCTGTTAAATTGATTCAGCCAGTTTTTAAAAGCATGATGTCATTGCACCGTGCTTTCATGACCATTTATCTGCGTCTTTATACAGTTCAAGCAGTCTCTTATAATACTTTTTTATTTCATCTGGAGCATCATCTCGCAAAATCGGCCCATCTTCAACATCATACCGAAGCCAGACCTTCAACTGTTTAAACATTTTTCTCTCTTCATCAGTAGGTAAAATCATCATGGTTAAATCCTCTAAAAACTGCCTTAATTCTTCTGATACCGTGCCATCACACATTGTCGATATAAATCCGGTCACACTTTCTCTGCATTGCGAAGCCTTTATCATTATAATCGAAAAAACTCAGAAAAATCATTCTTAAAATGAAGACATTAAGAACTGTGGATCTTTTATTTCAACTTCATCGATTGTTTTTCCGTCAAATATCGGGTCTTTCAGGAACTCTTCTTTACTGTCATAGTATTTGCATTCGTCATCCTTGTCTCCCCACTCCAATACCCACCATCCTGAAAAAGTGTACTCCTTCTTATTCACATGAAAAGTCACCGCATGAAAATCATCGCGCAGTACCGTATGTGCAAAATCATTCCCGTACTCGTCAACCCAGGCTCCTGACTGCTTTGCCATACTTTTTAATCTCCTTTTTGGACATCACTTTATAGCCGTGCGCTGTGTCAATAGTTGTCCGTAAAAAAAAACAGCTGCCGGTGCTTTCGCACTGACAGCTGTAACTGTATGAATTGATGTGAATTACATCATTCCGCCCTGCTGTGCTGCCGGAGCTGCCGGTGTCGGCTCTTTGATTTCGCCGACCGCAGCCTCTGTGGTGAGCAGAGTCGAGGCAACGCTGCAAGCGTTCTCAAGTGCGGATCTTGTAACCTTAACCGGATCCAGGATGCCCGCCTCGATCATGTCAACATATTTGTCATTCAGAGCATCATAGCCGTGGCCCGGCTCAAGGCTCTTTACCTTGTTGACGATGACAGCGCCTTCAAGTCCGGCGTTCTGAGCGATCTGCTTCAGCGGAGCCTCCAGTGCCTTCTCAACGATCCGGGCACCGGTTCTCTCGTCGCCCTCAAGGGTCTTGGCGAGTTCCTCAACCTTCTTCTGAGCGTGGATGTAAGCGGAACCGCCGCCTGCGATGACGCCTTCCTCAACAGCTGCCTTTGTGGCGTTGAGAGCATCCTCCATGCGGAGCTTGGCTTCCTTCATCTCGGCTTCTGTTGCAGCGCCTACGCGGATAACGGCAACGCCGCCGGCAAGCTTTGCAAGTCTTTCCTGAAGCTTCTCGCGGTCGAAATCCGAAGTTGTCTCGGCAATCTGAGCACGGATCTGAGAGATGCGGCTCTGGATTTCGTCCTTGCTGCCTTCTCCGTCAACGATCGTGGTGTTGTCCTTGTCAACCTTTACGGACTTAGCGCGGCCGAGCATATCCATGGTCGTATCCTTGAGCTCTCTTCCGAGATCCGAGGAGATAACCTGGCCGCCGGTCAGGATAGCGATATCCTGAAGCATTTCCTTTCTTCTGTCGCCATAGCCCGGAGCCTTGACAGCGACAACATTGAAGGTGCCTCTCAGTTTATTGACAATCAGTGTCGTAAGAGCTTCGCCCTCGACATCCTCAGCGATGATCAGGAGCTGAGCGCCGGTCTTTACGATCTGCTCAAGAAGCGGAAGGATATCCTGGATATTGCTGATCTTCTTGTCTGTGATCAGAATATACGGATTCTCGAGGTTTGCTTCCATCTTGTCCGTGTCTGTGCACATATAAGCGGAAACGTAGCCTCTGTCGAACTGCATGCCTTTTACAAGGTCGAGTTCGGTCTTCATTGTCTTGCTCTCTTCGGTTGTGATGACGCCGTCGGCGGTAACCTTCTCCATAGCGTCGGCAACCAGCTGTCCAACCTGCTTGTCGGAAGCGGAGATCGCTGCAACCTTTGCGATCTGATCCTTGCCCTTTACCGGCTGGCTCATGCCCTTGATGGCATCTACCGCAACGTCAGTGGCCTTCTTCATGCCCTTGCGGATGATGATCGGGTTCGCGCCGGCTGCGATATTTCTCATGCCTTCGTTGATCATTGCCTGAGCAAGAACGGTAGCGGTCGTCGTGCCATCGCCGGCTACGTCGTTCGTCTTTGTGGCAACTTCCTTTACGAGCTGAGCGCCCATGTTCTCGAACTTGTCCTCGAGCTCGATTTCCTTGGCAATGGTAACGCCGTCGTTCGTGATGAGCGGAGCGCCGTAAGATTTGTCAAGAACTACGTTTCTGCCCTTCGGGCCGAGCGTTACGCTGACTGTATCAGCAAGCTTGTTGACACCGGTCTCAAGAGCCTTTGTGGCATCAATACCGAATTTAATTTCCTTAGCCATTGTTTATTGTCCTCCTGACTCTTTCTTCAATTTTATTATTCAATAATCGCAAGGATATCAGACTGCTTGACAATGATAAAGCTCTCATCGTCCAGCTTTACTTCTGTGCCTGCGTACTTGGAGTAAATGATCTTGTCGCCCGGCTTGACTTCCATCTTGACTTCTTTGCCGTCGATTACGCCGCCCGGTCCGACTGCTACGACAACAGCCTGCTGCGGCTTCTCTTTTGCCTGACCCGGGAGTACGATTCCGGATTTGGTTGTTTCTTCTTCCATGATAGCCTTGATTACGACTCTGTCACCTAAAGGTTTTAATGTCATGATAACATCCTCCTGATTTCCTTACTTGTTAGCACTTAATTCTTACGAGTGCTAATTCAACTTACAATAAAATAACACCATGCCCTATCAATGTCAACACAAATAGCGGCGGGTTTTTGGAATTTATAAATTCTTTAGAGATTGCTTTCAGAATGAAAAAAGGGAATTCCGCGCGTTCTGCCTGCTTCTTTCCCGGGCGCGGCCGCTGCCGGCCGCATTTCGCGCGGATTCCCCATAAAATAATTTTGCGCCTGGCTGGCAAATGCTGAAGGATCTCTCCTTGCGCTCCGATCTCTCACCAGCACATGACTTCGTATCCGTCGTCGGTCACGTGAACCATGATCTCCCACTGGGCGGAATCGCTGCCGTCCTCTGTGTAGATGGTCCAGTCGTTGACCTCGTCGACGTAGATTTCGGACGAACCCTCATTTACCATGGGCTCGATCGTGAAGACCATGCCCGGGGCCATGACCATGCCGGTTCCTTTGCGGATGACATAGCTGACAAACGGATCTTCGTGGAACTGCAGGCCGATGCCGTGGCCGCCGACCTGACGGACGACGCTGTAGCCGTTTTCCTTCGCGTGGTCGTTGATGGCCTGCGCGACGTCGCCTAAGTGTCCCCACGGCTTGACTTGCTTCAGGCCGAGTTCAACGCACTCTTTTGTGACCTCTACGAGTTTGCGGCGGCTATCCGAGACGTCTCCGATCATGTACATGCGGGAGCTGTCGCTGAAGTAGCCGTTCAGAATCGTGGAGCAGTCGACGTTGATGATGTCGCCGTCTTTGACCACGATGTCGGCGCTCGGGATGCCGTGGCAGACTTCGTTGTTGATGGAAGTGCACACGCTCTTCGGGAAGCCTTCGTAGTTCAGCGGCGCCGGGATGCCGCCCATGCGGGTCGTCTCCTGGTAGACCATTTCATCGATCTCTTCCGTCGTGATGCCGGGATGAATGTGTTCGCCGACATAGTCGAGCACGGCCACGTTGATTTTCGCGGACTCGCGCATGCCCTGCAGCTGCTTTTCGTTCTTGATAATGCCGTGCGGCGGAACAATGTTGAACTTCTTGCGGTATATTTCCAGCTTCTTGTCCCAGTCTGCGTGGCACTCTCCGTACATTTTGCCGCTGCCGCACCAGCACGGCTCGTCTCTGCGTAACTTTCTCAAAACCTTTACCTCTTTTCTGTCAATACACTTTTATTTCTCGGTCAGTGTCTCGATCAGCGGAGGCACCAGCTGCTTCTTTCGTGAAACGACGCCCTTCAGGAACACACTCGGGCCGTCGGCTTCGACGCCGAATGTCTGCACCAGCACTTCGACGGCGCCCTTGCCGGCTCCCAGCACGATAGAGGACTCGCCGAGGATATCGGTCAGCATGAAGAACATCATGCCGAGGCCCTCTTTGCCGACTGCTTCCTGCATGTACTCGGCCATGCGGTTTTCAATCGACGCGAGTTCATCGGAACTCATGCTCGTAACCTGTCCGACGCCGAAGCGGACTTTGCCGGCTTCAAACGTCTTGTAGTCCTGATGCAGCAGTTCCTCGGCCGGTTTGTTCTTTAGATTTCCGGCGGCCGCGAACATCTTTGCGGCGTATTCCTTCAGATTGATGCCGGCGATCTGCGCAAGACTCTCGCAGGTCGCCTTGTCGAGCGGCGTGCACGTCGGCGAGCGGAACAGCAGCGTATCGGAGATGATGGCGGAGCACAGAAGCGCCGCGGTCTGCTTATCGATCTCGACATGCTTTTCCCGGTACATCTCGGCCACGATCGTGCAGGTGCAGCCGAGCGGTTCGCCGCGGAAATACAGCGGCCCCATGGTCTGCAGCGATCCCAGACGGTGATGGTCGATGATTTCCAGGATGTCGGCGCTCTTGACGCCGGCGACGGCCTGCCCTTCTTCATTGTGATCCATCAGAATCACCTGTTTGCGCCCGGCGCCCAGGAGATTCCGGCGGGAGATCATGCCGACGTAATTTCCGTCTGCGTCTTCGATCGGGAAATCGCGGTAGCGCTTTGTGGCCATCGTTCCCTGGATATCCTCGAGATACGAATTCACCGTAAAACAGGTGAGCTTTTCGCGCTCCCTCATGAAGAAGCTGACCGGCATACTCTGATCGATCATACGGGCGACCATATACGTGTCAAATGGCGTCACAATAATCAGGGTATTGCTTGCTTCCGCCAGTTTGATGACGGACTTGGCCACCTCTTCGCCCTCGCAGACGATAAGGCAGGCGGCGCCGGTCGCGATGGCCGAGATCTGAGACTCATAGCGGTTTCCCAGAATGACGACGTCTCCCTCTTCTATGTAGGTCTCCATGAGTTCGGGGTTGGCGGCGGAAATGACCACCTTGCCGGTGACCTCCTGGTCCGCGTCTCCCGTCACGACATGACCCTGCAGGGTGTTTACTATGCTGGTGTAGCGTGTCTTCGACTTCGTCAGAATTTCGTTGTCGAAAATTTCAAAAGAAGACCGCGCGATATCGCCGATGGTGACCAGACCCGCAAGCCGGCTGCCGTCCGTGATCGGCAGCGTGAAGATGTTCTCTTCTTTCATTCTGCGGTAGCCGTCCCGAACGGAAAGCATGCTCTCGGCGCCTTTCGTGTGGCGGATCTCGATGTCTTTTACCTGCGGCCGCACGTCGGTTACATATTTCGGCGGCTGAACGCCCAGTGTTTTCAGAACGTACCGGGTCTCGTCGTTCAGATGCCCGCAGCGCGCCGCGATATAGCGGTCCGTATTTTCCGCCTTGTTTTTCAGTCTCGCATAGCAGATCGCGGAGCACACCGAATCGGTGTCCGGATTTTTATGTCCGATGACGATCACATTTTTATCGCTCATATTCTGCCTCCGGCCATGACGCCCTTTTCGGTCCGCATTCCAGGCAGTCGGCCGAAAGTTTTCACCTCCGGCCGCGGTGCGTCACAGCTGATTATTTCCCTATAATAGCACGCGGGCCGGATCATGCCAACCCGCGCGCGGATCGCGTTCTCGGGCGTTCCCGCCCATTTGTCACCAGTTGCTGTCTTTCCTGTGAAGCCGGCGGTACCACTTTGACAGGCGGTACTCTCTCTCGCCGAAATAGCTGCGGATCCAGTCGATGAATCTGGACAGAGCGAAGAACAAAACTCCGCTGACCGCGCAGATTGGGATCAGCATCAGGATTTCGCGCCCCGGAATCATCTGCATCGAGAACACGTTCGGGAACAGGATGAGCGCTCCGGCGCAGCAGGCCATGGACAGCACGATGACGACGACGCGGAAGATGTCAAGCGGACGGCAGACGCGGATCAGCACGCAGAGTCCCACAAAGAGCATAATCATCACTGTCATGACTGAGACGTCTTCCGACGGAAGGCCGATGTATGTCCCGAACAGCGTCATACCCGCGACCGTCAGAAAATCGGTCAGGCCGCCGGGCAGCGCGTTCAGTATCGCATTGCTCAGGAACTTGCCTTTGATCAGCTTGTTCTCAGGCTGTATGGCGAGCAGGAACGCCGGCATTCCGATGGTAAATGCCGAAATCAGCGAAATCTGCGCAGCCCGCAGCGGGTACGTCAGCGCAAAGATGAGCGTCACGAGGGACATCAGGATCGAAAAGATGTTTTTGACCAGGAAAAGCGACGCCGAGCGCTGGATATTGTTTACGACCTGACGGCCCTGCAGCACGACTTCCGGCATGCAGGAGAAGTCAGAATCCAGCAATACGATCTGCGCGCTGTTGGACGCCGCCTGGCTGCCTGACGCCATGGCGATGGAGCAGTCTGCTTCTTTGAGCGCCAGCACGTCGTTGACGCCGTCGCCGGTCATGGCAACAACGCGCTTGTCGGCCTTGAGCGCCGCGATGAGTTTTTTCTTCTGCTCCGGCTGCACGCGGCCGAATACCGTGTAGCGGGAAACTCCGGCGCGGTAATCGCCCCAGGTCTTGAGCTCGCCGGCGTCGACATAGCGGTCGGCGTCTTTGATGCCTGCCATCTTCGCGACGGCCGAGGCGGTCACCGGGTTGTCCCCGGAGATGACTTTGACGGTTACGCCCTGTTCCTGGAAGTAGCGGAAGGTCTCCGGCGCCTCTTCGCGGATTGCGTTGCCGAGGAAAATAAACGCTTCCGGTTCAATCGGGCTCGCGAGCGGTCTGCCGTTCAGGCGCTGTCCGGCGGGAAGATTTCCGAAGGCAAGGACACGGAATCCCTGTTCGGCGCCCTCTTCGATGACGTTGCGGTACCGGTCGTATTCCGAGAGGAGAAGCCTCTCCGGAGCGCCGATGACATAATCTGTGTCCGCAAAGGACACGCCCGAGAATTTTAACTCGGACGTGAACGGATACACCTTGAGGGGCTGTGCGGTCTCTTCGGATTTCCCGCCTTTTTTCATCTCGACATACTGTTTCAGCGTCGCCATGGTCAGGTTGTCGTTCTGCATGGCTTCCGTCAGCGATGTCAGATGCTCAAACACTTCGTCTTTGTCGGCGCCTTCCACGACTTTTATGCCGTGGACTTTCATTTCATTTTCCGTGATGGTTCCGGTCTTGTCGACGCACAGGGTGTCGACCCGCGCCAGAGTCTCGACACTGGCCATCTGGTGCACGATGACGCGCTGATGCGCCAGCAGCGCGACGGCCATGGCCAGACGCACGCTGGTGAGCAGATACAGACCTTCCGGAATCATGCCGATGACAGCGGCCACCATGGCGACGACCGCCTGATAGACCGTCTTGTCCAGAAACACGATGTCCTGCACAAGCATGGCTATGCCGAGCGGAATGATGATAATGCCGATCACATGCAGGAGCCTTGAGAGGGAACGCATCATTTCCGTCTGCTGTTCTCCCTCCGCTTTTTTGGCCTCAGCCGTCAGATGAGAGACATAAGAGTCCATCCCGACAGCCGTCAGCACTGCGTCGCAGGAACCGGACACGATGAAGCTGCCCGAAAGCAGTCTGTCGCCCGGGTTCCGGATCACTTCGTCCGCCTCGCCGGTGACAAGCGCCTCGTTGACCCGCACGCTGCCTTCTGTGATCTTCGCGTCGGCGCCGATCTGATCGCCGGACCGGTAGTGGACGAGATCACCGAGTACGAGCTGTTCCGTCGCGATTTCTGTCAGCTTGCCGTCCCGGTAGACCTGTGTCTTCGGGGCGTTCAGCACGGAAAGCTTGTCGAGTACCGATTTCGAGTACAACTCCTGTCCGATCCCGATCAGCGTGTTGAGCACGATGATGATCAGAAAAGTCATGTCGCGGTAGGCGCCGACAAGAAAAAGCAGAGCGCCGAGCGCTACGAACAGGAAGTTGAAATACGTGAAGATATTTTCTCTCAGAATCTGTCCCACGGTTTTGGAAGACTCGTGGATCTGAACGTTGCTCTTTCCCTCATCTGTCAGTTTTTCTGCCTCGGAAGAGGTCAGACCCCTGTTGACAGTTGTTTCCAATATGCGTTTCCTTTCTTTATGCCGTTTCTGACCCGAAAAGCATGCCGGGTAAAAAAAGACTGCTCTGTCAGTGACAGAGCAGTCTTTCCATAATCTTTCGGGTTACAAAAATCTATATCAAAACTGATAGAGGTTCAATGTAATTCCTGAATTCATTATGATTAATCAGCCTTAATAACCTTGACATTGACTGCCTGCGGACCCTTTTCGCCCTGCTCAACATCAAATGTCACTCTCTGGCCCTCGTCAAGAGACTTGAATCCATCGCTGAGAATGCCGCTGTAATGTACGAATACATCGCCGCCTTTTCCGCTGACAGAGCTGTCATCCGGTGTGATGAAACCAAAGCCCTTCTGAGCATTGAACCACTTTACTGTGCCTTCCATTAGAAAGTACCTCCTAATCTCACGGGCAATCTTTTTTACCCATAGCAATAAAATACCATAGGCATTCAGAGGTGTCAATCAGAAATTCCTTAGTCCCATAATTCCAAATCCGGCTCCTGCTCTGTGTTCAGAGGCACTCAGTCAGACATCCGCGCGAAGACCGGTTTGAGGGCCGGATACAGCTGTCTGAACTCCTGATAGCGCTGTTCGTAGCGTCCTGCAAGTTCCGGATCCGGTCTTTCTTCTGCCTTTACTTTTACGATTGCCTGAGCGGCAGCCCCGACACTTTCATAGGCTCCGTCCGCCACCATGGCGAGCATCGCACCGCCCATGCCGGGTCCCTGCTCGTTTTCCGGAATCTGCACCGTGAGGTTGAGAACATTTGCCATGATTTTGCGCCAGAGCGCGCTCTTCGCGCCGCCGCCGCAGATGGTCGCGCGGTCAAGCGTGATTCCGAGCGATTTTACGACTTCATACATATCCCGGAATGCGAATGCGACGCCTTCCAGAACCGCCTGTGTCATGTCCGTGCGCGTCGTGTCCATCGTGATGCCGGTAAATGTCGCGCGGGCGTTCGGGTCGTTCCACGGGGAGCGCTCGCCCATGAGGTACGGCAGGAAGAACACGTGGTTGTTTCCGAGCTCACCGATCACCGCCTGCTCGCCGGCGTAGTCATCTGTCTTCACGATTTCGTCCATCCACCACTTGTTGCAGGAAGCGGCGGACAGCATGCAGCCCATCAGATGAAAGTTTCCGTCCGCGTGGGCGAAGGAATGCAGCGCATTGTGCGGATCAACCCGGAAGCTGTCCGAGGAAATGAAGATCGTGCCCGAGGTGCCCAGCGAGATATTGCAGCGGTTCGGGCCGACAGTTCCGGTCCCGACGGCCGCTGCCGCGTTGTCGCCCGCACCGGCGGCGATGATCACATCGTCCGGCAGTCCCAGCTGCTTCGCGATTTCCGGCTTCAGCTTTCCGACTTCTTCCCAGGACTCGAAAAGCTTCGGCAGCTGCTCTGTGCTGATTCCGCAGAGCCCGCACATTTCTTCGGACCATCTCTTGTGCTGCACATCGAGGAGCAGCATGCCGGACGCGTCGGAATAGTCCGTGC
The DNA here is from genome assembly GCA_050944355.1 of Lachnospiraceae bacterium. Taxonomy (GTDB): domain Bacteria; phylum Bacillota; class Clostridia; order Lachnospirales; family Lachnospiraceae; genus UBA4285. The sequence continues at coordinate 19,925 of JBMNQX010000013.1, forward strand.
AGAATGTCCCCGAGAGCCGGTACGCCAGGTAGTCCTTCGGCAGCATGATTTTGCTGATTCTCGCGAAGTTGTCAGGCTCGTTCTCGCGCACCCAGAGAATCTTGGGGGCCGTAAAGCCCGCGAATGCGATGTTTCCGGTGTATCCCGAAATCACGTCGCGCCCGATCGTCCCGTTCAGGTATTCGACCTGTTTCTGCGAGCGGCCATCGTTCCAGAGTATGGCCGGGCGGATGACCTTATCGTTGTCATCGAGCATGACCAGACCGTGCATCTGGCCTCCGAACGAGATGCCGCGCACTTTCGCCTTGTCGCAGTCCGCGAGCAGTTCTTTCAGGCCGCCTATACTCTTTTCATACCAGTCTTCCGGGTTCTGCTCCGACCAGCCCGGGTGCGGGAACGAGAGCGGATACTCCCGCGAAACGATTTTTTCGATCCGTCCGGTCTCGTCCATCAGGAGCAGTTTGACCGCCGACGTACCCAGATCGATTCCGATATAATACATAGCCCCTCCTTATGAGCGGCACCCGCCGCTTTACGATCATTTCTTCGGCATTTTGAATGAAGATTTCAGCTCAACGATCCGGTTGAACACCGGCGCGCCGGGTTTACTGTCTTTCAGATCGGCGACAAAGTAGCCATTTCTCACGAACTGGAAATGATCCTCGGGCTTGGCGCTGATCAGCGACGGCTCGACGACGGCGTCGGAAATGACGGTCAGAGAGTGCGGGTTGACGTTGACTTCGCCCGTTTCTTCGTTGTACACTCCCTTGCTCTCGTCAACGATGTTCTCGTACAGGCGGACAGTCGCGCGTCTGCCTTCCGCGGCCGATACCCAGTGGATCGTGCCCCTGACTTTGCGGGTGGAGCACTCGCCGCCGCGGGTCTCGGGGTCATACGTCGCGTGAATTACGGTCACATTGCCGTTCTCATCTTTTTCACAGCCGGTGCACTTTACGAAATAGGCGTTCATCAGGCGCACTTCGTTTCCCGGGAACAGACGGAAATATTTCTTCACCGGCACTTCCATGAAGTCTTCCGCTTCCACATAGAGTTCTTTCGTGAACGGAACCTTGCGGGTGCCGAGCGCTTCATTCTCCTGATTGTTCGGAACGTCCAGCCACTCGGTCTGCCCTTCCGGATAATTGTCGATGACAAGTTTAACCGGGTGCAGAACCGCCATCGCGCGGCGCGCCTTCGGCTTCAGATCTTCGCGGATACAGTACTCAAGCTGCGGATACTCGACGGCTCCCTGTGATTTCGTGATGCCGACGAGATCGATGAATTTTTTGATTGACTCCGGGGTGTAGCCGCGGCGGCGCAGTCCGGCAATCGAAACCAGGCGCGGATCGTCCCAGCCGTCCACGATGCCTTTTTCGACGAGCTTTTTGATGTATCGTTTGCCGGTCACGACATTTTCAAGGTAGAGTTTGGAGAACTCAATCTGTCTCGGCGGATATTCGTATTCCAGTTCCCTCACGACCCAGTTGTAGAGCGGCCTGTGGTCCTCAAATTCGAGCGTGCAGAGCGAATGCGAGACTCCCTCGATGGCATCTTCGATCGGATGTGCGAAATCATACATCGGGTAGATGCACCATTTGTCACCGGTGCGCTGATGGGCGATGTGCGCGATGCGGTAGATGACCGGGTCGCGCATGTTGATGTTCGGCGACGCCATGTCGATCTTCGCGCGCAGTACTTTCTCGCCGTCCTTGTACTTGCCGGCCTTCATCTCTTCAAACAGGCGCAGGTTCTCTTCAATGGAGCGGTCGCGCCACGGGCTGTTCGTTCCCGGCTCAGTGAGCGTTCCGCGGGTTTTGCGGATTTCCTCGGCACTCTGGTCGTCGACAAATGCCTTGCCTTTTCTAATCAGCTTCACGGCCCCTTCGTACATCTGCTGGAAGTAATCGGAGGCGAATTTCACCTCACCGTCCCACCTGGCGCCGAGCCACGCGACGTCGCGCTCAATGGACTCGACGAACTCCCACTTTTCCTTCGTCGGGTTTGTATCGTCGAAGCGCAGATTGAATCCGCCGTGATACTCCTGCGCGATGCCGTAGTTCAGCAGAATCGCCTTGGCGTGTCCGATATGGAGATATCCGTTCGGCTCCGGGGGAAACCGGGTGCGCACAGTTTTGACGTGTCCCTCTTTTATGTCTTCATCGATGAACTGCTCGATGAAATTCTTTGACTCTTTCTTCTCCGCTTCCATAGTTTCCTCCCCAGGTTTATTGGTTAGACTGTGCAGCCGCGCGGCCGGACAAATCCGCTTCCGGAATTCTCTCACTGGTTTCGCTCACCAGCCCGGAACTCTTAAGAAGTTTTACCGTGTTGTCGACAGCCGTGCGCAGTGTCTTGCCCGTCAGCTGAATCGTGATCTGGGCGTACTGCATATAGAGATACAGGCGTTCCTCGAAAATTTCCCTGACCGTATCCTTGCCGTTGCGCACGACTCCGCGCTCGTCCAGGTCCCCGAGTCTGTCCTCGAGTTCCTGCTCCGGCGCATCCAGATACACAATCGTTCCGATTTTTGCGAGATGTTCCATCGCTTCTTTTCCGTAGACCGCGCTGCCGCCCGTCGCAATGACGGTGTGCTCGCAGTCGATCTGAGAGAGTTCGCGGTTTTCCAGTTCTATGAACCCCTCATCGCCGCGCTTTTCGATCAGTTCCTGCAGAGTTTTCCCGTATTTATGCTGAATAACCAGATCGGTGTCCACAAAATCATATCCCAGCTGCTTGGCCAGGACCACCCCGAGAGTGGACTTTCCGACCCCCGGCATACCAATCAAAACGATATTACTCTTCATGGGTGTTGACTCCTCACAAATCAAGTGCCGGAGACACCCCGACACTTATAAAGCAGTAAAGCCGCGCACAGGCGGCGCTCACGCCTTTACGGCCTGTTCTTTCATCTCTTTCAGCTCATCGAGCGGGAACTCATACTTTTTGCCGCAGAACTGACATTTCACCTCAATCGGCTTTCCGTCATCGATCATGCTCTGCAGTTCTTTTTTGCCGAGGCTCGTGATGCCGCGCTTCATGCGCTCTCTCGAACACCCGCAGTACCAGCAGGCCGGCAGTGTGTCAAGGATCTCCAGGTCTTCCGCGCCCAGAATGTCCCGCAGAATATCCTCCGGCGTCTTTCCTTTCGCGAGAAGTTCCGTTATCGAAGGCATCGTGCGCAGACGGTTCTCGAGCCGCATCGTCAGCTCCTGCGTGGCGCCCGGCATCATCTGCACGATAAATCCGCCTGCCTCCTCGACGGTGGCGTCTTTCTTCATGCGCACGCCGAGACCGACAGAAGACGGAACCTGCTCGCTCTCCGCAAAATAGTTGGTCAGATCATCGCCGATTTCACTCGTGACAAGAATCGTATCGCCGACGTACGGCTCCCTGAGGCCCGTGTCCTTGATGACACTTAAGACGCCCAGGCCGACAGCCCCGGCGACATCCAGGTGTCCGTTCTTGTTCGGGACGATGACCTGCGGATTCTTTGCGTATCCCTTCACATGTCCCGACGCGTCAGCGGTGACGAGCATCGCCTCGATCGGCCCCTGAGACTGAATCCGGATCGTCAGGCGGTCCTGTTCATTTTTCATCATGGAGCCCATCATGACGCCGCCGGTCAGCAGACGTCCCATGGCCACCGTGACCACCGGACTCATATTGGCGAGTTCCCTCGCCTCTTCAACCGTGTTCGTGGTGCGCGCGGCAAATGCTCTCACATAGCCGCCGGCCGCGATGGCACGGACAATATAGTCATCCATTTCTTTTACCTTTGCTTTCTGAGAACCACGTAGATCCGCTCGGAATCCTTTTTCGGGCGGTCGTATGTCAGCGCGTCGTAAAAAGCTTCGACCTTAAAGCCGCACTCCCGCGCAAGGCGCGTCACTTCGTCCGTCGTGAAGCCGTGCTGAACATGTGTCTCTTCAAACCGGGTGAACTGCCCGTTCATGTCTTTTACAAAGATGGACAGGTCATATTCATTGTTATGCGTCTCGTCATAATAGAAATTTTCCCAGATGTACGCGGAATCCTCCCTGTTCTCCGCATAGATGTGATCCGCGAGAACGTCCTGGAAGAAGTGAATCGTCTTCAGATCGAAGATGAAAACGCCGTCATCCCTGAGCGCCGTGTGCGCCGTCTGAAACGTCTGCTTCAGATCTTTGTCATTCAGCATATAGTTCATCGCGTCGGCCAGGGAAACCAGGCAGTCCGCCGGTTCCGGGATGGCAAATGAGCGCATATCCTGCTGGCTGTAGATAATCGGAAGTTCATCTTTCTGCCTCTTCTGCTCGGCTATCGTCAGCATGTCGACGGAAAGATCGATTCCGACGCAGCTGTAGCCGGCTCTCGCCAGCCGCTCCGTCACATTGCCTGTTCCGCATCCCAGGTCCACGACCTGGCCCTCGGTGGGAACGCGGTAGAGTTTCATCAGCGCAATCAGATATTTTGCCCAGTCATCATAAGGAATATTGTCCATGAACGCGTCATAGACTTCCGCAAATCCGGTGTAACGTTTCAATGCGAGCCCTCTTTTTGATCATCAGATACTCACGCCGCCGCAGGCCCTTTGTGGCCCCGGTGAGCGCTGCAAACATCCTGTTAATGATAACACAAAACTCCCATGCACAGCAAAAGCGCATGGGAGTCCGTTACTCTCTTCTTGATTTCAGACGTCGTATTTGCGAAGTCCCGGTCTGCCGCAGCAGTTTTTGTACTTCTTGCCGCTGCCGCACGGACACGGATCGTTGCGGCCGATCTTCTTCGGCTTCACGATGGTTCCGGACTTTTTCTGCTTCAGCCACAGTTCCTTGCGTCTCTTCTCGTCGATCAGCGCGTCCCACTGCGGCAGTTCATACAGCCAGTTGGCCTTGCAGGCGACCATGTTGTAGAACAGCTTCTCCTTGTCGAAATCCAGAGAAACTTCTGTGTTCTCGTCCATCGTCTCGATCGGATTCGGCTCTTTCAGTGAATCGTTGATCCCGTCGAGATATCCGGTCATCGTCTCGAGCGTCACACCGAACTCATCCGCCAGCTCTTTCACCGTGCCCTTATACGGCGTGTCCGCTGCCAGAACCTTCTCATAGATCCCTTTTTCGTCCGCGAAATACTTCTGCCAGAGTTTTTTGCTGGCCTCCGCATCTTCGTTTTCATAGGCGTCTTTGCGCCAGGTTTCCAGTAATGTCATTCCCTAAAACTCCGTTTCATTCATCCTGCAGGCGCTGGACCATGTTCCAGATCTCCTGAGCCGAATTGAAATTCTCAGGAACAATATCCGCCGGCGTAATCTCAATGTCGAACTTGTCGTTCAGATCGCCCACAAGGGAAACAATGGCAAATGAATCCAGCACGCCGTCATCTACCAGCGTGTCGCACGTTCTGATATCGACAGACGGGCAGATATCCTCGAGCATCCGAATAATTTCATCCATACGTTACTACCACCTTTCGGCATCATTTTTCATTTCCATACATTACAACAAGCCTATGTCTCCGTCAAGACCAACATCAGGTGCGCACGAGACCCTTGCGGGAGTTGAGCACATCCGCGCCGATGCTGCCGCGGTACACCTCAAGCTTCCCGGCCGAATACGCGAGGATTCTCGGCAGCTTCCGGCTCAGGAACAGATACATGGCCTCGGTCACAGAATACGCTCCGGTCTCGAAGAATACAAGCGTATCCCCGATGTGCGGCTCCTTTATGATCGCCCGCTTGAGCAGCACGTCAGACGTCGTGCAGAGCGCGCCGCAGACCGTCCACTCATATCGTTTCTCATAAGACATCGGTTTTCCTTTGCCCTGGCGCAGACCGAAGCCCTCGCCGTCCTGCGGAATATAGGTCACCGGCGGCATGTGCATGCCGAACGCCTGGCCATAATAATTGAGGTGATTGATTCCACCGTCCACGATCAGATACTGCTCGCCGCGGTTCACCTTCATGTCGACGACCTTTGTCACGTACATGCCGCAGAGCGCCGCCAGGTACCGCCCGATCTCAAGGGAGAAATGGTACTTTCCGTTAAAGGACGCCAGCTTGTCCGCGAGCATCTGAGCGCCGCTCAGATCATTTTTATACGCCTCGCCGCCGAAGTACTCGACTCGCAGGCCCGGTCCGTACTCGATCTGTTCCACCGCAAAGCCGTAATCTTCCTTCAGCGAATCGCAGAACTCGTCCAGCTTGTCGAGCTCCCCGCTGATTTCCTCGAACTTGCGCTTCTGCGTGCCGGTGTACTGCTGAATTCCGCAGATCCGGATGTCCGGATACGCGTCACGGTGGCTGACGATATCGCGGATCGCGTCCTCGTCGATGCCGAACTGATTGCCGCCGGTGAGCCGCAGAAGCACCGGAACCTGAATTCTCCGCGCGCTGGCCATGTCGTGCAGCAGAAGGAACTGCTCGATCGACTCGACCGTGTACATTCCGACGCCGCCGCACGCATCCATCACGTGTTCCAGATCTTCCCGCTCTTTGTACACGCCGGAGAGCACAATGGAAGACATCGGGACTCTCTCGCGCTCACAGATGGCAAATTCTCCCGGCGAGCACACCTCAAACTTCACCCGGCCAAATCCTGACGCCGCGTGCACCAGGAACGGATTGGCCTTCATGGCGTATACGAGCATCACGTCGTCGCCGACGATCTGCTGAATCGCCTCGAAGCGCTCCCGGAAAGAATCCAGATCAAAGAGATAAAACGGCGTCGGGTAATTGCCCATCACGCCGGAGAGTTCGCTCATATCAAACATTTTCCATCACTCCTTTTCAGCCATGCTCACGGCGAGCAGCGCCTTCCTGTCGATCTTTCCGTTCTTGGTCAGCGGAAACTCAGGCAGATTCTTTATATAGGACGGAATCATAAACCGCGGGACCTTCTGCTGCATCGTCTGCACGATTTCCTTCTTGTCAGCCTTGCCGATGTAGAAAAGCGCGAGACGGTGATTTTCCGAATCAAACACACAGCAGCTGCGGACGACGTCCCTGCAGGCATTCGCCGCGAGTTCAACCTCCGACAGCTCGATGCGGTGTCCCAGAAGCTTGACCTGAAAATCCTTGCGCGTGCGGTAGAACAGCTCGCCGTCTTCGCTGTAGCTCGCCAGATCGCCGGTGCGGTAGATGATTTCCGGATACCGGCTGTTCAGCGGATTCTGGACAAATGACGCCGCCGTCTTGTCCGGAGCGTTCAGGTATCCGAGTGTGACCGCCGTCCCGGAGACACAGATTTCACCCATCTTTCCCGGCTCCTGCGCCGTCACGGGATTGTTGTTTTCGTCGAGCAGAAATACCCGCTCGTTCGGGAACGGTCTGCCGAGCGGAAGCTCTTCGTCGTCCGAAAAACTGCGGTTCACGACGTAGTACATGCAGTTGCAGGTGATCTCTGTCGGGCCGTAGACGTTGATGAACTCCGCGTTCGGATACGCTCTTCTCCAGGCGTTTAAGTGTCTGACCGGCATCACCTCGCCGGAAAAGATGACGCGGCGGATGGAGGACGGGATCTTGTAAGAGAAGCCGTCGAGCGTCGTGACGATACAGAGCGCCGAAACCGCCCACGTCAGATTTGTGACCTTGCGGTTCTCGAGAAAATCGAGAAGCTTGGTCGGAAACGAGAAATAAATCTTCGGAATCAGCTCCAGTGTGGCGCCGGTGCTGATGGCCGAGTAGATATCCTTCACGGAAACGTCAAAGTCAAACGGCGCCTGGTTTCCGATGACATCGTCCTCTCCGATTCCCATGATCTGCGTGAAATATCCGATGAAATCAATGACGGACCGGTGGCACGCGAGAACTCCCTTGGGCATTCCGGTTGAACCCGACGTGAAAATGCAATAGAGCGGATCAATGTCCTGCGCTTCCCGTCTCACAACCGCCAGAGCGCGCTTGTCGTCCGCGCTCACCTTGTGCGCCAGCAGGTCCTCCGCGTTGACAATCGGCCCTGAAAAACTGATGCCCGACAGCCGGCGGCTCATCTTCTTGTCCGTCACCAGGACGGCCGGCTGCAGAGTCGCGAGAATATGCTGCAGGCGCTCAGCCGGCTGCGTGGGATCCAGCATGCAGTAAAATCCGCCCGCATAGACCGCGCCGAAGAATACGGCCAGAGTCTGAACCGTCTTGTCCATGAAAACAGCCACGGCCTGTCTCGGCTTCACATACCGGCGGAGCGCCGCACCACACGTAAAGGACGCCTGCCAGAGTTCCTGATAGGTCATGGAAGACGAGAGATCTTCGACCGCCGTTTTCTGCGGAACTCTGCCTGCACTCTCTTCGAGATACTCAAGAACGTTGATTTTGTTCATACCTGAAACATTGCCTTTCTGATTCATCACGGTTACAATGACGAGTGAAATCACTCAGGAGGTCCACTCATGAAAATCCTCAGACGCATACTGGCTGCCTGCGGCGTCGCGGCCTGGGCTGTCCTTCTCATACTGACCCTTGTCGCCGCATTTTCCACGGGGCCTTTTCACGACTACCTTCTCGGACTGCTGGTCACAGACATCGCGCTGCCTGTCGTGCTCTACGCCATGCAGCTGATGTACCGCGTCCTGAAAAGAAAATAAGGTTTTCCGGCACATTTTTCATGACAAATGTCGGAAAACAATCCTTCTTAATGACAAAAGCCCCGGCGGTTACGCGATGCGCATCTCTGCCGGGGCTTTTTATGCCTCATATGTGCAGTCAGACCTGCTTTATCAGCTCAGTCTGCTTTCTCTGTGAATAATATCATGGCGCGCCGGTCCGTTGCTGACCAGCGTGATCGGAACCTGAATTTCCTGCTCGATCGCGTTGACATAATCCTGGCACTCCTGCGGAAGATCCTCAAACTTGCGGATTCCGCGGATATCGCACTTCCAGCCCTTGAAGACTTTCAGAACCGGCTTTGCCTTCTCGAGCACATGCGTGGTCGGGAAGTCGCGGATGATCTTGCCGTCCACCTCGTAGCCGATGCACATCGGAATCGCGTCGAGATATCCGAGAGCATCCACAACCGTCAGGGCAACCTGCGTGGCGCCCTGCATCCGCACGCCGTAGCGGGTCGCAACGGCGTCAAACCAGCCCATTCTTCTCGGGCGGCCTGTCGTAGCGCCGTACTCGCCGCCGTCGCCGCCGTGATCGCGCAGCTCCTTGGCTTCGTCCCCGAAAATCTCGCTGACAAATGCACCCGCGCCGACCGCGGAAGAATATGCCTTGACAACTGCGATGACATTTTTGATCTCGGCCGCCGGGACGCCGGCGCCGATCGCCGCGTAGGAAGCGAGGGTCGAGGATGAAGTGACCATCGGGTAGATTCCGTGATCCGGATCTTTCATGGTCCCCAGCTGTCCCTCAAAGAGGATGTCCTTGCCCTCTTTCAGCGCTTCATGCAGGAAAGAACTGGTGTCGGCCAGATACGGCTCGATCATTTCCTTATATTCCATCAGCGTCTTGTAAATTTCTTCCGGATCCAGCAGCGGCTTGTGGTACAGATGCTCGAGCATGACGTTCTTGAGCGTCGCCACGCGTCTGCATTTGTCCATCAGCTCGTCCTTGTCGTCAAACAGCTCGCTGACCTGGAAACCGATCTTCGCGTACTTGTCGGAGTAGAACGGGGCGATGCCGGAGCGGGTTGATCCGAACGATTTGCCCGCGAGGCGCTCTTCTTCATAGGTATCAAACAGAATGTGATACGGCATCAGGATCTGTGCGCGGTCAGAGACCAGAATCTTCGGCTTCGGCACTCCTCTCTCAACGAGGCTGTTCAGTTCCTTGACAAAATACGGAATATTCAGAGCAACGCCGTTGCCGAGAATGTTCGTGACCTGCGGACAGAACACGCCGGAAGGAAGAAGATGAAGGGCAAACTTGCCATAGTCATTGACAATTGTATGTCCCGCATTCGCACCGCCCTGGAAACGGGCTACGACGTCTGCCTTTTCGGCAAACATATCGGTGATTTTGCCTTTGCCTTCATCACCCCAGTTCGCGCCAACAATCGCTGTTACCATAGTCAATCCTCCGTTCAGCACTCACTTCGTCTGTGGGAAAAAGAAAAACGTCACCCACCACACGCCGTTTATAGTATCACCCATGACAATCAGGCGTCAAGCGCTTCAATCAGCGCCAGGAGCGTCAGAGACTGACCGTATGCCATCGGATGAATAATAATATTTTTATAGTGATCCACATCCATGCCCATCGCTGTTCCGCTGGAAACATTGAGTACGGTGCCGTCGTCCGCCACGTTGTCGCAGATCGCCTTGACCGCCTTCAGAGCCGTCTCGCGGTAGCTGTCGTCGAGCAGTCCGGCCTTGACGCCGATCAGCATGCCGGCTGCGATCGCGGCGGAACCGGAAACTTCCTCGTAGGACGTCGGATCCAGAAGTACGGTGTGCCACAGTCCGGACGGAGCCTGGCAGTCTTTCAGAGCCTCGACATGTCTGATGTAGGTATCGATGAAGTACTGCTTTACGCCCGCGTCGATGTCATCGCCCCGATCCGCGAGGAACGCCATCATGCCGTATGTGAACCAGGAATCGCCGCGGCACCAGAAAACGCCGCCGAAGTTGTCATTTCTGTCAAAACTCCAGCCGTGATAGAGAAGTCCGGTCTGCTTGTCGTACAGATACTTGATGTGAACAAGGAACTGATGGACCGCTTCCGCCTTCCAGTCCTCTCTGTGGCAGCGGATGCCCATGCGGTTCAGGAACAGGACAGCCATGAACAGCGTGTCGGCCCAGATCTGCGAGTGGTTGAGCATCACTGCGTTCCGGTCGCCGATGCCGCTCGTCACATGCTGGAAACCGCCGTCCTTCGTCTTCGGCAGTCCGTTCATCAGCCAGTCGGCCTGATCCTCGCACATTTTCTCATACTGCGGAAAATCGTCCAGCAGAGAGCAGATCGAGAGATACGGAGCCGTCGTGTTGATATTTCTGCTGGGGAGACCGATCTTCAGATTGTTCTCGACCCAGTTGTGAATAAACTCCTCATAGCGTTTGTCGCCGTAATAGCTCTGAAGCTGATACAGTCCGTAGAGCCCCACACCCTGCGGCCAGTCCCATTCTTCAATGCCGAAGTCACGATCATTCTTTCCGGCCGCCATAATTTCCTCGACGGTCAGCCCCTTGCTCTCCGGCTGCGTGCCGCCCAGGTGAATCAGCTTGTCGACAACCTTGTCGATTTTCCCCAGAAGCAGTTCCTTGTCCATAATTCCTCCCTGATTGTTTCAGACTTTTTTTACAAGCACTCACTCTTGCATATGGTATTATTATATGACATAACCATGACAAATGGTACGACACATTCCTGTCTTACCGCTTTAAAAAAGAGGTCTTTTTTATGGAAAAAAAGAAAAAGGGCAATGTCCCGCAGCGCCGCCCGAGTGGGCGCCACGACGCGGACCCGGTAAAAAACACCAACTCATCCAAATTCAAAGTCAACATCCTGAACGGCCTGATTCTCGCCATGATGGGCATCGCCCTCGTCTTTTACGGGGCGCCCGTCTGGGGCATCATTTTCTTCGCCGCCGCCGCTGTCTGCATGCTCAACTCACTGCGCTACCGCAAAGACGATGACGAAACCAAAAGCAGCTGAACGCCGATGAAATCCCGGGAAGCTGTTTTCAGGCAACAAAAAAAGCTGGTGGGGAGAGTCGGACTCCTGACCTCTTCATTACCAATGAAGTGCTCTACCACTGAGCTACACCAGCATTACGCCTCACAGACGCTCGTTTATAATATAATACCCCGGAACATTTGTCAAGAATCGAAGTTCTCCCATTTGAGCCGGATCCGGGTGCGCGCGTTGTCGACAGACTTTTTGCTGCGCCCGAGCTGGTCGGCCATGCTGCCGAGCGGGACGTCTTCCTGCATCATCTCAAAAACTTTCTGCTCAAAAGGACTCAGTTCCTGCATGAAAAGCCGCCGGCGCTTAAGTTTTTCCGCGGCGGCCTCTTTGTCAAGCGCAATGCGCTCGGGATTTGTGTCCGCCTCTTCCGCCGCCGGATCGACGGCGCCTCCGGACTCGTCCGGGCCGAGCGGAATGTAATCGTTGAGCGGCTCGTGCTTTCTGCGGTTTCCAGCGCTGACCGCATTCTGAATCCGCCGCCGGATGACCAGAACCGCAAATGACCGGAACGACGCGCCCTTTGACGGGTCGAAGCTCAGCGCCGCCTGATAGAGGCCGATCATCCCCTCCTGAATCAGGTCCGCCTTGTCCGCGCCGCCCGTCAGAAAATATTTCTGCGCCTCGCTCAGAACAATTGTCTTATAGTGCTCGGCCAGAACTTCATAGGCCGATTCCTGTCCTTCGCGGCAGAGAGCCAGAAGCTCTTCGTCGCTCAAATCGCGCATTGCCACTTACAGTCCCCTCTGTCTCACAATCTCATAAGCAAGCACACCGGCAGCCACCGACGCATTGAGCGATCCGATATTCCCCTTCATCGGAATGGAGGCGGTAAAATCGCACTCTTCTTTCACCAGCCGGCTCACACCTTTTCCCTCGTTCCCGATGATAAGGCCGAGAGGCCCTGTAAGATCCAGATCATACATCGGCGTGCCGTCCATATCCGCGCACACAAACCACAGACCCTGTTTCTTGAGATCCCCGATCGTTCTCACCAGATTGGTCACGCGCGCCACCGGCACATAATTGACCGCCCCGGCGCTCGCCTTGCTGACAACGCCCGTGAGACCGCTCGCGCGGCGTTTCGGAATGATCACCCCGTGCGCTCCCGCGCACTCAGCTGTCCGGATAATGGCCCCCAGATTGTGCGGGTCCTCGATGTCGTCGAGAACAATGACAAATGGCGCCTCACCTTTTTCCTTTGCGGCAGCCAGAATATCTTCCACTTCCGCGTAGTTTCCGGCCGCCGCCTCCGCGATCACGCCCTGATGATGGCCGGTCTCACTCATCACATCCAGCCGTTCCTTCTTCACAAAATTCACGACTGTTCCGGCCTTTTTGGCCTCGCGCAGAATCTGCGCGATGTGGCGGTCCGGATCTTTCCCGGCAGACTGCGCGTGCTCCTGCACGTAGAGCCGGTTGATCGTGCGCCCGCTTTTAAACGCCTCCAGGACAGCGTTCTTTCCTTCCAGCTGCAGAGAATCTTCCCGGAATTCATCCTTGCTCATCTGTTTTCCCCGCTTTCAGACCTTCAATCCCCGCCGCGATCAGCTCTTCCATCCTCCGGTACTCGCCGTTCAGATACAGATACCCGATCACAGCCTCAAAACCTGTCGCCCGGCGGTACTCGCCCACCGTCGCGCTCTTCGCCTTTGTGTACGAATGCGCGTTGCGGCCTCTCTTATAAATATTCTGTTCTTCCTCACTCATCAGCGGCAGAAGCACGTCCACCATGGCCGACTGCGCGCCGGCCCGGGCAAGCGCACTGTCCGCCCGGTTCAGCTTGTCAACCTGCCGGTTACCGCCGGAAACCAGAATCGTGCGCAGCGTCAGCTCGTAGACAACATCGCCGATCCAGGCCAGCACAAGCGGCGAATACTCAGACGCGTCCTGCGGGTGCAGATCAAACTGATCCCGGATCGCCTCCGTCAGGCTCTCTTCCATCTGACGCCCTCTCTGGTGTCCTCGAGGATAATTCCCCTGGCCGCCAGCTCGTCGCGGATCTCGTCCGCGCGCTTGTAGTTTTTCGCCTTGCGGGCCGCCTGGCGCTCTTCGATCAGCTTCTCTACCTCATCGTCGAGCAGCTCTTCTTTGATCTCGGCGTTGATTCCCAGCACTCCCGTCAGCTTCAGAATCTGCTCCTTCATCGCCGTGACAAATGCTTTCGTGCTCGTCTCGTCCGCGTTCATGTTGGCAAAGCGGGCAAATTCAAAGACAGCCGTGATGGCATCGGCGGTGTTGAAGTCGTCGTCCATGGCCTCCTCAAAATCCGCCGTGAATTTCTTCGCGGCCTGAAGCTTTTCCTCTTCAACCGATGTGAGCGGGGCATCGGAAGCATTTGTCAGGAGTTCGTTCAGATGTGTCACGGCGGTGCGGATGCGGTCAAGTCCTGTCTTCGCGGACTCCATCAGTTCCGCGCTGAAATTGATCGGATTGCGGTACTGCGCCGAGAGCATGAAGAAGCGCAGAACCTGCAGATCATAGCGCTTGCTGATGTCCCGGACGGTGAAGAAATTGCCGAGCGACTTGCTCATCTTTTTGTTGTTGATGTTCAGGAACGCGTTGTGCATCCAGTAGTGGGCAAACGGTACTCCGTTGGCCGCCTCGGACTGCGCGATTTCGTTCTCGTGATGCGGGAAGATCAGATCTTCGCCGCCCGCGTGGATGTCGATCGTGTCGCCGAGATAGCGCTTGGCCATGACCGAGCACTCGATGTGCCAGCCCGGACGGCCTTCGCTCCACGGGCTCTCCCAGTACGGCTCCCCTTCTTTCTTCGGCTTCCAGAGCACGAAATCAAGCGGGTCTTCCTTTTCGCCGGCCCCGTCGACCTTGAGCGCATGCTTCTCGTCGCGGTGTCCCGGCTCCAGATCGTCGATGTTTTTGTGGGACAGCTTGCCGTAGCCCGGGAAACTTCTCGTGCGGTAGTAGACCGTGCCGTTTTTCTCATAGGCGTGGCCTGTGTCGATCAGGACCTGGATCATGTCGATCATTCCGCTGATTTCCTGCGTCGCGCGCGGATTCTTCGTCGCCGGCTCGATGTTCATGCCGGCCATATCCTTTTTGCACTCCTCGATGTAATGCTCGGAGATCTCCTCGGTCGTTTTGTTCTCAAGGATTGCCTCTTTGATGATTTTGTCGTCGACGTCCGTGAAGTTGGACACATAATCGACCTGATAGCCCTTGTATTCAAAGTAGCGGCGCACCGTGTCGAACACGATCATCGGGCGCGCGTTGCCGATGTGAATCAGATTGTATACAGTCGGGCCGCAGACATACATCTTGACCTTTCCCGGTTCAATCGGAACGAATTCCTCTTTCTGTCTGGTCAGTGTATTGTAGATTTTCATTTTTCCTCCTCCGGCTTCTGCATGTCCTGCCGTTTATTCTTGTCAGCCGTCTTATCCGCCATCTGCTCTTTTCTCTGCTTCAGGCGCTCCTGCGCTTTCTCCATATCCTGACTGCCGATGACGATATTGTCAAGACAGTACAGGCGATTCTTGAGTCTCGCATTCTCCTGCCGCAGATTGTTGATCTCGGACATAACCGGATCCGGGAGATTCGACTGATTGAGATCGTCCGCGTCCACATGCGCGCCCATGACGACGCGCCCCGGCACGCCAACAACCGTTGAGTTGCTCGGCACATCGTGCAGCACGACTGAGCCGGCTCCGATCTTCACGTTGTCGCCGATCGTGATGGAACCGAGGACCTTTGCGCCCGCCCCGACAAATACATGTGAGCCAAGCGTCGGATGACGCTTGCCCTGCTCCTTTCCGGTCCCGCCGAGCGTGACGCCCTGATACAGAATCACGTCATCGCCGATGATGGCCGTCTCTCCGATTACGACCCCGTGGCCGTGATCGATGAAGAAATCTTCGCCGATCTGCGCGCCCGGGTGAATCTCGATCGACGTCTTGCGGGCGGCTTTCTGCGAGATCTTTCTGGCCTTGTAGAATTCTCCCTTCTCGTAGAACTTATGCGCCTTTCTGTACCAGTACACGGCCCAGAAGCTGGGGTACAGCAGCACCTCTTTGTCTTCCTTGATCGCCGGATCCTTTGCGCGGACCAGCGGAATCTGACTTTTGTAATACCTTCTGAATGAAGGTGAAAGCATATATAAAAACTGAAACATGACCTATTTTCCTTATCCTGTGTGCTTCGGAGCTCACGACTCCGTTTTGTCTTCCGCTTTCTGCAGGCGCGGACAGACAGCACATCCGGCGGGCGTTCCGTCCCCCGGCGAATACAGGTCATCCACAGAACTCAGCGCGCACACGGCCTGCGCGGCAATTCCCTCGCCGCTGCCGGTGAAGCCGAGTCCCTCTTCCGTCGTCGCCTTGACATTGACCTGCTCCGGGTCAATGCCGAGCGTCTTCGCAAAATTTTCCTTCATCTGCGCAATGTAAGGCCGCATCTTCGGCTTCTGCGCGATAATCGTACAGTCGACATTGTCGACGATATATCCCTTTTCCTGCAGCATATCCCGCACAGCCGCCAGCAGCTTCAGACTGTCGGCGCCCTCGTACTTCGGGTCATTGTCCGGAAAATGCAGACCGATGTCACCGAGCGCCGCCGCCCCCAGCAGCGCATCCATCAGCGCGTGTGTCAGCACATCCGCGTCCGAATGCCCGAGCAGCCCGTATTCATATGGAATTTCGACACCGCCGATGATCAGCTTTCTGCCCTTCGTCAGCCTGTGTACGTCATATCCGGTTCCAACGCGCATTTAGGCTCTCCTTTCTGACTCATGACTATACTGTTTTCCACTAATTATTACAGTTTTCATGACAAATGCCGGTTCTTTGGCCGCGCACGTCCTGTCATAATCATAACCGTTATTATAGCAAAGCGCTGGGAAATAAAAAAGGATGCCGGGAAACTTTCACAAGTATTTCCCGGCATCGAAAGCAAGCTGGCATCGAAAACCGCCCTATTCTTGTTTCCCCGATGCCTTTGTCGTTCAAAGAGCCAAGGTGCATCGGAATTCATTTAAGTATAAATCTGGATACTTTTCAGGAACACTTCGTCTCTTGCCGCCGTGACTTTGAGAACGAGTTCGTCCACGTCCGCCCAGTCGACTGTCCGCGTGAGCGGATTCTGATTGGAAAACGGATCGGTGAGCTGGCAGATTTTTTTGTGTCCGATCGTCGTGCCCTGATAGAACGGGTAGGAGCGGCCGCTATCGGAAGCCGCCGAGATCTGGAAACTCTCAACTCTCTGTCCGTGGCTCAGATCTTCTTCCAGGATGACATACCGGACAGCCTTTCCTTTTTCGCGCAGACGGATCCGGTACTCCGGCTGCGTCGGATAGCCGCCGCTTTTCTTTTTGATATCTGCCGCGGCGGGCGCGCCGAACTGTTCCTCAAGGAAGGCGCGGAATTCTCTGAGTCTCTTCACATCCCGGGCGTCGATCAGGCCGTCTGCATCCGGCGGGAGGTTCAGATTCAGGCAGGCATTTCCGCCGACGGATGCGAGATAAATCCGAAACAGCTCCTGAATGCTTTTCGGTTCCTCTTCTTTGTGCCAGAACCAGCCCTTGCGGATCGAGGTGTCAATTTCAGACGGCACAAACGCGAGGCCCTTCGAATACAGGATCTGACTGAGCGAGCCGATCTGCTGATTTGTGTTGTACAGAAAGGCAAGCGAACCCGCGTCTGCCATGGGGCCCGGGCCGGTCTGCGCGTCAGCGTATTTGCAGAGCTCTTTCGGCACGACAGCCCACTCGGAACTCCTCGGGTCGCCCGACTCATTGCCGCACCAGCGCACGTCGGGTCCGAAATCGTTGAAGATCACGGCACCCGGCTGGTATTTCCGGATCAGCCCGATGTAGCGCGGAAAATCATAGTTCTGCTTCTTCCCGTTCGGCCCCTCGCCGCAGGCGTTGTCAAACCACACATAAAAGATGTCGCCGTACTGCGTAAGAAGCTCGGTCAGCTGGGCGCAGAAGTAGTCGTTGTACTCGTCCGTCCCGTAGAGCGGGCAGTTCCGGTCCCAGGGCGACAGGTAGAATCCGAAACGGATCCCGCCGCGGCGGCAGGCGTCGGACGCCTCCCGCACAATGTCCCGGCCGAACGGCGAATACATCACACTGTGTTTTGTGTATTTCGTGTCCCAGAGACAGAAGCCGTCGTGGTGCTTCGCAACGAGCACCATGCCCTTCATCCCGGCATCTTTTATCGTCTGCACCCACTGATCGCAGTCGAGTTTCGCCGGATTGAAAATTTCCTCTTTTTCATCCCCGGTCCCCCACTCGCGGCCGGTAAATGTGTTCATCCCGAAATGGATGAACGCGTAGCTGTCCATGTCAAACCATTCAAGCTGGCGCGCGCTCGGGACGACGTGCGCGGCCTCTTTTATAAAGCTTTCCATTTTGCCTTTCTGTCCTCAGTTTTTTATGCCGATCTTAAACTGCTTTTCAAACGGCGTGTACGCGTTGAAGAAGACTGTGAAACTGTAGCTGTCTTTTTCCTCACCGGAATAATGTCCGGGGAACGAGTGTTCGCCAAATCCGGGGCCGATCTCAAATTCGTGTCCGGGGGTCCTCACGGTGAGCATGCTGTCCTTCAGAATCATCGATTCACCCGTCTTTGCGCGCAGGAAGATGTGCTCATTTTCCAGGACCGCGTCACCCGGCACACAGAAAAGTATGCGCAGCGGCATTCCGGTAAGGCCTTCTGTTTTCACGGTAAATGACAGCCCATCTTCTTCCTCTGTAATGACGAGGGTGGTGCGGATGGTGTCCGGATGGATTTTCTTTCTCTTCGTATTGTCCATCTTCCACCAGTCGGCCGTTCCCTGATATTCGCCGAACGGCTGGTAATACCAGGACTGGAATGTCTCCGAGAGAATGCAGCCGTGTTCCGTGACCTGCATCGTATCCGGCGTAAAATACCGCTTCTCGCAGACTGCCTCTCCGATCTTCAGATAAAACTGATACGATCCGCACTTAAAGAACAGGAATGATGACTTCCCTTTCAGGACTGTGTATGCGTACTTTTTGTTCTGCATGCGCAGAACACCGGCCGTGTGGAAATCCTTCCGATATGTTTCCGGGAATCCGCAGTGGGTAAATGTATGCTCCCGCAGCGCGTCAAACAGCATCAGATACGGTCCACCCTCAGGCGCCAGAGCACCGCGCGCCTGTGAATCCTTCAGAATCTGGTGCGCCGCCGCGTCCAGAACCGGATCATCTGTCTCACAGACAGCGTAAAGGTACTGCATGAAATATTTGTCAAGATATTCCAGTTTTCCCTGATCCTGCCGGGTCGAGTTCTGCGTGAAAATAGTGTGATCCGGATCCAGGTAATACAGCATCATCTTCAGATTCCGGACGACGTCATCCAGATACTGTCTGTCCCCTGTCTCCTGGTACAGCGACAGCAGAGCATTGTTCACAACTGCGTTGTAATTGCCGGTTGAGCGCTCCGCGTACATGCCGTCCTCGTCGATGTCAATGCGCTCTGCCAGATATTCCTGCGCGCGGTTCTTAAGACTCTCCGCAAATTCCGTCTCTTCGGAAAAAAGATTCGCCGACTGCATGAGCGCCGCGCTGATAGCCCAGCGGTGATTCGGCGTGTGAAACCCGCCGTCCCGGATGCCTTCCGCCGCTTTGTGAAGCATTGTCCGGTATTTTCCGAGAAGAACGGGAGTCTCTTCTCTCTCACCGCCATATTTCTTCACAAGGCGGTAACCGAGAAGCAGCGGCTGAAAATTGAAGGAAGTGTCCGCCGCCGACTTGAAATTGCACACCGCAAAATCATACGTGCCGTCGGAATTCTGAGTTCTGCCGGCAAAGTCCAGGGCGAGCTGAATCGCCCCGAGAAGTTTTTCGCTGTGATAATATCTGCTTTTTTCGCAGTAGTAAACGGAAATAGCCGTCGCCGTCATAAAAATGGTCAGTTTCGGGTTCAGAATATCCTGACGCATGCCGCCGTACTGCAGATCCTCAGGATCTCTGACCTGAGTGCGCAGAAATTCCGCTGTCTCTTTCTCAGCGCTGTCCAAAAAATAATCTAAATACTGTTCCATGCTGAAACTCTTTTCTGTAAAAAAATGAGGCACAATCATGACAAATCCATAAAGATTTTCACGTGTGCCTCATTTGTCAGGAAAACTACCTGTTGTTATTCCTCAATTTGTATTGAATTATTCGTGAAGTCCTGTCAGGTTGTCCAGGTACTGCTCGGTTACGTAATCCATTACGCCGTCAGCATCAAGCTCACCTGCGATTGCGCGGTCAAGTGCGTCACGAAGTGCGTTGCCGGCGCTTTCACCGGAGTGCTCTTCCTCGACAACGGATGTGTCGTACTGCGGCTGATCAATCGATGCCTCGATCTCCATGTTGAAGATGTCAAGACCGTCAACGGTGTATTCTACTTCGGTACCCTTTACGCCCGGCAGATAGTTGCCTGTCTCGCAGTACAGCGTGTAGTTCTCATCCTCATAGAACCACTCAAGGAACTCCTTGGCTTCGTCTTCCATGCCGGATCCGTCGAATGCGAAGAATACGTTGCCGCCCAGGCTGGTCGCCTTGTACTTCTCATACGGCATCAGAACCGGGCACCACTCAAAGTCTGTGATGTTTTCGCTGTAGTCATTCATTACCCAGTTGCCGCACAGATGAGCCGCAACCTTGCCAGACTTGAATGTATCCTGAGCGTTCTCAGCGCCTGTTCCGATCGAAGCGGTTGAGATACCGCCATCTTCAAACATACTCAGGAAGAACTCAATGCCCGCCTTTGTCTCATCGCTCTTGAATACAAAGTGTGTGCTGTCATCCGGATCGAAGTACTGCATACCGAACGAATACAGGATGTTGCCGGATCTCTGCTGAGAATGGTCAATTACGAACGGAATTGTGATATCCGGATCGTTTGCGGCAACTTCTTTTACAGCTTCCACAAACTCATCCCATGTCCATCTCTCATCCTCAGTCGTCGGATACGAAACGCCCGCCTTGTCAAATGCAGTCTTGTTGATGACCATGCCTACGGCCGTATCGTTGATGTCTGTCGCCATCAGCTTGCCGTCACGAACCATGCTGCGGTTGAAGCTGTCAGGATCGAGACTCGTGTCATCCAGCGGAAGGACATAATCGACATACGTATCGAAACCTGTCGTCTTGCAGAGGGCCGGAAGGTCTCCTGCCTGTGCGCGGTTCTTGATCGTCGTCTCAATGTCCGCGTAAGCTACCTCGTTGATATAAGCCTGAACATCCGTGTGCTCAGAATTGAACTTCTCAACGAGCTTTGCCATCGCTCCTCCTTCCAGAGTATCATCTGAAAGAAGAATTTCCAGCTGCTTTACTTCGCCGCTCGAACCGGATTCGTCCGATGACGATGAACTGCTGCCGCAGCCGGCAAGCGTGCTTGCTGCGAGCACGGCTCCCATTGTTAATGCAAGGATCTTTTTCGTGTTCATATTTTTCCTCCTAATAATTAAATGCGCACCATACGCATTCGTTAACTCATGCAAACTGTCAATGAACTCTTCGCAAATCCCTCAGTCATCCCTTGACGCCGGACGACATATTTGCGTTGATGATCTGCTTGTTGAAGATGATGAATATCACAAGGATCGGGATCATCGTCAGAACAGTTGTGGAAAGGATCAGAGACCAGTTGACGGCTTCGGCACCGGACAGTACACGCAGAGCAAGCTGCAGGGTGTATTTATCCGGATCCGTCAAAGCCAGCAACGGCCAGATGTAGTCATTCCAGCGCCACTGGAAGCTGAAGATCGCCAGAATCGCAATCTGCGGTCTGCAGATCGGAAGCATGATCGAAGTGAAGACTCTTCCCTCACTCGCGCCGTCAATTCTCGCCGATTCCATCAGTTCATCCGGCACCGATATAAAGAACTGCCGCATCAGGAATGTACCTGTCATGGTGCCGATTGTCGGAAGGATGGCGCCCCAGAGGCTGTTGTACAGTCCCAAAGCGTTCAGGACTGTGAAACTCGGGTTCATGATTACCTCGGTCGGCAGCATTGTGGTCGCGAGCATGCACATGAACAGGATATTCAGCCATTTATAGTGATATTTTGCCAGCGCATATCCGCACATACTGCTCATGATAATGGTGAGAATTGTCGCAAAGAACGTGATATACACTGTGTTTCCGGTATACAGGAACAGATCAAACTGTTCGAACGCATCTTTATAGTTTTCCAGAGTCCACTGCTTCGGGAAGAACGTCAGCGGATAGCTGAACAGTTCCGAGCCGGACTTAAAGGAACTCAGGACCATCCAGAGCACCGGGAAAATCCAGCAGAAAGCAAGGAAGAAAAGCAGAATATGAAACAGTACAGTCTTAAATGTTTTCATGTCTTCTCCTCCTCTCTCAATCCTGTTTTGACGTTACTCTGGTCTGAATGATAGACAGAATCATCAGAATCAGGAACAGAACCATGGAAGCCGCGCTCGCGTAGCCGACCTTATTCTTCGTAAATCCTGTCGTGTAAATGTACTGAATCATGTAAGTCGTCGCCGTGCCAGGACCGCCGTTCGTCAAAGACTGAACCATAGCGAATACCTTGAACGAGCTGATGGTCGAAAGAAGAATGACCATGAAGGACACCGGACGCAGTTCCGGAAGCTTTACATGAATGAAAATCTGCCAGCGGTTTGCGCCGTCAAGCCGCGCCGCCTCAATCTGTTCCGTCGAAATCTGCTTGAGAGCTCCGATGAAGATCAGCATGTTAGTGCCGCATCCTGACCAGACACTGGCTATGACGGTTGTAAAAAACGCCGCCGTAGAATTGGTCGCCCAGTGGACTCCGGAGCCTCCCAGTGACTGCAGCACATAGTTGACAAAACCGAATGTCTCGCCGAAAAGCCAGCGCCATACAAGGCCGACCATGATGGCGGAAAGCAGAACCGGCCAGTAAACCAGCACACGCAGAACCGGCATTCCGTGAATCTTTTCAGCAGACAGCAGCAGGCCGAAAAGAAGCGATACGATATAAATCAGCGGCACCGTCACAACCGTATACAGCATGGTGCGGAGAAGTGCCATATAGAAATCGCTGTCCTGGAAGAGCTTCTGATAATTGCTCAGTCCAACGAAATCCATTTTCTTGAATCCGTTGTAATTGGTAAATGAATACATCAGTCCGATTACAGCAGGAATCACAAACCAGATGATAAAGAACACTATGTTTGGGAGGCAGAAGCCAAAAGCCCAGAGCTGTTTGGTGTCTCTTTTTTTCTTTCGGCCTGCCTTCGCCACTGCCGTTTTAGCGCCCATATACTCCCTCCCTGTTTTTCCTGACAGACAGGCTGCAGCGATTCAGAAAACATCAGTGTCTGCTGCTTTACACCTCATCTTCTGTACGATTCGCCTGATCTGTTTGTTTACTGAACATCAAATGATTCAAACTTTCAATATTCCTGTCAGAGCCGCCGATCCGATAAGTCCCGCGTCATTTCTCAGGCTTGCCAGTCCGATCTCGGTATTCTTTTCGGAATAGCGGGAATAGCGATATTTTTCGACCATTCTTTTAACCGGAACAAGAAGCACATCTCCGAAATTGCTGATGCCGCCGCCGATCAGAAGTCTGTCCGGCTGAAAGATATTGATGAGATTCGTGATCCCGATCGCAAGGTAGTACACGTATTCATCAAATACTTTCTTTGCCGCCGCGTCCCCTTCGTTCAGAGCCTGCAGCACATCTTTTCCCGTCAGATGTCCTTTTTCCCTGTATACCTTTCCGAGTACTGAATCAGGAACCTCCTCTGCCTTCCTTTCCGCCTGACTGACCAGCGCTGACGCTGAAGCATACGCCTCAAAACATCCGCGTCTGCCGCAATTGCACGGCCGGCCGCCGGCCTCAATCACCATATGTCCAAACTCTGCCGCGGCATAATTGATGCCGCTCCAGATTTTACCATTTACAACAATTCCGCCTCCGACGCCTGTTCCGAGTGTGACCAGAACAAGCGATCTTACGCCTTTTCCGGCACCGGCCATATATTCACCGAGCGCCGCGCAGTCGGCGTCGTTTCCTCCCGTCACCGGGATTTCCAGAGCTTCGCGCAGTTTACGGATAAACGGAAAATTGGTCATCCCCAGATTGTTCGCATATTCGACGCAGTCCGTTTCCTGATTCACCGTTCCCGGCATTCCGATCCCGGCGCCGCCGATATCGCTCATCGAAAGGCCGGCCGCTGCCACCTGATCCCGGCATGCGCGGACCGTCGTCTCAACAAGCGTCTCCGGCTCCGCCGGCATTCCTGTTGGCACAGATCCGCGGCTGATGATTTTTCCTTCCGGTGTCACAACAGCCGTCTTAATCGTTGTTCCCCCGAAATCAATTCCAAGTGCGCATTTTGTGCCCAAGGCGGTCTCCTCAGCCAATCGTAATCGTCCTGTCTACCGGCGTGTACGCGTTCATATAAAGCGTAAATCCGCCGACATTGATCTCTTCATTCTGATAATGTCCCTTGAACTCGTGCTCTGCGAAGCCCGGTCCGAGTTTTATTTCCTCGTCCTCATACCGCAGCGTTATATATCCGTCGCGGAGAATCAGATGCTGAGCCGCCTCAGCCTTCATGGCAAATGCCGGATGCTCCAGTGCTGTCCCGGCCGGAATATCAAATTCGACGCGGAGCGGCAGTCTGTCGAGGCCGTCCGTGTGAAGATGAAGCGTCAGGCCTTCCGGCTTTTCTTCCACATTCAGTACCGTGTGAATCCGGCTGCTCACAAGTTTCTTTCTCTTTGACTGATCCATCTTCCACCAGTCAGACGTTTCCGGCTTTTTCTCGAACGGAAGATAGTACCAGCCTTCATTTTCCGCCTCGAGAACCGACTTTGCACCGTCCGTCTCAATCTTCTGCGGGATGAAATTGCGGATGTCGCAGTAGCTCTCGCCGACTTTCATTCCGACACAGAACGAGCCTTTCTTGAAATACAAAAAACTGCTCTTTCCATTGATCAGCGTGTAACAGTAATTCTTGTTTCTCACACGCAGAACTCCCGCGTGTTTGAAGAATTTGCGGTATTCCGTCGGGAACCCGTAATGTCTGAATTCGTGATGCAGCATCTCGTCGTGCCGGATCACGATATGCCAGCAGTCAGGCGCCAGATCACCGCGGTTCGTGTTGTCCGCGAGAATCTTGTGTGCGGCCGCGTCGAAATCGTCAGCTCCGTCGTGTTCGGCCATGTACAGGTACTGATAGAAGTACTTGTCCGCGTACATCTGTTTTCCCTGATCCTGTCTGGTCGAATTCTGTGTAAAAATCGTATCGTCCGGATCGATGTAGTAAAACATCATCCGGAGATTTCTGCGCACATAGCCCAGATATTTGTCATCGCCGGTCTCCTGATAGAGAGCCATCATGGCGTTGTTCACAACCGCGTTGTAGTTTCCGGTCGACCGCTCGGCGTACTCACCGTCTTCGTCGCCGTCAATTCCCTCGTTCAGATACTGGGTGGCTCTGTCCCGGAGCTGCTTCGCAAAATCTTCTTCGTCTGCGAACAGATTGGCGCCCTGCATCAATGCCGCGCTGATTCCCCAGCGGTGATTCGGCGTGTGGAAACCGCCTGTCATGATGCCGTTCAGCGCCTGATGAAGCGTTTTCCGATACCACACTTTCATATCGCGGATAAACGGAACCTTTTCGTCGCCATACTTTTCAATCAGACGATAGGCGGCAATCAGACGTTTGAAACAGAACGAAGTGTCGGGAGCCGAGTAAAAGTTGCAGCTCGTGAAATCAAACGAACCATTGAGTCTCTGCTCTCTCGTCACAAACTCAGCGGCCAGACGCAGCGTCGTCTCCAGTCCGCTGTCGTGGTAAAAGCGGCTCTCCGGTGTAAAATACACGGAAAATGCCGTTGTCATCGCATAAATTGTGGGCTTGACCTCACGGATCTCACTGCGGATGGCGCCGCAGCGGATGTCCTCCGGATCCCTGATCTGCTGCTTAATAAAATTCTCTGTGCGCGTCTCGGCGCCCTGCATCAGATGTTCATACAAGCGATTCAATCGTTAAATCCCCCAGAGTCTTTCCCTTCACTGTCCGCCGGTACGCGGACAAATTTCGCGGTCATCGAAAATATCGATATTCTGCTTTACTTACCCTGTTGATAAATAAATATTAACATTCTGTAAAGTCAACAACAAGTCATAAATAGT
>JBMNQX010000014.1:0-43498 GCA_050944355.1 Lachnospiraceae bacterium
TCAGCTTCCGGAGTATATCCGTAATTCACTGGCAAAGGCGGGTTTGGCGGCATAAAGGTCCTATCTGATTGCCTGTATTATTGAGTTTTCAAGGTACGAAGCCCATTTTGTTATGGGAAGTTTTAGTAAATACTTCATGAGATCCTCCTTATACTGCAATAGAAAACCGGCCCCGCCGCCATTGCGCTTCAGGACCGGCTTTCGGTTAGAAATCAGTATAGTACCGGATGAATAAATTTACAATCCTTCATTTCCTATCGGATGACAGGGATTATCACTTGCACCAGTTCCATACTGTCAGGTTTCCGCTGGCGTCATTGAGAAGTCCGACAGAATTGCCGAGGCGTGCGGAGTGAGGATAATCCTCGTAACCGGCCGCATAGATGATTACCGGCTCCTTTTCAAGCCAGAGCTGCTGATAATCCTTCGCGACCTGAATCTGATCTTCCTCAGTGGCAGCCGCTATGAACTCATCGTAGATATCATCCCAGGTATCATCCTGAACATTGATGTAAGAAGCGGAGTCATTGGTCAGGAAGGTCCTGAGCCACATCGGGTTCGAGCTGTAGCTCGCGTTGACGAGCGCGATTCCGACCGTCCCGGAGAAAAGTCCGGAGAACATCGTAGCCGCTTCCTGAACCTGAATCTCGCAGGTCACGCCTGCCTCCTCCAGATTCTGCTGGATGATGCTGGCAATCTGCTCACGGACACCGCCCGGCGTGTTGATGACAATCGGCTGCGAAAGATCAATGCTGCCGTCTGCGGCCGCTTCCTGGAACAGTTCCTTTGCCTGTTCGACATCGCGCGTCGCTGTGCAGGTGTCGTCGTAATACTTCGTGCCCTTCAGAACGGGGGACTCCGCCGCCTCCGCGTTCTTGAGCATCGCTACAATCGCGTCGCGGTCAATCGCCAGATCGATGGCCTTGTTGATCCGCGAATCGTTGTAGACCAGCTGATTGACAAAAATCATATACGGCTGGAAAGGCGTGTCATCGTGCTCGACGACAACATTGCCGCCGACCGCCTTGAGCGTTTCGATGTCGTCGTTGCTCAGATACGGATAGCAGAGGTCGATGTCGCCGCTGATGATAGAGGAAGCCATGTTGGTTGAAGCCATCACTTCAATTCTCAGCGTCTCAAATCCCGGCGCGCCCAGCTGATAATTCTTGTTCGCCTTCAGAACCAGTTCGCTGCCGGCCACCTGACTCTCAAAGATGCAGGGTCCGCTGCCGACCGGGTTGTTCCAGAGATCCGCGCTGACATAGTCAGCCGGCGCCACGTCCGAGAGCAGATGTTCCGGGAGCGGGAACCAGTAGACGAAATTCTGCTGGAAGTTGACCGCCTCGGAGATGGTCTCACTGCAAGTGTACTTTACCGTGTAGTCATCGATCTTCTCGACGCCCGGATCGCCGGTCGCGTTGCCGCTCGTGTCAACATTTTCCAGGATATTGTAGACGCTCTTGTGATCCGCGGTGCATTCCGGATCCGTAATTTCCTGAACGGCGAACACGTAATCGTCGGCGGTCACCGGCTCGCCGTCACTCCACTGCGCATCCTGACTCAGATAAAATGTGATCGACTTGCGGTCGTCAGAGATCTCCCAGCTGTCCGCGCCTCGCGGACTGATATTGCCGTGCGCGTCAAGAACCACAAGACGGTCATACAGCATTCCCATGACGATCGCGCTGTAATATCCGCCGCTCGACTCGTTGTAAGGCACCAGATCCTTCCACGCACTCGCCATGGCAAATGTCACGGTGTCCGTCGCGGTTCCGCCGTAGGATCCGGATGACGTTTCTGACGATGATTCCGACGCGGCCGACGCCGCCGTGCTCCCGGATGCCGACGCGCTGCCAGTACTGCTGTCTGTCGTCGAGCCGCATCCGGCGAGCAGGGCTCCTGCCAGGGCCACGGCTGTTGCCATCGACACCAGTCTCTTAAAGAATCCCCTTTCCATAAGCATTTCCTCCTTCTTTTTTCATATATTTCCTGCACTGCCGCAAGATCAGACAAACCTGAAGCGGCAGCGCCTGAAACCATTTTCCAGATCGCGATAACTCAGGCCGGCCTGTTGATGTCAATCAGACGGTTTTCAAAATCGTCCGTGAACGGGCAGGCCGTCATGTGATTGTCGTTGATGCGCACCATCTGTGCGACACCCTCTTCGGAACACTCCTCTGTCGCATACGGGCAGCGGTTGTGCAGACGGCAGCCGGACGGCGGATACAGCGGACTGGGAACATCGCCCACCAGGCGGATCCGCTCGGGCTTCGCGGCGCCAACGTCCGGAACCGGAATGGCAGACAGCAGCGCCTTCGTGTACGGGTGCAGCGGATTTCCGAAGATCTCCTCCTTCGTCCCGTACTCGACAAGCCGCCCAAGATACATGACCGCGACTTTGTCGCACAGATAGCGGATGACACTCATGTCGTGCGAGATGAACAGATACGCGACGCCCGTCGCCTTCTGCGCGTCTTTCATCAGGTTCAGAACCTGCGCCCGGACTGAGACATCCAGGGCCGAGACCGGCTCGTCGCACACGATGAAAGCCGGATCCGTGATCATCGCCCGGGCGATCACCGCCCGCTGCCTTTGTCCGCCTGACATCTCGTGCGGCATCTTGTGGAACTGATACTCGGGGAGCCCCACGAATTCCAGCATTTCCCGCACTTTCTTCTGTCTCTCTTCCTTTGTCCCGATGTCAAATGCGTCAAGCGGCGCCATGACCGTCTCAAAAATCGTCTTTCTCGGATTGAGAGACGCGAACGGGTCCTGAAAAATGATCTGCATATCCTTGCGGATCGGACGCAAATCTTTGTCGCTCCATCCGGTGATGTCTT
Source organism: Lachnospiraceae bacterium (assembly GCA_050944355.1). Classification (GTDB taxonomy): domain Bacteria; phylum Bacillota; class Clostridia; order Lachnospirales; family Lachnospiraceae; genus UBA4285. The sequence continues at coordinate 2,841 of JBMNQX010000014.1, forward strand.
TTCCCCGGAAATAGACTTTTCCGGAAGTGATGCTGTGAAGCTGAAGCACGGCGCGGCCGAACGTCGATTTTCCGCATCCGGACTCGCCGACCAGCCCAACGGTTTCGCCGGCCCCAATGTCCATGCTGATGCCGTCGACGGCTTTCAGAACGGCTTTTTTGTGCTTGTCATTCTTCACATTGAAATATTTTTTTAAGTTTTCGACCCTGAGAAGTGGTTCCTCTTCCATCGCCTGCTCCTTTCTGCCGGTCATTCGAAAATTCCGGCGCACATTTGTCAGGATGTTCTCCTGACATTTGTCATGGGGCCTGTGTCTTCCGTTACTTTTCAATCTGCTGTCCGCACCTGCGGATAGAAGCAGCGCACCGGATGGCCGCCGGATTCCGTGAGTTCCGGCCGCTCTGTGCGGCACTTGTCCGTGGCGTACGGGCACCTGGTGCAGAAACGGCAGCCCTCCGGCATGTCCGCCAGAGACGGAACGGTGCCTTCGATAGTGTGAAGCCGCTCCATATTGCGGTCCACGCGGGGCAGTGATGCCAGAAGTCCCTGCGTATAGGGGTGGCGCGGCGCCGTGAAGATTGTCTTCACATCCGCGTACTCGACGGCTTCACCGGCATACATGACCAGAACGCAGTCCGAATTCTCGGCGACAACGCCCATGTCGTGCGTGATCAGCATGACAGCCGTGTTAAAACTCTTGCGCAGATCTTTCATGAGATCCAGGACCTGAGCCTGAATCGTCACATCCAGCGCCGTCGTCGGCTCATCGGCAATCAGGAGCTCAGGTCTCGCCGAGAGCGCCATGGCGATCATGACACGCTGCCGCATGCCGCCGGACATCTCGTGCGGGTATTCAAACATACGGGTTTCAGGGGAAGGAATTCCGACTTCACGGAGCATCTCCGTGCCCCTTTCCCAGGCTTCTTTCTTCGTGATTTTCTCGTGCGCCTTGTACATCTCGACGAGCTGATCGCCCACCCGGTACACCGGATTCAGGCTGGTCATCGGGTCCTGGAAAATCATAGAAATCTTCCTTCCCCGGATATCGCGCATTTCTTTCTCCGTCGCCCCGACAAGATTCTTCCCGTCAAACAGGATGCTTCCATCGCTGATGCGGCTCGTTCGCTTCGGGAGAAGCTGCATGATCGAGTTGGCTGTGACGCTCTTTCCGCAGCCGGACTCGCCGACGACTCCAAGGGTCTCGCCCCGGTGGATGGAAAATGTCACATCTCGTATGGCGGTCAGAGACTCTTTCGGTGAAACTTTGAAATCAACTTTAAGACCTTTCACTTCCAGAACAGTATCGGATGTATCCATACAGGCACCTCCTTTCGGTCAGAACCGCTTCATCTTCGGATCCAGGGCATCGCGGATGCCCTCGCCGATGAAGTTGATACAGAAAATCGTGACAACCAGGCACACGCCGGCCGGTATCCAGATCCACCAGCGCTGTGTCAGAACGACAAGACTTGTGGCGCTCTGGATGATATTGCCCCAAGACGGTGTCGGCGGCTGAACGCCGGCGCCCAGGAAGCTCAGAGCTGACTCTGTGATCATCGCGTTGGAAATTCTGAAGGAAAGAGAAACCCACAGCGGCGCGATAGAGTTGGGCATGACTGTCTTGATGAGAATCCGAAGCGACGGTGTTCCGATGGCCCTCTCGGCCTCGACATACTCCATGCTGCGCACGGAAAGTACATTGCCGTAGATCAGCTTGGCGATCGTCGGCCAGTTCAGTACGCCGATCAGAATAATAAGGGACGGAATGCTCGAGCCGAAGACGGCCACGACAACCAGAATCAGAACCATGGACGGGAACGAAAGAAAAATATCCGCCGCTCTCATAATAATGGTCTCCGTCTTTCCCCGGTAAAATCCGGCCAGAAGCCCCAGCGGAAGACCGATGGCCACGCTGATGGCCGTCGCCGCGATGCCGATCAGAATGGAAACACGCCCGCCGCAGACAACCCGTGCGAACATGTCGCGCCCGACGTCATCCGTTCCCAGCAGATGCTCAGCGCTCGGCGCCGACGAAAAATGTGTGCTGTCAATCGCCGTCGGATCCAGGTGCATGAGCGGCGGCAGCAGCAGAACCGCCACAACCTCCGCCAGAAAAACAATCAGTCCGACCATGGCCAGCTTATGTCTGACGAAAGCATGCAAAAACTCTTTACCGTTTTTCATCTCTCTCCCCTCCTTTCTACACACTGCCCGTTTCCGGAAAGATCATTCCAGGCGGATCCGAGGGTCCAGATACGCGTAGAGAAGATCGATCAGCAGCGAACTTACCAGAACCGCGATGGCGATGACGATCGTGATACCCATGATCGTGTTGTAATCCCGCTGACTGATGGAAAGGACAAGCAGAGACCCCATGCCCGGCCAGGCAAAAACCTGCTCAGTGACGGTAGCCCCGCCGACAAGCAGCGGAATCGTCATGCCGACTGTCGATACAATTGGAATCAGCGCATTTCTCAGGATATGACGGACGACGACAACACGCTCTTTCAGGCCTTTGGCCCGCGCCGTCTTTACATATTCCTCATTGATCACGTCCAGCATGCTGCCGCGCGTCTGCTTGACAAATGTGCCCAGCAGCTGGATGACCATGACGATGACCGGCAGCACCAGATGTCGGATGACATCAAGCGGCCCTGACGCCCCTGATCCTGTTGTCATACCCATCGAAGGCAGAAGCCCGAGCCTGATCGAGAAAATGTAAACCAGAATCAGAGCCACAAAGAAGTTCGGCGCGGCTGCTCCGAGAAATGAAAGGAACGAAGAAAGGTGATCCCAGAACGAATACGGTTTTACTGCCGCCGCGGCGCCCAGCGGAATGGCAATGAGAAGCGAAATCACAAGCGATGTGACTGTCAGCAGCAGCGTCGGTCCGATTCTCTGGGCGATCAGCGAAGAAACCGGCTGATTCGTGCGGGATGAAACTCCCATGTCGCCCCTCAGAATGCCCCAGAGCCATTTCAGGTACCGGATGACAACCGGCTGATCGAGCCCGTACTGGTGTCTCAGCTGCGCCTCCATCTCAGGCGTGATATTTCCGGCCGCCTTTATCAGATCAACCGGGTTGCCCGGCGCCTGACTCGACAGGAAATACACCACAGCCGTGATAATGATAAATGTCGGTATCGCCAGAAGAAGCCGTTTCAGAATATACTTTCCCATGAGTTCCTCCTTCCCGCCTTACATAAGGCCAGACTGAGTCTGCTGACACACATACGGCTTCCCGCCGGTGTAAGCCAGTCTCTCCTCCTGCGCACCGTCAAGGAGTTTCGGATTCTCGATGGTCCGGATTCCGGCCAGTCCCATAATCTCCCCGGCGCACTCCAGCCCCTTTTCTCCGATCGAAGAGCCGACCTGTCCGGCGAACATCCAGGTGTGGAGCGGGGTCCCGATCGCCGCCGTCGCGACTTCCAGATTGGCAGTCGGCGCATTCATGGCCACATCGCCGACATCGGACGCTCCGCCGGTATAACTCTTTTTGTCCGGGTCAAACGTCCGCATCGTCGGATCGAGAGGTCCCGCAAGGAGCTCGCCGGCATCGTCACCGGCGATCGTCCTGGCAAGCTCCTCCTGCCCTTCTTTCTGTTCCGGGCTGAAACTTTTGCTGAACTCAGCGGCCAGTTTCTTGTCTGCTTCCGACCACTTCGGAGCCCCGATGTCTTTCGCGGCATCGCTCAGAATCCGGCAGACAACCGAGTTCTGAATAACTTCATAGAACCCCTCGGCATCGGTAATAGTGCACTCCGTCCCTGTCATCAGCGCTGCGCCTTTTGCGCAGTTCTTTACGCGCTCAACGATCGGAAGCACTTCCGACATCTTCGGGGCCCGGATTACTTCCCGCGTCACACAGTGATCCGGAATGACATTCGGCGCGATGTCCGCGGAGTCCAGATACGAATACTGCAGTCTCGCCTCCGGGATGATGTGTTCCCGCAGATAGTTCATTCCAACGTGCGCGATCTCGGCGGCGTCCAGCGCGCTGCGTCCCAGGTACGGCGTTGCGCCCGCGTGCGCCGTGATTCCCTTGTAGCGGATAATAATCGACTTGATCGCCGCCATCGATATGTTCGTGACGCCGTTTCTGTTGCTCGGATGCCAGGCATAGACCGCGTCCACGTCATCAAAGTATCCGTCCCGCGCCATGTACGGCTTCGCGCCCCGGTTCTCTTCCGCGCAGCATCCGTAATAACGGATCGTGCCGGATGCCTTCGTCTCATCGAGCCACTTTGCCGCGAGCAGTGCCGCCGCGAGAGACGCCGTCCCCAGCGCGCAGTGTCCGCATCCGTGTCCCGGCGCTCCTTCCACGACCGGCTTTTTTGTCGGGCATCCGCCGACCTGTGAAAGTCCCGGCAGCGCATCATATTCGCCGAGATATCCGATGACCGGCTTCCCGGAACCGTACTGTGCGATGAACGCCGTCGGCTCACCGCTCACGTCCCGCTTCACGGAAAATCCGTGCTTTTCGAGTGCGTCCTCGATCAGCTGCGCCGACCGCTTCTCTTCGTGAGACAGCTCCGGGTGCGCGAATATATCCCGGTTGAGATCCAGAATCTCTTTTTTGATGTCCTCAAATGCACTCATGACAAATTCCTGATCCTTCATTTTGCTGCCCCCTCTTCTTTCTTCGCCAACTCTTCATTAAACTCTTTTTCCCAATCCGGACCCATCTTCTTCATCAGCGCATAAATGATGATTTCAACGCAATTGTCCTCGCCCAGTCTTGCGGGATTGAGCGTCAGATCGTAATTGACGGGATTGGTCCAGTAGTTGCCGTGCGTGTAATACTTGTAGTAGGCTGCTCTGTATTTGTCAGTCTTTGAAATGATCTCGTCGGCCTCTTCCGCGGTCTTGTTCAGCTTCCGCATGATCCGCGGCCTGCAGTAGTCCCGCGGCGCCTCGATGTAAATCGACAGAACATTTTTCTTGTCCTTCAGTACGTAATCGGCGCATTTTCCGATGATGATGCAGGATTCGCTCTCGGCGAGACTGCGGATGATTTTGGATTCATACGCGTAGATGCGGTCGTCTCTGGTAAAACGGTGCATTTCCGGGTGGGCCACCAGGCGCTTCGGAAGAGCCATCAGGCGCGCTCCGACGAGGGTTCCGGAAAGTTTTTCGTCGACCTGCTCAAACATATGCTCGTCGTATCCGCTCATCTGAGAGGCAAGCGTGAGTATCCGGTGCTCATAGCTGTGAACGCCGAGCCGGTCGGCGAGGATTCCTCCGATCTCCTTCCCGCCGGTTCCGAAGCCTCTCGCGATGGTGATAATGAAATTTTCCATTTTAATCGCCCCACTTTCCCGAATTCCCCTTTACATACATTTGTTTCTTCGGATTCGTGTAACTGAATCTTTCTTTTATTGGGTACGATTTTAATCGGTTAAAGTATCAAAGACCATGACTTGTTTTGAACCGATCAATTCCGAAAAAGTATTGATTTTCGGCGCCGCGAGACGCTTATCCCGCACATTTCCCCGCGTGAGCGGCGGTTTGATATGTGCAATCGCATGCATGGAAAATGGGATAATTGTGCTTAAAATTATGAAAAACAGCGACGAAAAACAGAAAAAAATTGCGTATGAAATATCACTGAATTATGATTGTTTCATGGATATCAGACAGCTGAAATATTTCCTTGCGATAGCAGACTGCGGAGGCATAACGGCGGCCGCGAAGGTTCTGAACATCTCCGAACCGCCGCTCTCAAAGCAGCTGAAAAATCTGGAAGACGAACTCGGAACAACTCTCTTTGTGCGCAGAAACCGCACGATGAAACTGACACGGGAAGGCCGTCTTCTCTATCAGCATGCGAAGGCTCTGAACACGGATTTCGACAACATAACACGCATTTTCCATGAACTAAAAAACGGAATCGCCGGGACACTTCGCATCGGCTCCATCAACTCCGCCGCGATCCTTTTTCTCCCGGATTTCATGAAAGAATACCTGGCTTCGCGGCCCCGGATCAACCTTCATATGCACGAGGACAACAGCGCGAATCTGTGCGCGATGCTTGACAGCGGAAAGATCGAACTGGCCATCGTAAAGGAGCCGTTCGACCGCAGCATTTACGACAGCATTTCGATCAATTCGCTGGTATACGAGAAAAAAGATTACCTGATTGCGGCCGCTCTTCCGGACGTTTTTCCGCTGCCGGACGGTCCGCTTCCGTTCGCCGATCTCAAAAAATATCCGCTGATCACGCAGTATATTCACGCTGATACAATCAAAAAAATCTGTCAGGAAAACGGGTTCTATCCGCGCATCATCTGTCAGAACAACAGCATTGAATCCTGCCTCTGCTGGGCCATGGCCGGTCTCGGCGTGTGCGTCATTCCGAGAAGCACCATGCGCCTGCGCGAGAGGTTCGGCGGCATTGAGCAGCTGAAAGTTTCCGAACTCACCGATCCCGTCATCGAGTCCGGAACCGCGCTCATCTGGCGCCGCGACCATCTTCTCTCCGCCACTGCCTCCGACTTTCAGGACGCCATGAGACAGGAAGTGGAAAAAAAGGAGACAGACGAAAAGGCCTGACGATATATGCATCGCCAGGCCTTTATAGACAGAAAATTTTTCTCTTTTATTTCACCAGGACAACTCGTTCCCCGAGGCGGTAAATTCCATATCTGCGCCCCGGGTATTCTTCGTTCATGACGGAGGCAAACACAAGCGGGTCAGCCGAATTCCCGGGCACGAGATCATAGTGGAGCGGCACGACGAGATCGGCGCCGGTCTCCTTTGCCAGGAAAGCCGCGCTGCGCTCGTCCATGTTGCCGACGATATTCCGCCTGTGTCGCGGCAGATCCGCCCCGTTGACCGGCAGAAATTCCGCGTCAGGCCCCGCGGCGCCGCCCCACGCGCAGGCCGAGCGCACGTCCGCGATCAGACGCTCCGTGAGCACCGTGTCGCCGGAGTGATACAGCAGAAACGGCCCGATTTTCACCGCATAGCCGAGAGAAAAATCGTGCCCGTCTTCATCCGTCTCATAAGTCTCGTGGGCCGAAGCGAGCGGCAGAACCCGGATATCCGGACTGATCTCAATCTCCTGCCCCGCGGCGGCTCCGATCACATTCGCGGGATCGAGGCGCTCTGGTACACTTCCCGGGAGAACGCCGCCGGATGTTTCCGCCGATTCCTCATCTGCGCCATTCCTGATAAATGTGCGCGCAAGAACGGTATTCCTGACACTTTCCGGAATGATGATCTTCAGTCCCGGATTGCTCTTCTGAAGCGGGATCAGTGTCTGCGTGTTGATGTGATCGGCGTGGTCATGCGACCCGAGAAACGCTGTCACACCCGTCAGCTCACCCGCGCCAAACGGCGGCCGGTAATTCGTCGCGCCGACGCTTCCGTCCGCCCGGCGAAGTTCACTGATCAGAACATCCAGCGCCACGAGCTCTTCCCTGTATTTCACGAGAATCCCCATCTGGCCGAGATACCAGAAAGCAAGTTCATTGGCCGGCAGATCTGTTTCGCGGATCTGCCTCAAGAGATCCCCACCCGATTTGTACCATTTATATTCCATACAAATTCTCCTGTTATTCTCACTCCCAGGGTTATTGCCGGCCAGGAAAGCCGTGACTGCATCGGAAGCTCTCGAAAACTTGCCCTTCCGCTGTCTGCCGTCAGGCAGCGAGTGCCGGCATCAGTCGTCGACAGGACCCGTCTGTGTCATTTCTTTTCGAAACCGCATATAGAGAACGATCGCGACGAAGGCGGCGAGGATTTCGGCGAACGGAGTCGCGAGGCACACGCCCGTGGCGCCGAGCCCCAGAACCGTGCGGAAAACATACATCGCCGGGATGTCGAAGACACCCTTGCGCAGGATGGACAGCGTGAACGCCGACCACTTTTTGCCGCACGCCTGGAAGATCGTGATGCACAGATACGACACTGCGGCCAGAGGCGCCGCGTAGCCGATCACGCGCAGGAACTGCGTGCCGTACGCGACGGACGTCTCCTCGTCGATGAAGAACCGCACGAGATGCGGCGCCGCCGAGATGAACACGGCCGCGCAGGCCGCGCCGAACAGCAGAACGACTGTGGCCGTGTAGCGGATGATCCGGCGCATGCGCCTGTAATTGCCCGCACCGTAGCAGAAACCGATCAGCGGCAGCACGCCCATCGTCATGCCCATGCACGTGTTGAACGCGATCATGTTGATCTTCTTGGCGATTCCCATGCCAGCCACCGCGCCGCTTCCGTACGGCCGGATGAGCACGTTCGCGAAAATATTCGACACCATGGCAAATGTGGTCTGGAGAGCAGCCGGGAAACCGGTCATCAGAATCTCAGAGAGAATCTTTCCGCTCCCTTCGCTCCTGTCCGGAATGATGCAGACAATGCCGTCCTTCTCCCGTCTCTGCCGCCGGATGATATAGATAAGAAAATAAATAAAAGCCACTGTGTTCGAGATCAGTGTCGCAATGGCCGCGCCCGTCACTTCCATGCCTTCCGGCAGAATCACAAACATGAACAGCGGGTCCAGAACGATGTTGAGCACGCCGCCCATGGACATGCCGAAGCCGGCTTCCTTCGAGGCGCCGACCGAGCGCACGAGATGGCCGCACAGCACATTTCCCACGGTCGGCACGGCACCGATGATCATCGTCCAGAACATATAATCCGAGACGAACTGGAAATCCTGATCGTCGCCGCCGACAAGGATGATGAGCGGATCGCGGAAAAGGATGATGACAATCATAAAGATCACGGATGCCGCCAGGCCGCTCCAGAACGCGATGGTGAACGTCCGGCGCGCCTTGGCCGGATTTTTCTGTCCCATCGACCGGGAAATCACGCTCGAACCGCCCACGCCGAAAAGATTGGCCACCGCCGCCATGATGACGAACAGCGGAAAGCAGATACCCAGCGCCGCGACCATCGCCGCGTTGGCGGTCCGGCCGACATACCAGGTATCCGCATAGTTGTAGATGATGTTAATGAGCTGTGTGATGATCGTCGGAAGGGCCATGGTCCACACAGCCTTGCTCACCGGAGCACTCTCAAATAATTCCTGTGTCTTGGCTGCCTGCGAATTTCTGCTCATGAAGAGTTCCCCATTCTGAAAATTGGCGTGTGAGCCCCGCCGGGGCGTTTCTCAGACCTCAATGTCCGCGTGCATGCCGAGTACGTCCTTGTTCGCCTCGAGCATCGGCTTTACGTCTGCTTCCAGGTACTCCTCGACCTGCTGCTCGGCGCGGCCGGTGTACTTGGCCGGATCGAGATTCTTCTCGAGCTGCTCGTACGTCACGTGGAACATCGGGTCAGCCGCGATCAGCTCGAGAAGGTTGTTGTCCTTGCCCTCCTGCTTTACGCGCGCGCCGGCCTGCATGGACAGCTCGCGGATGCGCTCGTGCAGCTCCTGACGGTCTCCGCCCATCTTCACGGCGTCCATCATGATGTTCTCGGTCGCCATGAACGGCAGCTCGTCCATCAGATGCTTGTGAATGACCTTCTCGTACACAACCAGTCCGTCGACGATGTTCATGTACAGGTCGAGAATGCCATCGACCGCCAGGAACGCCTCCGGAATGGACATGCGCTTGTTGGCCGAGTCGTCCAGCGTTCTCTCGAACCACTGCGTCGACGCGACAAATGCCGGATTCATCATGTCACTCATGACATAGTCGGCGAGAGACGCCATGCGCTCGCTGCGCATCGGATTTCTCTTGTAGGCCATCGCGGACGAGCCGATCTGCGTCTTCTCGAACGGCTCCTCGATCTCCTTCATGTGCTGGAGCAGGCGGATGTCGTTGCTGAACTTGTGCGCGGACTCGGCGATGCCGGCCAGCACATTTACCACGCGGGAATCCACCTTGCGGGAATAGGTCTGTCCGGAAACCGGAACACAGGCCTCAAATCCCATCTTCTCGGCGATCTTCTTGTCGATCTGGCGGATCTTGTCCTGGTCTCCGTTGAACAGTTCCATGAACGACGCCTGCGTGCCGGTCGTTCCCTTGCAGCCCAGGAGTTTCATGGTCGAAAGCAGGTAATTCAGGTCGTCCAGATCCATCATCAGATCATTGATCCAGAGTGTCGCTCTCTTGCCGACGGTCGTCGGCTGCGCCGGCTGGTAATGCGTGAACGCCAGCGTCGGAAGTCCCTTGTACTTCTCGGCGAACTTCGCCAGCTCGTTGATGACGTTGATCAGCTCTTTTCTCACGAGCTTCAGAGCCTCGGTCATGATAATGATGTCGGTGTTGTCGCCGACATAGCAGCTCGTCGCGCCCAGATGAATAATGCCCTTCGCCTTCGGGCACTGCAGACCGTACGCGTAAACATGAGACATGACATCGTGGCGGACGACCTTTTCTCTTGCCTCGGCGTCCTCATAATTGATGTCCTCGGCGTGAGCCTTCAGCTCCGCGATCTGCTCGTCCGTGATGTCAAGGCCGAGCTCCTGCTCCGTCTCTGCCAGAGCGATCCAGAGTTTTCTCCAGGTCTTGAATTTCTTGTCCGGAGAAAAAATATACTGCATTTCCTTGCTTGCGTAGCGCGTCGCCAGCGGCGTCTCATAAATGTCCCGTTTCATGAAATTCTCCTCTCCGAAAACGAAAGCCGGGGCGGCCGGCCGGTCCTTAAGTGCCGGCTGCCGCTTCCCCGGCGCCATTTACATTTGTCATTCACTCAGAATCCGGGTCAGGATCTGATTGACCATAGCCGGATTTGCCTTGCCCTTCATGGCCTTCATCGTCTGGCCTACCAGGAATCCGATTGCCTTCTTCTTTCCGGCCTTGTAGTCCGCCACCGACTGCGGGTTGGCAGCCACGACGGAGCGGATGGTCTCTTCGAGAGCCCCCTCGTCGTTGACCTGCTTCAGTCCGTGCTCTTCGACGTACTTCTCCGGATCGATGTCGTCGGTGAAGATTTTCTCAAATACATCCGCCGCGACAGAGCTGTTGATCGTATTGCTGTCGGTCAGCTTTACAAGGGCCGCCAGATGCTCCGGCGAGAAGCGGATGTCCTCCGGGTCCATGCCGTTGTCCTTGAGCAGGCGCATCGTATCGTCCATCAGCCAGTTGGCCACCTTCTTCGGATTGCCGCAGATGGCGGCGGCCTTCTCGAAGGTCTCGGCGATCTTGCGGGAATCGGTCAGAATATTCGCGTCATACTCAGTCAGTCCGTATTCCTTCTGATAGCGGACCATCTTCTCTTCCTTGAATTCCGGCTCCTGAGCCTTGATGCGGTCGATCCACTGCTGGGAGATGACGATCGGCGGGAGATCCGGCTCCGGGAAATACCGGTAGTCCTTGGCGTCTTCCTTCGAGCGCATCGGGAACGAAGCGCCCTTGTTGTCATCCCACCGGCGGGTCTCCTGAATCACCTTTTTGCCGTCCTCGAGCCGCTCGATCTGGCGCTGTGTCTCGCCGGCGATGGCGTGCGCGATCGCCTTGAACGAGTTGATATTTTTCATCTCGGTACGGGTGCCGAATTCCTTCGAACCCACTTCGCGCACGGACAGATTGACGTCGGCACGCATTGAGCCTTCCTGCAGCTTGCAGTCGGAAGCGCCGAGATACTGAATTGTCGTGCGCAGCTTCTCGAGATACGCGATGACTTCCTCAGAAGAGCGCATGTCCGGCTCCGAGACGATCTCGATCAGCGGAACGCCGGAACGGTTGTAGTCGACCAGCGACGCGTCGAGCCAGTCGTCATGGACCAGCTTGCCGGCGTCTTCCTCCATGTGGATCTCGTGAATGCCGATGGACTTGTGATTGCCGTTGACCTCTATGTCCACATGGCCGTTGCGGCAGATCGGATAATACAGCTGGGAAATCTGGTAGTTCTGCGGATTGTCCGGATAGAAATAGTTCTTGCGGTCGAACTTGCACTTTCTCGTGATGTCGCAGTTCGTCGCAAGGCCGACGGCAATCGCGTAGTTGACGACCTGCTTGTTCAGAACCGGGAGCGACCCCGGCATACCGGTGCAGACCGGGCATGTGTGTGTATTCGGAGCGCCGCCGAATGCCGTCGAGCATCCGCAGAAAATCTTTGTCTTCGTGGCAAGCTCAACGTGAACTTCCAGACCGATGACGGTTTCATACTGTTTCATTCCGCTCACTTTGCTGCCTCCTCTCTGGCAAATGGGCTCTCAATGGGGCCGCGCGCCTGTTCAAACGCATAAGCCGCCCGGATGATGCTGTCCTCGTGGAAGCAGTCTCCGATCAGCTGCAGCCCGACCGGCATGCCGTCGGCCGCGATGCCGCACGGAATCGAAATGCCCGGCAGGCAGCACAAATTCACGCTGACGGTGTAAATGTCGCTCAGGTACATCTTCAGCGGATCGGAAAGTGAACTGTTCATCTTCGGAGCCGTCGTCGGGGCGACCGGCCCGAGAATAACATCATATTTGGCAAACGCCTTGTCAAATGACTGCTTGATCAAAGCCTTCGTGCGGAGCGCCTTGAGGTAGTAGGCGTCATAATAGCCGGAGCTCAGAACGAAAGAACCCAGCATGATCCGGCGGCGGACTTCCGGTCCGAAGCCTTCCGAACGGGTCTTTTTGTACATCTGGTGGAGCTCCTCGTAGTCCTTCGTGCGGTAGCCGTACTTCACGCCGTCGAAACGCTCGAGGTTCGAGCTCGCTTCCGCGCAGGCGATCAGGTAGTACGCCGGAATCGCGTACTGCACCAGGCTCAGGTCAAATTCCTCGACAATCGCGCCCTTCTGCTTCAGGACATCGGCCGCCGCCAGAACATGTCTTTTCACCTCAGGGTCAAGGCCGTCGCCGAAATAGTCCCTCGGAATGCCGATCTTAAGTCCCTTCACGTCGTCCACCAGAGACTTCGTGAAGTCATACGACTCGCGCTTTACCGACGTCGAGTCCTTCTCGTCCGGAGCCGAGATCGCCTCCAGGATCGTCACACAGTCCGTGATGTCCTTCGCGATCGGTCCGATCTGATCCAGGGACGAGCCATAGGCGATCAGGCCGTAACGGGAAACCGTGCCGTACGTCGGCTTGATTCCCGTGACCCCGCAGTAAGCGCAGGGCTGGCGGATGGAACCGCCGGTATCCGATCCGAGCGCGTACGGAACTTCCGCGCCGGAAACCGCCGCCGCCGAACCGCCGGACGAACCGCCCGGAACGCGCCCCGTGTCAAATGGATTTGCCGTCGGCCCGAAGTACGAAGTCTCCGTGGTGCTGCCCATGGCGAACTCGTCCATGTTGGTCTTGCCGACGATCACCGCGCCGGCCTGTTCCAGTCTCTCGACAGCCGTCGCCGTGAAGCGCGGTACAAAGTTGTCAAGAATATGGGATGCCGCTGTCGTCAGCACACCCTTCGTGTTCATGTTGTCCTTGATGGCGACCGGAACGCCGGCGAGCGGTCCCGTCAGTTCTCCGTCGTCAATTTTCTTCTGCACCTCGTCAGCCCGCTTCAGAACGTCCTGCCTGTCGATGCGGGTGATGAAGCTGTGAAGGCGGTCTTCTTTCGCCTCGATACTGTCCAGGCTGGCCTCGGCGGCTTCCCGCACGGAAACCTCTTTCGCCTGGATTTTGCGGCCGAGTGCCACGGCCGTCAGATTCATCAGACTCATATCTCTTCTCTCCTGCTGCTAAACTCAAATGAAGGTCTTCGGCACGACGTACTGATTTTCCTTCTTCTCCGGCGCATTCGCCAAAGTATCCTCCGAACCGTCGCCGTTCGTCACCACGTCCTCCCGGAACACGTTGCTCACCGGGAAAACGTGCGTCATCGGCTCAACGCCGCTGGTGTCGAGTTCATTTAACATGTCGACGTAATCCAGCATCCGGGCCATGTCTTTCTTGGCCTTTTCCTTCTCTTCGTCGTTCAGCTCAAGCTTGGCGAGAATTCCGACATAGTCGATCGTCTCGTCGTCAATCACATGTGCCATGTGCATTTCCTTTCTTAAATTTCATCCTATCCGGCAAGGGCCAAAACACCGTTTTCGGTCATCGCCGGTTTCACCTTCGCAGACCGGTCTGCCCTTATGGCTCCAGACGGGACAGGTCTCTCGGGAACAGGCATGTCTCGCGGACATTTTCCTCGCCGAGCAGCTGCATCGTAAAGCGCTCCAGGCCGATTCCCAGACCGCCGTGCGGCGGCATACCGTACTTGAAGGCCATCAGATAGTGATCCATGCCCTCGGTCGTCATTCTCTTCTTTTCCATCTTCGCCAGAAGCTGATCCAGCTGATGGATACGCTGGCCGCCGGTCGTGATCTCGACGCCGCGGAACAACAGGTCAAATGACAGTGTGTATTTGTCATCGTTCGGATCGTCCATCGCGTAGAACGGGCGCTTTCTGCTCGGATAATACGTGACAAATACGAAATCCGATCCATACTCTTCCTTGAAATAGCGGCCGATCAGCTTTTCCTCTTCCGGCTCGAGGTCGAACGGGTTGCGGATCGGACGGTTGTACTTCTCGGATACAAGGCGCTTCGCCTCGTCGAACCGGCACTGCGGAATGCTGTCCACAGTCGGCACATCGACCTTCAGCTGCTCGATTTCCTTCGCGTAATCGCGCTTCAGCAGGTCCATCGTGTACTTGATGAATCCCGTCTCCATCTCCATCAAATCCTCGAAGCTGTCGATATAGCCCATCTCGAAGTCAAGCGACGTGTACTCATTCAGATGGCGCGGAGTGTTGTGCTTCTCGGCGCGGAACACCGGGCCGACTTCAAACACACGGTCGAACGCTCCGACACACATCTGCTTGTAGGTCTGCGGGCTCTGTGCCAGAACCGCATGCTTGCCGAAATACTCGAGCTTGAACAGCGTCGCGCCGGACTCGACCGAGCGCGCATTGATCTTCGGCGTGTGGATCTCCGTGAACCCCTGCGTGTGCAGATAATCGCGGAACCCTCTCACGATTCCCTCCTGAATCCGGAACTTGCTTCTCTCGCGCAGGTTGCGCAGCGTCACCGGGCGCAGGTTCAGAATCGTCTCGAGCGACGTCTTCAGCTTCCAGTTCTTGATCGGAACCGGCATCTGCGCCACCGCCGGCGTAGAAAGAATTTTGATCTCTTCGGTGTGAATCTCAAAACCGTTCGGCGCTCTGTCTTCCTTCACCGCCATGCCGCGGATCTCCACGGTCATGCCCTCGGTGATGTCCTTGACGCCCATGTTCGCCTTGCCCTCCTCGAGCGTGCACTGCACAACGCAGTACGCCTGCCGCAGGATGACAAATGCAATATCCGCCATGTCGCGGATGTTGTGAATTGCACCGCGCACGACAACTTCCTGCCCGATCTTTCCCTGAGCGATGATCTCATCGCCCGTCAGATACGGTCTCTTGATGGTTCCATCGACAAATTCCATACATACCTCCCTGTCTGCGCGGCCGTCCGTGCGGACAGCTGCTTACAGCAACAAAAAATCCGCCCCGGAAACTGCTCAGAATTCTGAACATTTTCCGGGACGGACCATGAACTTCTCACATGACCCGCGGTACCACCCGCGATTGAAGCCCTGCCGCATCCGACCCGAGCTTCCTCTCTTTTACCGACTGACGCGCGGCAGCTGCGGGAAAAGCCTACCTTTCCGCTCTGCGCTTTTTCCAAGCGCACGCGGACTATCGGCCCTCCGGCTCCGGAGTGTTGGACAAGCCCGCCAGATTCCAGGATGCTTTCAGCCGGTGACATCCCTCTCTGCCCGAATCCGATTGCTGACCGTCGTCTCCATCACAGCCTTTTTGACAACAGACAAATAACTTATACCATAGGAAACAAAAATTGGCAAGGAAAGGTGCTGAAATAAAAAATGTATGCCGACTCCGTGCGTTGGGGAGCATCGGAGAAGCAAGTTTAGGGCTCATCCCGCTGAATTTTCCAGTTGCCGGATTCCGGGATGCATCGGGTTTCCTGAATTTCGGCGGTGTCCGATGACAACCTGACCCCTCTGGACGCTGCCTGATCATCGGGATGGACTTTAAAACCAAGTTTCCGCTGACGCTACCTTCGTTTTGGCCTTAAAAAAGCATCAAAAAGCAAGTCAGAGGACTCATCCCGATGACCCGCTCACTTTCCGGTCAGCCGAAATCATCGGAATGGCAAGTTGTGGGCACATTCCGCTGAACGCCAGGTTTTCAGGTGCCGGGGGACATTGAGGAAGCAAGTACTGGGCTCATCCCGCTGCCCCACAGGCTCTTGATTTGCAGGCATCAAATCCCGATGCCACCAAGCCCTTAATTTCCAGGCTTTAAATCTCGAACCCCCGCCTCATTACCATAAGCGCACAGCGGATAATTTTAATTGCGATCACGAATAGGAGTAAAAATCGGAAGTTCTTCCGGATAATCTACCTCAATGCAGTAATTACTCTCATCGCGAAGATCCTGCGGGAATTCCAGGCAGAGATTCTTACCGTCAAAATCCGTATTGGTTCTGAATGGGATCTTTTCTCCTGTTGCCAGTACCTTTACATCTTCTATCGTGTTTCCCACTCCGTGAAGTGTAAAGCGGAAGCGCTTTATCGGCTCCACCACATGAATAAACAGCTTTCCGGGCTTTGCCGTAAAAAGAATCTGCGGGATATCATATGCATAATGCGGAACGCGGATCGTATCATAAATACTGTCCTTATTATTCCTGATATACTCTGCAACTTCATCAAGTATCCGAACCGATTCCTCAGGGATGATTCCATTTGCCATAGGACCGACATTCAGAAGGTAATTGCCTCCCCGGCTGTTTATTTTGATCAGATTGGTTAATATCCGTCTTGGATTCTTCCAGTTGTGATCAAACTTATTGAATCCCCAGGAATCGTTGAGAGTGGCCGGTATCTCCCAATCGCCTGGGAACGGATCTGCCGGGATCATGTTATCGCCGGATGTCATATATTCACCGATTCCATTCCCTATCCGTCCGCTTACAATACAGTCCGGCTGAATGCTTTTGACAAAATGAGCAACTTCAAGACTCTGCTCCTGAGTCATCATCATCGGGGTATCGAACCATATCAGGCCTACATCGCCGTATTGTGTCAGAAGTTCTTTCAACTGAGGAATGCATTTTTCGTGAAGATATCTATCGAAATTCTTTCCGCTGTTATCTGATCTTGCCCTGTATCCATCCGGATCGTCCCAGTCCTGTGCCTGAGAATAATAGAAACCCATTTTCATACCCTGACGGTCGCAGGCAGACTTCAGTTCGCCGACAAGATCCCTCCCGTAAGGCGTATGGCAGATATTATACGGAGAGACTTTCGAATCATACATGGCGAATCCGTCGTGATGTTTTGCAGTAAAAACGAGATACCGCATGCCCCAGGATTTCGCCATGGAAACGATTCTGTCAGAATTAAACTCGGACGGATTGAACTTGTCTGCGAGTCTCTCATACTCTCTGACCGGAATATTGAGATCATTCATGATCCATTCTGAAAGACCATCTGTTTTTCTTCCCTGATATTCCCCCGCAAGCAGCGAATACAGTCCAAAATGAATAAAAAGTCCGTATTTTGCTTCCTTGAACCACTTTTGATGTGTATCTTTCATAATGACAATTCTCCGATTCTATTGATTTACATGAATGAATGTACATTATCAGGACTTTTACAACAGGAATATATTATTCCTGTTGTTTCAGGTACATTATGAAAAAAGAGAGTTCGACTACCATTTATTCCCAAAATGACTCTGTCTCCGGATACAGGTATCGATATAATGCTTCCATGAAATAGTAGTCGCCCCAAATCACGCACTCATCGACGCCGCCGTTTTTACAGTCATTGTACGGCGTTGACTTTGCATATGTTCCGTGAAGCAGCTGCCCGTCAGACACGGATGAATTCCTGACCTGGTAATTTTTGATCAGCGAATAAAGAATGCGTCCTGCTATTTTTCTGTACTCTTCTGCTTCTTTACTTTTCAGCAGACGACTCATAACAAGAAAGCCGCAGCAGGCGATTGATGCAGCCGACGAATCGCGCGGTTCTTTTGCTTCATCTCCATTTCCGAACGACAGATCCCAGTACGGACACAGATCATCCGGCAGATGGCTCAGGAAATACCCGGCTGTTTTTCTGAAATCTTCTACATACTCTTCTTCCTTCGTCCGTGCGTAAGACAATGCAGTCCCGTATATTCCCCAGGACTGACCGCGCGCCCAGGTTGACGTATCACAATACCCTTGCGAAGTTGCACCACGCAGGAAATGACCATCATCAGGGTCAAAAAACAATGTATGCCATGTGGATCCGTCCTCTCGAATGATGTGCCGCAGAGTCGTCTGTATATGTTTATTCGCTGCGTCCCGGTACT
Source organism: Lachnospiraceae bacterium (assembly GCA_050944355.1). Taxonomy (GTDB): domain Bacteria; phylum Bacillota; class Clostridia; order Lachnospirales; family Lachnospiraceae; genus UBA4285. Next base: position 21,089 of record JBMNQX010000014.1, read on the forward strand.
TTTCATCTCCCGTTTCATCAGATGCAAAGTAAAGAAGCGGAACATTAAGAAGACAGTCGATAATCAGCCGGTGGTTGTTGGGATCATCCATCGAACCCCATGCCTGAATGTACTCGCCAATCGGACGGTAACGTGTCATCAGCTGGTCTGCTGCAAGAAGTGCTGCTTCTCTTCCCTTTTCATTTTTTGTTAGTTTCCAGGCAGCTGCACAGGACGGCATATAAAGAAATCCCATATCATGGTAGTCAACGTCTATTTTGTTTTTTATTCTTTCCAGAAAAGAATCGACCTGCTTTTCCCCTTCATTTCTGAAGTACTTCTTCTTTTCTGGATCCTTTGTATTCAGCCATGAAAGCCAGACCTCACCTGTCCAGAATCCTGTTGTCCATCCAACATTGGGGCCGGGAATGTAGAATCCACTTTCACTGTTTGCAGAAGGGAACTCACCCTTGTACCTGCTGAGCCCATTTTCAGTAACATCAATACATCTGCTCAGAGCTTCCATAGCTTCGTCGCGTGTAATCTCTGGATTGTTGTTTATTTCCTCATAAGAAAGATACTTTTTCATTTTTGTTCCTTAGATTTTTTATATTTCCGGAGCCTCTGTTTCCCAGACATTGAGAAATCCATCATTCTGATGGTGCATCCACGAAACGACCTGTTTTTCAAGATCTGCCGCAATAGTTCTGTTTTCCGGAATATCCAGTAAAAGCGGATGCATCTGAAGCGGATCTGCTGCCGTGCAGTACAGATACCGTCTGGGATGAGCCACCACATCATATCCAAGCTCCATTACATATGTAAAATCCTGTGTTCTGATCCCACGCCATCCAAAGTTCTTCGGATCTTTACCGGCCTTATCAAACGCTTCCAAAAACACATTTCTGCCCGGGCAGGCACATAGAAAACAGCTTCTCTTCAAATCTTCCTTGTCGCTGGTGATGAAACCTGACAAATCTTTTCCTTCTACCGTGTCCGGGACAGGGACACCGAGAAGTCCCAGTACAGTCGGAGTCTGGTCTACGCTTCCAATACAGGTTCTGCATGTGCTCTTATTATTCCCAGGAACTCTCACAAGAAACGGAATGCGAATGGACTCCTCATACCAGACATGCTTGCCCATCAGCGAATGCGAACCCATCATATTGCCGTGGTCCGCAGAAAGGACCACAACCGTATCATCATAAAGTCCTTCTTCCTTTAGACATGAAATGAGACGTCCGAAATTGTCATCAAGTCCACTGACAGCAGCATAATACTGCCTCAGCATAAGATTAAACTCTTCTTCCGTACAGGCAGCATCCTCACCGGTATGGTGATGGAGATTCTGGAGATTTACATTCTGCTTCCATTCGATGGAAGGATACAGATCAAGATATTTTTTTGGAACTTCCTCATAAATGCTGTGCGGAGGATTCCAAGAGACATACAATGCAAAGGGCCGGTTCTTATTGCGGATACTCTGAATATATTCGATGGCTTTGTCCGTTTCGAATGCTACTGACCATTCATCCGGTTTGATTGCTTCCGGCGTATCGTGCCAGTAGTGCGGATGCAGATGGTAATCATATGTTCCATAAGAAAGCCAGTACTCGAAACCATGGCGTCTTACCCCCGGCGGAGTAAATGCATCCCACCCTGTTGCACCGGATTCAGGTTTGGAACAGTGATTGACCTCCGGCTCATCCAGATGCCACTTTCCGATATAAGCGGTCTGATACCCTGCGTTCTGCAGCATCTGACCTACTCCGAGTTCCTCGTCAGGAAATCTCATGGAAAGGCCGTTTTTACAGTTCGTGAAAAATCCCATGGAAAGCGGATACTTTCCTGTCATAAGACTTGCTCTGTGTGGCGTACAGAGAGGGAACGTACTGAATGCATGATCGCAGTACGTGGCCTCCTCCCGGAAAGCGTCCATATTCGGAGTGATTACCGGATCCGCATGTGCGCATCCGATCGCATCACCGCGCCATTGATCTGCGAATACGAACAACAGATTTTTTTTCAACTTAACATACCTCTCTTTTTGAAAGTATCACTTTACAGGTCAGGAAAAGACATACCTGGTACATTCCTGAAGAAGAAGTTCTTCGTCAATATCGATCCCATATCCCGGCTGAAGGCGAATCTGTATCGGATTGACACTGCTGTCTGTCGCCAGAGACCGGACACAGCGACAGTAGAAATCGGATTCCTTTCTTTTCTCTGTGGCTTCCACCCACTCGGCCTGAAGTCCTGCCGCTGTCTGCTGCCATATGGAACATGAGGGCCCGACAAGACTGTCGTCCCCTATCATAATTCCGGCTCCCAGCTGCCTAATTCTTTGTGCAAGAATGACCGCATCAATCAGGGATCCTGCAGAGTCCGGATGTATGTTATAAACCGCTCCCATTCCTCTTCGAATCGAATATAAAGATTTTCTTGAGCAACGGAGCGGCTCATCCGGAATCAGAATAAGGTTCCCCGTTGCCTCCTGAAGTTTCACCCATCCATCAACAGAGAGATCAGCCGGATCTTCACATGCATTCAGTCCTGCTTCCTTAAGCACTTTCAGATGTGCTGCAATGCAGGGAACTGCATCTTCCTCAGGTATCGTTGATCCGTGCGGGCGATATCCGCAGTTGACATCTCCTATCAGAAAAGTCGTATCTTCCGGGCACTGTTTTCTTACCGCTCGGATTACCGAAAGATCCACCTTTTCGTTTCCAAAAAGCTTGACCTTGATAAAAAAAGCCTTTCCATTTTCCTTTGTCCATGCTGTACTTTTCGAAACTTCATCCGGCAGATCAGACAGAATGACATGCACACCAGATATTGGAGAAACGGTATTAAGATCGAGAAGATCGTTCGCTGGAACTTCTTCCGTTTTCCCTGCAAGATCCAGCAGTGCCATCTCTGTCATTTCAAAGAGTCTTTCGTTCCACTTTCCCTGATTCCTGCGAAGAAACTGAAATGCATCCCCGACAGACATCCCGATGAGATTCCTGCAGGGGCGGGCAAATTCATTCAGATCTGCATCCGGCAAGTTGACAGAAAGCAGGCACTCTGCAAATCCTGTATACATATCAGTAGAAATAGCAGCAATGACATCCTGTCTGTTCATCCAGGTTTCACAGCTGAAGCGTTTCTTCGCCTGAATATTTTTCAGGTACATCCGTACAGATCGGATTGTACCGTGAATACGGAACAATCTGCCAAGAATCCGTTCCTTTTCCTGCAGGCACTCGTTTAACCCACGATCCATTCCCGATTTCTCTGAGCCCATGGCTTTATCCTTTAATACCGCCGGTCATGCCGCCGATGATATATTTGTTCAGCGCCAGATACATGATGAAAGTCGGCAGAAATACAATAATGACAGAAGCAAACAGGCCTGCCCAGTCGCCGCTGTACTGCATTCCGTTAATCATCGAGAAGAGTCCTACTGCAACAGGCCGCAGACTCTCATTATTCACAATCATCAGAGAAAGGAAGTATTCGTTCCATATGCTGATGAAGTTGAAAAGTGTTACCGTTACCAGTCCGCCCTGTGCCATCGGGAATACGATAGTCCAAAAAGCCCGTATCGGATGGCAGCCGTCGATTGCCGCAGCTTCCTCATAAGTCTTTGAAATATTTTCAAAATAAGCTTCGAGGAAAATCGTTGTATATGGTATCTTTGTCGCGATATAGAGAACGATCAGAACAATCCGGTTCGGCAGCGGCTCACGCAGAAATCCCATCCGGGCAAAAAACATGTAGAGCGGAATTACGATCATGACAACCGGTACGCCTGTTGTAGCTGCCAGAAGTGTGTTGAGCAGCTTCGATCCCGGGAACTGATAACGGGAAAGCACATATGCGTACGGCGCACAGATTACTATGAGCATTGTGCAGGAAATCACCGTGTACAGCGCTGAGTTCGCAAAATATACAGAAACATGAGATGACTTCCAGGCACGGACATAGTTTTCAAAATGCAGTCCATCGCTGAAATTGAATACGTCTCCCTTGAAAATATCCGCAGAAGTAGACAGGCTTGCTGCTACCACCCACATGATCACGATTGCCGTGAACACAACCCAGGCGATCAGCAGCAGATATGGGGGAACCCGGCGGAGTTCGCGGGCAAAATTATAATGTCCAAGATCATCCTCCTGCACAATATCAGCCGATTCTTTATTTGAATGAGAACTCCGTTTTTTCATCCGGGAACCTCCTAAAACTCCAAATCATCATTGCGGATGACTTTGGTAACAATCGTATATACAATGACGATGAATGCCGCAAGCATCACACCGATAGCAGAAGCCATTCCTGCATTCCTTGTCACATTTCCGGAACTCTCGACACCAAAGAGCTTGTCATACATATAGACCATGGGAACCACTGTGGAAGTATCCGTTGTAAGCGGAGAAAACAGCTTTGTCCATGTAAAGAACCCGGACACGCTGATTGTCCACATGATGATATTCGTACGAAAAATTCCTTTCAGAAGAGGACAAGTGATATGGAAGAACGATTGTGTCTTGGTAGCGCCGTCAATAGCTGCCGCCTCATAATATTCTGGGTTGATCCGTTCAAGACCGCTTATCCAAATCAGCATGAAATGCCCTATCATACCAAAGCAATATGAAAACAGCAGGCTCCAGAATTTGTGATCGGAATCCAGCCATTGTGTATTCGCAAGAGCATCAAGATGAAGAGCACGGAAAAGACTGGTCAGAAAACCGTAGGACGAATTAAAAACGTACTGAATCCACATGGTTGCCATCGCTACTGAGCTGATGACATTCGGCAGATAGATTGCTGCCTGAAAAAATTTCTTGCCCTTGACTCCATTCTTCAGAATGACCGCGAGCAGCAAGGAAAAGGACAATGTTACTGCTCCACCGATCACAAAAATCTTCAACAGATTTATCCATGATGTTCGGTAAAGCGGGGTATTCATAAGAGTGACGTAGTTTGAGAAACCAGTAAACTCCCAGTCACTGAATGGATCTGTGATATTGACTATTGTGAAGAAACTCATAAAAATTGTCCGTACAACCGGATAGAGAAAGGTCAGGAAGAAAATGATCGTGGCCGGAAGTACAAACGCAATAATCATACTTCGATTTCTTTTCATAATTATGTTCTCCCGAAAGATGTGGGCATTCATTCAGGATGCCCACATCTTATTGGTAATCCGATATTCTGCTCTATTTGCAAGGATAAGAAAATCCTTCTACAGAACAGGATATTTTCTCGGTTTGTCAGATCAGTTATTGAGCAGACGCCGATTCCATATTGGAGACAAACTCTTCAGCGGTAATACTGCCGCTGTACAGTTTCAGAAGGTTTTCCTTCAGAGCCGGTGTAATATCGGAATTTGTCTCAAGTCCACCGGAAACCATGAAAATTTCTGTGCAGTTGTCCATGTAAGGCTTGACATCAGCGAGCTGCTCCGGCCAAGAAGTATTGTTGACATCTGCCGGAAGAGAGAGACTCTCTTCGGATAATTTTTCGTCCCATTCACCACGGGTAATCTTCTCAATCAAGGCAAATGCCGCTTCCGGATTTACGCAGTTTGCAGGAATGGCATAGCTCTGGCAGCCCAAAACCATGGCTTCCTCACCATTTACTCCATCTTCAAGCGTAGGATAATTGAACATGCCCCAGCGGAAGCTGTCTCCTGTGATATTCTTTGTCTCATTTACAATATAGGTTCCGCCAAAATACATTGCTGCCTGACCTGTAGCAAATTCCGTATTCTGACCAGTCGGCCATGTATTTGCACTGACTTTTGAGGAAATATAGCCCTTCGAAGCAAGATCCTGATAAGCCTGAGCTGTTTCAAGGACTTTTGGATCATCCCAGTTTCCTTCTTGCGCGACTGCCTTTGATGCATCGCCACCCATCAGTCTTGCCAGATGAACTCCAAAAGGCTGCATGCAGTATGCATCATCTGTTGTAATCGGAGTAATTCCCGCATCTTTCAGTTTCTGGCAGGCGTCCAGGAACTGGTCCCATGTTTCCGGAACTTCCGTTATACCGGCCTTATCGAACAGATCCTTATTGTAAAGCCAAAGATTTGCACGCATCTGATAAGGAATTTCGTAGAGCTTTCCATCACTGGAATAGCCGCGGCAAAGCGACATCAGAACCGGGTTCGTATCCTTCTCATAGTCATGTTCCTTTACAAGATCCTCCAGGCACATGATTCGGTCGCCATAATTTGCCTTGTTGGCGTTTGATTCAAAAAGATCGACCTACTGTCCGGCATCCAGTGCAGGAATGAGTCCCTCCCGTATTCCGGATCTGCCCTTGAACTGCAGATCAACTGTGCATCCGGTTTCTTCTTCGAATTCCTTGACCATATCAGCAATTACAATTCCCTGGGGTTCCGTTGATTCCCAACACGACCAATAAACCAGTGATACACCGCTGAAGTCCTGAGTCTTTTCTGCTGATGTAGAAGCACTTCCCGTCGAAGTACTGCTGCTCTTTTCAGATGTTGAGGACGTTTGCTGAGATGTTGAACTGCCAGTTGTCCCTGAACTGCTGCTTCCGCATCCTGACAGCATAGCTGCTGTCATTACTCCGCAGAGAAGCAGACTCCCTGCTGTACGAATATTTCTGGTTTTCATTTAAAATCCTCCTTATTTGTTTTGTCTAACCTCGAAGCTGTCATAGCAGCTCACATTGCTTTTAAAAATCACGTCAATCGGCGTCGTAATATTTCCAGGAAGTTCAAGATTCTTTACCGCTGTATTGACAAGAATTTTCATTCCGATATAACCCTTTGTGTAAGCTCCCTGATTGATGACGGCAGTAATTCTTCCGGTACTTAGAAGTTCCTTGGTAAGATCATAAAAGTCAGTTCCTATAATTCTGACCTTGTCTTTCATTCCTGACATTTCAACTGCATTTACAAATGGCAGATTGTCATGCGAGTTCAGCGCATAGCACGCAACCGTATCTGGATTCTCCACAAGCGCATCCAATATACTTTTCTGGGTGATCTTATACTGCTCAGGTTTGTAATAACCGGGAACAATCACCGGCTTTAAGTTCGGCTTATTCTCCTTCAGATAGGACAGGAAACTTTTTAATTTGTTTACATGGAGCACGGAATCTTTGCGTCCCTCTGTAACAATTACTTTCCCCTTCTCCGGTGTTGTCAGAGCAACCAGTTCTCCCGCTACGGTTCCGATCGTCTTCTCGTTAGGCGGAATGCAGCAAATTCCTTCCGGTTCCTTGATGCTGTCGTCAATAACTACTGTAGCAAGCCCTTGTGCAATGAGTCGCTGCAGCTGAAGAAGGAAAGATGCATTCCGTGTATAGGAAAATGTCAGTACCCCTGCATAAGTTCCTTTCTGATCGGCGATGCTCTTCAGCTGTTCGCACTGCTCTTTTTCATCCCTGCAGACGAAGGAATCGATAGCAATGTTCAATGATTTCATGGCACTAAAGCAATCATTCACACCTTCCCAAAAATATTCGTAGTATACCTTGTCATCTGTTGGCAGGATTATTGCGAAATATGTTTTCTTTTTCCGTATGCTCGAAGCTGCATAATTGAACTGATATCCCATTTCCTTTGAAGTCTTGAGAATTTTTGCGCGGAGCTCATCACTGACACCTTCTTTTCCACTCAGCGCCCTGTGAACAGAAACAGCCGACACGCCAAGCTTTTTCGCAATATCTTTTGTAGTTACCGAGCTCTCTTTTCTCCCGCCCATGTTGTGATCTCCTAAGGCTTGTTCAGTTCCGATTGGTAGGTTATCGTTACCGTTATCGTTTACGTTAACGTTTACTATTCTTTAATAAAAAGGTACAACTTTATTTTCATTATGTCAATGGTTTTTGTGAAATAAATGTGTTTATAGAAAAAATGAGAGCCATAAAATGGTATTTATGATCATTTTATATTGGCAAAATTATATAAATATTGTGTAATATGACCATAGGTGAAATAGCTTCTTTTCAGCAATGATGAGAAAACTGAATGTCAGAAACAGCTGCAGCGATTATTATATTCATCTTCCTGGCTAGGAAGATCACAATGCGTCTGATCGCGTCAATAAACTGGTCTGCCATCGCCGTGTTTACTGAGTTGCTTTTATCTATGGTCGACAAAGGGCAACGGGATGAAAAGCTAACAGCTCATCCCATTGCCCCACTAAGATTTTGATTTTCAGGTGCCGGGAAGCATCGGGGAAGCAAGTTTAGGGCTCATCCCGATGCCTCGCCCGATTTCCGTGCACGAAAAACAGAACCCACGCCTCATTTCCTTCTCTGCAGCGCTGCCCGAAGCAGGTGTTCGGCGAGCACGCTGGTCGTCACGCTCCCGACGCCTCGCGGCACCGGCGTGAGCCCGTCCGCTTTTCCGGACTCTCTCACGGTCTCGGCGTCCACATCGCCGCACAGCCTGCCGGCCGCATCCACGTTGATGCCGACGTCAATCACAGCCGCGCCCGGCTTGATGAAATCCGCCTTTACCGTGCCGGCGTGTCCGGCCGCCGCAACCAGAATGTCGGCCTGCCGGCATTCCGCTGCGAGATCCGTTGTCTTTGTATGCGTGACGGTCACCGTCGCGTCAGCTCCGAGGAGCAGCATCGCCAGCGGCTTCCCGATAACTGTGCTCCGGCCCACGACGACCGCTTTCTTTCCTCTCAGATTGTATTTGTAGAAAGAAAGAATCTTCATGACCGCCTCGGCTGTGCAGGGCGCGAAACCGCTTGTATCTCCCGTGAAAATCTTTGCCTGATTGACCGGACTGATTCCGTCCAGGTCTTTTTCCGGATCGATAAGAGAGGCAATCCGCCTTTGATTAAGACTCTTCGGAAGAGGACAGAACAGAAGGATTCCGTCTGTGTCAGACTCCTGGTTTGCCTGCCGCACCGCTGACTCGAAATCTGCCTCGCCGATATTCTCCGGAAAAGTCCGCACCTCGGCCTCAAAGCCGCACTTCTTCATGCGGGCAAGTGCGCCTCTTTCATAAGAAAGATCATCCGGCCGCGCTCCGATCCTGAGGATCACGAGTTTCGGCGTGACGCTAAGAGCCTCCGCTTTCTCTCTGATCTGTTTCGTGATGGCATCCGCCACCGGCTTTCCAAGCAATTCCCGCATCTTAAAAATCCACCTTCTGATCTTCCGAGCCGACTCACTCTCTGAAATCGCCGGAAGCTATTCACTCTCTGATTTCCGCCAGAACTTTCTCAAAGATCTGATCGGACAGTTCGTTTCCTTCCTTCATCAGCTGATCGGCCTCTGCTTTCTGACGGTCTGCCGCTTCTCTGTCTTTCATCGACTTGACGTTGATGTAGACATTGAGCGATGCGGCGGAAAGCGCCGCGCCGGCGAGCTTCGCGCCCGCTCCCGCGTCGCTCACAGCCATCCGGCTCCCGATTTCGCCTGCGCGCCCGATCAGGTGAAGCGCCTGCAGGCTGAGACGCATAATCTCAAGCGGCGGCTCGTTCGCCCTGATGAGTGCCGCGTCAAGAGCGGCGTCTTTGGCCTCTTGTTCTTCCACCGTCGCGTGCGGAAGTTTATACGCCGCCAGAAGCGGAAGAAAACTTTCCGCGTCCTTGTCCGCGCAGGAAAGAAGCTGACGGGCCACTTCCTTCAGATCGGCCGTCAGTTTCTCAAGTTCATCCTGCCTGTCGGCGTATTTCTTTTTCCCGATCGCAAGGCTCGCCGTCATGTTGCCGAGCGCCGCGCCCAGTGCCGCCGCGACCGCGGAGGCGCCGCCGCCGCCCGGAACCGGATCCCGTCCGGACAGCTTTTCGGTGAAGCCGGCAATCGTCAGCGAAGCCATCGAAGTTTCAGTTTTCTGATCTCTTTCCCCGTTCTGACTCATTTCTGCTGTATCTGTCATACTCCCCGGACTCCTGCCCATTTAATGTCCTGTGAGCACAAGCCCCTTAAATTCCTCCCGGGATCGCGCCCCTGTGATTCTTACAGGCGCGGCCGTATCGTTTTTCCTGTTTTTGTGTTTAATGAATTCCGGACCGCCGCCCGAGCATCAATTTCATATGTCGGCCATGTGTACCGGCACATTTGTCATCCGATTCATTTGCCGGCCATGTGTACCGGCCGCATTTGTCATCCGAGAAAGGTCAGAACCATCCGGGCGGACTCGACCAGGGTGTTGCCGCTGTCCATGCTGCATTTCTGGATGTACCGGAACGCCTCCGGCTCCGTCATGTGATTGTGCTCCATGAGGGCCGCTTTCGCCTCGTCGATAATCTTCTGTTCCTCAGGCGTCCGCTGCCTGGGTGTGCTTCTTGCCTTTTTCCTCCGCCGGATCTGCTGAGAGAGCATCATCTCGACCGTGTCGAGCAGTTCGCTGGCCGCAAGCGGCATCTTCAGACACATGACTCCTTCCGCGGCGCATTCTTCGACGTGCACGCCGCTCGTGATCACGAGAAGGCCGAAACTTTTTGGCTTGTACTCGTTCAGTTCGGAAAAGAGCATCCCGTCGCCCAGCCGGTACCCGGAGATAATCAGGCCGTCAGACAGAATGTCGGCGCGGGTCACGGCGCGGGTGCCGCTCGTACAGGCTTCCGCCTGATAGCCGTTCTTCACAAGCAGATTCTTAAGTGCTTTCGCTTCCTCGAGCTTCGGAAAGGCCACAATGAGTACTGCCATTTCGCCCGCCTTTCCGGAAGTTTAGTATCTGCTGAGATACCGCTCGATTTCCCAGTCGGAAACGTGCCGCGCGTACTCCTTCCACTCCTGTCTCTTCGCGCGGATGTAGCGGCCGGCGATGTATTCGCCCAGTGCGCCCCTGACCACTTCATCCTTCTCCATCTCGTCGAGAGCTTCGTCGAGCGAAAGCGGGAGCGCCTGAATCCCCGCCTCAGCGCGCTGCCCGTCGGTCATGTTGTTCGGGTTGCCTTTGACAGGGGCCGGCGGTGTCATCTTCTTTTCGATGCCGTCAAGTCCGGCCGCGAGGCAGACCGCGAGTGCGAGATACGGGTTGGCTGCGGAATCGGCGCTGCGCAGTTCCACGCGCGTGTTGCTGACGGATCCCGCCGGAATCCGCACCAGGGGGCAGCGGTTTTTCTTCGCCCACGCGATGTAAACCGGCGCCTCAAATCCCGGCTGGAACCGCTTGTAGGAATTGACGAGCGGATTGGTCACCGCCGCCATGCCTCTCGCGTGCGCCATGATGCCGGCCATGAACTGCTTTGCCGTTTCGGACAGGCCGTCCGGATCGTTCGGATCGCCGAAAATGTTCTTGTCTCCCTTCATCAGAGACATGTTGATGTGCATGCCGCTCCCGGCGCAATCGTTGCGCGGCATCGGCATAAACGTCGCCCACAGTCCATGGCGGCGCGCCAGCGTCTTGACGGTCAGCTTGAACGTCATGATCTTGTCCGCCATCTGCAGCGCCTCGCCGTAGCGGAAGTCCACCTCGTGCTGGCCCGGCGCCGTCTCGTGATGCGAGCCCTCGACCTGATAGCCCATCTCCTCGAGATTCATGACGATATCCCGGCGAACATTCTCGCCGAGGTCCGTCGGGCCGAGATCAAAATAGCCCCCGACATCTCCCGGCTCCGTCGTCGGTCTGCCTTCCTCGTCCGTGTGGAACAGGAAAAACTCGCACTCCGGGCCGACGTCAAATGTGTAGCCCATCTCGGCCGCGCGCTTTGTCTGCGCTTTTAAGATCTGCCGCGGATCGCCCGTGAACAGCGTCCCGTCCGGGTTGTACACATTGCAGATCAGCCGCGCCACCTTGCCAGCCTGCGGTCTCCACGGGAAGATGACAAATGTATCCAGATCCGGCTTCAGATACATGTCCGATTCTTCCTCTCTGGCGTACCCGTCGATGGAAGACCCGTCGAACATGCACCCGTGCTTCAGGACGTGCGCCATCTGACTTGCCGTGACGGCGACATTCTTGAGCACGCCGAACATATCCGTAAACTGAAGACGCACAAATTCGACGTCTTCCTCTTCAATCATTTTGAGAATATCTTCTTCCGAATACAAACTGAGCTCCTTTCCAGGACCAGTTCCTGCGTCCCCGACGCTTTAATTGTTGTCTTCTTTTTGAAAACAAGAGCGCCGGAAACCGTCTGTCGTTCCGGCACCCCTTTGTGCCTCTGTTTTATCCCGGTTTTTGCCTTTTCAGGCCTGCTCTTCAATCGCCGCCTGAATTCTCTTTCTCATGCTGTCCTCACCCATGATGTGGATGATCGACCAGAGATCCGGCGTGTTCGCCCTTCCGGTCACGGCAATGCGGACCATCTCGGCGACATCCGACACACTGCCCTTGTAAGCGTCCGGATTTTTGCGGTATTCCTTGACATCCGGGCAGTAGCCGAACCGCTCCGAAAGACTCTTGAGCTTCGCAAACCAGACGGAATTGTCGTCTTCATGCGAGTACCCTTCCAGATATGCCGTGAGCACCTGCTTTACCGTGTCAGAGTCCGCCCTGAACGAATCCTTTTCGGCGTTCCCGTCTTCCGCCTCCGGGAAGAAATATCCGATGAGACTGAAAATCTGGCTGGCGTTTACAAGATCCTTGCGGCGGCGCTTCATGCCGACACCCATGTAGAGCCTCAGAATCTGCTTCAGCTTCTCCGGGTCCGCGAACCAGATCTTTGCTTTCTCCGGCTGAAACTCCTGTGCCCAGTCCTTCAGGAAATCATACACTTCGTCCTCCGAGAGCTTCGAGAGCTCATTCTTACAGATGTTGTGCAGCTTGTCCTTGTCGAACAGCGCGCCGGACTTGCTCATGTTCCTGACGTCAAACGGGAACTCGTTGATGTCTTTGTCAGGATTCTGCTTGTGCCACTCCTCGAAGTTGGAGTTGAGCAGCGTCAGCAGATATACCTTCATGCAGTACGGGTGATATCCGTCCCTGCGGTAATAATCGAGCGAGAGCTCCGGGTCCTTGCGCTTGGAAAGTTTGCGCTTGCCGCCCGTCACCTCGTCGAACTTCATCAGATGCGCCGTGTGCGCGTACTTCGGGAGTTTGAATCCCAGAACCCGGAAAAGCTCCACATGCGTCGGCGCGGAATCGAGCCACTCGCCGCCGCGGATCACCAGCGTCGTGCGCATCAGATGATCGTCGATGGCATGCGCGAAATGATACGTCGGAATCCCGTCGCTCTTCAGAAGAACAATGTCGTGGAAATTCTCCGGCAGCGTGACGTCGCCCTTGATCTCGTCGTGGAAGACAAATTCCTTTCCCGGCGTTCCCTGGCTGCGAAGCCGCAGAACGTGCTCCTTTCCGGACTTCAGCGCCTCCTCATACTCCGCGAGCGTCTTGTCGCGCCAGAGCGCGTACTTCCCGTAGCAGCCGATCGGCGCCTCAGCCGCCTCCTGCTGCCTGCGGATTTCATCGAGCTCCTCTTCCGTCGAAAAGCACGGATACGCGAGGCCCCGCTCCACCAAAGACCTGGCAAATGTGTGATAGATCTCCACTCTCTGTCTCTGAAAATACGGTCCGTAGGCATTGCGCGGATCATCGTCCGGCAGCCCCGCGCCCTCGTCAAACTCGATGTCGAAATACCGCATCGCGTTGATGACCAGCTCGACGGCACCCTCTACCTTGCGCTTCGCGTCTGTGTCCTCAATCCGCAGATAAAACACGCCGCCGTGGCGGTGGGCAATCCGCTCGTCCGCCAGCGCGCTGTACAGATTCCCCAGATGAATAAACCCGGTCGGACTCGGCGCCATTCTCGTCACTTCCGCCTTCTTCGGCAGCTTCCTGTACGGGTATTTCTTCTCCCAGTACTCCGGCGTCTTGTCCACATCCGGAAACAACATTTCCGCGAGCTTCTTGTTTTCCTCGTCGTTAAGCATAACTGAAAAAATCCTTTCCATCCGGCCGCGCTCACGCGTTTGGCACGGTGATTGTGTATTCTCTCTTAAAACTTTCCCCGGCCGCGAGCGCATTTCCGAACTTTCTCTCGGAAAGCTCGCCCGCGAACCCGACGCCGTCGGCTCTTCCGTACCACGGCTCGATGCACACAAACGGCACTCCCGCCTTCGGGACGCCCCAGAGCCCCAGAACCGGCGCCTCCGTTTCAACCGCGATCCGCGCGCCTTCTTCCGTGACAAATGTCACGCCCAAAAGCTTTCCTTCCGGCTGGTCCGTCTCGATGATCAGCGCGTCATTAGCAAACAACTTCTCGTCAATCGGAAGCCTTCCGTCCGCGAGCTTCATCGTGTAAACCTTCTCGCCTACACCGCCGTTCTCGAGCAGCTGATAGCGCAGTTCCTGCATCGGCCCGTTCTCGGTCTCGAGGAAAAACATCTGCCCGTCGCAGCTCTTTCCGTCTTCCGGAATAAAGGCAGGATGCCCGCCGATGCTGAAATACATCTCGCCTTTGCCCGCATTTGTCACGTCCCAGGAAACCCTGAGCGAATTGCCCTCCAGGGCAAAGCCGCAGCGCAGCACAAAATCAAACGGGTAAACCGCCTTTGTGGCGTCGTCCGCTCTGAGTTCTCCCACGGTGCGGTCCGCTTCCTGGGAGACGAGCGAAAACTCGCGGTCCCTGGCAAATCCGTGCTGATGCATCTCATAGACCTTTCCGCCAAAACGGTACCTGTCGTCCGCGAGCTTTCCCACGACCGGAAACAGCACCGGCGCGTGGCGCTTCCAGACCGCCGGGTCCGCCTGCCAGATCAGCTCCGACCCGTCCGCATTTCTCACGAGAGACACCAGTTCAAAGCCGTGACTGTCAATGACAGCTGTCAGTTTTTCATTCTGAATGGTATAGCGCATACTTCACCTGTCTGAAAAAATTTCGCACACTTCAAGAGCATTTTATGCTACTCGCCCGCAGAACGCAAGGCGCAGGGCACCCCGCCGCAGACACCGGTCTTCTCACGTCTGAGCCGGCTTTGCATCCGCGCGGATCGTGTAGACCCACTTCAGGACGGCCATGCCGACGATGATCACATACCCGATGACCGACCAGTGATCCGGGAGTTCGTCAAAGATAAGGAAGCCCCACAGCGAGGCGAAAAGCACCTGCGAATAGTCAAACACGGAAATCGTCTTGGCCGGCGCGAACCGGTACGCCGCCGTGACCGTAAACTGCCCTCCCGCGGCGAAAATACCGGCGAGCAGCAGGCAGATCAGCTGCCTTGCCGTCATCGGCTCAAAGCCGGCAATCATGAACGGCAGTGTGAAAAGACAGGAAAAAATCGAGAAGAACGCCACGATCACCGGGCCGCGCTCGCCCTTTTTTCCGAGCCTCCTGACAAATGTATACGCGACCCCGGCGCTGCAGCCGCCGATCAGTCCGACCAGCGCCGGCAGCATCGCCGCGCCCATCGTCGGTTTCACCACAAAAGCAGCGCCGATAAAGGCGGCGACAAGCGTCAGCACTTCGATGGCATTGGGCACTTCGCCCAGAATCCAGACCGAAAAGAGTATTGCAAAGAACGGAGACATTTTGTTCAGAATATTGGCGTCCGCCAGCCCGATGTGGTCGACGGCCCAGAAATTGCAGCAAAGCCCGATCGTCCCGAAAATCGCCCTCTTGAACAAGTCCGGGAGCGAGCCTTTCTGAATATGAAACTTCTCGTCGGACCTCGCGAGCGTTATGATCGCGACAACAGAAGCGATGGCGTTTCGGAAAAATGCCTTTTCCATGGTCGGCAGATCGCCGGACAGCCGCACCATCAGCGACATCAGAGAAAAGAAAAAGGAATCGGCGATGACCAGAAGAATTCCCATCAAAAGCGGATTGCGCGTCTTCTTCAAAGCAGAACCTCCCACACAGACTTGAACACCTTTATTATAATACACCGTCTGTGGGTGGGCATTTCGAACTCGCAGAAAATGTTCTGATGCATGCTGGTGAGAAAAATTTCTTGCCACAAATTCCGGTGGGAAGATATTTTGCTGCAAATTCCGGTGGAAAGATATTTTTCAGCTAATTCCGGTCAAAGTCATCAGCAAAAACAGCAGTGAATTTCTATTTTGCTGACTTGTCAGTTCAGAAAGCCAGAGCAGTCAGCAAATCAAGCTGCGAACCGAATTCTCGCTGATGTTTTTATGGGATATAAGACAACCTGTCAGCGGAGGCGATCACCCTTTGCTGATTATGCTGAGTCCTCCTCGACTAACTTCTTAAAATTGTCAGCAAAAATGCCCCTCAGCCCGATTTTTGCTGAGCGCCATGAACCCAAGTTATAATTGTCAGCAAAAAATCCCCTCTGCCCGATTTTTGCTGAGCGCCATGAACTCAAGTGCTGAGCCCCGTAAACTCAAGTGCTGAGCCCCGTAAACTCAAGTGCTGAGCGCCAGTGAATTGCAGCAAACTGCCGCCGCTAAGCTATTTGAGTAACTTCCCCTAGCTTCAATTCCTAAGCCTCTTCAGCAAGAATTCTGTTCCCGCTTCTGTCTTCTTGTGTTAGAATCAATCCATGCGGGCATGGCGGAATTGGCAGACGCGCCAGATTTAGGTTCTGGTCCGACGAGGGTGCAGGTTCAAGTCCTGTTGCCCGCATTTTTTCGCTTCAGAAAATGACAGACCTCAGAAGATAGCAGTGACGATTTTCGTGAGGATCTGGGCAACGAAGGCGAGAACAATCAGAGTTATGGCGAGCCGGATGACAGACGGCATCACCGCCTTTCGGTTCTCCTCCGCGATTTCATTTACGTCGGCAATGTCAGCCCATTCCATCTTCTGGCAGTACGGGCAGTAAACCTTGCGCGCGTAACTGCTGTACTTCGGCGCGTTGACGATCGCGCCGCCTTTGATTTCGGTCTTTGTCGTGCTGACTTCCTTGTGCATGATGCCTATCTTCAGGCTGTCCTGCGTCCCCTTAAATGTATGGCCGCACTTCTGGCACGTCACCTGAAGGACGCGAGTTCCCATCTGTTCCTTCATGTATTTCTTCACATTCATGTAAAAGCGAAGGCAGAAGTAAATCATTAAGCCCAGCTGGAAAAACGCGATAATCGATGTAAGCACTCTCTCCATTTTCTTTATCCCCCAATCCAATTCACCCGCATGTTTTCATGGCAAATGTCTGTTATCTCTTTTCAACAATCGCGCCGCTCCGGTACGCGCCAAGCAGACAGCGCAGCTCTTCGATCCGCTCCTTGAGCCTCTTTCCGTTGTCTGTATCGCCGACCGTCATTCTCTTCGGCATACTCATCTTCATCACACTCTCCGAGTGAATGTCCGTCTCATTTTTGATCGCCTCCTCGGTCGAGGTGAACGGCTTGTGCGCGACAAGCTCCATGCCGTAAGAATTGTAGATCAGCGTGTACCCGGCGATGCCCGTCACACTCTGGTAGGCCTTCGAGAATCCGCCGTCGATGACAAGCACCTTGCCGCCGCACCGGACCGGCGTCTCGCTCTGAAGGACCGGCACATGGCCGTTGACGATGTGCGCGTCCTCCCCGAGCCCGAACTCGCGGAGAATGCTGTTCATGACCTCCTCGTTATCGAGCAGCCGATAATACGGATTCTTCTTCTCGACGTGCGTCTCCTCCTCAGCGATAAAGCAGCGCTCAAACGTCGTCATCTTGTCCTTGCCGAACAGCGGCGACTGAGGATTGCTCCAGATGAACCACATGATATCGCGGCCCTTGTCCCTCTCCTCTTCATTTACCGAGAAAAATCCCTTCCGGACGTATGACTCGAGCACATCGTAGAGCGCGCGCCCGGAATATTCCTTTCCATACACATTTACCTTCAGGAACTTACCGTTCTCGTCGAGCGGCACACAGCCGTGATAGAGAAGATTGTTGTTGTAAGTCTCGTAGAGATGCCCCTTGTTGAGCAGAAACTTCATGTGCATGTTCAGCTTCTCGCACTGCATGAACGCGGACTGCAGGCGGTCCATCACCTGCCGCTCCTCGTCGCTCAGGCGATACGGGTCAGCCGGGTCGATCGTCGGGAAATTCGTGTCAAGCAGTTTATAGTCCTTCCCGTCGAGATGAATCGTGCCCTTCTCATAGTCGATCTTGTCCAGAAGAAGCCGGTTCTCCATGTGGAACTCCGGGCGCCTTTTGATCAGCTGTCCCTCGAGCTTGAACTGGATAATTGCGATCGCCTTGTGCATCTTCATGTTGAGCGACGTCTCCTCGCGGTCCACCGGATTCGAGCCTTTGATGGGGAACTGACTGCACGGATCGTCCCGGTACGTATTCAGGGCAAATGTCGCGAGCGGCAGCATGTTGATGCCGTAGCCGTCCTCGAGAATGTCGAGATTGCCGTAGCGGGCGCAGATGCGGACGACCGTCGCGATACACTGCATCGAGCCCGCGCACGCCCCCATCCACGTAATGTCGTGATTGCCCCACGTGAAGTCGACCGAGTGGTACTTCATCAGACGGTCCATGATGCGGTCCGGACCCGGGCCCCGGTCATAAATGTCGCCGAGGATGTGCAGATGATCGACGACCAGCTGCTGGATCAGCTCACTGATCGCGACGATGAACGGCTCAGCCCTGCCCGTGTCGATGATCGTGTCGATGATCGTGTTGTAGTAAGCCTCTTTGTCGGTGACCTCGGCTTTCTCCGTGATCAGCTCCTCAATGACATAGGCAAAATCCTTCGGCAGCGCCTTGCGAACCTTGGAGCGCGTGTACTTTGACGCGGCGCGCTTGCACACCTCGATCAGCCGGTAGAGCGTGATGCGGTACCAGTCGTTCATGTCGACGTTCTGTCGCCGCACGAGCCCGATCTTTTCGCGCGGATAGTAGATAAGCGTCGCGAGCGCGTTCTTGTCAGCATTTGTCAGGGTGTGACCGAAGACATCGTCGATCTTCTTCTTGACGGCGCCCGACCCGTTCTTGAGCACATGAATGAAAGATTCATACTCGCCGTGCACGTCCGTGATGAAGTGCTCGGTGCCTTTCGGCAGATTCAGAATCGACTGCAGATTGATGATCTCGGTAGAAGCCTCGGCGATCGTCGGGTAGATCTCAGCGAGGCGCTCGAGATATTTCTGTTCGGAAACTACACTGTTCTCTGGGGCCATAGAATTCTCCCGGGCGCCGTGAAGCGCCCCCTGGACAGCTCATGACAAATGGGCGGGCTCATCCGCCCGAATTGCCGCTTACGGATACAACTCTATTTTACCCTTTTTATTCCTCACAGAACAGATACGATCCTCACATATCATGCGGACATATCCGCTGACAAATGCGCGCCGCTTTCTTTTCGCGCATTTTTTGTCAAATGTCAGCAAAATACTTTATCATATTCATTGACAGAGATTCATTCACAAAGGAGGCAGAAAGTTATGTGGATTTGTCCGAAATGCGGCCGGAAGTTCAAAAACGCCAATCAAAGCCACTCCTGTGGGCCCGCGCCGAAGAATATAGAAGAATACATCACGCAGCAGCCGGAAGACTGCCAGCCGTATCTCAGGCAGATCAACGATACGATCCGCCGCGCTCTGCCGGACGCGGTGCCGAAAATTTCCTGGAGCATGCCGACTTACTGGAAAGGACGGAATCTCATCCAGTTTGCCGGATATAAGAACCACATCGGCCTGTACCCCGGCCCGGAGGCGATTGAAGCCTTTGCGGGCCGGCTTCAGGAATACAAAACCAGCAAGGGAACCATACAGATCCCCCTGGACAGGCCGCTGCCGCTTGACCTGATCGGCGAAATAGCGGCGTGGTGCGAAAAGAAATACAGTAAATGACCGATTCTGCGGCGTTCCCCCCTTTGCCGCTCATCAATCACCTTGTATTTCTAGCGCATCTTTGTCATGACGGACATGACCGAATGAGTGTACGGCAGATATTTCACCTCAAGCACCGTGGTATCATCGGTCACCGGCAGATCATAATATGTGTCCTCATTAATGTTAAAATACCACCAGACTCCGTCCTCGTCTTTGCTTTTCAGCCGGCAGGGAGGATAATCAGAAGTGCTCCCGCCGCCAAACTCCGCATCCCAGGATGTCAGAACTATCGTCTGCGGACTGGAAAGATATGGAATGTCCCGGATCGGGTTGCGCAGCAAAAAGAATAGCCCGACAGCCATGCAGGCGGCGAAAATGATCATGGGCACAGAAAGCCTGTGCCGCGCGTAAGTCCGCCATCCCCAGATGACCGCGGCAACTCCCATCGAGCCAAAGCCCGTCCGGACAAGCATCATCATGGCAAAGCCCAGATATCCTTCCCAAAAACTGCCTGTACCTCTGCCAGCAAGTATGGCGAGGGCCGATATCCACCAGGCAAAAAGCAGAATCCAGAAAGTTATGGCCAATATATACCGCACGCTTGGCCGGCCGCTTTCAGACGCCGGATACCTTTCCTTCAGATTTTCGAAATGATGAACAATGTCCCCGAACATTGTCGAACTGCGGCCGCCCTGAGCCTTGTCTCCGGGCGGCCTCGGACTTTCATTTTGTTCTTCCATCGTTATCGCTTCAGTTCCTCCTTCTGCCTGTGTTTTTCCCTTAACTTCCTCAGGAAAGCAGCTTGCCCCCTTTGATCATACGGCGCGTCTTTCAATTCCTTGTAAAGCGGCTGTAAAAAACAGGCAAGAACAGGAAGACCGGCCTGAAATCCGGATGCAGGCATCGGGACCTCGAAACAGAAAGTCATCCCGAAATCAGGATGCGGTCAGCGAGATTGCCCTTCAACTTGCTATTTGCTGATTTTGAAAATTCAGGATTTTGAAACTCAGCGGGATGACAGAAAACTTGTCATATTGTTGGCTTTCCGGAGTGAAAAAAGAGCTGCCTGTCAGCGGAAACCTTCGATCAAGCTATTATTGCTGAGCCGGCCTTAAAAAGCGGGCAAAATAATCAGCAATTTTCATTGAAAGAAAAGTTCCCGCTGAGTGCCAAGGCAGCTCAAGCAAGCATATCAGCAATTTTCTCTGAATTGAGGGGTTCCCGCTGACACCCGCGGCCGTTTCAAAAATTTGCCCTGCTTACAGCCACGGCATTTCCAGAAAAGAGTTCCCGCTGGCACCCTCAGCGGTTCGGCAAAGCGCCGCCGGCGCCATCCGGCGGCACAGCCGTGAAAGAGAAGAAAAAAGACTGCCGCACTTCTGACGGCTCCCCGGCAATGACCTGTATTTGTCAGTCAATGCCTGAAAGGAAGCCTATCATTCGTGCGGCAGCTCTTCCCCCCTCAGATCTGTTTTCACAGATCTTTTGTCCTGTTATTATTGTTCTTTACTCTCTCTGTGGCGTCTCGAAACCATGAGTATGATGAGTGCCAGGCAGGCGATCATGACCGCCGCGTACAGCACCGCCCGCAGTGAGTCGCCGGTATCCACCGAATCATCGCCTGCCACGGTTTCAACATCTGATGCCGGAACTGCGGTGTTCGTAAATACCATTTCCGTGTTTTCGGAAGAGCCTTCTGCCCGGCAGAGCGCCGAAGCCTCAAGCTTTCCGGTATCCGCATTGCGCGCCACAGTTACCGTCACCGTGTAGACCGTTTCGTCATAGGTGACGCCGTCTTTCTGGATTCCGTCAAGAGAAGGATCCGCGTCTTCCGGAAGTACTTCCCGGACGGTATATGTATAGGTTCCTTCACTTGCAAATGAAAGCCTGTCAAACATCACCAGACCATCGCTGCCGTTCTTTGCAGTCTGAAGTGTCTGTCCGTCTGCGTCTCTCAGTTCAAATGAGAACTGCCCGTCAGCGAGCGTCCCTCCGGCCAGGATCTTTTTGGCCGCGATCTGCAGCAGGGCGTCCGCCTTGTCCGCTGCCGGCTGTTCCGTATTATCTTCGCTGTCAGCAGGTTTCTCTGTCGTGTCCGTCTGTTTCTCGGCCACATAGAATGTGCCTGTTGCGCTTCCGTCTGTGTACTGAACCGTCAGCGTGTGCTGTCCGAGGGCAAGTGATTCCGCATACGCGGCCGTCGTCGTGACGACTGTTGAGCCCGAGGCCGCTGAGTAATCAGACTGAGCAACCTCGCTGCCGTCGATCAGAAGCTTTTCAAATTTCGCGAACGGACCGTCCGCCGTCATGGAAATTCCGGTACTTGTCCCCTTTGTCCATGTCTGTCCGTCGCCCTTGATGATCTTATAGACAGGAGCCGGCGTCGTATTCTGCTTCCACTGTGCGTAGAGCGTGACAGAGCCGTCTGCCTGCGCGAGATCCGTCACCTCTGTCCCATCGGCATAGGAAGTGCCGCTTCCGTCGGCCGCCGTGTTCCAGCCGGTGAACGTGTAACCGCTTCTCGTGAACGCATTTGCCGTGAGTGCGGTGCTCTCGCCAACGGTAATTTTCTGATCCGACATATCGCCGCTGCCGCCGTTCGCGTCAAAATGAACTGTATACACATTCTGCTTCCACTGTGCGTAGAGCGTGACAGAGCCGTCTGCCAGCGCAAGATCCGTCACCTCTGCCCCATCGGCATAGGAAGTGCCGCTTCCGTCGGCCGCTGTGTTCCAGCCGGTGAACGTGTAACCGCTTCTCGTAAACGCATTTGCTGTGAGTGCGGTGCTCTCGCCGACATTGATCGTCTGGTCCGCCATCTGGCCG
>JBMNQX010000015.1:0-42358 GCA_050944355.1 Lachnospiraceae bacterium
CAGTATATCATCGAAAAAAGACTGGCACTTGCCAAGCAAAAAATCCAGGCTGGCGCAGCGCCCAGTGACGCGTGCTTCCAGTCCGGATTCAACAATTATGCCAACTTTTCGCGCACCTTTAACCGGCACGTCGGCGTCTCCCCGAGAACCTACCAGAAAGCTATCCGGGATGGCAAATGGGTTTAAAGCCCCTCTGCGTCGTTCACCTCCACATCACCGCCACAGCGAGTGCCGGCAGCAGGTTCGCCACGCGGATATGGCGGTCAAACATCAGATTGATGCCGATGCAGAAGATCAGAATAGAGCCGACGTAGGAAAGGTTGTTCAGCACACTGTCCGAGATCATCGGGCTGAGAACTGCCGCAAGAAGCGTCATGGCTCCCTGAACAAGCGCAATCGGGATCGCCGAAAAAGTGCAGCCCCTGCCCATCGTCGCAGCCATCACCATCACCGTGATCATATCCATGACCGCTTTCGCGAATAAAATTGAATGGTCCCCGTAAATCCCGTCCTGGATCGACCCGATGACCGCCAAAGTCTGTTCAGCCGCCGAAATACACAGTCTGCGCATTCTGGTACAGGATTGCTTCCTTCTCGTCTTCCGAGAATTCCGCGCAGCCGCGCAGATAATCAATCAGATGCTCGTAGCTGTCGCCTTTGAGCGTGGACGGGAAGTCCGAGCCGAACAGAATATGGTCTGCGCCGACGATGTCCGCCGCTTTCCGGATCAGCGCGGTTGTCTTCGGATACGGAAATGCGTCCGGCGCCATATTGTGCGGCAGCGCTGCGAGGTCGTGCCACACATTCGGCAGCGCCAGAAGCTGCAGCTTTTCAAGCGCCGTTTCCGCCGTCTTCTGCGACGGAGCAAGAAGATGACAAATGACAAACTTCATGCCCGGATGCGCGAGTGCCGCGTTCCGCACAGCCTCCGGCTGCCAGCTTTCGGCACCGCATTTGCCAATGTCGAGGACACAGACAAGGCCACGCTCGTCGCAGTAATTGTACTCGGCGCGCATCACATCGCCATAAAGGTCAAAGGTCGGATGGTTGCACATCAGGCCGGATCCGGTGCTGACTTCGTACTTGACGATGCCGGCGCCGCGCTTTTCAATCAGGTACTCGCTGATCTTCCCGCAGTCGCGGCTCCAGGGATCAAAGGACACCGCCGCGCGGAAACGGTCCGGATATTTATCCTGCGCATCCAGCGAGTAAATATTCTGAAATCCCATGTAGTGGCCCTGAAGCAGAACCGCCTTTTCCACGCCGCAGCGGTCCATAGCCGCAAGTGCGTCTTCCGGTGTGACACTCCCCTTGCCGAACTCTTCCGGCAGCAGCTGAAATATCCGCCCGTCTGCATACTGCGCCTTTCCGCCGCCGAGCCATCGCAGCTCGCCCTCCGAGCCGATCCCCGCCACGTACTGAACAAGATGCATGTGCGCATCAATCACATTTCTTTTCTTCATATATTTCACGCCCTCCCTTTACTTCCTGACTGATTTCACGGTTCACTGCCTAGATCATACGAAACTGACAACGGGGTAGCAACAATTTTTCAAATTATACCTGTTTCCTTTGATTTTGGCGCTGCGTTTCAGGTCCTGGAAAAAGGCCCGGGCGCACCGGAAATGTCACTTTTCTTGTTTCCGATGACAGGCAGCCATATCACCCCGGACAGCGCACCGGAAATGCCGCTCAATGATATTCAGCCACAAAAAGAAGCTGCCGCTTTGGTGCCCGAAAGCACGTAAGCAGCAGCCTCTCTCTTCACACATATGTGTCGTCAATCACCCGGCAGCTTTTGCTGCAAGTGCCGCGCTGCCCTGGCTGACAAACTGCGAAGCAGCATCCGCCGAAGTGATCTGCTTGTAGCAGAGCTCTTCCTGCAGGTTGTTGAGAACCTTCGAAGCTTCGGAGAATCCATCCGGATACGGAGGATTGATAACCGAGCTGTTCGGCTCAACGACGTTGTAAACGAAATCATAGATCTTCTGGTCGTTTTCGGTGAGCTGGCCCTTGACTTTGTCAGCTACATCGGAGTTGACCGGAACGCCTCTCTCGCCGAGAAGGATGTCGTTGCAGTCCGTGCTGTTGATGAAGTAGTTCAGGAACTTGACGGCTTCATCCGGATTTGCTGTCGTCTTGGCGATGGAAAGGAACTGGCTCGGCTTCAGGAAGTCAGACTTCTTCGGATCCGGGCTCGGCCATGTTGTCATCTGCAGATCCTGGCCTTCCTTGGCTGTGTTGCAGAATGCAGTGTACTGGTTGGACCAGCAGAGAGCTTCCCAGGACATGGTCTCCGGCGAAGAGCCGTAAACCATCGGATCCTGCTCTACAGAGCCGATGCTGATGTCGGCAAATACACCCGGATCCAGCAGCCAGCCCTCATCGATACCCTGCTCGTAAACCTTGAAATACTTGGTAAGCTGCTCTTCTGTCGCACCGATCTTGTCATTCTGGAAGAGAATGGCGCCATCGGAACGCAGCCAGTAGTTGAAGAGCTCGTGGCAGCTGCCATACATCAGATTCGCCCTGTATCCTGTCTTCTCCGTGACCGTCTTTGCGACTTCAATGAATTCGTCAATCGTCATGTTGTCCTTGATGGTGACGCCGGCCGCGTCCGTCACGGTCTTGTTGTAGACCATAGCCGGCGTATTGATGCCGAGACAGGCCGCGACAAATTTGCCATCGACAGTTCCGGCCTCAATCATATCCGAATTCCAGTTAGAGGTGTCAAGCGTGCCGTCCTCGATGTACGGAGTGAGGTCAAGGAGCAGATCGCCGTTCGTGTACTGATTGATGTACTGATAGTCCATCTGCATCAGGTCCGGAAGCTGGCCGCCGGCCGACGCCGTCGCGAGCTTCTGCCAGTAATCGGCCCACTGAGAGAACTGGCCGTCGATCGTCACCCCGGAATTCTCCTGCTGATAGAGCTCAATTGCCTGCTGCGTGCGGTCATTTCTGGTCTGATTGCCCCACCAGTCAAATGTCAGTGCGACGCTTCCGCTGCCGGATGACGCTGCTTTTGTCGTGGATCCGGCTGCTGCTGTCGTCGAACCGGATGCCGCTGTCGTCGTGCCGGACGCCGTCGTCGTTGTCGTGCTGCTGTCTGAGCCGCATCCCGCCAGGACCGATGCCCCGAGCATGGCGGCCGCTGCCGCAGCCATGATTCTCTTTGCCTTCATAATTCTTTCTCTTCCTTTCTTTATCTTCCCCAGGGAGAGTGCCCCCTTAAAATAATTCGTTCTTTGCCGGAAAACCCTCAGGCCTTCGGCGGAAGGTAGATCGTCCGCGACTCGAGGCAGCCCATGTCTTCTATTTTTTCGAGATTCATGCGGATCGGAATGCCCGGGATGTCGGTGCGCACATAGCAGCGTCCGTCCCGGAACTCCGGAACATTCAGCATCAGGTCGTGAACCGGCTCGGATATCGGCGCGTGGAACTCAATGCGTTCATTTTCCCCATACAGACAGCCGAAAATCGCGTTGTACGCGGTGCGGCCGCCGGACTGAAATTCTTTGCCGGCTGCCCGGGCCATGTCGCGGATCGCTGTCAGATCGTCGATCCGCGTCATGCGTCCGAGGGAGGGCTGCAAAATATCGACACCTTTTTCAAGGTATATTTCATACATATACGAAATGCGCATCGACTCGCCGAACGCAAGTCTCTGCTTCACTCCCATCTCTTTGAGACGCCGGATGCCGTTGAAGTCGGCCGAGTGAATCGGCTCCTCAAACCACTCGAGATTGTACGGCTCAGCCATTTTCGCGAACTTCGCCGCGTCCGGAACGCTCCAGCACTGGTTCGCGTCGACCGCGACACCGATTGAATCCCCGACGGCTTCGCGCACCTTCCGGATGCGCCCCAGATCGCGTTCCATGTTCGTGCCGCCGTCCGACCCAACCTTGAATTTCACTGTCCTGAAACCTTCCGAGACGTAACGCGTCATGTCCTCAACCAGCTCCTCGTCGGAGAGCAGAAGCGAGCCGCCGCCCTTATACGCGGCCGCCCAGTCCTTCGTGGCACCCAGAAACCGATGCAGCGGCTGCCCGGCTCTCTGCGCCAGAATGTCCAGCATCAGAATATCCACCGTGCCGACATCGACTGCCTTCTCTGACTGAAATCCGGAATTTCGGATCTGCCAGTACAGCGTCTTTCGCCACTCGTTGAAACTGCGGCTCTTCCCGTCCAGAAGTTTTGGCAGTGTATTCCTGACAAATGCTCTTGTCACCGTGTAGTGCGCCGTCATGCCGCTGTCATCCGTAAGCTCGAGATATCCCTGCTCCGGGATGAACTGACCGAAACCGCCCGTGCTGTCTTTGAACGGTCTCGGAAGCGGAATCGGCCTGAAATTGTAATACACAGCCTTGTTAAATTTTATCGGATCTGAATAATCAAATGGAAACATAGCCCCTGTTTTCTCCCTGGCGCACGCGCGGCAAGTTCGACGTTTTTCCCGAATTTCAGGCCATTTTCAGGCTCATAAAAATATCAGAATAGTTATAACGCCCTTACGCGTTTTCTACCCCTCTGCGCTTCCTGTAAGTTTTCTTATCACTTTCTGATAGTAACAGTATGACAGACTCGGGATAATACTGCCATCCACAAACTTTCATGCTTTTCATATCATTTTGGTTATACTATAATGCGGATAGCATGAACACGAAAAAATTGTATTATCTCATCACAATCGAAAAACAGGGAACTCTTTCCAGGGCGGCAGAGAAACTCGGCATCTCGCAGCCGGCGCTGACCAAGTTTCTGTCCGCGGCAGAACAAAGCCTCGGTGCCGCTCTGTTCACGCGGGGAGGCCGTCAGCTGACCCCGACCGGTGACGGCCAAAAAGTCCTCAACTTCGCGCACCAGATGATGGACGCGCAGGACAGGATGATGCGCCATATCCGCATGGTCAGCGGTCTGCAGCGGACCACCATCCGGCTCGCGACGGCGCCGAACCGCGGCGCAATGCTGTACAGCCGGATTTACAGCCGGTTTGCCAGGCATTTTCCATCGGTAAAACTTGATCTGTCGGAAGTTTACGCCAGTGAGCAGGCGGAAGCCGTGCGGCGCGGACAGGCTGACATCGCCATCGGTGCGGGCGATTTTTCAGATGAAGTCGAGGATTATATCTTCGCGCGGGAGGAGATTCTGGTCTCTCTGCCGGCCGCCCATCCGCTCGCTCCCTCTGATGCCGTCCGGGTAGCAGATCTGAAGGACTCTGCCTTTCTTCTGCAGGCCAGTCAGCACAGCATCCGCCGGATCGCAGACCGGCTGTTCCGGGAGGCCGGATTCTCGCCTATGATCGCGTTTGAAACCGGCAACGTGCTGCTGCTCGATTCCATGATGCAGCAGGGAATCGGAGTCGGATTCGTTTCCCACGCACACGTCTTTCCGTCCAAGGACGTCGTCTACCGGCCGCTCGACCCGCCGGTGTATCAGACGCAGCACATCCGCTATCCGAAAGGGCACACGCTCTCACCGGCGGAGTGTTTTCTCATCCGCCTGATGATGGAAGAACGTCTGTCAGACCCGCGCTACACGCCTGTCCACTCTGACAGGCTGGACGCGTTTCAGTCTGTGCTTCTCGCCGCGCCGGACCGGGACACAAGTTCACCGGCTCCCGAGACCGGAACGAAGACAGCGGTCCACCCGCAGGACATCTATTTCGACACCGAAGTCATGCGCTACATTCTGGGAATAGTCGAGGAAGGATCCCTGACAAAGGCGGCCGATCGGTTCTACCTGTCACAGCCGGCCCTTTCCCGCTGTCTCCGGTCTGTCGAACTGCTCATCGGTACGCCCCTCTTCAGCCGCTCCCACAACAGGCTGACTCCCACCAACGCCGGCATCGTCTTCGCCAACAACGCGAAAAATATCCTGGACATGGAAGATGCATTTAATGAAGCCTGGCAGAAGGCCAGGCTGAAGATTTAAGATTCGATCGAACAACAGGCTTCAGGGGACGATTTTCAGCTCTCAGGGCAGCTCTTCGTGAAACGTGACAAATGACGTATCCGGGTACGAGAATTCGCCGCGGTAGTTGGACGCGTTGTACCACGGATATTTTACAGGATGATACGAAGTGCCCTTCGGAGCGCCGCTCTGCGTGTAGATATACAAGTTGTGAAAATCCCAGACAACGATCTCATCGCGGTCGTCACCTGTCAGATTTATGGCCTCGCAGCACAGGGTCGGATGTCCGTCATCCGGAAATGCCACCGCAATATCCCCGTTTCCGTCCATGAGACCGCCTTTTTCGGGATCCGCATTTGTCAAAATAAAATCCGTCCCGTTTCCGAGCCAGTTGACCGGCGCGAGAATGTTGCCATTGCATTCATTTTCCGTCTCCCAGAGTTCATTTCCCATATCATCGTACAGATACAGCACACCCTGATGGCCCCAGAAATTCGTGACGGCGATCGAAAATCCCGGTCTGTCCGGGCAGTAATTGGCCACGCTGACACGCTGAGCGTGCCCGATTCTGTCACGCGCCAGAATATGTCCGTGAAAATCCCCGATGAAAAATCCCTGTGTGCCCGACACACAGGCAAATCGGCCTTCGCTGCAGTCGCGCTGGAACTTTCCGTACACAATCTCGTCCGTGTGGTCTTCTGTGATCGGATACGTCCAAATCGGTTTTCCGTGACAGTTTAACAGCGTGTAACCCACCAGCAGTTCGTCATGCCCGTCGCCGTTGATGTCGAGCGAGCATGGAAAATGTCCCGTATTTTTCGGGCTCTGATACTTCCACATGACATTCAGATTGTCGTCGAGCGCGTACACGCGGCAGTAGCGGTCCTTGATCAGAATGTCGCGCGGTCTGTTAAGTCCTCGGAAATTGCAGATACGGATACCGTCCGGATTGATGCGGTCGAACGCATAGATGCCATACGGCGGTCCGATGATTGTGCTGTCCTCTTCCGTTGAAAAAGGAGTCGGCGCACTTTTTTTGATCTCGCCCGTGCGGCCGTCCAGAATCAGAATCTCGAAATTTTTCGCCGTGATAACCTCGTCAATGCCGTCGCCGTCGATGTCGTAAACCTGAAAAGGCAGGTCACAGCTCACTTTTCCGAGCACATCTTCATGGTCCGACGGCTCACCCCGCTGCCAGAGCACATTCCCGTCAAGATCAATCGCCGTCAGACAGCTTATCGTCGCATATGCGTCCCGGTCCACGCGTTTCTGCGCCTGGGCGAGAACAATATGCCACGCATCCGTACCCGTCAGATGCCCGAACCGGATCTGACGGCTCGTTCCAAAATCTTTCAGATCAATTTTCTTCCACAGCTTCATAGAAGGATATCCGGCCTGCAGATTTGATATCCGTCTGCTCTCCGCCTCTTCATCCTGTCGGATCTCACGCCGTCCGCTGCTGCTCACGCACACTCTCACATCCGTAAACATTGTCGGGCAGTCCGCCGTGATTCCGATCTTGCCTCCCCTCGCCGCGAGCGGCCCACTCCATGTAATCACGACTGTGCCGTCAAACCGGCATGTCACCAAATCGCCGCTGAGCTCAACCCGCATCTCATGCAGCCCGTCGCATTCCGCCGCTGCCGGACACGGCACCTCTGCCAGCACTTGTACGTCTTCCTTGTGCCGATAAGCCAGCCTCAATCCGTTCCGATACTCAGCCGAAAATACAAGCGTATCGATGCTGTCATTCATGGCAAATGCAATCCCGGCCATACCTTTCGTGGAAATCCGGCGCAGCTTCACAGAGACATCGTAGTCCTTCCAGAAACGGCTGCCGGTCTCCAGTGTCGGAAACATCCTGTGCGGAATTCCTTTTTCAATCCGGCACTGCTCCATGTAGTGCCGCCCGTCCTGCTCCGTGATGATCCAGGACGGCCCGTGCCCGTTGTAGCGGTAATTGCACACAGGGTCGTGCCATGCGCCGTGCATCCCCCTTTCCACTACGTAATGATATTCTCCCGCGGCCGAGTGATCCGGATCATACGGGAACTCTCCGATTGGAAAGCCGCTGAAATCGTCCTGAAACAAAATCTCATTTGCCATGTCCATAATTCGTCTCCAAAAAAAGTGCCAGACAGATTTCTCTGTCCGGCACCTGAATCTCAGATATTTCTCACTCAACTGTTGTAATCATTGTAAGCTTCCGTCAGCTTTTCAGCCCACAGATCCAACATTTCCTGCGCCGTCATATCACCGGACATAACAGACTGAATGGCTGGTTCAATGTATGTCTGATTGATTGTACCATACTCCGGGAGATACATCGGAATATTGTAGGACTCACAATTCGACTGACTGACTGTGTTGATCGCGGTCTGAATATTCTGATAGTCATCAATCCAGCTGTCCTCGTACGCCGCTGTGTTGGTCGGGAGCTGACCGATGGACTGGTTCCAGTAGCTGTTGCCTTCGTGGCTGCACATATACTCGATCCACTTCCACGCTTCCTCTTTGTGCTCGCAGGTATCGAACATAGCCAGGCCTGTGATGGCGCTGCCGTTGTTGATATATTTGCCATTCGACGCTGTCGGAAGAGGATTGCAGGTAAATCCGGTCGTGCCGCCGAACGCAGTCACATGGCTCGAATAGGATCCGAGGTTGTGTGTCAGCATAGCTGCCACTCCGGAATCGAAGTTCGCGGAGATTTCCTTGTAGCCGGCTGTGATATCACTCTCCGGCGTATCCTTGCCGTAAAGGCTGAAATACTTTGTGACAAAGTCAACCGCTTCCGGAGAATTAATCGTACAATTTCCGTCTTCATCGAACACGTCCGTAATTCCGAGATAGGAATAGATGAAGTCAATCAGGATGGCTGGCGAAGAAGAACCGCCGCGGATCGTGTATCCGTATACACCATTTGCGGTATCCGTCAGTTTGTCGGCGTCTTCGAAGAATTCATCCCAGGTAGTCGGAGCCTCGAGACCTGCCTGCTCAAACAGCGCGTCGTTCGTCCAAAGGCAGATGAAGTTGGCGGACGTCGGCATCATGTAAAGTTTTCCGTCCTTGGCTTCATTTTTGATAACACTCAGATAATTCTGGTCCATCTCGCTGCTGATCGACGAATCGGCGAGCATATCGTCGAGCGATACCAGATGCCCCATGCTCTGAAGAGTCGCAAACCAGGCATTGTTTACGCCGCCGACATCCGGGGTCTCACCGGCTGTGATAGCCGTCTGATATTTGGACAGCGCATCGCTCGAGGAAAGGCCGAGATATTCAATGTGAATGTTCGGATTTTCGGCTTCAAAATCCTCAATCAGTTTTTCGTAATACTGCGTGCGCTGATCTCCGGCATTCTCATCCCAGAACGTTACGGTTACCTTCTCACCGCTTGAGCTGGAACCGGAAGCAGAACTGGCTGCCTGTGTTGTACCGGCCGTTGTGCTCCCGGAAGCCGCCGCTGTTGTCGACTCGGACGAACTTCCGCCGCATCCGGCGAGCAGCCCGGCGCCCAGCACCGCGGCTGATCCGATAGCAATGGCTTTTCTGCCCATTTTCAGTTTCATAATGATTTCCTCCTTATGCAAATCTTTCCTTGTTTTATCCTTTTACAGCGCCGGCGCTTAATCCGCCGACAAGATTCTTCTGTACAAAGCTGAACAGAATCAAAGTCGGAATGACGGCTATAATCGCTCCGGCCGCCAGTTGTCCATAGTTGATGGTGTATTCGCCGACCATGTTTTTCAGCCCGACAGGGAGCGTCAGAAGATTCTGTTTGCTGATAAACATGAAGGTGAACAGGAATTCATTCCAGCAGGAAATGAAAGAATATGCCGCTACCGTGGCAATACCAGGTTTCAGAATCGGGAGCAGAACTTTCCACACTGCCTGCAGTCTGCTGCAGCCGTCTATCTGCGCCGCCTCCTCGATCGTGTAATCAATGCCGCTGATGAATCCGCGCATCATGATTGCATTAAACGGAACATTAAATGTAACGTCAACCAGAACTATTCCGAACAAATTGTTGAGCAGTCCGATTCTCTTGAAAATCAGGAACATCGGCGTCAGCAGCATAGCGCCGGGAATGAATTGTGTGCAGAGCAGAATCAGCATATAGGCTGTCTTGCCCTTGAACTTGAATCTGGCCAGGGCATATCCGGACATAATGGAAATCACCACGATGAACAGGACACCGAGAACCGAGACGAACAGGCTGTTGCGGAAGTATACCGAAAATCCGCTCTGTTCCCAGGCGTTTACGTAGTTTTCAAACGTAAATTCCTTTGGCCAATACGTAACATCCGGAGATGTAATTTCTGCGGAATGTTTGAACGATGTCACAAAGCACCAGTAGATCGGGATGATGATAAAGATAAGAAACAGGATCAGTGCAATGTAAAAGAACGTTCTGTTGAAGCCGTGTTTTACCTTCGGATTCATGCCTCCTGCTCCTTTCCGAATTTCGACAGTTTCAGGTAAATGATTGCAAACAGCAGCAGAATGATGAAAGCTGCCACCGCCAGCGTAGAACCATAACCGAAATCGCCATTGGTTATTGTCGTGTTGGTCATATACATTGTCAGTGTCGTCGTACGATAAGACGGACCGCCGCCGGTCAATGTCAGAATCAGATCTACATTGTTGAATTCCCACACAGTTCTCAGAAGCGTCGTGAGAATAATCGTATCTTTCAGCATAGGAATTTTTATGTAGAAAATTTCCTGCATCAGATTTCCGCCATCCACAACACACGCTTCATGCAGATCTGACGGAATACTCTGCAGCGCGGCGAGAAACGTTATGGCGAAGAACGGAATGCCTCTCCAGATCTCGGCTATGACTGTCGCTGTAAATACGGTTTTGGAATTTCCAAGCCATGCTATTTTCTTCGTGATAATTCCCAGGTCCATCAGAATCGAATTCAGCAGTCCGATATTCTGGTTGTAGATGAGAGACCAGAGCATGGAAGTCAATACACCAGAAACGGCCCACGGGAAGAAAACAATGCAGCGGTAAATGCCTCTCCCTTTGAACTTGGTGTCAAGCAGCAGTGCAAGCGTCATGCCCAGAATCAGCTGAGAGATAACCTCTGCCAGCACCCACTTGAGCGATGTTCCCAGAGACCGGATAAAAACCGAATCGCTGAACATCCTTGCGAAATTCTGAAGTCCGATGAACGCCCGGTCATCCGGTTTGGATATGACATAATTCTGAGTGCTGTAATAGAAAATAGTCCCCAGAGGATATGCCAGAAAAACAAAAATAAATATCAGTGATGGAATAATCAGCAGATAGGGGATCGCCCGTCTGCGGGCGGCGGCCCTGCTCATGCCCGTCGCTGCGCCTGCTTTTTTCATGTAGGCTCCTTTCTATATAAGGTCTCAAACTTTTATCTGACTTGCATTTTAGCGTCACTGAGATTATAAAAAGTTCATAATTCGATTCATTTTGTTTAAGATTTGATATATTCCGAAAAAGAACTCATTTTTCAGGGGGAACCGATGCAAAATCTGATTCGTCGTCTCACGCTCAAAAAGCTGATGCTTATCACATTCAGCTTTGTATTATGTATAGCTGTCGCAGGAATCGGGCTGATCTCAGTTCATCTGTATACAATTGACAGCCGCAGGAATATTGAAGACAATATGGCTGTGGTTACAAATCAGATCGGCCGCACACTGGACACGGGATTTGAAAATGTGTATTCCAGCCTGTTTCTTCTGGAGAGCAACAGCAGCTATATCAAGCTGAAAAACACACCGCGCGATCAGATGAGCCAGAATCAGATTGCCAATTATTATCTTTCGCTCCAGAAGGCTATGAGCATCATGGTGTCATCAAGCAGTCAGACGATCTACAGTATGGGCTTTAACCTGAACAGCGGAGAGAATACACTGCAGGCATATCAGAACAATCTGGTGCAGCTCAATTCTGATCTGGATCAGTGGAGAAGCGCTTTTCCGGATGATGGCTATTACTGGATTGACGCGGCAAAATACCGGGATCTGATCCCGGATCTTCAGGTGAGCGTCCTTTTCTTTCACATCACGAAAAGTAATATCGGAACGGGTGATGATTTTTCATTCGTTGCCATCTCAAGTGATTTTATGATTAACAACCTGGACAGTTCTGCAATCAGTCAGGATGCCAGTCTGAACATTCTGACAGAGGACGGTCTGATATCCATCCGGGAAAACGCTTCCAGCCAGAAAGTGCTGGATGAGCAGGAGGCAATCCGAAGCTCCACGACAGAAAACACAGAGCAGCAGTTGCTTGACAAATATTTTATCGTGTCCCGTGCTATAGCAGAGTGCCCTTGGATGCTTGTCTACAGCGTTCAGGAAAATCAGGTTTCCAATCTGGCCGCCCTGAAAAAATCCATCATCATACTGGCTCTGGCTGTACTGCTCCTGATCTTCGGGCTTGTATACCTCATTTCCTATATGCTCACCCGTTCTCTGTTATCGCTGAAAGAAGCCGTACAGGATCCGGATTTTCTGTCACACGAAATAAAAATCGAATCCTACTCGGAAGTCACAGCTCTGAGTCAGGCCATCGAAAAGATGCGGCAGGAAACGGTAAGTCTGATTGATCAGGTAAAAGAGGAACAAAAAGAAAAAAGCAAACTGACTCTGAATCTCCTTCAGGAGCAGATCAAACCTCATTTTCTGTATAATTCCATTTACAGCTGCATGCAGCTGTGCGACAGCGGGCAATCACAAAAGGCAAGCCAGATGCTGAAATCTCTGGCTGACTTCTACCGCATCGGTCTCAGCCACGGCCAGACGATCGTGACAGTTCAGTCTGAGATCGATCACATAAAAAACTATCTGACCATCATGCACTTCCGATACGACGGACAATTTGACTATACAATCGACTGCTCGGAAGAACTGTTGAATTGCCAGATTCCCAGGCTGACTCTTCAGCCCATCGTGGAAAATGCCATTTACCATGGAATCAAACTGCGGCACAGCAAGGGAAACATCTACATTGTCGGATATACAGAAGATCAGGAAACAGGATATATTGAAGTACACGATGACGGACCGGGCTTTACGCCGCAGCAGCTTCAGGAAGTCAGAGAATCACTTTCCACCATTGATTTCAAGAACAGCCGGACCGGTTATGGACTGTTGAACATCAATGCCAGGCTGAAACTGCTGCTCGGACCGGAGAGCAGGCTTGATATCACATCCGAACCCGAAGATACCTGCGTGAAAATCACTTTCCGCATGCGCCCAAAAGAAGACACATAACACAATAGCGACGAACAGGGAACTTTATGCGTACATTTTCTGTTGTTTTTATCGATGACGAAGCCATTATCCGAAACAGTTTCCGCAGCCTGATAGACTGGGAAAATACCTCGTTTCGGATCGCCGGAATATTTGATGACGGGAATACGGCATGGGATTATATCCGGACACATAATACAGATATCGTGATCAGCGATATCAATATGCCATTCCTCTCCGGACTTGACTTGTTAAGACAGGTCAATACACTTCAGAATCCACCTCACGTGATTCTGCTGACAGGATACGAATATTTTGAATATGCGAAAAAAGCGATTGAATATCGCGCTTTTGATTTTCTGGTCAAGCCGATCACATCAGAATCTCTGATGCAGGCAATTATGAAAGCTTCTCTGGATATCTCTGAAAAAGAGCGCCAGAAAGAAGCCGTAAAAAGAGATCTTGATGCGCAGCGCCGCGGCTTTCTTTCGGATATTTTCAGCGGAAAAGGTGACGCGGAAGCTCTGTCAGAGCAGGCAAAAAGTCTTTCAATCCCAGTTGAGGACTGCTTCTACGCTGTCATGGGGCTCTCAATTGATTCTCTGATTGAATCGGACGCTGCCATGTCATCTGTTTCACCGCATACGACGCGCTCGGAAATTTACGAAAAAATCAGGCTTGTCCAGATGACGGAAAAGACTCGCCCGCACGTGGATTTCAAGATATATCCTGCGCGAAACACTTCGAAAAATCTTCACTTTCTTCTGGTTTTCAGTCAGAAAGACGTGCCGGACCGCGAAGCGTTCTTCAGGGGGTATCTGCGCCAATTCTGCTCAGACGTAATACGCAGCTGTAATTCTGCAAAATCTTTCAGTGTGACGATATCATGCTCTCCTCTCCTTGACAGCCTTGAGACCGCCCAGGAAGCATGCTCTCTGGTTGATGGCACGCTCTCCGCACGCCATATTCTCGGAATCGGAAAATATCTTCCGGCATCCAGATATTATGCCTCTAAGCCGAAAATCGACAAAATCACCCTGCCGACGGACACAATTCTTCATCACATCCGTCAGGGCATGTCCGAGGCAGTCAAAGAGGACCTCAGCGCCATCTATAACCGCATGCGCCACGAGGCAAATCTGTCTCTTGAAAATTCGCTTCTCGTGACGACGGAGCTGGCGCTCACCATCTTTCAGGCCCAGAAATCAGCAGGCGACGGGACCACCAGCTATCTTTACTATCTCGATCATATTCAGCACCTGCACACACTCGACGAGATGGAAGCCGATATTACAGCATTTGCCGTAAAAACCGCCGATTCAAGGCACAATTCAAGCGACAGCAAAAAAATTCTGGCACAGAACGCTCTGGACTACATCGCTCAGCACTATTGCGAAGAAGCGCTTTCAATCAGCGATGTAGCCAGTCATCTGGGAATCAGCGTTCCATATCTCGGCGTTCTTCTGCGCCAGGAAACCGGCAAGAATTTCAGCACACACCTCACGGCCGTACGAATGGAAAAAGCCAAGGAACTTCTCCGCAGCACCGACCGCCCTGTTTCTGAGATTGCCGAAAGTACCGGGTACAGCAATCCGCAGTATTTCTCAGTCTGCTTTAAGAAATACACAGGCACGTCACCCGGAGAATTCCGCAAACAGCGCTGCTGACTGTGGCTGACAACATTCTTCAGCCAAATATCTTTACATACCTGCCGGCATTTTTCCCGGCCTCTTCACCGGCTTCGTTGTATGCTTTCTGGAAGTAGTGGAATTCGTCCTTCATCAGCCCGCGCGCCTGCATGCCGGCGAGACACGTGCTGACCATCGTGACGGCCGGCGTTTTGTCCGCAATCTCATCCTGCAGGCGGATCAGATAATCGTAGCGCTTCCTGGCGCCCGGGATGTTGCAGTGCCCGATGCGCACCAGAAAAAGGCGCTCGATGCCGTGTGAAAGAAGTACGTCAAGCAAACGGTCAAACCGGGCGCGGTAATCGGCCTCGCTTGTCGAGAGATCGCCGTCGGTCTCGCCCTGGCACCAGAGCACGAAGCGATGCCGCAGCGTCAGGCCGTGCGCGGCAAAATACGCCTCGCAGTCCGCGAACCGCCGCATGGCGTCCGGCAGATACTGTTCCGGCGCGTCCGGCTGCCACTGTGCGATGCTGCTGCCGCCTTTTGATGCGGAAACCGCCGCCACCGGCACGCCTGTTATCCCGTAATACGCCCTGACAAATGCGCTCACCATCGAACCGGTTTTCATTCTCCCGTCGTTGATGCCCGGGGTCCGGTTCTCAGCCGCGCCGAACGGCTCACAGACCGGATACAGTCTCGTCGGATCCGACACTGCGCGAAACTCAGCGCCCGCCTCAGGCGGCACGGCCGGCGCTTTTTCCGGCCATCGGCTGTCTGTAATGCCGCGGCCGGCCATATTAGACTGCCCCATAAAAAGAAAAAGATCATACACCGCTCCGCGGCGGGAACTGCCTGCTGTTTCCGACATTTCACATTCCTCCGGATAATCGTTCTGTCTGCATTATACGCCCGCGCGGTTCGTCCCACAAAAAAATGCTCCTGATTCAGACTCAGGAGCACTTAAAGAGGGGGAAAGTATGAAACAAAACGTATATGATCAAAAGAACGACTGCGTCTGGGGCTGACGCTTTATATGGTTCGTTCTTATGGTCCTTATAGTACAGGCTGACTGTGAAGCAAATTTGTAATCCGCATTCAACTTTTGTGAAAATGGAAAAGAGTTTCTGACGCTTTTCTTAACAAACTGTAAACCTGTGGCGAATCCCATTTGCGTCTGCCCGGTTTCTGCCTTATGATTACCTGAGCAGCAGAAATAATTGCTGTCAATATCGTTTTGACTGATACTCTCATTTGTCAGGAGGCATCTTTTGAAAGCTGCACTGATCAACGATCTTTCCGGCCTCGGCCGCTGTTCGCTCGTCGCCGACATCGCCGTTCTTTCCGCCATGGGCATCACCGCGTGTCCCGCGCCGACCGCCGTGCTTTCCGCCCAGACCGCATATCCCGTATATTCCCGATTTGATTTTGCCGGTGAGCTCCCCGTCTATCTTGACAAATGGCGCGCCGCCGGCGCCGCGTTTGACGGGATTCTGACCGGATATTTTACGGGAGCTGATGAGGCCGGCATCGCGGCCGACTTTGTGCAGAGTTTCTCTGCTGCGGACAGGAAGCCATTTGTCCTCGTCGACCCTGTCATGGGAGATGACGGCCGCCCGTATTCAAACTTTTCGGATGAACTCTGCCGCCGGCTGCAGACGCTCTGCGCCGCCGCCGATGTCATAACGCCAAATCTCACGGAACTCTGGCTTCTCACCGGCGGTCCCGCCGGTGAGGCATCCGGTGACCCGGCGCCAGAGGAAATCAGGCGGCGCGCCAGCCTGCTTCTTGACCGGGGATGCAAAGCGGTCGTTGTCACCGGCATCGCCCGGGGCTCGCAGATCGGAAGTCTGGCGCTTTCCCGCACCCGCGGTCAGAAACTTTTTCTTGCGCCGCGCTGTCCGCAGAGTTTCTGCGGCACCGGCGACGTCTTTGCGGCGATCGTGTTCGGCGGACTGCTGCGCGGCGACGCGCCGGATGACACGCTCGCCCTGGCCGCACAGTTCATCTC
This sequence comes from Lachnospiraceae bacterium, assembly GCA_050944355.1. Classification (GTDB taxonomy): domain Bacteria; phylum Bacillota; class Clostridia; order Lachnospirales; family Lachnospiraceae; genus UBA4285. Next base: position 16,788 of record JBMNQX010000015.1, read on the forward strand.
ATCGGCAGCCATGTCCGCGATGCTGAACGGCGCCGGCGCCAACGACGGCATCGATTACGAAAAACAGTTGTACCGGCTGATACCGAAAGCCGGAAAGGAGTGAGACTTGGACCGCAACGAAGCAGACGAATATCTGTACTGTGCCATGGACATCGGACAAATGCTGCTGCAGAGCGGTGCGGAAGTCAACCGGGTCGAGGACACCGTGGCGCGCATCATGAGCGCGGCCGGCGTCCCGGGCGTCGAAGTTTTCTCGATCACGTCGACCGTGACGGCGACCGCTCATATCGGCGAATTTCAGACGATCACCCAGATGCGCCGCATTTACGGCGTAACGACCAACATGCAGCGCATCAGCGAACTCAACCAACTGTCCCGCGACATCTGCTCGCAGCACCTGAAACCCGCCACGATCCGGGCGCGCATCTCAGAAATCCGCGCCGAAAAACCGATCAACAGCCGCATCATGATTCTCGGCTATGCTCTCGTGTCCGGCGCCTTCGCGCTTTTCTTCGGCGGCGACATGGCCGACTGCATCGCCTCCGCCGTGATCGGCGCGCTGCTGTATCTTTTTGAGCGGTTCCTCGTGCGTCTGACGAGCAATCATCTGATGACCGCGCTCCTTTGGTCAGCCATGGGCGGTCTCCTCGCGCAGATCGCGGTGAGCCTGGGCCTCGGCCACCACGCCGACATGATCAGTATCGGCAACATCATGCTGTACATCCCCGGCGTCGCCTTCACCAACTCGATCCGCGACCTCTTCATCGGTGACACCATCACCGGCGTGATCCGATTCCTTGAATCCCTGCTCCTCACCGGCATCATCGCCGTCGGCTTCACCGTCGCCGGCCGGCTCTTCTGATCTCTTCATGGCAAATGCATATGGATATCCAGACTGTTGTATTACAATTCATAACCGCCCTGGCAGGCTGCATCGGCTTCGCCATCGTCTTTCATGTGCGCAAGCGCCAGTGGCTGGCGGCTTCCATCGGCGGCGTCGTTTCCTGGGCAGTATATCTTCTGATTCTGCGCATCGGCGGCAGCGACTACGCCGGTGCTCTGGCCGGCGCGTCCGCCGCCGCGCTGTACGGAGAAATCATGGCCCGGAAAGAACAGGCGCCCTCTACGATCTTCACGGTAATCGCGTCGATTCCGCTGGTTCCCGGAGCCTCTCTGTACCGCTCCGCGAACTGCTACATGAACGGACTTGCCGAGACCGGCAAAGAACTCGGCGTCTACACGCTTCTGTTCGCCGCCTGCATGTCGGCGGGCATCGTCGTGACCACGCTGATCTTCCGCGCCGTCTTAAAACAAATCCTCCTGCATTCCCGGAAGACAAGACAATAAATTCTGACAAAAAAAGACCCCTGCTCACGTGCAGGGGCTTTCAAAAGAGGGGAAAGTATGAATACTTTTTTAAGAACGCCACGCCTGTGGGGGGTCAGGCTTTTTATGTGGTTCGTTCTTATGCTTTGTATAGTACAGGTCAATTGTGGCCAAATTGTGTTTGGATTGTGCTTTTTCTATGAAGTGGCTAAATGTTTTATATCAAAAACCTAAACGTCCCGATTGAACAAAGATAAGACAAAAAAATGGCCCCTGTTCACGTCAGGGGCCCAAAAGAGGGGGAAAGTATGAAAACTTGTTCTAAGAACGCCACGCCTGTGGGGGGTCAGGCTTTTTATGTGGTTCGCTCTTATGCTTTGTATACTACATGGAAAATGTGGACAAATTGTGTCTCTCCTCTTCAAATTTTATAAATTGACTAAATCTTTTGTTTTCCATTGATAGCTTCGGGTTTCGAAAACAGAATCCTGGCTTCCCGCTGTCACAAAACAAAGGCCGGCACACCGGAATTTCTTCCGGCATACCGGCGTGTACCCGGGCCGCGCATAAAAGCGCCGGCCTTTTTTCGCGCTGTTTTCGTTTTACTGAATCGGCTCGTACTCTCCCGCCGCATTTTTCTCAAACAGCGGCAGTTTCTGCAGAAAGACGATATCCTTGCGCGAAGCGGCATCGCCCTCGGCGAGAACAGCAGCGCGGCAGACGACGTTGCCGCCCGATTTTTTGACAAGTTCGTCGATTGCATGGATGGATTCGCCGGTGGAAATCACGTCGTCCACCAGGCACACGCGGCGGCCGCGGACCTTTGCCGCATCTTCCTCGTCCAGGTACAAATGCTGCGTTCCGGCTGTCGTGATCGAATTCACTTCGACGCCGATATAATTTCTCATGTAGTTCTTGACGCCTTTGCGGGCGACAATAAAATCCTTCATTCCCATCTGACGGCTCATCTCATAGGTCAGCGCGATGCCCTTGGCCTCGGCGGTCACGAGCACGTCAACGTCACCGATTTTCTTGATGAGCTCGCCCGCCACGCGGCTGATGAGCTCCGTGTCGCTGATGATGACAAAACTTGCGAACGCCGTCTTGTCGTCGATCGGAATTAACGGAAGTGTGCGCTTCACCCCGCACACTTCGATATTGTAAGAATTTGTCATGATTTCCTCCAGAGAACGGCCCTGTGCGAAAACGCACCGGGCCGTCAATTGCGATAGTCGATTACAGTCCCAGCAGTCTTGCTGCGATGCCGGCGAGCATGCCGAAGAACGGGTTCGAGATCGCGGTCACGGCCATGGTCAGGCCGCCGACAGCCGGAGCGGTTGCCAGCGCGGTCGGAGCGTCCAGGCACACGGTCTTGAATACGCCGAGCACGAACAGGAAACCGGCGATCGAGGAACTCGGCACATAGCGGCCGATTTTCGGGAGCAGACCGGTGAGCAGGATGACGCCGATCACGACCATCATCACGATGCCGCAGATCACGGCGTGCGGTGCGGCCGCGGTCGCGGAGATGATCGATTCAACCGGAGCGCCGCCGAAGAACGACGAGCACATATCGGCCACCGACGAAATGAATGTCAGCTGGTCAACGTTGTAATGCGCATCCGGCGCCATCGCGGAGGTGATGGAGCCGAAGGAAATGTTGGAGCCGATATTCAGGCAGGCCATGCCGAGAGCTCCGATGATGACGTTGGTATTGAACGTGAACTTCTGTCGTTTGAAATTGTCATCTTCGACTTTGATGGTCTTTTTCTCGCCCTTCTGAAAGAGAGCAGCCGCCACGCAGGAAGCGACGACGGAGATCAGGATCGTGTAGACAAGAACATTGCTGCTGTCGCGGAAAATGTAGTAGGTGATCAGCGCGGAAACCAGGGATACAAATCCGGAGAGCTTGTCAGCCTTGATCATATCCACGGCCGTCTTCGCCAGGATCAGGCCGACGCCGGCCATCATTCCGCTTGCGATATCCTCGCCGATGAAATCGACAATTTTCGTCAGCGTGCCGGTCAGGCCGACGATCGCCATGATCACGCCGCCGAGAAAGATCATCGTGCAGCGTTCTGAGCGGTTCTTGCCTGAGGTTCCGGCGTAGGTGATCGTCTCCGCCTGGAACGAAATCGGCGCTACGTTCTGCGTCACCGCGTTGCCGAAGGCGCCCACGAAAAAGGCCATAGCCGTCGGCACCGAGGCAAACCCGAGTGAGAGCGCAAGCAGTCCCTGCGGCAGTCCGTTCAGCACAACGCCGATGACCGCCATGATGTCTGTCAGAATTGCGTTCATTTCATAATTCCTCCCATTTTCTTCAGGGGGCAGGAGTCCGCCCCATACGTCTCCCGCACAGCCCCGCACAGACTATTTTACTATGCAGTGATGCTTTATGAAAGTGAGAACTTTATATTTATTTAATGTTTTTACATTTTCAACGCATTTAATGGATTTGCCGAAACAAATAACTGTGGCGGCATCGGAAGCTGCCTCAAAGAAGTTCGGCCCGATGTCTCGACCAGTTCGTAGATGAAAAGAAAAAGCCCGCCCGAATGAATATCCGGGCGGGCCAAAATGCATCAGATTTTAAATATAAGCGATGATTACTTAAGGGTAACCTTAGCGCCCTGCTCCTCGATCTTCTTCTTGAGATCCTCAGCAGTTGCCTTGTCAACGCCTTCCTTGACAACCTTCGGAGCTGCCTCAACGAGGTCCTTGGCATCCTTCAGGCCGAGACCGGTGATCTCGCGGACAACCTTGATAACCTTGATCTTGTTCGGGCCGATTTCAGTCAGCTCAACGTCGAACTCGCTCTTCTCTTCTTCCGGAGCAGCAGCCGCCGGGCCTGCAGCAACAACGCCTGCAGCAGCTGATACGCCGAACTCGTCCTCGCAGGCCTTAACCAGGTCATTCAGTTCTGTTACAGACATACCCTTGATAGCATCAATGATTTCCTGTGTAGTCATGATTTTTCTCCTTTTCAAATTTACGCGGCGCTAATAAGCCGCATTTTCATAAACTGGCACGTCTCACGTGCCTGATTCAGGCCGCCTTTCTCAGGCTGCCGGTTCGTCGCCCTTTTTCTCGGCGATCTGCTTGATGACACGTGCAAATTTGGCCATCGGGGACTGGAAGCTCCCCAGAAGTCTTGAGAGAAGAACCTCTCTGCCCGGGATCGATGCGATCTCGGCGATTGCAGCTGCGTCACAGAATTTGCCTTCCACAACGCCGGCCTTCAGCTCGATGCACGGTACGTCTTTGGCGAAATTAGCCAGGATTCTTGCCGGAGCGGTCGCGTCGTCTTTGCTGACGGCAATGGATGTCGGGCCTTCGAGAACATCAGCGAGTCCCTCGAATTCTGTGCCGGCAATTGCCTTCTTGACAAGCGTGTTCTTGTAGACCTTGTACGTAACGCCGGCTTCGCGCATCTGTCTGCGCAGCGCCGTGTCCTGCTCAACCGTGATGCCCTGGTACTTTGCGACAACAACGCCCTGTGCATCTTTGAGGCTGGCAGCGATCTCGTCTACGATTGGCTTTTTGATCTCAACCTTTGCCATGCTTGCTTTTACCTCCTTATCCAAAATTTTTAAGGACGGTAATCCTACCCGAAAAAAAGACCCCTTGCGGACACACTGCCGAAGGGGTCTGAAATCTCAGACATATCAGAAGCAGCTTAAATCTGCTCCTGCAAACCGCGCGCCTTTAAGCGTCTCACGGTTTCCTCGGCGGGCGGCGTGACGCCATTGACCCTTGCGGGACCAGCTGTCTCAGGTAAAATTATATATCCTTGTGCCGGCCTTCCGGCCGACGTGGTGTATTCTACACCTCGATCTATCGAATGTCAATCATGAACCTTCGACAGGTCTGCTTCAGCCAACGTACTTGGCCGTGCTGACCTTGATGCCGGGGCCCATTGTCGTGGAGAGAACGATGCTCTTCAGATAAGCGCCCTTGACAGTTGAAGGCTTTGCCTTCACGATGGCATTCATAAGTGCCTGGAAGTTGTCTGCGAGCTGCTCCTCGGTGAAGGAAGCCTTGCCGACCGGAACGTGGATGATATTGCTCTTGTCCAGACGATACTCGATCTTACCGGCTTTAATGTCGTGAACAGCCTTGGTGACATCCATCGTAACGGTGCCGGCCTTCGGGTTCGGCATCAGGCCCTTCGGGCCCAGGACACGGCCAAGACGTCCTACAACACCCATCATGTCCGGGGTTGCAACAACAACGTCGAAATCCAGCCAGCCTTCCTTCTGGATCTTCGGAATCAGCTCCTCAGCACCAACGTAATCAGCGCCTGCTGCCTTTGCCTCTTCGGCCTTGGCATTCTTGGCAAATACGAGTACGCGTACTTTTTTGCCGGTTCCGTGCGGAAGAACAACGGCGCCGCGGATCTGCTGATCTGCATGACGTCCGTCGCAGCCTGTGCGGATGTGGACTTCGACTGTCTCATCAAATTTAGCAGTCGCTGTCTGCTTTACAAGCTTTACAGCGTCTTCTGCTTCATACTGCGTTGCGCGGTCGATCAGTTTCGCCGCCTCAACGTATTTCTTGCCTCTTTTCATTGTCTACCTCCAAGTGGTCATATCGGAATGGGAATTTCCTCCCACCGTTTCGCGGATCAGACCGGCGCTGAGTGCGCTGCGTCTGTTCCTCATTTTCATGATCATTCCTCTACAGTAACGCCCATGCTTCTCGCCGTGCCGCGGATCATGGATTCAGCAGCTTCCAGCGTGTTTGCATTGAGGTCAGGCATCTTCGTCTCGGCAATCTTCTTCAGATCTTCCTTTGAGAGCGTGGCAACCTTGTTCTTGTTCGGTTCGCCGGATGCCTTCTGCAGGCCGCATGCCTTCTTGATCAGTACGGGAGCCGGCGGAGTCTTCGTGACGAAGCTGAAGCTCTTGTCAGCGTAAACCGTAATGATTACAGGGATGATCATATCCCCTTTATCTGCCGTCTTTGCATTGAACTGCTTGGTGAACTCAACAATATTTACACCATGCTGTCCGAGTGCCGGGCCGACCGGCGGAGCCGGTGTTGCCTTTCCGGCAGGAATCTGCAGCTTGATATATCCTGTAATTTTCTTTGCCATTTTGTGGCACCTCCTGGTAAATAAGTGGTGGTTGCGGCGCGTGCCCGCGCCTCCCACATGTGAAACGAAGCAGCGTTTGTTACTTCTTGATGATCTCGACGTCCTGGAAGCCGATCGTGAGAGGTGTCTCACGTCCGAATACCTCGACGCCGACCTGAAGCGACTGACGGCTGTTGTTGATCTCGCGGATCACGGCATCATATCCTTCCCATGCTCCTGCGATAATTCTCACCATGTCGCCGACCTTGCCGGCGAACTCGACGGTCGGCTGCTCTTGCTCCTCTGCCGGCCCGTCAAGACCGAGCTGCTTTACCTCCTCAGCCGAAAGCGGCTGCGGCTTGGAACCCGGACCGACAAATCCCGTTACTCCGTTGGTGTTGCGCACAACATACCAGGTCTGATCGTCCTGAATCATCTTGACGTATACATAACCCGGAAACAGTTTGCGGTCCACCGTTCTTGACTTTCCGTCCTTGACCACTGTCGCCTTTTCGGTCGGAACAGCGGCCGCGACGATTCTTCCCTTCAGATCTTCGCGGTTCTTTACGGTCTGCTCGATATCCGACTTGACTTTGTTCTCATAGCCGGAATACGTATGAGCCACATACCACTGTGGTTCAGCTCCCGTATTTTTTTCTTCATCGCTCATGACTCTTCTCCCTCGCTCACTGAATCAGCACTTCAATTCCGGCGCGCAGGCCGAAGTCGATCAGTGCAATGACAGCGCCCAGTGCCACTGAAATCAGCAGCACCGCTGCCGACTCTTTCGTGAGCTGTCTTCCGGAAGGCCATACGATCTTCTGGAATTCCAGACTTACATTTTTGAAGAACCCTGTGATCTTGCTGCCCTTGCGAGCTTTCTTTTTAGATTCTGCCATAAGCCTGTCCTTACTTTGTCTCTCTGTGCAGCGTATGCTTCCTGCAGAATCTGCAGTACTTCATCATTTCCAGTCTCTCCGGATGTGTTCTCTTATCCTTCGTCGTGTCATAATTGCGCTGCTTGCATTCCGTACATGCCAGTGTAACTTTTACCCGCACAACTTCCATCTCCTTTTCCTTAAGATTTGGTCTGAATTCCGGAAAAGGCAAATCCCGGAATCCTGCCCCTTTCATGCGTTTTGGGCGCATAAAAAAAAGGCCGCTTCCATAGCCGTTCTACTATATCACAATGGATTCTTTATCGTCAAGAAATTCTTTAGAAACCTTCGCCGCTGCACAGACAAATGCCGTATACTTTCCGGACTCCGCCCTGTTTCAGCGCCGCACTGCACTCATCCAGCGTGCTCCCGCTCGTGTAAATGTCATCGAGCAGCAGCACCCGCTCCCACGGCAGCCTCCCCGCCGTCTCAAAGGCTCCTGAAAGATTGCTGAGGCGTTCGCCGGCGGTCAGTTCCTTCATCGGTTTCGTCGCTCTCGTGCGTATAAGCGCATCCGAAACCGCCGGGATCCCGGAATACTTCGAGAGAGCTTTGGCGAGCAGCTGCGCCTGATTGTAGCCGCGGCGGCGCTGCTTGGCCGCAAACATCGGAACCGGGATGATCACCTCCGGGGCATAAAAGCGGATGCGGCGGCCCGCGTATTTCCACATCAGAAATCCCAGCGCGTCGGCGTATTCGCGTTTGTTCTTATATTTTAAACAGTAGATGCTTTGTCTGGCCGCCTCGGTGTACTGAAACACCGAGATCGTCTGCTCGAACTCATGGTGTCTCTTCTGGCAGTCGAGGCACAAACTCTCGCGCTCGTCCGTCAGCTGTTTGCCGCAGACGGCACACCGGGCGCCCGTCACGGGAATCAGTTTTTTCTCACAGGCCGGATGCACAGGCAGGCGCTGCGGCCGCGAAGGAATTTCGCCCGGTTCAGAGTCCTGAAAAGAAGGGACATTTGTCATCCCTGCGGGAAGAGGCTTCCCGCAGACCGGGCAGACGGGCGGAAACAGTATGTCAAGTGCCCTGTCTGCCGCAGAAATTTTTATTTTTTTCAAATGCCGGCGGCCTCCTGAATCCGCTGCGAGAGCGAAGAGTAGCGGCGGGAAGGCCGGCGGTTGCGTTCCATCTGTTCAAAGACGTCCGCGTGGCCGACCAGGACGACGCACTGTCTGGCGCGCGTCACAGCGGTGTAAAGGAGATTGCGGTTCATCAGCATCGGCGGGCCGGGGAAAAGCGGCATCACAACCGCTTTATACTCGGACCCCTGTGCCTTGTGAATTGTCATGGCGTAGGCCAGGTCCAGTTCCTCGAGCTCTTCGAATGTGTACTTTGCCTCGCGGCCGTCGTCGTAGCGCACCGTCACTGTGTTAAACACGTCGGAAAACGAGCAGATCACACCGGTATCGCCGTTATAGACACCCGTGCCGTTCTCGTCATCAACGCCTGACTCGCTGCGGCGGGTCCACTCTTTCGCGTAATTGTTTTTTGTCTGCATCACCTTGTCGCCGAGGCGGAATACTGTGCCTCCGACCTTGCGCTCCGGCTTGTCCGGGGCCGCCGGATTGATCATTTCCTGCATGATCCGGTTCAGGTTCTCGACGCCGAGCGCCGTTTTGCGGGACGGCGTGAGGATCTGAATGTCAGAAGCCGTGCCGTTCACGTATTTCGGAAGCTTGTCCGTCACCAGCGTATAAATGGCGCCGATGATCCTCTCAGGCGTGTCCCGCTTCAGATACAGAAAGTCCCGGCTGTGGGTCGTCAGCGTCACCGGTTCGCCGTTGTTGATGCGATGGGCATTCATGACGATGTCAGACTTCGCCGCCTGGCGGAAGACTTTTGTGAGCTTCACGACCGGAAAGACGCCCGAATCGATGATATCCCGCAGGACATTGCCGGGCCCGACACTCGGCAGCTGATCCACATCGCCCACCAGAATCAGCCGGGTGCCCGGGGCCAGTGCCGTCAGAAGCGATCTCATCAGAAAAATATCGACCATCGACGACTCGTCTACAATGAGCACATCCGCGTCGAGCGGGTTGTCCCTGTTCACGGAAAATGCAACCCGAAGCGGCGCCGCCGGGTCTTTATCCGAACCGGCCGGTGCGCCGGAGGCGCCGAGCAGCCGGTGAATCGTCTGCGCCGGGCGGCCGGTGGCTTCACTCAGGCGCTTGGCCGCTCGGCCTGTCGGCGCCGCGAGCGCCACATCCAGCTGCTGCCACTCAAAATAAGAAATAATTGTCCGGATAATCGTGGTTTTTCCGGTGCCGGGACCGCCGGTTATGACGACGACCGGATTGGTCAGCGCCGTATAGGCGGCGTCTTCCTGAGTCTGATCGGACTCCGCGCCCAGTTCTCTTGTGATTTTCTGAAGATTTCCGCGGATTTCCTCCTCATCGCCCGGTTCTTCATGAAACTCGTTGAGAGCCAGAAGGCAGCCGGCCGTCTCTGATTCCGCGCGAAAAAGCTGAGGCAGATAGACATTTGTCGGGGAGTCCTTGAGTTTGTGAATGACAATTCTGCCTTCAATAGAAAGTTCTACGAGTGTGTTGTCGAAATCGGGCAGATCCAGCTGCAGAAGTTCGCCGGTTCTCTGCCGCAAAACGTCCTCTGGGAGGTAGATGTGGCCTTCGCCCGAGGCGGTCTGAAGTGTGTAAAGGATGCCGGCCCGCACGCGGAATTCGGATGTTAGCTCCACACCGGTTTTCCGCGCAATTTCATCTGCTGTGCCAAAGCCGATGCCTGTCACGTCCTCTGCCAGACGGTACGGATTTCTCTGAATGACGTCGAGCGTATCTTCGCCGTACTGCCGGTAGACGTCCGTCGCAAGTTTCATGCCGATTCCGTACTGAGCCAGAGCCATCATGACATTGCGCATCTGCCGCTTTTCAACGACCTGCGCGCTGATTTTCATGGCGCCTTCGATGGAAATCCCCTTGATCTCCGCCAGGCGTTCCGGCTCTTCCTCGAGAATATGCAGCGTCTCGGCTCCGAACTTCCTGACGATTCTGTCCGCCATCTTTTCGCCGATGCCTTTGATGGCGCCGGAAGCCAGGTAGCGCTTCACCGCATTCTCGTCTTCCGGAATTTTGACCTGATACGCGCTGATTTTAAATTGACGGCCATAAACCGGGTGCTCGGTCCACTGTCCCGCCGCCTCGATGTATTCGCCCTCATCCAGGTCAAATGTCGCGCCGACGCAGGTCACTTCTCCTTTTTTGCCGCGCAGCGACAGCACCGTATAGCCGTTTTCGGAATTGTGGAAAATGATCTTTTCCACAACCCCCTCAATTGTCTCCTGTTCTTCCCGCAACATTTCCTCTTACATAAACCTTATGCGTTTCTGTCAGCCCCCGCCAGGAACTCGAGGAATTTTCCGGTTCCGATGGCGACGCACTTCATCGGGTCCTGAGCGACCATCGTGTGAATGCCGGTTCCCGATTCGATCAACTGATCCAGTCCCTGCAGGAGACTTCCGCCTCCCGTCATGACAATGCCGCGGTCCGCGATATCGCTGGCCAGTTCCGGCGGCGTCTTCTCGAGGACGCTGTGCACAGCCTCGACGATCTGACTCGTATCGTCTCTGAGTGCCTCTTCCGTCTCTTCCGATGACACGACGACCGTCTTCGGCAGACCCGTTACCAGGTTGCGTCCCTTCACTTCCATTTTTTTGACTTCCGGGAGCGGATAGGCACAGCCCACTTTGATCTTGATTTCCTCGGCCGTCTGATCGCCGATGAGCAGATTGTGCTGCTTGCGCATATAACGGACGATTGCTTCGTCGAAGTCATCGCCCGCGATCTTTATGGACGTGGAGACAACCGTGCCGCCGAGCGAAATCACGGCGATATCCGCCGTGCCGCCGCCGATATCAACAATCATGTTGCCGCAGGGCCGGTTGATGTCAATTCCGGCGCCGATGGCCGCCGCCAGCGGTTCCTCGATGATGGCCACTTCGCGGGCCCCCGCCGCCATCGCGGCTTCCTCGACAGCCATCCTCTCTACTTCTGTTGCTCCGGACGGCACGCAGACAGAAATTCTGGGTTTCTTCAGCAGTCTTCTGCCCACAGCCTTCTGGATAAAATATTTCAGCATCTTCTCGGTCACACGGTAGTCAGAAATGACGCCCTCTTTCAGCGGCCGGACCGCGACGATATTTTCCGGCGTCCGGCCGATCATCAGACGCGCCTCTTCTCCGATCGCGCGTATTTTATTTGTATCTCTGTCAAAAGCGACAACAGAAGGCTCTTTCAGCACGACCCCTTTGCCCCTTACGAACACCAGAATACTTGCTGTTCCAAGGTCAATGCCTATATCTGTAGTTAACATTTCTGTCTCCTCGTAAATTTCAAATCAATACACAAATTTATTATAAACAGGTCCTCAGGGAAATTCCACATGAAAAGACAGCTTTAACATCCGGCTTGTTTGTAAATGGTTTCCGGAACCATCCGATAATCATTAAGACTGCCAAAAAAGGCCCCGCCGTCAGGAAAAGACCGACAGCAGGGCCGATGGAAAATCATTTATGAATTTTTCTTTTTCAGGATTCCACGCAGCAGCGACAGTGCCAGAATTCCGGAAATCGCCATCAGCGCCAGCCAGACCGCAGCATGTGTTTCGTCACCTGTCTGCGGCGACGTGACCGATCCGCTCTCAGTCAGACTCTCATCTGACGTCGTCTCTCCCGCTGAGTCATCAGACGTCGTATCTTCTGACATACCGCCTGATGCTTTTTCATCCGATACCTCGGCGGTGACCGATTCGGTTTCTGTTCCCGTTTCCGAATCCGTTTCTATATAAATTGGCGGCGTCGGAGCCACAGGCGCTTCCCCGAGCACCAGCAGCGCTTTAAGGATCGGAGGATCGGGTTCCGTCGGGGCTGTCGGCTCCTCTGGAAGTTCCGGGACTTCTGCCAGTTCCTGCAGAACCGGTTCTTCCGGCGCCACAGGCGCCTCGGGGAGTTCCAGCTCCGTCGGGGCTGTCGGAGCTGTCGGCGCCGTCGGCTCCTCCGGGAGGTCCGGCACCGTTTCATATTCCGGCGGTGTTACGGGATCCGGCGCTGTCGGCGCGACAGGCTCCGTCACGTCTTCATACACGGGTTCGGTCGGCATCACCGGATCCGCCGGTCTCACCGACTGAACTCCGGTCACCGTTCCCACCCTGGAATTTGTATAGCTCTGCGCTGTCTCGAATCCGATGACTTCGCCCGACTGCGGCGTCAGGAGATTGAAGTATCCCCAGGCCGTGAGGTTGGCCATCTGCTGCAGAAGGCCGAGATACCCGTATTTATCCGCGAGTTCTTCCTCGCTCAGATTCTGCAGGTCTTCCGTAAAGTTGCCGTCCTCGTTGAGAAGGTTCTCCGATGTCCCCGCGGCAAGAAAATACGCCTGTTCTTCTTTCGCCATCGCCGCCTCGACTCCGGCATTAAAGCTGTTCAGTGCATCCGTGCCCTTGTCCGAATTCAGATATGTCTGATAGGTGCTCAGATAATCCTGCAGACACTCGATAAACAGCGATTCACTCTTTGTCTTTGTGAGAGCCAGCGTCTCTTCCCACTTGCTCAGCATGTCCGCTGTGACGACGCCCGGAGCGCCTGTCTTTTCGGACGTACCGTCAAAGTACGTCCCTCCCCACTCTGTCAGCAGATCTTCCGCCGCCTGAATCAGGTTTTCCTCCGTGAGATTCTCAAATTCGTCCGGCAGATTGCTCTGCGTCTCACCGGTCGAGCTGGTGAACGAGTACGTGAACGCACCGATATCCATATAGTAGGTATAGCCTGTATTGGACTGTACCATCGACTCAACCGTACTGCTTCTGATGACGTAGTAACCGCCCAGATATGCATTGATTGACTGAAGCCATGAATACATAGAACTGTCCGCCGCCGCCAGCTGGTCAAGCAGATCGTTCATCGTCTCATTTGGCATCGGATTCTGAGCCTTGTCACTGTTTATCTGACTGACCATATCATCGCCGCTTATTGACAGGCCGTAATTAAAAAATGTCTGCGTCGCGTCATAACGGATAAAGATTTGATACATATTGGTCAGGTTGTACCAGGTACTCGGCACTGAATAATGTCCCGCTGCCTCGTTTTCAGCGATCAGCGCCACTTTCTCGTAATAGGCCTCCAGATCGGCTTCGTACTGTGCTTTCTTACTGGCATTTTCCGCGACAGCCTCTTCGTAGGCCGCTTTCTCCTCTAGATATGCAGCGTACTCTTTCTCGTACTCCGCCATAGCCGCGTTGTATTCCGCGAGTTCGGCCTCATACTCCTCCTGAAGCGCCTGATTCCGGGCCAGAATCGCGTTGCGCTCTTCTATCAGCTGCTCGTAGGCGGCAATGGCTTCCTCGTACTCCTGCAGCTGCTGCTCATAGATCGCCAGCTGCTGCAGATATTCCTGCCAGGCGGCCTCGTTCTCGCTTTCGATGTTCCTGACGGTTTCCGTATAATTTGCCACCGCTTCCTCATAGGCGGCCAGCTGTTCTTCATACTGCTGCAGGAGTTCTGCGTTCTGGGTCATGATCTCCTGATTGCGCTCTTCGGCAGCCTGGACATCCGCCAGCGCTTCCGTATACTCTTCCAGCTTCTGCAGGTACTCGTCCATGGCCGTCTCATATTCCGCGAGGGCTTCCTCATACGCCTGCTGTGCGGCCTCATTCTCAGCTTCTATCTGCGCATTCTGCTCCACAGCAGCCCGATACGCCTCGAGCTCTGAGAGAAAATTCTGGTAAGCCACCTGGTACGCAGCCAGAGCCTCTTCATAGGCCGCTCTGTCTGTATACACCGTTCCGGACACATCGCCGCTCTCCTGAACCGAAGCATCTTCCGCGCCAAAAGCCGTCACAGAAGGCGCCATCAGGCAAAGAATCATCGCCGCTGCCAGGATCCTCCTGACAAATGGTCTTCTTTTTCTTCCTTTCTGTCTTTTCTCATCATGCCGGCTGCCGCTGCTGTGCAAATCTGTTTTAATATTAAAGAATTTGTTCACTTATGCCTCTTTATATTAAGTCAAGTACGCATTTTAATTAGGAAGTTAAATATACCCGGATTTTTTCGTTTTGTCAAGATTTGCCGCTGATTGTCAGATATTAATAAAAAACCGGGAAGATCACTCTTCCCGGCATGCTTTTTCATATTCGTCTTTTGGGAGCGGTTCGCCGACATTTGTGTAACCGTCGTTTCCGACGACCGCCGCAATATGTGCAAACCAGTGATCAGGCGCCGCTCCGTGCCAGTGCATCACGCCCGGCTGCACAACAACGACATCGCCTTTCTTCAGATGTTTTGCTTTTTTCCCTTTCTCCTGATAGAACCCCTCGCCGTCCGTCACCATGAGAATCTGCCAGCCGTAGTGCGTGTGCCAGTTGTTGTGAGCGCCCGGCTCCATCGTGACGACGCCGATGGATGAGCCCGACGGATGACCAGGTCCAAGCAGCATGTTGATAAAAGCTTTCTGATAAAATCCGTCCACCGGAACCCCCGGTGCAAATGTCATTTTTTGCAGCTGCTTCTGCTCTTCTTCGCTCAAATCTTCATTTTTCATCATTTCATATCCTCGAATCACCAGTCGTCGCCGCGTGCCTGACTGCGGACAGTTTTCAGAATAGTTTCCGGCATTTTTTCCTTCAGCTTTTCCTGCGTCCAGATGCCATCTTCTGCTGTCTGCCTGTCGATGATGACCGGTTCCGAATAAAACTCAATTTTACCTGAAGCAGACAGGCCAAAAACCTGGCCGGTAATATCGCGGCAGTCGTCTGTGCACAGGTAAGCGAGAAACGGGGCGAGATACACCGGATCGCGATGCTCATCCTGAACAGCTTTCAGTTTTTCCGGATCTGGTTTGCTGTCGGGCACAGCCGCCGCGAGCGTCCGGACGGTTTTTTCAAATTCCACGATGTGTCCCGGTGAAGCTGCTCTCGGGCAGTATGCATTGACGGTTATGCCGTAAGACTTCAGCTCTTTGGCCGTCGCTTTCGTGAGACCGACCAGTCCTGCGTTGCCCGCGCTGTACGCGCAGAGATTGGAAATGCCGACCCAGGCATTTGACGCGCTGTTGAGAATCGTGCCTGATTTCTGAGCAATCATGAAAGGTGCCGCGTAATGCATAGTGAGAAATGCACCTTTCATCTTCGCCTGCGTCATCCAGTCCCACTGCTCTTCTGTTGTACTGACAATCGTTCCTTCACCGAGACCGGCCGCATTGTTCACGAGGATATCGATCGACCCGAATGTGTCAACAGCCTTCTGAATCAGCCCTTTCGCATCCTCCGGCCGGCTCACGTCTCCATAAAAGAAGTCCGCCTCTCCGCCTTCTTTTCGGATCGCCTCCGCTGTCATTTCCGCGTCACTGCTCAGGGCAAGAAACGAAGCCCTGTCTTCTTCCGGAAGAGCCTGTGCTTTCTTTTGTACCTCGTCTTTATCAATAGGTTTCCGGTTGTTCGTGATAACCCGCGCGCCCTGCCGGGCAAGGTAGATCGCTATCCCTCTCCCGATTCCCTGACCGGATCCCGTAACAACCGCTGTTTTCCCTGAAAGTGTATTCGTTCTCTCCATACATTCCTTTCTGCAGACTGTCATTCTGTCTTGTACCCGAAATCCGGAATCGCGTTCCAGCGCTCACGGAAATAGTGCGCGGCAAGCTTCGGTTTCCTGTCGCGTGTGAACAGGCCCTTTTTGTTGCCCTGAACGCGCAGGAGGCTCTGGCTCGTGGCGAAATCCGCGAAGTTCCAGACCTGCTCTCCGACGATAAACAGGCGCGCGTCAAACACTTCCGAATGCATCTTGTAATAGTCCACCTGATACTCCTCGGTGTACATCACCGGCGTCGTGTCATGCAGCCCCGCCACCGTGTCGGCGCCGAACTCCGTGAACATGACCGGTTTGCCCGTTTTTTCCCACTCGGCGAGCTCCTTTTCAAGCGCCGCACGGCTTCCTTCCAGATCCGGACCTCCGAAATACCATCCGTAGTAGCGGTTCAGACAGATGACATCTGAAAGCTTCGCTGAAACATCGCGGTCCGGGCCGCCTGCCATCTGCACGCTGATCAGCGTGCACGGCCGCTTCTGCGGATCGAGCTTCCGGGCCAGAGAAAACAGCGGTTCAAAGTACTCATACGCGCCTTCCGAGTACGAATCCGGCTCATTGGCGATACTCCACATCACAACGCACGCGTGATTCTTGTCGCGGTCAATCAGATCCCGGATCACCTCTTTGTGATGCTCAAATGTCTGCACGCCGTGCTCCTTGTCAAATGTGTGCACCTTCTGCCCCTGAAAATTCGCGCCGCCGCCGAAGTCCAGGTTGACGCCGACCGCCGTGGTCTCGTCGATCACGACGATGCCCTCCTCGTCGCACAGCCGCATCATCTCTTCCGCGTACGGATAGTGGCTCGTCCGGAAACTGTTGGCCCCCTGCCACTTCATCAGCGAAATATCCTTCACGTCCATCGGGAGATTCATGCCGCGGCCCGCCGGGAACGTGTCCTCATGTTTGCCATAACCCTTGAAATAAAACGGCTTCTCGTTGATCAGAAACTGATGCCCCGAAACCCGGACTGTGCGCACGCCGTACGGAAGTACATATTCGTCTTCGCCGGCCGTCACCCGGATCTGATACAGATATGCGTGAAGCGGCTGCCACAGATGCGTCTTCTCCAGCCTGAGATCCGCCCCGGCCCTCGCCGCTCCGTTCTCATCCGCACCGGCCTTCACTTCCGTCCCGGCCACCTTCTGTCCTTCGTGGTCCAGAACCTCGATCCGGCAGTCCAGGCCCGAAGCCGCGGCACCTTTGATCACCGTCTCACAGTGCAGGAGGCTCGCGGTGCCCTCCTCTACCGCCCCCGGAAAAGAAGCCGTCACGGTCAAGTCGTCAATCCACGTCTTTGGCGTCGTCACGAGACGCACCGGTCTTGTGATGCCGCAGTAGTTGAAGAAATCGAAGTTCGGGTTATTCTGCTTCTTCTCCTGCTCCGATCCCGCAGAGCCCATCGTGAACAGCCCCGACTTGCCGCCGACCGGCAGCGTCGTGTAGTCGATGATGTTGCTGACGCCGATCGTGAGCAGGTTCTCGCCCGGCTTCATGTGGCCGTTCAGCTCAACCTCAAAAGGAAGAAATCCGCATTTGTGTTCGGCAAGCTTTTCGCCGTTGAGCCAGACGACGGCGTGATGCGTGACGGCGTCACACCGCAGAATCACGCGCTGCGTCTTCATGACAAATGTCGGAAGGGAAATCGTTCTCTGATAAAACACCCACCCGTAATGATCGCGGATGGCAGCGCCTTCCTTCAAGTCATTGTAGGAGGACGGGACGGCCATGGTCATCGGATTTTCGAGCGGCTTTTCGTACCATTTGTCATCGAAAGCCGTGCCGTCGTCGAGCTTGAAGTTCCAGATTCCCGAGAGATCCATCATGGTCCGGGAAGGTGTCATTGTGGGATATAACATAGTGTCTCCTTTCTGTCAGGTTTCTTCTCTTCTCTTTTGCAGTTCTGCGCTGTTTGCCTGCACGCGCTTTTTCGAGAGCGGGTAGACAAATCCCAGAACCAGTGCCACGCCGACGAAGCCAAGGGCCGGAACCAGACACGTGATGTTGTAAATGCCATCTGTCACAGCTGTGTCGAATGCGGTCGCACTTGTGTAGCCTACCGCGGTGAGCAGTGCGCCCGAGAGTCCGGCGCTTGCAGCCTGTCCGAGCTTTCTGGCAAACGAGTAGACAGCGTAGATCGTGCCGTCTCTTCTCTTGTGCTGAATCACTTCAATGTCATCGATGACATCGGTGATCATCGCCCAGATCGTGATGTTAAAGAACGCAATACCGAGGTTGGAAATCATGTAGAGGACAATCCAGACCACAAGATTGTGAGTGTGCAGGAAGTACGCCAGGAAAAGCGAAGCCGCCCCGATGACGGCGCCTGTCGTCGCCAGTTCCTTGCGGCCAAACTTCACCGAAAGCTTTGTGATGACGCCGGAAAGTCCGAGCGTTATGATCGTGGCGAGCAGGCCGACGATCGAAAGTGCTGAGCTGTTGTTGAAATAGTTCGGATAAATATAGTTGCCCATGGAGCTCAGAGTCAGCTGAGCCAGAAGCAGAAGCAGTGCGGCCAGAATAATGCCGATCATTGAGCGGTTGGCAAATGTAATGCGAAACAGTTCTTTGAATGAGAAATGATCCCGGACCTGATATGTTTTGACACGCTCTGTCGTCATGCTGTAGCAGAGAAGATAGCAGACAAGTGCCGCCACAGAACAGAGCAGCGCCGCGGCAGTCATTCTCGGGCCGGAGAACACCGAATTGCCGGCGGCATCTTTGTAGTACACAATCATCGGGAGCACCACGCTGATGATCATCGAAGCGAGCGTTCCGCCGATCGAACGCCATGTTGAAAGCTGAGCTCTGTCCTCGGGTTTGTCGGAGATGACGGAAGCCATCGAGCCGTAGGGAATGTTGATCCCGGTGTAGCAGACGCTGCCCCAGAGAAGATACGTCGCGAACATCCAGACGACCTTGAATGTCATCGGCATGTCCTTGAACCAGGTCGCGTACATCAGAAATGACGCGACAGCGACCGGACCCATCATGCGCCGCAG
Organism: Lachnospiraceae bacterium; assembly: GCA_050944355.1. Classification (GTDB taxonomy): domain Bacteria; phylum Bacillota; class Clostridia; order Lachnospirales; family Lachnospiraceae; genus UBA4285. The sequence goes on from JBMNQX010000015.1 coordinate 35,724, forward strand.
CCACGGTGCGAACTTACCTTTTGCCGTAGGCTTGCTGCGGTCTGCGATCTGTCCCATGGCCACGTCGGTCAGAGCATCTACAAACCGGGCCGCCATCATCATGACACCGACTATCACGGCGCTTACGCCCATGACATCTGTGTAGAACTTCATCAGGAACATGGACGACAGCATAAAAGTAAAATCATTGCCAAAGTCGCCGAACATGTACCCGATCTTGTCGCGGAACCCGAACGGTCTCACCGCCTGTCCCTGCGCGCTGTCAGCTTTCTTTTTCATTTATTCCTCCTTGACATGAATTTTTTCGAACTGTGAGCTGAACTTCGCTCTTCTGCTGACTGTATCGTAGCGCTGTCGGCAAAACCGTGTTAATATGATATTATGTTTTACTAATATGATTTATTTTCTGCGTGAATGTATGACAAATTTTATATGCATATTTAAATATATAGTATGTATTTGTCAGAAAGGAAGGCCCTGTTTTGACCGAAGAAAAAGAAAAAGCAAATTATGATGAAGAGCAGGATCCGCTTATTTCGCTCACGGAGTCATTTTTCAGAGAAATAAATCTGAATCCCCGCATTCTTTTGTTCGATGAAAACCAGTCACCGGCACCGGACGCTCTGTTCGACGACCGCGGTCTGCGGCGTTCGCTGGGTGTCTCTGATTCTTCGATTGCCATGACGTTTCCGGATGTTTCGTATCTGCTGAGCCAGAGTCAGGCCATCTTTACGGCGGAAGATCTGTTCGGCTGCCGCTATATCGCGGTGCGCCTGAAAGACAAAGATGTCAAAGCTCAGTTCCTGACCGCCGGACCGTACCGCATTGCCCCGACGGACGCAAAGCTCACCGCCGCACTATGCAGAAAACTTGGTCTCCAGCATGGTGCCGATTCGTATCTTCAGCAATATTATTCGACGCTGCCTATGATCCACGATTCCTTTCTGCTGGACGATTTTCTCTTTTCCCTGGGGCACAGTCTTTACCGGGATCCGCTCTTCCACCCCAGAAATCTGACAATGCAGAGTGTCACGCTGAAAACGGAAAAAGATGTGAAGGCCTTCATTTCCGAAGGTATCCAGATCAACCCAGACCCGGACGTCGCCAGAAATCTGGAAGACAGGTACGAAGCGGAAAACCGCTTTATGCAGGCCATCGCAAGAGGAGACAGAAAAAGCGCGCTGGATATTTTCCAGCATCCCGCATACAACTTCGAAGTGCGCCGCAGTGTCAGCGCCCTGCGCAATGAAAAAAACTACCTGATTATCGCAAATACTCTCTGCCGGAAAGCAGCTGAGAGTGCCCAGGTGCATCCCTCATTTCTCGACGCAGTGTCCGGAATCATCGCCATCCAGATTGAAAACGCGCTGTCGGAAAATGACCTGATTCAGGTACGGAATTCAATGGTGCGGGAATATTGTCTGCTGGTCAGCCGTCAGACAACGAAGGCATACAGCCGGAATATCGCAAAAGCCACCAACTACATCACTATTCATCTGACCGAGCCGCTCTCGCTCTCTGTTCTGGCAGACGTACTCGGCATCAGCAAGAGCTATCTGGCCGCACAGTTCAAAAAAGAAACCGGTCAGACGATGTCGGACTACATAAGCCGCGCCCGGATCGAATACGCCGCATCAATCCTGAAGGGTGGCAAGACAAGTGTCCAGGACGCCGCCGACGCCTGCGGCATCCCGAACCTATGCTGGTTTGAGCGACTGTTCCGGCGGTACAAAGGCATGACGCCGGCAGAATACAAAAAGCATTCCGGAGAGTAAACTACGGAATGCCATGACTTGTTATTTTGCTGACCTGGCTGGGAACCCGGGCCGGCATGCAAGCTGTCAGCGAAACAGCCCCTGACTTGCCAGATTGCTGACTTGGCCGGCCAGGAATTGGTCCCTGTCAGCAAAATGGACCGGCGAGCCTGTTCTTTGCTGACTTTTTTAGCCCGGAAAACGATGGTCGTCATCGGGATTCAAAAAAAGAGCCCTGATTGCTTAGTTTGTTAAAACTAACGCCCTGAAAAAATCAGCAATTTTCCCAATTTCACCGGCGCCCGCTGAAAATCGCAAAAGCCAAGATGCATTTTCAGCGAGTTGGGCCCTGACTTGCTATTTTGCTGACCCGGCCGGCCGTGAACCTGGTCCTGCATCGCGACCTTTTTCCGGATCTGTCTTCTTGATTTCCCTCCACGGCAGAATCAGTTCCACTCTGGTGCCCTGCCCGGGTGTGCTGAAGACTCTGAGTCCGAACCGGCTGCCTGCGTACAGCTTCAGCCTTTCGGAAATATTGTGCAGACCGATGCCGCTGCTGCGGTGATTCTTGTTTTCCTCCTTCGGGCGTCCGTGCTCGATCTGATCCCGCAGTTTTTCAAGCGTCTCTTCATTCATGCCGACGCCGTCATCCGAAACCGTGAGCACCAGATCCCCGTCTCTGCGCTCCATATCGACAATTATGTGGAGCACGTGGTCGATCCCCTCCATGCCGTGCATCAGGCTGTTCTCGACGATCGGCTGCAGAATCAGTTTGAGGACCTCGACGCTGCCGCTGTCGACGCCGTGCGACTCGACACTATAGGAAACTTTGCCGTCATAGCGGTAGTTCTGAATATTCATGTACATCTGAACATGTTCCAGCTCCTTGGTCAGAGGAACAAAAAGATCGCTGGTGCTTGTCAGACGGTACAGCTTGCCGAGACTCGCCGCCATCTTTCCGATGTCGCTGCGTCCGGCTTCCATGGCCTTCCACACAATCGTTTCGAGCGTATTGTACAGGAAGTGCGGGTTGATCTGACTCATCAGGACCTGCATCTCGAGATCCTGCTTGCGGTGCTCCATCTCCATGCGCTGGTCGATGGAAGTGCGCAGACCGTCGAGCATGGAGTTGTAACTCTCCATCATATGCGCGACCTCTGCCGTGCCCTGCGGACGGACATACGCGCGCAGGTCGCCCGCGTCCGCCCGGCGCATCGCCTGTTCCAGCGTCGTCATCGGCTGCATGAACCGGTGATAGAAAAACATCAGCAGAAGCATCGAGCATACCGCGCCGATGACGATGGCGAGAATAATGTTCCAATACAGTTGAATCATCGAATCCGTCAGTGTGTTCAGCGGCATCAGAAGAATCGCTCTCCAGTCCGTCGAACTGCAGGCGGCCTGCACAGCGAGATAGCCTTTCCCGTCAATCTGCACCGCAGCGGAATCGCCCTCCATACCTGTCACGGCCTCCGCCACATTGTCAGGCAGCTCGCACCGATCGACAGCCTGTTCATTGCTCGAGGAAATCAGCTCATTATTGCTGTTCACAATATAGACGTCCGCCCCGATGTGCTTCGCCTGCAGCTCGTAAAGCTCATACAGAACCCGCTCCGGGATGGCAAAAATGTGCACATACGGGTACCCGCTCTTATAATAGCTGTAAACCCGGCGGCTGCCGATGACTACATGTTCCGTCCGCATATCCGTGTGAAATGTTGTCGTGAGAAAATTGTCCTGCAGCGGATACATATAGAAACTGCTGCCTTTGTCAGGATTTGCCACGTCGAGCCGTTCCATATGAGCGAGCAGAGTGTCCACATCCTTGTTGGGGTCCGCGAAGTCGAGCACGTCAGACCGGTTGACGATGTAGATCGCGTCAATCTTTTTCTGCTGGACCAGACGCGAATAGCTCTCGAACAGCGAGCCATTCGTGTGAATAATCGCATACCGCCTCGCGTTCGGATTGTCCGTGTAGTCCCGTTCCAGCACCTCCGTGAGGCGCTCATCCGTGGCAAATGCATCCGAGACGTTATACACACCGTAATTATAGTTGTCCAGTGTCTTTGCGATATCCTGCGCCGTGTACTGCATCGCATTCGTCTCCGAATTGCGCTGCATGCGCATGCTCTGCCCGAACATAACGGTAATGACAATGCCCAGCGGAATAAAGCAGCACGCCAGAGTCACCATCATGCGGAATTTCAGGGTAGATCTTCCGGTTTTCATGTCTCACTTCTCCCACTCACCCGGTATTCCGCCGGACTGATTCCATAATAGCGCTTGAACACGCGGATGAAATTCGAGGCATCCACATACCCGCACTGATGCGCTACGTTGTAGACAAGCGCGTCCGGGTCGTTCAGGAGCTGCGCCGCGAGCTTCATCCTCTTTTTTGTCAGATATTCGCTGAAATTGCATCCAAATTCATTCTTAAACAGGCGGGAAATGTACGCCGGCGCCTTGTGGACGTGTTCCGCCACACTTTCCAGAGAAATCGAATTCGAGCAGTACTCTTTGTCAACATATCCGCGGACCCGCAGCGCCACACTGTTGCCCGGCATGCCCTTGGCCCGCTGCTCTCCCACGGCCTTCTGATAGTTGCCGAGAACCGACATGACAAATTCTTTCTTCTTTTCCAGCGTGCTGCAGGTATAAATATCCGTGTAGGCGGCGCCCATCTTCCCGAGCACATTTTCCATCAGAACGCCGTACCGCAGCCCCCACAGCGAGATGTGAAACAGAAGAGACAGGCAGAGCTGGTTCGGATACTGATAACTGACGGCCGGATTCTCATATTCTTTAAACACCCTGTCGACTTCCCGGCGGATGCTGTCAGAATCCTGTTTCAGCAGTGCTTTCTCGATGAGTTCCAGATTAAAATACGGCAGATCCTTCGGGCTGCCGCTGCCGAGATCCCGGAAATTGACAATGCTGCCGCCGCCCATGAACGCGCCCTGTTTCGCGCAGCAGCTGGCCTGCTCATACTCCTGTGCCAGCATATCGCGCTCTGTGCACAGACTGCTGATTCCGGCCGTAAGGCTCTCGGAAAGCGCACCCTTTACCGCATCCTGTACGGCACGGACCGCATCTGTCACCTCTTCTTCCTGAATCTCATTCTGACTGCTGAACAGCGCGATAATCCGCTGGTCCGACTCATTGAGAAGCAGTCTGCTCAGCCCCTCACCCACCGGCGCCGTCCCGGCGGCCGCCATGATTTTTTCCATCAGAGCGGCTTTCTGCGCACTGCTGTCATCGTCATGCCCGTCCGGAGTAAAAAAGACGACGACAAGATTGTCCGGGTCGATGCCACGCTTGCTTAAGATCGGCATAAACCGCTCATCATCGCGCTCACTCGCCGAACCGTGCAGAAGAGACAGGAGCCAGAAACGGAAATGCTGCTCCACGCTCTCATTGATCTGATTCTGCTGCTGCCGCTCCTTGTCCAGGGATTCTTTCAGATGGCGGAATGTCTCCTCAAACTCGTCGATATCGGTCGGCTTGAGAAGATATTCGGCCACATGATTTTTTATGGATTCATTCAGATACTCAAAATCACTGTACCCGCTCAGAATGACGATCCGGATCTCCGGGTGCTCCCGGTTGAGATATTTCATCAATTCGACGCCGTCCATGACCGGCATCCGGATGTCCGACAAAACCACATCCGGTTTTAACTCTTCCAGGCGGTCGATCACTTCCTGCCCGTTCTCACACTGCCCGACAACCGTAAACCCGAGTTCTTCCCAGGGCAGGCTGTGTGCCATTCCGTTTCGTATACTTTCCTCATCATCCGCGATCACAAGACGATACATTAAACTTCCCCCTCTTTTAATCGCTCATTGTTAAACTTTATGCGCTCTTGTTTACATCCGCCTTTCAAGCGTTTTCCCAAAATTCTATACTATAGTCAGACCAGGCAGCCAATAAGGAGTTTTCCGTCATGCGCGTCGATTATCATATACATTCCGAATTCAGCCATGACAGCACCTATCCGGCCGAGCAGATCCTGCAGGACGCTATCGAGGCCGGACTCGATGAAGTCTGTATCACCGATCATGTCGACTACGGCGTGAAGGACGACTGGGACTGCGGACACCCATTTGTCATCCGCGGCGGATACCAGATGTATAACGTCAACTATCCGGTCTATATGAAGCGGCTGCGGCAGCTGCAGCAAAAGTATGCCGGGCGGATTGCTCTGCGCATCGGCATGGAATACGGCGTTCAGACGCACACCATCCCGCAGTACGAGGCTCTTTATGACAAATATCCGCTTGATTTCATCCTGCTCTCAATTCATCAGGTCGACAACCTGGAATTCTGGACACAGGATTTTCAGCGGGGCCGCACTCAGAAAGAGTACAATGAGCGCTACTACGACGAACTTCTTCAGGTCGTCCGCCGTTTCAAGCACTACAGTGTCCTCGCTCATCTGGATTTGATTGTCCGCTACGACAGGCAGGGCGTATACCCGTTCCGCCTCATCGAGCCTGTAATCCGAGAGATTCTGAAAACCGTGATAGAAGACGGCAAAGGAATCGAACTGAACACCTCAAGCCACCGCTATCATTTACGTGACACGACTCCCTCCGTTCCAATACTGAAACTGTATCACAAACTGGGCGGTGATATAATCACAATTGGAAGCGACACCCACCGCCCCGGTCAGATCGGGAAATATTCTGACGAATCGCGTGAACTGCTGAAATCCCTCGGATTCCGTTATTTCAGCACATTTGAGGACATGACTCCCATCATGCATCCTCTCTGATCTTTCAAAAATCATACCACATTTTGCCGCGGAATCTTCCAAATGGCAAATCCTCCCGATAAATGTCAAATTCCGCCGATTCGCGGCAAATAAACCAAGACCGGCAC
>JBMNQX010000016.1:0-39935 GCA_050944355.1 Lachnospiraceae bacterium
CGCCTTAATTGCGAATTAAAGCGACGCTCCGATGTCATCAAGGTGTTTCCCAATGCCGCTTCACTGCTGCGAACAATGGGCGCGGTAATCATGGAATACAACGATAGATACAGCATGATGAAAAGTCAGTTTTACAAGATAACGAAAACCAAGCTGGACGATAAAACCAGATCGAAGCTTCAAGAGATTGCCTTTGCACAAAAGTCACTGTTAGAAGCGGCTTGATCAACAGCAATATCAGGGGAATCAATTTACACCACAAAATGGACTTGACCCAAATTTTTTCTGGCGCTCAGCAAATGTCGGGCGAATCGGCAATTTTGCTGATTTTTTCGGCATGTTAGTCTTAACAAACTCAACAATTTTATCGCAAGCAATGAATCCCGCTGACAGCAAGTCATTATCACAGGCTTATTAGTCAGCAAAAGGTATACTTCGGCCACGATTTTGTTGACAATTTAAAATTCTGACTGGCCAAATCAGCAAAATGGCAATTCCATGGGCGATTCCGATGACAGCCCAGGTTCACGACCGGCCTAGCCATAGAAAGCAAGTTTCCATGACATCCCAGGTTCCCGGCAGGCCTAGCCATAGAAAGCAAGTTTCCATGACAGCCCAGGTTCCCGGCAGGCTCAGCCATAGAAAGCAAGTTCCGATGCCGGCCCAGGTTCCCGGCCGGCTGAACCATGAAAAAGCAAGTGCCCATGCCAGCCTGCCCCGGGCAGCTCAAATCACTGCAGGCCCCACCTTCAAACTTTTTTGAACACCGGCATGGCGTCGAGCGGCGCCTCGGTTTCTATCCATTTGCCACCGGTGTATTCCCGGCCGTCCCGGGTGTCTTTCCAGTTGCCGGCCGGAAGATAGACTTTGCGGCGGCGGACGCCGGGAGCAAGAATCGGGGCGACGAGATAGTCGGGGCCGAACATGTACTGATCCTGCAGTTCCCAGCACACGGCGTCGTCCGGGAATTCGTAGAACATGGTGCGGATAATCGGAGAGCCGTTTTCCGAGGCTTCGCGGAACAGGCCGTGGAGATAATCGTGCAGTGAGAGGCGGATGTCGTAGTATTTTTTCAGAATCCGGAAGACATCCTCGCCATAGCTCCACAGCTCGTTCGGCTGACCGGTGAAAAGATATCCGCCGCCCCAGTCGCGGTCGTCGAGAGGCGGAATGTTGTGCGGGCCGCGGTCGCCGTGCATCCGCAGAACTGCAGAATAGACGGCGAACTCGAACCAGCGGATGAGCAGTTCGTGAAAATCCGGATCGTTGACATTCGGAGTCATGAAGCCGCCGATGTCTGTCGTCCACCACGGGATGCCGGCAAGGCCCATGTTCAGGCCCGCCTGGAGCTGATCGGCCAGCGACTCGAATGTGCTCGGGACGTCGCCGCTCCAGATCACGTTGCCGTATTTCTGACTTCCCGCCCAGCCGCAGCGCAGAAGGTTGACCGGCGTCTTTCCCCGCGCTTTCATCGGTTCATAGAACGCACGGCTGTAGTACTGGGGATAGAGATTGCTGACAGACAGACCGGAACCCGCACAATAGCGGATGTTGTCGAAGTCATAACTTGCGAGATCGGGTTCGGAGTTGTCGAGCCAGAAGCCGTCGATGCCCAAATCAGCGTAGTTTTTCTTGCATACGTTCCAGATATATTCGCGGGCTTTCGGGTTGAAGACATCGACGGACACGCAGTCGCCCTGAAAATCGTAGGTCTGCAGCGCGCCGCGCTCGGTCTGAATCAGGAGACCCTGCTCGAGCATAGGCCCGAAGTTCTCGGACCTGCGGTCGACCGACGGCCAGACGGATACGATAACCCGGGTGCCCATGGAGTGCAGTTCGTCGACCATGGCTTTCGGGTCAGGCCAGTATTTGTCATCGAATTTCCAGTCGCCCTGCACCGTCCAGTGGAAGAAATCGATGACGATCTGATCGAGGTGGATGCCGGCTTTCCGGTACGCCCGCGCAACGGACAGGACTTCGTCCTGAGTCCGGTAGCGGAGTTTGCACTGCCAAAGACCCAGCAGTTCGTCGGGGAAGAGCGGCGCGCGGCCGGTGACGGCGGTGTAGCGCGAGAGGATTTCTTTTGGCGTATTGCCGGCGCAGATCCAGTAGTCCATCTGCCGCGTGCTTTCTGCGACCCACTCGGTGCAGGCTTTGCCGAACATGACGCGCCCGACGGCCGGATTGTTCCAGAGCATTCCGTAGCCGAGGTTTGAGATCAGGAAAGGAACGCTGCACTGCGAGTTGCGCTGGGCGAGCTCGAGTTCGCAGCCCTTCAGGTCCAGATATTTCTGCTGATACTGTCCCATGCCGAACAGCTTTTCACCGTCGCGCCCTTCAAACCGCACGGTCAGGCGGTACTGCGAGGCGCCCCTCAGTCCCTTCCACTCCCGGCTGACAACCTTCAGACAGCAGGATTCTCTTGAAAGGGTTCCGTCATAATTCCGGTAATATTCCCTCAGAATCAGCTCCCCGTTCCGGTAAAACGAAAGCACGCCGCGGTGATTGACGACGGCCTTCAGACGGCCGTTGGTGATGGAAGCTTCCGGGACAGTGCGCGTTTTGTCCTCGTCCGGAATTTCGGCGCTCCCGATCTGAATTACGGCGCCGGAACGGTCTGCCGGTTCGCTGAGCGCCCAGTCGAGCGGCAGCACTTCGCTGGCTTTGACGGCCCGGACCCGGAGTGCGTCAGGCCCCCAGGCCTCGATGAAAAGCGTTTCCCCATAGATCCTGGCGGCAAGCGCCCCGTTTTCTTCAGAAAATTGCATGCGGACTTCCTCCTGACAAATGCAGTGCTTCAGAGCTGTTGAATGCAGCCCGTCAGGTACATTGCTTCACGGCTGACAAATGTGATTTTTCACGTACTTGCTTCTGAGTGTACTATAGCACAAACGTCTTACGGATTCTGTCCGGAAGCAGCCGCGCGGAACGCGGCCGGTGAGAGACCTGTCGCCTTGTGAAAACAGCTGGAAAAATAGCTGCGGTTTGCGAAATGAAGCCGGTCTGAGATTTGCTGGATGCTCAGGTCCGAGTGTCGGAGCAGGGATTTCGCGATCCGGATTTTCTCGCGCAGGATATAGTTGTTCACGGACATGCCGGTCTCCTCCTGAAAGCGGCGGGTCAGATAGTAGGCGGAGTAGCCGGTCAGGGCAGCGAGATCGGACAGCGGAATTTTTTCTTCCGCGTGTACGGCGATGTAATCGGCGGCGCGGCGGATCGGGGCCGAATATTTCGGATCCGTTTTGTGGTGGTAGACCCGGCTCGTGAAGTCGCTCAGCAGCTCTGAAGCGATGGAAGAGAGAGACGTGATGCCGGCGGTATTTTCGATGCGCTGAATGTATTCGTCGCCGACCGTGTAAGCTTCTTTCGGGGGAAGACCGCCGGCCATGGCGGCCCGGGAAACCAGTGTCACGAGAACGACGAGACTTGTTTTTGCCTGACGCAGAGCTTCCGAGCTGACGATCGGGACGCCGGAGCTGCTCAGGGCGGCGTCGCCGAAAGCCTGTTTTTCGCCGATTCGCCCTTCGCGGACGACGTCCAGCATGGCAAGCTCGCGTCGGTACACCAGATTGCGGTCGCGGTGAGAGCCGGACGGATGCAGCGGGTCTGCCGCGGAAGAAGCGGATGACAGATCCTGAGCGAGGGCCGAGGCCTCTTCCGGTAACAGTGAGGAAGCGGTCTGCACCGCCTCCTCATCGAATAATTCTCCCGAGGAAAGGGTGACGCGCGTCAGGCAGCGGTGCATCATGATGACGTAGCGGCGCATGATGAGATTGGAAGCGACGGGAATCTCACGGGAAATTTTGAGAAAGCGCAGCGTCTCAGCGACGCGCAGGCCGGGGACATCCCGGAGGCCCTGCTCGACGGCTGTCTCCGAGAGCGGCTGGTAGAAAACGGGCCCGATCATCCAGATCCGGTCCGGTTTTCCGGGCTCGGCACCCTCGAAATCGGCGAACCAGACGAGGCCGGGCCGGCTGCCCAGAAAAACAGGGCGGCCGTGTCCGGGCAGAATACGGAGGAGTTCGTCGTGGCATCCGAGCACGTCGAACAGCTCTGTGAGTACGTTTTCTGTCTCTTCATCAGGTGTGTTTATTTCTTCAATGCTGCCTGTTTTTGAGAGACGCCAGGTGAGAATCTGATCGGAGCTGTATACGAGCTCCGAGAACAGGCTCATTCGTTCGTCAATCGTCATAGTAAGGCCTTTCTCCTGGAACAGTACCGGGAAAATTCGGCAGTCTGCCCAATAATTTTAAAAATTCGACATTTTGTTTGTATATTATACACCTTTATCATCTTCAGCGAAATTTCATACATAAAAACAAGTTTTTGACTTTCTGAGCGGGCAAAGTTCGGGTTAAATGTGAGACAGAAACAAGAGTGAACGGCCGACAGAAGAGCGGCTGAATATCAAAACGGGAGGCAGGTATGTTCTTCAAAAAGTCAAAGCAGGAGGCGGGGGATCAGGGCGTGGTCTACCGCAAGGCGAAAATATGGCAGATTATCTGCTATGCGTGTCAGGCGCTGCCGAATATGGGAGTTTACATTCTGATCGGTTACGCCAGCTACGCGGCCAATATCGGATTCGGAATTTCGACGGCAATCGTCGGAGTGCTGCTGATGATCATGCGGATCTTCGACGCGATTACAGACCCGCTTCTGGCCTTCGTATATGATAAGGTCAACACAAGATTCGGAAAACTGCGGATTCTTACCGTTCTCGGATTCTGCATCGAGGCGCTTGCGCTGTACCTGATGTACGACGGACTTGCGAGCAAAGGATTCGGGATGCCGGTTTTTCTGATTCTGTACATGGTATATGTCATCGGCTATACGATGATCAATATGACCATTCAGACATTTCCGGCGATCATGAGCAACGACCCGCATCAGCGCCCGACCATCGGCGTGTGGGCGACAGGTTTCAATTATCTGGTGCCGATCGGCCTCACGGTTTTTCTGAACTATGGTCTGCTGCAGCAGGTCGGCGGAACGTACAACCAGGCGTTCCTGTCCAGCGCGGTAAAATTTATCATTCTGATCGGAGCGGTCGGCACGCTGCTTTGCTGCATCGGCATCAGCGCATACGATAAACCGGAGACGTTCCGCGGTACGTCTGTGAAGCGGGAAAAGCTGAAATTTGCGGATATGATTTCGCTGATCCGGAACAACAAACCGTTCCAGTCTTATGTCTGGGCCCAGGCCTCTGACAAGCTGGCGCAGCAGGTCGGATCGCAGACGATCATCACGACTCTGCTCATGGGAATCGTCATCGGCAACATGGGCCTCAGCACGATCATTTCTGCGATCAGCATGCTGCCCTCGATTCTCTTTGCCATCGTCGGCGCCCGGTACGCCGGCCGTCACGGAAGCAAGAACGGCATTGTGACATGGACGAAAGCCTGCATCGTCGTTGCGGTCATTTTCATTGTTTTCTTCTTTATTGTTGATCCGACGCAGATTGCTGTGATCGGCAGTGTCCCGATGATTATCTTTGCCATTCTGACGCTGACGCTCAGCGGCACCCGGATGTGCGTAACGACCTGCGACACTTCGTTCATGGCCGATATCATCGATTACGAACTGGACCGCTCCGGCAAATATATCCCGGCGGTTGTGACGGGAACCTACAGCCTGATTGACAAGCTGATCTCAAGCGTCAGCACGGTCATCGCGACGGGATGCGTCGCGCTGCTCGGTTATCGCGAGACGATGCCGCAGCCGGGCGATCCCTGTACCACGGCAATTTTTCTCATGTCGATGGCTCTTTCTTATGGTCTGCCGATCATCGGCTGGATCATCACACTGATCGCGATGCGAGGCTGTAAACTTGACAAGGAAGAGATGGCAAATGTTCAGAAGCGGATCGCCGACAAGAAAGCGGCCGCTCTGGCGCAGATGAAACAAGAGGCTGAAAATTCATGAGAGCAAGGACAAGAACGGCACTGAATGACGGATGGATATTTACAGACAAAAACGGGGTAAAGCATCCCGTAAGTCTGCCGCACACCTGGAACGGGGAAGACGGGCAGGACGGCGGCGACGATTATTATCGCGGGACCTGCCGCTACACCCGGCGCTGCCGGTTTCAGAAACCGGCGGACGGAAGCCGGCTTTTTCTGGAATTTCCGGCGGTGGCGATGTCGGCTGAGGTGTTCTGGAACGGGAAGAAAATCGCTTCGCACGACGGCGGCTATTCTCTTTTCCGCGCTGACATCACGGATCTGGTGAGCGGCGACGACGAACTCACCGTGCAGGCTGACAACGGGCGGAACGACCGCGTGTATCCGCAGTACGCCGATTTCACGTTTTACGGCGGCCTGTACCGCGGCGTGAATCTTCTCACCGTGCCGGAAAATCATTTCGACGTCTCGTATTTCGGTTCGGAAGGGCTGAAAATCACGCCGGAAGTGCAGGGCAGAGACGCGCGCGTACACCTGGAAGCGTACGCGCAGAAAGGCGAGGTGACATTTCAGGTTGCCGGACAGGAGGTCACGGCGCCGGTTCGCGGCGGAAAGGCAGAAGCATTTGTCACGATCCCGGATGTGCACCTCTGGAACGGAAAGGAGGATCCGTATCTTTACCTCTGCACGGCGAGACTCAGCGGCGGCGACTGTGTGTCCGCGCGCTTCGGGTGCCGGACTGTCGCGATCGATCCCGACAAGGGATTTCTTCTGAACGGAAAGCCGTATCCGCTGCGCGGCGTTTCCCGGCATCAGGACCGTCCAGGCAAGGGCAGCGCGCTAAGCGCCGCGGATCACGAGGAGGACATCCGGCTGATTCTGGAAACCGGCGCCAACGCGGTGCGGCTGGCGCATTATCAGCACGCGCAGGCGTTTTATGATCTCTGCGATGAGACGGGGCTGATCGTCTGGGCGGAAATACCGTACATTTCCTGCCACATGGCAAATGGCCGCGCAAACACGCTGCAGCAGATGACGGAGCTGATCGCGCAGAATTATAATCACCCGTCGATCGCCGTCTGGGGACTTTCAAACGAAATTACCTCTGTGCCGGCGGCGGATCCGGATGGGCTGCTGGAGAATCACCGGGCCTTAAACGACCTGGTTCACCAGATGGACCCGACGAGGCCGACCGCGATTGCCAACGTGTTTATGCTCGAGACCGACAATCCTCTTCTGACAATCCCGGATGCCAATACGTACAATCTGTATTTCGGATGGTACCTCGGGGATCTTCAGCAGAACGATCAGTTTTTCGACGAATATCACGCGAAATTTCCGGACCGCTGCATCGGCCTCTCCGAGTACGGCGCGGACGCCAATCCGGCGCTGCATTCGGACGCGCCGCACTCGGGCGATTATTCCGAGGAGTATCAGTGCATTTACCATGAACACATGCTGCAGATGATTTCCGGGCGGCCGTATCTGTGGTGCACGTTTCTCTGGAACATGTTCGACTTCGCGGCGGACGGGCGCAGCGAGGGCGGCAAATGCGGCCAGAACCAGAAGGGAATTGTGACATTTGACAGGAAGACCAAGAAGGACGCATTCTATCTGTATAAAGCATGGTGGTCCGATGAGCCGTTTGTTCATCTTTGCGGGAGGCGCTTCGCGGATCGGACGGGCGAGAGAACACAGATCAAGGTGTACAGCAATCAGCCGGAAGTCAGTCTGTTCGTCGATGACAAATGTGTCGGGAAGCAGAAGGGAAGCCACGTCTTTACATTCGACATCCCGCTTGCCGGCGAACTGCATATCCGGGCGGAGGCCGGCGCGCAGAGAGACGAGATGGTCATCCGAAAAGTGCAGGAGCCGAATCCGGCCTATTCGATCGGCGCGGGCAGCGTGACTAACTGGTTTGACAAGGACCCGATAAACCCGGCTTTTTACAGTGTGCAGGATAAACTCTCAGACCTTCAGGCAAGCGCAAAGGCGGGCCCCATCATCCGGAAACTGATGGCAAAGGGGAGCGAAAACCGCGGAGAGCTGGCCAAAAACGCCGGGGCCAATCAGGCTCTTCAGCGGATGCTCGGGCGCATGACGCTCCTGAGTCTCTTACAGAAGATGCCGGACGCCGTGTCGAAGGACGATATCGGAAAGCTCAACGAAACCTTGCAGACAATACCGAAAGGCGAGTGATAAAGAATGGAAAATCAGACGGCGGGCCCGATGCTGGCCGTACAGCAGATACAGCTCGGGAGCCGGCTTAATACGGAAGAACAGGCAAGAGAGACTTTGGCAGCCGTGCGCCGGGCGGGATTTGATGGAATCGAACTGAACGGGTTCATGACACAGCCGACGGGGCTTGTGGTGCAGCTTCTGACCCGGGCGGCCGGCATGCCGACAGGCCGGGGCGGGAAGCTGAACTGGCCGAAGCTGATCGGGGAGAGCGGTCTTTGTGTGCCGGCGCTGCACCTGGATCTCGGTACGATCGGGAGAGACGCCACGGCGGCCGCTCTGCGGGCGAAAAAGTTTGGCGCGGACACGATTGTCATCACGGCGATGTACCGGTTTCCGTATCAGGAAGAGGCGCAGGTCCGGGAACTCGCCGGGCGGCTCAACCGGGCCGGAAAGGCGTTAAAGGCGCGGGGCGTGCGGCTTTTGTACCACAATCACAACATTGAGTTTCTGCGTTACCCGGACGGGAAAATGCCGTATGATATTCTTATGGAAGAGACAGACCCGGAGTTTGTGAATTTTGAGTTTGACTCATACTGGGCGGCGGACGCGGGCGCAGACACGCTGGCTGTCATGCGCCGTCTGGGCGGGCGGCTGAGGCTCTGGCACATCAATGACCGGGGCGCGGTGATCAAAAAAACACCGATGACGCCGATTGTAAAAATGGACAGCACAGAACTCGGACGGGGATGCCTGAATCTGACGGATATGTGGACGGCGGCGATGAAAGCCGGCGTCGACGCTGTGATTCTCGAGAGTCACAGAAACTGGATCGACGGCGATCCTGTCAAGAGCGCGGCCGTGAGCTGCGCCTGGATGAAACGGCAGAAAGCCGGACAGATGGCAGCACAGCTGCAGGAGGGTGCGGATTGAATCAGACGATACAGAAACTTCTCGACGGAAAGGAAGACAGTCATGTGCTCCCGTTTTTCTGGCAGCACGGGGAATCGGAGGAAGTGCTTCGGGAAATGATGGCGGCGATCGCCGGCGCGAATTGCCGCGAGGTGTGCATTGAGAGCCGCCCGCATCCGGACTTCTGCGGCCCGGGCTGGTGGCACGACATGGATATTCTGCTGGACGAGGCGCAAAGGCGGAATATGCGGATCTGGATTCTGGACGACGCGCATTTTCCGACGGGATATGCCAACGGCGCCCTGAAAAATGCGGATCCGTCACTCTGCAAACAGGAAATTTTTCTTTCGACAAAACAGCTTGACTCGGCGGCGGGCCTGGTCGCACTGGATCTGGCGGAATCGGGCTTAACAGAGCCCCCGAAGCAGGAGATCGATCCGAAAATTGCCCAGTACCTCGCCGGCCTGAAACCGGCGCGCGTGTTTGACGACGACGAAATTCTCGGCGTCAGCATGCAGCTGGAAACGGGAGAGACGATCGACCTCGCGGGCTCGCTTTCCGGGACCCGGCTTTCCTTTGAAAAACCGGCCGGCGCCGCAGAGCTGCGGGTGCTCGTCAAGAGCAGAAACGCAGGTATGAGGCGGGATTACATCAGCCTGATCAGTCCGGACAGCGTCCGGGTGCTCATTGACGCCGTCTATGAGCCGCACTGGGAGCACTACTCAAAGTATTTCGGAAACACCATCGCGGGCTTTTTCTCCGATGAGCCGGAACTCGGCAACGGATTCCTGTACGAAAAGAACGCGCGCCCGGGGCGCCAAATCGATTATCCTTGGAGCAAAGAGCTTGAAGCGGCGGTGGCCGGGGGACTCGGCAAAGACTGGAAGATGCAGCTGCCGCGGCTCTTTATGAGCGACGCCTCGGACGAGACGTCGCGGGTTCACAGCGTGTACATGAACGCGCTGACCGGGCTGGTGAGACAGGCGTTCAGCGAACAGATTGGGGACTGGTGCCGCGCGCACGGTGTGAGCTACATCGGCCACATGATCGAGGACGACGGCGCGCACACCCGCACCGGCTGCAGTCTCGGCCACTATTTCCGCGGCCTGGCCGGTCAGGACATGGCGGGCATCGACGACATCGGCGGCCAAGTTCTGCCGCAGGGCGAGGACGAGCCGAAGATGACAAATATGAGGCAGCCCCGGGACGGGCGCTTCTTCCACTACGGCCTGGCGGCGCTGGCGGAATCGGCGGCCGCCATCGATCCCCGCAAACAGGGCCGGTCGCTCTGCGAGATATTCGGCAACTACGGCTGGGAGGAAGGCGTCTCGCTCGAAAAATATCTGGCGGACTTCTTTCTGGTGCGGGGCATCAACCATTTCGTCCCGCACGCATTTACCGGGAAGACGTTCCCGGACCCGGACTGTCCGCCGCATTTCTACGCACACGGACACAATCCGCAGTACAGACATTTCGGATGTCTGGTCCGCTACATGAACCGGGTATCGACGCTGACCGAGAGCGGCACGCACGAGGTTCCGGCGGCGATTCTGTATCACGCCGAATCGGAGTGGTGCGGCGAGACCGAGCCGTTCGAGGCGCCGCTGCGGGCGCTTTACGATCAGCAGATCTGCGCGCACACAATCCCGGCGGATGTCTTTGAAAATCCGGAGTACTTTCACGCGGAACTTAAGACGGAAGGCGGCAGACCGGTTCTGCGCGTCGGCACACAGTCGTACCGCGCGTTTATTGTGCCGGCGGCTTCCCGTATCCCGAAAGCGGCGGCCGACGGAATCGTGAAGCTCATGCACTTCGGACTTCCCGTCTTTTTCTGCGGCCGGATTCCGGACGGACTGTGCGAGGGCGGCAGACTGCCGGACGAGATCCGTGCTTTAACGCCGGTTGATATGGCGCAGCTTCCGGAAGCTGTCAGGGCAGCGGCCGGACCGCTGATTTCGATCGCGCCTGCCTCTGACCGGATTCGGGTGCTTTCCGTGTCCGGCGATACGCCGCTTTTGATGGTGACCAATGAGGGCAGGAAAGAGTACAGCGGAACTCTCATGGTCCCCGGCGCGCATCTTCCCTGTTACGCCTACGACGCCTGGGAAAATGTCTGCCGGCCTGTGCAGGTAAAAGAGACTTCGGACGGCGTGCAGATCAGGCTGAAGAGCGAACCGGGACACAGTCTGATTTTTGTGTTCGGCGACGCGGACGCGCCACTTGTCCCGGAGGCAGTGCGCCAGGAAGAGATTGCACTCCCGACATTTGTCAGGTCGTGCTGTGAGGCGGCCGCGTACCCGGATTTTGAAGGCGCGAAGAGTGTCGCGCTCCCGGACAATGTCGCGGAAGAGATGGAAGATTTTTCCGGCTTTGTGCGCTACGAGGCGGATTTCACGCTGCCGGACGAACGGGATCTGCTCCTTGTGATCGGACAGAACTGTGAGGGGATCGAGGTCTTCTTAAATGACAAATCGGCGGGTCTGCAGATCGCAGCGCCGTACCGCTTCCGTCTGCACGGCGTGAAGGGCGTCAATCATCTCGCAATTGAAGTGGCGACGACGCTGGAGCGCGAGTGTTATCCGATGCTGACCGGCTACCGGAAACTGCTGGCGAGAAAACCGGCGGGGACGACCGGGCTCGCGTCAGAGGTACATCTGTATACGTTGTAAACCGGATGCGATGTCATCCGGATCGGACAGATTTGCCTGCTTCAGAGGTACATCTGTATACATTGTTGCCGCGTGAGGGCGGACAGAAAGAGAGGAATATAATGGCAGCACCTGCATTTTTCATCGGCGCGGCGACGGCGGCGCATCAGGTAGAAGGAAACAACATTCACAGCGACTGCTGGGTTCTGGAGCAGCAGAAGCACACGAGTTACACGGAGCCGAGCGGCAGCGCCTGCGATCACTATCACCGCTACGCCGAGGACATCGAGGCGATGGCAAATGCCGGCTACAGCGCGTACCGCTTTTCGATCGAGTGGGCCAGAATCGAGCCGGAAGAGGGAAAGTTTGACGAGAAAGAAGTCGAGCATTACCGCAGCGTCATCCGCTGCTGCCGCGAGCACGGTCTTGAGCCGGTCGTCACGCTGCACCACTTCACGAGTCCGGCGTGGACGATCGCGAAAGGCGGGTGGGAATCCGAGGAAATTGTGCCGCTTTTCGCCCGCTACGCGGATTTTATCTGCAAAGAGCTCGGAGAAGATCTCCACTGGATCTGCACGATCAATGAGGCGAACATGCGGCGGCAGCTTATGGCGATCATGGAGAGTTACCGGACGCGCATGATAGCGGCTCAGAAAAACAATATACAGGTCGGCATGAATTTTGCGAAAATGCAGGAGTTTCAGAAGATTGCCGCGAAAGAAAATCAGGAGGCCTTCCATCTGCCGGACGGAATGGGCGTGCACAATTTCGTGAGTCCCTGCACGGAAGAGGGAGATCTGATTGTCATGAAGGCGCACCGCGCCGCGAAAGAAGCGATCAAGAAGCGCTTCCCGGATATGCAGGTCGGCCTGACGCTCAGTTTGCACGATGTGCAGGCGCTGCCGGGCGCGGAGAAACAAGCCGGCGCCCGCTGGCACGATGAGTTCGGGCGCTATCTTCCGTACATCGCCGACGACGATTTCCTGGGCGTTCAGAATTACACCCGCGAGGTCATGGGCGAGAACGGAGTCGTCCCTGTCGATGAGAGCCGCGGTGTGACCCAGATGGGCTATGAAATCTATCCGGAGGGCCTGGAGCACGTCATCCGCAAAGTCTGCGAATCGTTCAGGGGACAGATTCTTGTCACGGAAAACGGAATTGCGATCGACGACGACAGCGTCCGCCAGACATTCATCCGCCGCGCGCTTGCGGGCGTCAAAAACTGCGTGGACGATCATCTGCCGGTGAAGGGCTATTTTTACTGGTCTCTTCTCGACAATTTCGAGTGGCAGAAAGGATTCGCCATGCACTTCGGGCTGATCGCGGTCGACAGAGAGCATGACATGAAGCGCACGCCCAAGCCGAGCTTCGCGATGCTCGGCGACATCGGCAGGAAACTGCGCTGATCGGGAAAGTTAAAGCCCCGGGCATTATTTTAAGTGCCCGGGGCTTGTTTTTGTATTGCTGACGTGCCAAGTCAGGGGTCTTCGGCGGTCAGCAATATTGGACATAACTTGCTTTTTTTTGAGTTGGGGAACCCGGGGATAACTGGGCAGTCAGCAATAATGGGCGTGACTTGCTTTTTTTGAGTTGGGGAACCCCGGGGATGTCCGGGCAGTCAGCAATAATGATCTTGACTGGCTTTATTGCTGATTTTCAAATTTGAGATTTGGAAAAATCAGCAATAAGCTGAAAATCCTGCTGTTTTGTTGGCTGAAAAGGGCCTGAAAAGGGCTTCCTGTCAGCAAAATTCTTCATGTGAGCTGCTTTTGCTGAGCCAATCCGAAAAAAGGTTAAAAATAATCAGCTAGATTGTCCATGAGCCTGATTCTCGCTGACCGCGGCGGCAAGTCAGATACAATTGTCAGCAATTCTGCCTGCCATGGCCGGATCCCGCTGACGGCAGCGCCAATGGCGCTTCACCCCAGGCATCAATCAAGACAAGAGCATCAGCAAATGTCCCTTCAAGCTTGATTTTCGCTGACGTCATCGCCAGCAGTGTCATCGCCAGCAGTGTCATCGCCAGCAGTGTCATCGCCAGCAGTGGCATTGCCAGCAGCGGCATCGACAACAGCCTCAACAGTGCCATCAACAGCATCACCGGCGCCAATCCCGGCATCATTTCACCGACGTCCGTTCCGCCAACATTTGTTTCAGAATTCTTTCGCCAGCCAGTTGTCCAGTTTCTTGATTTCTCCGTTGAACAGGCCGCGGCGGATGTCGGCGTTGTTCGCGCAGGCTTTCACGTCTTTCAGAGACGTTTCCATGTATTTTGGATCGTCGGTGTAGGAGTTGGCGAAGAGATACACGGTCTTTTTCTGCCAGTCCGGATACGCCTCGAAGAATGAAAGAATTACCTTCGGGCAGGTGTACCACCAGATCGGAAACGCGACGATGATTTTGTCATATGCGGCGATGTCCGGCAGCGGCTTCTTGATCGCCGGGTGAATGTCCTGCTCATATTCCTGCTTTGCCTCCTTGTAGGCGCAGGTCTGATAGTCGCTGCTGTACGGCTTTACCGTCTCAATCCGAAATAATTCTCCATTCGTTTTTTCCTGAAGCTGTTCTGCGATTTTCTTTGTGTTCCCGGAGTACGAAAAGTACGCAATGAGTGTTTTCATGGCAAATGTCTCCCTTTCTTCTTAATTTGGGCTGCCCGGCGTCTTTTGTCCGCGGCGGTGCTTTTGATCGTATTGTAGAGCGGGAAATTCCGGCTGAACAGAATCGATCCTGAAGAGCAGTATGCAATTCATGAAAGACGCATGCGCGAAGGACGCCTTGAAAAATATAAGCACAATAATTAAAATTGTTAATAATTCAAGCACGCTGGCAGGGTGGGGACGTCAGCGGCCGGCTGGCGGAGGAAAAAATATGAAACAGGCAGAAATTTTTAAAAAAGCATTTCCCACGACGATTCCGGTGCTCGCCGGATATGGTTTTCTGGGATTTACATATGGGATTCTCATGCGGACGTCGGGATTTCCCTGGTGGCTCCCGGCGCTGACGGCGCTGATTATTTATACCGGATCCATGGAATTTCTGCTTGTTGAGATTCTGACCTCGTCATTCAATCCGCTGTCTGCCTTCGTCACGGCCCTGATGGTCGGCGCAAGGCATTTGTTCTACGGCATTTCCATGCTGACAAAATACAGAAATACGGGAATTAAAAAATTTTATCTGATTTATGCGACGACAGATGAGACATTTGCCCTGAATTACGCCGCGGAAATTCCAGAGGGAGTCGACGCGGGATGGTATTATTTCTGGGTTTCGCTTCTGGATCATTCCTATTGGGTGATTGGCACGACCATCGGAGCGCTGAGCGCCGGGTTTATTCCTTTTAATACGGACGGACTGGAATTTTCCATGACGGCGCTGTTCACAGTCATTCTCGCGACGCAGTGGTATAAGGACACGCAGGCTTCGAAGAAAAGAAATGCCCGCGGCGGGGAAAAATCCGGAAAAACCGGGAAATCCGGAAAGACTTCTGAAAATGCGCTGCTGAGGATGATCCGCTCTCACGCGAGTGAACTGATCGGAATCGGCAGCTCGCTGGTGTGTCTGATCGTCTTCGGGCCGGACCGGTTCCTGGTTCCTGCCATGATCCTGATTCTGATCTGTCTTGCCGTTCTCAGACGTCCGATGGAAGCGTATCTTCGGGAGGAAACGATATGACACCGATGACAACAAGCCAGATTGTTATTACGATTGCGGTGGTTGTGCTGGCGACGGTGCTGGACCGCTTTCTGCCCTATATTGTTTTTCCGGAAGGACGGAAGATACCGGAATTTGTCCTGTATCTCGGCAAGGTCCTGGCGCCGGCCGTATTCGGACTTCTGGTCGTCTACTGCCTGCGAAACGTTTCGCTCACGTCAGGCAGCCGCGGAATTCCGGAACTGATCGCGATCCTTGTGACTGTGCTTATATATCGCTGGCGCCGGGGATTTATTCTCCCGATGGCTGCCGGCACAATTGTGTATATGGTTCTCGTCCAGACGATTTTTGCAGGGTGAGTGCCGCCTGTGAATTCAGTTCCTTGGGAAAGACAAATGTAAAAGTCCGGGAACAAGCGGGAATACGCAAATTTTAGTATTCAAATTTTGAAACCATGATTGCGAATCTGATATTGTACAGTTTTCCTCTGTCCTGCTAAAGTAAGGTTTGTAAGAGAGCTGATTTATAAAAGCAGAAAGGTCAGCTCACTTAATTAACCAAATGAAGGGAATGGAGGATTGCATATGAGAAAATCATGGAAGGCATTGGTCAGCATTATTCTTGCAGGCGGACTGCTCGCGGGCTGCGGTTCGTCGGCTGCATCCGGGACGACGGCCGGTACGTCCGGAGCTTCTTCGGCGGCAACGACAGCAGCTTCAACATCCGGCACAACGGCCGCCTCTTCACAGACAGAGACGACGGTAGCAGGCAGCAGCAGTACTTCATCCGGAAATGTTCTTGTTGTATATTATTCGGCCAGCGGCAATACGGAAGCCGTGGCGCAGACCATCGCAGACGCCGTCGGCGCGGATATCTTTGAGATTACGCCGGTAGAAGAATACACAAGCGAAGACCTGGACTGGACGAACGAAGACAGCCGGGTTTCCCGCGAGCACGAGGACGAATCGCTTCAGGACGAGGTGGAGCTGGTGACAACGACACCGGACAACTGGGATTCGTATGACACCGTGTTTGTCGGCTATCCGATCTGGTGGGGCAATGCCGCGTGGCCGGTCAACCAGTTTATTCAGAACAATGACTTCACCGGCAAGACGGTGATTCCGTTCTGCACTTCCGCATCTTCGGGGATCGGATCGAGCGGGACGAATCTCGCCGAGATGGCGGGAACCGGCGACTGGCAGGAGGGCCAGAGATTTGCCGAGCATCCGGATGAGTCGGATGTGACGGACTGGGCCACGAGTGTCCTGCAGTGACAGGGTGACCGGAGAAAAGCCTTATCCCGGCAAATTGCGCGGGCAAGCATAGAAATGTTTCAGCGGCCGCAGAAAGAACGGCGCTTTCCTCTAAAGCGCCGTCTGTCTGCGGCGTGACGTATGTCATCGGGATTTTCCGGAGATAAATGCCCCGGGCGCCGGGCTGCGGCGGCAATTCATGAGGAGTCGGATAAAAGGGAGGCGGATACGTATGCTCACCTACGAAGAATTGCAGTACTTTGCAGCATTTGCCAAATATGGTACACTGACGGAAGTGGCGGAGAAATTCATGATTTCGCAGCCGACGATCACGAGAGCGATGAAGAAAGCCGAGGAAACGTTTGGCATTCCGCTGTTCAACCGGACGAAAAACAAGATCAGTCTGAATGAAAACGGCGAGCTTGCGGCGGAGGAAGTGCGGCTGCTCCTGAAACAGACGGACGATATGATCGCGCGGGTCCGGGCGCACGACAAGGCGAGCCGTACGATTTCACTCGGAACGGCCGCGGTGGTTGAGCTCCCGGGACTCATCGGCAAGATTTCCCGCGCGTTTCCGGATAAAGCGATTTCCACGGAGACCGGTCTCCCAAAAGATCTGGAGCAGGGGCTGATTTCGGACGCATATCAGCTTATTGTGCTTCCGTACGATCTGAACGCGGCCGGCGGACGCGCGGCGGACAGAACCGGGGCGCCGGAGTCCGGCAGTTTCTATACGAAAAAAATCGGAGAAGAGCATCTGATGTTTTATCTGCCCGTCGGTCATCCGCTGGCGGGGAAAAAGGAACTTAGCCTGGCGGATCTTGACGGCGAGAATATCCTGCTGTTTTCCGACATCGGTTTCTGGGCGGACATCGTAAAGAAAAAGATGCCGAAGTCCCGGTTCCTGGTGCAGAGCGAGCGGTATTCGTTCGAGGAGCTCGTCGAGAATTCGATTCTGCCGTCATTTGCCACGGATCTTTCCATGGAGACGTCTGAGAGTGTCAGACAGGACAGTCACCGCACGGCCATTCCGATCACGGATCCGGAAGTGAACGTGTCGTATTATCTGACATGTAAAAACAAGAGGAGAAGAGAACTCGAAGCAGTTTTCAAGTAAACAGGTACCGTGAAAGCAACAGGAAAAATTTTGCCGATTCTGAGACGCTGCGTGGATGTGACGATGAGCGTTTTGTTTTTTGCGCTCCTGTCGTTCACGTACACGGGGACGCGTCTGCACGAGCTCTTCGGCATCCTGCTCGGTGTGGCGTTTGTTCTGCATCAGCTGCTGAATCTGCGCTGGTACCGGTCTCTTGTGCGCGGGCGGTACACGGCCGCGAGGTGGCTCAGCGTTATTCTGGACCTGGGGCTGCTCGCTGACATGATTCTGCTGATCGTCAGCGGTATTTCGATGGGGCAGGAAATCATCCCGTCCGGCCTGATTCCGATAAAACGGAGCACGGCGGTGATGATGCACATTGTCTGCGGGTATCTGGGTTTTGTGCTCGCCGGGGCGCATCTTGGGCTGCACGCCGGACTGATCCCCTGGCCTTTAGGGCGCAAAAGGAAGACAAAAGCTCAGGGTGCTTCGGGTGAAGACTCCGGGCAAATGTCCGGGAGAAAGATCAGACTGCTGGTGCAGATTCTGGCGTCCGCTTTGGGCGTCGTCGGTCTTGTCCGGGAGAATTTTTTCCTGTATATCAGCGGAAGAGCCCATTTTGTGATGCCGCTTTATGACAATCCGGTGTGGATTTACATCGCGGAGCTCGTGTGCATCTGGATCCTGGCGGCGTCGATAACAGAGGGGATTCAGACGGCGCTGACCCGGAAAGGACGCCGCAAAAAGTCGTGACCAGCATACAAATACAGAAATCTGAGGCAGCGGAGTATTCATCTGCTGCTCTTTTTTTGCGCACAAACAGCAAAGCGCCGGTATGGCGGCCGGCCGATCGGCTTATAAAATTCAGCATACAAAATGTGAATAACTGCTTGCGGAAACGATATTGTACTTTCGCCCGCCTCCTGTGTAGCATGAAAGGTGAAATAAGGATCGTTTATGCGCCGTGACGGACGGATTCGGCCGGGCGGCAGCATTCTGAAAACAGGGAGGAACAGAGATGGTATTTTATTTTTCCGCGACGGGGAACAGTTTATATGCGGCCCGGTATCTCGATGAAGACACGGTGAGTATTCCGCAGGTCATTCACAGGAAAAATCTGACGTTTCAGGCGGAACGCATCGGAATCTGCGCGCCGGTCTACGGACACGAAATGCCGCAGATGGTTAAAGAATTTATCCGCAAGGCGACATTTGATACGGATTATCTCTATCTGATCCTCACCTACGGAAACCGGCACGCCAATGCGGTCGAGCTGGCGGAAAATGTTCTGGCTTCTGCCGGCAAAAAGGCGGCGTACATCCGGACACTTCTGATGGTCGACAATTTTCTTCCCGCATTTGACATGGAGCAGCAGTGCCGTCTGGACAAGCATGTCGACGAACAGCTTGAGGCGATCCGGTCCGACATTCTGTCAGGCCGCCGCGAGATTGAATATGTCTCCGCGGCCGACAGACAGGCGCACGAGAACTATCTGAAAGGCGTCCGGAACCAGCCGGAAACCGTGTGGGCAAGCTTTGACTTTACGGATACGTGCATCGGCTGCGGCATCTGCACGAGAGTCTGCCCGGCCGGCTGCATCCATCTTGAAGACGGCCGCGCGGTGCGCACCGGTAAGAACTGTCAGGCCTGCATGGCCTGCATACAGGCGTGCCCGGAAATGGCGATCCGCATGAACCCGGTTCTGGGCTTCAAAGAGCCGAATCCGAACGCGCGCTACCGCAATGAGCACGTGTCACTCACGGATCTGGTCAGGGCAAACTGGCAGAAAAAAGAAACGGAATCGATTTCAGACATGACAAATGCTGTTCCCGACGACAGGATGCGGGAGGTGAAATATGGCTGATCGGCGCAGAACGAGGAGTCTGGCCGCCTTCGTGCTGATCAGTTCGCTTCTCGGCGGCTGCGCGCAGGCCCCGCAGACAGCGGAGAGTACGACAGGCCGCGCGGCGGACGGTTCGACGGGGTCGACATCACAGACAGAAACGGTACAGACTGATACAGAATCTGAGGAAACAGACATGACGGAAGAATCGGCAGCGGCAGCAGGCCCGTATACAGAAGATACGCCAATCGATGAAGTGCGAAATGATCCGGTCTTCGAGGATTACGGCCGGCTTCTGTTTCCCGTCGATGAAGGGTATATGAGCGGGGATACGCTGGGGACCTTGCAGCTTGCCTGGTACACGGACATTCAGCCGGCGAAAACCGTGGAAATCGTCAACAGCCTGTATGAGCGCGCCGCATCCGGCGAGCAGATTTTCTTTGACATCTATACGGACGAAGAAAAGAGTGAGGACCCTGAAAAGATAAACACCGGCCTTTTCTTTTTCCGCGGAGATTCGGGGGCTGAGACGGCGATTGTGAATGCCGGAGGCGGCTTCGCGTACGTGGGCGCCATGCAGGACAGTTTTCCGGTGGCGCTGGAGCTGTCGAAAATGGGTTACAACGCATTTGCCCTGATTTACCGTCCGGGCGCCGGGACGGCCTGCGAGGATCTCTCGCGCGCAATTGCCTGGCTTTCGGATCACGCGGAAGAACTCGGCATCGACATGGACGGATATTCACTCTGGGGCGGCTCCGCCGGAGCCCGGATGGCCGACTGGGTCGGCACGGAAGGAACGGAAGCTTTCGGTGAGGAGGCGTATCCGAAGCCGGCGGCGATTGTCATGCAGTACACGGGGCTCTCGGAAGTGACGGGCGATGAGCCGCCCACGTATGCCAACGTCGGGACGGCGGACGGAATCGCCAATTATCAGACGATGCAGCGGCGCATCGAAGAGCTGCAGTCCCTGGGAATCGACGCCGAAATTGAGGTGTTTGAAGGGCTCGGCCATGGCTTCGGACTGGGTACGGGCACCGTCGCGGAAGGCTGGGTAGACCATGCGGTGGCGTTCTGGGAGGAACATTTGCCATCCTCGGACAATGTCAACGCGAGTATCCGGATTCCGGACTCGATTGAGGAGATTCCGGACGAATATTTTGAGCCGGCGGAGGAAGGCGGTACGCTCGAGGATCTGTATTATCAGACGTGGGAGTCGTTTTCCTATGATGAGCAGACGACGCCGCTCACCAAACACGCGGTCGTCTATCTCCCGCCGGGGTACCAGCCGGATAAAAAGTACAACGTGTTTTATCTGATGCACGGCGGATGGAGCAATGAGACGACGGCGCTCGGCACGCCGGATTCGCCGGGCGCGTTTAAGAATGTGCTGGACAACGCGATTCTCGCCGGCGAGATCGGGCCGCTGATTGTCGTCTGTCCGACGTACAACAACACGAACGAGAACGGTCAGGATTCCGACAATTTCTCTCTGGCGCTGCGCCTGACGGATCAGTATCATCAGGAGCTGGTAAATGATCTGATGCCCGCCGTGGAAGGCAAATACAGTACCTGGGCCGGGGGCACGACTCCGGAAGACTTTGAGGCGTCCCGGGATCACCGGGCGTTCGGCGGTTTCTCGATGGGCTCAGTCGCCACGTGGCACACGTTCCAGTATTGTCTTCCGTATTTTCACTATTTTCTCCCGATGAGCTGCGGAACCTCTCTTGACGACGAGACGATTGAAAGCGCCGCCGAAGGGTGGGACCCATCCGATTATTTTGTATTTGTGATGACCGGTACGGAAGATTTCGCTTATTCGTATGATGTGGCCCGGACGGAATATATGGCGTCAACCCCGTACTTTACCGAAGGAGAGAACTTTGCGTTTCTCGTCAAAGAAGGCTATATTCACGACGGCACGGCAGCTTCCGAATACACGTACAACGGCATGAAGGCGTTTTTCCCGGGAACGGGAAATTCAGATGCTGCGGAGTAAGAGCCAGGGGCCGGCAGGCGGAAAACAGAAACTGTATGACATTTGAAAATCCCCCGCATCCGGCGGACAGGAAAGGATTCCTGTTGAACCGAAAGATGCGGGGGGATTTTATTTGTTGATACGTTTCTTTTGTCAGATGCACTCGAGCAGAATCTGATACAGTTCGTCGGCCGTGAACTGACGGGCGCAGCCCGGTGTGATGATGGTGCTGTCGGCGACCTTGCGCAGCAGATCCTTGTCCGTCGGATCCGGGCTGCCCGGGCGGAGATTTTCCTTCAGGGCCGTCAGGGACGTCGGCAGTCCGATTTCCCGGATATAGGCGGCCAGGGCGTCGATTCCGGCGAGGGCAAGCTGCGTGTCTGTGCGGCCGTCCCTCGACAGATGCCACACTTCCCCGGCAAACCGCACGAACTTGGCCATGTTGTCATTTGCCAGGTGGCGGTACACGACCGGGTGAATGACGGCGAGTCCCTGTCCGTGATTGCAGTCGGTGTAAGCGCCCAGCTGATGTTCCAGCATATGATTCTGAAAATCCGTCTGCTTGCCGAGTTTCAGGATTCCGTTTTCCGCCATGGAAGAATCCCACATCAGCTCAGAGCGTGCCTTCAGATCTTTCGGGTCCCGGATCATCGCTCTTGTGTTCGCGATGACATTACGCATGACGGCTTCGTTGATTTCGTCGGATACATTGCTTTCCGACGGCTTGCCGAAGTAGGTCTCCATGCAGTGTGAGAGCGTGTCAAAAGCCCCGGAGACGGCCTGTTTCATGGGAACGCTCAGCGTATAGGCCGGATCGAGAACGGCAAATGAGGCAAGGGCCCCGGCCATTCCGTTTTTCTGGTGAGTTTTCTCATTTGTGATGACGGCCCCGCTGTTCATCTCTGATCCGGTGCCGGACACGGTGGTGACGGCGCCCATCGGGACAAATTCTGTCGGGAAGCGGTGCTCCGTGAACTCTTCCGACCAGATGTCAGCATCCATCCGCGCCTGCGCGCTGACGATCTTGCAGCAGTCGATGACCGAGCCGCCGCCCGCGGCGAGAATAAAATCGATCTGGTTTGCTTTTACAAGCGCCGCGCCTTCCTGTACTTTTTCATAAGTGGGATTGGCCATGATGCCGCTGAATTCGGTCACGGTTTTTCCGGCTTGCTTCAGCTGTTCCATGATGGCGTCATAGATGCCGTTTCGTTTGATCGAACCGCCGCCATAGGCGAGCAGCACCCGCGGGCCGAAGTGGGAAAGCTCGGAACTCAGCGCGGTTTTCAGAGCGCCCTCGCCAAAATATACGACGGGCATACCTGCATATTTGAAAGTGTTCAAAATGACCCTCCTTTACGAAAGCGCTGGACAGGCGGAACCTTCTTAGGATTCGCCGCCGGCGCACTTTGCACTCCTGTTTTCTGTCATTGTAAAAATTCAAAAGAAAGCTGTAAAGACGTATCAGTCATGCACTTTGATCGAGTGGAGAAGCTGTACGAAAGCGGGATCAAAATGGTTGACGATTTCGCTGTGTCCGATGTCCAGCGCGGATATCTGCTTCATTTCGTCGTCTGTCAGAGAGAAATCCCAGACATCCAGGTTCTGGATCATGCGTTCTTTGTGGACGGACTTCGGAATGACAGAGACGTCGCGCTGAATGTTCCAGCGCAGTGCGACCTGAGCGGCCGTCTTGCCATATCGCTTTCCGATCTCCGTCAGAGTCGGATTCTGAAACAGGTTGTGGCGCCCTTCGGCAAACGGCGCCCAGGCCTGCGGCACGACGCCGTAGTGCTTCATGATTTCCAGGTTGCCCGGCTGCTGGAAGAACGGATGCAGTTCCACCTGATTTACCATCGGGCGGATCCGGACCGTCTCGCAGATGTCGGTGATCACGTGCGGGTAGCAGTTGGCCATGCCGATGGCGCGCACTTTTCCGGCCTCATAGGCTTCCTCCAGCGCTCTCCACGCGCCGATATAGTCGCCGACCGGCTGGTGCAGCAGCACCAGGTCGAGATACGAAAATCCCAGTTCGTTAAGCATCCGGTCGATCGCTTTGGCCGCCGCCCCGTAACTGTTGTCCTGTACCCAGACCTTCGAGGTCACGAAGATATCTTCTCTTGGAATGCCGGACGCGCGGACGGCGTCACCGACGGCCTTCTGGTTGCCGTAGACCTGGGCGGTATCGATCTGACGATATCCGACTTCCAGGGCGTCGAGCACGGCCTGACGGCAGACATCGTAATCCGGGACCTGATAGACGCCGAAGCCTTCCTGCGGCATCGTCACGCCATTTGACAGTGTAAGAATATTCATGGATTGATCACAGGATGTATTCCTGACAAATACATCGGCTCCTTTCTTTGTATCTGGTTCTGCCCGGGACGTTTTATCAGGGCGTTTCTTTGCAGCGCAGACCGCCTTCGCCGGGCAGTGCGGTCAGGAAATTGTGCGCCGCTTATGCCTGCGCGTTGAAGTCGGGCGCCATGTGCAGGTAGCCCTGCAGAGCTGTTTCGGTCGCCGTGTAGTAGCGCTTGTGCCTGTTAAGACCGTCGATCGCTTTCATTTCATCGTCACTCAGGCTGAAATCGAAGAGATCGATGTTGTCTTTGATGTGCTGCGGATTGCGTGAGCCCGGGATCACGATGTTTCCGGACTGAATGTGCCAGCGCAGTATAATCTGCGCGCTTGATTTGTGATATTTGTCAGCCAGTTTCGTGAACAGCGGCTCGCGGATCAGGGACGCGTCGCCGTGTCCCAGCGGATACCAGGCCATGATCCGGGCACCGAAAGTGTCCAGGAATGCCTTCAGTTCTTTCTGCGCCTCGTACGGATGTGCCTCAACCTGTATGACAGCCGGTTTGATGTGGACATCCTTCAGGAATGATTTGAGGGTTTCCCCTTCGAAATTCGAAAGTCCGATGGAGCGCACTTTGCCGGCTTTCACCGCGTCTTCCATCGCCTGGTACGCGTGCTGCGTGTCCCCGACCGGCTGGTGCAGAAACAGCAGATCGATGTAATCAGTTCCGAGCCGCTTCAGAGTGTCATCAATGGCGCTCTCGGCGCTGCCGTAGATGCTTGGCCACAGCTTGGTCGACACGTAAATGTCTTCCCGCTTTACGCCCGCTTTTTTGATGCCGCGGCCGACGGCCTTTTCGTTCATATACGCATTTGCGGTGTCGACCATGGTGTAGCCGTTGGTAAATGCCTGGAATACTGCCTCTTCCGCGTCCTCCGGGGACATCAGAAATGTGCCGATGCCGACAGCCGGAATTCTGGTTCCGTTATTCAGGGTAAATGTTTCCATTCGATTGACCTCCTGCAGAACAAAACTGCTTTTTTGATATGTAAACCCCGCAGCCGCAGAGGACTGCGGGCATTCACTTTTCTCTGCAGTTTCAGTATACGAGAAGAAAGAGGGAAGAAACAGAATCAAAGCTGCATAGGAGTATTCAAATGATGAATAGAAAAATTTGAGGGGAAGGCGGCATCGAAAGCCGTCGAAAAAGGCGCCGCCCGATGACATGCCAGGCCTGTGAATAGCAAGCTGGCATCGGGCGGCGTCCAAAACCTACTCACCCGATGCTTTCTGCTGGCCTGAAGAGTTGTGGTGGCATCGGAAGCCATTGAAAAAAGCCTCGCCCGATGCCAAACCAGGTCCGTGAATAGCAAGCTGGCATCGGGCAGCGTCCAAAACTTGCTTACCCGATGCCTTCTGCTGGCCTGAAGAGTTGTGGTGGCATCGGAAGCCATTGAAAAAAGCCTCGCCCGATGTCAAACCAGGTCCGTGAATAGCAAGTTGGCATCGGGCAACGCCCAAAACCTGCTCACCCGATGCTTTCTGCTGGCCTGAAGAGTTGTGGTGGCATCGGAAGCCATTGAAAAAAGCCTCGCCCGATGCCAAACCAGGTCCGTGAATAGCAAGTTGGCATCGGGCAGCGTCCAAAACTTGCTTACCCGATGCCTTCTGCTGGCCTGAAGAGTTGTGGTGGCATCGGAAGCCATTGAAAAAAGCCTCGCCCGATGACACGTCAGGCCTGTGAATAGCAAGCTGGCATCAGGCAGCGTCCAAAACTTGCTCACCCGATGCCTATCGCCGATCAGAAAAGCCGCTGCCTATGATTTCATATTTTCCGGCGGGAGCGGATGGCTTTCACGAGTCCGACGACAAGTGTGATCAGTCCGCTGAACAGAAAGAGATATCCGATGGGCAGATAAAAGAAATTTTCGTGCAGAATCCCCTCGGCGTCGATGTACTCGACGGATACGGATTTCAGAATGAAGCAGAGCAGACCGGCGGCCATCAGCAGAGCGCCGGTTCTGAGAATTTTCTGCGCTGTTTTCAGGCGCCTGTTTTCGCTGCCGTCTTCAATGAGTTTTTCGGTGATGTCATTCATAGGTTCGCTGCCTCCCAGCATCAGTTCGTCCAGTGTGACGGAATAGAACCGGGACAGGCGGATAACCGTTTCCAGATCCGGGGGAGATTTTTGTTGTTCTCCCAGTTTGATATGGCCTGCCGCGAAACGCCGAGTTCCCGGGCAACCTGCTCCTGCGTCAGGTGCTTTTCTTCCCGCAGCTGCCGGAGCTTTTCTGAAAATTCCATGTCGGTTCTGTTCCTTTCTTTCTTGAATCTCGCGGAATCCCGAACGGGAATGTCCGTGATATGATAGTGAGGAGGCGCCTCGCCGCTCATCAGTCACATCGTACGGTGAAGTGCCCGGGAATGCAAGCAAGAATCTCTGGAATGCCCTGTTTTCGGGCCTGCAAGCGCTGCTTGCGCCCATGCAGCGACAGGTTTAAACGGTTTGCTTTGACGTTTCGCCGCCCGGGCGGAGGCCGGCTTCCACGCTGTCTGTTGTCCCGGTGTCGGACCGCCGTCTGATTTCGGATTCTGAATGCCGGAATGCAGAATTCATATTGTACATCCTTTCTTCGGTCTTTTAGCATGACAAATGAAAGATTCCCGAAAGGAGGATTTGCACGTGAAACGGCTTGGCAGAGGCTTGATCCTGGCGCTGACGGCGATGCTTTTTCCCGGCGTCTCGGCGTGCGGCACAGAGACTGTTCCAGGGACATCGGGCACGTCCGATTCAGAAGGTGAAACACAGCAGTCCGGCCCGGAAACGACAGAGTCCGGCGGCGAGAGCCGTCTGGAAACGGTTCAGTATACAATTACGTATGACGGGACAGAGTATGAAAAAGAGGCGGTTGTCTATGTGCCGGCCGGGTATTCCGGCGATGAACCGCTGAATACCTTGTATCTGATGCACGGTTCCGGCGGAAGCGCCGATCAGATGGCGGACACGCTGAAGCCGCTGCTGGATGAGTGGATGGAATCGGGAGAGATGCAGTCGTGTCTGGTGATCTTTCCCACGTATTATCCGGACCGCTCATTTGTCGTGACGGACTACAGCAGAGATTATCCGCTGAATCATTTTTTTGCCGCGGACGAGCTTCTGACGCTGGTGCGGACCGTGGAAAGGCAGTATTACACATTTGCCGCGGATACGACGGATGACGGACTGACAGAAAGCCGCCTGCACAGGGCGTTCGGGGGATATTCCATGGGCGGCGTCACGACCTGGGAAGTCCTTGCGTATGAGTCTCCGTATTTTGCGTATTATATGCCGATGGCCGGAGACTGCTGGCTGGGCCGCGGTACGGATGCGTCGGGGCCGGAGACGATTGCGGACAGCCTGGCCGCCGGGCTGACAAATGCCGGATATACGGCAGACGACTTCCGCGTCATCGCCATGGTCGGCGGCGCGGACGGCACGCGCGGCAGCATGATTCCGCAGATTGAGGCGCTCCGCAGCCGGCACGGGGACTTATTTACCGATGAGAGTCTCCTTTACTGGGAAAATGAAGGCGGCGGTCACAGCGGGGAGTCGATGGTCCTGGAGATTCAGCACGGAATCAGGTATCTCTGGACGCTCTCATGAAAAATGAAAATAAAGCCGCAGAGGCAGAGAACTGATTTGCGGCGCGTATAGTTTTGAAAGGAGAATACCATGGCAGAGAAACAGACAGCAGGAAGAGACAGACTCGGCAAACTGGCGCCGGAATTTGCACGGCTCAATGACGACGTATTGTTTGGTGAGGTCTGGGGCAATGAAGAAGAGAAAGGGTGACAGAAATGAGCGATCACATCATCAAAGATCAGGCGGCTTTTGAAAAAGAAAATCTGTTTGGAACCGGCGACCTGAATACGGGATACGCCCGCTATTTTATCGGAAACAGTTATCTGAAGGGGCTCACGGACAAGTCGTACCCGCTTTCAGCTGCAAACGTGACGTTTGAACCGGGCTGCCGGAACAATTATCATATCCATCACGCGAAAAGCGGAGGCGGACAGCTCCTGCTCTGTGTCGCCGGCAGCGGCTGGTATCAGGAAGCGGGAAAACCGCCGGTGAGTCTCAATCCGGGCGACGTGGTCGCCATCCCGGCAAATGTGAAACACTGGCATGGGGCAAAGAAGAATTCATGGTTCTCGCACATCGCGATCTCCGTTCCGGGCGAAGACACCCACACGGAGTGGTGCGAGCCCGTGTCCGACGAAGAATACGACAAGCTGCCGGAGTAAGAACTGGCTGTGTCATGTAATTAAACTGATTTGGCAAGTCCTGGCCCCACGCAGTCATGACTTGCCTTTTTGCTGATTTTGGCAAGTCGAAGCATTTCCGGGTTGCCGCCCGCCTCGGCTTGAATTTGCAGCATGTTGAGAGTAAGCCTGTGCATCCATGCGGCCGTCAGCAATAATGACATCAACTTGCTGACTTGCTGATTTTCAAATTTGAGAATTATCAAAGTCAGCAAAAGCACTGGAATTTTGTAATATTGTTGGCGAAAAGGTTTTGAAAATCAGGTGGCTGTCGGCGGAATGAATCGGCAGAGCCATTATTGCTGAGTTTGTCAAAGCTAACCTATCAAAAAAATCAGCAATTCTCTTTGTCTGGCCAAATATTGCTGAGCTGGCCGGCAGAAAATCCGCGGAATCAACAATAATGGCTTGAATCCTGAATCCCGCTGACAGCGGCATCAATATTTCCTGTCAGACCGGGGGTTAAAATAAAAAGGGGGCGCGGTTTCACCGCGCCCCCGAAGAAGCATTTGTCAGGATTAATCTGAGGCGGTCTGGGCCTGCTGGGCCTGACATTTCCGGTTGAGTTCGCGCATCGTCTGCACGATCAGAACGACGGAGCAGATGAATGTCAGGATATCCGAGAGCGGCATGGAGTAGAGCACACCGTACAGCCCGAAGAACTGCGGAAGGAGCAGCGCGAAGCCGACACCGAACACGACTTCCCTGATGAATGAGAGAATCGCCGACTCGACGGCTTTGCCCATGGCCTGCAGGAAAATGAAGCATGCCTTGTTCACGCAGGCGAGTACGATCATGCAGAGATATACGCGGAACGACAGAATGGCGAATTCCGTGTAGTAGCTGCTCTCGCCGGCAGCGCCGAACAGAGAGATGAGAGCGCCCGGGAATACCTCGACCAGAATCAGGGCCACGACGCCGACGAGTGCCTCATAAAGCAGAAGGCGGATAAAAAGACTCCGCACGCGGTCGTATTTGCCGGCTCCGATGTTGTATCCGACGACAGGAATGCAGCCGGCGGCCATGCCGACGACAATCGAGATGATAATCTGGAAGAATTTCATGACAATGCCGACGACGGCCATCGGGATCTGAGCATACTGCTCCTGACCGAAGATCGGGTCAAGGGCGCCGTACTTGCGGAGCATGTTGTTGACCGCGGCCATGGCAGCGACGAGAGAGATCTGGGACAGAAAACTTGTCATGCCCAGCATCAGACTCTGGCGGTACACCTTCCAGGAAGGAATAAAATCCCTGCGGGAAATCTTGATGATTTTCATGTGGCAGAGGTACCAGACAGCCAGCACGGCGGTCGCGATCTGCCCCAGGACGGTGGCCACGGCGGCGCCCATCATGCCCCAGCGGAATGCGAAAATGAAGACCGGGTCGAGAATTGTGTTGATGATGGCGCCCAGCAGCGTCGAAACCATGGCAAATTTCGGACTCCCGTCCGCCCGGATGATGGGGTTCATGGCCTGGCCGAAAACATAGAACGGGATGCCGAGAGTGATGTAAAAGAAATACTCTTTTGCGTACTGATATGTGCTTTCGTTAACTGTGCCGCCAAATACCGTGATCAGCTGGTCCGCAAACACAAGGTAGATCAGAAGCAGGAGCAGACCGAAAAACAGGCTGATCACAATGGCGTTGCCGACACTGCGGTTTGCCTTCTCCGTTTCGTTCATGCCCATGCGGATGCTGACGTACGCGCAGGTGCCGTCGCCGATCATGACAGCGATGGCCAGGGCGATGACGGTGAGCGGGAAGACGACCGTGTTGGCCGCGTTGCCGTAAGAGCCGAGATAGGAAGCATTCGCAATGAAAATCTGGTCAACGATATTGTAGAGAGCGCCGACCAGAAGGGAAAGAATACAGGGAAGCGCATACCGGCGCATCAGAGAGCCGATCGAATCCGTTCCCAGAAACTTATTGGATTGTTGTTCCACGGAAATTTCCTCCTAAACATAAAAAAAAGAGTGGCCCCAGGCGCAATTGGAATTACGCCTGGAGCCACACATTGCATTATTGTTATAACAAATTTTAAAAACGGACGCAAAGGTTTTTTTCGCCAAAAATAATTTGAAAATTCACTGTGATTTTGTCCGGATTTCTCACAGATCGTCTTCGATCGCGGTGCTTTTTGCGTATGCTGTCGAGCGCGCTTCAAAGAAATCGGTCTTCACCATGTTGGCGTCGGAATACTGCGAAACCCACTTCATATCCTCGGGTTCTTCCTCAAGCCCCTCGTACAGTGTGCCGAAGCCGAGCCCCTGACAGCGCAGGTTTCCGAGATAGCGGATATAGTCCTCGACCATCTGAGAGTTCAGCCCCTGCACGTCGTCGCCGATGCAGTAGCGGCCCCAGGCGGCTTCCTGCTCGACGCCTTCCCGGATCATGGCGCGGACCATTTCGATATGGGCGTCGTCAAACAGCTCCGGTTCCTCTTCCTTCAGGGCCAGGATGATGTTGCGGAACAGCCAGAGATGTGTGTTCTCATCGCGGTTGATATAGCGGATCTCCTGCACGGATCCCGGCATCCGCCCGCAGCGGCCGAGGTTGTAGAAGAACATGAAGCCGGAATAGAAGTAAATGCCTTCCAGAATGTAGTTTGCGGTCAGGACCCGCAGAAAACTTTCCTTGTCCGGATGAGACACGAATTCATTGTAGAGATTGCCGATGAACTGATTCCGTCTGAGCAGGTGATCGTCGGTCTTCCACTGATACAGAATGTCGTTGCGCTCGCTCGGATTGCAGATCGAGTCAATCATATAGCTGTAGCTCTGGCTGTGAATACATTCCTGGAACGTCTGAATCGACAGACAGAGATTGATCTCATTTGCCGTCACATACTGACTGATGTTCGGCAGGTTCGCCGACTGCAGAGAGTCCAGATACACCAGAAAACTCAGAATCTTGTCATAGGCGCGCCGCTCGGGGGCCGGCAGATTCGGATATTCGCTCTTGTCCTCATTCAGGTTGATTTCCTCGGGAATCCAGAAATTGTTCATGGCCTGGCGGTACCAGTCGGAAACCCAGGTGTATTTCATGTTGTTGAAATCGTTGATGTTCGTGGTGTTGAAATTGATCACACGCCGGTCCTGCGGGTTGATGTCGCCCGTCGGGTTGAACAGCGGCTTTCTGAGAAGAGTGTTGTCAGTCACAATGCGTTCCTTTCTTATTTTCCATGGCAAATTTTTGCGGCAAATGTCCTGCCTGTTTCTTGCCGGCACGCAGAGGCCGGCAGCGGATCTGTCGCGCGCTTACGACGAGCAGCTCTCGCACTCATCCGGGTTCAGGGCTTTCGAGCGGACATAGTAGACCGTCTTGACGCCGGATTTCCAGGCAAGGATGTACAGCTTCAGGAGCTGGCTCATCTTGTACTCATTTGTGATCCAGAAGTTCATGCTCTGCGCCTGGTCGATGTGGCGCTGCCGCACGCCGGCGGCGCGGACCGACCAGGTCTGATCGATCTGATGCGCGTTTTTGTAGTACCAGTAGGTCTCCAGGCTCAGGTCCGGGGCAACCCGCGGGAGGATGGCCCCTTTCTTTTCCTCCAGATAGTACTTGTTCATCACGGGGTCCAGACCGGCGGTCGTTCCGATGAGGATTGAGGTAGAACTGGTCGGCGCCGTCGCCATGATCCAGCCGTTGCGCAGTCCGTCGCGGCTCACCTTGTCCCGAAGAGCCTGCCAGCGCGCGGAAGTGTAACCCCGGCGCTCAAAATACTTTCCGGTCTGCCACTCGGATCCCTCGAAGTACGCGTAGCTCCCGCGCTCTTTCGCCAGATCGCTGCTCGCCTTTATGGCGGCGTAGGCGATGTCCTCAAAGACCCGGTTGGCAAAAGCGAGATGATCTTCGGATTCCCAGCGGATCTTGTGTTTGGCGAGCATGTGGTGATAGCCCGACACGCCGAGGCCCACGGCGCGGTAGCGCCGGTTCGTGTACGCGGCTTCCGGCACCGGCGAATAGGTCAGATCGATGACGTTGTCGAGTGCCCGCACGGCGGTTCTTGTCACCCGTTCCAGTTCTTCGCGGTTGTCGACGTCGATGTTGCCGAGGCACAGGGAGGCCAGATTGCAGACGACGAAGTCGCCCGGCTTTGTCGTCGTGACGATCACGGTGTCGCCGTCCTGAGTTCTGATTTCCCGGGACACCTGCTCTGTCGCGGTCATGTTCTGGGCGATTTCCGTGCAGAGATTTGAGCAGTAAATCATGCCCTTGTGTTTGTTCGGGTTCATCCGGTTGACCGTGTCCCGGTTGAAAGCGAAAGGTGTTCCCGTCTCGACGGCCGATTTCAGAATCAGCCGCACGATTTCCTTGATGGTCATAACCCGCTTGCTGATGCGGTTATCATGCACGCAGTCCCAGTATTTCTTTTCCCATTCTTCGCCCCAGCTGTCTTCCAGACAATATCCTTTGGTCAGTTCGATGTCGTGCGGGTCCATCAGATACCAGTCCTGGTTCAGGTCTTTCTCCGCCATTTTCCAGAAGAGGTCCGGATAGCAGACGGCGGGAAAGACGTCGTGGGCTTTCATGCGGTCGTCGCCGTTGTTGGTGCGCAGCTGCAGAAATTCCGGCAGGTCCTTGTGCCAGACGTCGAGATATACGGCGACTGCCCCCTGGCGCATGCCCAGCTGATCGACCGCCACAGCCGTGTCGTTGACGACGCGGATCCAGCGGATGACACCGCCGCTGGCGCCCTCAAAGCCGCGGATGCGGCCGCCGCGGGAGCGCACTTTTCCGAAGTACATACCCATGCCGCCCCCGTACTTTGATACGTCCGCAAAACGGGCGATGCTCTGATAAATGCCGTCCAGCGAATCCGGCACCGTGTCGACGAAGCAGCTGGAGAGTTGATGATAGGGTTTTCTCGCGTTGGAAAGAGTCGGAGTGGCCATGGTGACCTGATGCAGGCTCAGCATGTCGTAGAACTGCCGCACGTACTGCATGCGGTTCTCAGGCTCTTTCATGGCCAGATGCAGCGAGATGCCCAGATACATTTCCTGAACCGATTCCAGCGGCACGTGATGGTGATCATGAATCAGATAGCGGGAGATCAGCAGGTCGAGGCCGGCGTACGTGAAACGGTCATTGCGCTCCGGGCGCATGAAAGAAGCCGCCTCTTCGATTTCTTTCCGGCTGTAGTTTTCCAGAATATAGCGCCCGTAGAGTCCCTGTTCCGTGAGCCACACGATCTTTTCATAAAACCCGTGAATGCCCAGCCGGTTTTCCGTCTGTGAGAGGGCCCGGTGGAAAGAGAAGGAGAGAAGCCGCCCGGCGATTTTTTCCCAGCGGGGCTCTTCCTGTGTCGTCAGTTCGGCGGCGCTGTGTGTGAGCAGATCGAGCCGCGACTGACTGTCCATGCCTTCTTTCTGCATGGCTGTGTAGCGGGCCGTAAGACGTCCCAGGTCATATCCCGGAAAATCGTCCTGCACGCGGCGAAGCATGTGTTCGAGGCTCTCGCCGTCCGGCGTGTCCGGAGAGCGGAAGACAAGCGAGTCGTCGCCGGCGCGCAGAGCGGACATCAGATTTGCCCGGACCTGGCGGAGCCGCGTCCTTTCCTGCCGGTACACAATGTAACTCTTGGCAACTGCGTAGTATCCCTGCTGCATGAGGACCTGCTCGACGCAGTCCTGAATCTGTTCGACCGAGACGGGATCTGCGGGCAGGATGGCTTCGACCTTGTGGAGCAGGTCTTCCAGTGTTTCATCTGTCACATCGGTCTTGACAGACGCAAAAGCCTTGCTCATGGCCCGGATGATTTTTTCGGGCTGATACGGCTCCCGGAGCGAACTGCGTTTGATAATCTCTTTCATGCTGTAACTCCATATCTTGTGGCTGATTGCGAATACAGTAACAATATATAGGATTTACAGGCACAATGCAAGATAATAATGATATCTGTTATCAAAACTTTCTGAAAACTCCGATAAAAAAGACTGCCTCGCGAAATCTGCTTGTATGCAGATAGCGAGACAGTCTGTCGTGTCAGCGGAATTGATGATTATTCTGAATCACATTTTTCGAAATAATCCTTGGGTGCACCGCAGAGCGGGCATACCCAGTCTTCCGGCAGATCTTCAAACGCTGTTCCCGGGGCGACACCATGATCCGGATCGCCTGCCGCGGGATCATAAATATAGCCGCACGGCACACATTGATATTTATCCATTTGGTTTCTCCCTTTCTTTTAGCTTATATGATTTACCAGGATCTGATTTCATTATACGGATATTTTTGTCTCTGGCAATATGGACAAATCCGACTTTTTCAATCCCCGGCCTGAGGCTTAAAACCACTTGGAATCCGTGCGGCCGGCATGTTATGGTATATCCATTGAATCCATAACGGCTTTATGAAAGGAGGCGCAGTGACACTACCGGTATTTTTACTGCTGGCAGCGATTGTAATTTTTTCATGTGTACTGTTGAATAATGTTTCGAACCGGATCGGGATTCCGTATCTGCTGTTCTTTATTGTGCTGGGAATGGTGTTCGGGGCGGATGGTTTGGTCCGGATCGAGTTTGATAACGCAGAGGTCACCCGGGATATCTGTTCGGCGGCCCTGCTTGTCATCATGTTTTACGGCGGCTTTGGAACGAACTGGAAGCAGGCGAAGAAGACGGCACTGCCTTCCGCTGTCCTGGCATCGGCCGGCGTCGCGGCGACGGCGCTGCTGACAGGAGCGTTCGGCCATTTTGTCCTGGGATTTCCGCTTCTTGAGAGCATGATTCTCGGATCGGCGGTTTCTTCGACGGACGCAGCATCCGTATTTTCCATCCTGCGGGCGAAGCGCCTGAATCTCCGATACAACACGGCTTCTATTCTGGAACTTGAGTCCGGCAGCAACGACCCGTTTTCGTATCTGCTGACGGTCTGCTTCATCAGCCTGGCGTCGGGCACCGCCGGCGGTGCAGATCTTATCTGGATGCTGGTACGGCAGCTGGCGCTCGGCGCTGGTTTCGGCGTTCTCATTGCGCTTGTGTCGAGGCAGCTTCTGTGCCGAATGCGTTTTGCCAACGAGGGGTTCGGTGCTGTTTTCCTGCTCGGCATCGCGGTCCTTTCGTATGCTCTGCCCGAGGCGCTGGGAGGAAACGGGTATCTTTCGGCGTATCTGGCGGGCATCGCCATCGGCAATGAAGAATTTAAGGGAAAGCGGGAAATGGTGCATTTTTTCGACAGCCTGACGGATATGTGCCAGATGCTGATTTTCTTTCTTCTGGGTCTGCTTTCCTATCCGAGCCGTCTCCCGGCGGTGGCGCTCCCGGCCATTCTGCTCTCGCTTTTTATGCTGTTTGCGGCGCGTCCTCTGGTGGTGATGCTCCTCGGCCTCCCGTTCGGGATCCGGCTGCGGCAGGGGCTGACGATATCCTGGGCCGGCTTCCGCGGGGCGTCTTCCATTGTTTTTGCGATTTATGCGGTGACGGCGGCTCAGCTGTCATTTGATCTGTACCACATTGTATTTTTCATTGTGCTGCTTTCCATTCTTGTCCAGGGATCCCTTCTGCCGGCGGTTGCCCGGAAACTGGATATGATCGACGAGACGGAAGATGTCATGAAGACGTTCAGCGATTACTCGGAAGAGAGCCCGGTGGAGTTTATCCATGTCCGGATACCGCAGGGGCATCCGTGGGACGGCAGGCCTCTTTCGGACATCCAGTTTCCGCTGGGAACGCTGGCTGTGATGCTGGTGCGGGGCGGCAGACGGATTGTCCCCGGCGGCGCGACGAAACTGCAGGGCGGCGATGATCTGATTCTGACAGGCCCGTCCGCGGGCGGTGAGGAGACACTGCACATAACGGAGTCGACGGTCGGCGCAGACAGCCCGTGGCTCGGAAAACCGCTGAGCGAGATCAGCGGCGAGGGGCTCTTGATTCAAATTATCCGGGACAGCCGCACACTGATTCCGGACGGATCGACGCGCCTTAAGCCCGGCGACCGCCTGATCTGGCATCGTGGAAAATAAATTTGTCATGGGTACTTGAAATTCCATTTACATTTGATACAATTAAGTTGTGCAAAATATAAATAGCACTCCTGACAAATGAAAGGATTGCAGAGGACATCCGGGCAGCGCAAAGGCTGCCGGGGATATTTCGGATAAGGAGGCCTACAATGAGCAGTTTTTATGATTATTCCGTGACGGATCGCCAGGGAAACGCGGTTCCGATGAAGAAGTTTGAGGGCAAGGTGGTTCTGGTCGTCAATACGGCGACGGGCTGCGGATTTACGCCGCAATATGAGGATCTCGAAAAGATCTACGAGGAAGACCACGAGAAGGGCCTGGAGATCCTGGACATTCCGTGCAACCAGTTCGCGGGGCAGACACCGGGAACGGACGAAGAGGTTCATCAGTTCTGCACGCTCAAATATCACACGCAGTTTGATCAGATGAAGAAGAGTGAAGTCAACGGTGAGGGAGCCCTGGATTTGTACAAGTTCCTGAAAAGCCAGAAGACGTTTGAGGGATTCGGCAAGGGACCGAAGGCGCTGATGATGAGCGCAATGTTAAAAAAGATCGATCCGGACTACAAAAACAATTCGGAGATCAAGTGGAATTTTACGAAATTTCTGATCGACCGCCAGGGAAATGTCGTGAAGCGGTTTGAGCCGACGGCCGACATGAAGACGGTGAAGGAAGCCATCGAAGCGCTTCTGTGAAGAGAGAAAGCCAGGGGATGAGTGATGGATACAGATGAGGCTCTGAAACTGAAGAATCAGCTCTGCTTTCCGCTGTATGCGGCGGCGAGGA
The DNA here is from genome assembly GCA_050944355.1 of Lachnospiraceae bacterium. Lineage (GTDB taxonomy): Bacteria > Bacillota > Clostridia > Lachnospirales > Lachnospiraceae > UBA4285. Next base: position 36,810 of record JBMNQX010000016.1, read on the forward strand.
AGATCACGTCCGCGTACACGCCGATCTTAAAGCCGCTGGGCCTGACATACACGCAGTATCTGGTCTTTCTCGTGCTTTGGGAGCAGGACGGAATCAGCATGGGACAGCTGGGAAAGAAACTTCGCCTCGACAGCGGCACGCTGACGCCGCTGGTTAAAAAGATGGAAAGGAGCGGCTATCTGATCCGGCGCCGCAGCAGCCAGGATGAGAGGAGCGTCGATCTGTTTCTGACGGATTCCGGAAAAGCGGTGAAAGAGAAAGTGCGGGATGTTCCGGCAAAAATGCGCTGTGAAGTCAGCGCCCTGACAGACAGGGATATGCTGGAATTATACCGCCTGCTGTACAAGTTTCTGGACAACTGATTTTAATGATACAGCCTGTCGAAAAAAGATGGCGGCCCGGGATTTCCGGGCCGCCATTTTGTCAGCTGATTTGATTTTACAAATCGAAGTTCAGCGACTTTTTTCAGCTGTTCTGTCTCCTGCGGATCACACCAGACGCGAGAGCTGCCGCTGAAACCACTGTCAGTATCAGCCAGAGACCCAGATGATTGGTGTCGCCGGTTGAAGGTGATGCTGACTCAACGGTGGAAGCGGCTGTCGTTGTCGTCGCCGCAGTCGTCGTTGTGGTTGTTTCCGTTGCAGTCGTAGTGGTTGTGGTCGTTGTGGTGGTCTCAACTTTATTCTTTGTATTTGTCACGGTGAGACCGTTCTCTTTCTTCGTATAGCCGTCAGGCGTATAGTCATTGCCATCGGCATCGACTTCCTTGACAGTATAGGTATAAGCATTGCCGGCGCTGTCTGTGTCCGGGAGATTCGTCCATGTCACAGTCGCAGAGCTGCTGCCAGAAGTTGTCACCACAGCCTGAATGGCTGTCTGATCATCTGTGAGATCGTCGTCTGTCAGAGCCGTTCCATTGCGGTACAGCTGGAAATACACTGTCGGATGATCGCTCGTATCCGCAGTTGTTCCGTCGTTCTGCACCCAGTTCTTTGTAGCCGTGATGTCCGAATACGTGATTTCTTTCTTGTTGGTCACGGTTGTACCGTCTTCGCTCTTCGTATAGCCGTCAGGGGTGTAGTCATTGCCATCGGCGTCGACTTCCTTAACGGTATAGGTATATGCGTTTCCGGAGTTGTCGTACAGCGGCAGATTTGTCCAGGAAACCTCAGATGAGCTTTCTCCGGCTTCCGTGACCACTGCCTGAATGGCAGTCTGATCGTCCGGGAGATCATCGTCTGTCAGAGCCGTGCCGTCGCGGTACAGCTGGAAATATACGGTGCGCTCGGAAGTGCTTGTATCTGCTGTTGTGCCGTCGGCTTTGGTCCAGTTTTTCGTGGCCGTGATTGTTCCGGTTTTGACGTCGTTTTTAAATGTAACTGCCGTACCGGCCTCGCCGCCGAGAGATACAAACTTACTGGAAGGAAGACTTGAGGAGTCAATCCAGTCCGGAATGTCATCTGCTATTTCTTCAATCTCATAATAGCCGCTGTCCAGTTCGGATAAAGTGGCAACGCCATCGGATCCGGTGACGATCTCCGCGTAATCCGCCCCATCATACCAGCCTGACACACGCGTCGTATCACTTTTGCTCACTACCTGATAAACACGGAAGTGAACACCCTTGATCGGATCGGTCGTTCCGTTGACAACTTTTGTGATCTGAATGGTTCCTGCGGGGACCCCGGAAGCGTTGCCACTTGCGCTGGGGACCGTGGCATGGCCGTTTATAGGAGTTGTGAACGCTGTAGTACTTTCGGTTGTGTAATATGTTGCGCTGGCCGTATTGTCAATTGTACCACCGGCAGCTGCCGAAGTGCTGGTTCTGAACTGAATCAGCCCTATATTTCCATTTAAGGAAAGACCGTTTACTACAACCGGGACCTCAAATGTCACCTGGGCAGATCCAGCGGTATTACTGATATAAATCTCACCGCCGATCGCTTCAAAATCTTCTACAGTATATACAGCCCAATTCCAGCCATCGTCTGTTCGGATCGAATAGGAAATAAAATAGTTGTCCGGAAGGGTCTCGGTAGCCGGAAGTGGGTCTGTGACAACTATTTTTGTACTTTCATCCAGATTCGTTTCTTCCTGCCTGTTTATCCAGATCTGCCAGTCGATTATACTTGTATTGTCAGTTTCCGCGGAACCTCCCTTGGTACCAAAGGCACCCGTGCCGGATCCTGTTCCCGGTTTTACAGTGATCGTCTTCGATATACTGCCTGCCGTAATTGTAGCTGCTTCACCGCTCTCAGAAGAAGGAGTCCCGGTAGCTCTGATCGTAAAAGTGACAGAGCCCTTTACATGCAGCAGTTCGTCGACATTGTCATTAAATGTTATTGTCACGCCGCTTGCTGTTACCACAGCACTTCCGATTGATGTGCCGCTTGGATCATCGTCCAGATACAGGTCGATCGTTTCTGAGTAGCCTGTAAATGTTACGCTATCCGGTGTTGTCCAGCCCACTGCGATTGTGTCGCCGCTCTCGATATTCAATCCGCTCTTGCCATCTTCGGAAAAGGCAACGGTCACAGTAAAATCATTATATGTATATACGCTGTCGCTGCTTGTGGTAATGCTGTCAACGGCTGCATCAGAAATATTGGTGCTGCCATTGTAGCTCATGAGACTGATACCCGCAGCTGCGGCAGCTGTCGTTGTGGTCTCGTCAGTGGATGCTGTTGCAGTCCCGGCAGCGGCTGTCGAAGTTTCCGCGGCTGCCGTCGTGGTTTCAGCCGTGATGGCTGAGGCTTCGGTCGTCGTCGGCGTCGTGGCAACTGTCGTTGTTGTTGTGGCGGTTGTTGTGGCGGCCCCGGCGGCTGCCATCGTTTCAGCAGTTGTGGTGCTTACTGTCTGAAAAGCAGCTGTCGTTGTCTGCTGTGCCGAGCTGCCGTCCTGCGCGCTGTCGGCCATCGCCGGCACTGTGCAGGTCAGAACAAGAGCAATGGCTGTGACAATCGCAGCAGCTTTGCCGTAAATGTGCGGCTTCTTCATATGTTTCCTCCCCTTTTTCATGTATATAAAAAATCCTGTTCCAATCACATACACAGGCTGTGAACAGACCATATGAAACAACTGAAACAGGTCAATACGGATTCTTCATATAAACTTCTTTATTAATTA
>JBMNQX010000017.1:0-39482 GCA_050944355.1 Lachnospiraceae bacterium
TTCAGGAAATAATAACGAATAATCGAAAGGACTGAGGCAAAAACATGAACAGAAACAAGAAAATTCTCATGAAGAAAACAGCCGGCAGGACAGCGGCCGCAGGTATGGCGGCTCTGGTCGGCATGGGCTCGGCGGCCGTTCCGGTTCTGGCAGCAGACTCGGACACTGACAGCACTGTCACAAAGGATGAGACTGTTTACGTTAATGCGGACGCGGCCGGTGAGACTTCCGGGATCACGGTCTCGGATCAGCTGAGCGGCGTCGGAACCGGCAAAGTTTCCGATTCCTCGAATCTGACCAATATCACAAATACGAAAGGCGATGAGACGTATAGCGGCAGCGGCGATTCCATGACCTGGAACGCGCAGGGCGAGGACATTTTCTATCAGGGTACGAGCACCGAAGAACTGCCGGTCGGCGTCAAGTTCACCTATTATCTTGATGGCGAGGAAATCTCACCGGAAGATCTGGCCGGCAAGAGCGGCAAGGTGAAGATCAGGATCGAGTACTCGAACTACTCGAAGAAAACTGTCAACATCAACGGCGAGGACGTGGAGATGAGCACGCCATTTGTCATGATGACGGGACTGGTTCTCCCCAATGACAAATTTTCGAATGTCGAGATCGACAACGGCCGCGTGATCAACGACGGTTCGCGCAATATTGTTCTGGGATATGGCCTTCCGGGACTGGCTGACACGCTGGATCTTGCCGGAATCAAAGACAAGGCTGACGATGCGGCGGAGAGTGCCGGCGATCTCTCGGATGAGGCGCAGGATCTGACAGATAAGCTGGATGACATCGAGCTCCCGGACACGGTCGAGATCACGGCCGATGTGGAAGATTTCTCACTCGAATCGACGTATACGATCGCGATGGACAATCTTTTCGAGGATGTGGATCTGAGCGACGTCGATTCGCTCGACACGATCCGCGACAAGGTGACGGAGCTCGAGGACGCGACACAGGCACTTGTCGACGGAAGTCAGACGCTTGCGGACGGGACGCAGACGCTTTCCGACAGCTATACTGAGCTTGACGATGGCATCAATGAGCTCAAGGACGGCGCTTCGACGGCGGCCGACGGTGTGAATGAATACACGGACGGTGTGGCGCAGGCGGCTGACGGCGCTTCACAGCTCGCCGCCGGCACGCAGTCAGCAGTTGATGGCGCGGGAGAGCTTGCTTCCGGACTGAATACGATTGCTTCGAATTCAAGTGCTCTGAACAGCGGCGCGAGTCAGCTTGACAGCGGCGCGAGTGACATCCTGAACGGTGCGCGCACTCTGTTTTATGCACTTGCCTCGACAGATTCGGACGGCCTGACGGGAGGCGTGCAGGCGTACACAGACGGCGTAGCACAGGTGAACGAAGGCGCACAGCAGATCAAGAGTACGCTGGACGAGCAGAACCTGGCGGAAAATACAGAAAAGCTCGCAAAAGGTATCCAGAGTTATACAGATGCTGTTTCACAGGTCGAAGGATATATCACGCAGCTTTCTGACGCGTTGAACACTTCCACAGATGAACAGACGTCGTTAAAGGATGGCGCGGCCAGTCTGCAGAGCGGTATTGATCAGTACACGGCGGGCGTCAACCAGCTGCTTGCCATGACAGAACTGCTGAACGATGAGGAAAAAGGTCTTCCGGCGCTCAAGAGCGGCGTAGACTCTCTTTCATCCGGCGCACAGGAACTTGCGGCAGGTGTTCAGGAGGCGGCATCCGGCATGAGCGATGCGGCCAGTAACATGAATACAACAGCACAGTCGGCGCAGAGCGGATTTACGGAAATTGAGACAGCGCTGAATGATCTTAGCACCGCGCAGTCCAATGCGGCAACAACGATCAGTTCTGCAAAGACAAGTCTCACACAGCTGCAATCATCGCTTAATACAGCTGCCGAAGCGGCCGGGAAAATTGCTTCAGGTATAACGGCCCTCAAAGACAGCAGCTCGAAAATTGCTTCGTCCGGGGCTTCGGCAGGCGCACAGGCCGGCGACGCTGCTGTTGCAAATATTTCCGGGCTCACCGATGAGCAGAAGCAGCAGGTGTTAAGTGCCATTAATACAGCAGCGAACACCGCGGCAAGCGGGACAGCTTCCGGTTACAACGACACGCTTACAACGCTTGCCGATAATGCAACGAAACTGCAGACAAGTCTGAGCACGGCAGCCACAGAAGTTGGAAATGAGGCCGCTTCTCTTGATTCAATCAGTCAGTCGATAACGGATGCGGGGACACAGATTTCGAACGCGCAGACAGACCTCGCCAATACAAAGTCAGGACTGAGTGAAAGTATTACATCGCTTACGGACGGCGCAAAGCAGCTGAGCGACAGCTATGATTCTCTGAAAGAAGGAGCTGACCGTCTGAGTACAGGAGCGTCTGCAATCAGCAGCGGCCTTGACACGGCAATTTCAGGTGTCAGCACCGCCAACGATAATGTCGCTGCGCTTGAGAGTGCCGGTACTTCCCTGCAGAACGGTGCAGCTGCACTGGCAGAAGGGGCCAATGAGGCAGCGGATGTGGCCAGTCGGATTCAGCAGGGTATGTCTGCGATAACCGCCAACAACAGTACCCTGACGGCAGGGGCTGTTACACTTGCTGATGGCTCTGAGCTTCTGACAAGTGCCATTGCGCAGCTTGCCGACGGCACTGCACAGCTCGCGGCACAGTCAGATGCGCTGAACGCCGGTGTCGCGAGTGCCGCAAGCGGAGCAGGTGAACTCAGCGACGGAATATCCACTCTCAAAGACGGAACTGCTTCCCTGAGCGACGGCGTGCAGGCATATACGGACGGTGTTGACACAGCTGCTGCCGGCGCAGACGAGCTTTCCTCCGGCGCCGTACAGCTTGATGCCGGGGCGGATGAGCTGCTCGCCGGCCTCAATACGATCGATGACAACAGCGCGGCGCTTCGCGACGGCATGACGGAACTTGCCGACGGAACTGTGACACTGGCCGATGGCAGCGCCCAGGTAAAGGACGGCATCAGTGAACTGAACGACGGCGCTGACGAACTGGCAGACGGCATCAAAGAGTATTCGGAAGAGGCGATCGATAAGCTTGCTGATTCTCTGACGGATACGCTTGATGATGTCAGCGATCTCACTGACAGACTTGAAGTAGTTACGGGCGATGAGCTGTCCTATACGAATTACAGCGGCATTTCCAAAGACATGGACGGAAGTGTCAAATTCATCATTTCGACGGACAGCATCGGCGAGGACGACTGATTCAAAATAAATACTCTGGCAGGCGGGAGCCCGGGTAAAGCCGGGCCCCGCCTTTTTTATACCGCTACCGGGAGTATGAAAATTGAACATTATTTACAAGAATATTGCATTCTCGGATTCCCTTTTTGATAGTATAATGAATCCATAAAAAGTGACACAGGAGGAACAAATGGAAAAGCTGAATCTGAACGCATTTGCCGATGAGGCATCTTCGATGATTGACGGACAGATCAAAGCCTGCCAGAGAAATGGTCTGAACGGCATTGAAATCAGGGATGTCGACGGCGTGAATGTGACAAAGATTTCTGACAGCAAAGCAAAGTCCGTGAAGAAAAAGCTGGACGATGCGGGGCTGAAAGTATGGTCGATGGGATCGCCGATCGGCAAGATCAACATCGTGACCGATAACTGGGCGGAGCATCTTGAACTTCTTCAGCGGACGATTGAAATCGCACACATCCTCGACACAAAGTACATCCGTATGTTCTCATTCTACTATCCGGAAGGCGACAAGCCGGAACAGTATCGCGATGAGGTGCTCGAGCGGCTGAACAAGATGGCCGACATAGCCGAGGCAGAAGACATGATTCTCTGTCACGAGAACGAAAAGGGCATCTACGGCGACGTCGCGAGCCGCTGCCTCGACATCCTGACAAATGTGCCGCGCATCCGCGGCGTGTTTGACCCGGCCAATTTCGTGCAGTCCGGCCAGAATACGCTCGAAGCGTGGGATATGCTGAAGGATCATATCTTTTACATGCACGTCAAGGACGCATTCTCAGACATGAGAGTTGTTCCGGCGGGGTGCGGCGAAGGCCATGTGCCGGAAATTATCGCCGATTATCTGAAGCGCGGCGGAACCGAGTTCACCGTTGAACCGCATCTGAAAGTGTTCGGCAGCCTCAAGGGACTGGAAAAGGAAGGCGCCAAGAGTATGATCGGCGGTGTATATCAGTACAAGACAAATGACGAAGCATTTGACGCGGCCTGCGCGGCGCTGCGCGGAATTCTCGCGAAATGCGGTTATGGAGAAAACTGAAAATGAAAGATGAAGTAAGAATCGGTATTATCGGCGTCGGCAACATGGGCTCGTCTCACGCGACGCGCATTGCGAGAGGCGATATCAAAGGAATGCGCCTTGTGGCTGTTGCCGACAAGAAGCAGAGCCGCCGCGACTGGGCGAAGGAAAATCTTCCCGCCGATGTCGCGATTTACGAGAATGAGACACAGCTCATGGATGACCCGAATGTGAATGCGGTTCTGATTGCGGTTCCGCATTACGATCATCCGGGATTCGCGATCCGCGCCATGGAAAAAGGACTCGACGTAATGTCCGAGAAGCCGGCGGGGGTCTACACGAAGCAGGTGCGCGAGGAAATCGCCGTAGCCGAAAAGCACCCGGAAGTTACATTTGCCATGATGTTTAATCAGCGCACAAATCCGCTGTACATCAAGATGCATGAGCTTGTGACGAGCGGACAGTATGGCGCGATCAAACGCGTGAACTGGATCATCACGGACTGGTACAGAACGCAGTATTACTATGATTCCGGCGACTGGCGCGCAACATGGAACGGCGAGGGCGGCGGCGTGCTGCTCAACCAGTGCCCGCACCAGCTCGACCTCCTGCAGTGGATCTGCGGCCTGCCGAAAAAGGTTCAGGCATTCATGTACGAGGGCAAGTGGCACAACATCGAAGTGGAAGATGATGTGACATGCTTCATGGAATTCCCGAACGGCGCGACCGGAGTGTTCATCACGTCGACAGGCGACGCGCCGGGCGACAACCGCTTTGAGGTTGACCTCGAGAAGGCGCAGATCATCGCCGAGCACGACAAGCTGTATGTCTATGAGCTTGACGAGAATGAGCGCAAGTACTGCTTTGAGGCGACCGATGGTTTCAAAAAGCCGTCCGGCCATGAAGTTTCTTTTGAGCTGAGCAAGGACAATCCGCAGCACAACGGTGTTCTGCAGGCGTTCGCGGATCATATCCTGCATGGCGCGCCGCTCGTTGCCGAGGGCAAAGAAGGAATCAAGGGCCTGACGCTCTCGAACGCGATGCACCTTTCCGCATGGCTGAAACAGCCGGTTGAAATTCCGTTCGATGAAGGCCTTTTCCTGAAACTCCTCAACGAAAAGCGCGCGAAGTCCGTAAAGAAGGAACACGTCGTTGAATCTACAAACGCTGACATGGACAGCACTTACTGATTGACATTCAAATAATTATGATCGCCGCATTTTTGCACCCGGGGCAAAAGTGCGGCGATTATTTTTACATATAGAAGCGCGATAAATTATGTCATTTATATGGTGAAGTTCCAAAATAATCTTTATATAGTAATGAAAAATAGGAAGTAGAATTATATCCCATCATTTCAGCCACTTCACGAGGTGAATGGCCATATTTCGAAATGAGGATATGAGCTTCTTTCATTTTTTTTCGTTTAATATAATCTGTCGGGCGTTCCCCCAATTCTTTTTTAAACAGCGCTGCGAAATAACGCGGATTCAATCCTAAATATCTGGAAATATCATTTACAGTAATTGTGTCATATAGATGCTCGTTTATATATCTTAAAGATTTTGCAATATGCTTTGAATATATGGTTGTAGTATCTGATTTTAATAAAGCAGAATAACTGTGGAATATTTCATGAATGAGCTTTTCCAGATCTTCTTTTGAATTCATTTCTTCTACTGCATAAAGCAGCCATGCGCATTGAGTAAAGCGCATGGCTGCCAATTTTTTATGAATTAGCAGGGCAGATTAGCTGGACCTCGTTTCTGCTGATTCACAATATTATTTTGAGCTCTTTATCAGCAGTAATATTCCATCGGATATACCATGTACGAGATCTCGTCAAGCTGATCGGCCGTCACATATCCTGCCGGTGCTTTGAGCAGAGACGGAATTCTGTTGACGATCGTAGAGCAGGTGTGCTCTACAGTTGCCGGTTTCACGACGTGGAACTCGGTGTTCGGCTCGCCGGTGATCCACCAGTCGCACATATCGCCGTCATCAGGGCCATAGACTTTTCCGATTGTCTCTTCCTCTATGACCATGCCCTGCATCGTCTCAACCGTGACGACAGCCGACATTCCGATGCAGCGTCCGGCCGCGATTTCCTTGCCGAGCGTGCTGCTGTAGATCGGCTTGTCGATCACGTATGGCACATGTTTCTGCGTGATGCTCTTGATCGTGAGGCCGAGCTTGCTGCAGATAGCTTCGCAGGAGTTCCATGCATACGACGGCTCGAATTCCGCCGGATGTGCGATTTTCTTTTCGAATTCTTCCGGAGTCAGATCGCAGCCATGTGCGTTGGCGAGGGCTATGCCATACTCGTCTACGTTATAGCTGTAAGCTCCCTTGATCTTGTCGATGTGATTGCAGCCGCCGGCTACCATGGCGACCATGTTGACCCAGAAAATATCCTGCATGCCGGATCCCGCGATGGTGCATCCGTTTTCTTTGGCCAGAGCGTCGAGTTTGTTGATCTGAGCAGCCGATGTGGTCCACGGGTAAATGGCCTCTTCACAGGTCGTGATCACATTGATTCCGCGGCTTACGCATTTCTCAACGTGCTTGTAAATGTCTTTGATGAAACTGAAGAGAGTTACGATTGCCACATCGGCATCGCATTCATCGAGCACTTTGTCCGCGTCGTTTGAAATCAGAACACCTGTTTTGATGCCGAGCCCGGCATAATCGCCGACGTCCATTCCGACGATTTCCGGATTGACGTCGATCGCTCCGACAATCTGCGCGCCGTGTTCGTGAAGATAGCGTAAAGTGTACTTGCTCATCTTGCCGCATCCATACTGGACAACTTTGATTTTTTCCATGTCTCTGACACCTCCTGTCTGTACCTGACATGTTTATACGCTGCCGGCGCTCTTCATATGCACCGGCCTTTCTTTATGCTTTCAGTATAAACTCTGTTTCCGGTATAGAGTCAATGAATTTGTGAAAATTTTATCGGTATCTGAAGACGCATGAACATTCCTCTGTTCTGGTTGTCGAAGACGACGAATTCCGTGAGAACTTCGCAGATATAATCGCCGGCGGGAAGGTATCCTTTTTCGCGGCAGAAGGCAGCGAGCTTTTTCGCGCCTTCCATCTCATTGTCGTAATTGTCCAGATAAATGCAGGCGTACATGCCGCTCTCAATTTCGTCAACCTGACCGGGGTATTCCTTCAGATGCTTGTCGGACAGGATAAATATGCGGTCGGCTGTGAAGTTCCCGTGTTCAAAATTTTCAAGGCGTATCGAAGTCCCTACGTTATATGTGTGAAGCTGCGGAACCTTCGCTTCAAGCAGCGCTTTCCGAAGTTTAACAAGGTCTTTTTCGTATCCGCTTTTATCCGTCGCGTAGAAATTGACGGGGCAGGGGATAGACCACATATACCGCTGATCGATGTATTCCAGCGCTATTGTTCCGGTAGTCGGTGATTTACGGTAACGCTCCATACTGGAAATTGCCCTCGCGACGGCTCTCTGGCGCTCACGGATCTGACGAATCTGATCGAAAAGCTGCTCGTTTTTCTTTCCGAGAAGACTCTCAAGTCTCTCGACATTTTCCTGCTGCAGCGTCTCGCGGATCTCAGACAGGCTCATCCCCAGTTCTTTCATGTATGCGATCATATCGAGCCTCGCATTCTGCATCAGCGTGTAGTATCGGTAGCCTGTCTGAGGGTTGACATAGGCCGGTGAGAGAAGACCGAGCCGGTCATACAACCTGAGAGTCTGAATGGATATCCCGTTGATTTCCGCCATTTTTCCGATGGACAGGTATTCTTCCTCCATTGCGAAAACCTCCTGCGTGTAATGGTTAAAATGAATCTGACACGACAAAAACTCTATTTATGAATAGAGTTTATCACACTGCGAATTGAATTACAGATGACAAAGCAGAAGAATTTGTTACAGAAACGGATAGTGATTATCATAATAAAAAAGCACTCCGAAGATTTTTGTGGTCTTCGGAGTGCTGTTCGTATGAAATTTCAGCTTTACATTCTGTCGATGTACTCGCAGGCAGCGGTCGCGGCGATGGATCCGTCTGCCGCGGCGGTTGTCAGCTGCCTGAGAGATTTTGTGCGGCAGTCACCCGCGGCGAAAATACCGTCGCAGCTGGTCCTGCAGTCCTCGCCGGCCACGATATATCCCTTTTCATCGAGTCTGACGAGATTTTCAAACGCTTTGTTGTCAGGCGTCTGCCCGATGGCTATAAACAAGGCCGATACCGGGATTTTGCGGACCTCACCTGAGAGTTTGTTCGTGACATCAATGCTTTCAAGCTTTACATCGCCGTTCAGCGCCGTCACGGTGCTGCTCATGACAAATTCGACATTGTTAAGCTTCGTCAGCTTTTCCGCGTCAGCCTCAGAACCGCGGAACTGATCTCTTCTGTGGATCACATATACTTTATGGCAGATGCCGGAAAGATACAGAGCATCGCCAAGAGCTGTATTGCCGCCGCCATTTACGGCAACGTCTTTGCCCCGGAAGAACATCCCGTCGCAGGTGGCGCAGTAGGAGATTCCTTTGCCGACCAGTTCGTCCTCGCGGTCAAGGCCCAGATGCCGGTTTTTGGCCCCCGTTGCGAGGATAACCGCTTTGCACTCGTAAGTATTGCCGCTGCCCACGGTCACTTTTTTGATATTGCCTTCCGTCTCAATTGAAGTAGCAGATTCAAACAGAACCTCGACGCCGAGGGCAGTGGCCTGATCGTACAGCTGCTGCGCGAAATCGAATCCGGAAATATGAGCGATACCCGGGTAGTTCTCGATGTCAGGCGTGTTGATGATCTGTCCGCCGTACGCGACGGATTCCAGCACCTTGACGGTTTTACCGGCCCGGCAGGCGTAGATCCCGGCTGTCAGCCCGGCAGTGCCGGCGCCAATGATAATAATATCTGTCATTCCTTTTTTCCTTTCTTTTCTGTTGATGAAGCCCATGCCGCCGTCAGTCATGAATAAGCCGCGTTCAGTCATCCGGCAGTGTCTTTGCGCGTTTCAGCGCCTGCCAGATGATGACGGTAAGCACGGTTCCGATCAGCGCCGTGATAAGCTGTGTCGTCGAGAACTGAACCTGAAGGACAGGCAGCATGGTCTGCATTTTTTCCGGGAGATACGCCGGAAGGAGCCACTCACTGATGGCTGCCCACATGAAAGCCGCTTTGACACAGGAGCCGATGACGCCGCCGATCACAATCCGGATGTTCCGGTTCGAAGGAGTCCTCATTTTGACGGCAAAGAGCCATGTGAAGACGACAAGAATCGCGTTGCCGACCGCAATCATAATTATCATAGCCGGTATCGCCGCGATGACCGGGCTTCCGGTTATGAAAAATGAGAAGATCGGAGTGACGGCGCTTATGATAAGGCCGTATCCCAGACCGCAGGCAATCGCCGTCAGCATCAGGCAGGTATTGACGATCGGGCCGGTGATGAAGACGCTTGTATTCTTCAGGAACATGCTGGCAATCGAGATGGCGAGCATCAGTGCGGCAATCGTGAGCTTTTTTACGTTGGTGTTCATGAAATGGTTCCCCCCTCAGGAACTATTAGTCTTTCTTCTTTTTCTTTTCCTTGTGCTTTTTGGTGCTCATGGTGTCGTAGTCGTCTTCATAATCGTGGAATGTCGCCTCAATGTTGACAAGCGACGGGATCCAGTCCGCATAGCTTGTCTCGGCAGCCTGTTTGAACTCGGCATCATTCATCGAAGCTTCGAGATTTTTCACGGATTTGTCTGTCGGCTGTAGAACGCCTGCGCCGGCGATGCAGCCGCCCGGGCAGCCCATGCCCTCAAGAAGGTAGCCGTCGTATTTGTGCGTCTTGGTGGCGATCATCATCATTTTCTTGCAGTCGGCGAGACCATCAGCCTGAGCGACCTTCACCTCACGCTGCGGATCGATCTTCTTGATATAGTTGACGACAGCCTGCGCGACGCCGCCGCTCTTGCCGAATCCGCGCCCGTCGGAGCTGGCCTCCTGCAGCGGTTCGCTGTCCGGGAGCTTGTCGAAGTCGATTTCCTTCGCCTGGAACAGACCGTTCAGTTCCTCGAATGTAAGGCAGAAGTCGACATAGCTCTTGACAGAGTGCCGGCTCGCTTCCTGTTTTTTCGAGAGGCAAGGCCCGATGAATGCGATTTTGCACTCCGGATGGTGCTCTTTTAAGAGTCTCGCTGTCAGCACCATTGGCGTGAGAGTCATTGAAATGTTCTCTGCGTAATCCGGGAAATTTTTCTTCGCCATCATAGCCCAGGCGGGGCAGCAGCTTGTTCCCATGAAGCGCAGCTTGTCCGGGACTTCCCGCAGGAAATCTTTGGCTTCTTCGATTGTGCAGAGATCGGCGCCCACCGCGACCTCGGCTACGTCGGCGAAGCCCAGAGCTTTGAATGCCGAGCGGATTTTCGTCTGTGTAAAACTTTTTCCGAACTGTCCGGCGATAGCCGGTGCGACTATGGCGTAGACAGGAGTATCGCTCTGAATTGCCTTGATCGTCTGGAAGATCTGGCTCTTGTCAACGATCGCCGCAAACGGGCAGGATACAAGGCACATACCGCAGGCGACGCATTTGTTCTGGTCAATTTCGGCCCGGCCGTATTTGTCCGCGTGGATTGCGCCGACGCCGCAGGCCTTCTCACAGGGACGTTCCTGATGGATGATGGCGTGATACGGGCAGGCAGCAACGCAGCGGCCGCACTTGATGCATTTTTCCTCATCGATGTGGGAGTGCCCATTTACCATGGAGACGGCTTTTTTCGGGCACACTTCAACGCAGGGATGTTCGAGGCAGCCCTGACAGCCATTTGTCACGAACACGCGGTTTTCCGGGCAGGAGTTGCATGCGAATTTGATAATGTCGACAAGCGGCGGCTCATAGTATGTATCGGCGATCATGCTTTCGTTGACGCCCTCGGAAACTTTGTGATGTTCCGTTATTTTGCGGATAGAAAGTCCCATCGCAACACGCAGGCGCTCGCGCACGATTTCGCGTTCAAGGAAAATGTTGGAGCGGATCGAGGCCATTTCGCCCGGGATGATTTTATAGGGCAGGTTGTCAAGCGCTTCCGGTCCTTCGTTGTTATAGGCCATGCGGGCAATTTCTGTGAACACTTTCTGCCGCAGGTCTGACTTTGTGGTTTTGACTTCTCGCAAGAAAATTACCTCCTTAATCAGGATGCCTTTGATATGACAAAAGATCACAACTAAAAATATTATAAAGGAAGCGATGGATTTCGTAAATGACCGAATATTCAAGCTTTCCCGGCGGCTTGCAATTCAGGTTCACAAATACGGCGGATTGAAACTCTTATTTTTACAGATTGACGAAAATTTCACATTATTTTTACTCGACAATGTCAGCGAATATGATAAAATGACTCATGGTAATGTAAAAAAGCCAATCGATTTGGGAGGTTTTAGAAAATGTCAAAGATTGATCTGACACAGTACGGTATTACCGGAACGACTGAAATCGTTTACAATCCGTCTTATGAAGAGCTCTTCAAGGAAGAGACAAAGCCGGAGCTTACCGGGTACGAGGTAGGCAGAGTGAGCGACCTCGGTGCTGTTGATGTATTTACCGGTATTTATACTGGCCGTTCTCCGAAAGATAAGTTTATCGTAATGGACGAGAACTCTAAGGACACCGTATGGTGGACCAGCGATGAATATCCGAACGACAACCATCCGGCTTCTGAGAAAGCATGGAAAGCCTGCAAGGATCTCGCGCAGAAGGAGCTCTCCAACAAGAAGCTGTATGTAATCGATGGATTCTGCGGCGCCAACAAGGATACCCGCATGGCAGTCCGCTTCATCATGGAAGTTGCATGGCAGGCTCATTTCGTAAAGAACATGTTCATCCGTCCGACAGCGGAAGAGCAGGAGAACTTCAAGCCGGATTTCGTTGTTTACAACGCGTCCAAGGCTAAGGTTGAGAATTACAAGGAACTCGGACTTCATTCCGAGACAGCTGTTCTCTTCAACATCACCAGCAAAGAGCAGGTTATCCTGAACACCTGGTACGGTGGCGAGATGAAGAAGGGCATGTTCTCGATGATGAACTATTTCCTGCCGCTCAAGGGCATTGCTTCTATGCACTGCTCTGCGAACACAGACCTCAACGGCGAGCACACCTGCATCTTCTTCGGTCTGTCCGGCACCGGCAAGACAACGCTTTCAACCGATCCGAAGCGTCTTCTGATCGGCGATGACGAGCACGGCTGGGACGACAACGGCGTATTCAACCTTGAGGGCGGCTGCTATGCCAAGGTTATCAACCTCGACAAGGAAGCTGAGCCGGATATTTACGGCGCCATCAAGAGAAACGCTCTTCTTGAGAACGTTACAATCGATGACAACGGCAAGCTTGATTTTGCCGACAAGTCCGTGACCGAGAACACACGTGTTTCCTATCCGATCGACCACATCGAGAAGATTGTAAAGCCGATTTCTCACGGCCCGGCTGCTGACAACGTAATCTTCCTTTCTGCGGATGCATTCGGCGTACTTCCGCCGGTTTCCATCCTGACAGCAGAGCAGACACAGTACTACTTCCTGTCCGGATTCACCGCAAAGCTTGCCGGCACAGAGCGCGGAATCACAGAACCGACACCGACATTCTCCGCATGCTTCGGCCAGGCGTTCCTCGAGCTGCATCCGACCAAGTACGGCCAGGAGCTCGTCAAGAAGATGAAGAAGAGCGGTGCGAAGGCTTACCTTGTAAACACAGGCTGGAACGGCACCGGCAAGAGAATTTCCATCAAGGATACCCGCGGTATCATCACCGCTATTCAGAACGGCGATGTTGCAAAGGCTCCGACCAAGAAGATTCCGTACTTTGACTTTGAGGTTCCGACCGAGCTTCCGGGTGTTGATCCGGCCATCCTGGATCCGAGAGACACCTATAAGAACCCGGCAGAGTGGGACGCGAAGGCAAAAGATCTCGCCGGAAGATTCATCAAGAACTTCAAGAAATACGAGGGCAATGAGGCAGGCAAGGCTCTGGTAGCTGCAGGCCCGAAGCTCGACTGATTCTTAACACCTAACAAATCGAATGTAATATAAGGCGTCTTCCCGCTTATCGGCGGGGAGGCGCTTTCTTTTTGACTCCAGTACGGTATAATAATTGAAAACAGTACGAGGTGAATGACTGACATGAAACGAAATGCATTTGCGCTGACTATCCGAAAAGGACGTGAAGGCGGATTCCGTGAGAGACTCGGTGCGCTCTGGCCGGATATCACAAAATTTCTGGATGACATTCAGGCGGACAATTTCAGCTTATGGCAAATGGGTGAGCAGGTTTTCGGATACTGTGAGACTCCTGATGATCCCGACTGGCAGACATTTGCCAAGAGGTGCGAAGAACTGACAGGCCGATTCGATGACTGTGTCATCTGGATTTCAAAACCGGGACAGGGTATGCGGCTCATGTATCATGATTTCGGTGTCGTGCGCAAAAATAAAGAGTTGATCCGGCACCGGGTGTTTGCGACGAAGCTCAAAGGCGATTTTCAGGAAGAATACAAACGCCGTCACGACGGGCTGATTGAGGCGCGGGGCGGAGTGACGGACCCGGGTCCGGACAGCAATTTTTCCATCTGGAATGCGGGACGTTATATTTTCGGATATGATGAAATCGATGTCACGATGGAAAAACCCGAGACGAAGGAAGAACATGAGTCGACGGTTAAATGGGAGAGCGGAATGCTTGAGATCATGGAGTGGATTACCGATGATGTCGACTGGCTTACGGGAGAGCGGCACTGTCATGTTATTCGGCTTGCGGCACACAGTCTGAATTGCATACAAGCTGCGAAATGATTATAATAAATGAAGCGTCAGTATCTGTGCGTGCGTGTGCATGCCCTTTTGAACAGAAAAACTGACGCGTGATTACAGCGTTCTCTTCAGGAACGCAGAATTGAGGATATGCATGAAAGGACAACTGAAAGGAAATTACGGAAAGATCTCTGTTGATCCGCACGTAATTGCGCAGTATGCCGGAACGACAGCCATCGAATGCTTTGGTATCGTCGGCATGGCGGCAGTGAGCATGAAGGACGGCCTCGTAAAGCTGCTCAAAGGCTCATCTCTCACGCGGGGAATCCAGGTGGTTATCGACGACGAGAATCAGATCACCATTGATTTTCATGTAATTGTCGCATATGAAGTCAGCATTGAGACGGTATGCCAGAACCTCATTGAGAATGTTAAATATAAGGTCGAAGAGTTCACCGGTCTTAAAATCCGAAAAATCAATATCTATGTTGACGGTGTGCGCGTAATTGACTGAGAATACTGGGGCTAAGGAGAATTTACCGTGTCAGTTAAGACAATTGATGCTGAACTTGCAAGAAATATGTTCCTGGCAGGCGCCAAGAACCTGAATGCGAAAAAAGACTGGATAAACGATCTGAATGTATTCCCGGTTCCGGACGGTGATACCGGCACGAATATGACAATGACGATCATGTCCGCTGCCAATGCGGCAGTGGAAATCGCCAACCCGACACTGCGCACGCTGGGCAAAGCCATCTCGAGCGGTTCGCTTCGCGGCGCCCGCGGCAATTCCGGTGTTATTCTGTCGCAGCTTCTCCGCGGATTCGCGAAAGAAGTGCGGGATCTGGACGTTATCTGTGTCAAGGATCTGGCAGCTGCTACGCTGCGCGCAACGGAGACGGCCTACAAGGCTGTCATGAAGCCTAAAGAAGGAACGATTCTCACAGTTGCGAAGGCGATTTCGGACAAAGCTGCCGTCGTGGGCGATGAGACGGACGATATGGAAACTGCCGTCACGGAAATCATCGAGCACGCGGAAGAAGTCCTCGCAAAGACGCCGGATATGCTGCCTGTGCTCAAAGAGGCAGGCGTTGTAGATTCAGGCGGACAGGGACTTGTCGTCATCCTGCGCGGCATGCTCGACGCGCTGACGGGCAAGGTGACAGATTTTTCACTGAACACCCCGGCAGAGCAGGCTGAGGAACAGAAAGAAGAGCAGAAGAAACTCCGGTACCCGTATTGTGTCGAGTTTGTTCTCGAGCCGGAGAAGCCGTTTACGGAGTCTGTGAGAGATAATTTCAAGGCGTATCTCACGACGATCGGCGAGTCGGCCGTAGTCATCATGTCGGCGGATAATGTAAAAGTTCATGTCGAGACGGATCATCCGGGTGATGTTCTTGAGAGCGGCATGAAATATGGTCAGATCCGCAGCGTCACAGTCGACAATCTCTACCATGAGCACTCTGAATCGATCGTTTCGCAGGCTGAGATTCAGACGGCGAAAGCAGAGGAGTCAATCCCGATGGAACAGCCGCTGGCCAGGGCCGAGGCCGAGGAAGATACCGGCGAAGTGAAAAAGTTTGGCTTCGTGACGGTTGCGGCAGGAGAAGGCATCGGGGAGATCTTCAAAGGTTTAGGCTGTGACAGAGTGATACTGGGCGGCCAGACAATGAATCCTTCCACGGCGGATATCCTGGATGCGGCGGAAGCCATTCACGCCGAGACAATTTTTGTTCTGCCGAACAACAAAAATATTATCATGACTGCGCAGCAGGCAGTCGGACTGATTGCGAGCAAGAGACTCATCGTGATTCCGACGAAGACGATCCCGCAGGGAATTGCTGCCATGATCGGCTTTGAGCCGACCCGTTCCGCCGATGAGAATGTCGACGCGATGAAGGACGCGATCAGCAACGTGAAGTCCGGAGAAGTGACTTACGCCGTGCGCGACACCACAATCGACAGCAAGAAGATCTTCAAGGGCAACATGATGGGCCTTACCGACGACGGTCTTGCTGCAGTCGGAAGCGAAATCACCGATGTTGTAATCGGAATGATCGAATCCATGAAACAGGATGACTCAGAACTCATAACTCTGTACTATGGCAAAGATGTCATGGAGCAGGATGCGGATTCGATGGCCGAGCAGGTGCGCGAGCGCTTCCCGGACCTTGAGGTTGAGCTCCAGAACGGCGGACAGCCGGTGTACTACTACATCGTTTCTGTGGAGTAACATGGATATAAAAGAAGTAAAGGGAATCGGCGAAAAAACCGCTTCCATTCTGAACAGGCTTTCCATATACACGGCTGAGGACCTGATACATCTGTATCCCAGGGACTACGATGTATATGAAAGGCCTGTTTTTGTGAAGGATATTACGACTGAAAATGAAGGCCGCATGATTGCGGTCGACGGCGTGATTGCGAGCGGTGTTCAGCTGTACAGGGCCGGACATTTCAGCGTTGTTTCCGTGATCGTGCGCGATATGGACGGAAACGGCATAAAGGTCAACTGGTTCAATATGCCGTATCTGAAGGCAAAGCTCATTCGGGGGCAGCGCTACGTGTTCCGCGGATATCTATCCGCGAAGAACGGACAGAGAGTGATCGAACAGCCGCGTATGTGGAAGCCGGCTGATTTCAGTGAGCAGATCGGAGTCTACCACCCGAAATACCCGCTCACAAAGGGAATTACCAATGCCCAGATGACAAAGTATGTCAGATCGGCGCTGGACCTGTGTCAGGATGAACTCTCGGAAGATCCGCTTCCGCGGTGGCTGCGGCGTGAAAAGGAATTGGCGGAATACAATTTTGCCATCCGCGCTATTCATTTTCCATCGAGTCGGGAAGAGTACGAACAGGCGCACAGAAGACTTATTTTCGAGGAATTCTTTTTATTTGCCCTTGCGGTTGCCAGACTCAGGGACAGTAAGGCGGAAAGAACGAATACACATGTGATTCCGCACTCGGACTGGGAAAAGAAGCTTCTGGAATCGCTGCCGTATGAACTCACCGAAGCCCAGAAAAAGGCTTGTGATGAGATCAGCGGGGATATGGCGGGGAAGACGCTGATGAACCGTCTGCTTCAGGGAGACGTGGGATCCGGAAAGACGATTGTTGCCGCCATTGCGGCGGTAAATGCCGCTGCTGCCGGATATCAGGCGGCCATTATGACGCCGACTGAAGTTTTGG
Source organism: Lachnospiraceae bacterium (assembly GCA_050944355.1). GTDB lineage: Bacteria > Bacillota > Clostridia > Lachnospirales > Lachnospiraceae > UBA4285. The sequence continues at coordinate 17,220 of JBMNQX010000017.1, forward strand.
CAAGACAGGAAAATAGCACGATATCATCGCTTCTTACAACAGCCGGAATACCTGTGCGGACTGAACTTCTGACCGGTTCGCTGACACCGAAGAACAAGAGAAATGTTCAGGAAGAGATTGCATCAGGTGAAATTCAGATAGTCTGTGGAACGCAGGCGCTCATTCAGGACAAGGTGGAATTCAAAAATCTGGGACTTGTCGTGACGGATGAGCAGCACCGTTTCGGCGTCGGACAGAGAACAACACTTTCCGGGAAGGGCGGCGATCCGCACGTTCTTGTCATGAGCGCCACGCCGATTCCGAGAACGCTGGCATTGATTCTGTACGGTGATCTGGATATATCTTTCATTGACCAGCTGCCTGCGGGGCGAAAGCGGATCAAAAACGCGATTGTCGGCAGAGAAGACAGGCCGAAAATCGTCAGATTCCTGATAAGAAAGATTCGGGAAGGGCGTCAGGCATACGTCATCTGTCCTATGGTCGAAGCCAATCCGGAAATTGACGCTGAAAATGTGACAGATTACAGTCGGGAATTACAGAAAAAACTGGGGCCTGATGTGCGGGTCGGAATGCTGAACGGGCGCATGAAACCGGATGAAAAGAACTCTGTCATGGAAGACTTTTCAGCGGGAAAGATCGACGTTCTTGTCTCCACAACAGTCGTTGAGGTCGGAGTAAACGTTCCGAATGCGACAGTCATGGTCATAGAAGACGCGAATCGGTTCGGGCTCGCACAGCTTCATCAGCTTCGCGGCCGCGTCGGTAGAGGACAAGAGCAGAGCTACTGCGTATTTGTCACAAATGACAAGAGTCCGGCTGCCGAAAAGAGGCTTGCGGTGCTGGCTCACACGGACGACGGTTTTAAAATCGCGGAAGAGGATCTGAAGCTGCGAGGACCGGGTGAGTTTTTCGGCGAGCGGCAGAGCGGGGAATTTGCATTTACGGCAGGTGATATTTACTCGGATTCTGATATTTTAAAGGAGGCTGCCGAGGCTGTACAGGAAGTGCGCCGGAAAGATCCGGATTTGAGCAAAGAAGAAGATGCGCCTCTGCGGCGCCGCCTGACGAAATTCACAGAGGAAAAACTGGAATCAATCGGATTGTGACAGGAAGGAGATGCAGATTTGAAGCGTCAGATGGACTTTACGATGGCACGTCCGGGACTTGTCAAAAAAGGGGACGAGGTTGATATTACGGAAGGCAAGCTGATGAGCAGCTATTACTACACAATTGAGCCGGCGGTGGCGATGAGCGCCAATTACCGCAAGACGGAGAGGCTCCATTCAAGGCACGGCGTTGTCGTGGAAGTCGGCGAGACAAACCGCGGATACTTTGTGCGGGCTGAATTTGACGAACCCGATGAGCCTTCTGACTGATTCTGTCACAGAATGACAGAAGATGTAAAAAATGCAGGGAATGAGGCCTGTGCGGGTGACACACACGCTTTTCTTTTACTTTTCATCGGCCGCCGTGTGTGGTACGATATATTCGTTTGAAGAAACATTCCTGACGAAAGGAAGATAAAGATATGAAAACACTCGAAGATTATATCAGAACAATTCCGGATTTCCCGAAAAAGGGTATTATGTTCCGCGATATTACGACGGTTCTGAAAGATCCGGACGGACTCAAGCTGAGCATCGATGAAATGACGAAGCTGATCGGAGACACGGATTTCGACGTGATCGTCGGTTCCGAATCCCGCGGATTCATTTTCGGTGTGCCGATTGCCTACAATCTTCACAAGGCATTTGTTCCGGTCCGCAAGCCGGGCAAGCTTCCGGCTGAGACTGTATCGCAGTCCTATAATCTCGAGTATGGCACGGCGACGATTGAAATTCACAAGGACGCAATCAAGCCGGGCCAGAAGGTTGTTATCGTCGATGACCTTATCGCGACCGGCGGAACAGCACAGGCTGCCATCAAACTGGTTGAGAAGCTCGGCGGCAAGGTTGTAAAGTGCGTCTTCCTGATTGAGCTTGCCGGCCTTGAGGGCAGAAAGCTTCTTGACGGTTACGATGTCGAAGCGGCAGTGACGTATCCGGGCAAGTAATGGAGACGGAATAACAGAATTTGCGGGGCGGCACGGACAAAAGCGTGCCGCCTATTAATTTGGAGCTTATATGACAATAGCCATAGTCTGTCTGTGTTTTGCGGCGCTGCTTGTGTTCCTGATCATCAGGCAGCACCGGAATGAGAAAGCAGAGCGCATCCGCGCGTTCAAAAACAAGTTCGGCACTTTGTCTTCCCGGCGATACCCTCAGGGACAGCTTATGCACACGGGAAGCTGCGCCAGAGATTATCAAAAGAATCATGCACAGACGTTTTACGTCGACGATCTTACATGGGCCGACCTGGAGATGAACCGGATTTTCGGCGCGCTGGATACAAATCTTTCGCCTGCCGGGCGGGAATATCTTTACTCGTCACTGCGCCTGCCTCTGGAAGCTGCTTCTCACGCAAAAGAACTCGATGAACTCAGCACTCGTCTCATGGAAAATGAATCAGAGCGCGAAAAGACCTGGGAGTGCTTTCGGGGGCTGCGTTCCGGCGGGCGCTTTCGCATGGACAAAAGAGACGCGCTTTCGCTCTACGAATATCTGGACACTCTCACAAGCCTGAACAGCACGTCGTGCGTTCCGTCTGTCATTGCCTGCGCCGCGTTTATTGCGTCCATAGTGTATTTTTGTTTTTCTCCGACTGTCGGAATTCTTGTTCTTATGGCGGTCATCGCCGTCAACCTGGGGTCATATTTCCACATCCGCGGAAAACTCGGAAACTATTTCCGGAGCCTGCAGAAAGCGGTTGCGCTTGCCGGTTTTGCCGCCGGATATTCCGGTGCGTTTCCGGAAAAAAAGGATAAACTGAGCCGGCGGATCAAAGAACTGTCCGATGAGCTTTCGCCGATGCGCCGGAATGCGTGGCTGCTCGAACTGGGCTCGGGGAGCAGTTCGCTGCCGGATGTTCTTATGAGCTACGTGCGCATGCTGACGCACTGCGATCTGATTTATTTCAGCCGGTCGGCATCAAAGGCCCGGAAATACCGGGATGACCTGATGGAACTTTACCGGGCGGCCGGGTTTATCGAGACCGCACTCGCCACAGCCTCCTTTCGCAGGGCACTTCCTGTCTGGTGCCGGCCGGAAATATCGGCCGAGAGAAGACTGCATCTTGAGAATGTATATCACCCGCTGATTCAGAACACAGTCCCCAATTCCATAGATCTGTCGCAGAACCTGCTCCTGACCGGATCCAATGCGTCCGGCAAATCGACATTCTTAAGGACAGCCGCGATTGCCGTGATTCTGGGCGAGGCACTCGATACGGTTCCGGCAAAGTCTGCGGCGTTCGGGCCATTTGCCGTGATGAGCTCCATGTCGGTGTCTGACAGTCTTGAGAGCGGAGCGAGTCTGTATATGGCGGAGATTCGGAGCCTGAAACGGATCACGGACGCCGCCGGGGCAGGCGGGCATCCGATTCTGGTCTGCGCGGACGAAATTCTGCGCGGGACAAATACAGCTGAGCGTGTCGCGGGAAGCACAGAAATCCTGCGCTGGCTCGGAAAGCAGAACTGTCTGGTGCTCGCAGCGACGCATGACGGGGAGCTGACCGGTGAACTCGCCGGGGACAAACCGGATAACTTTGTCAACATGCACTTCTCGGAGAGTACGGATGCCGGCGGTGTCGTCTTCACTTATAAGATACAGCCCGGTGCCGCTGACAGCAGCAATGCGATTGCGCTCCTGAAAAGGCTCGGATTTCCGGAAGAAATAACAGAAAGGGCCGGAAAAGAGGCGGCTGAAGTTCTTGCGCACACGACAGACGGGGTGTAATATCTAAAGGTATGTTCAATTCTTTCGGAGGGGTGTTTTATGCAGTACAGAGGCGTAAACGAATTACGTGAGCTGTTCCTTGAATTTTTTGAAGAAAAAGGATGTCTGCGTCTGCCCAGCTTTTCGCTGGTTCCGCACAACGATGACTCTCTGCTTATCATCAATTCGGGCATGGCTCCCATGAAGCCGTGGTTTACCGGGCAGGAGATTCCGCCGCGCAGAAGAGTCACAACGTGTCAGAAGTGCATTCGCACAGGCGATCTTGAGAATGTCGGCAAAACGGCGCGCCACGGGACATTCTTCGAAATGCTCGGCAACTTTTCGTTTGGCGATTATTTTAAAAAAGAGGCGATTCCGTGGGCGTGGGAATTCCTGACAGAGCGAGTAGGGCTTGATCCGGACAGGCTGTATCCGTCTGTCTATGTGGATGATCAGGAAGCTTACGACATCTGGCTCAATGACATTCATATTCCGGCCGATCGCATCTATAAATTCGGCAAAGAAGATAATTTCTGGGAGCATGGTTCCGGCCCGTGCGGTCCCTGCACGGAAATCTACTACGACCGCGGCGAGAAATACGGAAACGGTCCGGATGATGTCATGGGCGGCGAAGGAGACCGTTACATGGAAGTCTGGAACGTCGTATTCTCACAGTTCAATAACGACGGACACGGAAATTATACGGATCTTGCTCAGAAGAATATCGATACCGGTATGGGCCTTGAGCGTCTCGCAGTTGCGGTACAGGATGTAGGCTCGATTTTCGATGTTGACACGCTCAAGAGTCTGCGCGATCTGATCTGCAGCCTGGCGGGCGGAATCGGATATGAGCAGCCTGGCACGGAAGAAAGCGATGTTTCAGTCCGCATCTGCACCGATCACGCAAGAGCCATGACGTTCATGATTTCCGATGGAATCATGCCGTCCAACAACGGCCGCGGCTATGTTCTGCGCCGCATTATCCGCCGTGCTGTGCGTCACGGAAGAAAACTGAACATTTCAGGATCTTTCCTCCCGACGCTCGCTGAAAACGTTATTGAAGGATCCAAGGCCGGGTATCCGGAACTGGAAGAGAAAAAAGCGTTTATCCTCTCCGTCATCAAAGCAGAAGAAGAAAAGTTCGAAAAGACATATGAACAGGGCATGAGCATTCTCGGTGAGATGATTGACTCTCTGAGAAAAGCAGGAAAAAATCAGCTTTCCGGAGATGACGCGTTCCGTCTTTATGATACGTTCGGCTTCCCGATTGACAACACGAAGGAAATTCTCGCGGAGGAAGGCCTGAGCGTCGACGAACAAGGCTTTGAGAACGCAATGAAGAAGCAGAAAGAAATGGCCCGCGAGGACAGAAAAAAGTCCGGCAAGAACGCAGAGTACATGGGCGCTGCCGCGACGGTGTACGAGGACATGGATCCGTCTGTCAGCTCCGAGTTCACCGGATATGACAGAACAGATGACGAAGGGAAAATTGTGGCTCTGGCCTCTCTTTCTGAAGACGGTTCGGAAGAGGATTCTGTGACCGAGGCAATTTCCGACGGCGAATTCGGCGCCATTATTACCGATAAAACGCCATTTTATGGCACCATGGGCGGTCAGGTCGGCGACACGGGCGTAATCACGGGAGCCGACGGCGCCAGATTCGAAGTGACAGGAACTCTGCACGTGAGCGGCGGCAAGATCGCGCAGATCGGTCATGTAAAGCGCGGCATGTTCCGCACCGGCGAGACAGTAAAGCTTTCGGTAGACGCAAAGCGCCGCGCAGCAATCTGCGCAAACCACAGCGCGACTCATCTCCTGCAGAAGGCACTGCGTGAAGTGCTGGGAACGCATGTCGAGCAGGCCGGCTCGTATCAGGATGAGCACAGGACAAGATTTGACTTCAGCCATTTCCAGGCTATGACGTCGGAAGAAATCAGCCGCGTCGAGGCCATGGTAAATGAGAAGATTGCCGAAGATCTGCCGGTCGTGACGCAGATCATGAGTCTGGAAGAAGCCAGAAAGAGCGGGGCAATGGCTCTGTTCGGCGAGAAATACGGTGACGTTGTCCGCGTCGTGAAGATGGGCGATTTTTCCATCGAACTCTGCGGCGGAACGCACGTAGCCCATACCGGACAAATCCGTCAGTTCAAAATACTGTCTGAATCCGGCGTCGCGGCCGGCGTGCGCAGAATTGAAGCCATCACGGGCAGTGCAGTGACAGAATTCTACCGGGATGAGGAGAAGAAGCTGCATGAGGCAGCTGCCCTTCTGAAGACGACTCCGGATGATGTGACAGAACACATCAGGAAGCTGCAGGAAGAGATCAAGACGCTTAAGTCTGAGAATGAATCTCTGAAGAGTGCACAGGCGGCCAGCGCGATGAACGACTGGGAGAGCCATGTGCAGGAAGTGGGAGACGTCAGACTTCTGGCATACAGCGTCAAGAACGTGGACATGAACGGTCTGCGCGAACTGGGCGACAAAATCAAGAGCCGCCTCGGAGAAGGAGTCATTGTGCTTGTCTCGGACAATTCCGGAAAGGTGAGCGTCATGGCTATGGCGACAGAAGGTGCTGTCAAACAGGGTGCACACGCGGGCAATCTGATCCGTTCGCTTGCGGGTCTCATCGGCGGAGGCGGCGGCGGGCGCCCGCAGATGGCGCAGGCCGGAGGCAAAAACGCGGCCGGAATACCGGCATTGATTGAAGCGGCGCCAAAAGAACTCGCAAAACAACTTCATTAAAAGAGAATGCCGGCATCGTTGATTCCGGCGGACAGACCTTAGATTTCTTCTTGACGAAATATACCTGCGTGATATAATAGCTCTTGTGCATGGTTTAGCCTTGAGAGAAATCTGCATAATCTGCATTTGAGAAAGGTGGTCGAGAAAACAGCTTATGTCGAGTGTCAAGGTTAGAGACAATGAGACAATCGAAGGCGCATTAAAGCGCTTCAAAAGAAATTGCGCTAAGGCGGGCATTCAGCAGGAGATTCGTAAGAGAGAACATTACGAAAAACCGAGCGTAAGACGCAAGAAGAAGTCTGAAGCAGCCAGAAAAAGAAAGTATAAGTAATTTCTGAATGAATCAGTAAAAGAACCGGTGCGGGCTATACGTTCGCACCGGATTTTTTTAGCGTATAATAATAAAGAGAGTTAAGTACAGAAAGGAGATTTTCCTTTCATGAGTGTCATTGAAACTTCTATTGATGTACCGACAGACATCGCTCCGATTGTCTTCGGGCAGCTGGACGCAAATATCAAGAAAATCGAGAAAACACTGAAAGTGACGGTGATCGCAAGAGACGGACGGCTCAAAATCATTGGCACAGATCAGGCGGCAGGAGCCGCGTCCGGCGTCATCAGCACACTCTCGGAGCTGGCACGGCGCAACGGCGTTGTGACAGAGCAGAATGTCGACTATGCGCTGGCTCTTTCTCTGGACAACAAGGAGTCCGAGGTACTTGAGGCGGACTCTGATGTCGTGGCGCGAACGATTACCGGAAGGCCGATCAAACCGAAGACCATCGGACAGAAAAAATACGTTCAGGCCATCCGGGACAAGATGATTGTTTTCGGCGTGGGCCCCGCCGGAACCGGTAAGACGTACCTTGCCATGGCCATGGCGATTTCTGCCTTCCGTGCGAATGAAGTCAGCCGTATCATCCTGACGCGGCCGGCGATCGAGGCGGGCGAAAAACTTGGTTTTCTCCCGGGCGATCTGCAGAGCAAGGTCGACCCGTATCTGAGACCCCTTTACGACGCGCTGTTTGAGATTATGGGGCCGGAGAGTTTTTCCTCGAACATGGAGAAGGGGCTGATCGAAGTGGCGCCGCTGGCCTATATGAGAGGCCGGACGCTTGACAACGCATTTATCATCCTTGACGAAGCGCAGAACACAACACCGTCTCAGATGAAGATGTTCCTCACGCGAATCGGTTTCGGCTCTAAAGTTGTTGTGACCGGCGACCAGACGCAGAAAGACCTTCCCCGTGACGCGGTGAGCGGACTGGATGTGGCGCTTCGCGTGCTGTCGAAAGTGGACGAGATCGGGCAGATCCGTCTTACCGCACAGGACGTCGTGAGACATCCGCTTGTTCAGAAAATCGTCAGAGCGTATGAAGAATATGAGATGGCGGAAAAACGGAGAAAAGGGAATAAAAAATGATTGTTTCGGTGAATTATGATACGGATCTGCGCCTTGGGTTTCCGGAGGCGGATGTCATACGCCAGGTTGTTGATATGGCTGCGAAACTTGAGCATTTTCCGACTGATTTCGAGCTCGACGTCACACTCACAGACAATAACGGAATCTGGGAGATAAACCGGCAGTACCGCGGCATCGACCGTCCGACGGATGTACTTTCGTTTCCGATGCTGCAGTATCCGTCCGCCGGCGATTTTTCGCAGGTGATCGCGCAGAAAGAGGCAGCACCGGAGGATTATGTCGACCCGGAAACGAACCTGCTGAATCTCGGCGATATCGTGATCAGCCTCGAAAAGGTAAAAGAGCAGGCGAAAGAGTACGGCCACAGCGAAAAGCGCGAGTTGGCGTTCCTGACCGCGCACAGCATGATGCACCTCTTCGGATACGATCACATGGAAGATGACGAGCGCAAGAACATGGAAGCCCATCAGGAAGCCGTTCTTGAAAAGCTCAATATTACACGCGGACAAACTTCTTCATGACAAATGATTTGAAAACACCGAAAATTATGGGATCACAGGCTGTCAAGTATTTTTACTTGACAGCTTATTTGTTTCTGTGTTATGGTAGACACGCTGTGGAAAAAAGAGCCGCATGCAGAGGAGTCTGAGTTGGAGGAAATCGTTGAAAGAAGTCTGCTGTATGACTTTTACGGAAGTCTGCTGACAGATCATCAGAGCCGGATCTACAGAATGGCCGTGTTTAACGATCTATCGCTCTCTGAGATTGCCGAAGCAGCAGGGATCAGCCGGCAGGCGGCGTCGGATCTGCTTAAACGGGTGGACAGGCAGCTCGAGGCTTACGAAAAGCACCTGCATCTTGTCAGCAAGTTTCAGAAAATCCGTTCGGATACCGAACAGATCAAAGCGCTGGCGAGTAAGAAAGATCCGGACAGTTTTTCACAGATCGATACTTTGGCTGACAGAATACTGGGAGAAATCTGAATGGCATTTGAAAGTCTCAGCGAAAAACTTCAGAATGTTTTTAAGAATCTTCGCGGAAAAGGCCGGCTGAAAGAATCGGACGTGCGGGAGGCCATGAAGGAAGTCAAGATGGCTCTCCTCGAAGCCGATGTCAATTACAAGGTCGTAAAGAACTTTGTAAACACCGTCACGGAGCGCGCCATCGGTCAGGATGTGATGCAGAGTCTCACACCGGCTCAGATGGTTGTAAAGATCGTCAACGAAGAGCTGACGAAGCTGATGGGTTCCGAGACAACGGAAATTCCTGTTCGTCAGGGAAAGCTCACGGTTGTTCTGATGACCGGTCTTCAGGGCGCCGGCAAGACGACGACGGCTGCAAAGCTCGCCGGAAAATTCAAGAGCAAGGGCGTCAAGCCGCTGCTCGCGGCGTGCGACGTATATCGCCCCGCAGCTATTGAACAGCTGAAAATCGTCGGCCAGAAGCAGGATGTCGAAGTTTTCTCGATGGGAAGCCACGAGAATCCGGTGAACATCGCGAAAGCCGCGTATTCGTATGCAAAGGAAAACAAATTCGGCGTGCTGATCATCGATACGGCCGGCCGCCTGCACATCGATGAAGAGATGATGCAGGAGCTTGTTTCCATAAAAGAAGCGGTTCCGATCGACATGACGGTTCTGGTTGTGGACGCCATGACCGGTCAGGATGCTGTCAACGTGGCCAAAACATTTGACAGCAAGGTCGGTATTGACGGCGTCATCCTTACGAAAATGGACGGCGACACCCGCGGCGGCGCGGCACTGTCCATCAAGGCGGTCACCGGAAAGCCGATTCTGTATGTCGGAATGGGCGAAAAGCTCTCCGATCTCCAGCAATTCTATCCGGACCGCATGGCGAGCCGGATTCTCGGAATGGGCGATGTGCTGACGCTGATTGAGAATGCCGAGAAGAGCATCAGTCAGGAAAAAGCGGCCGCCATGAACGAGAAGCTGAAGAAAGCAGACTTTGACTTCAACGACTATCTCACGAGCCTGGAGCAGGTCCGCAAGATGGGCGGCATCAGTTCCGTCATGAATATGCTGCCGAGCATGGGCATCAGTGCAAAGACAAAGCTTAGCGACGATGACGCGCAGAACGCCGAAGACAATATGCACCGGGTGGAAAGCATTATATTTTCCATGACCCCGAAAGAACGGGCCAACCCGCAGCTGCTGAATCCGTCGAGAAAACGCCGCATCGCAAAAGGCGCCGGTGCCGACATCGGCGAAGTAAACCGGCTATGCAAACAGTTCGAGCAGATGCGCAAGATGGTAAAGCAGATGCCCGGCATGATGAAAGGTGGTAAGAAGGGACTTTTCGGGAGAAAACTTCCTTTTTAGCATATAGAATTTCTGGATATCAGAGGAGAAAGAAAATGGTAAAGATCAGACTTAACAGAATCGGCGAGAAGAAGAACGCGGTTTACAGAGTCGTTGTTGCGGATTCCCGCGCGGCACAGGGCAGCAAGGTTATCGATCAGATCGGTTCCTATGATCCGAACTACGAGCCGGCAAAGATCGTCATCGATGCTGAGAAGGCAAAGAAGTGGCTCGCAAATGGCGCTCAGCCGACTGAGATTGCGGCGAAAATCCTGAAGGCAGCTGGCGTAGAAAAATAATACTCCGGAGGTACGATATGAAAGAATTAGTCGAAGTCATCGCAAAAGCACTTGTGGATGACCCCGATTCTGTCGTCGTAACGGAGACCGAAAAGGATAAGGTTCTGGTACTCAAGCTGCGCGTTGCTCCCGGTGACATGGGCAAGGTGATCGGAAAAGGCGGCAGAATCGCGAAAGCGATCCGCTCGGTTGTATCCGCTGCCTCTACCGGCATGAGCAAACGGGTCGTTGTTGACATCGACGATCAGTGAGCATGGCCGAAGGTTCAGATCTGCGGATCGGTGTGCTCGCTTCGACGCACGGGATCCATGGGGAAGTGAATATTCTGCCGGTAAGCGGCGATCCGGAGCGGTTTAAGACGCTGAAGGACTGTTATCTGGTATGCCGCGGCAAAAAAATGCCGCTTCACGCCGTGGGCGTGAAGTTCGTCAGAAAATTCGCTGTTGTTAAATTCAAAGAGTTTGAAGATATTTCCCAGGCGGAAATATACCGGGGGGCGGACATATTTGTGACGCGGGAAAATGCGCTCACGCCTCCGCCGGGCGAATATTTCATCGCCGATCTGATCGGCCAGAAGGTTGTGACGGATGAAGGCGAAGAACTGGGAACTCTGGAAGACATCTTTGAGACAGGTGCATCCAATGTCTACAGCGTGATAACGCCGGAAGGAAAAGAAATTCTGATCCCGGCCGTAAAGCCATTTGTCGTCGGACATGACATGGAAAATGGCATCACAACGGTGCATCTGATTCCGGGCATGAGAGACTAAAATTTTCTTGCTTTCAGTTCCGGTGTATGCTATTATTCAGATTGCTGTGATTAAAACGAGATGGTCCTCTGTTACAGGCCTGTGTGTCATGTATTACGAACATCAAGGTATGGAGGTTCTTATGAACGATATTATCAGAGAGATTGAGAAGGAGCAGATGAAAGAGAATCTGCCGCAGTTCCGCACAGGCGATACCGTTGCCGTATCCGCCAAGATCCGCGAGGGCAACCGCGAGAGAATTCAGGTGTTCGAGGGAACTGTCATCAAGATTCAGGGCACAGGCGCCCGCACGACATTCACGGTCCGCAAGATCAGCAATGGCGTAGGCGTTGAGAAGAGCTGGCCGCTCCATTCTCCGAACGTTGAGGACGTCAAGGTTATCCGCGAAGGCAAGGCGAGAAGAGCCAAGCTGTATTATCTGCGCGAGAGAACCGGCAAGGCTGCCAAGGTCAAGGCAGTTCAGCAGTAATCATTCTGCCGGGAACGTTTTACAAAGCATCCTGTATTCCTGTTGATGGAAGCAGGATGCTTTTCTTTTCTATGAGAGGCGTAAAATCCGATGTACACGCGAACCACAAACAAACCGAACCGGGCGCCGGGCGAAACAGCAGCCGCAGTTCTCAAGGTCATAACGACGATTATGATGCTGATGCTCACGGCTTTCTGCGCTGTCTATTTCTTTGCCATGCAGGTGCCGATTGTGAGCGCCTCCATGAGCCCGACTCTTGACTCAGGCGAGACAGTGCTCTCCGGGAGCGCCATTTATTCATTTGCGGATCCGGAGCGTTTTGACATTTGCGCGTTTCGTGTCGGGGACAGAGTGTATGTGAAGCGCATCATCGGTCTTCCGGGTGAAACCGTGCAGATTTCCGATGGAATCGTGTACATCAACGGAGAGGCGCTTGCGAATGATGTGACGGACGAGAAAGCCATCTCGCCCGGACTCGCCGCGGACGGCATCACGCTCGGTGAAGACGAATATTTCGTGCTCGGCGACAATCGGAACAACAGCGAGGACAGCCGGTCTCTGAGCATCGGAACGGTAAAGCGCTCACAGATCATCGGCAAGTGCTGGTGCCGTCTCACTTCGCTCGGCCCGTATCTGATTCAATGACAAATGAGGTTTATATGAAATATCAGTGGTATCCCGGCCATATGGCCAAAGCCCGCCGGATGATGGAAGATAGCGTCCGACTGACTGACGTGGTTATCGAGATCGTCGATGCCAGATGCCCGGCTTCAAGCCGCAACCCGGACATCGACAAGATGGCCGCCGGCAAAGGCCGGATTATTATATTAAATAAAGCGGATCTCGCAGACCCGAAAGTGACGGAAAGCTGGATGCGGTATTTTACGTCACAGGGAATTTCCTGCATGAACGCGGACGCAAGACGGCGGGTGAATGTCAGAGGGCTTATGTCTCTGACGGAAAAAGTCTGCCGGGAGAGAAATGAGAGAAGACGCGGGAAAGGAATGAATACAGGCCGTGTCCGGGCGATGATCGCCGGCATCCCGAATGTCGGAAAGTCGACTTGGATCAACTCGCTTGCCGGGCGCGCTTCTGCGAAGACCGGAAATAAACCGGGGGTGACCCGGGGCGGTCAGTGGATTACGGTCGGCAGTTCATTTGAACTGCTCGACACCCCCGGAATTCTGTGGCCAAAGATGGATCAGGAAATTGTCGGGCGAAATCTTGCACTGACCGGTTCTATGCGGGATGAAGTCATCAATATCGAAGAACTGGCTCTTGAACTGATCACATTTCTGCTGGATCAGTATCCCGGTGTTCTGGCAGATCGCTACGGCATCGACGAGGCTGAGCCGGAAGCGATGGAGCGAAACGACATGCTGCTTCGCCCCGGGACTTCGCCAAACGCAATCCGCTGTATGGAAGATATCAGCGCACACCGTGCATTCATGAAAAAGGGCGGCGGCGCAGACTATGATCGAACGGCAAGGGCTGTCCTGGATGATTTCCGGAGCGGCCGTCTGGGGCGCATCAGCCTGGAAAAGCCCGCTCTGGAGGGAGAGAATGCCCATGAGCAGCAGTAAAGAAGAACGGGAAAAAAGAAAAGCCGAACGTCTTCGCAAAGAAAGAGAGCGCGTCGAAAAACTCTGTGAATTTGAGAAAAAATATCCGGACTGTGATCTGATCTGCGGCATCGACGAGGCAGGACGCGGCCCTCTGGCAGGCCCTGTTGTCGCCGGGGCCGTAATTCTGCCGAAAGACGCAAGGATTCTTTACATAAATGATTCCAAAAAACTGACTGAAAAGCGGCGCAATGAATTATTTGAGGTGATTGCGAAAACCGCTGTCCGCTGGTCGGTTGCCAGCGCCTCGCCGAAGCGGATCGATGAAATCAATATCCTGCAGGCTGATTACGAGGCAATGCGGAAAGCCATAAGCCGTCTGGGCGTAGTGCCGGATCTGATTCTGGCAGACGCTGTGCACATACCTGACATCGATATCCGGCAGGTGAGCATTATACACGGTGATGCACTGAGTCAGAGCATCGCGGCAGCCAGCATCATGGCAAAAGTCACGAGAGACCGATATATGGTGGCAATGGACCATCTGTATCCGGAATATTCCTTTGCGTCTAACAAAGGCTACGGAACAGCCGCGCACATCGCGGCTCTGAAAAAATACGGACCATGTCCGATTCACAGAATGACATTTATCACGAAATTTATCGGGGAGCACGATTGAACAGAAGAAGCATCGGGAATGAGTACGAGCTTGAGGCGGCCAGGCGGCTGGAAGCATCCGGCTACCGGATACTGGAGCACAGCTACCGGACACACACGGGAGAAATCGACCTGATCGCGGAAGACGGAATGTATCTTGTCTTTATTGAGGTCAAATACCGCGCGACAGGTGCATTCGGCACTTCACTGGAAGCGGTGGACACGCGCAAGCAAAACCGGATACGGCGCACAGCGCAGTATTATATGGCCTCGCACGGCCTTGATCCTGATCATACGCCGGTGCGGTTTGACGTCGCCGGATTTGACGGCGGAAAATTTACCCTGCTGAAAGGAGCGTTCTGATGAGCATCGCTGAAAATACTATCCCGCAGCCCGTCCGGAAAAATTACGCTGTCTCGTTTTCGGCATTCCCGGAAAATGGCCGCGATACGATGATCCTTCACGGCGGCAGCGTGCCAATCCTGAGTTTCCGCGCTTTTGAGGACCTGCCATTTCTCACGGCTGCCTTTTCAACGAGGATTGGCGGCGTATCAGAAGGATTCCGCTCGTCGATGGATCTGGGTTTTCACGAAAATCTGGACTGCTCCGAACAGGAGAGAAAAAAACTCACGGACGCTGCCTCTGAAAATTTCAGACGTATCGGTAAAACACTCGGCATTGATCCGTCTCAGATGGTGTATTCACAGCAGACGCACACGGTCAATATCCTGTCTGTTTCTAAAAAGCAGAAAGGCATGGGCGTTGTGCGTCCCCGGGATTACACAGACATCGACGGCCTTGTGACCGGAGAAAAGAACATCTGCCTTGTGACGTCATTTGCCGACTGCCATCCGGTTCTGTTTGCGGACCGGACCGGCAAAGCTGTCGGCGCGGCTCATGCCGGCTGGCGCGGGACGGTCGGCAATATTGCGGGGAAAATGGCAGACAGGCTTGAGAAGGATTTCGGCTGCCGGCGAGGGAATTTGATTGTTCAGATCGGGCCCGGCATCTGCGGAGACTGTTATGAAATCCGGGAAGATACGGCAATACCGTTCAGAAATGCCTATCCGGCAGATGAACTGCGTTTTATCCTTCGGCGCAAAGACGAAGAACATTTTCTGCTGAATCTTTATGCGGCAAACTATTTCAACTGCGTTAACGCCGGAATTCCGGCCGAAAACATTTATATTGCCGACCTGTGCACATTTGAAAATCCGGATCTGCTGTTTTCTCACAGGGCGAGTCACGGAAAACGCGGCATTCTCTGCGCGTTTATGATGCTGAGAGAATTAAAAATCCGGCCGGAGACTTAAAGTTGTCCCGGCCGGCTTTTGTGATGAACAATAATTATTCAGTCTTTTCTGCAGAATTTTCCTGTGGGTTTTCTTCCACTTCAGGCTGTGCTGCGGTCTCAGGCTGCGCTGCGGCTTCCGGAGCCGGTTCTTCAGCAGGTGCCTCTTCCTTCGGAGCTTCCGCTGTTTCTTCCGGTTCTTTTGCTATCTTTGCGCCGCACTTCGGGCAGAACGCAACATCCTTGTCGATCTCGGCGCCGCACTTCGGGCAGATCGTCTTGCCGCGCACGTCGGAGAGCTGAGCCTTGAGATCATCAATGGCCTTGTACTCGGACTTGATCGCTGCGATTGTGCCGGCGAATTCGCTGTCCGTATCATCCGCATGCGCTGTATAATAGGCCTTGCCGAGATTCAAAAGCGCTTCGTTGATTGTATTCTTTTTGTCGCGGATGCTGGCCTGAATTTTCTGTTCATTTACAAACTGCTGTGTACTGTTGGAAATGTTTTTTCCAACGCCTGAAAGCTGATCACTGAATTTATCAAAAATTCCCATTTGTAACCTCCAAAAGAAGTGCATTGAAATTTTCTCTAGTTGCAATTATATCATACCGCCTATTGAAAAATTGTAAAAAGAGCATGAACAAACAAATGATTTTATGACAAATGCTTAAACGCTTCATCGATTGCAAATGGGGCATCTGTGTTCTATACTGAAAATACATTCTTCTTGCGATATACCAGCCAAAAATCAAATATGAATCTGAGCGAACAGCAGAAAAGGGCAGTCCGGTTTTTTAAAGGACCGGCGCTTGTCGCCGCAGGACCGGGAAGCGGGAAAACAGCGGTTCTGACGAGGCGGGTACTGTATCTGGCGGAGGAGCGGAACGTAGATCCGACACATATTCTCGTCCTTACGTTTACGAGGGCGGCCGCCGGCGAAATGGAAGAACGGTATCGGAACATGGCGCCGCCGTCTCTTCAGGGGGCTGTGTTCGGCACGTTTCATTCGTTCTTTTTCCGCATTCTCAGAGAAAGCTGCGGATTTTCGGCGAGAGATCTGTTAACGGAAGAAGCAAGGCACAAACTTATCAGGCGCATTTGCCGGCGGGTCATGCCAAAGCTTGCCAATGACCCGGATTTCATTCGCGACGTCAGTTCGGAAATCAGCAGAGTCCGCCGGATACATGCTTCTATAAGCGCCTATGAATCTGACATCATGCCGCCGGATGCTTTTCGAAGATTATTCGGTTTGTACACAGAATATCTGAAAGAAAACCGAAAAATAGATTTTGACGACTGTATTCTCGAGTCGATCCGCGTGTTCAGAGAGCATCCGGATATTCTTCTGTATTGGCAGGAACAGTTTTCGTTCATCCTGGTCGATGAATTTCAGGATGTCTCTCAGACGCAGTTTGAACTGGTAAGACTGTTGGCGGGTACTACTGCCAACCTGTTCGCAGTCGGCGATGATGATCAGGCGATTTACGGGTTCCGGGGCGCGGGAACAGATGTCTTACAGAAATTCAGAGAGTATTATCCTGACAGTGCATATTTCCCGCTGAATATGAATTACCGCTGCGGCTCTGAAATCGTGAGGGCATCGCGCCTGGTGATTGAGGAAAACAAAAAACGCATTGAAAAGGATTTAAAAGCGGCAGGAGAAGAGCCGGGCCGGGTCAGAATTATTCACACACCGGATGAATACCGCGAAGCCGATTGTATTGCGCGCGAAATTAAAATCTTGTGCCGGACAGGTGCCCGATTTTCAGACTTTGCGGTTCTATGCCGGACGAAACCGATTGAATCTGTATTTCACAAGGCGTTTGAGAGAATGAACATCCCGGATACGATGTCCGGAATGAACGATTCTGAGGCAAAAGAAGATATTCTGGCATATCTGCGGGCGGCAGAGGATCCGGGGAACGCAAGAGAGCTCTACAAAATCCTCGAGAGGCCAGAGAGGGATCTTGAGCGCGAGGCGTTCGGGAGAGGAACGGATATCTTCCGGCATGCCGAAGAATTTTACAGGGGCGAAGAGAAGCAGCTTAAAAAGCTGAGAAAACTGATGAGCGATCTGAAGATTCTTCACAGCCTGCCGCCTTTTGCCGCCGTGAATTTCATTCGCAAGGGAATAGGCTATGAGGACTGGCTTAGGACAGTGGAGCTGTCGCGGGGAAATGATGGCGCGCAGACAGAAAAAGAGCTCGACCAGATTCAGGCGGAAGCAGCTGAATTTTCCACGTTTTATCAGTGGGAACGCGCGCTGAAAGACAAGGCAGCAAGAAAAAAGGCTGATCAAAAAGGTCCGGCTGTCACACTCACGACGATTCACGCGAGCAAAGGGCTTGAGTATAAACACGTTTATCTGCCGGCTGTAAATGAGGGAATTCTCCCATATTCGCGGGCGCTGACACCGGATGCCGTGGAAGAAGAGAGGAGACTGTTTTATGTCGCTATGACACGCGCAAAGAGCAGCCTTACGATTCTGACAGAAAAAGAACGGCTGCACCGTCCGCAGACGGCGAGCCGTTTCTTAAGTCCTCTTTCCGACTTTCCGGTTTATGAATTGTCATTCTCATCCTCTGATTCATCGGCCAGCTCTTCCATTTCCATGGCGTCCAGCTCTTCTTCGAAAGCGTCAGAGACAAGTTCATATTCTTCGTCGGAATCGATGTATCCAAGCGACGGATTGCCGTTTTCATCCTCATCATACCGGTAGAGATAAACTTCGTCGTTATCGTTGTCTTTGAGGGGCAGAAGAGCGATATAACGCGCGTCGCCGGCGGGAAATATTCTCAGAATCGAGCACTCGACTTCTTGTCCGCCGTCAAGGCTCAATGTAACGGTATCAAACGTATAATCTGACATAAAATAAACCCCACATTTCCGTATCGTGATATTGCTAGCTTAACAGAGAAATACAGGCCGCGCAATATGAACATTTGTCATTTTTGATCAAAATTGAAATTTAATTAAGCAATATTTATTATTCGCTTGAAATAATTAGATGATTAATCTAAAATGTCAACGGGGTAGATTAATTTTTCATCAGACAGGGGGGACGATTTTTAAATGGACAAGATTGACAGGGAACTAATTACACTGCTGCAGGAAAACGCCAGGATGCCGCTGAAGGCATTGGCAGAAAAGGTATTCCTGTCGTCACCAGCTGTTTCCGCACGAATTGAACGCCTTGAGAAGGCGGGTTATATCGAGGGGTATGAAGCCCGCCTGGATATGCGCAAGCTGGGGTATCATATCACAGCGTTCATCAATCTTGAGGTTGCGCCGGATCAGAAGCCTGAGTTTTATCCGTTTGCACAGCAATGTAAAAATATCATCGAATGCAATTGCGTGACGGGAAATTATTCGATGCTTCTCAAGGTTGTATTTCCGAGTACGACCGAACTTGACACATTTATCGGTCAGCTGCAGAAATTCGGCCGCACAAGCACACAGATCGTGTTCTCAACGCCGGTTGAACCGCGTGGCATTGACGTGAATGTATTGGTCGACAAGTCAGAGGGAGAAGAAGAAAAGCACACACGGCGTACACGCCGCAGTAAGAAGGAAGTCCAGGAGAAAGACAAGAAGGACGATACCTGACGGGATAAAAATCCGGGCTTGACAAGCAGCGGAACTTCTGGTATTTTTCGGATTATATAAATGCAGAGAAGGGAAACAGTAGTTTTTCGGATTCCGCGCAGAGAGCGGCCGGCTGGTGTAAGGCCGCGGGAAGATGGAAGATGAACTCGTCCTGGAGCAGCTGCCTGAACAATAAGTAGGTGCAGACGGAGGCCGACCGTTACAGCGGCAGGTCATGATTGTGACCGCAGAGAGCAGAGCCTTTGTGAGAGGGCTTTGAAAAAGAGTGGTACCGCGAAATTTGTAATTTCGTCTCTTTTTCCGGATGCGTTTTATAAACGTGCCGGGAAAAGGGACTTTTTTATTGCCTGGAAAGGAGATCAGAGAAATGTTTGATTATCGTCAGTACACAAGGGGTTATTTTCTTCCGCCGGTTCCCTGTTATGACTGGGTGAAGAAAGATCATATCGATCAGGCGCCGGCGTGGTGTTCCGTAGATCTGCGGGATGGAAATCAGGCTCTGATCGAACCGATGAGCCTTGAGGAAAAGCTCGAATTTTTCAAGATGCTGGTGAAGATCGGATTCAAAGAAATAGAAGTCGGATTTCCGGCTGCTTCGGAAACGGAGTATGAATTCACTCGCACGCTGATCGAAAAGAACATGATCCCGGATGATGTTACAATTCAGGTACTCACACAGGCGAGAGAGCATATCATCCGCAAGACATTTGAAGCAGTGCGCGGCTGTCCGAGAGCAATTGTCCATGTGTACAACTCTACTTCCGTCGCCCAGCGCGAGCAGGTCTTCCGCAAAGACAAGGAGCAGATCAAACAGATCGCTGTCGACGGCGCAAAGCTTCTGAAAAAACTGGCGCAGGAGGACGGCGGCAACTTCCTGTTTGAGTACAGCCCGGAATCGTTCACGGGAACCGAGCCTGAGTACGCACTTGAAGTCTGCAACGCAGTCATCGACGTGTGGAATCCTACGCCGGATAAAAAGTGCATAATAAATCTTCCGGCAACCGTTGAAATGTCGCTTCCGCATGTATTTGCCCAGCAGATCGAATACATGAGCAAGAACATGCACAACAGAGAGAACGTCGTTCTTTCGCTTCATCCGCACAATGACCGCGGGACCGGCGTTGCCGACGCAGAGCTCGGAATCCTGGCCGGCGCAGACCGCATTGAAGGGACGCTGTTCGGCAACGGCGAGAGAACCGGTAACTGCGATATTGTCACTGTCGCCATGAACATGTACGCGCAGGGTGTCGATCCCAAACTCGATTTCTCTGACATGCAGACGATCGCAAAAACATACGAGCGCCTCACGCGGATGCAGGTTGAAGACCGCCGCCCGTACTGCGGGAAACTCGTATTTGCAGCATTTTCCGGCTCGCATCAGGACGCAATCAGCAAAGGAATGCACTACAGACAGGAACACGACATGGCTCACTGGAATGTTCCGTATCTTCCGATCAACCCGGAAGACGTCGGCCGAACATACGATTCAGATGTCATCCGAATCAATTCACAGTCTGGAAAAGGCGGCGTAGCATATGTCCTCGAGCACACATATGGCATGGTCGTTCCGAAGAAGATGCGCGAAGATCTGGGATATGCTGTCAAGGGAGTTTCCGATGCAGAGCACAAGGAGCTGAGCCCGGAAGAAGTTCTGGACATTTTTGACAAACGCTATAAGGATTATCAGAAGATCTTTTCAGTCCCGGAGATACATTTTGTTCAGGAGAACGGCATTCAGTCGGTTGTCACGATTCAGGACACCGCGACCGGAAAGAAGAAAATCGTCAACGCAGGAGGAAATGGACGTCTCGACGCGGTTTCCAACGCCATATCCGATCATTTCGGAAGACCGTGCGAAGTCATGCTCTATGAAGAGCACGCACTGCGCGAATCCTCCGATTCTTCGGCAATCGCCTATGTCGGGATCCGCGATTCTGATGGCAAAGAATATTTCGGTGCCGGCGTCGATCACGACATCATCCGCGCTTCCATATCAGCGCTGGTTTCGGCCATGAACCGTGAACTTGAGGCTGATCAGAAAGCAGACACCTGAACGCAGCGATCGAGTAAAACATGGCAAATGGATGAAAAAGGCAGGAAACAAGGCTGCGTGCGGCGGCCTGATGTCCTGCCTTTTTGTCTTTATAACGATAAAATGGCGACAGCGGATTTGAGGAATTCCGGGACGGATTCCCTGTACTTCCATTCGAAAATGCCGGTTCCGACTACATCGTAATTTTCGCGGAGCAGACGGAGAGAAGAGAGTATGACATCGGGCGAGTAACCGGCGCCGGAAGCCGGCAGAGGAGTGTCCGGGAAATCGTTCGGATCCAGGACATCCAGATCCAGATGAATATAGATGTGGCGTTTATTCTGCGATTTAAGCACATCAGAAAGCTTTTTCCGAAGATCTGCGCTGCTGCTCAGCACCGGAATTCGTGAAATATTGTTTTTTTCAATATACTGCGTTTCGGAGGAATCAAGCTCACGGCTTCCGACAAGTGCGATCTGTTCCGGTTTCAGCTTTCTTGAAATAAGTTCTGAAATCGGCGGACAATCTCCCAGCAGGGCGCGCAGGGGCATGCCGTAAAACAGATGGCTGGCGGATTCGGCGGGAGAGTTGATATCGCCATGCGCATCCATCCAGACAACGGAAAGATCGCCCTGATATCGCTCGTTCATATAAGCGATAGAAGCCACATCCGCGTCGCATCCGCCGCCGACAGTCATCAGACGCGGCGGCTTTTTGTTCTTCAAAATTGTCAAAGCGGCCTGAATCTGCTCCTGGATCACGCGAGAGCCGACAATGCCGTCTTCTTCGGTAAGATTTGCGTCTGTGCTGACAGGCAGGGTGACAGCGCGGGATGACAATCCGAAATAATTACCGAGTTGTCTCGCAGCCTCATAAGTATCCAGCTTACCTCCGCCCTGCCACTGACCATTTATTAAAATCATAAACGTCCTTTTCTTTAGTTGACCAAATTGTCATTTTTCTGAATCAATAGCCATTACCATTGTAACAAAAAATATCATAGGATTTATTCATTTGATCCAGAAACGAAATTTGATACAAACTTGAAATTTGAAAATTTTAAACGCAATCAAATGGACGGAATGCCCAAAAGAAGTGAATTAGGTGCGATTGCACCCCTTTTTATCAGCAGGATGTTTCAGTATAATATTAGTATTAAATAGTGTCTGCTGAACAAGTTCAAAATAACGAAATTTCGGCCACCATGGCCGCCGTCCAGCTGACCTGTTCCTTGAAAAATTGCAGCTGATAAAAAAGAGTATAAAGTATCCGCCGATGAATC
>JBMNQX010000018.1:0-36822 GCA_050944355.1 Lachnospiraceae bacterium
TCCGCGTCCCGGTCGACGTACACGTGACACACGCCCTCCGCGTGGCCCATCACCGGAATCTTCGTGTGATCCATGATATACCTGACAAATGCGTTGCTCCCACGAGGAATCAGCAGGTCGACGGAACCGTCGCAGCGCAGAAGTTCGTCGATGTCGCTGTGCGATTCTGCCTGATACAGGCATCCGGCGGGCAGGCCGGCTGAGACGGCCGCGTTATTGATGATGTCAAAAAGAGTGCGGTTGGAAAGCGCTGTCTCGGAGCCGCCCTTTAAGATCGCGCAGTTACCGCTGCGGATGCAGAGAGCTGAGATCTGAACCAGCGCGTCCGGGCGCGCCTCGAAGATCACGCCGATCACGCCGATCGGAACGGAAATCCGTTTGAGGATGAGACCTTCGTCGAGCTGGCGCTTGAGCAGAACCTTTCCGACCGGGTCCGGCATCGCGGCGAGCTGCCGGATGCCCTCCAGGCAGGAAGTAAGCTTGCCCTCGTCAAATTTAAGACGCTTCATGATCTGCGGGCTGACATTCTTCTCTTTGGCGGCGGCGAGGTCTTTTTTGTTTGCGGCAAAAATTTCTTCTCTGTGCTCTTCAAGCGCCTTCGCAATCGCGGTGAGCGCCGCGCTGCGCTTTTCACCGCCCGCGGCTGCGAGCTGCGGCGCCGTGAGTTTCATTTCAGCTGCCTGTTCTTCAATGCTCATAGTGAATCCTTTCATTTGTCATGAGTGCCGGGGCGCGCTGGCTCCGGCATATACTCTCAGACGCGGCCTGACTTCTTTTTCCAGGAATCAGCGCGTTCGGCGATACGGCTCACGACGCTGCCCGGGACGAAGAGACTGCCGCGGCCGGTGCCGAGCTGTATGTCGGGCTTGTTGGCCCCGTGAAAATCCGAGCCGCCGGACGGCAGGAGTGAAAAACGTTTTGCGATTTCCAGAATATCCTGTGTGTCCGCAGGCGTGAAGGTCGAGTACCAGCACTCGATGCCGTCGAGTCCCGCGCCCGTGAGGTGTCCGACCAGTTCGTCGAGGCCGTCATGCCCGAGCTTGTACTGCATCGGGTGAGCCAGGATGGCCGCGCCGCCGTTTTCATGGATCATTTTCACGGCGTCGGCCGCCGGCGTTTTCTCGCGCGGCACATAGCAGGGGCATTTGTCGCCGATGTATTCGGCAAATGCCTGCTCGATCGAGTTGATGTAGCCTTTTTCGAGCATGTAGCGCGCGAAATTGGCCCGCGTGATCGTGCCGCCCGAGCGCGCCTTCAGCTCGTCGTAGTCGATGGGCATTCCGCGCTGCGTGATGAGCCCGGCCATTTTCCGGTTGCGCTTCTCGCGGCCGTCCCGCATGTCGTCAAGCTGTTCTCTGAAAACGGCGTCGTCCGGGTTCAGGAAAAGCCCGACGATGTGAATTTCCCTTGATTTCCACTGAGTCGAGAGCTCGGCTCCCGCGATGACGGGCAGTCCGGCTCTTATCCCGGCTTCCTGTGCTTCTTTCACGCCGGCCATCGTGTCGTGGTCTGTCAGAGCCAGACAGGACAGACGCGCCGCGACAGCGTCCTGCACGATTTGTTCCGGCGTGCAGGTTCCGTCCGAATATGTGCTGTGCACGTGCAGGTCAACTCTGTCAGTATCCGTGAAATCCCAATCTTGTTTCATATAGCTGCCTTTCCTGCAGACAGTATAGCAGAATCGCCGGGCCGCGCAAAGGTTCGCGGCGCTTGACGGCGCCCGGTGCCTGACCGTAAAATGAGCGGCAGGAAAGGAGACTGCGATGAACCGAGAACTTGTTCCGGGCGGCATTTACCGCCATTTCAAAAACAAACTGTACATGGTGAAAGGCGTGGTCATTCACTCCGAGACAGGCGAAAAAATGGTGCTCTATCAGGCACTCTACGGAGATTTCCGCTCTTACGTGCGGCCCTACGACATGTTTCTGTCCGAGGTCGATCATGACAAATATCCGGACGCTCCGCAGAAATACCGCTTTACGAGAGTCCTGCTCGACGAAGCGGGCCGGATTGTAGACCTTCCGGAAGAAGAAAGCGTGGCCGGAAATGCTGAGAATTCAGAAGAATCTGCGGCGGAAGAAGAGACAGAAATCACGGAAGGCGCTCCCGGCGGAAAAGACGTCGGGGACGAAGACGCGGCCTCTCATGCCGATGAAGAGACAACGGATGAGGAAGCACCGGATCCGCTTCTTCTTGAGTTTCTGGATCTGCCGAATCTGAAAGAGAAGGTCCTGTTTTTGAATTTAAAGCGCAATTCTCTGAGCGAAAGAACGCTGGCGTCCTGCGCGGCCGCGATGGATATCCGTCTGCCGCAGGGCGATATTTCCGAGCAGTTTACCGCGCTGCGCGACAGCCTGCTCATGCGGGCCCGCTACGAAGAAAACGGCCGCCTGCGCTGAAAGAAGCGCGGCTTTTAATTGAAGACCGCCCTGACGAGTGGTATATTTGTTACTTGCAGTACGGAAAAAACTAACCATACATGTCAGTTCTGCTTCAAATCGAAAGGAGCTTTTCAATATGAAGATTGCAGTTCTTGCCGCGGGGACGAGCACGGAGAGAGACGTCTCAGTCTCGACGAGCCGCAACATCTGCGCCGCGCTGCGCAGAAACGGCCACAAAGCGAACATGATCGACGCGTTCTTCGGAACGGACGCTTACACGGATACGGACGCCTTTTTTGAGGACGATTCCGATCTGGACGCGCTGAGCGCCCAGATGCTCGCAAGGACAAAGGACGTTCCGGCTGAACAGAAGAGAAGGGCAGCGGCAAAGGAAGGCTTCTTCGGACCATTTGTCATCGATGTGTGCCGGGAGGCGGACATCGTTTTTATCGGTCTGCACGGCGCGAACGGCGAGGACGGCAAGGTGCAGGGTGCGTTTGATCTGATGGGCATCCGCTACACGGGCACGGATTCGCTGAGCTCCGCGATTTCCATGAACAAGGATTTCTCGAAAAAGATTCTCACGGCAGCGGGTGTGCGCATGCCGAAGGGCATCACCCTGCACAGAAAAGACGACAGGACGGACGTACTCGGGAATTTCCCGATCCCCTGCGTCGTAAAGCCGGCGTGCGGCGGGTCGAGTGTCGGCGTGACGATAGTCGAGAGAAAAGAACAGCTCGCCGGGGCGCTCGATGCGGCATTTGCCCTGGAGGACACGGTGCTCGTCGAGGAGTTCGTGGCCGGAAAAGAATTCACGACGGGCGTGCTCGCGGGCAGGGCGATGCCGGTCGTTCTGATCGAGGCGGCCGCGGGCGGCTACAACTACGAGAACAAATACAAGGCCGACGGGGCGGTGGAGACCTGCCCGGCGCCGGTTGACGAAGAGACCACGAAGAAGCTGCAGAAAGCCGCAGAGGACGCTTGCCGGGCCGCCGGCGTGACGCCGATCGGCCGCGTGGATGAAATCGTGAATGAGGCGGGCGACGTGTATGTCCTGGAAATCAACACACTTCCCGGCATGACGCCGACGAGCCTCCTGCCGAAAGAGGCGAAAGCCATGGGAATGAGCTACGATGAGCTCACCGAAAAGATGGTCGAACTCTCCCTTGACAAATACAGGGACTGACCGAAGAACTGAGGAAGCATGATGAAGGGAATGACACTGGACGTGATCTGCCGGGTCTGCGGCGGCACGTATACGGGTGACCGGTCAATGCTCTCGCGCGAGGTTTCGCAGATCACGCTGGACAACCGGGAACTGAAGAAAGACGGACTTTTTGTGGCGATCTGCGGCGAGAAGGTCGACGCGCACCGCTTTATTCCGGCGGCGTACAGCGCTGGCGCACTGTGCTGCCTGGGGACCGAAGACATGGGTGAACTGCCCGGTCCGTACATCCGGGTCGTTGATACAACGGAGGCGCTCTGCCGCATCGCGGAGCAGTACATAAAAAACCTCGGCATTCCGAAAATCGGCATCACGGGAAGCGTGGGCAAGACCAGCACGAAAGAGGCCGTCTCCGCGATTCTCTCCGCGAAATACAAGGTCCACAAGACCGAAGGCAATCACAACAATGAACTCGGTGTGCCGATCACCGCATTTTCCATGACAGAAGACGACGAGCTGGCCGTCTTTGAGATGGGCATCGGCGGGTTCGGCGACATGCGGCGCCTGACGGGCGTCGTGCACCCGGACGCCGCGATCATCACGAACATCGGCGTCGCGCACATGCAGGCGCTCGGCAGCCGCGACGGCATCCTGAAGGCGAAGACCGAAATCTTCGAGGGCATGGACGAAAACGGCACCGTCATCCTGAACGGAGACGATGACAAATTGGTGACCGTCCGCGAGGTTCACGGCCGCAAACCGCTGTTCTTTGGCATCGACAACAAAGAGGGCGTGTACGCGGATCAGATTCAGGAGCACGGCCTAAAGGGGACGGACTGCTGTATTCACGGCCTGAAAACGGCGGACGGCGCTTCGGAGCTGACCGTTCACATCCCGATTCCCGGCCGGCACATGATCTACAACACCATGGCGGCGCTGCTCGCCGCGCAGACGTTCGGCCTCACTTCGGCGCAGATGCTTGAGGGCATTTCCCGGATGAAGACGATCGCCGGCAGACAGAACCTGATTCAGGCGGGCGGTCTGCTGCTGATCGACGACTGCTACAACGCCAATCCGGTGTCGATGAAATCTTCCATCGAACTGCTCGGCACGGCGGAAGGCCGCAAAGCAGCCATTCTCGGCGACATGCTCGAGCTCGGCGAAAACACGCGGGCCATGCACCGGGATGTCGGGGAATTCCTGGCCGGCAAGAATATTGATCTGCTCCTGACCGTCGGCGAACTCGGCAGGGAAATCGCGGCCGGCGCCGCTTCCGCAAAATCAGATGCTTCTGACAGGCCGGAAATTCATTCTTATGACACGAAAGACGAGCTGTTTGCGGAACTTCCGGAACTTCTCAGGGATGGCGACACCGTGCTGATCAAGGCGAGCAACGGAATGGGATTTGCAGAGATTGTCGAGAGACTGAAAAAACAGGAAGAAAATGGCTGAAAGCTGAATAAACGCGGACGACAGGGCACTGCTGTCTGCGTGAGATTACGTAAAGATACGTCTGGCCGCTGTCGCCGCATTGATACTTGTGAATGTCTTGTGGCTGCGTCCGTCCGATGAGGAGTACGTTCAGCAGATCCGGGCAGCAAACGCAATTTTAAGCGACGGGTCATTTCAGTACACAGGGAGGGAAGATTCGTCTTCGGCATCGGATTTTATTTTTTCCGACGGTGAGAGCAATTTATATGTGTCGATGCCGGATCTGAAAGTCTCTTCGATCAGAGCAGTCGACGACACATTGAGTGAAGCGCCGCTCACAGCCACAGAGGAGCAGGCGGCCGAAGCCGCAAGAAAGTGGTTCCTTAAATTGTTTCCGGGAGCCGGCGATGTCCGGACAGACAGCAGACCGCGCTCACTTCCGTCAACGACCTGAATCGCGAAAATTACCGGGGCGCGCAGGATATAGAAGCCGCCGATCAGCGGGAAGTCACCTGTAAAATGAAGGTATTTAAAGACCGGCTATATTTATTATGAGATCGAATTTTATGCCCCGGTCGTCTCGGAGGAGAAGAATTTCACTGAATTTTTCACCGTTCAGATCGACGCCGGCAGCGGAAAATGTAAAATGATCGCCAATACCGCGCAGAATGGCTATGACAAATGGTAAAGGTTTTCAGAAGATGCCGGTGAGGAAGATCTCGAGTCCGATGCCGATCAGGATCAGCCCGCCTACAATATTGGCTTTGCCGGCGAGCATAAGACCAAACTTTTTCCCGATCTGCACACCGGCGGCGCAGATAAAGAATGTGACAAGCCCGATCAGCAGGGAAGCGATGAGCGCGTCCGCGGCGGAATAGGAAGCGATGGTGAAGCCGACCGAAAGGGCATCGATCGAAGTGGCGACGCCCTGGATCAGCAGTTCTCTGACGCTGAGACGGCTGTCTGTCGTGTCGCTCTCTTTATTGCGGATGCCCTCATAAAGCATCTTGCCGCCGATATAGCACAGAAGTCCGAGAGCGATCCAGGGGATCAATTTCTGAAAGGCTTCAAAATAACTGGCGATCGTGGAGACGCAGACCCAGCCGATCATCGGCATCAGGAACTGGAAGCCGGCGTAAGTGGCGGAAATAGCCGCGGCGCGGCGGCCGCTCATTTTCGGCTCATGCAGGCCATTTGTCATTGAGACGCAGAAGGCGTCCATTGCCAGTCCGACGCCCAGCATGATGCTGTTGAAAATAAAGAGTGCAAAATTCATGAAACGTTCCTTTCCGACAAAAAATGCGCTGCGGCAGCCGCAGCGCATCAGATCGGATCTTATTAAGGGGAGATCGACATGCACAGCGGATGTCTTGTGAACATCAGCCATACATGAGTCTTGCAATTTCATGCAAGCCAGACCGGAACCGGTCAGTATGTTGACTTGCAGCTCTTTGCGCAGAGCCTGCTACTCCCTCATGAAGTTTGTTTTCGATTATAGTATGACGGCAGGTCCAAGTCAACTCTGAAAGTGGAGGCTGGTTTTGTCAAAGCGTTCCGAACCGTTCCACGAAGTGCTCAAGCCGGTCATGCCGGGAGACAAACGACATTTCCCGCGTGTTCAGAATGTGCATCCTGCCCTGCTCATTTCTGGTGTAGACCGCGTCCGTCCTCCCGAGTACATGCGAAAGGCGGGAGGCAAGCGCCTCGGCGTCTTCTTTGTTTTTCCCCATGATCGCGGGACATGCCAGGCTCCGATAGTAAGCGGGGCGCGAGAATTTCATACCAAGCATCAGGTACCTCGGATTTTCAACCGGTGACATCATCTCCTGCAGAGCCGTGCAGAATACGCTCTGTTCCCTGCTGCTCGCGCTGTCGATACAATACAGCGTCTCAATGAGGGTGCCGTCATCATCGTAAATCCGGTCTGTCTTAAGCAGGCAGCCTTTCGAGACGAAATTCTGATCTTTCAGCGCTTCCAGCAGCGCTTCGGCGCATTTCTTTGACGTTCTCGTTCCGGACAGCAGGACAGACAGCCGGCTTATTGACAGAATTATTCCAATCACTACAACAGTTAAGAGTGCCAGTTCCAGAAAAAATCTCCCCAGACTGGCCTCGTCAGCCGTTAGAATTAAAAAGATTGTATAAATTTCGCGGATCAGAAAAGCAGAGAAGAACCCGAGGACTATCGACAGGAAATAGCTGGTGATGGATGTCGGCCGCACGCGTTCCGGCGGTACAGCCACTTCCTGGTACAGGCGCGCGTCGGGATTCTCACAGTTTTTCCATGATTCCCGGGTCCTTTGCCGATCTCTTGATCGAACAAGCATTTCCTCATTGATTTCCTGAAAATGCGGTCTGTTGTACGGCGGCTTGATGATATGCACCCGCCGGATTCCGCTGCGGATCACCCCGGTTTCGTAATCAGGACCTACAAAACAGTCAAAGCGTCTGCTCAGCGTCCGGAAGTCGTCCGACGGCAGGTCCAAACTGCTATCCTCACCGCCATCAATAAAAGCCCCCACCTCGGACAGCACCGTCGAATGCGGCTCAACTGTCACGAGATGCCAGATGTTGGAAACTTTGTCCGGGTCATTCGGATCGATGCGGATCGCGCGGCCCCTCATCTGATTGGAGAGCACGAAACTGCCGACCGTACTCGCGAGAATCAGGGAATTGACGCACGGAGAATCCCAGCCTTCGCCGAGAAGCGACCTTGTGCCGATCAGAATCCGGATCCGGCCTTCTTCAAGGAGCTGCGTCACGACCTGAACCTGATTCTTGTTTGAGCCTGTAAATGTATATTCTCCGTACTCCGTGTTCTCGAGCGGCGTCACCTTGATTCCGCAGTTGATCTCGTCTGAGAGCTCTTTCGTCCTCTGTTCCGCCGCCAGCGGGAGGATGACAAGAGTTCCGGAAACGACTCCGAGCGGTACGGAGAGATTTTTACGGTACAGCGCCCGGAAAATTCCCGCCACGCTGATTGAAACTCCCTGATAGGAAGGGCTGAGGCTTTCTTTCCGGATATAGTCGGTCAGGATAACCATGCGGAGCTTCTCGCCCAGTGCCGCGGACTCCGACTCACAGATCTGTTCGATACTGGTCATTTTTCCGGCGGACGAGAGGAGATGCTTTTGGACGGTCCGGTTCATCGAGATATACACTTTTTTCTTTTCGACGACGCCGTTTTTCTTCAGAATACCAAGAAGTTTTTCTTTCTCGTCTTCGCTTGCCGGCGAATCAGACGAAATGAGAAATGTCAGTGCGTTCTCGACGTTCGTCAGGTAACAGTCGGGTATGGTGCGGTTCGCATACAGAGCCGTTTTGATCTTATTGCCGTATGGAATATTGAAGAAGTTAAAAAGCCTGAGTACTTCGGTCATTTCGTCCGCATGTGCGAAGAGGCTTTCATCTGCCTGTTCGGCCAGAAGATCCATCCGTGCCGCGAGTGATTCCAGAATGCCGCTCGAGCGGATGTCAGAGAGCGCCTGAGCAGCCTTTTTCTGGAACGTCGTCAGCTCACTGTTTTCTTCTTTCGTGGGATAATTGAACAGAATGAAATCCTGATGGGGACATAACGTTTTCTGCGCGACGAGCTCCGGAACAAAGATCTCGTCGTCGATCTCACCGCAGGTGGCGATGTATCGTTTCCACTCTTCGGGTGTGGCGTCGTAGGGCGGCGTCGCCGTGAGGGCGATGAAACATGCCTCATCCTTGAACACTTTAATAAATTGTTCCAGCGCTTTCTGCCATTCATTTCTCAGGTGGTGAGCTTCATCAAGACAAATGGTCCTGATTCCCGCCGCGCGCAGGGTCTCAATGAGATCAAAGTCGCCACGGTCCTCGTCCGTTTCCATGTGATTCATCGCGGAGTACAGAGCCTGGTACGTCACGCAGGTGAACAGTTTCGGCTCGGAGAGGCGGAAAGAAAAATAGTCGGTAAGCTTTGTGCCTTCCGGCATGAAGAGCTCTTCAAAACGCGAGCCCCATTGCTGCCGGATAGTCGTTTCCGGAGATAGAATGAGACATGGCGCCTTCAGGCGGCAGATCAGCTCGAGACCGAGCACCGTCTTGCCACTGCCGGGAGCCGCCACGATATGGCAGTGCCTGTCTTTCAGATACTCAGAGGCTCTGTCCAGAACTTTCTGCTGATACGAGCGGAAAGTACCGTGAAAGTGGATACGGTCGTCAAATTCCAATTGAAAATCCTTTCTGTCTTGCAAAAAAATAATTCCTCAACCGATATTCAGTATACGACGAAACAGCTGAAAAGTCATTTACGGCCGCATTCACTGGCCATTCTGGGAGTGCCCCGGATGCAGACGGCGAAAATTTGTATATAATTGTTGATTAAAGATACAAAAACAGTCGAAGTAGTCAAAGGCTGCCCCCAGAGCGGGGAGCGGCCTTTTTAAGTTTTGAAACATGAAGAAATGGATTTTACAGATGATGTCTGCAATAATGCTTTTGAAAGCGAAATGAAATTAGATTTTTAATGGAAAGGAACATCTTGTAACCGCCATTGCCATCGGATATCCGGCTGTCAGATATCAGCGGACAGTTCCCAGAAAGCCGGCGGATGTGAAGTACATGTAATTTTGGAATGGCTGCTGTAAGTATTGCTGAAAAAATTATAGCTTAATAACGCGAGTGCAGTATGAATTCCTTTTTGATAATGAATTTTGCACTTAATCTGAATGAGGCCATAAAGACAGAGGATCAGGAAGATGATGATCGAGAAAAATATTAATACACCAAACGGAAAAGTCTTTTACTGGTGCTCTGATTCGTGGTCAGATGACAGAAAAACATTGTTTTTTCTCCACGGATTGACAGCAGACCATTCCATGTTTCAGGGCCAGTATGATTACTTTCAGCATGACTGCAATCTGATTTCATGGGATGCCCCGATGCATGGGAAATCACGGCCTTTTCATGCGTTTGATTATGAAATTACCTCGGACTGTATAAAAAAGATATTTGAGAAAGAAAGGATACGAGAAGCTGTTTTTATCGGGCAGTCCATGGGAGGATTTCTGACGCAGGCTGTGATTAAAAGATATCCGTATCTTGTGTCTGGCTTTGTGTCTGTTGACAGCTGCCCCTATGGGGAACAGTATTATTCAAAATCCGATATATGGTGGCTGAAACAGATCGAATGGATGGCTGAACTTTTTCCTCTTGCGGCCCTGAAGAAAGCAATTGCCAGACAAAGCACCCTGACCCGAAAGGGATTTGACAATATGATTTCCATGCTGAAACCCTATCAGAAACATGAGTTATGTCATTTGATGGGGCTGGGATATGCCGGCTTTATAAAAGATAATTGCAATCTCGATATCAAATGCCCCGCGGTGCTGATTGTGGGGGATAAGGACAGGACCGGAAAAGTAATAAAATATAACGAACAGTGGAAGCAGAATACAGGCTTCCGGCTTGAAGTGATACAGGGCGCGGCCCATAACTCCAACGTGGACCAGCCGCGTAAGGTCAACAAAATTATTGATACATTTGTCAGGAGTCAGCTGTAGAAAAATCCGAATTTATCCGCTGCCCTTGGAAAGTCTGCAATCGCGTGCGCTCAGTTGACAAAAGAGGCGAAATGGACTATGTATAATATATCAAATTGATATATTATGCGAGGGGGATCAACATGAAGAAATTTCGCAGAACTCTGATTTTCATTGCATTCTTACTGTTTCCGATAACCATTTGGTATTTCTCGCCATACCTGATTATTCAGGCCATGTTCCAGCATATCTTAAACGGGAGTTTCTTTGTGTTTATGGCGATGCTGGTGACTTCGACATTTGCGGGGCGCGCATGGTGCGGATATTTGTGCCCTGCCGGCGGCCTGCAGGAATGTTGTGCGAATATCCAGAATAAACCGGCGAAACAGGGCTGGAGAAATAACATCAAATACGTAATCTGGTGCATTTGGATTATCGGAATTATTGTCACATTCATTTTAGGAAAAAATGACGTGACAATCGATTTCTTTTATATGACAGACCATGGGATATCTGTCGCGGAAATTTATGACTATATCGTTTATTATGGAGTTCTGTTCATTCTGACAGCTCCGGCCCTGATCCATGGAAGACGGGCTGCCTGTCACTATTTATGCTGGATGGCGCCGTTTCTGGTGATCGGGAGTTCTGTCGGAAGATTTTTGCACATTCCGCAGCTTCACATAGAAGCCAGATCTGAAAATTGTATTTCCTGCAAGATGTGCAGCAAGTCTTGTCCGATGGGACTTGATGTCGGGCAAATGGTGAGACAGCACAGGAACAGCACCTGCACGGAATGCATTCAATGCGGGGAATGCATTCACGCATGTCCGAAACAGGTGCTGCACTATAAAATGGTTTGGGGAAACAAAGAATGAAAAGAGCAGTGATATATTATTCTTTATCCGGAAATACAGAAAAATATGCAATCGATCTTGCACACGAAATCGGCGCAGATCTCATTAAGATCAGGATGGAAAAGCCCTTGCCGGATGTCAGGTGGAAGCAATTCCTGATCGGCGGGAAACAGGCGATTTTTCACGCGAAGCCGGAAATTGAACCATTGCCGCAAAACATATATCAGTATGATGAGATCATTATCGGGACACCGATATGGGCAGGCGAGACAGCGTCTCCGATCAACACCGTTCTGGGACACAGAGAAATCGCAGACAAAGTCGCGGCAGTATTTACATTGAGCGGCAGCGGAAATAATTCCAGATGCGCGGCGAGACTTCGCAGGGAATTGCCAAACCTGAAAACCGTCAGCTCATTTGTGGATATGGAACAGGAATCGGCGAAAGAAAACGGTGATAAGTTGAGAGAACTTGTGAAGGATATTCAAAATGGGGAAGAGCAGAAAAATTGACATGGTCATTCTGGGGCTGCTGTCACATGAAAATCTTTCCGGTTATGACATAAAAAAGCAAATCGATAACGGAATCAGTTTTTTCTGGAAAGGGAGTTTCGGAAGCATTTATCCTTCGCTTAATGCCATGGAAAAAGAAGGGCTAATTGTCAGGGTAAATGATAATAAAAACGATAATAAACGGGAAAAATTTCTGTATTCCATCACGGAAGCAGGGAAAAGTCATCTGGTCACATGGCTGAAAGACTCCAAAGCAGCGAATGATCTGAAATATGAGACGCTGTTAAAATTATTTTTCGGCGGGGCTGTTGGCCCGGAGACCACGATAAAAACGATAGAGCAGTTTGAGCGGGAAATAACATCTGAATTAGCGATGTTAAAGGAATATCAGAAGAATTTGTCAGGAGTTTTGAATCAGTCGGAAGATCATCTGTATTTCTATCTCACCGTGACGTTTGGCGTCGAGACATACGAAGGCTATCTGCGCTGGTGTAAGAAGGCAAAACAAATGCTGCGAAATGAAGCTGTCGGAAATCAAAACTGACAGCAGCTGAGCACAGGGACATCGCAATATAACAGCGAAAGGGAAGTGTTGTGGTGCTGATTATCAACATTGCTTTGATGATGTTCTTTTTTCATCGCTATAAGAGAAAGGTGTCAGAGAAGCAGCTTATTGCTTTCAAAGTGAAATGGTATTTAATATTGCCATAAGGGACTTTTTTTCGGGAAAAGTTTTCAGAAGAAATGAAAGAAAGGGCAGATGAATGTTATCAACCGTTTTAAGAGTTGCCGGACTTGCCTGGCTTTTTGCCATGGTAAGTGCTTCTGGCTCTGTCATCAGAAGCAGCAAACAGGAGAAACAGGAAAAAGGCAAAATCACTGCCAGCTACATCCAGATCGCAGCGATGCTTTTTGTACTGGATGGTGTGGCTGTCTGCGCATTCGTGTGGGTAGCGGTGATGGCTGTACAGGACGGGGATTCAGCCCTGCCGTTTATCGGCATGATCATCGGCATGAGTGCTTTTTGTCTCGGTATCGGGATACCATGTGCCCTGTGGAAGTTGGAGCTCACGGATGACGGGATCGTATATCGGGACTGGATCGGCAGGAGTCATCATTATGCTTATGCCGATGTGACAGGATGCAGGATAACAAGAGGTTATGACTACGTATTCTATCATGACGACCGGAAACTGTTCGCTGTCGGCGGACATTTGAAACAGGTGATCAGCCAGCTGATCTTCACGAAAAAGATACCTGTCACAGAAGTGCTGATCGCAACTGACAAAGATGATGGAACGCATGCGGTACGTCCGCTGCTCGGCGGTGAGATTGCGGTTGGCGTGTTTGCGGCAATTCTTCTCGGATGCGTCTTCTTGTCTGCAGCAGAAGGGAGGATGGATCTGGTACTTGCCTGCAGTATTTTGTTCTTGTGTATCTTCCTCTCTTTTCTGGCGCAGCTGATGGATAAAACGTGGATTGAAGATAAGACCGTATGTCAGAGAAAACTGTTCAGAAAAACGAAGCGCATCCGGTATGCGGAAATCGGAAGGATCGTCAGGGAGACTGGCATCGCCACAAATGAGCCGCTTATTGTGTTTTACGACAGGAAGAAGAAAAAACGGATGTATGTCTACAGAAATTATCGGGGTACGGCCGCCTTTGAAGAAGAACTGAAAAGACATTTTCGAATCTGGTGAAGGAAATTATGTTTAACGCATATCGAGAAGAGTCATATATGCAAATCTTTAACCTGACTGAATGACACAAACCTCATTGAATGCATAAATTCCAGTTTGTAAAAGGACAGATGAAATTGAATACATTAAGAGAGATGCGCGAAAGATGGGCTGCCATTTCCCGCGCGTCTTTTTTTTGATGGCAGTGCTTAAACATTGTTCAAAAAACCACAATATATTGTAGATATTTTTCTTGAAATACACATTATATAGACTTATACTAGTTGAAGCGGCACTGTGTGAAAGGGAATGAGGTGAGTCATCTTGACGGAAGAGAAGAGCGCGGAACGGACCGTCCGCATCGCCGGTGCTTTGCGGCATTCCAGCGTGAACGGGCCGGGCGTCCGATATGTACTTTTCTTTCAGGGCTGTCCGCATCACTGTCCCGGCTGCCAGAATCCGGATACATGGGATCCGGCAGGCGGCACGGAGTTTGCGGCATCGCAGGCTGCTGAAGCAATCCTGCAGACCCGGTATCTCGACGGCGTCACCTTTTCGGGCGGCGATCCGCTTTTCCAGGCGGAAGGCGCCCTTGAGATCGCAAGAGCCATAAAAAAAGCCGGGCTGAATCTCTGGATCTATACCGGATGGACGTATGAACAGGTCCGGGACGGGGCCGCGGGCGAGGCGGCCTGTGAACTTCTGAAAACGGCGGATGTGCTGGTGGACGGGCCGTTTATTAAAGAATTAAAGTCGGATGACGTCATTTACCGGGGGAGCAGCAACCAGCGTCTGGTGGATCTCCCGCGCACGATTCGCAGCGGAGTCATCACCGAGGCGGGTATCTGAAAGAGCGAAACTGTACGGAGGCAATCGCAATGAGCAGTATTCAGAAAGTAATCAAGAGGGATGGAAAGATCGTTGCATTTGACGCTGCCAAGATTGAGAGCGCCGTCGCAAAATCTTTCATGGCGACGGAAGAGATTCAGGCGCGTGATCTGAGCACCATGGCGCGCGCCGTTGAGATCATGGTGGAGACGTCCCTGGTGGATAAAGGAAAGACCATCGCAAGCGTCGAAGAGATTCAGGACGCTGTCGAGCAGGCTCTGATGAAGTGCGGATATGGAAAGACCGCCAAGGCGTACATCCTGTATCGTGATCAGCACACCAAACTGCGCGAAGTAAAGAATACAATGCTCGACTACAAAAAGCTGGTAGACGGATACATCGGCAAGGACAAGGACTGGCGCGTCAAGGAGAATTCCACCGTGACCTGCACGCTCGGCGGCCTGATTCTTTCCAACTCCGGCGCCATCACCGCGCATTACTGGCTCTCCGAAGTCTATGACAACGAGATTGCTGAGGCACACCGCAACTGCTTCATCCATATACATGATCTTTCCATGCTCTCCGGCTACTGCGCCGGGTGGAGCCTGAAACAGCTCATCCAGGAGGGACTCGGCGGCGTGCCGGGACGGATCACTTCTGCTCCCGCGAAGCATTTGTCAACCCTATGCAACCAGATGGTCAACTTCCTGGGCATCATGCAAAATGAGTGGGCCGGCGCACAGGCATTCAGTTCTTTCGATACCTATCTGGCTCCTTTCGTAAAGGTGGACAACCTGAGTTACGAGGAGACCAAGCAGTGCATCCAGTCCTTCATCTACGGCGTCAACACCCCAAGCAGATGGGGCACGCAGGCGCCGTTCACCAACATCACGCTGGACTGGACGGTTCCGGATGACATGGCCAACATGCCTGCGATCGTCGGCGGCAAAGAGATGGACTTTACCTACGGCGACTGCAAGAAAGAGATGGACATGGTCAACAAGGCCTTCATCGAGATCATGATCGAAGGCGACGCCGATGGCCGCGGTTTCCAGTACCCCATCCCCACCTACTCGATCACAAAGGATTTCGACTGGAGCGACACCGAGAATAACCGCCTGCTGTTCAAGATGACCGCAAAGTACGGGACACCGTATTTCTCAAACTACATTAACTCCGACATGAAGCCTTCGGATGTCCGTTCGATGTGCTGCCGTCTGCGCCTGGATCTGCGTGAGCTTCGCAAGAAGGGCGGCGGGTACTTTGGATCCGGTGAGAGCACCGGTTCCATCGGCGTCGTCACAATCAACCTGCCGCGTCTCGTGTATCTGTCGAAGACCAAGCGCGAGTTTTACGAGAAGCTCGACCACTACATGGATATAGCGGCCCGTTCTCTGAAGATCAAGAGGCAGGTGATTACCCGTCTTCTGGACGAGGGACTTTATCCTTACACCAAGCGGTATCTGGGCAAATTTGACAATCACTTCTCCACCATCGGCCTCATCGGCATGAATGAAGCGATTCTCAATGCCGCGTGGATGGACGGCGATCTCACAACTGACGAGGGACGTGCTTTCGCCGTGGAAGTTCTGAATCACATGCGCACGCGCCTGTCCGACTATCAGGAGCAGTACGGCGATCTCTACAATCTCGAGGCGACGCCGGCTGAGTCTACCACCTATCGTTTCGCGAAGCACGACGTGGAGGATTTTCCGGACATCATCACCGCCGCGAAGCCGGGCGAAGCTCCGTATTACACCAACAGCACGCACCTGCCGGTCGGCTACACCAGCGATATTTTCGACGCGCTGGAAAAGGAAGACGAGATGCAGACACTGTACACGTCCGGCACGGTGTTCCACGCCTTCCTGGGTGAGGAACTGCCGGACTGGAAGTCCGCTTCTGTCCTTGTGCGTAAGATTGCCGAGAACTTCAAACTGCCGTATTTTACAATATCCCCGACCTATTCTGTCTGCACGGAACACGGCTACATCGCGGGCAAGCATTTCACATGCCCGAAGTGCGGCAGGGAGACAGAGGTCTACTCCCGCATCACCGGCTATTACCGCCCGGTGCGCAACTGGAACGACGGCAAGGTCAGCGAGTTCAAGAACCGCAAGACCTATGAGCCTTTTACCGGGCCGAGTTCCCTTAATCTTGGAAACCTGAAGTCTGCCGCGGCCGACGGAAAGACACATGAGGCCGCCAACGCAGAGCCGGCAGAAGCGCCACAGGAGACGAAAGAGCCGGAAACAGACGGCCTGATTCTCCTCAGCACCAAGACCTGCCCGAACTGCAGGATAGCGCGCAGTATGCTGGACCGCGCAAGCATGAAGTATGAGGTGCTCTATGCGGAGGACAGCGAAGGCGCGGATCTCGCCCGCCGCTATCACATTTCCGCGGCGCCGACACTCTTTGTGCCGAACGGCGATGGCTACACCGCCATCAACAATGTGAGCAACATTCACTCGTATATCGAGCGCCATGCTCAGACGCGGGCAGTGGGATCGTAAATGCTTTCCGGACTGCCTGTCATTGCGGGTACATAATGAATAAAAGGCCGCCCCGAAGAGGGGCGGCTTTTTTGAATACTGTGACGCTTCCGGACAACGTATCTGACAGATCTTTACACATGAGTAATGAACATATTGTGTGCTTATTTTTCGTCGATATCGTAGTTAAAATCAGAGATATCCTTTTTTTTGTCGAGGTCTTCTTCCTGAAGAAATTCTTCTTTGTGTATGCCTTTGACAGAGGCGACAAGCGATATCGGGAATGAGACAATTATCTGATTGATCTGCGAGATATTGCTGTTGACAATCCGTTTGGCCGCAGCCAGCTGGTCGTTTTCTCTGCCGATCTGTCGCTGCAGTTCGAGGAATTGCTGTGATGACAGCATTTCCGGATATGCTTCACCGACAAGGCGGATTTCCCTCAGAGCCTGATCCTGGTTGGCAATGACTTCATTTTCCTGCTTTGTCGTATTGCCCATTCGCACCTGGACAAGCTCTGTCATCAGGACTTTTTCATGGCGGGCATAGGACTTGGCTGTTTTTAACATTTCCGAGATCGTGTCATACCGCTTGGCAAGGGCAATATCCACGTCTTTTTTTGACTCTTCTACAGAAACCTTGAAGCGGGCCAGACGATTGCTGATGGCAATCCACCAGATGACAATGAGTATTACGGCAATGATAATGATGCTCATGCTTGTTCCTTTCGTTTGTCAGTTCTTGACGATCTGCTCAACGACCGCGCTGAGGACACACAGCGGTTCCTCCAGAGTGCCGCGCAGCGTTTCATAGAAGTTGTCTTCCAGATATGCATTCCTGGATTTAAGGGTGCCACCGCCGCTGACATGTACATGGCTGAACAGGCCATTGAGATCTTTCCTCATATCAAAGGAAATCAGGATGGTATCCGCATCCGCCATCATATTGACCGGATGTTTTTTCACCCAGTTATCCAGCTGGACAATGGCTGCCGGTCCCAGAAGCACTCTTGCGGCAACATTGCCCGGATCGCAATATGCATCGTAGTTTGCGTTAAAGACAATATCCTCGGTTTCAAACCGCTCCAGTTCTTTCATTTTCTGGCCGCTGTGGAATTCCTTGCCGAGAAATTTATTGGTGCGGACAACCTTCAGGATGTCATTGCCGCTCATGCCGGTTGGAATATGCGCGTGAAGCACAAGACCGCTGAACCTTGTCTGCTCATGAAAGTGACCATCATCATCGCGGTATTCATCATACCCGTACAGCTGATAGATATGCGTATCGAGTTCATCATGCAATGCACAGTTGTCATTGAGAAACAGGTGCTCACTTTCCGGCAGGACACTGTATATCCTGTCTCTGTCGGCATCACTCACATGTATGTCGTCATTCAGACGCGCCCCCGGAAATACGACACCAAGAACGTTATTCCAGATCTGCTGGCGGAAGTCATCCTCTTTCCCTGCCTGTCCCTTTATCTGATTTCTGATGACAGCGAAAAATGGTATCAGAGCAATCAGAACCAGTCCGGGAGAGATGATAAAAAGAAAGATGCCGACGACCAGAATGATGATGCTGGAGGCGGAAAACAGATTCAGCGTCCGCGGTTCATGGCGGCCGGCTTCACCGTTATAAATCCTTGTTTTCACAGTGTCATCTGTCAGTTCTTCTAATATTTTTATCATGGTTTCATTATACGAAGAATCTGTCATGCTTTTTGATTAATCAGATAAAATCTGTGTAAAGTCTGTTTTGAAGCGATTCGATCAAAAGAAATGACTGCGGTATTTTTATGTGTTATTAACTGAATAGAGAGGAAAAACTAAAATTTGAAAGGAGGATGCGATAATGGGTTTATTTAATAAATTCAGGAAAAAAGAAGATAAAAAAGCGGATATTACTGCACCAGGATGGGACGCCATCACAATGCCTGTGATAAAGCGTATCCTGATCAGAAAAATCCAAAACATTACGCCCCGAAAGTGAGTTGCCGATTGGGTGGAAAGGATCCGTTAGATGGCATCAGCGTCTATGACGGCGGGGATTACTGTCTCAAAAGGAATGGTCTTTCATACCTATGAAAGTTTATACACAGGACAACAGACAGGAATAGACTACAACAGAAAATCAAACATCACAGGATTTATCACGGTTCCGGATGACAAATTTCCTGTAATCGATACGCCCAATGGCAAGGTGAGTTTTGTAGAATTTGTAGGAGCTACGGACAGAGAATTAAAAGCAGTCCGGAACAAAGAGATCAGCGTAAGGGATCTCTATCAAAAAATCGGCAGTGATATAACAAGTTATAACAGAGATTCCGTAATATAATTCTTTAGTGGTTTGTCATTCATTAAAGCCGGACGGGAAGAGCAGGAACTCTGTCACAGAGTTC
Organism: Lachnospiraceae bacterium; assembly: GCA_050944355.1. Taxonomy (GTDB): domain Bacteria; phylum Bacillota; class Clostridia; order Lachnospirales; family Lachnospiraceae; genus UBA4285. The sequence continues at coordinate 19,251 of JBMNQX010000018.1, forward strand.
CTGCTCTTTTGTGTATCTTCATCAGCACTTCATCGACGCGGTTTGAGCCGGCGCGGATGACAGTGAGGGTGACGCCTTCGATGTCGATAGACTCACCGGCGCGCGGGAAGCGGTCGAAGCGTTCGATCACAAGGCCGCCGATAGAGTCGTTGTCCTCACTGCTGAAGTGCGTGCCGGTGCGCTCGTTGATGTCCTCGAGCTTGTATGTGCCGGCGACGCGGTAGACGCCCGGGCGCAGCTGCTTGAGCGGCTCTCTTTCGTCGGTGTCGTATTCGTCGTGAATTTCTCCGACGATTTCCTCGATCAGATCCTCCGTCGAGATCATACCGGCGACAGATCCGAACTCGTCGAGGACGATCGCAATCGAGTCATTCTGCCTCTGCATCTCGCGGAAGAGTTCAGAGACATTTTTCGTCTCGTATGTGAAATAAGGCTTGCGGATGACGTCGGCAAGCTTCGGGAACGGCTCGCCGGGCGTCATGGCCAGAAACAGATCTTTGATGTTGAGAATGCCGACGATATTGTCTTCTTTTCCCTCATAGACAGGAAAACGGGAGTACTGAGTCTTGCGGAACACCTCCGCAAATTCTTCCTGCGTCGCGTCGACGGACAGCATGGTCATGTCGATCTGCGGCACCATCACGTCCTTTGCCTGTGTGTCGCCGAAGTCGAACAGGTTGTTGATGATCTGGTTCTCCTGCGTCTCAATGCCGCCCTGTTCGTGGCTCATTTTGGCGATCGTCCGCACTTCGTCGGCGCTTATTGCTTTGTTTTCTGTTTTTCTGCCGCCGAAGAGCCAGATGAATCCCGAGCACAGGGCGTTGATGATGAAGATAAAAGGCGTAAGGATAATCATGATCACGCGGATTATCGGCGCGATAGCCATTGAGATTTTCTCGGCTTTCTGCTGCGCGACGGTTTTCGGAGTGATTTCACCGAAAATCAACAGGACAAATGTAAGAACGCCCGTCGCGATGCCGGCGCCTGCGTCCCCGAACAGATCGATGGCAAGAGATGTGGCGGTTGCCGACGCGGCGATGTTGACGATATTGTTGCCGATCAGAACGGCGCTGAGGAACTTCTTGTTTTTGTCGAGAATCGAGAGAACCATCCGTGCCCGGGAGTTTCCCTGATCAGCGAGCGTCGTTATCCGGACCCGGCTGATGCTTGTGAAAGCAGTCTCTGAGCCGGAAAAGAACGCGGACAGAAGTATAAATATGACAATCAGCACCAGTTCAGGCACGTATTCGATCAAAGCATTCTCCTTATAATTAAAAATTTCAGATTTATTCTACCATAAAAAAAGGAAATCGAGGACTTTCGCTGAATATATAAGTAGACAGGAAAGGAGCAGCATTATGGAATGTGAAAATGACTCAATCCGTCTGCGCCAGGAAAAGTGGGAACACGAGTACCTGAGCCCGTACGCGGCCTTCTCAGATCAGGCGCGCGGCAGACAGCGCCCGGAACCCGAGGACGCCATGCGGGTGATTTTCGCGAGAGACAGGGATCGCATCATTCACTGCAAGTCCTTTCGCCGTCTGAAACACAAGACGCAGGTGTTCCTGGCTCCTGAGGGAGATCATTACCGCACGCGGCTGACGCACACGCTTGAGGTCGCCCAGATCGCGCGCAGCATCGCCCGGGCGCTGCGCATGAATGAAGATTTGACCGAGACCATCGCGCTGGGGCATGACCTGGGGCACACGCCGTTCGGTCACGCGGGCGAGAGGGCACTGAACAGCCTGTACGAAAAAGGATTCAATCACTGCCTGCAGAGTCTCAGAGTGGTCGACCATCTCGAGAAGGACGGGATGGGCTTGAATCTGACGTGGGAAGTGAGAAACGGCATCGTGAATCACAGGACCAGCGGCCATCCGGCGACCCGCGAGGGACAGATTGTGCGGATCTCCGATAAGATCGCCTATATCAATCATGACATCGACGACGCGGTCCGCGCCGGCATCTTCTCGGAAGAGGAAATTCCGTCGGAGTATACTGATGTTCTGGGGCACACAATCAAGGAACGGCTCAACACGATGATCACCGATGTGATCCGCGAGAGCGGCGACGGCAGAGAAATCCGTCTTTCGCCGGCGGTTCAGGAAGCAATGCGCGATCTGCGGAAATACATGTTCGAGCATCTGTACAGCAATTCCGTGGCCAAGGTGGAAGAGCCGAAAGTGGCCGGCGTCATCGCAGGGCTGTATACTTATTATATGGACCATCCGGACCGCATGCCGCTCATGTATCAGAAACTCTGCGAGGGCGGAGACGACCTGGGACAGGTGGTCTGCGACTACGTGGCCGGAATGAGCGACCAGTACGCAATCAAAAAGTTCGAGGATATTTACGTTCCGAAGAGCTGGAAAGGATGAGGAGTGCCATTTTCACAGGAGACAATCGATGAAGTCCGCGCGCGCAACGATATTGTGGACGTGATCGGGGAGTATGTTCAGCTGAAGAAGGCCGGGAGTTCCTACATGGGCCTGTGCCCCTTTCACAGTGAAAAGACGCCTTCCTTTTCTGTCTCTCCGTCCAAGCAGATTTTTCACTGTTTCGGCTGCGGCAAGGGCGGGAACGTGATTACATTTGTCATGGAAGAGGAGCATCTCTCGTTTCCGGAAGCGGTGCGGTTTCTGGCTGAAAGGGCCGGGATGCAGATCGAGGAGACGGGATATACGCCGGGGCAGCAGGAGGCGGCCAGGAAGAAGAGAGAGAGAGAAGAGGCGCTTTTCGCGGTCAACAAGGACGCAGCGTACTTTTATGTGGGTCAGCTGCACAAGAAGGAAGGTGAGAGAGGTCTTGCGTACCTGCACGGCCGGCAGCTCACGGATGGCACGATCCGCGCCTGGGGCCTGGGGTTTGCGCCGGCCTCGGGGCATGCGCTCTATGACTATCTGAAGGGAAAAGGCTACAAGGATGACATCCTTTCGAAGGCGGGACTGTTTTCCTATAAGGGCGAGCATCCGTATGATTTGTTCTGGAACCGGGTGATGTTTCCGATCATGGACGAGAGGCGGCGCGTGATCGGCTTCGGCGGCCGGGTGATGGGCGACGGAAAGCCGAAATACCTGAATTCGCCGGAAACGGAGATTTTCGACAAGCGCAATCACCTGTTCGGGATTCACAAGGCGGCGCGCAGCCGGGCTGGCAATTTTATCATCTGCGAGGGTTATATGGATGTGATTTCCATGCAACAGGCCGGTTTCACGCAGGCGGTGGCATCCCTCGGGACGGCGCTGACCGAGGCGCAGGTGAAGATTATCGCCCGATACACCGATCAGGTGCGCATAACCTATGATTCCGACAGCGCGGGCACGAAGGCGTCGCTTCGGGCAATCGGACTTTTTGACTCTGTCACGGTGACGGACCGCGCGACCCGGCGCAAGAAGCACATCCAGACGCGGGTCATACGCATGGACCCGTACAAGGATCCGGATGAGTTCATCAAGGCGCTCGGCGCAGACGAGTTTCAGAAGCGGATCGACGGCGCCCAGGACAGCTTTCTCTTCCGGATCAGCGCCCTTGAGAAGCAGTACGATCGGGGCACGCCGCGCGGCGACACGGATTTTGCCGAGGCGGCCGCCAGGGAAATCGCAGGACTTCCGAGTGCGTTTGAGCGCAGAGAATACCTGCACTCGGTGGCGGAACAGTTCCGTCTGCGCGAGGATGATCTCAGAGAGCTGGTCGAGCAGGCCGTTCCGGAGGTCAGGGAAGAACAGGAGGCGCAGCAGCTCGCCGGGCAGCGGCGCCGGCAGTATGAACAGACAGACCGGCGGGCACAGTTTCAGGAGAGACGGGAACATTCGGGCACTCCGCCTTCCACGGCAAATGTTTCTGCCCGGAGCCCGCAAAAAAAGGTCCCGGCCGGTCTCATCAAAGCAGAGAATTTTCTGCTGACGATTCTGGCGGAAGAGCCGCGATATTTCAGACGCATCCGGGAGTATATCGGGCCGGATGATTTTGAAGAGTCGCACAGGCAGCTGGCGCAGGAGGCTTTCCGGCAGCTCGAAGAAAAAGGCGCGGTGGATGTCGCGGCGCTGACATCGCGCTATCAGACAAGCGAAGAGATTCAGACGGCGGCCAACGCATTTTCCGCGGCAGAAATGCGGGCCAGAGCAGAGCAGAGAGCGCAGGCGCTTAACGACTGTGTGAGGACTATCCGCGAAGCGTCCCTTAAAGCGAAATTGCAGGAAGCGGCGAAGAGGCTGAAGAGCGGGGACGCGTCAGCAGCGGTGGAATACCGGGAGGCGGCGAAACAGCTGCAGGAAGTGCCCCGGATTCAAATAATTGCAAAGAAGAACTGAGAGGAGGAAAGAGGATATGGCAGAAGACAAGGAGATCAGGGATATGGCAGACGAAGAAAACAAGAAAGATCAGACAGCGGAAAAGGCAAAGAAGCCGGCGGCCAGGAAGAGCACAAAGACGAAAAAGACAGCCGCTTCCAAAGCGGCCGCACCTGCCGGGACGGCTGACGAAGGCACAGTAAAGGCGACGGAAGAAAAAAAGTCTGCCAAAAAGACAGCCGGAAAGAAAGCGGCTGAAAAGAAGACGGCTGAGAAAAAATCAGCTGAGAAAAAGGCGACAGAGAAGAAGTCCGCTTCCGAGAAGAAGACAGCTGAGAAGAAGTCCGCCGAAAAGAAGACAGCTGAGAAGAAGCCCGCCGAAAAGAAGACAGCTGAGAAAAAGACTGCTGAAAAGAAGACAACGGAAAAGAAAAGCACTGCCAAAAAGACGGCAAAGAAGACTTCTGAGAAGAAAACCGAGACGGCAAAGAAGACAGCAGAAGAAGACGTTCCGGAAATTCATTTCCACGATCTGCCGGCTGAGATTATCCCGGACACGGAAAACGGCGGACTGGAAGCGACGGAAGACGGCGAAGGAATCCGAGGCAAGAAAGAAGATATTGAGATGTTCAACTCTCTGTGCCACGATTTCCTGACCCAGCTGGTGCGCAAGAAAGAAGACGCCATTCAGTTCGAGGAGATCAATGATTTCTTCAAGCCGACGCAGATCAATGAAGATATGTACGATTCGGTGATGAAGTTCCTCGAGAAGAACAACATCGACGTGATCGTAAATGAAGAGGTCTCCGACGACGATTTTGACGAGGATGTTGAGGACGAAGACGTCGATCTTGAGAAACTGGATCTGTCCGTTCCGGAAAACATCCAGATGGACGACCCGGTCCGCATGTACCTGAAGGAAATCGGAAAGATCAAGCTGCTCACGAGCGAAGAGGAAGTGGCGCTCGCCAAAAGGATCGAGCAGGGCGACGAGGAGGCCAAGCAGGAACTGGCCAACGCGAACCTGCGACTGGTCGTTTCCATCGCCAAGCGGTATGTCGGCCGCGGCATGCAATTCCTGGATCTGATTCAGGAAGGCAACCTGGGGCTGATCAAAGCCGTCGAGAAGTTCGACTATCATAAAGGCTATAAATTCAGTACCTACGCGACATGGTGGATCCGTCAGGCCATCACGCGCGCCATCGCCGACCAGGCCCGCACGATCCGCATTCCGGTTCACATGGTTGAGACGATCAACAAGATGACCCGCATCTCCCGTGATCTTCTGCAGAAGTACGGCCGTGAGCCGAAGCCGTCAGAGATCGCAAAAGAGATGGGCATTACCGAACAGAAGGTTCTGGAAATCCAGAAGATTGCTCAGGAGCCGGTGTCGCTTGAGACGCCGATCGGCGAGGAAGAGGACAGCCACCTCGGCGATTTTGTGCCGGATGACAAGGAAAAGTCCCCGCAGGAAGAGGTCTCCCGCAAGATGCTGCGCGAGACTGTCAACGAGGTTCTGGGCGAGCTGACCGAGCGCGAGGCGAAGGTTCTGAGCCTGCGGTTCGGGCTGGAAGACGGCAGGCAGAGAACGCTGGAGGAAGTCGGCAAGGAATTCGACGTAACCCGTGAAAGAATCCGTCAGATCGAGGCGAAGGCTATCCGGAAGCTGAAGCATCCGAGCCGCAGCAAGAAACTGAAGGATTTCCTCGAGTAAAGATTCATGGAAGAAATTTCAAAAAGACTGCAGATCGCTGCCGCGCTTGCCGCCGGGGGCTTCATTCCCGGCGGCAGGCGTTTTGTCGCGGATATCGGAACGGATCACGCGAAGCTCCCGGTTTACATGATTCAAAACCGCATGGCGGATCGCGCTCTGGCGCTCGATGTGCGGACCGGTCCGCTTGAGCGGGCGGAGTCCCGCGTGCGGGAAGCCGGACTCACGGACAAAATAGAGTGCCGGCTCTCGGACGGTTTCTCAGCCGTCGCGCGGGGCGAGGCTGATGTGTATGTGATCTGCGGCATGGGCGGAAAGCTGATCGAAAAAATCCTGACGGCGGGGAAAGAAAAACTCACGCCCGCGGACAGAATCGTCGCGGGTCCCCAGCAGGATGTTCCGGATTTCCGCGCATTTGTCATGACAAATGGGTGGCAGATCGCAGCGGAAAGGATGCTCGGGGAAAACGGGAAATTTTACAATCTGTTTCTGATCGAACTTTCCCGGGCGGAGGATTTGCGGCCGTTTTCGGCGGTGGAGCTACGCTATGGGAGGGAACTGCTTGAGAGCAGGGATCCGGTTTTATACAGGGCGCTTCTGCGCGAAAAAAGACTTGACGAAAAGATTTCGGGAGAACTTGCCGGGCACGGCGGCGCCGGGGCCGCGAGACGGACGGCGCAGCTCGCGCAGAACAGGAAAGCTCTTGAACAGGCGCTTGCATACTACAGGTGATTGCATATGACACTTATTGATATGGCGAAAGAAGAACAGACACAGGCGCCGGTTGTGCTGGTGTCTGTGGACGGAAAACTGAAAGAACTGATGTCCGCCGGCGATTTTGACCGGGAAAGGGATCATGTGAAATTCATCACGACGGCGGAGAAGATCGGCATGGATGTTTATCGCCGCAGCCTCGTGATGCTGATGCTGTACGGCTTCATGAAAGCACAGGAAAAAGAGCAGAGACAGCTTCACGTCGTCGTCGAGCACAGCCTCGGGGATGCGTATTACTGTCACTTCCGCCGGGACGAGGTGCTCCCGGACGGGCTGCTTGACAAGGTAAAGAACGAGATGCGGGCGGCTGTGGAAGCGGATATTCCGATCCGAAAGGTGACGGTGCCGACCGATGAGGCTGCAAAATTCTTTCAGTCAGTCGGCATGGAGGAGAAAGCGAGGCTGTTCCGCTATCGGATGGCGTCGTCCGTCAGTCTGTATTCGCTCGACGGATACCGGGATTATTTCTACGGCTACATGGTGCCTTCGGCGGGAATTCTGCGGTGGTTTGACCTGATGTCGTACGACGAGGGATTTCTTTTGTGCTTTCCGTCGGTTGCGGACCCCTGCAGAGTCGCGCCGCTCAAAGATCAGCCGAAGATTTTCCAGGTCTTAAAGGAAACGAGAGAACTGAATGAAAAATTGTCGCTCTCGACGGTGGCGGATCTGAATGATCACATTACGGAAGGCGACATAAACCGCATGATTCTGGTGCAGGAAGCGCTGCAGGAACAGAAAATCGTCGAGATCGTCCAGAAGATCCGCGCGAAAAGAAGCGTGAAATTTGTGCTTGTCGCGGGTCCGAGTTCGTCCGGCAAGACGACATTTGCCAACCGGCTGGCGATTCAGCTGGCAGCGTACGGATATCACGCCCACATCATCAGCGTGGACAATTATTACGTTGACCGGGAGAGCACGCCCCGCGACGAAAACGGCGATTATGATTACGAGGCGCTTGAGGCGGTGGATCTGAAGCTGTTCAACAGTCAGCTCAAGGAGATGCTTGCCGGCGGAACCGTGCAGATGCCGCGCTATGATTTCAAGACCGGCCGCAAGGTTTTTGACCAGCCGCCCGTCAGGCTGGGGCCTGAGGATATTCTGGTGATCGAGGGAATCCACTGCCTGAATGACCAGCTGACATTTGCGATTCCGTCTGAGGTGAAATTCAAGATTTACATCAGTGCGCTGACACAGCTGAATGTCGATTCCCACAACCGGGTATCGACGGCGGACGGCCGCCTGGTGCGCCGCATGGTGAGAGATTTCCGGACGCGCGCGACGCCGGCCGTGGGCACGCTTGCCCGCTGGGGTTCGGTGCGGCGCGGCGAGGAGAAAAACATTTTTCCGTATCAGGAGAGCGCGGATGTTGTGTTCAACTCGGCGATGGCGTACGAACTTTCGATTCTCAAGTCCTATGCCCAGCCGCTGCTGTTTTCCGTGCCCGAGGATTCGCCTGTATACCCTGAGGCGAAGAGAATGCTCAAATTTCTGGACTATTTTCTGCCCTGCCGCTCTGACTTCGTTCCGATCAATTCAATCCTGCGCGAATTTATCGGAGGCGGCTGTTTCAACGTAGACTGATCAGCGCCTGTCGAGGGATTCCCGGTACGGCCGGACGGTGTCGAAAAGCTTTCCGACCTCCTCGTAGCGCCCGTCCCGGATGGCGTCCCGAAGCCGGCTCAGCGAATCGATGTAAAGGGTCAGCATGTGAGAGACCGCCTCGGGGTTCAGCTGCACAATCTGCTCCCACATTTCGGAGGAAGACGCGGCGACCCGGGTGGTGTCCAGGAATCCGGACGACGCCAGGGCGAACATCGTTTTGCTCTTTGTGTCGCTGTCCATGACCGTGCGCACGAGCGCCGCGGCCGCGAGGTGCGGCAGATGCGAGATTCCGGCCACAGCCATGTCGTGCTCTTCCGGGGAAAGCGTGATCACGCGGCTTCCCATCCGTTTCACAAGCTCTTTCATAAAGCCGAGTTTCTCTTTCGGAGTCATGGCAAATGGTGTGAGCACATACGGCTTGTTTTTCAGAAGCTGCGCGCTCGAATTGGCGTACCCGGACCGCTCGGAACCGGCCATCGGATGCCCCCCGATAAATATGGTTTCCAGCCCGAGATCTTTTGCGCAGCGGCAGACAGCTCCTTTCACACTCCCCACATCTGTGATGATGGATTCCGGCTTGATCAGGGGTGCAAGCTGTTTCAGGCAGCCCTCTGTCCGGGCGACCGGCGTGCAGATGAAGATGACGTCGCATTCCCGGAACGATTCGTCGATTTTGTCGGTCGCGAAATCAGCCGTCCCGTCTTTCAGGGCCGGTTCGACATGCGGCATCGTGCGGTTCATCACAAGGATCCGGGACTTCGGGTACAGGAGGCGCAGACAGCGCGCCACGGACCCGCCGATCAGGCCAAATCCTATGAAGCCGAACGATAGATTCGGATTTTCGATCGATAGTGTATTCATAGCGAACACTTTAGCACGTCAAAGTGCGAATGTCAACACAGAGCGCATAATATCGACATTTGCCATGGGGTGATAGCTGGCGCGGATTGTTTATTAACGCCTGAGCGGTTCTTGTGATAGAATAAAACCAAATCCGCAATCTCTCAAGAGGTCACACATGAGCAATAAGAATCTGCGCAGCAATTTCCTGGTTCAGGGAAGTATTCTGGCGCTGGCTGGTGTTCTGGTGCGTGTCATCGGCATGTTGTACCGGATTCCGGTCGTAAATATAATCGGAAGTGATGGCAACGGCATCTACAGCGCGGCCTACAATGTTTATAACATTGTCCTCGTGCTTTCTTCTTACGGTCTGCCGATGGCGGTGTCAAAGCTTATTTCGGGAAGGCTTGCAGACGGCGAATATCGGAATTCGGCGAAGATCTTCCGCTGCTCGCTCGGGGTGGCGGCCATCACCGGCGGCGTGGCCTGTTTTCTGCTGTACTTTGGCGCCGGATGGATTGAAAGGACATTTTATCCGGGTCTCCCGGGAATGGCGATTCCGCTGCGTGTCCTGGCTCCGACGGTTCTGATTGTGGCGATTCTGGGTGTGTTCCGGGGATTTTATCAGGGCCACGGCCAGATGGAGCCGACCGCTCTTTCTCAGCTTCTCGAGCAGATTGTCAACGCCATTGTCTCGGTGACGGCCGGATATCTCCTGATGAGAGCTTATGAGGGACAGGAATATCAGGCGGCGCACGGCGCGGCCGGCTCGACGCTCGGCACGTGCCTCGGCGCGCTCTCAGCCCTGATTTTCTTTCTGGGTCTGACATTTGTCAAAAGAGCTGTGCTGCAAAAAAGCGTCAGGTCGGATCCCAGCACCGACATCATCGGCACGAAGTTCACCATAAAGCTTATCCTCATCACGGTCATTCCGATCATCCTCGGACAGACGTTCACCAATATCAATTCGGTGTTAGACGATATTCTGTTCAACAGCACGGCGGTCCGCACCATGAGTGCGACGACGGTCGCCACACAGCTGGGGACCTACAGCACCTGCTTCATTCTTCTGCTGTCGATTCCGCAGGGCATTGCCTCTTCGATGTCCGCCTCGATGCTCCCCAGCGTCGTGCAGTCCTACACTGAAAAATCGAAGAGAGGCGTGAGGCATAAGATTTCCAAGACGATCCGAATCACGATGATTATCGCGATGCCGTGCTTCGTCGGTCTGGTTGTGCTCGGAGGTCCGCTGATTCAGATTCTGTTTTCCAGCTATGACAGCCAGATGGGCGCCCATATGCTTTGGCTCGGCGCCATCTCTGTGATTTTCACGACGCTGCAGACAATAACGACATCGGCCCTGCAGGGCATCGATCACCTGATGACACCGGTGATTCATTCGTTTATTTCGATGCTGATTCACATCGTCTTGGTTCTTGTCCTGCTGTTCGGATTCAACATGGGGATTTATTCGCTGGTTCTGGGCTATGTTCAGTTCCCGCTTGTGGTGTTCATTCTGAACCTGAGATCCCTGCACGGACTGGTTCATTACCGGATGCCGGTTCGGCGTCTGTTTGTGAGACCGCTCATCTGCTCGATTGTCATGGGTGTTGTCTGCTGGCTTGTCTACGCCGGACTTCACGCGGCGACGGGGAGCGCCCTCATCAGCTTTATTCCGGCATTTGTCGTGGCAGTTGTTGTATATTTCGGTATGTATATTCTTATGAAGAAATACCGGATCTGAATACGAAAAGAGGTACGTATGCTTTGTGAAAAATGCGGCATCCGCGAGGCCACCGTGCATTACACGGAGGTTGTGAACGGAGTCAAAAAAGAACATTATTTCTGCGCGCAGTGCGCAAAAGAAGAAGGGCTGATTTTCGGAATGGACGGAATTTCCGGCGAGGACAACCCGTTTGTCCGCTTTTTGTCTGGCCTCTTAGGCGGCGCACAACAGCAGGAAGACGAGAGCAGTGAGAAGGACAACAGCATCACCTGCCCGAACTGCGGCATGACATTCGGCGAGTTCACGAAGATCGGAAAGTTCGGCTGTCCGGAGTGTTACCGGACGTTTGGACCGCTGATTGAAAATGAGTTCAAGAAGTTCCAGGCGGATTCCCATCACATCGGCAAGAAGTACGGGGAGTCCATCGAAAATCAGCAGATTGAGGAAGTCCTCGGCAAAGACGAGAAAACCGAAAAGCCGGAGACGGGCGCCGCGGAACAGAAGGAGTCCAAAGCGGGTGAAACCGCAGAGGCAGCGGATACCGGAGCAAAACCGGATGCGTCTGCGGCAGGGAAAGACGAGAAGAAACCTTCAATCGCTGAACTGGAAAAAAGGAAAGAAGAAGCGGTGAAGCGGGAGGACTACATGGAAGCCGCCCGTCTCCGCGATGAGATCAGAAAGGCAAGGGGAGAATAAATGAGTGAAGCCTGGTTTGAAAAGAAAGAGTGCGACACAGGCTGCATAATATCCAGCAAGTGCCGTCTGGCGAGAAATATCGACGGCTTCAATTTCTCGCCGAAGCTGGACGACGAGTCGGCCCGCCGGATGATCGACCAGACTATCGATCAGATCCGCAAAGACTCGAAACTGAACGGAAACCGCTTTTATGATTTCCGCGACATGAACCTGACACAGAAACAGGAAATGCAGGAGCAGCACTCGATCAGCAATTATCTGGTCGGACAGAAAGACGCTGCCGGCTTTATCAGTGAGGACAGATCTGTGTCTCTCATGGTAAATGAGGAAGATCACATCCGCATTCAGACATTTTCCGCGGGTGCGCATCTGGATGACGCTTATAAAGAGGCCAACCGGGTGGACGACGAACTCGGCAGGATTCTGCACTATGTCTACAGCGACAAATACGGATATCTGACGACATGTCTTTCCAGCACGGGGACCGGCATGCGGGCGTCGTATTTCCTGCATTTGCCGGTGCTTGCCCTGGCGGGGCAGATCGAGACGGTCAAGACGGAAATCAGCCGTTTCAATGTGGCGCTGAAGCCGGTGACCGGAGAAAACCGCAAGAGTCCGGCTGACGTGTATCAGATCACAAATACAATGACGCTGGGCGTCCGGGAAGACGATGTCATTTCTTCCCTGCAGAAAATCACCGCCCAGATTGTGGCGCAAGAGCAGGCGTACGAGAAACAGTATTTCACGCAGCAGAGAGATCACGCCATTGACGTGGTCTGGCGCTGCTATGCGACGCTCAAGTATGCGCGGATGCTGTCGTATTCCGACGCGCTGGTGATGCTCTCGCAGATCCGCCTGGGACTTAACGCCGGAGTCATCCGTCCGGCGGCAGATACGACAGGGAGTATCTATGCGCTCATGATCCAGATTCAGCCGGCCAGCCTGCAGACATTCTACGGAAAAGAGATGATCGGCGACGAACTGGAAAAAGCGCGGGCCGCTTTTCTTCGGACCAACCTGCCGGATATGGTGGATGCGGTATCGGCCCAGAAACAGTAAAGGAGAAATTCAGGCATTATGGCAATGGATTATACGGACAAGGCAAAGGAAGTTCTGGAGTTTGCGCATTCCTTCGCCAACATGGTCGGCAGTTCACAGGTGTGCACAGAGCACATCCTGGCCGGCCTGACGAAAATAGAAAACAGCATGGCATATACCGTGCTGAACCAGAACGGCGTCACATTTGAAGCGGTCGCCGAGATGCTCAACAGCGGCATGATGAGCGGGGGCGTGGCTGTTCCGACGCTGGACGGCGCCGGTGAATATTCGCAGAAAGCCAGACAGGCCCTCCGCAATTCATTTCCGGTTGCCAGCAAGTTCAAGAGCCGTCAGGTGGGAACGGAACACATTCTGATTTCGCTCCTGCAGATCGAGTGCACGGCTCAGAGAATGATCGAGGCTATCGCCAACGGCGGCGACAACGGAATCCGCGCGGTGTACAGCGATCTGATGCAGGCTCTGGGGCAGAAGAGAACCGGAGGCGGCGACGGGGGCCGCAGACCGAAATCAGAACTCGAAAAGATGACGAGAGATGTCACACAGGAAGCACGGGACGGAAAACTGGATCCGGTCATCGGCCGCGAGACAGAAATGCACCGTGTGACTGAGATACTGTCCCGCCGCACCAAGAACAATCCGATTCTGATCGGCGAGCCGGGCGTCGGCAAGACGGCTATCGTCGAGGGGCTGGCCGAGAAAATCGTGGCCGGCGAAGTGCCGGATACACTGCTTGACCGCCGGATCCTTTCGCTTGACCTGACAGGCATGGTGGCCGGTACGAAGTACAGAGGCGAGTTCGAGGAGAGAATCAAAAAAGTAATCGATGAAGTGATCAGCGATCCAAATGTGATTCTTTTCATCGATGAGATCCATACGCTGATCGGCGCCGGTGATTCCGAGGGCGGCCTCGATGCGGCGAACATCCTGAAACCGGCTCTTTCGCGCGGCGAAATTCATGTGATCGGCGCAACCACAACCGGCGAATACCGCAAATATTTCCAGAAAGACTCTGCTCTTTCCAGAAGATTTCAGGCGGTCAAGGTCGGAGAACCGACTGAGACGGAGAGCATTCAGATTCTGCAGGGACTCAAGGACGCGTATGAGGAGCATCATAAGCTGACGATCAGCAATGAGGCGATTGAAGCGGCGGTCAGACTTTCCGCCCGCTATATCAACGGCCGCTATCTGCCGGACAAGGCTATTGACGTGATGGATGAGGCCTGCGCAGCTGTTCGTCTGGCTGCTTATAAAAAGCCGGACGACATTGCGGAGAAAGAAGAAGAACTCCGCTCTCTGGAGATTCAGAAAGAAGATGCGGTTTCAAAAGAGGCGTTTGAGGAAGCCGAGAAGATCCACAAAAAGACGAAGGAACTGCAGGGTGAGATCGAGAAGGAGACGGCGCAGTGGAAGGACAGCCAGAAGAAGAAAGATCTGGTTGTGCGTGCAGATGACGTCGCGGGAGTCATTTCGGAGTGGACCAACATTCCGGTCAAGACTGTGAGCGAGGATGAAAAGCAGAGACTGCTGCACCTGGAGGACACGCTTCACGAGCGCGTGATCGGTCAGGACGAGGCCGTCAAAGCTGTCGCAAGAGCGGTGCGCCGCGGCCGGTCCGGTCTCAAAGATCCGAGCCGCCCGATCGGCACGTTCCTGTTCCTCGGCCCGACCGGCGTCGGCAAGACAGAACTTTCCAAAGCACTGGCCGAGGCACTGTTCGGACAGGAAAATGCGATGATCCGGTTCGATATGAGTGAGTACAGCGAGCAGATCGCCGTGACCCGGCTGATCGGTTCTGCGCCGGGCTATGTAGGCTATGAAGAGGGCGGCCAGCTCACGGAAGCCGTCACGAAGAATCCGTACTCGGTTGTTCTGTTTGATGAAATCGAGAAAGCGCACCCGTCCATTTTCAATCTGCTGCTGCAGATCATGGATGACGGCCGGCTGACAGACGGTCAGGGCCGCATCGTCGATTTCAAGAATACCGTCATCATTATGACGTCAAATGCGGGCGCCATGAACATTGTAGAGCCGAAAACACTCGGATTTGCCACGAAGGAGACGGAAGAGCAGAAACACAAGGACATGACCGCGAAGGTCATGGATGAAGTGCGCCAGTATTTCCGCCCTGAGTTTTTGAACCGAATCGATGAGACGATTGTGTTCCATCAGCTCAACAAGGACGAAATCCGCAAGATTGTCGGCCTGATGATCCGGCAGCTGAACAAGCGCACGATGGAACTCGGCAAAGTGTCGATAGAACTTGACGACGCTGCCGTCGACTGGATCGTCGCGAAAGGGTATCAGCCCAAGTATGGTGCCCGTCCGCTCCGCCGTGAAATTCAGTCGGCGATCGAGGATCCGCTTTCGGATATGATTCTCGGCGACAAGATTTCAAAGGGCACGCGCATGCTGATAACCGTGAAGGATGGAAAACTTCATTTTGGCAAAAAACGTGGAAAAAACAGCTGAGTGGATTGCACAAGAATTTTAAAGTCATGTATAATAGCTGTAACGACTAACGGTAACGTGGAGGCTTAAAAAATGGCAGTAGTCAGTGAACTTCTCCGTTCGGAAAAGGACGGAAGTCTGAGCTTCGGAAATTATGAACTGAGCGCAAAGACTAAGAGAAAGGACTTTGAGCATCAGGGTGATGTGTACTACGTGAAAACGTTCAGCGAAATCACCCGTCTGGAGAGGAATGGCTCCTTCCTGTATGAATCCGTTCCGGGAACTGCGGTAGAGCACTTCCAGGAGACCGATGACGGATTGGAATTCAGCGTGGAAGGCGCGGAAGATGCCCAGATCACACTCGGACTCGCCGAAGGCGCTGAGTACAGCGTGAATGTCGGAGGGGAAGACATGGGAACCATGAAAACCAATATGGGTGGCAAACTTGTTCTTTCTGTGGAATTCTCCGGCAAACCCGTACAGGTAGTGATCAAAAAAGTGTGACGACTGTACAGACAGCCGGCAGGTCGTCAATAAGGCCAGTCATCAGGACAAGAGCAGAAAGGCAGGCAAAGTCTTTCTGCTCTTTTTGTCCGGCAAAACAGAGTATCGGAAGAAAGGAATGGAATGGCAGGTTCGAAAAAGGGAACGCAGTTTTTCTGCTCAGAGTGCGGATATGAATCATCGAAGTGGTTCGGTCAGTGTCCAGCCTGCAAGGCCTGGAATACAGCGGTCGAGGCACCGGAGACCAAAGCGGCCGGGACAGTCCGGGGCGTTGTCGAAAAACGCAGTGCCTCCCGTCTCACGCATCATCCGGTCAAAATCACGGAGGTGAAACGGGATGAATCTGAGCGCACGACAACCGGAATCGGGGAGCTCGACCGCGTGCTGGGCGGCGGAATTGTGAAAGGATCGCTGGTACTTGTCGGCGGAGACCCGGGAATCGGCAAGTCGACGCTTCTTCTGCAGATGTGCCGCAACCTGGCGGAAGCGGGACAGTCTGTGCTCTATATATCCGGTGAGGAATCGCTGCAGCAGATCCGCATGCGGGCGGAAAGGCTCGGGGCTTTTTCGGACAGACTGTCTTTGTTCTGCGAGACCAACCTGTCAGATATCCGGGAGGCAATCGAGGAGATGAAGCCACAGGTTGTCATTATCGACTCGATTCAGACAATGTACTGCGAGGAAGTGACGTCCGCGCCCGGCAGTATCGCGCAGGTCCGCGAGGCAACTGGCATCCTGATGCAGCTCGCCAAAGGGCTGGACACCTCTGTCTTTGTCGTGGGACATGTGACAAAGGAAGGAGTGGTTGCCGGTCCCCGCATGCTGGAGCACATGGTGGACACGGTTTTGTATTTTGAGGGTGATCGGAGCGCCGCTTACCGCATTCTGCGCAGCGTGAAGAACCGCTTCGGCTCTACCAATGAGATCGGCGTCTTTGAAATGGAAGAGAACGGTCTGCAGGAAGTTGCCAATCCATCCGAGTATATGCTTTCCGGCCGCTCCGAGACGACGAGTGGAAATGTTGTGGTGTGCCTCGCAGAGGGGACGCGCCCGATGCTGGTCGAAGTGCAGGCGCTTGTATGTGACTCGAATTTTGGCCTGCCGCGCCGCACGGCTTCCGGCGCCGATTACAACCGCGTCAATCTTCTGATGGCGGTGATGGAGAAACGCGCCCGGATTCATCTCGGCGGACAGGACGCGTATGTCAATGTGGCGGGAGGCCTGAAGGCAGAAGAGCCGGGGCTGGATCTCGGCATTGTGACGGCGATTGCCAGCAGCTATATGAACAAAGTTGCGGATTCGAATACGGTTGTGTTCGGTGAAGTCGGCCTGTCAGGTGAAATCCGTGCGGTCGCCATGCCGCAGCAGCGCGTCAATGAAGCTGCAAAACTTGGTTTCACCCGCGTGATTATGCCCGCGGTGTCTGTCAAAAAAGTCAAAGCTCCCAAGGGAGTGGAGCTCATAGGCGCCCGGAATATCAGCCAGGCAATCGAAGCCCTCTGACGCGGGTATCTGACTCCGTTTTGTTGAAAACCGGTACAGTATTCCCGGAAAATGTTGAAAAAGGTTATTGACACAGAAATCGGACGATGATAGTATATATGAGTCGCCGCGAGAACGGACACCGGTCACAGAGACGAGAAAATCCAGTGATCAAGCCATTTCGGGGCACACGTTCCTTGATAACTGAACAGTAAACCAACCCTGAAAATTCTTTGATGAATTTTCAAACGAACGGCGGACCGTTTCACTTTTCGGAAACGGAACGGGAAGCCAAACCTAGAACAGTAAGTTCAAAAAACCAAACCAAGACCAGAGTGATCTGGCCATGGAAAAGAACCTTTTTATGAGAGTTCGATCCTGGCTCAGGATGAACGCTGGCGGCGTGCTTAACACATGCAAGTCGAACGAAACATTTTTCAA
>JBMNQX010000019.1:0-27031 GCA_050944355.1 Lachnospiraceae bacterium
GATTTATAAGAAATCTGCACGGAAAATGCTGGATGGTTTTTGAAAACCTATGCACTTATTATACTACGAAACGCCTACAAATTCAGTGGTTTAAGGGGGTTAGCGGTTATTCAGCAGACACTAATTATAGAGAAGCTCATTTGGCTGCGCTCGATAGTTTAAGAGAAAGCTGGGGTATATGGTATGAAGCCAGGTGACAAATATTATGATGGAAAAGTGGAAAATACGGGAAGAACGCTTGCTGAGATAGAACGCGATATTAAGCAAGAAGAAGAGCGAATTAAAAAAATCAAATGGTCTCCCGATATGTTGAATGAATGAAGGAAGCCAAAACGGTGAAAGCACGGTGCGAAAGTATCGTGCTTTTTTGATGCCCGAAAGGAGAACCCATGCAGGAAAAAGCAAAACAGATGGTTGTCGATTATTTCAACAGTCGTTCAGACAAAACAGATAAATTCATGATCAGCACAGACGACGTATTTGTTGTCTGGTTCTGCAAGACTCTGCAGAACTGGAAGGCGCTGTTATCCACAACCGTATCGGATGGGATGTACTACGAAATCACATATAACGGCGATAAGAAGGAGGCCTATCTCGATGCCTACAAGAAGTGGGAGAATGTCAGGATAACAGATTAAGGCGGTGTCAGGTGGAAGAGCTGAACAGCATTTACCGGATTCTCAAGTATCTTCAGAAATCCCTTGACTGCGATGAGTTCAATCCGGAAGGCATTTCTCCGGAGCATCTTCACATCTCAAGGAGTAAGTGGCAGAAGCTTCTGATCATGCTGCAGGACGAGGGATATATTAAAGGGCTTGTGTATAACCGGATGTTTGACGAGTATTCGCCGCAGATCGAGGAGCTGGTCAGCCTCGTCATCACGCTGGAAGACCTTGAATACCTGAGCGAGAACAGCACCATGAAGAAGATGGCACGGATCGCCAAAGGCATAAAGGACAGTATACCCGGAGCCTGAAAGACTCCAAAAACAATTCTGATAGATGAGCGCATGGGGATATCCTCACGCGTTTTTTTATTGCCTTTCTTCCGGCAGGCATAAAAGAACCGGAAAGCGCCACGGCATTGGGCTTATTGCACGGTGATGGGGCGGAAAACAGTAACACCATACACGACTGCACCGGACGAAGGACGGCGCTGGCGCAACAGGAGGAAACATGGAAAACGAAGAAGTAACCACAGTAAAGGCAGATGAAATCGCAAAAGGAACGCTGCATCAGAATACCGAAAAGAAGGCTGCAGATGAAAGCGAGAAAACTGAATCCGGATCCGCCAAAGAATCGTCTTTAAGCTTTGATGATTTTCTTAAGCAGAAAGGGAATCAGGCTGAGTTTGACCGCCGAATCAATGCCGCCGTTCAGAAAGGCATCAGCAACGCGAAGGAAAAATGGGAAGCTATCACGAATGATAAGGTTTCTGAGGCTGAAAAGCTCGCGAAAATGAACGCGGCTGAAAAGACGGCATATCTCCAATCAAAGAAAGAAAAAGAACTGGAAGCTAAAGAGGCAGAGATCAACAAAAGAGAGCTCATGGCATCTGCAAAAAATATGCTTGCTGATAAGAATTTACCGCTGGAGCTTGCTGACATGCTGAGCTATAAGGATGCCGACAGCTGCAAGGCTTCCATTGAGGCGATGGAAAAAGCCTTTAACAAGGCGGTAAAAGATGCGGTTTCGGAACGCCTGAAGGGTGGTGAACCGATGAAGAAGGCCGGAGAGGAAAACGAAAAAGACATGGCAGCAGAAGTAGCAAAAGCACTTGCTGGCCATATCTGAAAAAGAATTGGAGGATAATTGTAAATGGCACTCAATACACTAGAGTATGCACAGATTTTTCAGACACAGCTTGACCTTGCCGCAGAGCGTGAGTCTCTGACAGGATGGATGGATGCAAATGCAGGTCAGGTAAAATACAACGGCGGCAGAGAGGTTAAGATCCCGAAGATTTCCGTGCAGGGCCTTGCTAATTATGACCGTGATAACGGATACACTCAGGGCGCTATTTCTATGTAGACAGGCTGACAATGGATGAAATGCGAGATTCATCTTATCACGGTGGGCTTTTAGGCTTTATCTACGCCTGCCCGAATATCGACGAAACCGAGGAAGTAAAGGAGTCCATGAGTATGGAAGATGCAAAAAAACTGGTGATCTGTGACTATGCGCAGTACCTTGGCCGGATGCCCTCACAAGGCGACATCGAAGCTGATAGTCAGCTGATCGTCGATCAGGGGCTGTCTACAGAGCAGTACGATTATAGCTTTCTCATAAGTGACGAGTATAAGGCCCGGTCCGGATCTCTGGCGGCGCAGGATTTCGTGACTCGATGTTACAGAGCATTTCTTGGAAGATTTCCGGAGAGCGAAGCGGCTCTGATGCGCCATGTCCAGCCAATTATTGATGGAACTGCCCGATACAGGGACGTTGCCTGGAATATTTATATGTCGGATGAAGCGAATGCCTATCGCGGCGAAAATTAACCTGTAAATCCGGGCGCACCGGCGGTTACTGTTAACAGATAAATGAGACCTGTACAACTATTTCAAATTATGCATGTAGAGGAGGTGATCCGGTTCCAACCGGCGCGTCTGTGCCCTGGCGGGTAAAACCGTCAGGGCTTTTTTTATTTCGACGTTGTAAAGAAAACGATTTTATCGATATTAAAACGCCAAAATTGCAGAAAAATTGCAAATTCGGCGTTTTAATCAATAAATGTTGGGCTTATCATCTTTTTCATCTATGATTTGAATTGCATAGACAGTGTAAACAAAATATTGATATTTGACTGATGAGATGTTAAACTAATTGAGCAAAGCTCTTTGCTCTCAGAGTATTAATCGGGGAGCATTTTGGGAGCATTTCGGAAAGCTTTCGTATGCTGTGGTACATGTAAAAACATAGTAAATATGCCATTTTACGCTATGACACGCTTACGAAAGAGTCCCCGAGGGTCCATTTAATAAGTAAATATCCGGCCTGGTGGCTCAGCTGGTTAGAGCGCCGCCCTGTCACGGCGGAGGTCATGGGTTCGAACCCCATCCGGGTCGCTATATAAATGGGATTATAGCTCAGCTGGGAGAGCATCTGCCTTACAAGCAGAGGGTCATAGGTTCGAGCCCTATTGGTCCCATTTTTTTATTGCTCACACAGCTCCATATATGGTAAAATAGTCTGGCATGCCGGTGTGGCGGAATTGGCAGACGCCCGGGACTTAAAATCCCGTGGGTAGCAATACCCGTACCGGTTCGAGCCCGGTTACCGGCATAATTATGGCACAGAGAAGATTTCGTTTTGATTTCTTCTCTGTGTTTTTTATTGTACGATGTAGTAAACTATATCCAGATTATTGCGTAAATAATTTTATATATGAGGTGAGCTATGAGTACAGAACTTCAGAATTACGAGAAGGAGCACATCGCGGCTGTGCGGCGCATGGCGCCGGAGTGCATGGTGCTTCTGAAGACCGACGGTCATCTGCCGCTCAGAGATCTGGGTGATCTGGCGCTCTATGGAAACGGCGCGAGGTATACGCGCGAGGGTGGAACCGGGTCCGGTGAAGTCAACAGCCGGTATTATCCGACGATTGAAGAAGGTCTTGAGAGAGCCGGCTTCCGCATCACAACCAAACAATGGCTCGATGAATATGACGAGATTGTCAGAAAGGCAAATGAAGCCTATCGCGAGGGGCTGAAAGCAAAGCTGAAAAAAGGATGGCTGGGTGGCCTGGGATCTCACATGATGGAGCCCGAGTACGAGCTGCCGATTGACGGGGCCGGAGACAGCTGTGTTTACGCTGTCTCGCGCATCTGCGGCGAGGGCGCAGACAGAGAAGAAGTCAAGGGGGATTTTGAGCTGACAGATACCGAAGTCCGCGATATTCTGGCTGCGAGCCGGCGCTATGAGAATTTCGTTCTTGTGCTCAATGTAGGCGGCGTCGTGGATCTGACGCCGGTCATGGGCGTTCAGAATATCCTGCTGCTGTCCCAGACAGGCTGTACGATCGGCGATTCCCTGGCCGATGTCCTGCTCGGAAAGGCGTTTCCGTCGGGCCGTCTGGCCGATACCTGGGCAAGCTATGCTGACTATCCGGATGTCGGCGATTTCGCGCAGACGGACGACACAAGATATAAAGAAGGAATCTACGCAGGCTACCGCTGGTTTGAAAGCGTCGGAAAAAAGCCGCTGTTTCCGTTCGGGTTTGGTCTGAACTATACCACATTTGACATGGAGACGGTCGACATCGGATGCACGGACGGCCGGGTTTCGGTTCTCACAAAGGTGACAAATGTGGGACACCGCGCGGGCAAGGAGGTCGTGCAGCTGTACGTCTCGCTGCCGGAGGGAAAGCTTGACCAGCCGTATCAGACACTGGCGGCTTTTTCGAAGACGGCGCGGCTGTTTCCGGAAGAAGAGGAAGACGTGTCAACGGCCTTTAATCTGGCGGATCTGGCGTCGTACGACGAGTCGCGCAGCGCCCGGGTGCTTGAGGCGGGCGATTACATTCTGCGGGTCGGCAGGAACAGCCGGGATACGAAGATCGTCGGCGTTGTGACGCTGACGGGTGACGTTATCGTCGAAAAGGTGACGCCGATGACAAGAAAGCCTGATTTTGAGGATTTCAGGCCGGAGAGAAGAGCGGCGCAGCCGATACCGGGCGGTGTGAAGCGTCTCAGTGTGTCACCGGATGAGATTGCACGGATCTCGCACGATTTCCCGTCCGACGTGATGCCGGAAGCACTTGAGGCGGCGCGGAAGCTTTCGGACGAGCAGCTCGTGAAGCTCTGTGTCGGCGCGTATGCGGGCAGCGCCGAGAAGAGTCTGGTTGGCGATTCGGGCGAGAAAGTCTGCGGAGCGGCCGGTGAGTCGCGGCCGGACCCGGAAGATTCCGGCAAATGTCTGATCATGTCCGACGGCCCCGCAGGGCTGCGGCTGTGTGCCCGTGTGGGCGTGCTTGAGGACGGCAGTCTGCTGCCGCTGGACGGAAGCCTGATCGATGAGTTTATCGATCTGATGAGTGGACCTGCCGCCGAGGCGCTTCGGCAAAAGCGCGCTGAGAGGGAAGCGTATAAGGGAGAAGTTCGGACCCAGTACTGCACGGCGATTCCGATCGGCAGCGCGATTGCGCAGAGTTTCAGCCCGATTGTGGCGAGAATGGCCGGAAATCTGGTCGGAGAGGAAATGGAGCGTTTCCATGTGAATCTTTGGCTGGCTCCGGCGATGAATCTGCACAGGAATCCTCTCTGCGGGCGCAATTTCGAATATTTTTCAGAGGATCCGCTGATTGCCGGTGAGATGGCAGCCGCCATCACGATGGGCGTGCAGGCGCATCCGGGCTGCGGCGTGACGATCAAACACTTCTGCTGCAACGACCAGGAGACGAACCGGATGAACAGCAACTCGATGGTCAGCGAGAGAGCGCTGCGCGATCTGTATCTGCGCGGATTTGAAATCGCCGTGAGAAAGGCACAGCCGGCGGCGGTCATGACTTCCTATAACCTGCTGAACGGCGAGCACACGTCACAGACGAGAGAGCTTCTGGAAGGCATTCTCAGAGGCGAGTGGGGATATACCGGTCTGGTGATGTCCGACTGGGTTCCGCATATGGAAAATGCGGACGAAGGGAAGAAATGGCCGGGAGCCTGCGCGGCAGGCGCCGTGGCGGCCGGAAATGATCTCTTTATGCCGGGTGGCCCGTACGATGTGGAGAATATTCTGAAAGGTCTTAAGGGAGAAGGAAAATACAAAGTGACGCGCGCCGAACTTGTCACAAGCGCGGCGAGAGTCATCACGGCGATCCGGAAACTCTCTGTTCAGAAGTAAATAAAATGAGACAGAAATGGCCCCGTCCGCGGCAGACGGGCCGGATTTATGGAGGCATTTTTCATGAAAACAGTCATTCTGGAATCTCTGGGAATTTCCCGTGAAAAGCTGGCGGCGCTGGAAAAGCCGTTTCAGGACGCGGGAGACACATTTGAGGAATATGAGCGCACAGCGGACCCGAACAAGCTGGTTCAGGAGGTCGGTGACGCCGAGGCGATGATTATCGCCAACATGCCGATGCCGGGCGACGTCATCCGCCGCTGTCCGAATCTGAAGTACATCGATGTGGCGTTCACGGGCGTCGATCACGTGGGACTTGACGCCTGTCGCGAAAAGGGCATCGCTGTGAGCAACGCTTCCGGATATTCCAATGAAGCGGTCGCGGAGCTGGCTGTCGGAATGGTCATTTCGCTTCTGCGCAACATCCCGCAGGTCGACGCGCGGGTGCGCAGTCACGGGACGAAAGACGGCCTGGTCGGATGTGAGCTCAAAGGGAAAACAGTGGGCATCATCGGACTCGGTCACATCGGCAGGCGTTCGGCTGAGCTGTTCCATGCTTTCGGCGCGCGGATTGCGGCGCACAGTCTGCATGAGCACAGCGACTGGCCGGATTACATCACGCAGCTTTCGCTTGACGGACTGCTTCAGACGTCTGACATTGTCGTGCTGCACTGCCCGCTGAACGATTCGACGCGCGGCATGATTGACGCAAAGAAACTTTCCCTGATGAAGAAGAGCGCGATCCTGATAAATGTCGCGCGCGGCCCGGTTGTCGTGGCGGCTGATCTTGCGGACGCGCTGAAGCGCGGCGTGATCGCCGGCGCCGGCATCGACGTATTTGACGCGGAGCCGCCGATCCCGGAGAGCGAGCCGCTTCTCTCGGCCCCGAACACGCTGCTGACGCCGCACGTCGCATTTGCCACGAAAGAATCCATGGATCTTCGGGCTGACATTGTATTTGACAACCTGCGCGCGTGGATGGACGGCAGACAGAAGAACGTCATTCTGTGAGATGATATTCAGGCTGCCCGAACGAGCCGCTAGAAAAAAGACCACCGGGCCTGATGCCCGATGGTCTTCATCAGTAGCGAGGGGGAGACTTGAACTCTCGACACCGCGGGTATGAACCGCGTGCTCTAGCCAGCTGAGCTACCTCGCCATATAATAGTGGGACCAATAGGGCTCGAACCTATGACCCTCTGCTTGTAAGGCAGATGCTCTCCCAGCTGAGCTATAATCCCACATTCTGCCGCTTTACGCGACTTGATTAGTATACGATAGCGATCATCTTTTTGTCAAGCGCTAGATGAAAAATGATAAAAATTTTTGCCTGAATACGGAGGAAAAAAGTATATGGCAGAGAACAGGTATATTGGTGACTATCCGGTGATCGGAATCCGGCCGGCGATCGACGGGCGGCGGGGGAAACTCGACGTGCGCGGATCCCTCGAGGAACAGACCATGGGAATGGCGAAAGCGGCCAAGAAGCTCTTTGAGGAGAATCTCCGCTACTCGAACGGCGAACCGGTCAGGGTCGTCATCTCGGACACGACGATCGGACGCGTCGCCGAGGCGGCGGCCTGTGAGGCGCAGTTCAAGAAGGAAGGCGTCGCCATCACGCTCACGGTGACGCCGTGCTGGTGCTACGGCGCGGAGACGATGGACATGAATCCGATGACGATCAAGGGCGTCTGGGGATTCAACGGAACAGAGCGCCCGGGCGCCGTGTATCTCGCATCGGTTCTCGCGACCCACGCGCAGAAAGGACTTCCGGCATTTGGCATCTACGGGCACGATGTTCAGGAGGCGGATGACAGGAGTATTCCGGCGGACGTGAGGGAAAAACTGCTGCGCTTTGGCAGAGCGGCCGTGGCGGCCGCGACCATGCGCGACAAATCGTATCTCCAGATCGGCTCCGTGACGATGGGAATCGGCGGTTCGATCATCGATCCGGGATTCATCGAGGAATATCTCGGCATGCGCGTCGAGTCGATCGACGAGGTTGAAATCATCCGCCGCATGGAGCAGCATATCTACAACGAAGAGGAGTACCAGAAGGCGCTGGCCTGGACAAAGGCTCACTGCCGGCCGGGCTGGGACAAGAATCCGGATTTTATCAAAAAGACACCGGAGCAGAAGGAGAAAGACTGGGAATTTACCGTCAAGATGATGTGCATCATCAAGGACCTGTACAACGGCAATCCGAATCTGCCCGCGGGGTGCGAAGAAGAGGCGGTCGGTCACAACGCGATCGCCGGCGGATTCCAGGGACAGCGGCAGTGGACGGACTTCTATCCGAACTGCGACTATCCGGAGGCGCTTCTCAACACTTCGTTTGACTGGAACGGACCAAGAGAGACCTACATTCTCGCGACGGAAAATGACTGCCTGAACGGCCTCGGCATGCTCTTCATGAAGCTGCTCACGAACCGCGCGCAGATGTTTGCGGATGTCAGAACGTACTGGAGCACGGAAGCCGTCAAGAAAGCGACCGGTTATGATCTTGTCGGCAAGGCCGCCGAGGCAGGAGGTTTCATACATCTCATCAATTCCGGTGCGTGCTGTCTGGATGCCTGCGGCGAAGTCAAGGACGAGAACGGCAACGGCGTCATGAAGCATTTCTGGGAATACACGGACGAGGACATCGAAACTGTCATGTCGCACGTCGAGTGGTGCCCGGCGGACACCGGGTATTTCCGCGGCGGCGGATTCTCGGCGAGATTCCTCACCAGAGCGGAGATGCCGGCGACCATGATCCGCCTTAACCTTGTCAAAGGCCTCGGGCCGGTTCTTCAGATCTGCGAGGGCTGGACGATCGAGCTGCCCGATGAGGTATCGGATAAGATCTGGAAGAGAACCGATTACACATGGCCCTGCACATGGTTTGTGCCGAGAGTGTCCGGAAAAGAGGACGCATTTGCCAGCGCGTACGATGTGATGAACAACTGGGGCGCCAACCACGGGGCGATCAGCTACGGGCACATCGGAGCGGATCTCATCACACTGGCGTCAATCCTCCGGATTCCGGTCTGCATGCACAACGTGCCGACGAAGGATATCTTCCGCCCGGCCGCGTGGAATGCGTTCGGCATGGACAAGGAAGGACAGGACTTCCGCGCCTGCAAGGCGTACGGCCCGATGTACCGGAATATCCGCTGACAAATGGCGCGGACCCGGTGTGCCGGAAAATCCGGTGAGAAACAGCAAACGCCCGGCATATCGGGAAATCCGGTGAGAAAAAATTACCCGGCCTCAGGCAGGTTTCCTGCGAAACCACCTGGGGCCGGGTTTTGTTTACCCGATTGAAATCAGCTCATGATTCTTTGTCGTCTGATTCCTGCGGGGCGTCTCCCGCTTTTTCTTCGGCTGCGGATTCATCGGCTGCGTCTTCCTGCGGCTCTGTTTTTCCCTCTGGCTTCTGCGTCTGATCCTCGGCCGCTTTTTTGTCCTCTTCCGGTTTGCTGAAGCCGAGACCGTCGAGCGCCTTCTTGAGCTGGCGGATCTGCTCGTCCGTCATGCCGGCCAGGGTCTGTGCCACTTCGCGGCGCGTCCTCTGCGTCTCGGTCACTTTCTGGTAGACAGCTTTGGCCGCATCGGAAGCCTCGGCCGCTTTCTTCTGAAACTTCTCGTCCAGGTTGTTCTTCTGAACAAAATCGGCTCCTCTGTCAGCCAGATCGTTAAACAGCTGCTGGGCCTTTTCGCCGGTGGCCGCAGCGGCTCCGATTCCTGCGTACAGAATTTTCTTGAATCCATCTTCAAAATCGTCCATATATACACCTCCTTGTTCTATGTACGAATACATTTGTTGGTACACTTGCAGCCGGTGTGTTACGATAAGTATAATTCCTGGAACCGACAAAGGAAAGTCTTTCTTTTCGCAAAGAGTGCGCCTGACGGCGCAGGCATCGGATTGCACGGAGGATAAACGCATAATGACAAATGCAGCATCACAGAGCGGACGGCAGCGGCAGGCGCCGGTTTATGCGGTTCCCTGCAGAGACTACGCATCAGAGACGATAAAAACAGCATTTGACAGTCTGTTTGAGAGAACAGATGCCCTGACAAGCATCCGTCCGGAGACAAAGGTGGCAATAAAGGTAAATCTTATCAGCGCGAAGGCGCCGGAGACGGCGGCCACGACGCACCCGGAGCTGGTCTGCGAACTCTGCCGGCGGCTCATCGCGCGCGGAGCATTTGTCACGGTAGGCGACAGCCCGGGCGGTCTGTTCACAAAAGAGGCGCTGGAACATGTGTATAAAGTCTGCGGCATGAACCGGGTTGAGGAGACAGGTGCAAAGCTCAATTACGATGTCTCGACCGAAGATGTCCATTTCGATCAGGCGGTGAGCGCGCGTGTTTTCACCTGCACATCCTGGCTCAGGAAGGCGGACGTGATCATCGACTTCGCGAAGCTCAAGACGCACGGAATGATGAAGATGACGGCCGCGGTCAAGAACATGTTCGGGGCCGTCCCCGGGACGACAAAACCGGAATACCACATGCGCTTCCCGGACGCAGATGCATTTGCCAACATGCTCATCGATCTGAATGAGTATTTTCACCCGGCGCTGAATCTGATCGACGCCGCAGACTGCATGGAAGGCAACGGCCCGACAGCCGGCTCTCCGCGGCACATGGGCCTTCTGCTGGCCTCGGAGAGCCCGTATGATCTGGATATGGTCTGCGCCGATCTGATCGGACTCACCGCTTCGGATGTTCCGACGCTGCAGGACGCGGCCGGGCGCGGCCTCGGACCGGACAGCGCGGCCGATGTACAAGTCGTCGGGGCGGATTTAAGTGCGTTCCGGATCCGGGATTTCAAAACGGCTTCCGAAAAGTCCGTGACATTTTTCGGGGACAGCGTCGGCGGGAGGATCGCAAATGCCGCGCTCATCCACGCGATGCAGCAGATCCCGAAAGTTCAGCCGTCCGAGTGCATTTCCTGTGGCAAATGTTCTCACGTCTGCCCGGCGCACGCGATAACGATGAAAGGCTCAGAAAAAAAGATCCCGCATATTGACCGGAATCGCTGCATCCGGTGTTTCTGCTGCCAGGAGTTCTGCCCGGTGGGCGCCATGAAAGTGCACCGGACGGCCATCGCGCGGCTTCTGCAGAGAAAGGAGAATTAAGAGTGGAGTATAAGAAACTTGGTGAAGTATATGCCCTGCGGGCTGACCGCGGAGAAGAGGTGATGTCCTGCCTTGAGAAGCTTGCCGCCGCGGAACACATCACGGCCGGGAAGATCGAAGGACTCGGCGCGGCCGATTACATGAAAGCCGGGCTCTACGATGTGGAAAAGCAGGAATTCATCTGTCAGGAGTTTCATGAGCCGCTTGAAATCACGGCGCTGATCGGCAATATTTCCGTGATGGACGGCAAGCCGTACCTGCATGTTCATGTGACGGCGGCGGACAAAAATCAGCGCGCCATCGGCGGCCACCTGAAAGAACTCCGCATCGGCGGAACGGCTGAAATCTTCGTCACCCGTCTTGACGGCGCGATCGGCCGCCGGACCGATGACATCGGCCACACAGGACTGAATATTTTTGATTTCTCGTAAATTCTATCGCTGATCTGGCAAGTCAGGTCCCCGGCGGTTATTCAGGCAGACCCCGGGAATGGCCCTGACTTGCTTTTTTGCTGATCTGGCAAGTCAGGCCCCGGTCGGTTATTCAGGCAGACCCCC
The DNA here is from genome assembly GCA_050944355.1 of Lachnospiraceae bacterium. Classification (GTDB taxonomy): domain Bacteria; phylum Bacillota; class Clostridia; order Lachnospirales; family Lachnospiraceae; genus UBA4285. Next base: position 11,524 of record JBMNQX010000019.1, read on the forward strand.
GGGAATGGCTCTGACTTGCTTTTTTGCTGATCTGGCAAGTCAGGCCTCCGGGATGTTATTCAGGCAGACCCCCGGGAATGGCCGTGGCCTGCCTCTTTTGCTGATTTTGAAAATCTGAGCCTTTCGGAATGCAGCAAAACAGAATAAATGCCTGCTTTTTGCTGACGAAAAAGCTTCAAAAAAGACAGCTTGTCAGCGGGATTCTTCCTGTGGACCGTTTTTGATGAGTAAGTTAAAACTAATCTGGCGAAATTATCAGCAATTCAGCCTGCCAGCTTGATTATTGCTGACAGCGGCGAAAATCTGAGAGAATTGTCAGCAATTCCGCCCGTCAACTTAATTTTTGCTGACGGCCCCGGCAGCACATCTCTGGCAGCACATCTCTGTCAACACAGCTCTGGCGGCACATCTACAGCAGCACGGCCCCAGCAGCACATCCCCGGCAGCATCAGATCGCCACCCCGGCGAACTGGGAGTTGTAGAGTTTCGTGTAGAATCCGCCGGCGGCCATGAGCTCGTCGTGCGTGCCCTGTTCGATGATCCTGCCGTCGCGCATGACGAGGATCACGTCGGCGGTCCGGACGGTGGACAGGCGGTGCGCGACGATGAAGCTCGTGCGGCCGGTCATCAGTTTGTCGAAAGCTTCCTGCACGAGGAGTTCGGTGCGCGTGTCGATGCTGGAGGTCGCCTCGTCGAGAATCAGCATCGGCGGGCGGCAGAGCATGACGCGGGTGATGCACAGCAGCTGCTTCTGACCCTGGCTCAGATCTTCGTCGTTTATGACAGTGTCAAGCTGCTGCGGCAGGCGCCGGATGAAGTCCCAGCTGTGAGTCTCTTTGGCGGCGGCAATAATTTCTTCGTCTGTCGCCGACGGGTTTCCGAACGCAAGATTCTGCCGCACAGTGCCGTTCATGAGCCATGTGTCCTGCAGCACCATGCCGAAACTGCGGCGCAGACTGTGGCGGTTCACGGTGTAGATGTCGGTCCCGTCGATCGCGATGGAACCGTCCTGAATGTCGTAGAAGCGCATCAGGAGATTGATAAAGGTCGTCTTTCCGCAGCCGGTCGGCCCGACGATCGCGATACGCATGCCCGGCTTCGCCTGCAGGCTGAAATGTTCAATCAGTGGGCGATCCGGCGTGTAAGAAAACGCGATGTCTTTGATGGAAATTTCACCGCGCACCGGCTCTTCCAGAGATTTGTCAGGATCCGGCGTCTGCGGCCTGGCCTCGATGAGATCGAAGACGCGGCCGGCGCAGGCCAGGGCGCCTGTCAGTTCGGTGAAGACGGAGCTGATGTCGTTGAACGGTTTCATATACTGGTTTGCGTACGTCAGCAGCACCGTCAGTGTTCCGACGGTGAGAGATCCGCCCAGAATCATGAACGAGCCGGCGAGCGCGACGAGCGCGTAGATCACGGCGTTGACCGCGCGGGTGCAGGGGTTGGTCAGCGAACTGAAGAATATCGCCCGCACCGAATATTTCTGCAGATCTTTGTTTATACTCTCAAAGCGTCTGGAAGCGCGCTCCCCGTAGCCGAACGCGCGCACAACTTTTTCGCTGCCGATCATTTCGTTGATCAGGGCCGTCTGCTCTCCGCGCACCTCTGTCTGTTTTTTGAACATGGCAAATGAATGCTTCGCGATGAATCGGGCAATCAGAAAGCTTGCCGGCGTCAGGATGACGACGAGAATCGTGATCGGGATGCTCTTGCTCAGCATGAAGAACAGCGTCATCACAATCGTCAGAACACCGGAGAACAGCTGCGTAAAGCCCATCAAAAGACCGTCCGAGAGCTGATCGACGTCCGCGATGACGCGCTGGACGAGGTCGCCCTCGCTGCCGGCGTCAAGGTAAGAGAGCGGGACGACCTGAATCTGCCGGATCGCTTTGGCGCGGATGTCCTGAACTGTCCGGTACGTGAGCCGGTTGTTGATCTGATTCATGAGCCAGGTGAAGAGAGCAGCCAGAATGATCAGGATAAGGATCCGGCGCGAGAGCTGCCCGACCGCATCAAAGTCCACATTGCCGGCCGACACAAGGCAGTCGATCGCGTCCCCGAACAGAATCGGAATATACAGCTGCAGGACGACGGAAACGGCGGCCGTCAGGACGCTGAAAACGAGCAGAATCCGGTAGTTTCCGATGACGGCGAGGAGCTTGCGAAATGTCTGCAGATTTTTCTTTTTCGATTCGTTCTGCTTCATCACGACTCCTCCTTTCCGGCGGCCTGATTTCCCGGCCGCTCGTCCGGGTACTGCGAGTAGTAGATTTCCTGGTAAATGCTGCAGGAACTCATCAGCTCTTCGTGTGTCCCGCATCCCGCCAGACGCCCGTCGTCGAGCACCAGAATCTGATCGGCGCCGCGGATGCTAGAGGCGCGCTGAGAGACGATGAAAATGGTCATGCTGCCCTCCATGGCGCGCACGGCCCGGCGCAGAGCCAGATCGGTCGCAAAGTCAAGAGCGCTGGCCGAATCGTCCATGATCAGGATCTCCGGCTTTTTCACCAGCGCGCGGGCGATGGTGAGACGCTGTCTCTGTCCGCCGGACAGGTTGCGGCCGTTCTGTTCAATCGGGAAGTCCAGCTGTCCGGGCTTGCCCTCGATCACGTCTCTGGCCTGGGCAGCGGAGAGAGCCTCCCAGAGTTCCTCGTCGCTGGCGTTCTCATTGCCCCAGCGAAGATTGTCGCGCACGGTCCCGCGGAACAGCACGGCCTTCTGCGGCACGAAACCGATGCGGCTTATCAGGCTTCCTTCCGGGTAGTCTTTTACGTCGCGGCCGTTTACTTCGACTTTTCCTTTTGTCGCGTCATAGAATCGCGCGATCAGGTTCACGAGCGTGGATTTGCCGCAGCCGGTGCCGCCGATGATGCCGACGGTGCTGCCTCTCGGCGCCGTAAAGCTGATGCCCGAGAGCGCCTCGGCCTTGGCGCCTTTATAGGTGAAAGAGACATCCCGGAAACGCACAGCCGGGACGGCGGAAGCGGCGTCAGCGCTGGCTGCCTCAGAACTGCCGTTTTTTGCCGCCGGGTAGGACATTCCGGGCTGAATGTCGAAGACATCCGCGATGCGGCGGGCGCAGGCGAGAGATCGGTTGATGGTGATGATGAGATTGGCCAGTTTGATCAGTTCAACCGTGATCTGGGCCATGTAGTTGTAAAGCGCTACGACATCGCCCTGGCGCAGCGCTCCGAGGCTGACCTGAATCGCGCCTGTGCGGATGAGGACGATGGTGGCGATATTGATGATGGCGTACGTGAGCGGGTTCATGAGCGCGGACAGACGCCCGACGAATTCATTGATGCGCGTGAGTTCGCCGCTGCGGCGGTCGAATTCCGCGACTTCTTCCTTTTCTTTGCAGAACGCGCGGATCACGCGGACGCCGGAGAGATTTTCGCGTGTGATGCCGGTCAGACTGTCGAGCGCGCGCTGTGCTTTCGTGAACAGCGGAATGCTTGCCAGCATGATGGCGAACACGACGACGCACAGGATCGGAATCGCGACGGCAAAGATCAGCGCCGATTTCACATCGATGGTAAATGCGAGAATCATGGATCCGAAGACGATGAACGGACTGCGCAGCAGCAGGCGGAGAGCCAGGTTGAGACCGTTCTGCACCTGATTCGCGTCGCTTGTCATGCGCGTGATCAGCGTATCCGGTCTCAGTGTGTCGAGTTCCTCAAACGAAAGCTTCTGAATGTGATCGAACAATTCCTGACGCATCTGTGTCGCAAAACCAACGCTGGCGTTGGCAGCGAACCACTGGGCGACAAAAGAAAACAGCATGCCGAGAAGAGCCAGAACGAGCAGAACGGCGAACATCCGGACGATGACGCCGCGGTCGGCGCCGGCGATGCCGTCGTTGATGATCGACGCGACAGCGAGAGGAACAAAAAGATTCATGAGTGCTTCCAGAAGCTTGAAAAGAGGCGCTAAAACGGCCTGCTTCTCATAACCGCGGAAGAATCTGCGCAGACGGGACATACGATCTCCTTTTCGGGCCGGTATTTTCTGGTATGCCGGCGCAAGCGGCAGACCTCGGCTTTCTATATGATACTACGCTTCAGGGCACACAAAAAATATCAAATTTTTCGTGAAAATGAAAGTGCCCGGAAATAGGGAAATCACTGTGCCAAGATGTTATACTGTTACAAGAATGTTGTTCCGGGACATAAGGCGTATAAACGCCTTCCCGGGGAAGGGAGAGGGAATGGACGAACTGAGACTTGCCGTGATCGGGATCGGCAACATGGGGTCGGCGCATGCCAGACACATCGCGGAAGGCGCCGTGAGAGAGGCAAAACTCACGGCTGTGTGCGATATCGCGCAGACGAGGCGAGACTGGGCCGCGCAGGCTCTGGGCGGGGGAGTGAAGATTTATTCGGATTACCATCAGCTTCTCGACGAACACGCGGCGGACGCGGTGGTCATCGCCGTGCCGCATCCCCTGCATCCGGTGATCGGAATTGAGGCGCTCGAAAAGGGGTATCATGTTCTCACGGAGAAGCCGGAGGGCATCGACAAGGACTCCGCGCAGAAGCTCAATGAATGCGCCGCAAAGTCAGACAGAACATTTGCCATCATGTTTAATCAGCGCACGAACCCGCTGTTTCAGAAGATGCGCGGGCTGGTGAAGGGCGGCGAGCTGGGAAATGTCCGCCACTTCATCTGGATCGTGAACAACTGGTACCGCACGCAGGCATATTATGATTCCGGCAGCTGGCGCGCAACCTGGAACGGCGAGGGCGGCGGCGTTCTGATGAATCAGTGTCCGCACAACCTCGATATCTGGCAGTGGATCATGGGAATGCCGGACCGCATCGTGGCGGAGTGCGGCATCTCAAAGTATCATCACATCAATGTGGAGGACGAGGCGACGATTCTTGCCACATACAAAAACGGTGCGACGGCGGCATTTGTCACGTCGACGGGCGAGCAGCCGGGCACGAACCGCATGGAGATTTCCGGCTCAAAGGGCAAGGCCGTCATAGAGGGCGGCAGGCTGATGTTCTGGAAGAATCCGGCGGACACGGATGAGGCGACATACACGGCGGCAGAGTCGTTTCCGAAGACGAAGCCTGAGTATCAGGAGTGGGTGCAGACGGAGCCTGAGCCGGCGCACATCGGAATTCTGAACAATTTCGCGCGGGCGGTTCTGCACGGCGAGCCGCTGCTCTCTCCGGGCGAGGACGGTGTGAATGAGCTTGAAATCGCGAATGCGGCGTATCTGTCGTCCTGGACCGGCCGCTGGGTCAATCTGCCGCTTGACGGTGCGGAATATCTCAGACAGCTGCGCAGAAAGCAGGAAGAGGAGCGCGCCGGAGGCCAGAGCCGGAAGGTGAAGGCCGAGAAGGCGGACGGCGAGTACTCGGACCGCTGGATGGTCAGATGGTAAATGTGCCCGTTCCGGGAGAGTCAAGAGAAGAAAACAGAGAAGAGAAAAAAAGAAGAGAAAGGGTTTGAGAGATGGTTTCACCAAACAGATACATTCGAAGACTGAAAGAGAGAATCCGGCTGGACCGGAAGACATTTATTCTGTACTCGGTCCTGCGCACGCTTGTCATTCTGGCGGCCGTGCGCAGTTTCCTGATGCAGAATTATGAAGCGGTGGCACTCTGTATTCTGTCTCTTGTTCTATTTCTGCTCCCTTCGTTTTTCGAAGACAAGATGAAGGTGAAAATCCCGCCGCTTTTTGAGGCGGTGATTTATCTCTTTATTTACGCGGCTGAGATTCTGGGCGAAGTCAATCATTACTACACGCGGATTCCCGGCTGGGACACGATGCTGCACACACTCAACGGATTTCTGTGCGCGGCGATCGGATTCTCGATGGTTGAAATTCTGAACCAGCACAGCAAACGGATCCGCCTTTCGCCGATCTATCTCTCGGTTGTGGCGTTCTGCTTTTCGATGACGATCGGCGTCTGCTGGGAGTTCATCGAGTTTGCCGCGGATCATTTCTTCTTCCTCGATATGCAGAAAGACTTCACAGTAACGACGATCGGATCCGTCACGCTCGACCCGACGAACTCGCAGATTCCGGTGCGAGTCTCGGACATCGTCAAAACCGTGATCTATACGGCGTCCGGTGAGACGTACACGATCGACGGCGGATATCTGGACATCGGCATCAACGACACGATGAAGGATCTTTTCGTAAACCTGATCGGCGCCGTGGTGTTCAGCACGATTGGCTATTTCTATGAGAGTCACAGATGGAAGCAGTCGGGAAAGATTGTGAACGGGCTGACGCTCAGAAAGTATACCGACGAGGAACTCGCAGATGAAGAAAAAGAAATCAATCTGAGGATGCAGGAAGTCCGCAAAGAGCGCCAGAAACGCCTGAAAGACATGACAGAGAGCATGACAGAGACCTGGCGGAACGAGCCGGACGATTCAGACGAAAATCCGGCTGACAGGAATCCGATGCTATGACAAATGAGGGTGGTGCGGCAGCTTAATAATAATTAATCAGTAAGCTTAAGAATTAATATTGCAAAGTGATACGGTAACATGATATCGTAATAAAGTGATGATGTGATGACGCGCAGGCAGTACAGTCAGCTGTCTGCGCATCTTTACTTTTTGAGGATCTGTAAGGAGGTGTGAATGGAAGAGAGCAAAGCAGAAGCGCTGGCTTCGATTGACGAGGCCCGGGACATGCTCTGCGCCATGAGCGATGCGCTGTGGGATCACCCGCAGGTAAAGTTTCAGGAGACGTTTGCAGCGGATTTGTTTGAGAACAAGCTGCGGGAGGAAGGATTTGCCGTCAGGCGGGGGCTTGGCGGAATTCCGACAGCTCTTTCCGGGTCTTTCGGCAGCGGCAGACCTGTCGTCGCGTTTCTGGGTGAATATGACGCGCTTCCGGGACTCAGTCAGGAGGCCGGCTTATGTGAGAAAAAGCCGGTCGTGGAAGGCGCTCCGGGACATGGATGCGGTCACAACCTCCTCGGGACGGGCGCGTTTGGCGCGGCTGTTTCGGTCAGGCGGTATCTTGAGAAGAACCATTTGCCCGGAACTGTGATTTTCTTCGGATGCCCGGCGGAAGAGGGAGGATCCGGAAAAGCCTTCATGGCCCGCGATCATGTGTTTGACGATGTGGACGCCGCCTTTACCTGGCACCCGGGCGAGGTCAACAGCGTCTCCACGAGCGGCACCATGGCCAATTATCAGATTCTGTACAAGTTTTACGGAAAAGCTTCTCACGCCGCGATCGCGCCGGAAAAAGGGCGCAGTGCCCTGGACGCGCTGGAACTGATGAATGTGGGCGTGCAGTTTCTTAGAGAGCATGTGCCTTCAGACACGCGGATTCACTATGCGATCACCGACACGGGCGGAAACGCGCCGGGCGTGGTGCAGGATCACGCGGAAGTGATGTACCTGATGCGCGCCGGCAGTCTGGATGAAGTGCGTGAGCTGTACCGCCGCGTGAACCTGATAGCAGAGGGCGCGGCCATGATGACAGAGACCAAAGTCGAGCCTCAGTTTATCAAGGCGTGCTCAAACATTCTGATCAACATGCGCCTCTGCAGAGTCATGCAGGACAATCTGATGGAAATACCGGTTCCGGAATACACGCAGGAAGAAATGGAAGCGGCGGAGAGGCTTAAAGAAACGGCCGGGCCGGGTAAAACCTATTTTGATCAGCTGTATGACGAGTGCGCGAGTGATGAGGAACGACGGGCTTTTGAAACGCAGAAGGATCTGCCGGTTCACGCGGGACCGCTCCCGCTCGGACGGGAAACAGACGGCGTCGTATCCTCGGATGTCGGCGATGTGAGCTGGAACTGCCCGACCGCGCAGATCAACGGGACGACAATGCCGGCCGGCCTTTCGATGCATTCCTGGCAGGTGGTCTCTGTGGGGAAGAGTTCCATCGCGCACAAGGGAATGCTGTATGCGGCCAAAGTCATGGCGGGATCCGCAATCGACGTTCTCTCGGATCCGTCCATTGTGACGGAAGCAAAAGCGGAAATGAACCGCCGCACGGGAGGCGCAGAGTATGTCTGCCCGATTCCGGGAGACGTGAAGCCGGCACTGGGATGAGATCCTGTGCGGCACCCTGAACAAAGGAGTAAAGTATGAGTCAAACTGTGATATGTCTGATAATCTTTGTCTTTATGATCGGAATCTTCTTCGTCAAAAAGATCCCGATGTCCTTCAGCGCCATGCTGGTTGTCCTGCTTCTGGTTCTGACCGGGTGCGTGGACGCGTCATCGGCACTTTCGTCATTTGCCAGCAACACTGTCATCACGATGGCGTCGATGTTTGTCGTTGCGGCCGGCCTTACCCGCACGCAGATGATCAACAAGATTTCATCGCTGCTCTATAAAGTGACGGAAGGGTCGTTCACCAAGGTGCTGGCGACATACGTTCTGATCACCTGTCTTCTCGGCCAGTTCGTGCCGAGCATTGTCGCGCTTTTTGCGCTGGTTTACCCGCTGGTTCAGAACATGTGCGACCGCATGAAAATCAGTCCGTCCAAGATGATGTTCCCTGTCGCGATCGCTTCGGTCTCGACGTCATTTATCATCGAGCCGATCGGACCGTACGCGGCGTGGTACGTGACGCAGAACGGCTATCTTGAGTCCTACGGCTGGACTGCGACGAAGCTGAGCATGTGGAGTGAGACGAGCGTCCTGCTCCCGGTCGGCATCATCACACTTCTGGTTGCGATTTTCATCGTCCCGAGGCTTCTCCCGGATGAGCCGGAGGTCCCGATCACGGCCGCGGACAATGCGAGAAAACTTCAGCAGAAAGAGCCGCTCTCACCTGTCAGAGAGTTTCTCGGCTATGCCGTTTTCATCGCGGTTATCATCGGACTGATGGCGGGGCTCACGAGCTGGATCGTGACGCTCGCCGGCGCCGTGGTTCTGGTAATAACCGGCGTGCTCACAGAGCGCGAGGCGATCGAGAACCTGAATATGTCGACCGTTCTGCTGTACGTGGGCGTAACGGTTCTCGGAACCGGACTTTCCAACACCGGTGCTGCCGATGCGCTCGGCAGCTGGTTCGGAAGCGCACTCAGCGGAGTACACAACGAATATCTGATCAACCTTGCGTTCTATACCATCGGATTTATCATGACGTCGCTTCTGTACAACCGCGCGGTCAGCACGGTTCTCGTTCCGCTGGCCGTCATCGCCTGCAGTTCCATGGGCTGCGACCCGAGAGGACCGGTCATCATGTGCGCTCTGGCTTCCATGTCTTCGCTCATCACGCCGCTTTCCACGGCCGTAGTGCCGATGGCGATGAATGCAGGCGGCTACAGCATGAAGACGATTTTCAAGGCCGGCATTGTCCCCGGTATCATCCGCGGGCTGGCGGGCGCGCTGTTTGCGACGCTGTTCTTCCCGATGTTCTGATGGGAGGCTGACGTATGAATCACATGGCAACCCTGGCAAATGGTGATGTTGTCCCGGCAATCGGGCAGGGCACCTGGTATCTGGGCGAAAACCCGGGCAGACTCTCTCAGGAAATCGAGGGAATCCGCGCCGGCGTCTCGGCGGGTCAGTTTCTGATTGACACCGCGGAGATGTACGGGAACGGGGACGCGGAGAAAATGGTCGGGCAGGCGATTCAGGGACTCGATCGAAATGGCCTGTATCTGGTCTCAAAGGTCCTGCCAAATCATGCCGGCGGACAGGCTCTGGAAGCCGCTCTCGACGGGAGCCTGAAGCGCCTGAAGACAGATTATCTGGATCTGTACCTGTACCACTGGCGCGGCAGCTATCCGCTCGCTGAGACGGTGCGCCGCCTGGAAGAGATGAAGAAAAAAGGAAAAATCCGCGCCTGGGGCGTCTCGAACTTTGACATTGACGACATGGAAGAGCTCTGGGATGTTCCAGCCGGCAAGAACTGTCAGGTCAATCAGGTGCTCTATCACACGGGGTCGCGGGGAATCGAGTTCTCCCTTCTTCCCTGGATGAGAGAGCACAACGTGGCCCTGATGTCGTACTGCCCGCTCGCGCAGGCGGGAACGCTGAAGCGGGGACTGTTTGCGGACCCGGTGCTGAACGAAATCGCAGAGGCACACGGCGTGCCGGTGACGGAAATCCTTCTTGCCTGGAACATCCGGGACGGCCACACGGTCGCGATCCCGCGGAGTTCAAAGGCCGCGCACACGCTGTCCAACGGACACGCGGATACGGTTGAGCTGACAGAAGAAGATCTTAAGAAAATCGATCGCAGGTATCCGGCGCCAAAGCGGAAAATGCCGCTCGATATACAGTAAGTGCCCGATTGTAAGCGCCTTATCCCCTTCCTTATTCCGTATCCGATACGGGCACAAAAATCCCGCCCACAGTTCCATTTGTCATGGACCGTGGGCGGGAATTGTTTTTTTATGAGCAAACTGTCAGATCTGCCCGTATACTTTCCGGCCTTTCATGAAGGTGGCCAGAACCGGGATGTCTTTCAGGCGGTCGGCCGGGACTTCAAACGGGTTTTCGCCGAGCACGACGAAATCGGCCATGTATCCCGGGGCGATGCGGCCTTTGACGTTTTCCTCAAAGCTCGCCTCAGCGCTCCTGATCGTGTAGCTGTCGAGGATTTCCTGAACGCTGAAGGCCTCCTGCGGCAGATACGGCCCCATCGTGCCGTCGAGGGTCCTGCGGGTCACGCCGCACTGCATGCAGGCCAGCGCGTCCGGAAGTTCCACCGGGCAGTCGGTGCCGTTTGAGACGGAGACGCCGTTTTTCTGCAGAGTCTTCCAGGCGTAGCTGGTCGACGCCAGTTCGTCGCCGACGCGCTCGTGAATCATGTGAATGTCGTAGTTCAGGAAGATGCTCTGCATGTAGACGTGCAGATTCATGTCGGCGATGCGCTTCAGCTGCTCCGGGCGGGTCACCTGACAGTGGACGATGCCGCAGCGGTGATCCCTGCGCGGATGGGCCGCAAAAGCTTTGGCGTAGGCGTTCAGGACCATGTCGAGGCACGCGTCGCCGATCGCATGAACCGCCACCTGCATGCCGTGCTCGTTGGCGAAGCCGATCATCGCGTCAAATGTCTCCTGATCGAAGAGCGGATAGCCGCAGGTCGACGGATCGTCGGCGTACGGGCGGGAAAGATAGGCGGTGCGGGCGCCCAGAGCGCCGTCGCCGAGCATCTTCAGCGGGCCGATTTTGAAATTGTCCGTGCCGGCGCCGGTTGTGCACCCCTGCGCATAGAATTCCTTCAGGTCGTCAAGCGACGTGAAATTGCTCTGCTCGTAGACACGGACGGTGAGCTGACCTTCTTCCTCGAGTTCTTTGTAGGCCTCGTTCACGGTCTGCCACGGAACAGCCCGGAACATGCAGTAGTCGTCGGTCTGGCTGCTGGTCACGCCGAAGCGGTTCAGCTCGCGGCAGGCCGCCCCGATCATTTCCTTGATTTCGTCTTTATCCGGGACCGGAATCTTCGGATACACGTATTCGTCCATCGCGTTGTCCGAGAAAATGCCGTTCAGATGCCCGTTCTCGTCGTGCCCGATGGCGCCTCCCTCGGGGCTCTTCGTGTCATCCGTGACGCCCATCAGCGAAATCGCTTTGGAGTTTACGCAGAGAATATGTCCGCAGGCGCGCGTCACGCAGATCGGAATGTCCGCCGAAACCCGGTCGAGATCCGAGCGCGTCGGCATGCGCTTTACATCCGTGAAGTAGTCCTGATTCCATCCGCGGCCGAGCAGCCACGCGCCGTTTTTGCGCGGGTGTTCCCACAGAAAATCCTGCAGATAGCGAATCATGTCCGCGAGACTCTTCGTGTGCTCGTCAAGGCGCGCCTGCCTCAGCGAGTTTCCGTACGACAGAAGATGCATGTGACTGTCGTTAAAAGCAGCCATGACAAATCTGCCGCCCAGATCCACCGCGTCGGCCCCCGGGGCGGCCGCTCTGACCTCCTCGTCGCTGCCAGCAGCGATGATCCGTCCGCCTTCCGTCACAAACCCCGTGACGAGCGGAAGCGTTCCTGTGTAAACTTTGCCGTTGTAATAAATCGTCTTATTCATTTTGTTCCTTCGCTACTTTATCTTCATAGAACAGCGGCATCGAAGGATCCACCTTGCCGATGCCGAACTTTCTCGCCTTGTAGTCCTTCAGCAGTTTGAAATACGTGCCGGACAGGACGACGATCGTAAACACGTTGACAAATGTCGGAATCGCAGACGTGATGTCGACGACCGTCCAGATGAAGCCCTGATTGTTCGTCTTGACCAGATAAATGGTCCAGAGCAGGCCCGGCAGCGCGCGGAACGCGTAGAAGAGCTTGTGCAGGAAACGGTTGAACTTCGTGTCTTTTCTGCCCATGTGGCCGAGAATCGCCAGATAGTACGTGAACCAGCCGCCGGATGTGGTGCAGGTGAAGATGACCATGATCACGGCGAGAAGAACACTGCCGACGATGCCGAAACTCGACTGGAATGCCGAGATGGCAAGAGTTCCGCCGTTCGTTCCGTTCGTCCACTGACCGGAGAGGAGGATCGAAATGCCGGTGATGGAGCACACGATGAATGTGTCGAAGAATACCTCAAATGATCCCCAGATGCCCTGCTCGACCGGGTGCGGTGTTTTCGCCGAAGAGTGAATCATCGGAGAAGTACCCCAGCCGGCTTCGTTCGAGTAAACGGAACGGGCCACGCCGGTGCGGATCATGGAAGCGACCGTTGCGCCGGCGAAACCTCCGACGGCGGCGCGGCCGGTGAACGCGTCATGGAAAATGGATACGAAGACGGACGGTACATTTTCCAGGTTGGCGAAGATCATGGCAATGCCCATAATCAGGTACAGGATGCTCATGAACGGAACCAGCTTGGAGAACAGGGAAGCGATTTTCTCAATGCCTCCGTCGGTGATGATGTAGTCGATGACGGTGATGACAACCGCGACGATGATGATGCCTTCAATCGACACGCCGCCGATCGTGACGGTGTCGAGGTTAAACGCGCCGGCGACGACCTGTGAGGCGGTAAGCGTCGAAGAGGTCACGAAGTAAGTGCTGAAAATACCGACGCCGAAGATGATGGCCGGAATCTTCCAGGCCTTGCCCCAGTGCTTTTCTTTGCCGAGGCCGTATTCCATGTAATAGGTCGGGCCGCCGGTCGTGGTGCCGTCCGGCTTCTTGTGGCGATAGTACAGACCGAGCGTGACTTCGACCTGTTTGATGATCATGCCCAGGAGAGCGGAAACCCACATCCAGAACAGGGCGCCCGCGCCGCCGGCCGCAACGGCTGTCGCGACGCCGGCGATATTGCCGAATCCTACGGTTCCGCCGATGGCGGTCGAGATGGCCTGGAACGGTGTGATGGTTCCGGTCTTTGTCTCGTCGGCGTTGGCCTTGCCGGTGAAAATTTTGCCGATGGTGTTCTTCATGATGAAGCCGAAATGGCGGATCTGGAAGAACTTGGAGCGGACGGTGAAGTAAATGCCGGAGCCGATGATGAGGACCAGAAGCGGAGTGCCCCAGAGAACTCCGTCCAGCCAGCCTAAGAATTCGATCATAAACGTATCTCCTCTTTTCTCTGAAGTGTGGCGCGGCTTATTTCTGCCGGCGCCTGTATTGCGTTTGTGTGAGAGACCGGAGGAGCTGTATAAAAAAAGACCTGCGTGCCCGCTAAAAGCACACAGATCCTTTTCATTAATGCCAATAGCGCCTCTTCAAAATGTTTGAAGGAGTGACAGAGATGTTTTCTCTGCCCCCACGGAATGTTCCTGCCGGAATACTCCGTTCGGCGGTGATTACCTTTCAGCAGCTTCAAAGCCTGCCGGCTCTGCTGTCTACTCATCTGCACCGCAGCCTCTATTCTCTCAGACAGGTTAATTATAAAAAGAATATAAAGAATGTCAAGGGCAATTTAACAGAAATCAAATATTCCGGGCCTGCCGCGCGGCTTTGACAGAGGCGCACTGTGCATTGTATGATTAATTATATGAATAATTAAACCTGGAAAAGAGGTACAAACCGTGAAAAGAAGACCGATTGACTATGCCGTCGAAGCATGCGACATGATGATGGACCGCTTCGCGGCGCCGGACCTGCCGCCGAAAGGACATTTTCATTATCACCAGGGAGTATTTCTCTCTGGCATGGAGAAAACGTATAAAATCTGCCGGGATGAAAAATATATGAATTACATCCGCGACTGGGTGGAGAGCTGCCTGGAGAGCGACCGGATGCCGCACAATGCAGATCCGACCGCTCTGGACGATATTCAGCCGGCAATCCTTATGTTCCGGATCATGGACTGGAACGGCGATCATTCCTATGAAAAGGCCCTTGAGTATTTTTCCGTTGTTCTGCGCAATTTCCCGAAGACATCCGAGGGCGGTCTCTGGCACAAGGGTGTGAGAGAAGATCAGATGTGGCTGGACGGCCTGTACATGTCGGGTCCGTTCTTCTCAGAGTACGGCAGACGCTATAACCGGCCGGATTATCTTGAGTCGGTCGCCCGCGAGGCGCTTCTCATGAGAAAGCACTGCGAGGACAAGAAGACAGGTCTTTACTATCACGCATGGGATGAGTCAAAGAAAGCCCCGTGGGCCGATCCTGTGACCGGCTGCTCTTCGGAATTCTGGTGCCGCGCGATCGGCTGGGTTCCGGTGGCCGTTCTCGACGATCTCGAGTTCATGGATCCGAATGCTTCTTATGTTCCGCAGCTGAAACAAATGGTGACCGATCTGCTCGACGCGCTCCTGAAATATCAGACGGAGAGCGGCTTCTGGTATCAGATCGTCGACAAGGCAGATGACCCGGCGAACTGGCCTGAGACAAGCTCGACCTGCCTCTACGCGGCGGCGATGAGCAAGGCGATCCGTCTCGGTCTGGCGGAAGGCGAACGCGCGGACGCATACCGCCGCTCAATCCGCAGGGCGTTTGACGGCGTGACGAAGAGCCTCACATACGACAAGGCAGGACACGTCCAGATCAGCGGCGTGTGCATCGGAACCGGCGTCATGGACTACGAGTCCTATCTGAAGCGCCCGACATCCACAAACGACCTGCACGGCGTCGGTGCGTATCTTCTGATGTGCGAAGAAGTCGAGCGGATCTGGGACACGATCAACAAGTGAGAGAGAAAAATAACAAGATGGGGACGGGTGCGTCAGGAATGACGCCCCCGTCCCTTGTTCTTGCTCTCATTATGGATTTTTTCCTGCTGCCACCGGGAATTTTCCTGCGGTCAGCTCCTTCTGTGAATGGGAATTTTCCTGCGGTCAGTTCCTGCTGTGAATGGGAATTTTCCTGCGGTCAGTTCCTGCTGTGGTCAAGTCCATTTTGTGGTGTAAATTGATTCCCCTGATATTGCTGCTGATCAAGCCGCTTCTAACAGTGACTTTTGTGCAAAGGCAATCTCTTGAAGCTTCGATCTGGTTTTATCGTCCAGCTTGGTTTTCGTTATCTTGTAAAACAGACTTTTCATCATGCTGTATCTATCGTTGTATTCCATGATTACCGCGCCCATTGTTCGCAGCAGTGAAGCGGCATTGGGAAACACCTTGATGACATCGGAGCGTCGCTTTAATTCGCAATTAAGGCG
>JBMNQX010000020.1:0-26413 GCA_050944355.1 Lachnospiraceae bacterium
CTCAGTACGATTACATTGACCCAGGCGGCCGAGATATCTGAACTCTTGAAGGCCAACAATTTCCAGAAACTCAAATGATTTGGATTTTTTTCTTTCTTTTTCTTAGCTGTTTCTTCTGACATAATTATTCTTCCCTCTTTAATAAAACTGCAGCCTGACATTTAAAAAAAGCTCTTTCTTAAGGCTTTTAATCAGTCAGACACATAAAAAATTTCACTTTACGACAGGTTTAAAATTGTTTTTTCTGACAGTTTCTCTTATATGAATGCTGCCTCCTTTTCAATCAAGTCCAGTCATCAAGTTTTCGGCAATTATCACAACCTGTTTCCAGGCACTTGGTATCTGATTACACGCATCACTATTTATCTATCGTCAGTCTAAAATGAAATCATTTTACAGTAAAGAAATGAATTTGCTTTTTGCAAAACAAATTTGTCATGGTTGAAACCTGATATAATTTTTTGTGTCAAAAACAAATTCATGCTATAACAGTACTATGAACATTGACGAAAGATTATCCCTGTTAGAAGAACTCCTGTCCTGCAATGGAAATATCTATTGCTGGACGTATGACAGCGACGGCCATCTTCTGCACACCAACTGCACAGAGCTGCTGTATGACGTCATCTTTGAGGTGTCCGGCTGTAAAAACTACATGCTCACCTATGGCAGGGAGAACACTCTGCCCCTGGTTCTCGGCGCCGAGCTGGGCCTTATTTGGTGCGCCGCTTTTGAAAAGAAGGACAATGAAACAAAGTTCCATGTCATCGGACCGCTTCTCAATTCGGACGTCAGTTTTTCGCGTATCAGAGACAGCATGCACAACAAAGGTCTGTCAGAAGATTTCATGCCGAATTTTGAGACGCTCATTCACCAGCTGCCCATCGTCACGGCTCCTTTCTCGACGATGTACACGATCATGCTGCACTGCTGTATCACCGGTGAAAAAATCCCACAGGGAAAAATTCAATTTCAGGTTCCGGACAAAAACAGCATCTCCGGCACAGATGCTCATGCGTATCACACTAACCGTCAGCACACCTATGAAGCCGAAAGAGAAATGCTCGCTATGGTCCGGGAAGGAAATCTCAACTACCAGCCCGCCTTCGAAAAGAGCAAAAACTTAAGCAGCGGCGTGCGCGTCAGGACTGGCAGGCCCATTGAGCAGGGAGCAATCAGCGGCATTGTTTTCACCTCTCTCTGTGTCAGAGCCGCCATTGAAGGCGGTCTTTCACAGGAAAACGCCTATACCCTCGGCGACGACTATATTCAGCGCATGACTCAGTGCAAGACCATTCCCGAACTGTCCGCCACCATCGCTGAAATGTACGACAGCTTTGTGCAGCGTGTTCATCGTCTCCGCACCAACCTTGAAAACTCCAAGGCTGTTCTTGTCTGCTGCGACTACATTTCCATACATCTCGAAGATCCGATTACTTTGGAATCTCTGGCCGATCTTGTGGGATATGATGCCTACTATCTCTCAAGAAAATTCAAAAAAGAAACCGGCCTCAGTATCGGCAGCTATATCAAAAAGGCGAGAGTCGTAAAAGCTAAGGAATACCTTCTCACTTCAAGCGATTCAATCCAGGATATTGCCAAGCGCTTTCAGTTCTGCTCCTCCAGTTACTTCGCGAAAACTTTTCAGCAGTATACCGGCATGACTCCGCAGGAATTCCGCTCTCAAAAGCGGCCGGAGAAAAGTGACAAATAATTTCTTTCACCACACCGCGGGTTCCTGCAGCATCGTGCGGATCACGGCTTCGGTGTAGAAGTAATCACCGACAATAATCGGCAGATGGGCAAGACGGTCATCGTGATACATGGTTCTCCCTTCGTTCAGCACTCCGTCGACATCCGGATTCGTATTCACGAAATGCTCTTCCAGATATGTAAGAATCTTCCACGCCGCGTCTTCATATATTCTCTTTTCAAGTTCCGGCACGCCTGAAGCCAGATCAATCAGTCCGCAGGCGATGATGGCGCCGGCATTGCTGTCAATCTTAACCGGTTCTTCCGGCGCCCGGAAGTCAGCCAGCGGCAGCAGATCGCTGGCATTGAGCGCCGCTATGCAATAGTTTGCTGATCTTTTTGCAATATCAAGATACCGTGGATCCCCGGTGTGCCTGTACGCAGCAGAAAATCCGTAAAGGCACCATCCCTGCCCTCTGCTCCAGGAGGAACCTTCGCCGTATCCCTGTCCGCCGAGCGTCTTGAGAAAGGTTCCTGTCGCGGGATCAAACTGCGCAATGTGCGGGCAGCTCCCGTCTTCTCTCACCAGAAATTCTGCCGTCGTGTCCGCGTGCTTTTTGGCAATCTCTGCGTATTTTTCATTTCCTGTCACCTCAGATGTGCGGAATAAAAGCGAGAGGTTCATCATACAGTCGATTATGGCGAGACCTTCCGCATCGTCCGCAAACGGTGTCTTGTTCCACGCCCGGATATAACCGCCTGCTTTGTGAAACCTTGCGGCAAGCAGATCCGCTGCCTGTATCCAGACAGCCCGCGCTTCCTCATCCTTTGTCATGATGTCCTGTGCAAAGGCAGAGAGAAGAAACATAAAGCCGATATCATGGTCCAGTTTTTCCGGGTGATCAAGCGCCTTGAACAGGCGGGCGTCTGCGCTCATGGCCGCTTTTTTGAAGCACTCCTCAGAAGAGGCATGATATGCCTGCCACAGAATCCCGGGCCAGAATCCGTTCGTCCACCAGCAGATGCCGCCCGGCATGATAAGATCCTGATATCTCCCGTGAACCGGGATAAAAGGAATCTTTTCTCCTGTTCTCTCACATTCCGCGCGGAGCTTGGGAAGAAGCTTCACCCATGCTTCTTCGCCCCATTTTTTCAGCCTTTCCTCCGATTTACGCATTTCCGTTCACTCCTTTTTCCTGACACTCCACGTTTTGCCTCCTTCTCTGACTGCAAGAATCATGCTTCTGCCATCCATGTCATCTGTGCTGACTGTAATTGAAAACGGGTCCATGCTCTTTACCTGAATATTCGGATCCTTTTCCAGGACTGTTTCCGCATTAAAATCAAATGTGAGATCCAGGTTGTGTGTCTCTTTGGTAGGATCAGAAACCGCGATTCTCACTATGCCATCCTTCTCTTTTATCAGAAGACAGGCCTGTCCGCTGCAGGTGACGCCGAACGCGGATTTCGTCTCCGCAGCGAAAAAGTTGATCCCGAGCACATTGTCCTTCCTGTCAAATGCCGCGTGCACCGCACCGGTATGTGCCAGAATCACAGCGTCCGGATTCTCTCTGTATTTTCGTGTGTCATCAAGAGATTTCGCCGGTAAAACGATGTACGCATATCCTGCATTCTTCGGCCTGATACCATGGTCGAGAAGGGCAAGCGCGAACGTGCGCGTCACTTCGTTTTTGGATGTATCCTGATACCATTTGCCGCTGTGTTCGTATTTTTCTGCTTTCAGATTGCCACCTTCCGGGAGGAGAATTCCGATATCGTCCGCGTAAATCAGATCCTTTTCGACCGTCACCGAATCATCGGGCTTTATCATTCTGTTCATGAGAACAGTCTCGACGGAATCTTCCGAGGTATCCGAGATGTCCGATCCGGCACAGAGAACGGCGTCACCGAAGAAGAACCATGATTTTTTCACGTGAAGCGTTCTCGTCTTGTCCTTTCCCTGCCCGGCATATTCCATGCCGGCTATTCCAAAGGCGTCGAGCGCCGCGCCGCCGGAAAAGGCATACGGATTTCTGCTTTCCGGGAGATACCAGTTGTAGAGCGGTGACTCTCTCCGATCCGGGTCGCGGTCAACCGTGATTCCCGGCAGGCGCATCGGGTCCACAGCCGCATGATACCCGTCCGCGTAGCTGCCGCCGTCTTTTGTGTAAATCCACATGGCGCCGTCCGAAACATGCCACAGTGTTTTTCCATCCGGCCCGAGATGCTCATATGCGGAAATGTTTTTCGAAAACATCGACACGCCGCATGAAAAATCACGTCCGACGTACACCGCTTTGTTCATGACGCCGAAGTTGTAAAATTTTGACTCTGCACCCGATGCCGGCACAGCATCCTTCTTAAGATCATTGACGACTTCTTCAAGAGACGGCTGCACATAGTACTCGCCGCCCGCCGACAAATCCTCAAAAAGAGCAAGCACATCTTCCTCTTCCGGCATCCACCGGGCAAGATACCCTTCAAGCTCGGTCCTGTGGTCTCTTGAAAAAGAGGCCGCAAGATAGCAGACCGCGCGCATCACAACACGGCCCGCATAGGTATCCTCCGTGATGAACCGGCTCATTTCCCGCCCTCTCGCGAGATCCATCAGATGTCCTCTGTAGATCAGCGGCGCATAGGCGTTCTGCACCGCCCACACCAGGAAGTTTTCCGTTTTCCCGTCGAGAAAATGAATCTCTGTATCCCGGAAAGCATAGATCAGGCTGGCCGACGTCATGATAAGATGCCTGCCGTATCCGCCTGTGTAAGCGAAGAAATAGTGCTGAATAAATGAGCCGTCCGGATAGAAGCCGTCATCCCAGATCTTTCCCAGACCCGGAACGGCAAAAGAATGGCTGAACCGGAAAATGCCGTGAAAACGGTTCACCGCCTGTTCAATCAGTTCCGGATCTTCGCGGAGAATGCCGGTAAGCACAAGTGTCTGGCACTTCCAGCACAGATTTGCCCCGGTTTCTTCTCTTCCCCTTGACGTCTTTTTGTAGGCGTCCTGAAAATGCAGAATCACATCCGTCCATTTTCTGATGGTCTGTTCCCTGTCCGGGAGAACGTCATAGAGCAGGAAGAGCGTATCGAGCGCGCGGTGCGGGATGCCGATTTCCACATCCCACCAGTTCATATCTTCCTTTTCGTACAGAAAAGGCCCATATTCTGTGTCATACAGTTCTTCCAGACGATTGAGGAGAAAGCATTTTTCATCTTCATCGTGAAAGGTTCTGCTCCCTTTAATGGCCCACCGGTTCGCTCTGGCCCGAAGTTCTGTGAACGGACTGTCGAACGGGACATATTCCTCATTTCCCATCCCGTCTGCAATGATGTCGAGAGAGTGCAGAATTTCCCTGCCATACGGTGTATCCGGATTCCAACTGTTCCCGAGAAGAAAAGTCTGCCAGGCTTTTCTCAGTGCTTGAAAGTTCATTCGCTTCCTCCTGTGTGTCCCCAAACTTCAATCTGCGTCAGCGCCGGGAACGGACTGTCGTCGTCTGCCTTGACAAGATGAGCGAGAGTTATTTCCGAAGTCTTCCGCGGCGCAATCGGAAAATGCTGCGGTTTCTCTGTTTTCTCAAGGCTAAATGTCTCTCTGCTTCCGTCTGAAAAGACGGCGTCCGCACTCACCCAGTGGCTGTCATGCGGATAATCCGCGCGCAGCGTGAGAACAATTTCTTCCGCGATGACTTCTGTCCCGAAATCGATCGTAAGAGCGGCATTCGGATTCTTGTCGATCCCCCAGCTCTGATACGGCCAGGGATAGTGCCCCCTGGAGGCCCGGATCCCATCTATCGCGTTTCTGGCTGCAAAGAGCGCTTCGTCTCTTGTCACGGCCGACGCCTTTGCGTGAGGATACATACCGGTCCCGCCGCTCTGATCATAGGGATTCAAAGCCAGATTGCGCGCTGCCTTCACTTGCTCTGCCGCCGCGGGCGCCGCTTCCAGATAATGCATCTTTCCGGAAAAAGCTCTGGGATTGTATGAAATTCTTGCCTTTATTCCAAACGGAGTGGCAAATACCGCTTTTTCGCGGATATACACGATTGCGGGCGCCATCGTGTCCTCAAAACGCATGGTATACCATCCGGGTTTATCGACCAGCAGCACGATCTGGTCGCCCTTCCGGTAAGAACCGGGATAGACCGCAAAGATCTCATTTCCCTGTTCGAAAAGCTTTACGTTCTGATGGCGGTCCCGCACAAAAAGTTTCAATGGCATTGTTCACCGACCTCCTGTTTTCTGTTTCAATTCTAGCAAAAGGGGATAATCTGCGTTAGAATTAAAATGCTAAATATAGCATTATTATGCTTTCCAGGAGAAATAAGTCATGAGAAATGATCTGGAACTCGCGCTGCGTTTTATCCGAAACGATCTCGGCCTCACCGCATTTGCGTTCGGAGGCTCTTCAGAAGTGCTTGAAGCGTACTCACGCGAATACTGCTTCTCGGAAAAAATCCAGCCGCGTCTCACGCCGGAGGGCCTTGCTGATGCTCTCTCTTCCCTTCGTGAGAACACTTTTGCCGAATTCAGAGATGAGCTTGGAATCAGCATCATTGTATTCTCTTATGATGATCTCCCTGTCATCATCGGCCCGTATACCGAAGAGTCCTGGCATGACAGAAAGCGGCATGAAGTTCTGGCTGCGGCAGGACTGCCGGGGAGCTTATTCACACCTTACAAAAACTATTTCTGCCGCTTTCTGCAGATCAGCACGCAGGAGGTAAAGAACACTTCCTTCGCCGCGCTTCGCGCCGTAAATCCGAAATGCCCGGAATATGGCTTTCTGCAGATCACAGATTCACCCGGGGCCCGCGGCAGGCAAAAAGTTTCAGAAGAACCTCAGGAAAATGAGGCCTATCAAAAAACTTATATGGAAGAAGACGCATTTGTCAGGGCTGTCTCAGAAGGGAAAACAGATGATGCTCTCCGGGCGTATGCCAGAATGTCGGCACTGCCTCACAGTTCTGTTTTTGCCAGTCGGTCACTGGCTTCCGATATTTCCTCTGCCGCTATTATCAGAACACTGCTGCGGCGGGCTGCCTACGAGGGAGGCGCCGCACCGGTCACCGTCGACGCCGTTTCCTTATCCTATGCGCAGAAATCCATGGCAGCTTCCTCAAGCGAAACCCTCCACCGCATGATTCCGGAGATGATACGCGAATTCTCTGAAATGGCAGCGCACGCGAGGAGTCTTTCCTGCAGCCGCCCGATTAAAAAGGTCATCTCATACATGGAACTCCATCCGTCCGCACCGCTTGACAGAGAAAAACTGGCGGCGGAATCCGGGCTCGGCGTGAGCCGCCTGTCACACCGGTTCAAAGAAGAGACCGGAAAAACCATGACAGAGTATCTCACATCCATCCGCTGCCGGATCGCGATGGATCTTCTCACGGGCACAGACCTGTCGATACAGGAAATCAGTGCTCATGTGGGATACGACGACGCAAACTATTTTTCCAGAATATTCCGAAAAGAAACAGGCTCCTCGCCCAAAGAGGCAAGGAGCCGTCAAGACAAATGATATTAAAAAAGGAGGCCGTCATCGGTCTCCTCAGCCTTTCAAATCTGTGCCTTTACCCAGTCGGAAACTTCCTGTTCACTGTGCGGAGCGTCCGCGCCGTGAATGGCAAGCGCCCCACCGAACGCAGGATTTCCTTTCAGATGTTTCTTCAGATCTCTTACGCAGCTTCCCAGTCCACTTCCTTCGTGAGTCACGACAAACATCACCTTTTTGCCTGTAAAATCGAGCCGGTCTGTCAGGGAATAGATTGCCATAGGGTAAATTCCCCACCAGCACGGACCGCAGATGAAGATATTTTTATAGGCAGAAATATCATCCAGATATTTCCTGAGTTCCGGGCGGGCCTTTGCGCGCAGTTCTTCTTTCGCTTCTTCAATACAGGTCATATAAGACGGGGAATATTCCTTTACCGTCTGAACCTCAAACAAATCTCCTCCGACGGCTTTCCGGATGAATTCCGCGGCATATTCCGTGTTGCCTTTTTGAAGATTTCTGACACTTCCGTTCACATAATTTTCTCCCCTGCGGGAATAATAAATAATCAGATTCTCAGCCATTGGTAATCTCCTCTTCCGTTTCTTTTGTTTCGTCTGAAACCGTATGTCTCTTCACAGTTGTATAGTACCGCCTGTAAATCATATTTTCTAATCGTAATATTCGATTTATAATAGGATTATTAAATAAGATGAAAACAATACGGAAGTGCCTGACATGACTGCCAAACAGATCGACTACATTCTTGAACTCGCAGAAACTCTGAATTTCAACCGCGCCGCCGAAAATCTTTTCATATCTCAGCCCACTCTTACCTATCAGATCAATGCGGCTGAACAGGAAATCGGCTTCGCTATATTTGACAGGAGCGGCAGAAAGACCAGCATCACGCCGGCCGGTCTGCAGTTTGTTGCCAGCCTCCGCAGCATCCGGGCAGAACTGCGCAAAGCGATCGAACAGGGACAGAACTATTCTTCCGTTTACAGGGAAAATATCCGGATTGTCCTTCCGATCCGCTCTTCTCTGTATTTTCTCCCGCAGGCGATCCGGGAGATTTCGAATGCGGATTCCGGCATCCTCGTCTCTCCCTCATTCAGCTGGGATCACAGCATCGATTCCTTTCTTCAGGGCGAGCAGGACATTCTTTTTGCCATCAGAGATGAGGTCAGTCATATACCGGATATCCGCATCCACGATCTGTTTGATTCCCGCATTTATCTTGTCGTGAGAAATGATGACGCTCTCGCAGAAAAGCCGCTGATTGAACCGTCCGATCTTTCCGGCAGAACCCTCATGGTCGGGGGACCTTCACCGGCCCCGTTACGACGTGTCCAGCAGCGAATGATTGCGACACAGAATATCCGCTATTTCAACAGCGACGATCATGACACTTCCCTGACAAATGTCGCCGCCGGGCGCGCCATTGTGTTATCCCCCGGATTTCTAAACGATCACAACGGAGAATTCAGCTGGATACCGTTTGACTGCGAGGAGACAATCCCCTGCGCTCTGCACCCACGCCTCCGACCGGCGGGCATTGATCGCCAACTTCATTAAGACAATTCAGTCGATCTACCGAAAACATCCTGACTTCGCGGTGTAATACGATATGATAATTACTCTCCGTCTCTGCTCATGACTTTCTTTGCCCACACTTTGTGTCGGCAGTTCGGGCAGGTCAGTCTTCTCGTTGTGATCCGATGAAAACCTTTCGTGTATTCCCAGAAGGTGGGGACAAAACAACATTTGCAGTCGGGGCACTGATAGTACCCGACGGTTCTGTCAGAGCGCATGAAGACATACAATCCGACAATAAAAACACCGCCGGCCAGAATCATCAGTACAATTTTTGCGGGAAACGGTATCGGTTCGGAAAAAACGGCAACAGTGATTATCAATGTGACAAATGTGATGACCGCCGTCGCGCCGAAGATCCTGCTGAGTCTCATATATCTCGCGTTGGCTTTTCTTTCTTCGATCATTTTCACAATCTTCCTCTGCTTTCTGCCATTACTGCATTTCAAGGGACATGACCATCTCCGTATACGGGAGATACTCCACCACGACTGCCGCGTCACTTTCGGAATCCCAAAGCCGGTGACAGGAACGACTGTTGATGTTAAAAATCATCAGCTCGCCATCTGCGTTGCGGCCGCTGATTGTGTAGAATGAAGAATTTACATATTCCTGATCCTGTTCTGCCTTCCAGTTTTCAAGAACCACTTTTTCCGGATGGGAAAGATACGGGATGTCCCGGATGGGGTTTCGCAGTCCCAGAAACAGGAAAAATGCCAGACAGGCGGCACCGATTCCCCACACCAGGAAGCGTTTACGGGAAGAACATTGCTTCCCAAGCCACACCAGGAAGACAGCCCCCAGCGTGCCATATCCGATACGCCCGAATACCATCATCACAAAACATACGGGACCTTCCAGCAAATCTCCATCACTTCGGGCCACCTGCATAACGACGCTGAACACCCACCAGGCAATCAGTACAACCCAGAAAGTCACGATCAGGATATACACCGGCCTGCTGTGTCTGTCTTTCAGATTGTGAAAATAGCCGGTAATGTCCTCCCAGTTTAATTCAAATGCATGATCCTTATTTTGATCCTTATCCGTCTGTTCTGAAGTGAATGTATCTTTCATTTCGGACTTCTCCTGATTTTTTTCTGTTCAAACAGAAATACTTCCACACTTTGATCATACAGCCTGTCATTCAATTCTCCGTAAAGTGACTGTAAAAATCAGACAAAGCCTGGAATCTGAAAAAGCAGGATAAAATCTCGCATCAGAAAGGGTTAATGTTCTGACAGAAACCCAAGATTCAATTTTTCCATCGCGGCGCGTGTCCGTGACAAATTAAAACGGACACGATGGCCCCTGAGGTATCGTGTCCGGATCCTTAATTTTCACACTGTTTTGCAGACGACGTGCGGCTTACAGTACTTTCTTGTTGTCAGCGCCCGGGGTCGTAACGATTACTTTTTCCGGTGTGATCAGAAGTGCTCCCTTTGCCGTGGCCGCTCCGTTGAACATATCCTCTACCATCTTCTTGAACGTATCCACGATGGCGCCTTCCGACACATACTCCGCCGTTCCCTTGATCTGATATCCTTCCAGCGTCTTTGCGTCATAGACAGAGATGGCAATCTTTCCGCCATTTGCCTTGAGATTCTTCAGCGTCGTCTCGAGAAACACGTCACCGACGGCAAGCTTTCCGTCTTCGGTGACCATCTTAAAAGCGACCGGAACCACATTGGGTTCTCCGTCGGCACAGGTCGCCAGATCCCACATGCTGCTGCCCAGTATCTTCTTTACGTTCTCAGTTAACATTTCAATGCCTCCCTGAAGTCTGTATTGCTTTCCGGATGTGATGCATCCGCTCTGTT
This sequence comes from Lachnospiraceae bacterium, assembly GCA_050944355.1. Taxonomy (GTDB): domain Bacteria; phylum Bacillota; class Clostridia; order Lachnospirales; family Lachnospiraceae; genus UBA4285. The sequence continues at coordinate 10,609 of JBMNQX010000020.1, forward strand.
TATGCACACAGTATAGGCAATTAACGCTCCTCGAACAATATATTAGCAAATTTATTAGTTACTATTAATTTTAATAGTTGCTTTACAAAAGCGATTAAGGCTTCTAGAATGTGTGTATAAATTATGAGAGGACAAACTTATGTATCAGAAAAAACTTGAGGAAGACATCCGCTGCCCGTTGGAGTACGGGCTTGAGATTTTCGGCGGCAAATGGAATTCCCGCGTCATCTGCGTTCTGGCGGACATGGGGACGCTGCGCTACAGCTCCATCCGCAAAGAAATGGGAAATATCACAGACGCCGTGCTGACTGCGACGCTCAAAAGCCTGATCAGCAATGGCATTGTAGAACGGAAGTCCTACGATCAGATTCCGCCCAGAGTTGAATATACGCTGACCGAAAAAGGCCGGTCCGTCGTCCCCATCCTGCAGCGCATCTGCAAGTGGTCCGGCGTTTTTTACAAGGCACCTGAAGATAAAAATATGTCCCACTGCAGACACTGCGATTTTAATCAGGCCGTATAACACAAAAAAAGGCGGAAGGATGCTCATTTGTCATCTCTTCCGCCGATTTTCAGTAAAAATCAAATCTTCATTTTCGTCTGCAGGGTTTTGAAATGGTCACTGATCTTCTCGCGCATTTCCTCAACCTTGTCTTTTGTCACCTGGCTTCTGCGAGAACGCTCCTCTTCACGTGTCTTTCTGGCCAATTCTTTTTCTTTCTTTTTTTCCTCTTCGACTTCGACCGCTACCTGCGCCGCATCCATGCGCTCGACTTTCGCGTTGAACTTTCTCAATCTGGCATTGAGCGGCTCGGTGTCCTTTTCATCGGCCAGCGCAATAATGGCAATCGAACCGTTCGGAAGATTCGCCGCCACTTTTTCAAAGGAAGATCCGTTCTTTTCAATTTCATCCAGGTCAACTGTCGCACCGATGGAACCGCCGATGCAGGCCCCCAACAGCACGCCCCACGGACCGCCGAGAATGCCGATCAGGCTGCCGATCAGAGTGCCGTCCATCGAATCATCGACCGTGGTTTCCCCGTATGTGAAAGCATCCTTTGTGACCAGGTTGTTGCCCTCTTTTTTGATCAGCGCCGCCTGTGAAACGATGAAATTCGTTCCGTCCGGATCTGATTTCAATTCGGAAAAGGCCTGATACCCTTCACTTTCAACCGGAATAACAGCAAGAATAATATTTTCCATAAGTGTTTCCTCCTTAGTACTGTGTATAGTATCAGTATACATAAACTGTCTGAAATTCTGAAGAACAAATTTTACATACCAGCCAGTCCGATCAGCAGATCCCTGCATTTTCTCATTTCCGGCACGCTCGCGAACTCGTACCGGCTGTGGTAATTATATCCGCCCGTGCAGAGATTCGGGCACGGCAGACCGCTGAAGGACAGGACCGCGCCGTCCGTGCCGCCCCGGATCGGAAACGACTCCGGCTTTCCGCCCTGCGCCCGTATTACGGCGTATGCGTTGTCGATCAGATCCATGTGATCCTTCATCACGCGGATCATGTTGTAGTATTGATCTTTCAGGGTCACCGCGACTGTGCCGGCGCCATACTTTTCATTCATCTGCGATGCAATGGTCTGAAGCAGTGACTTGCGCGTCTCAAACTGATCCCGGTCGTGGTCGCGCACAATGATGTGAAGAATCGCGTGCTCGCACTCGCCTGTCATGTCGGTCACCATGAAAAATCCCTGACGTCCCTCTGTTGTCTCCGGGCGCTCATCGGCAGGCAGTTTTCCCGCGAATTCCATCGCCAGAAGTGAGGCGTTGATCATCTTGCCTTTCGCGTCGCCGGGATGTACGCTCTTGCCGCAGATCTCCACCGTGGCCTCAGCCGCATTGAAGTTTTCGTACTCGATGATGCCGTACCGGCCGCCGTCGACCGTGTAGCCTTCCGGAGCGCCAAAAAGTTCGAGGTCAAAAAACAGTGTTCCCTCGCCGATCTCTTCGTCCGGCGTAAACGCCACACATATAGGCCTGTGAGCGGTTTCCGGGTGCTCCGTGAAGTACTGCAGCATGCTCATGATTTCAGCGGCGCCGGCTTTGTCGTCAGCCCCGAGAAGCGTCTTCGTGTCCGTGGCGATCAGCGTCTCGCCGAGATGCCGCCACAGTTCCGGGAAATCGGTCGGCTTCAGGTACGGGTCATCCTCGCTGTAAGCCGGAACAATCCGGATATTCACATCGGTGTCAGAGACCGCCGGAGACGTGTCCATGTGCGCGATGAAGCCGATCGGCTTCTTGTCCAACAAATCGCCGGCACCCGGCATCTTCGCATAGACATATCCGTGCTCTTCGTCGTATGTCACTTCACAGCTGCCGAACGCGCGCAATTCGCCCGCGAGCATGCCCGCCAGCCTTTTCTGCTTTGCTGTTGACGGATGCGTGCCACTTGTCTCGCTGGACTGCGTGTCCACTCTCACGTACCGGAAAAACCGCTCAAACAGGTCTTCCTTTTCAAGTTCTTCGCTGATTTCATTCATATCTTCGGAATCCTTTCAATACAAAAACGCTTTTCATCGATAGAACTTATTGTAATAAAAGATTGCTTCAATTCACAACAATGATATTCGCTGCAGATAAAGCCATGCTCAGAATAACACGAACAGCACTCAGCCGGCTTCTGACGATAAAAAAACAGAAGCACCGCCGCGCAGTGCCTCTGCTTAATAAGTATCCGATAATTATCAATTTATTCTACCGTGAGCTTCAGAACAACAGGAGCATCAGACTGCACATTTGCTGTGACCGCAAGTCCTTTCTCTGTCTGTTTCCAGCCTTTGAGCGCATCTTTCGGGAAACCGAGAAGCTCCGTGTTTCGGATGAGTCCATGATAATCACACCCCGAAACTTTCTCTGTGCTGTATGCGAGCGATTTTACCAGAATTTCGCCATCCTCCGGCATATGCATCACAAATACATAAATATTTCCATTTGCCGTCGTAAAGCGGAAGTCTTCACTGGTGTATGTCGTATCTGTTTTATCGGTAAAGGCACCGGCCTGGGCTCTCGTCGGCCCCTCCTGCGAGATCTTCCACGGTCTGCTGCCATAAACCGCCTCAGCATTGCGGTGCATCCATTCACCTATGGAAAGAAGAATTTTCGTATCACCTTCCGGAATCGTGCCGTCCGCCTTCGGTCCCACGTTGAGGAGCATACAGCCATTCTTTGATATACAATCAACGAAATCCCTGATGATCACCTCTGGTTTTTTATAAATAAGGCCATCGATATATCCCCACGAATTCTTGGCAACCGCCGTGTCGGTCTGCCAGGGGAGGACCTGAGCGTTCGCAAACTGTCCTCTCTCGACGTCCTGTACAGCCGCGCCGAGAGGAAATGCGTCAAGTTTGGCTGCAATGAGGACTTCTTCATTCCACTGCACTGCCCGGTTGTAGTAATAACAGGCTATCTTTTTGAGATACGGTCTTGCCACCCGCTCCATGATCCACCAGTCAAAATAAAGCTGGCGGGGATGCAGACGATCGATGATTTCAATCGTGCGGAACAGCCAGTCGTCGAGGAATTCTTTGCTCGGTGTCGGCCTGCAGTCGCAGTTTCTGTGAGAATCCTCATCCGGCACCGCTGCTGCCGGCCAGTAAATATCCCCCAACTGTTTCGCGTTGTCCGGAACATCAGAAGGAAAATCTCTTCCGTGGTTTAAAAAGAACCAGTGCTCGATTCTGTGTGAGCTCGCTCCGGTGATCAGCCCGTGGCGATTTAACGAGGCAGTCAGTTCCCCTATAAGGTCCCTTTTCGGCCCCATGTCAAATGCGTTATACTCCGAAAGATCGCTTCGATACATCTGGAAGCCATCATGATGCTCGGCGACGGGAACAACATACTTTGCGCCGGCCCGCTTAAAGAGATCTGACCATGCGTCCGGGTCGAATTTTTCTGCCTTGAACATCGGAATAAAATCCTTGTATCCGAACTTATCCTGCGTTCCATACGTCTTGATATGGTGTTCATATACTGGATCTCCCTGGATGTACATTTTTCGGGCGTACCACTCGCTGTTATATGCCGGAACGCTGTAGAGTCCCCAGTGAAGAAACAGACCGAACTTTGCATCCTGAAACCACTCCGGGACCGGGTGCTTTGTGAGAGAATCCCAGTCCGGACGATAAGGCCCCTGGGCGATTACGTCATCCACCTTCTTCATCCAGGCGTCATGATCGTATTTTTTATGTGCCATCTTAGCTTTCCTTTCCATATTCCCTGTGCTTCTCAATCGTTGATCACAACACCTTTTTGCAGCATGACATTCGCATACAGCGCCTTTTCTCCGGTAACCACAATCGCATAGGCATCTGACGCTTCTTCATAAAAATGAAATCGCTCAATCGTTCCGATTGCCTTGCTTCCACGTTCGTCATATTTTGCCACGATCTCTTTATACGTTTCCCAGATCGGCGTATCCACAGGATCGCCGGGCATTACCTCCATCAGAGAAACCGGATGCTCAACATACGAGTCAAGCGGCATAAGTCTGAGTACAGCGTCAAGAATTTCAGGTACCCCATGCCCGTCTGCTCGAATTACAATTGCATTCTTGCCTACACTGTGCGCCGGGAAATTGCCATCGGAGATCACGATTCTGTCGCTGTGTCCCATTTCATCCAGCACTTTCAGCAATTCCGGCGTCAACACTTCAGGAATTCCTTTCAGCATGATTCTTTATACTCCTTTTACGATGTATCCGTCAGGGTCCCACAGATCCCGCCAGTCATTCGATCCAGGCCACAAAAAGACCTGTCCCTTTACAAGACGGCAGTTTCTGTCATCGGCGTCAATTGCCTCCATCTCCTCCTGACTCAGCGGATCTTCAAACGATGCTTTCAGATTACTCTCATATTGCGGCGGTTTTACCGAGAACGGAATAGGAATCTGCCCGTTCTGAACTGCCCACTTCAGGCAGGTGACAGCGGGATGATCTCCATGCGCCCCGGCAGCCTGCTGTACTGAGGGGAGTTTTGTGTCCACCACATCCTCTGCCGTGCGGTCCCGCTCCGGCCTTGAGGGGGATCCTATCGGGCAGAAGCCGATCGGCTGAATCTTTCTTTTTCTGCAGTAATTGAACAATTCTCTCTGCTGAAACGACGGATGCAGTTCCATTTCAATCGCGGCCGGCTGAATTCTGCAGAGAGGCAGAACCGCTTCGAGTTTTGGAATCGTCATGTTGCTCATCGCGATATGCCTGACAAGTCCCTCATCGACCAGTTTTTCACACTGTCTCCAGGTATCCATGAATTCTTCCACGGAGAACGGTTTCGAATCAGGGTTTCTGGAATCTCCGCCGCACCCCGGGGCATGGTAATTCGGGAATGGCCAATGCACGAAGTAGAGATCCAGATAATCCAGCCGGAGATCAGCAAGACTTTTTCTGCAGGCTTTCTCCACCTCTCTGTGCTGGTCGTTCCATACCTTCGAAGTGATAAACAGATCCTCTCTTCTGACATATCTTTCGTCAATCAGCTTCCGGATGACAATGCCAATGCTGCTCTCGTTGCCATACACACTCGCACAGTCGATGAGACGGTAGCCTGTTTTTACAGCCCCGTACACCGCCTCTGAAATCTGCTTTGCTCCATATTTGTCCGAGCCAAATGTTCCAATGCCGATCGCAGGGATCCTGGTTCCATCAAAAAATTCACGGAATGGAACTTTGCTGCTGTAATCTTTATTGTCCATTCTTTTCTCCAGTCTTTCATTAGTCTTCCGGAAATACTACAGCTACTTTTCCACAGCGGCCCATGGCCATAAGCGCGTAAGCTTTGGAAGCCTCTTCGATCGGAAAACGGTGCGTTATCAGCGTATCCGGATGGATATTCCAGCGGACAAGGTGCTCGACGAGATCCTCCATTTTCCAGATGGAAGTAACCCACGAGCCATAGATGGTCTTTGTAGTGTGCATGATGTCAGGACTCGGATTGAGGGTGACTGTATTACCCTCACCGACAAATGCGATCTTTCCGTAGTCTCTGGTCCCTCTGACAGCGGTCTGGCGACCGGCATCGGATGCGGAGCAGTCCACCGCCTTCTCGCATCCATGACCGCCCGTAACATCAAAGATGTCCTGAATCACATGATCACTCGGCTTGAATACATAGTCGACAAGTCCCTTTGCCTTCGCAAGCTGAATGCGGTAGTCGTTCATTTCCACGCCAATCGTCTTTTCAGCGCCCATGGCTTTCGCCAGCATCAGTGTCGCGAGTCCGACCGGTCCGAGTCCCACGACAAGAACCGCATCATCTCCGCCGATACCGATCTTCTCGAGCGCCTCGTAGGCCGTGCCAAATCCGCAGGCTACCTGTGCACCATCCTCATACGTGAGCGGTTTCGGAAGAAGAACAAGATCCTTTTCCTCGCAGAGAATATACGGAGCCATGCCGCCATTTCTCTGCCAGCCATATGCTCTTCTCAGCGGGCTCTTGCATGAGATATAATTTCCTTTTCTGCAGTCGTAGCACACGCCGCAGCCGGAAATATGATAGAGTATCACGCGGTCGCCCTCGTGGAAACGGCGCATTCCCTTTCCACACTTCACGATCTGTCCGGCAGACTCATGGCCTGCGATTGTGCCCGGCTGATATCCTTCCGGCCCCTTTCCCACATGTTCCCTGTAAATGCAGCGGATATCGGATCCGCAGATAGTCGCGGCTTTTGTCCGGATGAGAACCTCGCCGTATCCGGGTTCCGGCACTTCAAATTCTCTGAGCTCTACCGTGCTGTTTCCTGGAAGCACGGCTCCAATCATTTTTTCTGACATTGCAGCCTCCCGTTGTAAATCTTTTTAATATACTTTTATATTGTCACGCGGACACCCTGTTCCTCACTATGTCATCATCATAATCGCTTTCTTTTTGCATTCACAGATGATAAACTGTAAATAATTACTGAGTTGTGTCGTGTTTTCGAAGATTTACAGACAGATAGAAACGAGTGAGGCTTCATGTTCACCAGGTACAATTATCCGGAACTCGCTTTTTCGATGGATGGATATCGATTTATTCCGCAGAACATCGTATTTGAACAATTTCAGCGCGTGATCCCCAGGCATGAGCACAGTAAAGGCTGTTATGAAATTCACTTTATTCCCTATGGCTGTGGCACTGTGATTTTGAATGAGAAAACCTATGATCTGGATGCTGATTCTCTATATGTGACAGGCCCTCACATCTTCCACGAACAATTTCCTGCAGAAGACAATCCGATGGCCGAGTACTGTCTCTTTTTCCAGACACAAAGGGAGACATGCAAGACTGCTCAGACTCCTTCAATTGTATCGACGTTTCTCTCGACTCCGCTCTGGATCGGTCACGACACCCAGGATCTGCACTCTCTCATGCAGAAGTTATTCCAGGAACTGGCGCAAAAAAAGCCGGGATATCGAAGCGTGTCATGCTCTCTCCTCCAGCAGATCATAGTAAATACTGTCAGAAATTATCACGCTGAAATCTCATCGGGAATAATTTCTGCAATTCCGGAAGAACAGCAGTCTCTGATTCTTGACGAGAGTTTTCTGTACGACTATTCGACGCTCACCCTGAACGGGTTATCCAGGCGGCTCTCTCTTTCACCCCGTCAGACCGAACGTCTGGTGATACAAAAGTACAATCAGACTTTTCAGGAGAAAAAAACAGCAGCACGTATGAGCGCCGCTGTGATACTGCTGCAGTCAGTCAATCTTACCATCGCAGATATTGCAGAACAGCTCGGATTTTCAACTGCGGAGCATTTCACCTATGCATTCCGCAGGTACACCGGAATGAGTCCAAGACAGTATCGAAAAAAACTAAAATCATGATTTTGCGGTTTTTCCATATTTCGGCCGGATCAGACAAAAATAATACCGGACGATTGTCTCCGGTTTCTCTTTGAATCCTTTCTGCACCCACGCGGACACCAGCTCCGCAAACGACGTCACATAGAATATCGACGCATACTCTTTCGGCACCTCTTCGGGATACAATTCTTTCATTCCGCTGAAAGCTTTCGTCAGCTGCTCTTTAAAATACTTCAGAAAGATGTCCCCGCTCTCACCGGAAAAAAGATTGGAAATGTCCTGCTGCTGTTCTTTCAGATGATACAGAAGATGCGTCAGCTCCGTGGGCAATGTCGCGGGCCTCGACGAAAAATCATGCTCCGCCTCACTCTCTCCGACCGTGGAAAAGACATGACTGAAGATATCCTCGCACATCTGATTCAGGAGATCGTCTTTCGTCTGAAAATGAGCGTAGAATGTCGTCCGGCCGACATCGGCCTCGTCGATAATGTCCTGAACGGAAATCCGACTGTAATGTTTTCTGGCAAGCAGACTGCTGAACGCCTGAAAGATAGCCTTCCGGGTCTTTCTCTGTCTCCGATCCATCACAATCCTCCTTCATTTTCAAAACACTTTTCTGCTTTTGTTCGGTATGGTATGAAAAGCAGGAACTGCTTCTTGTCAGCAATTCCCGCCGGCTTTACGATCAAGATACAGAACAGATTGTTCGTTTTAAAATAAACTGTATATGAATTATGTTCGAAAAGCAAGGAGCATATTCATGAGCCAAATACGAGAGTGGTTTGCTGACGAGGCAAAATTTCGGATCGTCCGGATCGTAATTTCCGGAATTGCCCTGGTTATCAGTCTTGGCAAATGGGCCACCCTGCCCGGCGGTCTCGACATGGCTTGGATCGCCATTGTCCTCTGCGGCGTCCCCATCATCATCGGCGCCGTCAAAGCCGTGATCACAGAACATGACATCACGGCCGATGTCCTGGTGTCACTCGCGCTGATCGGGTCTCTTCTGGCAAAAGAATTTTTCGCCGCCGGCGAAGTCGCTTTCATTATGGAAATCGGCTCTGCCCTCGAGGACTACACCTCAGCCAAGGCAAAAAAAGGAATTCAGAAACTCATCCGGCTGATGCCGAAAACGGCGAGAGTCCGCCGGGAAAACAAAGAAATAACAATACCTGTTGAAGATGTAAAAGTCGGTGATACCGTTGTCGTACTTGTCGGCGAGACGATACCGACGGATGGAACCATCACGTCCGGGAGCACAGCTGTCGATCAGTCCGCCATGACCGGTGAATCGATCCCGATCGATAAAACCGTCGGAGATGCGGTCATCAGCGGAACCGTCAGCCGGACAGGCGTGTTCGAATATACGGCCACAACAGAGGCCGCGGACAGCTCTCTGCAGAAGATGATCGACCTCGCAGAGCAGGCCGATGAAAACAAGGCGCCGATTGTAACTCTCGCTGACAAATGGGCCGCCTGGCTTGTCATCGCAGCCTTCACGGCGGCCGTACTCACATTTTTCATCAACTGGGCCGTATTGTCCGATCCTTCTGCCGCATTTCTTCGCGCCGTCACGGTTCTTGTTGTCGTGTGTCCCTGTGCCTTTGTCCTGGCGACGCCGACCGCTGTCATGGCCGGAATCGGCAATGCGTCAAAGTACGGTATGATCGTAAAATCCGGGGAGGCTCTGCAGCGGTTCGGCACGATTGATACGGTCGCCTTTGATAAAACCGGAACCCTTACGTATGGGAAACTGGGAATCACGAGAATCAAGCCGCTCTCTTCGGACTTCACCGAACAAGAAATATTAAAACTGGCCGCGATCGCGGAAGCCCGTTCCGAGCATCCGATCGGCCGGGCCATCTGCGACACGGCAGACAGCAAAGAACAGGCGGCCGATTATATCGTGACCCCCGGGAAGGGAATCGCCGCCACATATAACGGAAAGTCTCTTCTTGTCGGAAAAATCAGTTTTCTGAAGGAGAACCATATAGAGATTGATGAAAAAACTGCTGCAGACTTCTCCCATACCGGCTCGACGGTCGTCTTTCTTTCCGTCGACGGGAAAGCTGCCGGATTGATCGCGCTCTCCGACACTCTGCGGGACAGCGCCGCGCCCACGATCAAAAACCTTCACGATATGAACGTCAGGTCTGTTCTGCTGACGGGAGACAACCAGGCCGCCGCTCAGGCGATCGCCGGCAAGGTACATGTATCGGACGTCCGCAGCGAACTGCTCCCGGAAGACAAGCAGAAAATCATTCGGGAATACCAGCAAAAGGGCCATAAGGTGTGCATGATCGGCGACGGCATCAACGACGCCGTGGCGCTCCGCACGGCTGACGCCGCCATTGCCATGGGCGGCATCGGCTCTGATATCGCGATTGAATCGTCTGACGTCGTACTGGTGCAGGACGATATCAGCCGGGTTCCCTATCTGCTGCATCTGTCGCGCAGAGTTCTTGCGAAAATTCAGACCAATATCATCATTTCACTCTGCATCAACGCGGTGGCAACTGTGCTCGCCGCAACCGGCATCCTGAATCCGATAGTCGGGGCGCTTGTGCACAACGCGGGTTCTGTGTTTGTCGTGCTGAACTCACTGTTTCTGCTTTCTGTGAAGGACACGGACTGAAGTCTGCCCTGCATTTGTCACCGATAGCATTTGTCAATGTCAGCATTGCTGCCGATCACGAGCAGCGACTTGACGTCTTCGAAAGGAGCGTCCGGATCGAGGTTCAGTCGGATGGTGCTGCCTTCGCGCACGCCGACGACATTGATGTTGAAGTTCCGGCGGACGTCCAGCTCCCGCAGGGTCTTGCCGACCCACTTCGGCGGCATCTCAATTTCGATCAGCGCCGTGTTCTTGTCGATCGCAAAATAGTCGGACACATGCTCTGTGCCGTAGCGGACGGCCGTCCAGTCCGCCATGAACTTTTCCGGAAAGACGACCCGGTCCGCGCCGATGCGCAGCAGCAGCTCTTCCTGAACATCGCTCACCGCGCGGGACACGACGAATTTCGCACCGCAGTCTTTGAGCTGTGCCGTGATTTCCAGCGAGCTCTGGAAATCGTCCCCGATCGCGACGATGCACAGATCGTAATCATCGACGCCGATGGATTTCAGGAAATCCGGTTTGGAGGCGTCGCCGATCACCGCATTTGTCGCGAAGTGCATACACTCGTTGACCCGCTCTTCATCTTCGTCCACAACCATGACCTGCTGGTCCATCTCGTGCAGCCGTTTCGCAATCCGCATGCCGAAGCCGCCCACACCGATCAATAGGATATTCTTTTTCATAATTCCTCCCCCTGCGTCAGCCGACACTGACAGGCTCTTCCGGATACCGCAGATCCGAGCCTTCGTTGATCGTCGCGTACATAATCGTCAGACCGCCGACACGCCCCATGTACATCAGACAGATCAGAATCACATGGGAAATGGTGCCGAGCGTCGGCGTAATACCAAGCGTCAGCCCGACCGTGCCGAGCGCCGAAGCCGCCTCAAAAGCCGTCGTGAGAATCGGGATTCCCTCGAGCCGGCTGATCAGACCGGCAGCCAATAGAAAACTGGTCAGATACATCGTGAGAATTGCGCAGGCCGTGCGCACGACTTCGCTGGAAATCCGTCTGTGAAAGACCGATACATTCTGTCTGCGCCGGAAAACAGCGAACATTGTCAGAATCAGCACAGCCGCCGTGGTCGTCTTCATACCGCCGGCCGTGGAGCCCGGCGAACCTCCGATCAGCATCAGAACGATCATCAGAAGCTGATTGTCCCCGGAGAGCGTCGTCAGATCGGCCGTATTGAAACCGGCCGTGCGGGTTGTCACAGACTGGAAAAATCCGGAAAGCAGCGCCTCTGACGCCGGCAGATCCCCGTACTCGGTGAGCGTGAGCCAGATCCCGGGAACCACAATCAGAATCAGCGTGGTGATCAGCACCAGCTTCGTCTGCAGGCTGCAGCGCCCGAACCGGAAGCGATGGTCGGAAATGTCCTTCCACACATAAAACCCGAGGCCGCCGATGACAATCAGCGCCATCACCGTGATGTTGACGACCGGATCCGCCTGATACGCGGTCAGAGACGAAAACTGGGTGCGGATTCCCATCAGATCAAACCCGGCGTTGCAGAACGCGGAGACCGAGTGGAAAATACTGTACCAGATTCCGCGTCCCCAGCCGAAATCCCTGACAAATACAGGCATGAGCGCCACAGCGCCGGCCGCCTCGAAAATGACGACCCAGCGGATCAGAAACAGCGACATCCGTATGATGCCGCCGACCCGCTGTCCGGAGATAGAGTCCTTGAGAAGTCCTCTCTGGCGAAGTGTAATCCGGCTCCCAGACAGAACCGTCAGCAGAAACGCAATCGTCACGACGCCAAGGCCGCCGATCTGAATCAGAAGAAGAATAATGAACTGCCCGAACAGACTCCAGTGCGTGGCTGTGTCATAGACGACAAGTCCCGTCACGCAGGATGCAGACGTCGATGTGAAGAGCGCGTCAATCCAGGGAGTCCAGGTCCCGTCGGCGCTTGAGATCGGGAGCATCAAAAGCAGACTCCCCAGCAGAATCATTCCCGCAAAGCTGTAAATGATAACTTGTTGTGATGTCAGTTTTCCAAAGAATTTGTCTAACATAGCTGCTGCTCCGCAGAGGAAGACATTTGCCATTGTAATTCCATAAAAATAGGCGGCGGCAACCTCCCGGCAACCGCTGCCCGAAAAATACCCGGATCGGAATGACAGGACTTGAACCTGCGGCCTCTTGACCCCCAGTCAAGCGCGCTACCACCTGCGCTACATCCCGATATGCCGGTATTGTACCACAGTCTCCGTCAAAAAGCACGAAATATTCAAATGTAACCGCCATATAAAAAGGGGCTGTTGCATTCATACAACAGCCCCCGGTTCGTCATATATTTGATTTGTTCAGATCCAGTTCACCATGATGCTGGCTGCGATGCCGGATACGACGGAAACCGAAACAATACCGCCGATGATCATCTTCGGCATGATGTAGTCCATGACAACGTGAACTTCTTCGTCGGTTGTGCCGACCGCGTCGGAAACCTCACGCGGAAGCAGGAATGTTGCCGGGAAGCCGAACAGTGCGGTAACCGCGATGGCAAAGGACATTCTCCAGCTCATGTGCACAAGCTTTCCTACGAGTACCGAGCTTACAAAGGCGATGCCCAGGCCCAGCGCAATGACAACCAGCAGACTCGGCAGCATCGAAAGAACGAGCGACGGCGTCGTGTTGGACAATCCGACGTAAATCGTGCACATCGCGCCGGCCATGACAAATGCAAAACCATTTGCCTTTGTGAGGCAGGCCTTATCCAGGAATCCGAGTTCCTGGAAAATGATACCGAAGATCAGGCAGTAGATCAGCTGGTTGACCGGTGTAATCGATCCCAGATACTGACCGATCAGAGCGAGAAGCGCCGTCTTGAACAGAATGAAGTTGGCGCTGTTGTACTTCTCCGGAACCGACGGGAAAATTTTGAAATTGCTGAACTTGCCGGGTTTTTCCGTTGGTTCTTCCGGCGGGATGTACTTGCCCTCTTTCCAGTCATTCAGAACTCTGGTGCCTTCTTTTTTGCAGAGAACCGAGGCGATCGGGATGCCGGCAAGAGACTGAAGCGCAATGACCATCAGAGCGAAAACCGCCACATCGTCACGGCCGACTGCTTCGCCCACATCCTTCATGATCAGGTACGCCACCATGCCGCCGGCGATTGTCGGGCCGCCGACCAGCGCGTAGTACCGGTCGATGATAAACTGTCCGATAAAATATACGCCAAAGGCAATCAACAGTGTCGACACAAGTGCGATAACAACCGTCTTCCACTCAGCAGCCAGATCCTTGAGGCTGATTGTGCTTCCGACGTGCACCAGGAACATGCCGATGGTGATCGTAGCGAAAGAATACAGCCCGGAATCCGAAAAGATTGTCGAAGGCGCTCCGACCCAGAACCAGATCAGGAAGATGATGGCGCAGGCCAGCATACTCGAGACAAGTGCCTTTGTCTTTGTGGCGATCAGATCGCCGAATGAAAAAATGAGGAAAATGACCGTCATTGCAAGTAAAGCATTCATGTACGTTCCTCCATACCTTTCTTTTTTGCCGGCGCTTTGGCCAACAGAAAATTTTCTATAAAGTTAACACGAATTTTATAATTTTTCAAGTGTTAAAGCGTAGCGCTTTAACGCACTGCTATATTTCTTGCACTCAAAGCCGACAAATGCTAGAGTTATCAGTAATTACATATGTTTGCAGGGTATTTGGCATCCGGAACATGGGGAGGTGCGCAATATGGCAAATTATTTAAAAGAAGCGAAAGATATGAAAGAGGAAATTGTGCAGAACCGGCGCACGGTTCATCAGTTCGCCGAGCTGGGGCTGGATCTGCCGAAGACATCTGCATTTGTCATGGAAAAATTAAGGGAGTACGGCTACGAGCCGCAGCGCTGCGGAAAATCAGGTGTGACGGCCGTCGCGGGCCAGGGCGGCAAGGTGATTCTTCTCCGGGGCGACATGGATGCGCTTCCGATGAAGGAAGAGTCCGGCCTGCCGTTTGCGGCGACGGGCGCATCCTGCCACAGCTGCGGCCACGATCTGCACACGGCGATGCTGCTGGCGGCGGCGAAGCTGCTCAAGGAGCACGAGAGCGAGCTGAAGGGCCGCGTGAAATTTATGTTCCAGCCGGGCGAGGAGATTCTCGGCGGCGCGGCGGAGATGATCGCGAACGGACTGCTGGAAAATCCGCATGTGGACGCCGCGATCGGCATGCACACCTGCACCGGGCACGGCGCGAATTCGAAGGTCGGCCTTATCACATATAAATCGGAATATTCGACGTTTTCCGGCGACTATGTCAGGATCGTGGTCCACGGACTGAACGCCCACGGCAGCACGCCGGAGATGGGCGTCGACGCCATCAACGTGGCGGCCCACATCGTGACGGGTCTTGAGGAGCTGATTTCGCGCGAGGTCTCGAACACCGAACGCTCGATCGTTCTGGTCGGCCGCATCGAGGGCGGCGATTCCTGCAACACGGAGGCCGGCACCTGTCAGCTGGACGTATCGGTGCGCGCCGCCTCGGCAGAGCGCCGGGATTTTCTGAAGCGGCGGGTAAAAGAGATCGCCGAGGGCATCGCGATGACATTTCGCGCCAAGGCCGAAGTCGATTTTGTGTACGGCATGCCGCCGCTCTACAACGACCCGAGAATGTGCGCCTGCGTTCCGGGCTATATCCGGGAAATGATGGGCGAGGATTCTGTAAAAGAGCTGAATGAGTACAGCGGCACCGAAGATTTCACGGCCGTCGCAGAGAAGGTCCCCAGCATTTATCTCAACATCGGTACCGGCAACATCGCGGGCGACGACATCACACATCACAACCCGAAGATCATCTTCGACGAAGACGCGCTCCCGATCGGCGCGGCCGTCTACGCGCAGTGCGCGGCGAGATTCCTGGAAGAACACCAGTGAATAAAGTGAGCCGGCAGGCGGTGGGGTGCCCATCAGGAAGCGGCCCGCAAGGCGGTGGGCCGCCGGTTGGCTGGGCGCTAGGCAGTGGAATGCACGTCAGAAAATTGGCAGCAAGATGGCCGGACCTCAGCAAAACCGGCGAAAACTTGCTGTTTTGCTGATTTGGCGAAATTCGGGATTTAAAAATCAGCAAATTTCAACCGGAACTTGCTTTTTGATGACGTTCAGGCGCCCAAAAAGGGCCTCTTGTCAGCAATAATCTTCGCCAGAGCCAATATTGCTGAGTTTGTTGTTCCTAACTTGCGAAAATTATCAGCAATTTTGAAGATTCACCTGAAATTTGCTGACCGCAGGAAAATTCCCATTCACAGCAGGCATTAAGTCCGTATAATGGTGTAAATTGAAAAACCCATAATGAAAGCCATGGGGCTCTCCTGATATAATGTTTATCACCCAACAAACACAAAAGGAGAACGAACCATGGCTCAAGTTAATCTTACAC
>JBMNQX010000021.1:0-25920 GCA_050944355.1 Lachnospiraceae bacterium
TTCCGTCGGCCGCTGTGTTCCAGCCGGTGAACGTGTAACCGCTTCTCGTAAACGCATTTGCTGTGAGTGCGGTGCTCTCGCCGACATTGATCGTCTGGTCCGCCATCTGGCCGCTGCCGCCGTTCGCTATAAAATGAACGGTGTATGTCTGCGTCGTTACACTCTTTTTCACCTGCGCATACCACGTTCCGGTAAGCGGGTGGCTCAGGCCATACTGGTAAAGTTCATCCCTTGTATACCGAATGGCCGCGTCTTCCGAGCCAAGTCCCCATGTCCCGTCGCTTTCTTTCCCGGAGTACGTCAAAGTCGGAGTGCCGAACGGATCGTTATCACTCGCCGAATATTGACGAGGTGTCGGAATCCGGAAGTTGTCAGAGAATGTAATCTTTGAGATTGTATATGAATCGAACGTCGTGTAGGTGTCTGTCACGCTGCTGAGATTCCAGCCAGCAGGAACTGTGATTTCCTTCAGGGAAGTGCAGTCTCTGAACATCTGAAAGATATATCTGCAGCTGCCCATTTTCCAGTGCTCAATGCCTGAAATGTCTGACAGCTGATGGCAGCCAAAAAACAGAGACTGCATATCCGTAACATTCGATGTATCCCATTCCATTAAGAAGTCCAGATTCTTCATCGAGGAATAAGCGAAAGTGCAGCCCATATCGGTCAGCGAAGTAGTGTTCCAGTTGCTGATCGCAGAGAAGTCAGTCAACGCATTTGTACCACTGAAAGTGGATCTCATGTTCGTTACATTAGAAACATTCCAATTGCTGAGGCCGGCAATACTGGTCAGGGATTTGCAGTCCATGAACGCACTGGAAATGTTGGTAAAATTTGAAGCATCCCAATGGTCCAATCCGGTGATTGTCGTGAGACTTTTACAATTCGTGAATATGCCGCTGCCATCGCCGTAAACGCCACTCTGTTGAAGCGATTTGGTTCCGCTCGTGTCAAAACCGCTTACATCCGCCGTCACTATATTTTTACAGTTTTTAAACAGTCCGCCCAGGTATTCCGGGCAAATGATGGTTCCGGATGTTTTTACGGATGTAATGTCATTCCGATAATTGTACCATGGTGTATTATCATGGGAGCCTAATGTTACTCCGGTGCCACCGTGGATCGTCAGAACGCCATTCGCGTCGATATCCCAGGCGCAGGTGCCCCAGGTGCCGCTTGCCGGAAGCGGATCTGCATGAACTTGAACTGCCCCGGCAGTCAGAGAAACCGCAGCGAAAAACAGAGCAAGCAGAGCAGAAAGCATCGCTTTCAGATTTCGTGATTTTCGCATAATACCCCCTTCTCTCCCCTTTTTTCTATACCCTACTCCCGGAATGTAATACCGTTGTAAAAGTGTCGAAAGAAATGCACAAAATTTTCTTGCTTTCAGCCCCTTTCCGGCCCTGGCAGCAGTTCCCCGGTGTCCACAATTGTCCATCACTGAGCCGGAAGTCGAATTTCGGATTGCCGGAATACTGCAACAGAGCAGCAAAGTCTCCATGAAAAAAAGCCAACCGCAGCAATTCGCTGCGGCTGGCCTTCTTTCTGCATCCGGTCTGTTTTCACAAGCCCTTTGCCTTTATATTATTGTGCTTTATTCTCTCTGTGGCGTCTCGAAACCAGGAAGATGATGAATGCCAGGCAGGCAATCATGAGCGCCGCGTACATCACCGTCCTCAGGGAGTCACCGGTATCCACCGAATCATCGCCTGCCACGGTTTCAACATCTGATGCCGGAACTGCGCAGTTTGTGAATACCATTTCTGTATTTTCGGAAGAGCCCTCTGCCCGGCAGACCGCCGATGCCTCAAGCTTTCCGGTATCTGCATTGCGCGCCACATTGACCGTCACCGTGTAGACCGTCTCGTCATAGGTGACGCCGTCTTTCTGGATTCCGTCAAGAGAAGGATCCGCGTCTTCCGGAAGTACTTCCCGGACGGTATATGTATAGGTTCCTTCACTTGCAAAGGAAAGTCTGTCAAACATCACCAGACCGTCGCTGCCGTTCTTTGCGGTCTGAAGTGTCTGGCCTGCTGCGTCTCTCAGTTCAAATGAGAACTGCCCGTCAGCAAGCGTCCCTCCGGCCAGGATCTTTTTGGCCGCGATCTGCAGCAGGGCGTCCGCCTTGTCCGCTGCCGGCTGTGTCGTGTCATCTTGTTTCGTGTCATCTTCGCCGTCAGCAGGTTTCTCTGTCGTGTCCGTCTGTTTCTCGGCTACATAGAATGTACCGCTCGCGCTTCCGTCTGTGTACTGAACCGTCAGCGTGTGCTGTCCGAGACTAAGCGACTCCGCATACGCGGCTGTCGTCGTGACGATTGTTGAGCCCGAGGTCGCTGAGTAATCAGACTGAGCAACCTCGCTGCCGTCGATCAGAAGCTTTTCAAATTTCGCGAACGGACCGTCCGCCGTCATGGAAATTCCGGTACTTGTCCCCTTTGTCCATGTCTGTCCGTCGCCCTTGATGATCTTATAGACAGGAGCCGGCGTCGTATTCTGCTTCCACTGTGCGTAGAGCGTGACAGAGCCGTCTGCCTGCGCGAGATCCGTCACCTCTGTCCCATCGGCATAGGAAGTGCCGCTTCCGTCGGCCGCCGTGTTCCAGCCGGTGAACGTGTAACCGCTTCTCGTGAACGCATTTGCCGTGAGTGCGGTGCTCTCGCCAACGGTAATTTTCTGATCCGACATATCGCCGCTGCCGCCGTTCGCGTCAAAATGAACCGTATACACATTCTGCTTCCACTGCGCGTAGAGCGTGACAGAACCATCTGCCTGCGCGAGATCCGTCACCTCTGCACCATCGGTATAGGAAGTGCCGCTTCCGTCGGCCGCCGTGTTCCAGCCGGTGAATGTGTAATTGCTTCTCGTAAAAGCATTTGCCTTGAGTGCGGTGCTCTCGCCAACGGTAATTTTCTGATCCGACATATCGCCGCTGCCGCCGTTCGCGTCAAAATGAACCGTATACGCATTTTGCATCCACTTTGCATAGAGCGTAACAGAGCCATTTGCCTGCGCAATATCCGTCACCTCGTCCTCATCGACATAGGTAGTGCCGCTTCCGTCTGCCGCCGTGGTCCAGCCGATGAACGTGTAACCGCTTCTTGTGAACGCATTTGCCTTGAGTACGGTTTTCTCACCGACATTGGCCGTCTGATCCGACATCTGGCCGCTGCCGCCGTTCGCGTCAAAATGAATCGTATAGGTGTCCGGCACACTCTTTTTCACCTGCGCATACCACGTTCCGGTAAGCGGGTGGCTCAGGCCATACTGGTAAAGTTCATCCCTTGTATATCGAACGGATGCATCTTCCGAGCCAAGTCCCCAGGTTCCGTCGCTTTCTTTGCCGGAGTACGTCAAAGTCGGAGTGCCGAATGGATCGTTATCAGTCGCCGCATGTTGACCAGGTGTCGGGATCCGGAAATTGTCAGAAATTGTTATCTTAGAGAGTTCGTGTGAATAGAAAGCCGTGTAGGTATTTGTCATGCTGCTGAGATTCCAGCCGGCAGGCACCGTGATTTCCTTCAGAGAAGGGCATTCTCTGAACATCTGAGACATTGATTTGCAGCTGCTCATGTCCCAATGCTCAATGCCTGAAATATCTGACAGCTGCCTGCAGCCAAAAAACAGAGACTGCATATCTGTCACATTCGATGTGTCCCATGACCTTAAGAAGTCCAGGTTCTGCACAGAGGTACGTTCGAAAGTGCAGCCCATATCGGTCAGTGAAGTGGTGTTCCAGCTGCTGAGTGCAGAGAGGTCAGTCAGCGCAGACGCACAGCTGAAAGTGGATCTCATATTCCTGACGTTGGAAACATTCCAATTGCTGAGGCCGGCAACACTGGTCAGGGATTTGCAGTCCATGAACGCACTGGAAATGCTGGTAAAATTTGAAGTATCCCAATTTTCCAAACCAGTGATTGTCGTGAGGCTTTGACAATTCGTGAATATACCGGCGCCATCGCCGCTATGACCGCTCTGCTGGAGCGATTTGGTTCCGCTTGTGTTAAAACCGCTCACATCCGCCGTCACCATATTTTTACAGTCTTCAAACAGTCCGCCCAGGTATTCCGGGCAAATGATGGTTCCGGATGTCTTTACGGATGTAATGTCATTCCGATAATTGTACCATGGTGCGTTTTCCTGGGAGCCTAAAGTTACTCCGGTGCCACCGTGGATCGTCAGAACGCCGTTCGCGTCGATGTCCCAGGCGCAGGTGCCCCAGGTGCCGCTCGCCGGAAGTGAATCTGCATGTACTTGAACTGTCCCGGCGGTCAGAGAAACCGCGACGAAAAACAGAGCAAGCAGAACAGAAAGCATCGATTTCAGGTTTCGAGATTTTCGCATAATACCCCCTTCTCTCCTCCCTTTTTTCTATACCCTACTCCCGGAATGTAATACCGTTGTAAAAGTGTCGAAAGAAATGCACAAAATTTTCTTGCTTTCAGCCCCTTTCCGGCCCTGGCAGCAGTTGCCCGGTGTCCGCAACTGCCCATCATCGAGCCGGGAGTCATATTTCCGGGCCGCCAGGATACTGCAGCAGAGCAGCAAAATCTCCACGAAAAAAGCCAACCGCGGCAATTTGCTGCGGTTGGCTCATTTCTCTCTTCTGATCTGCTCTCACAGATCTTTTGTCCTGCTATTATTGTTCTTTATTGTTCCTGCTCCGCCGGAAAACCAGGGTTATGATGAGCGCCGCGCAGGCGATCATGATCACCAGATACAGCACGCCTCTCAAAGAGTCACCGGTATTCACCGAATCATCACTTGCCACGGCCCCAACGTCTGATGCCGGCTGTGTCGTGTCATCTTGTTTCGTAACATCTTCGCCGTGTGCAGGTTCCTCTGTCGCATCCGTCTGTTTCTCAGCCACATAGAACGTAGCGGCTGCGCTTCCGTCTGTGTACTGAACCGTCAACGTGTGCTGTCCGGGGGCAAGCAATTCCGCATACGCGGCTGTCGTCGTGATGACTGTTGAGCCCGAGTCCGCTGAGGAATCAAACTGAGCGACTTTACTGCCGTCGATCAGAAGCCCGACAAATTTCCCGATCGGGCCGTTCGCCGTCATGGAAATTCCGGTGCTTGTTCCCTTTGTCCATGTCTGTCCGTCACCCTTGATGATCTTATAGACAGGGGACGTCGACGGATTCTGCTCCCACTGCGCATACAGTGTGACATTGCTGTCTGCCTGCTTAAAATCTTTCACTTGTGCCTGATCGGCATAGTAAATTCCGTTTCCGTCAGCCCCCGTACTCCAGCCAATGAACGTGTAACCACTTCTCGAGAACGCATTGGCCGTGAGTGCGGTGCTCACACCTGTAGTGATCGTCTGATCCGCCATCTCGCCGCTGCCGCCGTTCGCGTCAAAATGAACCGTGTATGTTTTCGGCGTGCTCTTCTCCCACTGTGCATAGAGCGTAACAGATTCGTCTGCCTGCGCTAGATCCATCACCTCGACGCCATCATAATAGAAAGTGCCGCTTCCGTCGGCCGCCGTATTCCAGGCGGTGAACGTGTAACCGCTTCTCGTGAATGCATTTGTCGTGAGTGCGGTGTTCTCACCTACGGTAATCGTCTGATCCGCCATCTCGCCGCTGCCGCCGTTCGCGTCATAATGAACCGTATAGGTATAGGTAACCGGCTCATTCAGCTTCCACTGTGCATAGAGCGCGACAGAACCGTCTGCCTGCGCGAGATCTGTCACCTCTTCCCCGTCGGCATACGAAGTGCCGCTCCCGTCAACTTTGGTGTTCCAGCCAGCGAACGTGAAACCGTCAGCTGTGAACGCATTTGCCGTGAGTGCGGTGCTCTCGCCAACGGTGATTGTCTGGTCCGCCATCTCGCCTGTGCCGCCGTTCGCTATAAAATGAACGGTGTATGTCTGCGGCGTCGTATTCTTTTTCACCTGCGCATACCAGGTGCCGGTAAGATCGTGGGTCTTGCCGTATTCAAACAGTTCATCTCTCGTATAGCGGGTCTCGGCGTCTTCCGAGCCAAGTCCCCATGTCCCGTCGCTTTCTTTCCCGGAATACGTCAAAGTCGGAGTGCCGAACGGATTATTTCCATAGTCCTGCAGAAAATAATTTGATGTCTCTTTGGTATGGAAATTGCTGGAAAATGTCATCTTTGAAATCGATCTCGAATTGAAGGCATTGTAGAGATCCTCTACATTGCTGAAATCCCAGCCGGATGGCACCGTGATTTCCCTCAGACTTGAGCAAAAAGCAACAAACTGTACAATCGTTTCATTGCTGCTCATACTCCAGTTTTCAAGTCCGGACATGTCCGTCAGGTTCTGACAGTTCATGAAAATGCTGTGCATAGTCGTGACATTTGATGTATCCCAGCCGCTGAGCACATGCAGATCCGTCAATCCGCTGTCAAGGAAAGTCTCGGTCATGTCCTGCACGGAAGAGGTATCCCAGCCGCTCACAGGAGAATAGTCTGTCACAGAGCTTGTTTCCCGGAATGTCGCTTCCATATCTGTGACGTGAGAAACGTCCCAGTTTTCAAGACCTGATAAACTGGTCAGAGACTCACACTGCAGAAATGCCGAAGAAATGTTTATGAAATTGGAAGTATCCCACTTGTCCAATCCTTTGATTGTCGTCAGACTGGTGCATCCCGTGAAAATACCGTAGCCCTGGCCGCCGCTGTGATAACGCTGCAGCCAGTATGTGCCGGACGTGTCAAAGCCGCTCACATCCGCTGTGACCATATTCGAACAGTCTTCAAACAAAGAGCCGAGACTGCCCGGGCATGTAATTTGCTCCGTGGCCACAACGGATTTGATGTTTTTCCGATAATTGTACCAAGGTTCTGCGTCATCGACACCTAAACTTACACCGGTGCCGCTGTGGATCGTCAGGACGCCGTTCGCGTCGATGTCCCAGGCGCACGTGCCCCAGGTGCCGCTCGCCGGAACCGGATCGGTTCCTTCGCTATATGTGTATGCGTATACGTGAGTAGTCCCGGCAGTCAGAGTAACCGCCACGAAAAACAGGGCAAGCAGAACAGAGAGTACCGCCTTAAGGTTTCGCGATTTGCGCATAGTAACCCCCTTACGATCTCCCACCCGTACACAAAATATATCATAGTCAAAAGAATAACAAAAGAAAAATTTTAACGTTTTACCTCAATTTTAGAAAAAAAAGCCAACCGCAGCAATTCGCTGCGATTGGCCCTTTCCCCCATTCAGATCTGTTTTCACAGATCTTTTGTCCTGTTATTATTGTTCTTTACTCTCTCTGTGGCGTCTCGAAACCATGAGTATGATAAGTGCCAGGCAGGCGATCATGACCACCGCGTACAGCACCGCCCGCAGTGAGTCGCCGGTATCCACCGAATCATCGCCTGCCACGGTTTCAACGTCTGATGCCGGAACTGCGCAGTTTGTGAATACCATTTCTGTGTTTTCAGAAGAGCCTTCTGCCCGGCAGACCGCCGAAGCTTCAAGTTTTCCGGTATCCGCGCTGCGCGCCACATTTACGGTTACCGTGTAGACCGTTTCGTCATAGGTGACGCCGTCTTTCTGAATTCCGGCAAGCGATGAATCCGCATCATCCGGAAGTACTTCCCGGACGGTATATGTATAAGTTCCTTCACTTGCAAAGGAAAGTCTGTCAAACATCACCAGACTGTCGCTGCCGTTCTTTGCGGTCTGAAGCGTCTGACCGGCTGCGTCTCTCAGTTCAAATGAGAACTGCCCGTCAGCGAGCGTCCCACCGGCCAGAATCTTTTTGGCCGCGATCTGCAACAGAGCTTCCTCCTTGTCCGCTGCCGGCTGTGTCGTGTCATCTTCTTCGTCGGCAGGTGTCTCTGTCACGTCCGGCTGTTCCGTATCATCTTCGCCGTCAGCAGGTTCCTCTGTCACGTCCGTCTGTTTCCCGGCCACATAGAACGTACCGGCAGCGCTTCCATCTATGTACTGAACCGTCAGCGTGTGCTGTCCGAGGGCAAGTGATTCCGCATACGCGGCCGTCGTCGTGACAACTGTTGAGTCCGAGGCCGCTGAGGAATCAAACTGAGTGATTTCGCTGCCGTCGATCAGAGCCCTGACAAATTTTCCGAACGGGCCATCCGCCGTCATGGAAATTCCGGTACTTGTCCCCTTTGTCCATGTCTGTCCGTCGCCCTTGATGATCTTATAGACAGGAGCCGGCGTCGTATTCTGCTTCCACTGTGCGTAGAGCGTGACAGAGCCGTCTGCCTGCGCGAGATCCGTCACCTCTGCACCATCAGTATAAGATGTGCCGCTTCCGTCGGCCGCTGTGTTCCAGCCGGTGAACGTGTAACCGCTTCTCGTGAACGCATTTGCCGTGAGCGCGGTGCTCTCACCAACGGTAATTTTCTGATCCGACATGTCGCCGCTGCCGCCGTTCGGTTCAAAATGAACCGTGTAGGTTCCCTGCGGCGTGTTCTTTTCCCACTGCGCGTAGAGCTGGACATAACCGTCTGCCTTTGCGAGATCCTTCACCACTTCCCCGTCGGCATAGGAAGTGCCGCTTCCGTCAGCCTTGGTGTTCCAGCCGGTGAACGTGAAACCGTCAGCTGTGAACGCATTTGCCGTGAGTGCGATGCTCTCGCCTACCGTGATTGTCTGGTCCGCCATCTCACCGCTGGCGCCGTTCGCTATAAAATGAACGGTGTATGTCTTCGGCGTCGCATCCTTTTTCACCTGCGCATACCAGGTGCCGGTAAGCGAATGGGTCAGGCCATACTGGTAAAGTTCATCCCTTGTATATCGAACGTCCGCGTCTTCCGAGCCAAGTCCCCAGGTTCCGTCGCTTTCTTTTCCGGAGTACGTCAAAGTCGGAGTGCCGAATGGATCGTTATCATTCTGTGCATACTGATCAGGTGTCGGAATCCAGAAGTTGTCTGAAAATGTTATCTTAGAGATTGTATCTGAATAAAAGGTCGTGTAAGTATCTGTCACGCTGCTGAGATCCCAGCCGGCAGGCACCGTGATTTCCTTCAGGGAAGTGCAGTATCTGAACATCTGAAAGATATATTTGCAGCTGCCCATTTCCCAGTTCTCAATGCCTGAAATGTCTGACAGCTGCGTGCAGCCGTAAAACAGAGACTGCATATCTGTCACATTCGATGTGTCCCATGTCCTTAGGAAGTCCAGATTCTTCACAGAGGTACCTAAGAAAGTGGAAGCCATATTGGTCAGCGAAGAGGTGTTCCAGCCGCTGATCGCAGAGAAATCAGACACCGAAGCTGTACCCCTGAAGGTCGATATCATATATCTGACCTTGGAAACATCCCAGTTGCTGAGTCCGGCAATACTGGTCAGGGATTTGCAGTTTATGAACGCTCCGGAGAGGTTGGTGAAATTTGAAGTGTCCCAATTTTCCAATCCGGTGACTGTCGTGAGACTTGAACAATTCGAGAATATGCCGGCTGTATCGCCGCCATGACCCGACTGCTGGAGCGATTCGGTTCCGCTCGTGTCAAAGCCGCTTAAATCCGCCGTGACCAAATTGTCACAGTCTTCAAACAGTCCGCCCAGGTATTCCGGGCACACGATGGTTCCGGATGTCTTCACGGATGTAATGTTATTCCGATAATTGTACCATGGTGTTTTTTCCTGGGAGCCTAATGTTACTCCGGTGCCGCTGTGGATCGTCAGAACGCCGTTCGCGTCGATGTCCCAGGCACAGGTGCCCCAGGTGCCGCTCGCCGGAACCGGATCGGTTCCCTCGCTGTATGTGTATGCGTATACGTGAGTAGTCCCGGCGGTAAGAGCAACCGCCACGAAAAACAGGGCAAGTAAAACGGAGAGTATCGCCTTAAGGTTTCGCGATTTGCGCATAGTAACCCCCTTACGATCTCCCACCCGTACACAAAATATATCATAGTCAAAAGAATAACAAAAGAAAAATTTTTTCGTTACCGCTGCTATATTAGAAAAAAAGTCAGCCGCAGTTTCCGCTGCGACTGGCTTTTTCTGTTGCGAACCATATTAGCGCTCACTTTTTTCGGGTACGGCGCCTGCTTTTTTTCAGCTTCTGTCAGGCTTTCAGTCTTCCGGTTCCGGCAGTGTTTCTTCATATTTTGCAAGTTCTGCTTTCAGTTCCGGCAGTTTCTCTTTGCCGAGGGTCCGCGGCTTCATGTCATACTTTGCGCAGAGAGCGGCCGCTGCCCCGGCAACAGTTCCCTGGTGTCCGCAATTGCCCATCAGTTTGATCGTAGAACTTGCGATATGCGTCGCGCTGATGTGCTTGCCGGCGCAGAGCAGGTTGTCGACATCCGCGGAATACAGGCAGCGGAAGGGAACCGTGTACGGCATGAAATCGCGCTCAATCCACTTCCAGTTTCCGAGCCGGAAGTCATATTTCGGATTGCCGGGATAATGAAGGCAGAACGCTCCGGCATTTTCCACGATCGCATCCGGAAAATCCGTGTGATTGCGGATGTCATTTTCCGTCAGGACGTAGTCGCCCAGATAGCTGCGGAACGCCCCCGTCGCCAGCACGTTGCCGAGATGAACCAGTTTGAGATTCCGATATTTGTCGGGCGCTTTCTTTCGGACATTGACATAGGTCCCGATGATCGCGCAGAAGAGATGGTCGCGGATTTCTTCCCGGCACATATAGGGATCAAGCCACTGGCCGTATTCCCAGAAATGCGATTTCGTCAGATTCATGGCGTTGTCCCAGCCGCCGTCCGGCCGTTTGAAAGGCTGTATCTTCTTCGGGCCGACGTAGGGGCCGGGCTGGTTCTCATAAGGGCCCTGCCCGCAGAGACAGCTCACGCGTCCGATCTGTCCGCCGAGGTCCGAATAATCCTTTGCCACTTTCAGAGCCCACGGCACTTCCGGAAAATCCACCGGCTCTTTCTGCATTTCCGTGCGGAACAAAACCGTGTCGCCGTGGTGCATGGAATCCGATTTCTTCGGCGCAAGGCCTTCGCCGTAATCCGACTGGCTTTCCTGTCCTTCCATCGTCGCCGCGCCGCTCAAGACGCCGAGGATCGCCTGACCGCTGCAGTCGATGAAGACCTTGCCGCGGAAACGCTGCTCTCTGCCCGTCTTTACATTGACGGCATCGACCGATTCGATTTTTTTATCTCTGCCGTGCGTCCGGTAAACGTGCTCGCTGAAAAACACATCGCAGTTGTCAAGGTCCTTCAGAATCCGATTGGCGGCGATGTCGCCGTCTTCCAGTCTTTCCGAGAGGATGTCGACCAGGCCGCCGGTCCTGCCCTCAGGCGTCAGGCCTACTTCCGCGCTGGCGTTTCCGCCCAGGTATTCCATTTCATGGAGCAGAGCCACATGAGATCCGGACTTCGCCGCCGTGTAGGCCGCACAGCATCCGGCAATGCCGCCACCGACGACGACAACATCATACTCATCGGTCTGTTCCGGTTCTTCCGGGAGTCCGAGAAGTCTCTTCCGCCAGTTTCTTCCCGCGATGTCCGGCTTGTCAATCGGCACGATGGTCGTGTTCGTGATATAGATGGCGTCGCAGCGCCCCGCAAATCCCGTCAGATCGTGCAGCGAGAGTTTCACGCTGCCCTGCGGAATCTGCACATGTTCGGCCAGCTCCCAGCTCCATCCTTTTCCGCTCGCCCCGAAAATCTTGTCGATCGCTTTCCCGTTGATCAGCACCTGAAACGTCCCGGGATGCGCATCTGGCACCCAGTCCTTTGTCCTGACCCAGACGCGGTATTCCCCCGCTTCGGGGATGGTGACGAAAGTCGAGGCGTCTGCGACCGGCACGCCGATTCCATTTGCCATTAAGTACGCCGATCCCATCTCATCCAGGAACTGTGATTCCAGCGTCCATCCGCCGTAATCCTGAAATTGTTCTGCTTCTGTCAGCAGTTCAAATCTCTTTTTCTCTGACTGCATGATCGTACCTCTCTTGTATAACGCTCCTGTCTTTCCGACTGCCGCATCAAACGCTGCGCGATTTTAAAACGGATCGATATCAAAATATTTCCGGAAGACTTTTTTCAGTTCCGGCCAGTACGGCGGATATTCGTTGCTCCCGTAATACTTGCACTCTCTTCCGCCGGTCAGTTTAATCCTCAACTCCCACTGCGTGCCGTCCAGTGTGCATGGATCTACATATTTTTTCTTCCATTCATGCAGATACATCTTCGTATAAAGCGTGTTCAAAAGATGCCTCCACCCGGCATACGAAATCTGTCGTCCTGTCGTTCCGGCATCGGCCCCGAAGAGACCTTTCGTCTCGACAAGCGCGCCGCCGTCGTTCCGTGTGATCTTCACCTCTGAATGCCCGTTAAAAAATCCACCGACAGAAAAATACACAGATTCTGCAATATCTCTGTAGTCCTCACCTGTGCCGCTGTTCCGTGAAATCAGAACAGGCGCCGTTCCGAAATCTCTATGACAAATGTTGCAGTATCGCGCCGGTTTGAGATTGACCGTTTCCCCTTTCACCTGTACGGGGAAATCGCAGCATCCGCCGAGTTTCCATACGCCGGCATCCAGCTTCGTTTTCATCTCTTCATCGTATGCCGGATAACCATAAATATATTTTGCCGTATTCCGGCTGCCGCAATATGGGCATTTGACTCTGCTTCTGTTTTTTTCAGCTGTCCCTTTGCGATCCAACGAAATATCTTCCGCCCCTTCTACCATTAATTATTCTTTGAATATTTCTTTCTCACCTATTATTTTTATCGAAGAGCCCTGATTCTGAAGTTCCAGTGCTTTCTTTATTTTTCCGCCGTAATTTCCATACGCCCAGTTCGTACTGCCTTCTCCGCCGACAATTAATATGTCGGTTTTTTTCGTCACACTTTTTGCAACAACAGCGCCCATATCGGAAAGTTTCTGCTCAACTTCAGCTCTGGTTCCGGAAGTGCAGGTGCCTGTAACACAGCAGACCTTGCCTTTCAAATTTTGTAAATCCGCGTGATCATCTTCCGCTTCAGCAAAGGCCACCGGATCCATGAATTTCCGAAACGTGTTGATAACCGATACACTTTCATCATCAGAGACAACGCCATCCTCAATAACAGCCTGGACCGATTGATATATTTTATTAAACGGATAGTTATTCTTCATGAATTCGTAGCTGTCCATCCATCTTTCCAAATTCTCCAGCTCTTTTTCAGAAACTTTATTATCCGCAAGAATGCCTCTGATAATACCTTTCAGTACATGCATAGCTATTGTTTCATCTGAAAAATGGTATTCACCAGTTCTCCTCAACAGCCCTAACAGCCGCTGATATTCTTCATAATCAATCACGCCATCCAATAACACTGAATTCAGCAATGCATAGATCTCAGAAAAGCCACTGTAATTTTTATATGTCCGATTGTCAGTCATCCAGGTTTGGATTGCATCAAGTTCCTCTTTGTCAATACTCCCATCAATGCTCAGTCCTAAAAGAATTCCCTGAAGCTCATCAACTGCCTTTGTCAAAAAGCCCTTGTCTGCAATTACACGTTCGGCTCCAAACCATTTAGTAGAAATATCATTATTCTGCCAGGCAGAATCCTGAGCTATGCGCCAGAAAATCTGCTCGCTGGAATCTGCGTCATCGAGCGCATTATGATGCTGTCCGAGATTTATTCCCAGATATTCACAAAGCGGTTTCAGGCCATAGTGATTCAGAGAATATACCGTTTTTGCCTTTGTTAATGTATCGGCATAATTGACGGGCCCAAAATCTTCAGCAAGTCCATAAGCGGTAAGTGTTTTGTCCAGAACCGACAAGTCAAATGAAATGTTATGCCCCACGCACAGCGAAGTTAAAAAATATGGACGGAGAAACCCCCAGACTTCCGGGAACTTTGGCGCGTCTTCTACCATCACCGAATTAATCCCCGTCAGACTTATATTGAACTCATCGAACCCACACTCCGGATTGATCAAGTAATTCTGCCGAAGAATTTCTTCGCCATTTTTCACGGCAATGACGCCTATCGAAGAAATTCTGTCATTTCTGCGATTGGGAGTTTCAACATCAAAAAACAACAGGCTGCCATTCACAATACTGTCATTTTCATTTCTCATTTCAGAACTGTTTCTTACCACCTTACGTCTCAATGTCTTCCCCCTGACAAATGCTCATCCCTGCTCTATCTGTTTCTTTCCGGCGCTGATTATCGTTCCGTATAATTTTCCCGCCATTCTGCCGGCCGATCCTGTTAGTTTTGAACCGAGCTTCCCGGTAACTTCAATCTCAATCGTCCAGATCCCCTCTGATCTCGCCTGTCACCTCTACGCTGACTGCCGCCATCCGCTATTTCCTTTCCGCATCAGACAGGCGCGCTTCCCAGTCGACCACGCCTTTCTGCCACGCGCCGTCTTCCAGAAGATCCGACACCTTCAGCGTATCCAGCTTTTCATAAAAAGCATCGAGCCCTGTTTCAAGCGTCTTCAGGATCTTGTCCGTGCTCTCTTTGACGTGCGCACGGTTTGGGAAAAGTTTCTGCGCGTAATCGGACTGCGTAAAAATATCTTCGCCCTCGTCGAGAGCGACAAAAATATCCTTCAGGCTGATCTCATCCGCGCGGCCTACAAGCGTATATCCTCCGCGTTTGCTGGCGCTGGAATTGACCAGCCCGTTGCGCGAGAGCTTCATCAGAATTTTCTTGAGATACGAATCCGAAACGTCAAGCAGCTGACTCATCGTGCTGCTCTTGACGGGTCTGTGATCCTTTTCGAGCGCGAGAATGATGATGACGTAAATTCCCTGCTCAAATCTGCTGCTTATCTTCATTCTTTCACCATCTTTTCCACCAGTTCGTCAGCGACATCGTTGACGTCGACAGGCTTCATGTTTTTGGAAAATATTCCAAAGAACTTCAGAAGTGGAACCATCTTTGTCATGGAGTCCTTTCTGCCGTTTCCATAGACAAGAGTTGGATTGACATATTCCGTGCGGATGCCGCTCGCCTTCAGCTTGTCGATGATCCGCTTTTTCCCCGTGACAAATGTCTTCGGCCCAAGAACGCCGCCGATCATCCCCATCGCCTTCACGTTTTTCTCTTTGGCGATCTGAAGCATGACGTCGGCCGGCTTGTCGTTGACCTTCTTGAATTCTTCCGGATCTTTTTCCGGGCGGCCGACAAAGTCGACGATATAATCCACCTGCTCAGGCAGAACTTTTCTGACGGAATCTACATCCGCGCAGTCCGCCTTGACGTTGGTTACTCTCGCGTCTGTCAACGCATTCTTACCCGAACGGGAAACCACGACAAATTTCGCCTCCGGGTCCTTCACGAGCCACTTCATTGTCACATTTCTTCCCAGATATCCGTTACCGCCCAGCATAACAACAGTACTCATAGCCAACCGCCTTTCATTCCTAAGATTTATTTTATCCATGGTTATAATATATCCTAGGATATTATTTGTCAAGATATGTTGGAACAAATTAGAAGTACTGTTTCTCTTCGTTTCAGCGCTTCGATCAACTGAATTTATTTTATCGCTCTGGTCGCAATAAAAGCCGGTATATTAAATTCTTTCAGTCGTCCTTCGGCATTATAGTCTTCGTACAGATCTGTCAGAATGAATCCGGCTTCAAGCTGGCCGCCGATCAGTTCTTCCAGCGTATGCGAAAACTGAATCCCGGCGTCATGGTCCTGAAGCTGCTTCATCTGTTCCGGATTCTTTTTCAGTATCCGCCAGCACTCCCGGAAGATCGGTCTCACTTCCCGTACATAACAATTGGAACCGGGATTTATGGTCAGATCAAACGATTCCTTTTCAAAAGGAAGGGGCTGCGTCATGTCGCCTTTGATGATCTTTATCTGATACCCTTCCCGATCGGCTGTTTCCCGCTCGCGCTTCAGCTGTTCATCGGAATAATCAAAAACCGTACAGTCGCAGCCGGCTGCCGCCAGAATCGGCATCTGCTGTCCGCCTCCGCTGGCAAGTCCGAGAACTCTGATACCTTTCATATTTTCCGGGAACCAGTTTCGCGGCACATACCTGGTGGTAGTCAGATGAATCTGCCATTTCCCGTTTACGGCTGCCACGTATTCCTCATGAGAAACCGGCATGCTCCATTCCCAGCCTCCCTTGCCCATCTGTCTATCGTCTGCGAATTGATGTCCTGATATTTCAATTCACACCTCCTGATTTCAAAAATTACTATATATTGCATATTGCGTCCTGAAAAATTTGTAAGCCGTCACGGCCTTCCGCCTCAGTGTGTCATGATTGGCATATGCCCGACAAACTTCCGCTGGAAGCTTTCGTATCCTTTTTCGCCCCGGTTGATGCGCATCACTCTTTTCCCCTCATGATCGTACAGATCAAGATAGTGATAGCCCGACGGCGGATCAGCAAAAACGGCTTTACTGATATCCTTGAACGGCACGCGGCGCGTTTTTTTGAAAAGACGGCTCTCGAAGACGCAGTCATCCTCGATCCAGTTCCTGGCCTTAATGAAAGAGATCATCATGATGAGTATCACCGCGGTGAAAAGGAGCGCTCCAAGAGCATGAAACGGCAGATGATCGAAGGCCGCCAATATTCCCAGCGTTCCGAACACGGCAGCTCCGATACTCATCAAAACAATAATCGACGTATGAGTGTGCACAACCCCGTCCCACTTAGATGGCTCTATCTTTAGAGGAACCCCATGCTGGCTGATAAAATCAATCGCGTTGGCAGCGTGAAGTCCGCTGTCAATGGTAAAGGCCTTCCTGCCGTTATGAAAATACCGGTAATCTCCGTTATCATTAAGCCGGCATTCATCCAATTCCTCGAATGTATACTCGTGGCGGCGTCCGAGCCAGTCCCGGTACATGACCCCCTTATTGGAAATGACAAGTTTCCATCTTGAGATCGGATAACTGACGCACAGACAAAGCACGTTCACAAAAACAATAAAGAGGATATAGGGAGCCGCAGATGTCTGGCCATCCCGCACATCCGAAATCATTCCCAGAACGATAATGACCGTACTGATCACATCCAAAATCACCAGAACGAGTGCCACATTGGGCTGTACGACCACAATTGTTCCGGGAGCCGTCTTCTCGTTCCTGCTGTTTTTCATGAATGCCACAAAAACATTCACAGCCAGAAAGATGAACGCCAGGCTGAGTGACCCTGCTATAATTGATGACATCCTTGACGAAAACCTCCTTTCTATGCCAGAATACCGTCTCAGAGCTTTGATTAACACGACGCAAAGTGAGAAATGCCGTATTATCGCACTGGACATTCTTGTCTGCCTGTCTTTATCTGAAATTACCCAATACTAAAAATCGATCAGATAAATCCTGATAATCGACAATCCACTTAAGAAGATTAGAAAGAACAATCATTTAGATTCCTGTATAAGCGTCTTTGGCAGAGTTTTTGAAGTTCTGCTTTGCAAGCCATTCTGCCTCGTCTGCAGATTCCGGTATGTCTATTCTTTCTATCTTAAAGACAACAGGTCTGGTTCCGTCATTACAGCAGGCAATCATCATGCGCTCATCATTTGTCCAGCCGTGCATGATAGAGCCTCCCTGAAGTGCCGTGTATACATAACGGCTGACGGCATCCCACGCTTCCCCACAGAATCTTCCGTTCATCAAATGGTAAAAATCATCCTTTTCGGGAGTCCGATCAAGGATAAATTCATCGCCTGCATGGAAGCATGGGCACGGTCCGGATTTCGGATCTGCCAAATATTTTTCCTGAAGTTCAGGAAATACCTTTGTCTCTAAAACCGTTATTTTGCACTGATGCTTCATTTCAATCTCCTTGTTTGACTTCGATTTTATTCATGTATTTGGCTCTATTTTGTTCATGTATTAGCATGCTGTCATTCATTTATTTTCCAAATCAGGCGAAGCTGATACGAAATCTGTGTATTTCTGTCCCAAGCACTCATCGCAAATATTTCAAAAAAGGAAATGCGAAGAATATTGTTTTTCGAAGCGGTGGTTTATTTTTATGATTTGATAATAAGGAAAGCAGTTTGAATATGCAACAAGATGGAGCATCTCCATATAGTGAAAAGGTATATGATGAGCTCAGAAATAAAATCTGACAGGTGCGTTGAGAAATGTGTCATTGTACTACTGCCGTGGTGCATGGGACATAGATCAAATGACATTTGTTGATCGAAATCTTTGTAAGATGCTGTATAAGGCAGTTTCTAAAAAAGATCCTTCGGAATATGAGATCTGGGAAGCCGCTTTGATGGAAGCATATCATTCGAAAGGTGATTGGGTTGACGAAAAATACCTTCAGCCTGTTATCAATGAAATCACTCAATATTTATCCCCAAAACAGGGGTGAGGTTTTTCAGACTATTGAGGCGAATACGGATGCAATCCAATTCTATTAAAAAAACACCTGTATGTGGATTACCAGATAAATGGAATTAGTCTGTACTTTGTCTGCTTTGTATATTCAAGATACCCATCCAGTCCATTCCTCAACATTCTGTCCTCTAACGCTGTACGTATCACAATGATCACGGCAGTCGCTCCCATGCAGATCCAAACGTTATAATATGGGAAAATCAGGGATAGTCCTATGCAGTTAATGATCAGTCCGCAGTAAGCCGGGTGCCTGACAATCCGATACGGACCGGTCGTACAGACCTTTTGATCTCTGTCGCTTTGGATTCTGGCCGTAGATTCTAAAAAAGTGTTTTCCAAAGTCGCTTTTGTCGAAATCCACGCAGCGAGCGATATCAGGACAATTCCCAGCCAGAACACAAGTGTCAGATGCTCACCTTCTTCGGCTATACCGGCCAATACGTAAACAACGAAATAATTGAGGATCCAGAATGCAGGCAGCAGTATCTTATCCCATAGCGGAGAATTTGTATTGGTTTTCCCGCGTTCTGCCAAAGTCTCTTCATTTGCCCGAAACAGGATCAGGCAAATGATGAAAGTCGACATGAACAGATAGATGAAATATACTATTCCAGCGTGCGTCAAAGTAAAACCTGCTCCGATAGTATAAAGAAAGAACCCCATTATCTTTTGGAGTCCGACTCTGGCAAGATAAGAGAATGCTTGTTTTTTCATCGATCCTGCTTCACTTTCAAATTTCTATTTATTGATTCGGCAAACAGACGTTATCAGCCCCTGAAACCGCCGCATACCTCAGATCTGCAGATTCCGGCTGCGGACATAACTCTGCAGGAAGGCCCGCAGATCTTTTAAGTAATCCTTGTCGTTTTCATCTTTGGGCGTGTAATCATCCAGATAGAAGCTTCGGTTTGTCCGGGTGGAACCTGCTTTGTCATCTGCCCAGGCCTTAAAATCAGCGCCGTATTCCTGAAGCAGATCCAGAATCCGGGTTGTCTGTTTTCTCACCATTTCCTGAGACGCCGCATAGACACTCGGGCTGGTGATGATAAACTCTGCCCGCCAGATGGTCCAGCCGACTGCGTTCATTCTGTTAGAAGCTTTCTTGTTCACATCGGCCCCTTCCCGGAGCATTCTTTCCAGGCGGGGCATTGCATTCTCAGATATGTCAAATGCCTTGTAGCAGAGGGAATCAATCACACAGCTGATGGCATCGAACAGAACAGGTGCCCGCATGCCGGGGTCCTCGTCCGGCGCCTCCATGAAATTGATATCCGCCCCGTGATCCATGAGATAATCGGCGATCTCCAGCCGCCCCGTTTTGAAGGCCACCTGAAGCGGAGATTGTCCATGATCCTTCTTCGGTTTGGGGCCCGAGACTTCGTTCACGGCCTCCGGATGTTTTGAAAGGATCCGCTCCACCTCATCGAGTTTTCCCTGACGTATCACAACAAACAGTTTCTGCATGGTTTTCTCCTTTGCCCATCTGCCACCGCTCTGTTTTTATGGAATGCGGCATTTCCGACTATTTTGTCAATGAAAAATAACACGCTCAATTCATCAACACTTATTTTACTGCTTATTGTGCTGCCAAAAAACAGTATCACCATAAATCCGGTCGTATATTTTTGTGTCATCCGGACTGGATCATTGCACTCATTATATTTCAGCGGGCAGGCCGTCATCCTCAGACAGGATTCTATCATGGGATCAGGATTGACATTACAAAACAGATTCAATATAATACATTTTACTCATCAGAGGGTGACCCGAGTCGTAACTTTGGCCGCTGGAAAAGATGTCGAACCTATTGTCGAGCAGAGATGTTCTCACGTATTGAGCGCATCAGAATCGGGAGCAGACAAATGGGTCCGGTCGCTTTTCCAGCGGCCTTTTTTATTGCGCAAGTCCCTGCGGGGCCTGCAGAGTCAAATTCCTGATGAGAACATCTTGCAAACCCGGGAGGTACTGTATGGACTTTGTCAAAGATGATGTGCGGGAAATCTACCGAAAATATGCTATTGCTTCCATCGGAAGCGCTCTGGCCATGTCGATCTATTCGATGGTCGATACGATCGCCGTCGGGCATTCGGTCGGTCCTCTGGGAACGGCGGCCATGGCCGTTGTGACGCCCGTCTACGGAACTCAGGCCTTTCTTGCGTCGATCTGCGGCGTGGGAGGATCGGTTCTCATGACAAAGGAAAAGGCGCTGAATCGAAGCAAAACGGGAAATCAATATTTTACGGCTTCCCTGCTGCTCCTTTCCCTGATGGCAGTGGTCACCTGGCTGCTCTTCTCGATTTTCCACAATCCGATCTTCCGCTTTTTCGGGGCAACGGAAGAAGTGCTCCCCTATGTCAATGAATATGCGGATCTCATCATCGCTTTCTGGCCTGTTTTTCTGTTCATGATCTATCTTGCAACGATGATCCGAAGTGACGGAGATCCGAAGCTTGCCATGATCGCCGTGCTGACGGGAGGCGCCTGCAATATCTTTGGCGACTGGTTTTTCTGCTTTCCGATGCAGATGGGCATGGCCGGCGCCGCGACCGCAACGGTGATCGGAAGCATTGTGCAGGTGCTCGTTCCGCTTCTTCATTTTCGCTTAAAAGACAATACGATGCGGATCGAAAAATTGGAAGAGCCGATGAAAAAGACGGGGTCGATCATCAGCATCGGGTTTGGCTCCGGCATCATCGAGATCGCCACCGCGGTCCTTGCCATTCTCCTGAATCATCAGATCACCCGATACGGCGGCGTGGCGGCTCTTTCCGTATATGGCATTATTGCAACGTGCAACGCCTTGATCCAATCTATGTTCGGGGGACTGGGGCAGGCGGTGCAGCCCTTCCTGTCCGCCAATTTTTCCTCTGGCAAATACGGCAGAATGCGCTCGTTCCTGCACATGGCATGGATGACCTGTCTTTTCATGGAGCTGCTGTTCACGGCAGTCGGCGAGCTTTTCCCGGAACTCCTTGTCCGGCTTTACACCAAGCCAACGGATGAAGTGCTCGCATTGGCGCCCCAAATGATTCGGCTGTATTTTCTCACCTACCTGTTCATGGGCGTCAGCATCCTGTGCATCTATATCCTGCAGTCGACGCTCCAGGGCGGGCATGCTGCAATCCTTTCCCTGATGAGGGGGCTGGTGCTAAGCGGTGCGCTGATCCTTCTTCTGCCTCTTCTGTTCGGACTGAATGGTGTCATGATCGCGATCGTGGCAGCGGAAGCGATTACGGCAGTGACCGGACTGGTTATGATTTGCAAAGGAACCTGGGCGCATGCCAAAGACAGTAATGCCGCGACATGATAAAACAAATGTCTGAAGAAATTCGAAAAGGCCTTTTCTTTGCAGAAATAGTATAATCAAGACATCGAAGGCTTTCACTTCCGATGTGGCACTCATAACTAATCGCTCAAGTCTTTTATAACTTTTATGATGTCCAAGATCAATGCGATTGCTGTGAGTGCTTTTTTATCAACGTTATCGGCTCTTACAAGCATACTTGCTTTGATGCATTGGCAATATTTGATTGACCCAAAAGTAGATGATATCACCTGTCCCTTAACGATTAGAATCGCACTACGCTAATATTTGTAAAACAATGCCGGTATAAAGCCGCCATTTTCAAGGCATAAGATGAGCTCCCTATCACTAGTTTAAACTGGGATAGGGAGCTTTATTCGATTATTCAGCTTCTTTAAATATCCGCTCCTGTGTTCTTAAGTAATTCTGCAAATTAATAATCGAATTATCTGTCTTACTGCATTCCTGATCTGTAAGCTCAACTTGATTAATTTCAGCCAATCGCATCGTATAATCATAAATCCTGCCTACAAGCACATCGATGTCTTCACTTGAAAGCTTAATTTTGAACTGCTCATAATTTTTATTCTTTTTTAGTTGATCGAGAGCTGCCATCAATTCTTCAATTGTTTCTAATTCTAGGTTACCTTTGCGAATCTTTTCAACATATGTACGCAGAGCGCCCCTAAATTTCGTAACAACTGCTGGCTCACGATTCTTTATGTGATGATAAATGATACCGCTTATCATAACAGCACCGACTACAGTTCCCCCAATAATAAGTACTTTCTTATTCTTCTTGTGAAACTTCAAAATCTGTGCACCTACTCCCTGTGCCTGCTCCGCTGATTTTACATCAGCAGGCTGTAGAAACTTTACTATTTGTCCTTTCTTCGGTCCAATGGCATATCTTACAACTCCGCCAATTCTACGATATTCGCCAGTCAACAGCCTTGTCATAATATCTTCTGGAATATTAAACGCTTCCTGTATTACTGCCATTATAAAATCCCCCTTCCTGTATTATATGGCATAAATTGTCTGCGAAATGGATCTCTTCTTCTAAGTGAGTTTTTCTACATTAACTTCCTCTGAATCATACGCACCAATTGGGTATTCTCTAATCCAGCCAGATACTCTATATCTTCTCATACAGGCAGGACATTTTATATTATCTTCGCTATCAAAGCTATAAACCATATCCTCACCCATTCCAATTTCGTTATCATAACTGCTTATGTCAGTTTCATAATCCTCAAGATCGACTTCCATTTCTTCACCACAATACGGACATATTACTCTACGTATAAGCGTAACTGCCCGGTAATCATACATATCTTCCGGATCGATAAATTCTTCGCCTCTGGACTCTCTCTTTGTAATAATCTCCCAGTACTGTTCTGTATGGAAAGATTCAAATTTTTCTTTTCTCTCAAGTAACTCCGACAAAAGCGATAGTGCATTTTGTTGTTTAGTTATATCTGCTTCAATATTCTTTCTACGCTCAAGAACAACTGCTTCTAACGTACACTCCCCTTTCTGCATTTTGCATATATCGCTACAGGTCAGCCCCATTTTTGTCATCACCACGAGACGTCTAAGAGCTTCAAGATCTGACTCCGTATATTCCGTACTATGATTTCCTGAGGGCGGGTTTTCCGGTGTGAACACCCCTTCTCTCTTAAAGAACTTGATTCTATCGGCATTAATTCCGAGTGTTTTCTGTATTTCTTTCGGCTTCAAAGTCTTTCTATCTCCTTTCAACCCCAGTCTAACAAGTGGGGACTTTGTCCCCGTCAAGTGCTTTTTTCAAATTTTCGTCTTTTCTTTTATCTGGTATCTACCATTATATTCCAGAATCTGTTTGCCGATGATTTCCGGATCATATTATCACATGCCCGAACCAGAAAATGTACAAAACCGGCGTGATAATCCGTCTGTGATCATTATCGCAGAAATACTGCTGATATTCCTCATACTGTTTACAGTGATGCTATGCATGTACTTTCCAAAATTTGCCGGTTTATTTGGCCCAACGTTTAAAACGAAACCCCTGAATCTAAAACAATTTCCTAAGTGCAGGCTTTTTCAATTGTATTAAATACCAAACCTAAATTTCTTATAAGTCCCCCATCGGCGCAAACTCATTTACCTTCTTACATTAAGTTAGACAAAGATCGCATAACCAGATCAACATCCTGATTCTCAAGTTCCTGAATGACATGGAGGTAAGTTTTCTGTGTTGTTGTCATGCTCGCGTGTCCCAATCTTCTCGCTACGCTTCCAATAGATACACCTGCATAAAGAAGGATCGAGGCATGGGTATGTCGCAAGCCATGAACAGAAATCACTGGAATACTCAGCTTTTTGCAATACCGCTCTAATATGTCGTTTACAGTAGAATTGTATACTTTCTCTTTGGTAACAAAAATCGGCTGATCTGGCGGCAGATCTTTTACAAGAGTCGCGAACTGCATCACAAGCTGCCAGTCGATCTGAATCTTGCGAACTGAAGATTTATTCTTTGTCGGAGCAAATCCGCCACCTTCCTTATAATTCCATGTTTTACTGACTGATACTGTCTGATGGGCAAAATCAAAGTCTGACGGCGTGACGGCAAGGGCTTCAGAAAAGCGCATACCAGTTTTTGCAATCAGCAAAATAAACCAATCCCAGCTGACCGAATCCCCTAACTTCAAATTTGTCAGCAAGGTATGCAGTTCAAACTGATTCAGATATTTCTTTTTCTTATTGACCGGTGGCTTCCCTTTAATTATCACCTTTCGTGTCGGATCACGGGGAATCAATCCCTCATCAACAGCATCCAGAACCGCGCCTTTTAACTGATGATGAAAGTCCATAGTCGTCTGTCTTTCATGTTCTCTCGCATAGTCATTGATGATTTGCTGATAAACAGTCCTTGTCACATCACAAAGCTTCAAATCTGGAGCCAGTTTTTCGACCCATGAAAGACTCATCTGATACTTTGAAAGTGTCACATTCCGGATTGCTCCCTCCTTATAAACAGCAATCCAGTTTCTGTAGTACTCCTTCAGCTGGTCCGTTGTATGAAATTCCTTTGGCATAGATACCCCTTTCTACACCGATGGAGGACCAACAATCCTGCTGTTATTTCTTATCACCACTGTCAGGATCAGGTATGTCAAATCCGTCTGAAAGAATAAAATCCGTCAACAATTTATCTACCCGATTATTAACCAGGAAAATCGGAAGCTTTTTCCCTTCAAGCTTCGAAAAGTAAGCCTGAGCCGTATCTTGAGCTACGGAAGCTTTCAAAGCATCAAAACGTCCATATTCATTTAACTTGTCACGGCTTACATGCTCTTTCATAATATTTGTGAGCAATTCTTCAGATACCCCAAGATATCGAACCAGTCTCCTTATCTGCTCTTTTTTAGCGTTCTTTTCATACATTACGATATAGTCCCGGAACTGCATTCCCGGAACCAGATTCGCATCTCCAGACTGAACGTCGTGGAGAAAGAGATTCGCATATTTCTGATCTTCCTGGGACAAAAAAGCAAATGACTTGTGAAGTGTTTTCAACGTCTGCTCAACATCCTTGGGATCAACATTCGGATCATCAAGCTGCTTTTTCCATTTCTCAAATCTGGAATTCATGTAGTCATTGTCGATCACACCGGTATCCTGCTCTGTGAGATACGGATCGATGGGAAATGTAATATCATCATTGTAATCGCCGCTATCACCACCCGGCTGACGAAGTTCCTTGTATCTCTGAAGGAGGATTTCATACTGACTTTCCGTAGGTATCAGAACAATTCTTTCCTCCTGCCTCTCATCTTCCGGATCAATCTTGGAAGAATATTCTGTCTGATCCCAGCTGAATCCCTGAATTCTGGCCGCCTGAAGAAACGTGGAAAATTCCCGGAAAAGCTTCGCGAATTTAGCTCTGGAAGCAATGTCCTTCGGCAATTTATCAATGTTTGGAATGCCTGCATTGACAAAAATTTCAACCATATCCTGATAGGAGTTATTCATGTGTCTCACATTGTCAGGAAGATGATCTGCAAACAATCCCTGTGGACGATCCCCGGAATACAGTTTCACGGCATCCTCAATATTCCGCTTCATCGTATGTGGCATACGATAATACCGGATCGAGCCGAAAGGTTTCTCATTAATATTAAAGAGCCGGTTTGTCCTGGAAAATGCCTGAATCAGATTTTGGTACACCAAAACCTTATCTAAATAGTGTCTGCTGAACAAGTTCAAAATAACGAAATTTCGGCCACCATGGCCGCCGTCCAGCTGACCTGTTCCTTGAAAAATTGCAGCTGATAAAAAAGAGTATAAAGTATCCGCCGATGAATCTTAAA
>JBMNQX010000022.1:0-22357 GCA_050944355.1 Lachnospiraceae bacterium
TTAGCCTGCAAGACATTTTTCACAGCCTTCACTTTTTCAGAGGCCGCTACCTTACCTTTTCCTGACATGATACAATCCCTCCATAGGTTTGTTATATTTCAGTGTCCTATGTAACGGGAGCATATCAAACAGGAAAAAATTGCTGACGGCAAGCTATTTTCACCCTCCCAGAAGAAATTCTTTCAAGAGCGCAGCCATCAGGACAGCAGGAAAGGCGCCCGCGGCTAAAGGCCGCGGACGCCTTTTTCAGCTTGCGCCGATTCTTTTGTTTACTGCTTCTTTGTTATGACGAAGCTTTTGACTGCAGAACGGAAGTGCCTTCCGAGATCATCTGGGAAGCGGCGTCTTCCGAACTGATCATGCCGTAGCAGAGCTGTTCGAGGATCTGGTTGAAGACGCTCACAGCCTCTGAGTTGCCGGTCGGATCCGGCGGATTGATGTCGGAGCTGTTGTCAACAACGACATCTTCTACATAGGTGTAGATTGCCTGCTCGTCTTCTGAGAGCAGTTCCTTGACCATGTCTGCGATTTCAGAGTTGAGCGGGATGCCTCTCTCGCCCATCAGCAGATTGTTGGCTTCTTCGCTGTTGGTAAGCCATGCGATGAAAGCGGCAGCGGCCTGCGGATCTTCTGCGTCACGGCTCACAGCGTAGAACATACTCGGCTTCAGATAGTTGGACTTCTGCGGATCTTTACTCGGCTGTGTCGTCAGGAGCAGTTCCTGGCCGTCCTGTGCAACATTGAGATATCCGACATACATGTTGGACGTCTTGAAGGCGCACCATGAACGGGCATCCGGAGAGCTTCCGTAAACGAGCGGATCCTGCTCTGTCGTGCCGATGGACAGCTCGGCGAAGATTTCCGGGCTCACCATCCAGCCATTTGTCATGCCGTCCACATAGATGTCATAGTAGGCTGCAAGTTCTTCTTCAGTGGCGTTGACGCCTTCATCGGTGAAGAATACCTTGCCGTCGGCTCTCAGCCAGTATGAGAAGACGCCGGATGCCTCGCCGTACTCGATGTTGGTCTTGTAGCCGGTCTTCTCGTAGATCGTCTTGCAGATTTCGACAAATTCGTCGAGCGTCATGTTGTCTTTGATGGTGACGCCGGCCGCATCGGTGATGGACTTGTCATAGATAAGGCACGGCGCGTTGATGCCGGAGCAAACCGCGTAGAGCTTGCCGTCGACAGTTCCGGCGTTGATCATGGACTCGTTCCAGTTGGTCGTGTCCATGGTGCCGTCTGTCGTGTAGCTGGTAAGATCAGCGAGCAGACCGCTGGACACATACTGATTCAGATAAGAATAGTCCATCTGGATGACGTCCGGGAGCTCGTTGCCTGCCGAAGCGGTCGCGAGTTTCTGCCAGTAATCGCTCCACTGAGAGAACTGGCCGTCGATTGAGATGCCGGTTTCGCTCTCGTACTCGTCGATGGCGTTCTGCGTCTCCTCGTTGCGGACCTGATTGCCCCACCAGGCAAATGTCATCTCGCTGGAAGAGCTTGATGAGCTGGATGAGCTTCCGGTAGTAGCAGCGGCTGTTGTCGTGCTCGCCGATGAGCTTCCCGAGCTGGCAGCCGTCGTGGTGTCAGTCGATGAGCTGCCGCAGCCGGCCAGAAGTCCTGCGGCCAGAGCAGCAGTCAGGAGCCCCGCTCCTGTTCTTTTCAGGGTTTTCACGTAATTACCTCCTCCTTTTCAGTGAAAAATGCATAAATAAACACTAAAAATTTGATACTTTATAGTATCATGTTTACAAAACGCTTGCAAGGATTTTGCACAGTCGGTGTATATTTTTCATGAAAAATGAATACATATTGCATCGCTGTCATTATTTTGCGCAAAATTTAAAAATCTCCCGGCCACTGTCCGGACAATTCCTGTATAATTTAAGAGTACGGCTTCTGAGGATAAGAATATCGGCGGGGTGAGTGCTATGAGCGATGAAGATGAGAAAAAGGAACAGAAGACACCCGAAGAACCGGAAAAGGCCGAAGTGACGCTGGCGTCTCTTGTCGAGGCGCAGGACGCCGAGGGGCTGACCCGGTATTTTGATGCGAAACAACCGATCGATATCGCTCAGGAAGCGGATGATTTGTCCGACGAGGATCTGGCAAAGCTGCCGGATATGCTCACGGACGATGAGCTCGCATCCCTGCTGGAGGAATCCGACGATGACGAGCGGATCCGGATTGCGCACGTGCTGAACGACCGGCGTCTGCTTCTCGCGTTTCACTACATGCAGAAGGACGATATCGTAGATATCCTGGGTGATTTCCCGATCGGCCGGCAGAAGACTGTCATCAATCTGATGAAGACGGACGACCGGAAGATCATCACGGATCTTCTGAAATATCCGGAAGACTCGGCCGGCGGTATCATGACGACCGGTTATCTGGCCCTGAAACAGGATCGGACGATCGGGCAGGGGCTCGAGCGGATCCGCGAAGTGGGGCCGAAGACTGAATATATCGATACCATTTACATCATCGACGAACACAGAAAGCTCGTGGGGTATGTCGGCCTGCGCGACCTGCTTTCGACGCGCCGCGACACGTATATACGGGACATCATGGACAAGAACGTGATTTCCGTCACGCCGGAGACAGACCAGGAAGAAGCGGCCAGGCTGGTTTCAAGGTACGACCTGAAAGCGCTGCCGGTCGTCAGCCGCGGTCAGATTCTCGGCATCATCACACTCGATGATATCATCGACGTCATCGTCGACGAGGCCGATGAAGATATCCTGCAGATGGGCGGCGTTAACAAAGAGGAGACGCTCGACACCCCGATGTGGGAATCCGTCAAAATGCGGCTCCCCTGGCTCCTGATCAACC
Source organism: Lachnospiraceae bacterium (assembly GCA_050944355.1). Lineage (GTDB taxonomy): Bacteria > Bacillota > Clostridia > Lachnospirales > Lachnospiraceae > UBA4285. Next base: position 2,833 of record JBMNQX010000022.1, read on the forward strand.
TGGTCACGGCTTTTCTGGCCTCCGCGGTTGTGAAGGCATTTGAGGACACGATCTCACAGGTCGTCGCGCTGTCAGCCATCATGACCATCATCAGCGGCATGGGCGGCAACGCCGGAACACAGACCATGTCAATCGTCGTCCGCCATCTCTCAAAAGAGGGAATCGACTGGCCGACATTCTGGCATGACCTGGGCAAGGAACTCATGGTCGGCCTGATCGACGGAGCCATCAACGGCGTGATCACCGGAGTGGTCGTTCTGATTCTGTACCACAACGTTTACCTGTTCCCGATTGTGCTGATGTCGATGATCGGCAACCTGCTGATCGCCGGTCTCTTCGGACTGCTCGTCCCGGTCCTGATCTATAAGTGCCACGCGGACCCCGCGATCGCCAGCTCCATCTTCCTGACGACTGCGACGGACTGTCTGGGATTCTTCATTTTCCTCGGACTGGCTCAGATGTTCATGCCGCTTCTTCTCGGCGGCTGAGATTAAAGCGCAGAGAACTCATGACAAATGAAAGACCGCTCCCACGGATGATTTTAACCGGGAAAGCGGTCGTTTTCCCGCTGCAAGGGTTTTAAGCCTTATTCCCAGAACTTTCCCGCTGCAAGGGTTTCAGCTCTTTTTCCAGAACTCCACACACTCGTCGAGCCATCCGCCGACTTCCAGGCCGATTCCGAGGCCGAATGAGTGGCCGCCCGTCTTTCCGATGCGGGTGATGTGCGGGACATTCAGCTCTGTGAGTTTTTTGTCCAGCGTTTTTGTGTTGATGACCGGAACGGTGCCGTCGTCCTCATTTGCCACGAGATACGCCTTCGGGTAATCCGATCCGATAAAATCGCAGAGTTCGTAGGGCGCGAGGGACGCCTCATCGACAAGCGGTCCGCCGACGCGGCGCAGAAATGCCGCGGCTCCCGCTTTGGCGGCGGACCCTTCCGGCGCCTCTTTGTACGCGGCGAAAGAATTTTTGTTGCTGACGACAGTGTAGCCGAGAGCGATCAGTTCCGGCTTTTTCACGTGGCCGCCCGCCCAGTGTGCCGTGCCGCCGGCGCCGTCCGGGATATCCGCGGGCGCGCTGTTCCACCCGAAATTGCGGCTGCCGGCCTCGCTGGCGATCACGGCGCCTGCCGAGAAGCCCGCCAGCATGTAGTGCCCGGCCGATACGCAAAATTCACCGGCGTGTTCATCGATCCAGGAGATCGCCCGGTACATGTCCTCGATCGGCCTGGGCATCAGCGGCTCCTGCTTGACCCGGTAATACAGGACAAATGCCGGAATTCCTTTTTCGTTCAGCGCCGCCGCGATGGCCTCGCCCTCGATAAAGCCCCACTGGCGGTTGAAGCCTCCGCCCGGGATCACCAGCGCGTATGGCTTTTCTTTTGTGTCATCCGGCGCGCACTTCGCCGGAAAATACAACAGCTTCACGCGCGCCAGATCCCAGTTGGCCATGCGCTCTTCCCTGCTGTAGATATTCCTGACAAAGGAAGAGCCCCTTTGGCCGTCCGATGCGGCCAGTTCCTCCATTCTGTGAAGTCCCGGTACAAATCCGACTGCCTCAAACCCGAAATCCGCAAGCTTCGCATAGCAGCGGTCGGGCGTCATGTCCGTGAAGATGTAATCCGCAAAAGCGCCATACGCGCCGCCGCGGATCAGATCGGCGATAGTCATGTCCGGTGTAATTTTGGTGTATTGCATCACGATTCCTCCTCGGAGAGCATGGTTTATGATAAAATTATCATAATACGAAACGGTTTCGTCTGCACGTCAGAAAGTGTGGCGGAAAAATTTATACGGCGGCCGGCGATGCGCCGGCGGCCTTGATTTTACAGTATAGGAGAGTGAAGAAAATGGCATTGATGGAAGTACATTATTCAAGTTTTGCGATGGGCGGCAACGTGACGCTGAATGTGTTTGTGCCGACCCCCGGCACTTCGGAGGCGATCACGGACATAAACGCCACGCCGAAATACAATTACGCCAGGGGACTTCCGGTCGTGTATCTGCTGCACGGCGCTTACGGGGACGCTTTTTCCTGGCTGCGCTACAGCAACGTTGACCGCTACGCGCAGGACAAAGGACTCGTTCTGGTCATGGCGAGCGCCGAGAACTCGTTTTATCAGAACCTGAAGGGCGGACGGCGCTACTATGATTTCTTCACGGAAGAGCTCCCGAAATTTATCCAGAATGTATTTCCGGTGAGCCGGGACCGCGAGAAGACATTTGTCGCGGGTTTCTCGATGGGCGGCTACGGCGCGTGGTATCTGGGCCTTTCGCGCCCGGATCTCTACGGCAAGGCTGCGTCGATGTCAGGCGCTCTGGACCTGGCCCTTCTCGTCGAGGGCAGAGATCCGAACATCCCCAATCCGTTCCAGTATGAGAATTCGTTCTACGACACCATCGGAGAGGATGGAAAGATTCATATCGACGGCAGCCGCTACGATCTGCTGCATCTGTACGACGAGGACGTCAGGGCCGGAAAACCGGTTCCAAAGCTGTATCAGTCCGTCGGATACGACGACTTCCTGTTCAAGTCCAACCGACACATCAAAGAGGAAATGGAGAAGCGCGGCGCCGACCTGCTCTACGAAGAGGGCGAGGGGTGCCACGACTGGAATTTCTGGGACAAGTACATTCAGCATATCTTTGACTGGCTGCTTAAAGATATCTGATCCAGAGACGCAGAAGGGAGGATTTTGAAAGATGAGGGACAATAAAAAATTCAGAAAGGGCATGGCTGCTCTTCTCACAGCGGTCACGGCCGCATCGCTCTTTGCCGGATGCGGTGCGGCGGAAAGTTCAAACTCGTCTGCATCGACGGCAGAAGAGACGAGTTCGCAGAGTTCAGCAGAAGAGACGACTTCGGAGAGTTCGGCTGAAGAAATCTATACGGAGCCGAAGGTCACGACGCCGGCGTACACAAAAGATCTTGAGCCGCTCGGGCACGGCGACACGTCGCAGATCGCTGAGACGATCGTGTTTGGCAGCGGCGGAGGGTATGACGATACGGATTTCAGCGTCCCGGACGGCTACGCCACGGAGCAGGAGGGTGTGGAGTACGGTGAGTATATCACCGATCTGACCTATTATTCCGAGACGGCCGGCATGGAGAAGACGTTCAACATTGTGCTCCCGGCCGGATACGACGAGAGCGTTGAGTACCCGGTACTGTACCTGCTGCACGGATACGGCGGCGGGCCGGACGAGTGGAACGCGGCGCGCGTTGTATGCGGCAACCTGCAGGCCGCCGGCGAGATGCCGGCGTGCATTATCGTGCAGCCGGATGAGTGGACGTCGCAGAACTCAAAGGAGGATGCGAGCTTTGCCGACTGGATTTCGGCGTTTGCCGCGTTTCCGGATGACCTGATCAACGACCTGATGCCGTACATCGAAGAGAATTACAGCGTCGCCACGGGCAAGGAAAACACGGCCATCATGGGACTTTCCATGGGCGGCTGGCAGGCGATTCAGATCGCTTTCGACAATCCGGGAACTTTCGGCTATGTCGGAGGTCTGGCAGCGATGATCGGGGCTCTCAACACAGGCAGCACCGGGCAGTACATGAACTCCGATCTGAGCGAGCTGGACATGGAAGACACGGACGACATTCCGTATTACATCATGCTTGCCTACGGCTCGGAAGAGCCATGGTGCAAAGAGTCGACCGACGAGTACCGCGAGAGCATGACGGAAAACGGCATACCGAACGCATTTTACATCATTGAGGGCACCGGCCACGACGGCAATACGTGGGTTCCGGGACTCTACAATTTCGCCGGGAGAATCTTCCGGAACTGAACAAAGGACATGACAAATGCAGCAGAAAAGTGCACGGGAAAGAAAATGGTGGGCACAGTTTGACTGCCTCGAGCTCGGGAGCGGATGGGACGAAAGCGACATACGCAAACCGCAGATTCTGATTGAAGACGTGTATGGGGATTCGCACCCCGGCAGCACGCATCTGAACAAGCTCTCCGAGCAGGCGAAATACGGCGTCTTTGAGGCGGGCGGTTATCCGGCGCAGTATCACGTCACAGATGTCTGCGACGGCTGCGCCCAGGGACACGACGGCATGAACGTGGTGCTTGCCTCGCGCGAGGCCATCGCCAACATGGTCGAGGTTCACGCGTCGGCGGTTCCGTGGGACGGGATGATCCTGTCCTCGAGCTGCGACAAATCGATCCCCGCGCACCTGAAGGCGATCGCGCGGATGAACATCCCGGCGGTCTTCATTCCGGGCGGGAGCATGCGGCCGGGACCGGACATGACGACGAGCCTCGTTGCCGGCGACATTTCGCTGCGTGAGAAGCGGAAAGACGAAATCACACCGGATGAAATCCGGGATTACAAGCTGACGGGCTGTCCGTCCTGCGGCGCGTGCCAGTTCCTCGGGACCGCCAGCACGATGCAGTGCATCGCGGAGGCGCTGGGCCTTGCGCTCCCCGGAAGCGCTCTTGCCCCCGCGACGATGCAGGATATCCTCTGGTACGCCAGAAAAGCGGGAAAGAAGATTCTGGAGCTCGCCGAGAAGGGAATCACGCCGGACAAGATTCTGACCCCGGCGGCGTTTCGCAACGCCATCATCGTGCACAGCGCGATCGGCGGTTCGACGAACGCGATGATCCATCTGCCGAGCATTGCCCGGGAAGTCGGGTACGACCTGCCGATGGAACTGTTCGACGAGATCAATCACAAGGTGCCGCACATCGGCAACATGTATCCGAGCGGGCAGTATCCGACGGAATGCTTCTGGTTTGCAGGCGGCGTTCCGATGGTGGAAGAATACTTAAAAGACATGCTGGATCTCGACGTGATGACGGTCACGGGAAAGACGCTCGGCGAAAATCTGGAGGACCTGAAAGCCGATCATTTCTACGAGAGGAACCTCGGTTTCCTGCACAACTACGGCCTGACGCGCGATCAGGTGATTGTGCCGCCGGACAAGGCGGGGGAGATCGGGAGCGTTGCGGTTCTGAAGGGCAACATCGCGCCGGAGGGCGCGGTGATCAAGTACTCCGCCTGTCAGAAGAGTCAGCGCAAAGCCACGTGCGTGGCGCGCGTCTTTGACCGCGAGGAGGACGCCTATGAAGCGGTCGTGCAGCACCGGATTCACCCGGGCGATATCGTCGTCATCCGATTTGAGGGGCCGAGGGGCAGCGGCATGCCGGAGATGCTCATGACGACGGAGGCGATTGTCTGCGACGAAGAGCTGAACGGGACGGTTGCGCTGATAACCGACGGACGCTTTTCCGGCGCGACGCGCGGCGCCGCCATCGGCCATGTGTCCCCGGAGGCGGCGAGCGGAGGGCCGATCGCTTTCGTCGAAGAGGGCGATCTGATTTCGTACGACGTGGCTGCCCGCAGCGTGAACCTCACGGGAATTCACGGCAGAAACGTGACGCCCGAGGAAGCGGCAAAGGAACTGGAAAGACGCTCCGAAAAAGGCATCCCGCCGCGCCCGAAGCGCCGCGGCTTCTATAAACTGTACACGGATCACGCGCTGTCGGCCATGAAAGGCGGCGGTCTGGAATAACCGGAGGTAAGTCAAAAGACATGAACGCAAAGTATATCACGCCGTCCGTCACGATCTTCCATGAGGACATGAGTCTTGACCTCGAGGGTCAGGGAAGACTTTTCGAGCATCTGATTGGCGGCGGCGTCGACGGAATCCTAGTAAATGGCAGCATCGGCGAGTTTTTTGCGATGCCGCTCGAACAGAGAAAACAGCTGGCGAAATTTGCCGTGAAAGCGGTCGACCACCGCGTGAAGCTTTTCGTCGGCACGATGGACATGGTTTACGACAACATCGTCCCGTTTTCCAATGAAATTCTCGCGGAGGGCGCCGACGCGGTGATGATCATTTCACCGTATTATTTCTGGTTCAGGGACGATCAGCTCTTCGATTACTACGACGGCCTGATCGGAAAGATCAACGGACCGGTCTATCTGTACAATTTTCCGGACAGAACCGGCTACAATCTGAGCCCTTCGCTTGTGCTGCGCCTCGCTGACAAATATCCGAACCTGCGCGGCATCAAGGACACGATCAGCGGCGTGGATCACACGCGCGATCTCGTGAAGATGGTCAAGTCAAAGCATTCGAATTTTGAGGTGTATTCCGGGTTTGACGACAACGCCGCCCACAACGTTCTCAATGGCGGCGACGGGATCATCGGGGGACTCAGCAACATCATCCCGGAACTCTGCAGCAAGTGGATGAAGGCCCTGCGCGCAAACGACGCGATCGGGATCGCGGAGGGCCAGCGGATGATCAACCGGATGTTTGACATTTATTCGGTCGCACCGGTGTTCATTCCGGCGATCAAGGAAGCCGTAAGGCTGCGCGGAGTTGTTGACAGCAGCGTCTGCACGAAGCCGATGCCGGTGATTTCGCCGGAACAGGATGAACAGATTCGCGCGATTCTGCGCCGGGAAGGCATCGATGTCTGAGCCGTACTATGTGTATCTTCTGCGCTGCAGCGACGGAACGATCTACTGCGGCAGCACAAATAATCTGGAGCGGCGCGTTAAGGCGCACAACAGCGGGAAGGGCGCCAAGTACACGAGGACGCGCCGCCCGGTCTGTCTTGTCTATTCGGAGACGCTCGCCTCAAAATCTGAGGCGCTCCGGCGTGAGGCGGCGCTGAAGAAACTGACCCGCGGCGAGAAGCTTGCGCTGATCGAAGGGAAAAACAGGAAAGAAAAATAAGCGGGCATGCGGCCTGAGAGCGCCTTTGCGGCGCGGACGGGCGGATGCCTGCATTTGTCATGGAGAGTTTGTATGAGTTTGTACGCAATCGGCGATCTGCACCTGCACTTCGGGACGGACAGGTTTCCGAAGCTGCAGGAGACGGATCCGGATTGGGCCGGGCACGAGGAAAAGGTGAAACGAAACTGTGCGCGGCTGATCGGCCCTGAGGACACGCTGGTGCTCGTCGGGGATCACACGTGGGGACGGGACGCGGTCGAGCGGCGGCCGGACTTTGAATTCATTGAGGCGCTGCCGGGCCGGAAGATTCTGACCCGCGGCAATCACGACATGTTCTGGGAGGCGAAGCACACCGACGAGCTGCGGCAGAGATATGAGGAAATGTACGACGGAGGTCTCGAGTTTGTGCAGGCTTCTTTCACGGCGTGGCGGGACTACGCGCTGGTCGCCACCAAGGGCTACACGTATGAGGGGCTGGACACGCCGGAGCACGCGGAAAAGCTGGTGCGCCGGGAGCTCGGCCGCCTGAAGAAGGGGCTGGACGAGGCGCAGGCGGCCGGTTTCCGGAAGATCATCATTTTTCTGCACTATCCGCCGACCAATATCCTCGAGCGCGAGAGCGGCTTCACGAGGATGGCAGAGGATTACGGCGCCGAGCAGGTGGTCTACGCCCACTGCCACGGGCGCGCGCGGTTTCACGACAGCATCCGCGGGATGTTTCACGGCGTGTACTACTCGCTCGTCTCCGGCGACAGTCTCGACTGGTGCCCGAAGAAAATTGTGGAGTGAGTGGATGACGATAAGTAAGAAAGGACAATCAAATGACGGATTCGCAGCGCGAGCGGCTTGAAAAGCAGATTCGGTTTATTCTCGAGATCGACAAGGAAAAGAATATTCTGCGGCAGACGCATCTCACGGATCACGGCAGACGCGAAGATGACGCGGAGCACGCGTGGCACATGGCTGTGATGACATTCCTCCTGCAGGAATACTCAAATGAGAAGATCGACGTCGGCCACACGATGATGCTCTGTCTCGTACACGATCTGGTTGAGATCGATGCCGGCGACACATACGCATACGACGAAGAAGGAAAGAAGACACAGGAGGACCGCGAGAGCAGGGCGGCGGACCGGATTTTCGGCCTGCTCCCCGACGATCAGAAGGCGCTTCTGCATGAACTTTTCAACGAGTTTGAGCAGGACGAGACGCCGGAGGCGCATTTCGCGCACGCCATGGACAACTTTCAGCCGCTTCTCCTCAACACGTCAAACGGCGGCAGCGACTGGACTGAGCACGGCGTGAAGCGGGCCCAGATTGAAGGCCGACAGGGCCGCACGGCCGCCGGCTCGAAGATCCTCTATGAAAAGACAGAAGAACTGCTGGATGAGCACTTTGGGAAAGGCTAAAAAGCTGAGGTGGCATCGGAATTTATCGAAAAGAGCGTCATCCGATGCTCGGTCAAGTCTGTGAACGGCAAGTTGGCATCGGAAACCGCCGAAAATTTGCTTTCCCGATGTATTTTGCTCGCCCGGAGAGTCGAGATGGCATCGGGATCATTTTTTTAACTTGCTTTCCGATGCGCATTGCCAGCTTGGAAAGCAGTCGAGACATCGGAAACCTTCAATAATGATCATTTCCGATGCATTTAGCAAGTAAATAACGCTGCGGTGACATCGGGATTCACCTAAAAAGGCACTGCCCGATGCTTGGCCAGAGACCGTGCATCGAAAGCAGCTTCATAATGTGTTTTCCGATGCGCTTGATTGGTCTTAAAAGCCGAGCTGGCATCGAAAGATACCTCTTAAATTGTTTTCCGATGCGTTCCACTGAATCAAAGCTTTTTCTATATCTATTATACATGAATTGTTCTAAAGTATTCCTATCCTAATAAATTTATGGTAATATACACATGGCAAAACAGCAACCAACAGTTTCATTTGCCATCTTTAATAATTTTTCAATCATCTGTTTTTCATAATTTCTAAGTCATCATTTCAGGTATATGGGGCAACAGCTCTCTTACTGCTTTTTCAAGGAGGATTTATGAATCGTACCCAATTGCTATCATCAGATTTTTATGAGCAGGCAGCGAAATATCTGTCTGAATTGCGACTCGCAGAAAGTAATTTGATTGACCGGCTGAACAAATATCCGCAGGGGAAAATCCATATAATCCGGCGCGGGCGTAGTGGCAGGGCAATGTATTACGTCCGGCGATCTCCTTCTGAGCGCTCGGGAAAATATATTTCTGTTCATGATGAAAAAACGCTGCGAATATTCCTCCAAAAATCATACGACGACAAACTGCTCAAATTGCTGCGGTTTGAAGCGGAAAACCTTGAGAAATTTCTCGCATCAACCGACAAGTACCCGGAGCAAAGACGTGCTTTGTACACAGAATATCCTTTGAATTCACGAAAGCTGTTGAAGCCAATAGATATGCCAGATGAAGTATTTGCAAAAGAATGGCTTGAGATTCCATTTGTCACAAAAGGATTAACGGAAAATACTGCCGATTTTATTTCAGAAAATGGTGAACACGTTCGTTCAAAATCGGAACTTGCCATTGCAAATGCACTATACCGGTATAAAATTCCGTATAAATACGAATGCCCGCTGATTCTGCATGGTGGCAAAGTAATTTATCCGGATTTCACGGTTTTAAATGTGAGAAAGAGAACTGTTTTGTATTGGGAGCACAGAGGAATGATGGATGACAGAGATTACGCCAGATATGCGGTCAGCCGTATTAAGGATTATCAAAAAAGCCAAATCTATTTGGGAGAAAGTCTTATCGTGACAGAAGAAACACTCACACAGCCGCTGGGAACAGACGAAATTCATAGTGTTATTAAAAAATATTGCATGTAATGTTCCTGATTTGATTTGTATATCGATGCCTATCATTCGCTTTGAAAGCTGCGGAGCATCGGGAGGCATTAAATCAGGCCGCGCCCGATGCCTTCCATTGCCCGAGAAAGCCGCGGAAACATCGAAACTTGCCAATTAACTTGCATTCCGATGCGTTGAAAGGTATGACAAACTCATTGGTCATCGGAAGCCATTTTTTAACGTGTATTCCGATTCATTTGATCGATTTAGAAAGTAGTAGGGGCATCGGAAACATTCGGAAAACTTGCTTTTCCGATGCTTTTCGCCGGCCATGAATGCTGAAATCGCATCGGAAAGTATCGAAAAGAGCGGCGCCCGATGCCTGACCAAGTCCATGAATAGTAAGTTGGCATCGGAAACCGCTGAAAATTTGCTTCCCCGATGCATTTTGCTCGCCCGGAGAGTTAAAGCCCCGCTTCAGGATGCCGGAACATCCGAAGCGGGGCTGCTTTTGTCTTGCTGTTTATTTCTTCTCAGGGTTTACTTGCCCATTTCTTTTTTCTCTTCCTGCAGCTTCTGGTGCTTCATGCCGCGGACTTTGCTCGAAAGGCCGAAGAGGTTGATGAAGCCGGAAGCATCCTTGTGATCGTAGAGATCGCCGGTCGTGAAGGAAGCGAGAGACTGGCTGTAGAGCGAGTATGGCGATGTCTCGCCGGCGCGGATGATGTTGCCCTTGTAGAGTTTGAATTTGACTTCGCCGGTCACGTACTCCTGGGTGACATTCATGAACGCGGTGATCGCCTCGCGGCTCGGAGTGAACCATTTGCCCTCGTAGATCAGCTCGGCGAGACGGGTTGCGAGCGCTTCCTTGAGCTCTGTGGTCTCGCGGTCGAGGATGAGCTCCTCGAGCTGCTGGTGGGCTTCATAGAGGATGGTTCCGCCCGGGGTCTCATAGACGCCGCGGGACTTCATGCCGACGACGCGGTTCTCGACGATGTCCACGATGCCGATGCCGTTGCGGGCACCCATCTCGTTCAGGGTGCGGATGATGTCAGCGACTTTCATGGCCTTGCCGTTGACCGTCTTCGGAACGCCCTTCTCAAATGTCATGGTGACCGACTCGGTCTTGTCCGGTGCCTCCTGCGGCGTCACGCCCAGAACGAGCAGATGCTTGTAGTTCGGCTCGTTGGAAGGATCTTCGAGTTCCAGGCCTTCGTGAGAGAGGTGCCAGAGGTTGCGGTCGCGGCTGTAACTGCTCGCCGCGTCAAACGGGAGATCGATGCCGTGCTTGTGGCAGTAGTCGATTTCGTCGTCGCGGGACTGCAGCGTCCACTTCGGGTCGCGCCACGGAGCGATGATCTGGATGTCCGGAGCCAGAGCCTTGATGGCGAGCTCAAAACGGATCTGGTCATTGCCCTTGCCGGTCGCGCCGTGGCAGATGGCTACGGCATGCTCTTTGCGCGCGATCTCGACCAGGCGCTTCGCGATGCACGGGCGCGCCATGGAAGTGCCGAGCAGATACTTGTTTTCATATACGGCGTGAGCCTGTACGCACGGAACGATATAATTTTCGGCGAAGTCGTCCGTCAGATCCTCGATGTACAGTTTGGTGGCGCCGCTGGCCGCCGCGCGCTTGTCGAGTCCGTCGAGCTCCTTGCCCTGACCGACGTCAGCGCAGACGCAGACTACATCGTAATTGTAATTTTCCTTCAGCCACGGAATGATTGTGGTCGTATCCAGACCGCCGGAATACGCAAGAATAACTTTATCCTTCATAAGCTCCTCCCAGAAAATCAAAAATAGCGGCGAAGCGCCTCCATGGCAAATGAAAATCCCCCGCCGTACCTTCTTAACTATAGCCTGAGAGAGAAGCAAAATCAAGCACACGATGTTATAAATATGCAAAATTAATGTATAAATATAAGTGTCGTCTGTGAAACTTCTTTAACTCAGGTCTGCGAACTGTTATACTGTTTTGAAGATTTCCATTATTTCACAGGGAAGGCGGTTGTTTCCATATGAAAATTATTGAAGGCGGAGTCACGGCGGCAAAAGGGTTTCTGGCGGGATCGGCGATGGCTGAAATCCGGCAGAACAAGTACGACGACATGGCCTTTGTCGCGAGTGAAAAGCCTTGTGTGACAGCAGGCACATTTACCACGAATCGCGTATTTGCGGCGCCGGTCAAGTGGGACAGAGACGTCGTGAAGAATTCGCCGATGGCCCAGTGCATGGTGATCAACAGCGGAATCGCGAACGCCTGCACCGGAGCGGAGGGCGACGCGGCCTGCGAGGCCGAGGCGAGAGCCCTCGGCGAGACGCTGAATATTCCGTATCAATCTGTACTGATCGGATCGACCGGCGTCATCGGCATGCAGCTGCCGGTGGACAAGATGGTCAGGACGATCCGGGAAAATGCCGGAAAGCTGAAGGAAACGGCGGATGCCGGGACAAAAGCGGCCCGCGCGATTATGACGACCGACACGCACGACAAGCAGGCGGCGGTTCAGATTGAGATCGGCGGGAAGATGGTCACAGTCGGCGGCATGTGCAAGGGCGCCGGCATGATTCATCCGCACATGTGCACGATGATCGCGTGCGTCACAACGGACGCGATGATCACGAAGGAACTGCTCCAGAAAGCGCAGAGCGAGTCTGTCGACGATTCCTACAACATGATTTCGGTCGACGGCGACATGAGCACGAACGACACGGCTGTCGTGCTGGCAAACGGCATGGCGGAAAACCCGCTCATCAAAGATGAGGGCGAGGATTATCAGAAGTTCTTCGGGGCCCTCAAATATGTCAACACCGAGCTCGCCAAACAGATCGCCGGCGACGGAGAGGGGTGTACCTGCCTGTTTGAGGCGAAGATCATCGGGGCTTCGGACCGGGAACAGGCGCGCACGCTTGCCAAGTCCATCATTCAGAGCAATCTGACCAAGGCCGCCGTCTTCGGGCACGACGCCAACTGGGGCCGCATCCTGTGCGCGATGGGATATTCGGGAGCAGAGTTTGATCCGGACAAAATCGACATCTGGCTCGAGAGCAGCGCCGGGAAACTCAAAATCGTGGAGAACGGCGTGGCGACGGATTACAGCGAGACAAAGGCGACGGAAATCATGAGTCAGAATCCGGTCACCGCAATCGCCGACATCAAGGAAGGCGGCGTGAGCGCGACGGCGTGGGGATGCGATCTGACATTTGATTACGTGAAGATCAACGCGGACTACCGTTCGTGAAGTCATAAACGGATGCGGAAAGAGCGGCGCGGTTCTGCATGACAAATGCCGCGCCTGCTGCAGAAAGAAGACAAAGGGAGTACCAAAATGGACATCGAACAAGACGAGACGTTACAGCCGGTGAGAGTTAATCCGGAAGACCTGCGCAAGGCGGAGATCCTGATCGAAGCACTGCCGTATATTCAGAGATTCAACCGCAAGGTCATCGTCGTGAAATACGGCGGGGCGGCGATGCGGGATCCGGAACTTGAAAAGAAAGTGCTGCAGGATGTCGTTCTGCTGAAGCTTGTCGGGTTCAAACCGATTCTCGTTCACGGCGGCGGCAAGGAAATCAGCACCTGGGTCAGAAAGAACGGCGGCGAGCCGAAATTCATCGGCGGCCTGCGCGTGACGGATGAGGACACGATGCAGATCGCGCAGATGGTTCTGAATAAAGTCAACAAACAGCTCGTGACCATGGTGAGCAGCCTCGGAATCAAGGCGTGCGGCGTGTCCGGACAGGACGGCGGCATGCTGAAGGTGAGAAAGAAGACATACGCCGGACAGGATCTCGGGTACGTCGGCGAGGTTCAGGAGGTGAACACGACAATTCTGGAGGATCTGCTGAGGGATGACTTCCTCCCGATTGTCTGCCCGATCGGCTACGGCAGCGACTATCACGCCTACAACATCAACGCGGACGACGCGGCCTGCGCCATCGCCAAGGGCATGCGCGCCGAGAAACTCGCGTTTCTGACGGATGTCGAGGGCATTTACCTCGATTACAACGACAAGAGCACACTGATTTCCGAGCTCTCGATCGACGAGGCGGAAGATCTGATCGGGAACGGCGCGATCCAGGGCGGCATGCTCCCGAAGCTGACCAACTGTGTGGACGCCGTGAAAAATGGCGTTTCCCGCGTCCATATCCTGGACGGCCGGATTCCGCACAGTCTGCTTCTGGAAATCTTCACGCACCGCGGCATCGGAACCGCGATCTTAAGCCGCGAGGCGCATCGCTTCTACCACAAAGAAGAGATGGAAGACTCGGACGTCGCGGAGAGCCAGAGCGTGGGCGATTCGTATTGAGCAGAAAATCAGACGGCAGGCAGCAGTGACATTTGTCATTCGGACAGGAGTACGCACATGAAGACAAGCGAAATTATCAGCACGGCAGAAGCAAAACTGATTCACACCTACAACCGGTACCCGGTCGTTCTGGACCACGGCGAGGGCGTTCATCTCTATGACACGGACGGAAAGGAATATCTGGACTTCGGAGCGGGAATCGCGGTTTTCGCGCTCGGCTACAGCAACGAAGAGTATAAGCAGGCCCTGAAGGATCAGATCGACAAGCTCATCCACACGTCCAACTATTTCTACAACGAACCGGCGATGAAGGCGGCCGTGAAGGTCACGGAGGCGACCGGTATGGACCGCGTGTTCTTCACAAACAGCGGCACCGAGGCGATCGAGGGCGCCATCAAGCTGGCGAAGAAGTGGGCGTATCTGAAGTCCGGGAACGGCAGCACCGACCACGAGATCATCGCCATGAAAAATTCTTTCCACGGCCGCAGCATGGGCGCGCTGGCCGTCACCGGCAACCGGCACTATCAGGAGGCTTTCGGGCCGATGATCCCGGGCATCCGCTTCGCCGAGTACAACAGCCTGGACAGCGTAAAGGCTCTGGTCAATGAGAAGACCTGCGCGATTATCCTCGAGACCGTACAGGGCGAGGGCGGCGTGCATCCGGCGACAAAGGAATTCCTCACCGGCATCCGCCGACTCTGCGACGAGAAAGACATGCTCCTGATTCTGGATGAAGTGCAGTGCGGCATGGGCCGGACCGGCTCGATGTTCGCTTATCAGCAGTACGGCGTGACGCCGGACATCGTGGCGATGGCCAAAGCTCTGGGCTGCGGCGTGCCGCTAGGCGCGTTCGCCGCGAAGGAAGACGTCGCGAAGGCTCTTGTCCCGGGCGATCACGGATCGACCTACGGCGGCAACCCGCTCGCCTGCACCGCATGTGTGAGCGTCTTCGACCAGTTCGAAAAACTGCACGTCGTGGAAAATGTGCAGAAGGTCGGCGCCTACATGACGAAGTGTTTCGACGCGCTTACGGCTGAGAGTCCGTACATCAAAGAGCGCCGCGGCATGGGACTTCTGCAGGGGCTTGAGCTGACGGACCTTGACGCCGGCAAGGTGGCGAACAAATGTCTCGACGAGGGGCTGATTCTCTTCACGGCCGCCGGCAACACGCTGCGTTTTGTCCCGCCGCTCATCATCAGCGAGGCGGACGTGGACGACTGCGTCAAGAGACTGAAGAAAGCGCTGAAAGCCGCGGCGGAAGGATAAGACGTATGGCAGACGTGTTTGAAATCACCGGAACGGTGACGCTCAAAGAGCACGAGGGAAGATTTCTGAAATCCGGCGGAGACTGGATTTATGACAATGAAATCGCCGGGGTGAGCGCGGGCGTGTCTGACGGCTCTCTGGCAGAGGTCCACGATTTTGACGGGTACGTGATGGGCGTCGGTTTTATCAACCGGCGCTCAAAGATTACAGTCCGGATGCTGACCCGCCGAGACGCAAAACCGGACGGGGCGCTTTTTGCCGCCCGTGTCCGCGCCTGCATAGAAGTGCGGCGTGTCGTCTCGGACCTCTCCTGCTGCCGCCTGATTTTCGGGGAAGCCGACGGCTTTCCGGGACTTGTGGCCGATCTGTACAGCGGATATCTCGTATGCCAGATCACGGCGCTCGGCATGGAGCGCCTGTTTCCGGCTATCCTGCCGATCATCCGCGGGGAACTTGAGGCGGCCGGCGTGACTCTGAAAGGCGTACTTCTGCGCAACGACGAAAAGGTCCGCGAAAAAGAAGGCCTCCCGCTCGAGAAAAAATTTGTCGGGGACGCGTTCGACACCCGTGTACCAATCGTGGAAAATGGCGTAAACTATATCGTAGATGTGATGGACGGACAAAAGACCGGATTCTTTCTCGACCAGAAGGAAAACCGGGCGGCGGTGCAGAGACTCGTAAAGGGGCTCGCGGCCGTGAAGAGCGGTGTCAGCGTACTGGACTGCTTTACGCACACCGGATCCTTTGCCCTGAACAGCGCAAAAGCCGGCGCCTCCCGTGTGCTCGCGGTGGATGCCTCAGACCTTGCGATCGCTCAGGCAAAAGAAAACGCGCAGATCAACGGTTTTGAAAACCAGGTGAGTTTTCTGACGGCGGATGTCTTCGATTTTCTTCCCCGGCAGCTTGAGGAGGGAAACCGGTACGATCTTGTCATCCTGGATCCGCCGGCCTTTACGAAATCGAGAAACTCTGTAAAAGCGGCGGCAAGAGGGTACCGTCAGATCAACAGCGACGGCATGCGGCTGGTGGCGCCCGGCGGATATCTTGCGACCTGCACCTGCTCGCACTTCATGGAACCGGAGCTGTTCAGGAAGACGATCGCCGAAGCGGCGCACATCGCGCACAGACAACTTTCACAGGTGTATTTCGGCACACAGGCGCCGGACCACACATACCGGTGGAATCTGTCGGAAAGTCTGTACCTTAAGTTCTACATTTTCCATCTGGACTGAGGATTTAGCCAACGAGCGGCGCTCATGAGCGGAGCCGCTTCCTTATTTTCAGGAGAGATTGCACATGGCGGAGGACGATGACAAATCTCTGGATCTGAACAAGATCCGGGGCGAGATCGACGAGGTGGACGCCCAGCTGGTGAAGCTGCTTGAGAAGCGGCTGGAGCTGACGCGCTCGGTGGCCCGCTACAAGCTGGCGACCGGCAAGAAAGTGCTCGACCGCAGCCGCGAGAATCAGAAGATAAGCGTGCTCGAGTCGTCGGTTGGAAGTGTCGAGAACACCGCGGACATCGTCCGCATGTTCCGGCAGATTATGGCGGACAGCCGGAAGTATCAGTACCGGCTTCTGGAGATGAGCGGAAACACGGCGAGGGAGCCGTTCACGCAGGTCGATGAGATCAAAAAGACGGGCGTGACGGTCGTCTATCAGGGCGTTCCGGGCGCGTATTCCGACATCGCGATGGAGCAGGTGTTCGGCCGGAACGTGAAAAATTTCAACGTGAGAACCTGGCGGATGGCGATGGAAGCCGTGCGCGACGGCAAAGCCGATTACGCTGTGCTCCCGGTCGAGAATTCCACGACCGGTTTCATCACGGACGTATTTGACCTTCTCGAAGAATTCCAGAACTACATCATCGGCGAGACGTATGTCAAGGTGGAGCACGTGCTGTGCGGACTGCCCGGCGCTGCGCTTGACGGGATCCGAAAGGTGTATTCGCACCCGCAGGGCATCATGCAGTGCTCGCGGTTCCTCGACTCGCACCCGGACTGGAAGCTGTCGCAGGAACTGAACACGGCGGCCAGCGCCAAAAAAGTGGCGGACGAGGGCGACATTTCGCAGGCGGCCATCGCGAGCCGGCAGGCGGCCAAAAGCTACGGCCTCACGATCCTCAAAGAGGGAATCAGCGACATCGCCGACAACGAAACCCGCTTCCTGATTGTCGAGAACAAGCGCTGCTTTGTGAAGCAGGCTGACAAAATGTGCATTCTGTTTGAAACACCAAATGAACCTGGTTCTCTGTATGCCATTTTGAGCCACATCGTTTATAATGGACTTAACATGAGCTGGCTCGAATCGCGCCCTATTCGGAACAGCCCAAGAGAGTTCCGCTTTTTCGTAGAATTCGACGGCAATATAAATGACCCGGAAGTGATCGACGCCATGAGGGGAATCCAGGAAGAATCCCGTTCCGTCAGACTGCTGGGCAATTACCGGTCAGAAAAATAAAGGAGTTTTACTGTCATGAAACTTGTAAATCTGACGGACGAGCTTTCGTCCACCACTTACCCGGGCAGAGGAATCATCGTCGGCCGTTCCGAGGACGGGACGAAGGCTGTCGCCGCCTACTTCATCATGGGCCGCTCGGCCAACAGCCGCAACCGCATTTTCGTCGCAGACGGCGAAGGACTGCGCACGCAGGCTTTCGACGAGAGCAAGGTCGAAGATCCCCGTCTCATCATCTATTCGCCTGTCCGTGTGCTGAAGACAGCCACGATCGTGACGAACGGCGATCAGACCGATACGATCTATGAGCACATGAAAAAGGGCGACACGTTCGAGCAGGCTCTGCGCACCCGCGAGTTCGAGCCGGACGCCCCGAACTACACGCCGAGAATCTCAGCGGTCCTCGAGACGTCGAGCGCGACATTCAGCTATATGATGTCGATTTTAAAGAGCGACAACATGGACCCGACCTGCTGCAATCGGAACACATTTGCCTACGACAATCCGAAGGCGGGAGAGGGCCGTTTTATCCACACCTACGTGGGGGACGGAAATCCGCTTCCGAGTTTTGAGGGCGAGCCGACGCGCGTCACGATCTCGGGCGACATCGACACATTTACCAGGAGTGTGTGGGAGAGCCTCAACGAGGACAACAAGATCTCGCTGTTCGTCCGCTTCATCGACATCAAAACCGGGGCGTACGAGTCGAGAATCGTCAACAAGAATCAGTGACAAATGCCGGGCACTGACGGCAGATGCCGCCGGCCTCAGGCTTGAAATGGATAAAGAGAAAGGAAACAGCATGAAAGAATTTCAGCTTAAGTACGGATGCAACCCGAATCAGAAGCCGGCAAGAATTTATATGGCCGACGGAAGTGAGCTCCCGGTACAGGTTCTGAACGGGCGCCCGGGGTATATCAATTTTCTTGACGCGCTGAACGGCTGGCAGCTTGTCAGTCAGCTGAAGGCGGCCACCGGCATGGCTTCCGCCACATCGTTCAAGCACGTTTCGCCGGCAGGCGCCGCCATCGGCAGACCGCTCACGGATGTGCTGAAGAAGATCTACTGGGTAGATCCGAACATCGGCGAACTTTCACCGCTCGCCTGCGCTTACGCACGCGCGCGCGGCGCGGACCGCATGAGTTCTTTCGGCGACTTTATTTCTCTTTCGGATGTCTGCGACGTTCCGACGGCGATGCTGATCAAGCACGAAGTGTCCGACGGTGTCATCGCCCCGGGCTATGAGCCGGAGGCGCTCGAGATTCTGAAGTCAAAGAAAAAGGGCAATTACAACATTATTCAGATTGATCCGTCTTATGTCCCGGATCCGCTCGAGCACAAGCAGGTGTTCGGCGTGACGTTCGAGCAGGGACGCAACGACGCTCCGATCAATGCGGATCTTCTGAAGAACATCGTGACAAAGAACAAAGATCTCCCGGATTCCGCGAAGGAAGACCTGATCGTATCCCTGATTGCCCTGAAGTTCACCCAGTCCAACTCGGTGTGCTATGTCAAGGACGGACAGTGCATCGGCGTGGGCGCCGGCCAGCAGAGCCGCATCCACTGCACGAGACTGGCAGGAAACAAGGCCGACAACTGGTGGCTGCGCCAGAATGAGAAGGTTCTGAATCTTCCGTTCAAGGACGGCATCGGCCGCGCGGACCGCGACAACGCCATCGATCTGTACATCGGCGACGAGTACGAGGACATTCTCGCGGACGGCGCATGGCAGCGCGTGTTCACCGAAAAGCCGGCTGTCTTCACGAAGGAAGAGAAGCGCGCATGGCTCGACAAGAACACTGATGTGGCTCTCGGATCTGACGCCTTCTTCCCGTTCGGCGACAACATCGAGCGGGCAGCCAAGAGCGGCGTGCGCTACGTGGCGCAGCCGGGCGGCTCGATCCGCGATGATCAGGTCATTGAAACCTGCGACAAACACAACATGGTAA
>JBMNQX010000023.1:0-21151 GCA_050944355.1 Lachnospiraceae bacterium
TAATTATGTCAGAAGAAACAGCTAAGAAAAAGAAAGAAAAAAATCCAAATCATTTGAGTTTCTGGAAATTGTTGGCCTTCAAGAGTTCAGATATCTCGGCCGCCTGGGTCAATGTAATCGTACTGAGCTATCTGTCCATGTACTGCTCGGATGTGCTTGGCATTAACATCGCGGTAGTGGGAACACTCTTACTGGTGAGCCGAGTCATCGATGCCATCACGGATCTTGTCGCCGGATGGATCGTCGACAACACACACAGCAGGCTGGGAAAGGGCAGACCCTACGAGCTGTGTATCATCGGTGAAACGATCTGCACGATTCTTTTGTTTTCGTGCAGCCCGGAGTGGTCCACTGTCGTAAAGTGTGCCTGGATTGTCATCATGTATACTTTTGTGTTCTCAATCTTTGCGACACTCAGAAATGCAGCCGCTACTCCGTATACGATTCGCGCGTTCAGCAACAATTCGACTGTGATCAGAAAAGTGGCTTCTTACGGCGGCATCATCACGATGGCCGGCTCTATTGCCATGGCCACGGCCTTCCCGATGTTAATGGCCGGTGTCGCGACCAGTGCATCGGGCTGGAGCAGACTTATCGCGGTTATCATGATTGCGGCCACGTTTATCGGACTTTTCCGTTTTATCTTCATCAAAGAAGATCCTTCCGTTGATGTGGGGAGCAGCCAGCAGAAGATCCGCCCGCACGAGATCGCGCAGCTGTTTAAGAGAAACAAGTATGTGTGGATTTATGCGGCGATGATGCTCTGTTACAACATCATCACCAATCTGGCGGTAAGTTCCTATTACTTCAGATGGGTTGTCGGCAATGTCGGTCTTGCCGGTGTTCTCTCGGCAGTCGGTATAATTATTCTGCCAATCATGTTCGCTTTCCCGGCCATTATGAAGAAGATGGGCTCGATGGGTAAGATGGTTGGTATGCTCTGCATTATCGGTGTTATCGGCTATCTCATTGCCTTTGTCTCCGGCTCGAATATCGTAGGAGTTGTATTCGGATATTTGTTAGGATCCCTCGGCGGACTGCCGCTTGCTTATTATGGCGTTCTCTTCGTCATGAATATCTGCTCATATAACGAAATACTCGGAATGCCAAGAATGGACGCAACATCCAGTTCGCTCGGAAATTTCTGCGCAAAACTCGGTGCGGCACTCGGCTCTTTCGTCACAGGCATTATGCTCTCGATCGGCGGTTATGTATCGGCGCAGGGCGTTGAGTCTCAGCCCGGCAGCGCAATCTTCATGATCCGCGTCGACTTTGCCATTGTTCCGGCCATTCTCATGGTTGTGATAACAATCTGTGCATTCGCTTTCGCAAAACTGGAACCGAAGGTCAATGCATTTGAGGCAGAGAAGAAGGCAAAACAGGAAGCTGCCGGGAAAGAACAGGCCGCGCAGAACGAACAGACAGAGGCTTGAATATCTGTAAAGTGGCGGATGGCGGCGCAGACCGCCACCCGCTTTTCCTTTTTCAGGAAGGACATTTATCATGAAATTCAACACAGATATGAAATTAAGAGACCTGATGGAAAATGAGCAGGCAGTGAAGATTCTGAATGATGTTCTGCCGGGATTTGGCGCGGCGCTCGGGAAGAACCCCCAGGCTCAGGGACTTTCCATTGAGCAGCTGGTCGGTTATGCGAAAGTTCCTCAGAAAGAGGTTGTTCTGCAGAAGCTGAATACGGAACTGGATCGGCTGAACACATCCGGAAATACCATTACACCCCGGGAAGCGAAGCAGATTGAAACATTTAAGGCGATCAGGGCAGAAGATCTTATCAGAAAGCATTCAGCTGTAAATCATCATCAGGACAGCATCCGCCCGGGTGAAGTGTGGCTCGACACAAAGGGCGAGAGAATTCAGGCTCATGGCGCCGGAATGTTCTATGAAGACGGCATGTATTACTGGTATGGAGAAAACAAGGAACATACGAACGGGAAGAATGGAATCTGGACGTGGGGCATCAAAGTATACAGTTCGAAAGACCTCATGAACTGGGATGACCGCGGTTATCTGATTGAGCCGGTTCTTGACGATCCGAATTCCCCGCTGTTTCCGACAAATCGCATCGACAGACCGCATCTGTTGAAAAATGACAAGACGGGAAAGTATGTCATGTGGATCAAACTGTCGGGGGCAGCCGCCTCGTTTACGGTCTGGGAGGCGGATACATTTTTTGGCCCTTATACAATGATGAAGGAAGACTATCGCCCGGGCGGTTATAAAGTCGGTGACTTTGACCTCGTGAAAGATGAGAAAACGGGAATGGCCTACCTCTTCTTTGACAAGGATCACGAGACGATGCTGGGTATGGCACTGAGTGACGATTATCTCTCGGCGGCGAGGGAAGTATCCCGGAATTACAGCAACCTGACTCCTCCGTTTACAAGAGAAGGACCGGCCCTGTTTGAGGCCCGCGGCAGGAAATATATGTTTACCAGCGGAATGACAGGGTACGTGCCGAACAAATCGGACAGCGCGGTTTCCGACAGTTATGAAAAAGAATTTCATTCTCTTGGCAATCCGCATGTGAACGATGCGAGCCATGCGTCATTCAACAGTCAGATTTCCAAAGTGTTCAGAGTTGAAGGAACAGATCAGTGGATTGCGATGGCGGACAGATGGCTCCCGGAATACAAGGTGGACGCAAGGATTGCGGATCTCTTTACGCGGTCGGTTGCGATGCGCTATGACCCGGAACACTATCATGCTTCAAAGGAAGAAGTACAGGAGATGATAAAGGCAAATGTGTTTGAAACGGCCAATACAAGAATCTCGGACTATATATGGCTTCCGGTGGAATGGGAGAACGACAGACCAGTTTTGAAATGGCACGAGGAGTGGAGGCCGGTTCATGAATAAACAAGTATACAATCCTTTTCTCCCTCTGTGGGAATATGTCCCGGACGGCGAGCCGCATGTGTTTGGAGACCGGCTGTATCTTTTCGGCTCTCATGATACGGAGGGCGGTGACAGATATTGTTCCGAAGGCAACTATGTCGGCTGGAGCGCTCCAGTAGACGATCTCAGTGATTGGAGGTATGAAGGCGTAATTTATGAGGCCAGTCAGGACCCGAGGGCTCATGAAGGCTTCGCGGATCTCTATGCGCCGGATGTCGTCAGGGGAAATGACGGACGGTATTATCTCTACTACTGCATCAGCGGGACAGGAGGCGCGGCAGGAGAAGGCTACAACACAGCCATCGGTGTGGCGGTTTGTGATACGCCCGCCGGAAAGTATCAGTATTACGGCTTCGTAAAAAATCCGGATGGTTCCCCTTTCTTAAAATATCTCCCGGCAGACCCGGCGGTGATCAATGACGACGGGGTGATACGGCTGTACTATGGCTGGGCGTTTTCCCTGGTGGCAGCTGCCGCACACGGTCAGGGAGGCGGGACTCCTGATCTGAGCAGAATGAGCAGTAAACAGATCCGGGAGATGCTTCTGCAGGCAGAAGAAATGTTGTTTCACCGCACCAGAGAACAGCTGATAAGTGAACCGGAAGATGTCATGGGCGCTAACACGGCAGTGCTGAATGACGACATGGTGACGGTAAACAGCGAACCGAAAAGAATTGTACCGAGTCAGTTCCTGTCATACGGAACCTGTTTTGAAGGACATGGATTCTACGAAGCCAGCAGCATCCGAAAAACAGGAGATACGTATTACTTCATTTATTCCGATGAGAACTCGAACATGCTCTCGTATGCGACTAGCAGGTATCCGGACAGAGAATTCGTATATCGCGGAATTCTGCAGTCCAACGGAGATGTCGGTCTCAATGGCCGCAAGGGCGGGGACCGGCTCAACATGACGGCCAACAATCACGGCAGCATCGAGTGTGTCAATGGCCAGTGGTATGTGTTTTATCATCGTCAGACACACAACTCGACGTTCAGCCGTCAGGCCTGTGCGGAAAAAATTCTTATCAACAGCGACGGATCGATTCCACAGGCCGAATGCACGAGCTGCGGATTAAATGCAGGTCCGCTGAGAGCAGATGGAGACTACCCCGCTGTGATTGCGTGCAATATTACGAACGGTCATATGCCCCATGCGACGAACAGAGTGGTAAATGCCGATATTCCGTTTGTCACTCACAGCGGCACCGGAAAAGAAGCGGAAAGGTATATTACAAACATTAAATCCGGCACGAGACTCGTATTCAAGTACTTTGCGTATCATGGAAACGTAAAACTGTCACTGACATATCGCGGTGGTGGCGGCAGACTTATGGTCTTTGCCGGCGGGGATAAAAAGGGTGAGATCTGCCTGCCTGAGAGTAAAGACTGGCAGCAGTCCGGCTGTTGTTTTGAAAAGAGCGGCACCGCTTCTCTGGAACTTCGCTACACGGGTGAAGGCGTGGCAGATCTTAAGACCATTTCCTTTGAGGAGACGTGAAATGAGCAGGGAAGCAGAATTTATCATACAAATGATGCGAAAGAACAAATCCGCTCATAAGCCTGGTGAGAAAAAGGATTACGTTAAACACAGGGCGTTTATGAACAGCGCACTTGAAAAATCACCGTTGGCGGAAGGCGTGACGTTTGAAACGCTGAAATTAAACGGCGTGGAAGCGGTGTGCTGTACGCTCACGCAAAGAGTGAAGGAGTAGATGCCGAACTTGTGATCACAAACGGATTGTTTCATGACTTTCCTTCTGCCGGGCCTGCGCTCCCGGAGGGCAAAAAGGCCATGGAGGAGACGGTGAACTGGCTGCGCAGATGCGGAATGTAAAATATGCGGCTTACTGAGGAGTGAAAGATGAAGAATAAAGTCTATGTGGTTGACACAGAAGAACCAAATGAACTGGAACGAAAGAATCGCGCTCTGGCCCGTAGAGCCGCGGCGGAAGGGTTTGTACTGCTGAAAAATGAAAACGCCCTGCCTCTGAGAACAAAGAAAATTGCACTGTACGGCATGGGTGCGAGAAAGACAGTCAAAGGCGGTCTCGGCAGCGGGAGCGTCGAGGAGCGGTACAGTGTAAACATCGAGGACGGCTTAAAAAATGCCGGTTATGAGATCACCAGTGAGAAATGGCTGGATGATTATGATGCGGAATACGACCGCACGTATGAGGACTTCCGCCAGATGGTGGAGAGCAAGATCGCCGGAATGACAGATCCCAGGGAAATCATTCCGCTGGCTCACAGTTTTGTCTATCGGTATCCGAGCGGAAGAACGATCACGCAGGAGGATATTCAGGCAAGTGATACGGACACGGCCGTCTATGTCCTTATGCGTCAGGCCGGCGAGGGCAATGACCGCAGACTTGAAAAAGGCGACTACTATATCACGGATGTCGAAAAAGAAAATCTGAAAATCGTGGCGGAAGCGTATGCGCACACGATCCTGGTGATCAATGTGGGCGGTCTGATCGATTTTGGTTTCTTAGATGAAATCCCGGGCATCAATGCCGTGGTGCTTTTTGTTCAGGGCGGTGAAGAGGGCGGAAATGCCCTTGCGGATGTCCTGAGCGGGAAAGAAAACTTCTCAGGTAAACTGGCGGATACGATCCCCATGAAATATGAGGATATTCCTTTTGGCGGCGAATTCAGCTATCTGAACGGCAACGTGAAAGACGAGTATTACAAAGAGGGAATCTACGTCGGCTATCGATACTATGATTCTTTCGGAAAAGACGTCCGCTATCCATTCGGCTACGGGCTGAGCTATACCACTTTTAAACTGGAAACTGTGAAAGTGGGAAATGCGGGATCGAAGATCGATCTTCAGGTGAAGGTTACCAATACGGGATCGGCGGCCGGAAAAGAAGTCGTTCAGGTTTATCTCTCGGCGCCCGAAGGCGATGTCAGCAGGGAATATCAGAAATTAGTTTCTTTCAGGAAGACAAAAGAATTGAGGCCGAATGAATCTGAGATCGTGGATCTGTCTTTTGACTTGAGTGATACAGCGTATTACAGCGAGAGTTCGGCCTGCTGGATGCTGGATGCCGGGCTGTACGCGGTGCGCGTCGGCAGCAGTTCAAGAGAAACGGATGTTGCCGCCGGCATTCGCCTGACGAAACCGGTCATCACCGAGAAAGACAGGAACTGCTGCACGCCTGTGGCGGATCTGGGAAGTTTCAAACCGGAAAGCAGCCGGGAATGGGCACTTCCGGAAGGTGTTCCGGTGATTTCCATAGAAGCAGATGCATTTGTCACGAGGACAGTCGATTACGCGGAGCCTGAATTTACGGAAACCGATGAAGAGAAGAAATTTCTGGACGGTCTGACGCCTGAAGAACAGGCGTGGCTTCTGCAAGGCGGCGCTTTACAGCGGCCTCCGAAGGGGACATTTGATATTCCCGGGGCCGCGGGGAAAACTGCCACTGCTCTGCTCGACAAGGGCCTGACAAATGTTGTGATGTCGGACGGTCCGGCGGGGCTGAATATTGTGAATCAGGTGCATGTACTGCCGGACGGCAGCACGATGGCGGCTAAAATTCCGGAACGCTACAACTGGGGCGCTTTGCGGAAAATGGCGGCAGGTATGCTGGCCAAGATCCCCGGGCCGATTGCGTATCGCTATGCGACGGCATGGCCGGTGGAATCCCTTCTGGCACAGAGCTGGAACGCGGAGCTTCTCGAAGAAATCGGCGATGCGGTTGGCAGCGAGATGGAAGAGTTCGGCATTTCGGTGTGGCTGGCTCCCGGCATGAATATTCACAGGAATCCGCTGGGTGGGAGAAACTTTGAGTACTACAGCGAGGACCCGCTTCTTTCAGGGACCATGGCTGGACAGCTTGCCAGAGGGGTGGAAAATCATTCAGGCGTGAGCGTCTGTCTGAAGCACTTTGCCTGCAACAACAGCGAAGATAACCGCAACGGCATCAACGCGAACGTGAGCGAAAGGGCTTTGCGGGAAATTTATCTTAAGGGCTTTGAGGTCGCGGTGAAAGAGGCTCATCCTCACGCGATGATGAGCAGTTACAACAAGATAAACGGCGTCTATACGGCCAACCGGCATGACTTGCTCACAGACATTCTGAGATGCGAATGGGGATATGACGGCATTGTCATGACGGACTGGGGAAGCTGCAACGAAAAGGCGGCAGACCCGGAAGAGTGCGCGCCGGCCGGCAATGATCTGATTATGCCGGGCGGGGATTTTGACCGGAAGCGGGTTCTGGATGCGATTCACGACGGCAGAATGAAACCGGAGACTGTGCGCAAGAGCGCGGCCAGAGTTTTGAGACTGATATTAAATTCAGGCGTCGGATGATGGAAAAAAGCTGACGTCTGAAGCGCATTACACCTGGGAACGCAAAGGAGTAAAAACATGGCTGAATATTATTGCAATCCTCTTAACGTAGATTATCGGTATCAGTTTATAAAAGAACGCGGAGTAGGGAAACTTACCGTTTCAAGGGAGGCAGCAGACCCGTCTCTCATCCGTTTCAGGGGAAAATATTATTTGTTCGCTTCCATGACTCTTTCCGTATGGGTCTCCGGGGACCTGACCCACTGGGAGGCGAAACGCCTCCCGGATACACTGCCACTGTATGATTATGCGCCGGATGTGCGAGTTGTCGGTGATGAAGTGATCTTCTGCGCCTCGAGGCGCGGAACCGTCTGTGATTATTACCGCACGAAGGACATTGTCAATGGACCGTATGAGAGAGTAGAAGGGACATTTGACTTCTGGGACCCGGACAGCTTTCTCGATGATGACGGGCGCCTCTATTTCTATTGGGGATGCAGCGCTACGACGCCGATCTGGGGCGTGGAGCTTGACCCCGAAACACTGAGGCCTCTCACAGAAAGGAAAACACTCATCGAAGGACATCCTGAAAAATTCGGATATGAAAGAAACGGTGAGGACAACACGATTGCGCCCAGAACGGAAGAAGAAATTACAGCGGCGGTCAGAAAATTTTTATCCGAGAGGGGTATATCTCCCTCTGACGTGCCGGCCGGTCAGATGGTGCCTCTTCGCAGCTTTTTGAGCGGAAGACCGTACATTGAAGGCGCCTGGATGACAAAGCATGGCGGCCGGTACTACCTGCAGTATGCCTGCACGGGCACACAGTACAACGTCTATGCGGACGGTGTCTATGAGTCGGACAGCCCGCTGGGCCCCTTCCATCCGGCGAAAAACAATCCCTACTCCGTGCATCCGGGCGGATTCATGCCCGGCGCGGGCCACGGATCAACGCTTGAGGATGCGGCGGGAAACTTCTGGCACACTGCTACCATGCAGATCAGTCAGAATCACAGTTTTGAGAGAAGAGTCGGGCTTTGGCCGGCCGGATTTGACAGCGACGGAAATCTGTTCTGCAATCAGAGATTCGGCGACTGGCCCATGGAAGTGACAGGGGCCAAGGATGATCCCTGGAAGGAACCCGAATGGTATCTCTTGAGCTATCGCGCAAAGATGAGCGCTTCCTCTTCTTCAGAGGGAAAAGGACCGGAACGGGCGGCAGACGAAAACGCAAAGACCTGGTGGCAGGCAGGATCGGGCGAGCCGGGTCAGTGGCTTCTCATGGATCTCGGAGAGGTGCAGGATGTACACGCCGTGCAGATCAATTTTGCGGACGATGACAGCGATCTTCTGAACGTTTCGATTCCCGGCGCTTTGCAGGGAGTACAGGGAGAGCGGTTTATTGATCCCGGAGAGAATCTGAAAACCCGCTGGATTCTGGAAGCTTCCAGTGACGGCAAACACTACGCCGTAATCGCCGACAGGAAAAATGCCAATACAAATCTGCCCCATGACTTTTTCGTCTATGAGGATGGAATTTCTGCCCGCTTTCTGAAGTTGACAATATTCGAGGTTCCTTACGGCGTAAGGCCCTGCATTTCCGGCCTCCGCGTCTTCGGAAAGGGCAGGGGAGAGAAGCCGAAAGCGCCGGAGTTTTCTGCCGTGCGCACGTCTGACTTTGCGATGAATGTCCGAATTCAGGTGCAGCCGGATACGACAGGATACAATGTTCTCTGGGGATTCGCACCGGACAGACTCTATCACAGCTGGACTTTAATGGGGGACACGAACCTGACGCCGGACGGGAAGGAAATTACAAAAACCATCGGTATGCTGACCAAAGGTGAGTCTGTGTATGTCCGCGTGGACGCGTTCAATAAAAATGGAATCACCGGTGGACGAACTTGCGTCTTTATCAAGTGAAAAAGGACAGAAAGAAGGGAACATGCGCAACATTATATCTTTGAACAAGGAGTGGAAATTCACAAAGCCGGGAAACGCACCGGTGATCATAGATCTGCCGCACACCTGGAACGCGGCGGACGGGCAGGACGGCGGCAACGATTATTTCCGCGGCACCTGCATCTATGAAAAATGTTTCAAGAGGCCTCAGGGCGATGTGGTTTATCTGGAAATTCCGGCGGCCGCGATGACGGCAGTCGTGACGGTAAATGGCCGGGAAGTCACAAGGCATGCCGGCGGATTCTCGACATTCCGGGTCGACATCACAGAACTTCTTGAAGATGAGAATGTCCTGAGAATAGAAGTGGACAACAGTGAGAATGACACCGTGTATCCGCAGAAGGCTGATTTCACATTTTATGGGGGACTGTACCGCGGCGTGAATCTCGTGACGGTGCCTGCCGTTCATTTTGATCTTGACTATTTCGGCTCCGACGGAATCAAAGTCACACCGATCGTCGATCTCGGGACGAAAACGGCGGAGGTGACGGTCGAGACCTGGCAGAACAGCGATCAGGTCACGTATATCCTGGGAGATGAGAAGCGGACAGTTCCTTCAAAAGACGGACACGCGAAGACCGTATTTTCCATCGAAAATGTACATCTCTGGGACGGACAGGCCGATCCGTATCTGTACTCTGTGACGGCAGTACTTGAGAGCGGAGATGCGGTCAGCACGAAGTTCGGATGCCGGAAATTTGAGATCGATCCCGCGAAAGGCTTTTTCCTGAACGGGAGAAGCTATCCTCTTCGAGGCGTTTCGATTCACCAGGACTGGAAAGGCGTCGGCAACGCGCTGAGTTACGATCAGCACAAAGAGAACATGGATCTCGTGAAGGAAATCGGGGCTAACGCCGTTCGTCTCGCTCACTATCAGCACGATCAGAGCTTCTATGATCTCTGCGATGAAAACGGCATTGTCGTGTGGGCCGAAATTCCATTTATCACGCAGTATATGAAAAACGGAAAGGCGAATACGCTGTCTCAGATGCGGGAACTCATCGCGCAGACCTACAACCACCCCTGCATTGCGCTCTGGGGGCTGTCAAACGAGATCACAGCCGCCAGTCCGGTCACAGAGGATCTGCTCGAAAATCACAGAGAATTAAACGACCTGTGCCATACGATGGATCCGACCCGAGAGACCGGGATCGCCAATGTGTTTATGCTTGAGACGGAAAGCCCGATTCTGGATATACCGGATGTCAACGGGTACAATCTGTACTTCGGCTGGTACCTCGGCGAGCTGGAACAGAACGACGAGTTCTTTGACGAGTTCCACAGGAAGTATCCTGACAAGCCGATCGGCTTCACGGAATACGGAGCCGACGCGAATGTGGCGTATCAGTCCGACAGACCTGAGAAGGGCGATTATACCGAGAGCTATCAGTGCGTCTACCACGAGCATATGATCAAACTCTTAGAGGAGAGACCGTGGATCTGGGGATCTTTTGTCTGGAATCTGTGCGATTTTGCGGCGGACGGCCGCGACGAGGGCGGCAAGCACGGCGAGAACCAGAAAGGCCTTGTGACATTTGACCGCGAGACAAAGAAAGACGCTTTCTACGCTTACAAAGCCGCCTGGAACAAGACCTCTCCGTTCGTTCATATCTGCGGAAGAAGATACGTCGACAGACCTGAGGAAAAGACAGAAGTAAAGGTGTACTCCAATCAGGACGAGGTGTCGCTGTATCTGGATGGCAAATGCCTGGAAAGCAAAAAGGGGCACGAAGTATTCATTTTTCAGGTTCCGATAAGCGGCGAACACATCGTCGAGGCAAAGTCGGGCGAAGTGTCAGATCTCATCAAAATAAGGAAAGTCGAAAAGCCGAATCCGGACTATTCCTTTAAGCAGCGCTCAGAGGTGATGAACTGGTTTGACAAGGACGAACAGAAGCCGGGTTATTTTTCCATTCACGATAAACTGGGCGAACTGATGGCGGACCCTGAGGCCGGCGCGGTTGTCGGCAGGCTGATGGCGAAGGCGTCGGCGAGCCGCGGGGACGTGGCCAAGGCCACCAGCGGAAACGCAAATCTGCAGAAAATGATGGCCGGGATGCGCCTTGACAGTATGCTCAAACAGGTCGGAGATACGATAAATGAAGAGCAGGTCAAACAGTTGAACAGAGTATTACAGGGAATAAAGAAGTCGAAGACATAATGGTATCGCCGGGGCAGTCCAGAGAGACTGGCCCCGGCATTTTTAATTTAGACACCAGAAAAAAATAAGGAGGCCGTTTTGCGGCCTCCTTACTGCGCTGATACTATGGAATGATCACGTTATATGTAACGGTCGAATGTCTCTTTTGCCGATTTCATGGCGGCGAATCCCGAACTGCCTTCCGACCTGACAGCTTCCATGACCATGTACTCGACACCGGCCGCAGAAGCCGCGTCGAAAATCGCTCTCAGGTTGAAATTTCCCGATCCCATGGGAACCCGCTCGAGCATCTTATCGCTGAAAAGCACGTCCTTGCTCCTTTTGACGGCGATGTCCGAGAAATGAATCAGTGGGACTCTGCCCTTTGCCATCGCGAGAAAGTCAATCGGACTCATCCCGCTCATCTGAACTCCGAATATGTCCATTTCGTAATTCAGATCCGGCGCCCATTCCAGTGTCCTCTCGAACAGCGTGTGCCCGTTGATCTTCGCGAATTCTCCGACGTGGTTGTGAGCGCAGAGCCGGATACCGTCTGCTTTCAGGCGCTCGGCGTATCCTTGTGTCACTCTGCAGTACCGGTAAAGGTCTTCCTCCGTCTCTATCTCTCCGGTCGGGAGTCCGGCAAAACGGAGGGTGTCACACCCCAGACTTTTCAGAGTCTGGACGGCCTCATCATAATTTCCGGTCAGGGAAAGCGCCCTCTTTCCCGCAAAACGAACCGGCTCGGCAAAGGGGCCGCCGTACGTGCAGCTCACGGCGCAGACACGCACATCCAGCTCCTGGCTCGCTTTTTTCAGATCGGTTAAAAATTTATCTGTGAGATCCAGGTGACCGGAAATTTCAATGAAACGGTATCCGATTTCCTTTGTCTTTTGTAAGGCCTGATAAATGCCGTTTTTCTCGATTTCTTCTTCGATGCACATGGTCTGAAGTGCAGCTTCCATGTTTTTCTCTCCTCGTCATTTCAGTGAATGCGTATGCTTCCCGGTTTGTTGATCTTTGAAAAGTACAGATCAGTATACGGGGAAGAAGTAATTTGTGCTGAGGGAAAGAACGAAGATGGCGATGATGATGTACGGCAGCGTGAATCTCAGGCAGCGGACAGGGCTGTATCCGGCAATCGAGTACATCACTGCGCCTTCACCGGATCCGGACGGGAACGCGATGGCGAGGTTGCATCCGAATGTAATGGCGATGGCAAGACCTCTCGGGTCCCAGCCCGCGGTCAGCGCGATCGACGCGGCGACCGGAATCAGAACGGCCTGGCATCCCGCATTTGCCATGAATGTTGTCATCACGACCGACACGGTTGTGAAGATCAGAATGATCATGAAAGAGCTCATATCCGTTCCGATGATGTTCATCAGCCAGCTGCCGATCAACTCTCCGGCTCCGGAAACACCCATGGCGGTCGCCATCGTCAGAACGCCGGCGAGCATGAAGGTGAGATCCGAGCACAGGCCTCTGACGGTTTCTTCGACGGTGATGATTCTCAGATAGAGCAGAACGAGAACGCTGATGGCCGGCGCGATCCACATGAATCTTCCGGTCCACTGATTCAGAAGCATGCAGAGCATGGTGCCGATGAAGCAGACGTAGATGACATTTTCCTGAAATTTACTGATTTCAACATCATCACTTGTCATCTCGCCGAGACCGATTTCAACTTCATTTTTCTTTTTCGGCATCAGGCGGAAGCAGAAAATGCAGAACAGAGTGATGACGATGACCGGAAGGACCATGACTTTGAAAGGATCCAGGATGGTCAGCTGATACTGTTCGTCGGGAATAATGCCTTCATAAAAAGCGTTGATGGTCGCGAAGTTTGAGGCGCCCTGCGAGACGGGCAGAAACCATTTCCAGATTTCCATGATGCCGGTCATGGGCAGCAGCAGGCGGAACGCCGTGTAGTCTCCGTTTTCGTCGTCAAGTCCCTGTAAAAATGTGTAGATAATCGGCACAGCGGCTGTCAGCGGCATGAAAGAGGCGAACAGAGCAGAAGCAAGGGCGAAGCTGGAGACGAGGACAAGTCCTTTCTTCCCTTTCTGCTTCCCGAGGAACGTGCGGATGGATTTTACAGCATGCGTCTTCATGAGAGCCATGCTGAGAACCATCATCGGCGCAACCAGGATTACCGTGTTGTTCGCAAATCCGCTGAAAGCTTCCGCGGGCGTCAGTACGCCTGTGACGACCAGCAGCACGCAGGCAGTCATGGCCACGACGCCCATCTTGAACTTGTTGCTCAGGAACATGACGGCCATGATCGCCATAATTATCAGTACGATATACGCTTGTGACATGATCTTTCTCCTTCTTTTGTGAAATTTTTATTGGAAACACAAGTGATTTATAAGAATCGGATTTTCAGCACTCGGTATAGAAGTCCGACTGGCAGTAAGCGATCTCACCGCCGAGCATCGTCAGCTGCGGAATAAGAATCCCAGAACCCGTGACAGAGGCGCCGAGGCAGTCCTTAAATGTGATGCTCTTTTCTTTCCATTTCAGGATCGCAATGTCCGCCTGCGCTCCCGGTGACAAATGTCCGATCTGTTTCGAAAGTCCCATGGCTTTCGCCGGTGCGATGGTGACCGCCCGGACGATGTCGGTGAGATTCATTCCCAGCGCGGCGTATTTTGACATCAGCGTGGGAAGATTCTTCATGTAGTACGGTTTCCGGCTGAAAAATATCGTCGCGTCCGTGCTGATGATGTCCGGGAGGAATCCGTCGGCGAGCGCTTTCCGGCAGACTTCCATTCCGAAGTTTCCGTAGCCGTTGGCCGCGTCAAACAGCACGCCGCGTTCCCTCGCGTCCCGGATTTCCGGCTTTACTTTTCCATCCTCACCGATGATCGTGTCCCCTTTTCCCTGATAGCAGTGCGCGTAGATGTCTCCCTTCCGGAGACGGCCCGCGATTTCCTTTACGGGAACCGGCGGATCGGTCGTGTGCACGCATACGCCGACGCCGTGCGCCGCGGCGATCTCAATCAGTTTGTCCAGATATTCATTGGCCTTTTCTTCCGGGACCATTCCTTTGGAATCGACCATTTTGAGCCCCAGGATTTGTCCGGAATATTGATCCAGAAGCCACCCGAGCTTTTTCATGTCGTATTTCGTGTAATCCCAGCTCGGCTTGTACGCCATGGATGCCTGACCCAGCGGATGGGGTGAGAGATAGCTGCGGACGTGAATCGCGGCCGATGACGCCACGTCCTTGTAGAACGACTCATAATTGGCCGTCCCGGCTGTCCCTGCGTCGACCGCTGCAGTGACGCCGTCCGCCGGAAGAAAATCGGCTCGGACGCTGTTGAACGATCCCTCGTGAAACATATGCGCGTGGAAATCGATCAGCCCCGGCGTCACGATGCAGCCTTTGGCGTCGATCACTCCGTTCAGCCAGTCCGTCTCAGGCTCTTCCGTGAGATCCACGATCCGGCTCCCGACAACGGCGATGTCTTTCACTTCGTCCGTCCCGTTCGCGGGATCGATGACCCGGCCGTTTCGGATCAGATAGTCAACTTTCATGTCATGCTCCTTTCTGACAAATCTTTTTCAGCTGCGTTAAGCAGTGCTTTCATATAACCGGTGAGGTAAGCCGCCGAAATATCTGACATGCCTTTTCCGTCCGAACGAAAGAACGGGTGATCGATATTGAGAAACCCGTCGTATCCGGCGGCCACCAGCTGTTTCATGATTTCATACATGTCCGCATATCCGTCTTCGAGGAGCGTCTCCTCAAAGTATGGCATCTGGCCGCTCACGTTCCGGAAATGAACGATGCTGATTTTGTGCTGCTGTGTGAAGCGCCTGATATCTTCTTTGAGATTTCCGAACGAACTGCTTTCCAGCCAGCAGCCGATGCACAGCTTCATCGTGAGATACGGGCTGTTTCCGACGAGGTCAAACGCTTTTTCATAACACCCGGCGTTGTAGATCAGACTGTGAACGCCTCCCAGGCTCGCCACGGGAGGATCGTTTGGATGAAGCGAAAGTTTTACCCCGGATTGCTCGCAGACCGGGAGAGCCCGATCCATGAAAAAGCGGAAGTTATCCCAGATTTCCTGCTCGCCGTATTCCCTGCCGTTTAGTATCGGACGGCTGTTGATTTCGTCCATGTCGCAGATAAACGAATTCTGTCCGCGATTGTATTTTCCGGCGCCGACGCGGGTGCGCAGAATGCCGTTTGGCTGCCAGGTGAGATAGTTGATCGGGATGCCCGCCTGACCTAACACTTTCGTGAATTCATTGTATTTCCGAATCCAGGTGTTCCGGTCCGTTTTCCCCAGAATAATGGACGTACACTTCTGAAGTGCCGGGTTTCCGGCATTCCCGATCTTCAAGTCATGTCTGCCTGCACGGTCCTGAAATTCTTTTACACTTTTATAATTCGCGTCTTCATCCCGAAAATTGACGGCGAGATATTCAACACCCATTCCGCGGACTTGTTCCATCATTTCGTCCGACATTTTCGAGGAGCAGTTGACTTCTACTTTTATCATCTGACTTTTTTGTTTCCTTTCGGAAATCACGTTTGATTTCTTCATCTGATTTCAGTATATGGTCCTCTGAATTTGCTTGACAAGATTTTAAAAATCATGTAGCTTTAAGTAAAAGTTATAGTATCGTGAAAACGCCCCAGACAGGCAGAAGAGAAAAGGATGCATTCATGTTATATTTGCGGGATCAGCAGTATATGATTGCTTTGGAACACACGGGGTCTTTCAGCGCGGCCGCCAGGGAGCTCCGCCTTTCGCAGCCTGCCCTTTCGAAATGGCTGACAGCGCTGGAGTCGCGGCTCGGTCAGAAACTTGTGATCCGGAATCCGGAGGGGATCTATTTTACTGAAGCCGGACTGGTGTATCTGGACGGATGCAAAGAGTGTCTCAAAGAATTTCAGACATTTCAGGAAGGACTCCATGAACTGAAAGAGCACCCGAAGGAAACGATAATGCTGGGCGGCAGCTATTACCGGGGAATTCACGCATTTGCCGGTGTATATTCCCCCTTTCGTGACAAATATCCGGACATTGAATTGAATTATACGGCCGGAAGTCCTGATCAGCTGCGCTCCGAGATACTTTCCGGTGATATTCAGCTGGCCATGATGGAGTCCACCGCAAGTTCTGCAAGTGATCCGGACATCGATTTTCTGAAATTAAACGACGAGGAACTTCTGCTGTTTCTCCCGAAGGGACATTCGCTTTCCTACGATATGGACGCGCTCCCCACGAATTCTCCCTGGCCTGTGCTGGATTTGAAAAAGCTTGCCGGCACACCGATTCTGGCGGGCGGCCCGCATCTGCCCTATGCGAATGAAGTCAGACGGTTATATCAGGAGGCGGGGCTCACGGATCAGATCATTTTTCATTCTGATATCACGGCTCTTCTGTATGACATGGTCCGGAACGGTGTCGGCGCCTCGCTGCTCCCCGACGCATACTTCCGGACGGAAGACGGTTTGTCCGTGTACACCCTCTCGCCGCGCATCTACATTTACCAGGGAATCGCCCTGAAGAAAAACGCGCAGCTCACGAAAGCGGAAGAGTTCCTGATTCATCTGCTGATGAATGAATGGAAGACGCCGTTTTATATCCATCAGTACATCGATTACACAATCCAGCAGAGAAGGGAGAAGCTCCACCTTTATGAACATTCAGAAGTATAAGATTCTGCTGTCGGTGGAAGACACGGGGAGCATCAGCCGCACTGCCGATCTTTTCTATATTTCTCCTTCGGCGGTGAGTCAGTGCATCAAGAAAGAAGAGAAGTGTTTGAATATTCCGATTTTCCGGTATGAAAACCACCGGATGACGCCGACGCCCGAGGGAACTTTGTATCTGCAGTTCGCGCGGAAAATGATCAACATCTGCCAGGGGACGACGGAGCGGATACGCGGACTCAAAAAGAGCGATTCCACTGTCACGCTGACGGTGGTTCCCGTACAGCGAGATCTGACGGAAGCTCAGATCGTTCCTCTGATCCGGGAACACTTTCCGGACATCCAGGTTGATCTGATCGAGGCGAAATCAAAAATCGGCGAAGCCTACCTGGTCAACGGAATTGCGGATCTGGGACTGATTGCCCTGCCCATGATAAATAAGGCTTCTCTGGGCGGAGAGAAAGTGGGCGAAGATGTGCTCATGTTTCTGGTGCCGAAATCGTATCTGCGCAACCGCCAGCACGAGTATCCCACGCTGCAGGACTGTCGGACCGTTCCGATTATTCTCTTGAAGAAAGGCACGTATATCCGCGACTATCAGGACAAAGTTCTGGCGCAGAACGGTCTTTCGGACTGCAGAACCTATGAGGCGGACGACTATTTCAGCGCGAGGGATTATCTGGACGAGGGACGCGGCGCGGCCTTTCTCCCTTCCACGCTCCTCCCCGAGAATGCTTCCCGGCATTTCTTTGTGATTCCTCTTGTCCCGGACGAAAGAATGAGTTATTTTCTCCTGTACGAAAAAACAAAAATACAGGATCCGAAAGTGAAGCAGATATATGACTTTCTGCTCCCGATCGTGAAAGAAAAGATGCCGCATATGTGAAAAAATGCAGTAAAGGATTTTGATACACTGTCTCAGTGGCGGTATCTCAACTACACAGAGGACGGAATTGCGCTCTTCAAAGTTGGCTTGAAAGAAAAATGACTCGTTGACAGTCTCCTCGTGAAGTCCCTCAATGCCAAAGAGCGGGGCAAGATAAAAATGGCCGTTAACGTCTCAGAAAATGCAAAAAAGTAAAAAAATGAGACGTTAACTGCCGGAAAAGAGTTTTGATATTAATGACAAATGTACAGGGCCGCACACTGGATTTTAAACCTGGCGCGGCCCCGTATGTTTCGTGTCACATATCCATTCGAAGCACCGGCTTGATGCAGCCGTCTTTCTTCGAGTTGGCGACGACGTCGTTGATGTCTTCGAAGCGGTAGAAGTGTATGAGCTTGTCGAACGGGAACAGTCCCTTGTGATAGTAGGTGAGCAGTTTCGGGATGAACTCCTTGGAAACCGCGTCGCCTTCGATCACTCCGGTCATGGTCTTCGCCTCGGCCATCAGATCGTCATAGATGTTCAGGTGGATTTCGCCGCCGACTCCGACGATCGCCTCGACACCCTTGAAGCGCAGGCAGCGGATTCCAGCCAGGATGAAGTTTTCAACGCCGGAAGTCTCGACGGAATAGTCCACACCGCCGCCGGAAATTCTCTTGATTTCAGCCGGGATGTCCTCACAGGTTTTCCGGTTGATCGTGTCCGTGGCGCCCAGTTCTTTTGCGAGTTCAAGCGATTTCGGGTTGCCTCCGACGGCGATGATCGTCGCGCAGTTCGCGATTTTGGCAGCCATGATCGCGCTCATGCCGACGGTTCCGCATCCGAACACGGCAATCGAAGTGCCGAATGCAGGTTTCAGGAAATTGAGAACGGTGCCCGCGCCGGTCTGAATGCCGCATCCGAGCGGTCCGACAAGAGCCAGGTCAATGTCGTCATACGGCACGCGGATGACATTGTTGACATTGACAACGGCATGTGTCGCGAAAGACGACTGACCGAAAAAGGTGGAAATCGGTTTTCCGTCTTTTGAGAGTCTTGTCGTGTGATCCGGCATGACGCCGCCGAAATTGATGTCATTAAACTCGTCGCACGCATAGGGCATGCCGTGGCGGCAGCAGTCGCAGTGTCCGCAGTATGCGTACGAGAAGCCGACGCGGTCGCCAGGCTTGAATTCCGTCACGCCGGGGCCGACTTTCTCGACAATGCCGCATCCCTCGTGTCCCAGCACGGCCGGCAGCGGAACCGGAATCTGCTGTGTGCGCGCGACATCGTCGGTGTGGCAGATGCCGGAGGCCACAACTTTCACCAGAACCTCATTCTCTTTCGGGTCAGCCAGATCGACTTCCTCGATCTTGTATGGCCCGTTCTTTTCGTAAACAACGGCTGCTTTGATTTTCATTCAGTACCTCCTGTGCAATGGAACAGATGCCGGGCCGGCCATGCCGTTGATGTGTACGATGGCCAGCCGGTACAGCTGTTACGGATATGAAACAGATATTTATATTTATATAGTACAGTCAGAAGTGCCGCTTCTCAAGTCCCTGCGTGACAGACTGTAAAAAAATTAAAGCAAAAAGATAAGTGAACGTTTTTGACAAAAGGTGTAATGAAATAGTTGACAGCATAGATGTAATAATGTATATTACAAATACAGAGTAACGGATCATGACTGTTCAGGATGTCATGATACATGACAGGAGAAAAAACATGGGCGACGCAAAACAATATCTTTCAATTCTGGAAAATGAGATTCATTCCGTGGTCTGTGCCACGACGGATGATGAAAACCGGCCCGTCACAAGGGTGATTGACATCATGCTTTCCGATGATCACACATTTTACTTCCTCACCGCCAAAGGCAAGGAATTCTGCCGGCAGCTGACGGCGCGCAGGTACATCGCCCTGACGGGAATGAGCGGCGGCGAAGGTATGGACCGCGCTCACGCATCGATGAATAAAAAAGCCATTTCGATCCGCGGCATCGTTGAGTGCATCGGGACGCAGAAGCTGCAGGAGATTTTTGACAAAAATCCCTATATGGCTGAGATCTACCCGACGGAGCAGTCGCGCGAGGCGCTTGTGGTTTTCAGGATGACATCCGGGCGGGGAGAATTTTTTGATCTTTCGACAAAGCCGATCACAAGAGAATCATTTGCCATCGGTGACGCGGAAGCTGCAGAGGATTTTGGGACTCATGAACCGTATTTCATTACCGCGGCGTGCAGCGGATGCGGGAAGTGCCTGACCGTCTGCCCGCAGAACTGCATCCTGCATGACGCGATTCCTTTTCAGATTGATCAGCGGCATTGCCTGCACTGTGGCAATTGCTTTACAGACTGCCCGGTCGGGGCGGTAGTCAGGAGGCAGTGATGTTCATGACAAATTTTTTCGGCGGGATATCCGGCGGCATTACGCGTGATTCTGACCGGCAGATACAGATTCTCAAGAGCAGGCTCGAGAAGGCAGACGCCGTGCTGATCGGCGCGGGATCAGGTCTTTCCACAGCGGCAGGATTTACGTATTCCGGCGAGAGGTTCAGAAAGTATTTTGGTGACTTTGCGGAAAAGTATGGAATCAGAGATATGTATTCCGGCGGATTTTATCGGTTCCCGGATCCGGAAACATACTGGGCATGGTGGAGCCGTCATATCTATTACAACCGTTATGTGAAAGCACCATCTGATGTTTATCAAACACTTCTTTCGCTGGTGAAGGACAAAGATTATTTTGTCCTGACGACAAACGTCGATCATCAGTTTCAGATGGCCGGGTTTGACAAGAAAAGACTGTTTTATACGCAGGGGGATTATGGTCTGCTGCAGAGCGTGAATCCGAAGATACGGAAAACGTATGACAACGAGGAAATCGTCGACAAAATGATGGAAGCGCAGGGATTTGTCAGGGATGCGGAAGGAGTATTTCAGGTGCCGGCGGACGGGCAGCTCAAAATGAGAGTGCCGTCTGAACTGATTCCGAAATGTCCGGACGATGGCAGCGATATGACGATGAATCTGCGCAGCGACGATACGTTCGTTCAGGATGACGGCTGGTATGCGGCGCAGAACCGGTATCAGGATTTCGTCCGCCGCCACAGTAACAAGCGCGTTTTGCTACTGGAACTGGGGGTCGGGATGAACACTCCGGTATTATGTATATTGCGCGCCACAGAAAAAGCCCGTAAATACGGGAATAAACGACAGATTCAGCTATATTCGTACAACAACAAGTATCAAATTTCTACAGGACTGGGGTGTGAAGCATGATTTT
>JBMNQX010000024.1:0-17845 GCA_050944355.1 Lachnospiraceae bacterium
CAAAGATCTGATCTTTGCTGAATTCAAAATCCGCGGTAAATAGTAAAAAAAGCGTCATTGATTTAAGCATTTTCCTACGTTAGTATAAAATAAGTATGGGATAAGAGTGCGCTTTTGTGCTTCTTCCCGGCAGGAGGGGCAGCGTCATGGTAAAACTCAATGATTATTTATACAGCGGCGACACGGTTCTGAAAATTCTGCGCAATTATTCGCGGGATCTGAAGGAAAGCGCCAGACAGACGCACAATCATCTGGATATGGTTCACAGCAACTTTCTTCTGGAAGTGCTGGAACTGCTTGAACACAACGAATTCCTGACGGCGCAGTCCCAGAAAATCCGTGAGTTCTATTACTACATGGCCGCCAAATATCCGTATCTTGCCTTTACGTTCAAAGGCAGAATCAAGTCCCTGATCCGCATCGAAGAAAAGTTCAACGGCTATGTGGTGGAATATATCAGTGAATATCACAAGCGCACCGGCGGATATCCCAAAGTTTCGGATGTGATCGCCCAGGTTCAGCGTTTTCATGACATCATCGCGTATCGGATCATACTCGCAATTCCGAAATGTCATGTCAGTTCGGAAGAAGAGCGGGGAAAGAGAGAAATCCGGATTCTGTATGAGATCGCAAATGTTTTGCCTGAATTTCTGGAAGAGCGGGGATTTACGCCGCAGCTGACCGGCATCGAGCAGGATGAAAAGTCTCCTCTCCTAGATGATTTCGTAAAGCCGTATTTCCGCGATTACGTGACAAATGTAAAAGACTACGGCTATCGTTCTCTTCATATAACGTTCTACGACAACAGCGCGCGCAGTTTCATTGAGATGCAGCTTCGCACGAAAGACATGGACGATGAGGCGGAGATCGGCATGGCCAATCACAAACTGTATGAACTCAAGCAGGAATTTGAGCGCGGCCGGAGGGAGTCGGTTCCGCAGGGTGAGTCTTTGTATTTTGACGAGGCGTATGAGAGAATCAAAAGTCTGCAGGATCTCGATCTCTCCCAGGTCGATGTCTGCATGTTCAAGGCGGTTGACAATCATCTGATGAATGACGGGTGTGGTCTGTTCCGCGGCCGTCTGATCACGCCGTTTGAGCATCTTTCGCGTTTTCAGAATGATTCCGGGCCGGATCTGAGCCCGGTCGGGCAGCCGGAAAGGGGATAAATGCATGGAAATTCTGAGTGCCTGTATTCTTGGTTTGTATGCCGCGCTGTCTGTCTGGGATTCGTACGCGGCGGCCAGGGGCGGAAAACGCTGGGCCAAACCTCTTCTGATGCCGGTTTTGATCCTTTTCTGCCTGCTGTTTCGGCAGGCGCACGGATCCGAGTACAGTTTTCTGCTTCCGTTCGGCCTGATATGCGGGTGGCTCGGCGACGTCCTGCTGCTCCAGAAAGGAGATACGTTCTTTGCCGGGGGCCTCGCGTCGTTTCTCGTCGGACATCTGCTGTATGCGGCTTTGTTCCTGACAAGGTCGCAGGTTCAGCTGCCGGCGGCTGTGGTTATCACCGCCATTATATACGCGGCGGCTCTTGTGATTGTCGCTTCCAGACTGATACCGATGTCGCC
Organism: Lachnospiraceae bacterium; assembly: GCA_050944355.1. GTDB lineage: Bacteria > Bacillota > Clostridia > Lachnospirales > Lachnospiraceae > UBA4285. The sequence continues at coordinate 1,572 of JBMNQX010000024.1, forward strand.
AAAGAATCTGAAAATCCCGGTTGTCTGCTATATGTCGGCCATCCTGTTTATGAGCTTTTCCGCATGCCTGTACATGATGAGCCGGCCGGCATTCGGCGCTCTGTCGTTTGCGGGGTCTGTTCTGTTTGTCATCTCTGACCTGGTTTTGTATATCGGTGTGCTCAAAGGGCGCGACGACGGCGCTCTGGTGATGGGGACGTACACGGCAGCGCAGCTTTTGATCGCGCTGGGAATAATTTTATAAATTTGTCCGGGAGGGTGAAGATATGGTTGATTTAAAAGAAATGCGAGAACAGTTTGTAAAACACTTTGGAGGGGAGCCGGACGGCCTGTATTTCGCGCCGGGGCGTGTGAACCTGATCGGCGAGCACACGGATTACAACGGCGGACATGTCTTTCCGTGCGCACTGACGCTCGGCATCTTCGGAATGATCCGCCGCCGCAGCGACCGCAGACTGCGTTTCCTGTCGCTGAACTATCCAAAAGCGGGGCTGATCGAAAGTTCGCTCGACGATCTGAAGTACTCCAAAGCCGCTTCCTGGACAAATTATCCGAAGGGCGTTATCTGGGCCATGAGGCAGAAAAATGTCGAAATCCCGGACGGCTTTGATTTCCTGATACTGGGCGATATTCCGTCCGGTTCCGGGCTCTCTTCGTCGGCGGCGCTGGAAGTGCTGACAGGACTCGCCGTGCGCGACACGTTCGGTCTGGATTTTTCGATGGTGGATCTGGCGCTTCTCGGGCAGAAGACGGAAAATGATTTCTGCGGCCTTTCGAGCGGCATCATGGATCAGTTCGCCAGTGCGATGGGAAAGAAAGACAACGCCATTTTTCTTGACACGGCGGTGCTGAAGTACGAATATGTGCCGCTTGTTCTGAAGAACGCGCAGATCGTGATCACGAACAGCAATGTGAAGCACAGTCTCGTGACGTCAGCTTACAACGAACGCAGGCAGCAGTGCGCCGAGGCGCTTGCCCGGCTGCAGAAAAAGGCGGACATTAAGACGCTGGGAGACTTGAGCCCGGAAGAGTTCGAAAAGATCAAAGACTGCATCGGCGATCCGGTGCTCACCCGCCGCGCCAGGCATGCTGTGTATGAGAACCAGAGAACGATCGACGCCGTCTCACTGCTTCAGAACAATGACATCAAAGGTTTCGGAAAACTGATGAACGAGTCTCACGTCTCACTGCGCGATGACTATGAGACGTCGTGCCCGGAAACCGACGTATTGGCTGAAATCGCGTGGAGCATTCCGGGAGTTTACGGTTCCCGCATCACGGGCGGCGGATTCGGCGGCTGCACGGTCTCTATCATAGACAATGACGCGATTGATGCGTACCGCGGCAAGGTCGACGAAGTTTACGAAAAAAAGACAGGCCGGAAGGCTGATATCTACGTGGTTTCCGTCGGGGAAGGCGCCCACCGCGTGAGCTGAAGAAATGGATGAATCTATAAGAAAAGAGCAAATTAATCATGACTGAAACAGAAGAAGGAATCAGGCGTCTTGTGAGTTATGGCCTTGGAACCGGTCTGATCGAAAAAGACGACGCGATGTATACGGCCAATCGGCTGCTCGACGTGTGCAAGTGCGAGCCGTCGCCGGCATTTACGGCATTTGACATCAGACCGGCGGAGGATACGTCGGATCTGGAAGAGATATTAAAAGGACTGCTTGACGACGCGGTGACGCGCGGTGTGTGCCAGGAGGGAACTGCGAGCCGTGATCTGTTTGACACACGGCTGATGAGCTGTCTGACTCCGCGGCCGTCTCTTGTGACAGAAAACTTCCGGGAAAAGTACAAAGAGAGCCCGGAGGCCGCAACCGACTATTTCTACAGGCTTTCGCGCGACAGCGATTACATCCGCACGTACCGTGTGAAGAAGGACCTCAAATGGCAGACGGCGACAAAATACGGCGATCTGGATATCACAATCAATCTTTCCAAACCGGAAAAAGACCCGAAGGCGATTGCGGCGGCTCTGAAGAGAAAAAGCGCGAGTTATCCGAAGTGCCTGCTATGCCCGGAAAATGAGGGATACGCCGGCCGCCTCGATCACCCGGCAAGGCAGACCATCCGCCTGATTCCGCTGACGCTGGGCGGCGAAGAGTGGTTTATGCAGTACAGCCCGTATGTGTATTACAACGAGCACTGCATCGTATTGTCCCGGAATCACACGCCGATGAAGATCGACCGGATGACATTTGTCAGGCTGTTCGAGTTTGTGACAAAATTTCCGCACTATACCATCGGATCAAACGCGGATCTCCCGATCGTGGGCGGCTCGATTCTGACGCATGAGCATTTTCAGGGCGGACGGTACACATTTGCCATGGCAAAGGCCGGACTGCGAGAGCAGCTGACGTTTGAGGGCTTTGAAGACGTCAGCGCCGGAATCGTGAACTGGCCGATGTCCGTGATCCGCCTGGACGGTAAAGATCCTGAGAGAATCACGGCTCTTGCGGACAAGATTCTTCTTTCGTGGCGCGGATATTCGGACGAGGCGGCCGAAATTCTCGCGTACACTGTGGAAGATGGACAAAAGACGCCGCACAACACGATCACACCGATCGCCCGCCGCAGAGGTGAGGAATATGAGCTGGATCTTGTTCTGCGCAACAACCGGACGACGGAAGAGTATCCGCTCGGAATTTTCCACCCGCATCAGGAGCTGCACCACATCAAGAAGGAGAATATCGGGCTGATCGAGGTTATGGGACTTGCCGTCCTTCCGGCAAGACTCAAAGGCGAAATGTCGCTGGTCATGGACACGATTCTTTCCGGCGGCCGTGTCGCTGACAATCCGAAGATCGCGTCTCATGGCAAATGGGTGGACGATATCATCGGCAGACACCCGGAATTTGCCCCGGATAACGCTCCGTTTGCCGACGGGGCCAGAGAGAAGCTCAGAGAAATTCTGCGCGAAGAAATCGGAATTGTATTTTCAAAGGTGCTTGAAGACGCCGGCGTTTATAAAGATACAGCCGAAGGACGGGAAAGTTTTAAAAAGTTTATAAAATTTGTGAACAATGTTCAGTAGTGGGGATGAAAATGCTTTCTGATAATGCTAGTATATAAACAATAATATTTTATCCGAAAGAAGGAATGGTTATGGGATTATTCGGTAGTAAGGATCCGGCCGAGAAGATGGCCAAGCTGGTGGCAAAACACAAGTTCACTGATCTGGACAAGTATATCCATGAAGACAAAGAGACTCAGCTGAAGCTTGCAAAAGCTTGCGCCGGTTCTTCCGACAACAGCTGTATCGACCTGATTTTCCGTCTCATGGATGCGGGCGATGACGATGTCAAGATCGAATGCTGCAACAGCCTGCAGAAGGTTGGCTCAGAACATGCTGTGACCTTCCTGCAGGAGTATCTTGCCAAGGCGCCGGAAGGAAGCGATCTGAGGAAGGCACTTGTAGATGCCATTCAGGCCTGCCACAAAAACGGCTGATCAGACGGGAAGCTGAAAACAAATGGCCCGGAGTTGTAAGGACTCCGGGCTTTTTGCGTCTTCAGCTTGTATTTGCCGTGCGTCTTGAAGTATCATACTAAACAAGGGTACGAAGGGAGGACATGTTATGAACGGCGCAGAAGCCATGGTGAGATGTCTTCAGGAAGAGGGCGTGACAACGATTTTCGGGATTCCGGGCGTCGCCATCGCACCGTTTTATGAGGCACTTTATAATCAGGACAGCATTCAGCATATTCTTGTGAGGCAGGAGCAGGCGGCCGGACACGCGGCGAGCGGCTATGCGAGAATTTCAAGAAGACCGGGCGTGTGTGTCACGTCATCGGGTCCCGGAGCGACCAATCTGATTACCGCTCTGGCCACAGCTTACGCGGACAGCATTCCGGTCATCGCAATAACCGGGCAGGTGAACAGCCAGCTGCTCGGGCGAGACGTCTTTCAGGAAGCGGATATGCGCGGCGCGACATCCAGCTTTGTCAAGTACAGTTATCTGGTGAAAGACGCCGACGACATTCCGAGGGTATTCAAAGAGGCATTTTACATCGCCAACACCGGGCGCAAGGGACCGGTCCTCATCGACATTCCCTGTGACGTTCAGTCAGATAAACTCGTAAAGCCGTTTAAGTATCCGGAATCCGTAGATATCCGCGGGTACAAGCCGACTTCCAAAGGCAACAAATCGCAGATGGACAAGGTGATCGATACGATCAACAAGTCCAGGAAGCCGCTGATCTGTGCGGGCGGCGGCGTCATCCTGGGAAATGCGGAGCAGGAAATCCGCACATTCTGTGAGAAATTCCGGATTCCGCTCGTCAGCACGATGATGGGTATCGGCGTCATGCCGAAAAAACATCCGATGTATTTCGGCATGCTCGGCAACAACGGGAAGCCGTATGCAAACAGAGCAGTGAGCAGCGCCGATCTTCTGATCATCGTAGGCGCCCGCGTCGCAGACCGCGCGGTTCCCAAGCCGGACGATCTGGAACAGCGCCTCAAGGTCATTCACATCGACGTCGATTCAGCCGAAATCGGCAAGAATCTGGGACCAACGATCCCTCTTGTAGGCGACGCAAAACTCATTTTTCAGGAACTTGTGAACGCGGATATTCACGTCGAGACCACGCAGTGGCTCAAAGACCTGGAAGATATGAAGCGCAGCACCGTCGACCACCGGGTGTTCAGCGAGAAGCTGGTAAACCCGATGACGCTCGTGACCACACTTTCCGAAAAAATGGATGACGACGCCATTTATGTCGCCGACGTCGGTCAGAACCAGCTCTGGTCGGCGGACAATTATATCATGAAAGAAGGCCGTTTCCTCACGACCGGCGGCATGGGTACGATGGGCTATTCAATTCCCGCTTCGATCGGCGCGAAGCTTGCGGCTCCGGACAAACAGGTCGTGACGGTGGCCGGTGACGGGGCGTTTCAGATGTCGATGTACGAGCTCGCGACAATAGCCGTCAACAAACTTCCGATGAAGATCATCGTCGTCAAGAACCGCTATCTCGGACTGGTCCGGGAACATCAGGAGAAAGTGTACCAGGGACACTATTCCGGCGTTGCGCTCTACGATTATCCGAAGTACGACAGTCTGGCAAAGAGCTATGACATGGAATACTTCCATGTGGATTCCAATGAAGCTCTGCCGGACGCGATCGACAGATTCTTGGCCTGCCCGAAAGCGGCCCTGATGGTCTGCGACGTCGACAGCATGGACAAGACGAAATAAAAGGAGGCGCTGTATGAGAGGAATTTTTTCAGTACTCGTGGAAAATAAAGACGGCGTTCTTTCCGCGATTTCGGGTCTGTTCGCTCGCCGCGGCTTTAACATCGATTCACTCGCCGTGGGGACGACGGACAAAAAAGACATTTCCAGCATGACGATTGTCTCAACCGGAGACGAGCGGACGATCTCGCAGATCGAAAAACAGCTGAACAAGAAAGTGGATGTCATCAAAGTGCGCCGCCTGGATGAGACCAAGACAGTAGAGCTTGAGATGCTTCTGATCAAAGTTTCGTATTCGGCGACGAACCGCGCGGCTCTCATCGAACTCTGTTCTGTCATGGGCGCCAAAATCATGCATGTCTCTCCGAAATACATGATCATCGAAATGGCGTCAGATCCTGAATCGGTGGAAGACTTTATTATGCTCTGCAAGCCGTTCGGAATTCTGGAGACGCAGAGAACCGGGACGATCGCAATGGCGAAAAAGTGATAAAGAAAATAAATGAATGAAAGAAAAAGGGCTGTTCATTAATGAACAGCCTTTTTTGCTTTTGTATTTAACGCTTCTCGCGGCAGTTACAGAATATCAATGACTTCTCCCGCGAGCGCTTTGTTCATGCTGCGCACGGCGCAGAATTTGCCGCACATACTGCAGGTGTCGGAATGGTCGTCTTCGGGCAGCCGGCTGTCCCGTATTTCTTTCGCGCGCTTCGGGTCGAGCGCTTCTTTGTACTGCGCGTCCCAGTCGAGTTTGCGGCGCGCGGCGGCCATACGGTCGTCCTGTTCTCTTGCGCCCGGAATGCCCTTGGCTATGTCAGCCGCGTGCGCGGCGATTTTGCTCGCCATGATGCCTTCGTGAACATCGTTTACATTCGGGAGAGAGAGGTGCTCGGCCGGAGTGACATAGCAGAGGAATGCGGCGCCGTTCATGGCGGCGATGGCGCCTCCGATGGCAGCCGTGATGTGATCATAGCCCGGCGCGATGTCCGTCACGAGCGGTCCGAGAACGTAGAACGGTGCGCCTTTGCAGATCGTCTGCTCCAGTTTCATATTGGCCGCGATCTGATCCATCGGGACGTGTCCCGGCCCCTCGATCATAACCTGAACGCCCTTTGCCCACGCGCGCTGTGTCAGCTCGCCGAGGCGCAGAAGTTCTTCGATCTGCACGCCGTCTGTCGCGTCAGCGAGGCAGCCCGGCCGGCAGGCGTCGCCCAGCGAGATCGTGACGTCGTACTCGCGGCAGATATCCAGGATTTCATCGAAATATTCATAGAACGGATTTTCTTCGCCGGTCATGCTCATCCACGCGAAGATGAGGGAACCGCCGCGGCTGACGATATTCATTTTCCGCCCGCCGTTTTTGATCTGTTCAATTGTCTTTTTGGTGATTCCGCAGTGAAGAGTGACAAAATCGACGCCGTCCTGTGCGTGAAGCCGCACGACGTCGATAAAATCTTTCGCGGACAGAGTGTTGAGATCCCGCTGATAATGAATGACAGCGTCATATACAGGCACCGTGCCGATCATGGCCGGGCATTCATGCGTGAGTTTCTGACGGAAAGGCTGCGTGTTGCCGTGGCTTGAGAGGTCCATGATGGCCTCAGCGCCGGTATTCACGGCATCCATGACTTTTTTCATCTCGACGTCGTAATCCTTGCAGTCGCGAGAGACGCCAAGGTTGACGTTGATCTTGGTCTTGAGCATTGAGCCGACGCCGTTCGGATCAATGCAAGTGTGAAGGCGGTTCGCCGGAATGACGGCTCTGCCTTCCGCGACCCAGCCGCGGATTTCTTCCGGTGTGCGGCGCTCTTTTTCCGCGACCGTCTTCATTTCCGGTGTGATGATGCCTTTTCGCGCGGCGTCCATCTGTGTAGTGTAGTTACGTTCCATAGTACCTGCTCCTTTCATGAGCTGAATCAGACCTGAGGTGGTGCCCCCAACAGGCCGGGCAGAATCCGGGACGTCCGCAGCCGCGGAAATCCGGACTATGCCAGATTGACAGTTACCTTGTTATGCTAGCTCCATGAAAAATGTCCTGCAACCACATTTCCCGTCAAACAGGGCCCGGGTCCGAAGTTTGTGTGATATAATATCAATATATTTGAAGATGTACATTCAAAATTGAATGGGAAAGGAAGTTCACAGTGGCAGAGTGGAAAAACTTTGATAAACTTGCCGCGGCGAGAGACCTGAGAGATGAAGCGAGGGTCGATCTGAAAGCCGTTATGAGCGGGGCGAACGGCGCTGAGCGTGTCAGAAAGTATCATGTTCCGATGGCTGAGGGGCTTGACTACAACTACGCGGCCAAGGCTGTCGACAGCAGAATTCTCGAGAAGCTCGTAAATCTTGCGAATGAGGCGCAGCTTGCGGAAAAATTCAGGGAGCTCTACAACGGCGCCGTGATCAACACCGGTGAGAAGAGACTGGTGCTGCATCACCTGACAAGAGGACAGCTCGGAAATCCGGTCATTGCCGACGGAGTCGACAAAAGAGCTTTCTACGTAAAACAGCAGGAGAGAATCGCGGATTTCGCAAACAAGGTACATGCCGGCGAGATCGTCAATGAAAAAGGCGAAAAGTTCACGACCGTCGTTCAGATCGGAATCGGCGGCAGCGATCTCGGCCCGAGAGCCATGTATCTGGCACTTGAGAACTGGGCGAAGGCAAACGGAAAGCTTGCCATGACGGCTAAGTTCATCAGCAACGTAGACCCGGATGACGCCGCGCAGGTTCTCAATTCGACCGACGTTGCGCACGCGATCTTCATTCTGGTATCGAAGTCAGGCACGACACTCGAGACCCTGACAAATGAGACATTTGTCAAGAACGCTCTTGTAAAGGAAGGCCTTGATCCGGCGAAACACATGATCGCCGTGACAAGTGAGACGAGCCCGCTCGCAAAGAATGAGGGCTATCTTGCGGCGTTCTTCATGGATGACTATATCGGCGGCCGGTATTCTTCGACGTCGGCTGTCGGCGGCGCTGTACTTTCTCTGGCGTTCGGTCCGGAAGTATTCGCACAGTTCCTCGAGGGTGCGGCAAATGAAGACAAACTGGCGGCTGAGAGCGATCCGATGAAGAATCCGGATATGCTTGACGCGCTGATCGGCGTCTACGAGAGAAATTTCCTGGGATACGAGAGCACGGCAATTCTGCCTTATTCGCAGGCGCTTTCGCGTTTCCCGGCGCATCTGCAGCAGCTCGACATGGAGAGCAACGGCAAGAGCGTCAACCGTTTCGGCGAGCCGGTTTCATATCCGACCGGACCGGTCATTTTCGGCGAGCCGGGCACAAATGGACAGCATTCGTTCTATCAGCTGCTTCATCAGGGCAGAAACATTATTCCGCTGCAGTTCATCGGATTCAGAAAGAATCAGTGCGGAATGGACGACACAATTCAGGGCAGCACCAGCCAGCAGAAGCTGTGCGCAAACGTTGCGGCCCAGATCGTCGCGTTTGCCTGCGGAAGATCAAATGAGAATCTCAACAAGAATTTCGAGGGCGGCCGTCCGTCGAGTATCATCATCGGCGATCAGGTCAACCCGAGAACACTCGGCGCTCTCCTCGCGCACTACGAGAACAAGGTTATGTTCCAGGGATTCTGCTGGAATCTGAACAGCTTCGATCAGGAAGGCGTTCAGCTGGGCAAGATCCTCGCGAAGAAGGTTCTTGCGCACGAGACCGACGGAGCACTCGCGGTATACAGCGATCTGCTTGACATCTGACCATCGGGATAAACCGGGATCCCCCCGGTTCCTCCTTTTGGGACAGTTTACCTGTTCACTGCCTGGGCGGCATTAGCGTAATCGCAGATGTCGTTCAGGCAGCATTTTTTACACTGCGGATTTCTGGCGGTGCAGACAGCGCGGCCGTGATCGACAAGCCGGTGGCAGAAATCATTTCCTTCCTCCGGCGGAATAATCTTCCAGAGAGCCCGTTCTACTTTGACGGGTTCTTTTATATTGTCCACGAGACCGATCCGGTTGCAGAGGCGGATACAGTGCGTGTCCGTCACGATGGCCGGTTTCCCGAATACATCGCCCATGATCAGGTTTGCGCTTTTCCGTCCGACGCCCGGGAGCTTCAGCAGCGCGTCAAAGTCATCCGGAACCTGGTCGCCATACTGTTCGTGCAGAACCTTCATGCATGCGCTGATGTCGCGCGCTTTGCTGTGCCCGAGGCCGCACGGCCGGATGATTTCCTCGATTTCAGACGGATCGGCTGCCGCCACGGATGCCACACTCGGAAATCTCTTCAGAAAATCCTGCATGACGATGTTGACGCGCTTGTCCGTGCACTGCGCGGATAGCCGCACGGAAATGAGCAGCTGCCAGGCACTGTTAAAGTCAAGCGTACACTGCGTGGCAGGGTATTGTTTCTTCAGACGTTTTATCGTTTCGAGAGCTTTTTCCTGAACCGTCATGTCTCATCCCTCCAGTGCAGCCTGTGGAGCTGCCCGTTCTCCTGCATTCCCTTAAATCCGTTCTGCCGCAGCGCCTCATAGAGAACAATTGCCGCGGAATTGCACAGATTCAAAGACCGCTCGCCTTCCATCATCGGAATCCGGATGCAGTCCTCTTCATGGTTCACGAGAATTTCTTCCGGGATTCCCCGGCTCTCGGGCCCGAACATGATGTAATCGTCCGGTCCGAAGCGGACATCTGTGTAGACCTGATGCGCTTTCGTGGTGGCGAGCCAGATCCGCCTGCCGCCCGCTTCACTCTGCAGCTGCGCGAAATCCTCACAGATGTGAAGATCGAGCCGCGGCCAGTAGTCGAGCCCGGCGCGGCGGATGTATTTGTCATTGATGAAAAAACCGAGCGGCTTTATCAGATGCAGACTCGCTCCGGCCGCGACGCACGTGCGTCCGATGTTGCCGGTGTTGTACGGAATCTCAGGCTCATATAATACAATGTGAATCATGCTTTTTAAGCCTTTCTGATATTGACGATGAGAATTCCGATGACAAATGTGAGAGTTCCTCCCACTACCCAGCCAGTCACCGGTTCGTGGAAGAGGATGGCTGACCAGAGAATGGCGAGAATTGACATCGAACTCTGAATGATCGTGACGATGAGAGCCGAGACATTTTTCAGGGACAGAGCCTGCAGCAGGAAACCGATGGAAGTAGTCATGCCGAGATACAGGATGCCCAGGAGCGATACGGGTGTGAACGTTCCTGTGACAACCTTTCCGCCGGCCGGAATAAACGGAAGACACACGATAGCGCCGATAAGGAACATGGAAAATGTTGCCTTGAGCGGGTCCAGCTGCTGCACCAGTTTCTTCTGGACGACATTGAACAGTCCGGCACCGACGCCGCCGAGACTTAAGATCAGCAGAAGACGGCCCTGACCGCTCAGGAATGCAGAGGCGCTCGCGCCGTTCCAGGATACCGTGACAACGCCGACGATCGTCAGAAGAGTACCGATGAGTTTGCGGAATGTCATCTTGTCCTCTTTCATAAGTGTGGAGACAATCAGAACCGTTATGGTCTGAGCCGGCAGTACAAGAACCGTTCCATACGAATAGCCCGACATGACGCCGTAGTTTTCTGCCATGTAGTGAACCGCCTTGAAGATTCCTCCCAGAATGACAAGCATACTGAAAGCCGGTCTGACGGATTTTCGGCGGAAAAGCTGGATCACAAGCAGAATCAGGCTTCCGAGCGCAAAACGACAGAACGATGTTGCAAACGGAGAGAGAAAACTTCCGGTGAGCTTGATGGCGATGCCGCCAAAGCTGAACATAAGTGTCTGCAGAATGAGATAGAGATACGATGACATAAATTCACACACCTCAGGCATGTATCGGATTTTTTAATCATACCATACCATGCGGCAATTGTGCTAAAATCAGATCTGTAAGTTATTGAAGGGAAATCCAAGGAACATGAAACAGTACAAGATTCTGTGCATCAATCCCGGGTCGACATCGACCAAGGTTTCGCTGCACCGGAATGAGGAAAAGATCTTTCAGACTTCTGTATTCCATGATTCCAGCATTCTGCTGAAATTTCCGAATATTAACGATCAGCTTCCCTATCGGATGAAGGTGGTCAAACGCTTTATCAAAGACAACAATATCGATCTCAGCGATCTGGACGCCATTGTCGGGCGCGGCGGGAGTTGCGCACCCTGCGAGAGCGGAACATATCTTGTAAACCGGAAACTGATTGAAGACACAAAAAACTGCCGCGGAGGCCTGTATCATTCGTCTATGCTCGGCGTGCAGATGGCAGCGGAGCTGCACCGCGAATACGGCGGACTGGTTCTCATGGTGGATCCGCCTGTCGTCGATGAACTGCAGGACGTAGCCCGGCTGACCGGCGTCAAAGGGATCAGACGCAGAGCCGTCTCACACGCTTTGAATCTGAAGGCGACGGCGCGACATCATGCACAGCTGATGGGTGAGAAATATGAAGAACACAATTACATCGTCTGTCACATCGACGGCGGAATTTCCATCACCGCCCACCGCCATGGGCGCATGATCGACGGCAATGACGCGGGCGGCGGCGAAGGGCCATTTACGCCGACACGGATGGGCAGTATGGCGGTGACGGATGTGCTCAGATATTTTCAGAATAAAACGCCGAAAGAAATCCGTGATCTCTGTTCTCAGGCCGGAGGACTCAGCAGTTATTTCGGAACATCGGATTCCGATAAAATTCACGCCAGGATCGAAGCGGGAGACGAAGAGGCAAAGGCGGTATGGGAAGCCGGCATTTATCAGTGCTGCAAATGGATCGGCTCGATGGCCGCTGTGCTTGAAGGCCAGGTTGACGCCATTGTTCTGACAGGCGGTCTGATGCGCTTCCCGGAAATCGAGGACACCATCCGCAAAAGATGCGGCTTTATTGCTCCGGTTTACTCATATCCCGGCGAGCTGGAGCACGAGGCGATGGCTGCGGGCGCGTACCGCGTGCTCACCGGACAGGAGAAACCCAAAATTTATACAGGAACTGCTGACTGAAAGAGGCATACATGACCTATGAAGGAGGACGCAGGGGGGCAGCTCGCAGACACAGAACCAGGATGGGGCTATATGCCATCGTCATGATTCTGGTTATTCTGTGTGCTGATATAACATACAAAATGGGGGAAGATGAACCGGCGACAGACAGTGAATCAGAACTGGACCCGGATATTACAAAACTCAGCGAGAGCATGCTGACGCGAAAAGGAGTCTATTCGGTTGTCGATGAAATGGTGATCAACTGCTGGGGCGATTCCATGACGGAAGGCGTCAACGGAGACGGCATTTCCTATCCGGAAGTGCTTGAGGATCTGACCGGCATCAAAACGAACAATTTCGGCGTCGCCGGTGAGAATACGCTGCAGATCATGGAGCGTTCCGCGGAATACGGCGATCAGAGCAATGATATTATGATTATCGAGATGGGTGATAACGGCGGATGGGAAAGTCTGCCTGAGCTGATCGAACAGTATCAGGAGATGATTGATGCGGCCGGGTGCGAACGCTATATCATCATAACGTCGACCGACGATCCTGACGATCCGGAATCCATATGGTACGAAGAGACACCCTGTCTTGGCATTGACAACACGTCTTATGAGCAGGCACTGCTGGACGCGTTCGGCGACCATGTATTTCTGGCGCGGCGGTATCTGCTGATAAACGGCTTGAAACTAAACGGAATCGAAGCAGAGAAAGAGGATTATCGGAGGGCTTTTAACGGCGATATATCGCTCAAACTTCGTCATTCGGAAATCGACAACACGCATCTGAACGGACTCGGATATATCGCACAGGCGATCGGCGTTTACGCAAAAGGCGTTGAACTCGGCTATTGGCAGGATACCGGAATCGACACGGGATTTGTGACGACAGAAGAAATGCTGAGCAATTTCTTCGCCTGAAACGACCCCTTCCACTCATCGAAAAAACAGAAACTTAAAAGGCATCTGACAGATAAAAACTGTCAGATGCCTTTTTTTGGGAGAAAAGATATGGATATCAATGGCAAATGTATCAGGCCGGATTCGTATCCGGCCTGATCTCAGCCGGGAGCTGAACCCGGTAGGATTCCAGAATTGAGTGTATGCACCGGTGCAGATACGGCAGATACTGCTCGAGCGTGCATGGCGTCTCGTACATTATTGTGTTGTATCCTGTAGAGTTCACAAGCTCAATGATGGTGAAGAGCAGAAGCTCCGGCGTGTCGCACTGATAGTGATTTTCCTGGAGCGCGGCAAGAAAATTCTGATAGATCTTGTTGAAGTTATTCGCATCGGACTCATCGGCCATCTCAAAAGCGTGCTCGAAAACTCCCCACGAAAGATTTTTCGAAATAAAGTTCAGCTGCATCTTGTTCTGCTGCAGATGATAGAGAATAAAATCGACGAATGCAAAAAGATATTCTTCAACCGTACCCGGTCTCGGCGTGGAATCGTCAATTGCTTTTTCGGCTTCCAGCAGAATCTGAGAGGACATCTTGGCGACAAGCTGATCGCGGAGATCATATTTGTCTTTGAAATACAGATAAAATGTGCCCTTTGCAAGGCCGGATTCCCGCACAATATCGGATATGGTCGTCTTATTGAATCCTTTTTTCGTGAAAAGAGCGTATGCGTGTTCCAGCAGGGACGTTCGCTTGAATTGCTTGTTCAGTGCGGCTTTTCCCATTGTATGTAAGCCACCTTTCCAACTTTGGTTATTAAAATTTTACACAAAAATTGACTTGAAGTCAATTTTAATTATTGAACTTTGGTCATTTTTGTCCTATTATAGTTGAGGCTAAATAAATGAACATTAGTCATTATTTTGCATGAGAGAGGAAGGGGTTGAAAAAGTGATTAAGGTCGGGAAATGGATTGCGAAGCACAGAATTCTGATTCTGATACTCGCTGTGATTTTACTGATCCCGTCGATCATTGGTTACAAGAGTACAAAGACCAATTACGATCTGCTGACGTATCTGCCGGAAAGTCTTGACACGATGAAAGGACAGGATATCATCGTCGACGAGTACGGGATGGGCGCTTTCTCGATGGTTGTCGTCGAAAACAAGAGCCTGAAGGACGTCGCAAAACTCGAGCAGGACATCGAGGCGGTTCCGCACGTAAAAGATGTTCTCTGGTATGACGATGTGGCGGATCTGAATCTTCCGGTCGACATGATACCGGAGAATCTGCGAAAGAAATTCTTTAACGGGGACGCCACCATGATGCTGGTCCTGCTGGATGATACGTCTTCCGCGGACACGACACTGGAAGCCGACAAGCAGATCCGAAGCATCATGGACGAGGACTGCTATATCAACGGTATCGCGTCAGTCATGAATGATCTGAAAGATCTGACAGACGAAGAACTTCCGGTCTATGTCGGCATCGCCGTTCTGATGAGCCTGATCGCGATGCTTCTTCTGACCGATTCGTTCGTGGTTCCGTTCCTGTTTTTTATCGATATCGCGTTTGCGGTTGTCTACAACATGGGCACAAACGTGATCTTCGGATCGATTTCCTACATCACGAAATCGATCGCCGCTGTTCTGCAGCTCGCTGTCACGATGGACTATTCCATCTTCCTGCTGGGGAGCTATCGCGAGAACAAACTGAGATTCCCGAATGACAATAACCGGGCCATGGGACACGCGATTTCCAATACATTCAAGTCAATATTCGGCAGTTCGGTAACGACCATCGCCGGTTTCATCGCCTTGTGTTTCATGACATTTACCCTTGGGCTTGATCTCGGCCTTGTCATGGCCAAGGGCGTTCTCTTCGGAGTTTTGTCCTGCATCACGATTCTGCCGTCGCTGATTCTGATTTTTGACAAGCCGATTGAGAAGACGAAGCACAAGCCTCTTCTCAGGAATCTCGACAAAGCTTCGGATTTCATCACAAAGCATTACAAGCTCTGGCTCGTCCTTTTCTGCATTATTCTGGTACCTGCCATTTACGGCAATAATCACGTCCAGAATTACTACGATATGTCCGGATCGCTGCCGTCGACTCTGCCGTCGAGAGTCGGCTTCCAGAAGGTAGAAGATGACTTCGGCAGCACGACCATCGAGATGGTTCTCTTTGACAAGGACATGCCCACTAAGGACAAGGTTCAGATGCTGGATGACATCGAGAACACGGAAGGCGTAAGCTACTGCATCGGATTGAATTCACTGGTCGGAAGCAATGTTCCGGAGTCCATGGTTCCGACGAAAGTCAGAAGCATGCTGCAGTCGGACGACTACGAGATGTGCTTTATCGGTACCGCATACTATGTCGGATCTGACGAGGCAAACGCACAGGTCGAGACCATCAACAGCATCATCAAGAGCTACGACTCGAATGCGCTGCTCGTCGGCGAGGCGCCGATGACGCATGACCTCGTGGACGTGACAAATGTCGACTTTATCAACGTAAACACAGCCTCGATCGGCATCATATTTGTCATCATAATGCTGCTGTTCCGTTCTGTCAGCCTCCCGATTATCCTGGAACTGGTCATCGAGTCGGCCATTATCATCAACATGTCGATTCCGTACTACATGGGCACTTCGGTAGTATTCATCGCCAGCATTATTCTCGGCACGGTTCAGATGGGTTCGACGGTTGACTACGCAATCCTGATGACGAGCCGGTACCAGAAAGAGAGACAGAGAGGACATGATAGGAATACTTCGATCAGGATTGCGCACAGAGCAAGCATCGCTTCGATCATCACGAGCGGCATTTCCTTCTTCGCCGCGACGTTTGGCGTTGCTCTGTATTCGAACATCGACGTCATTCACTCCATGTGCCTGATGCTCGCGCGGGGCGCGCTGATCAGTACGGTCGTCGTAATCTTCATTCTGCCGGGCATGCTGAAGATATTCGGCGGTGTCATCGAGCACACTTCGTGGCACTTCCTGGGCAATAAGAAGAAAGCGGACAATAAACAGACGGCGCCGGCAGGAGATGGTGAGCCGGCACTGGAAGCTCATTCAGGAAATAATAACGAATAATCGAAAGGACTGAGGCAAAAACATGAACAGAAACAAGAAAATTCTCATGAAGAAAACAGCCGGCAGGACAGCGGCCGCAGGTATGGCGGCTCTGGTCGGCATGGG
>JBMNQX010000025.1:0-14529 GCA_050944355.1 Lachnospiraceae bacterium
CCGCCGCCACGATAGACAGAAGAGCGCCATAGCCGATCTGAACCTGAGACGAAGAGCTTGTACTGCCGAAAATCACATGGTAAATGTACAGGAACATTACCATCGAGCGGTTGTTCGGGCCGCCGTCCGTCAGAACCATGATCGACTCGTAATCCTTGAAAGCGCTCGTGATCGCCAGCATCAGGACGGTCTTCAGCACCGGAGCCAGCATCGGAAGCGTCACATAGAAAAATGTCTGCAGGCCGTTGGCACCGTCGATCTTCGCTGATTCGTAACAGTCCTCGCTGATACCGTTGATACCGGTTGTGAAGTACAGCATGTAGTTGCCGACACCGCCCCAGACAGCCAGAATGATAACGGCTATCATCACGTAATCCGTACTGCTGATCCACGGAATCGGTTTGGAAATCAGATGAAGGCTCTCCAAAACGCCGTTCAGAACGCCATTCTGTGTCGCGAAGACAAAGGTAAAAATCATACCGGCGATAGCGGAAGAAATGACTGTCGGCATGAAGATGATTCCGCGCTGCACGGAGTGGCCTTTCATCCGCAGATTCAGCAGCACCGCAATGATAAGCGCCAGCGGAATGATAAAGAGAATTTTCAGACCGGCGTATTCAAAGGTTGTGCCGACCGACTTCCAGAATGTCTTATCCGAAAGCAGGCGCTTGAAATTGGCCGAGCCGGTATATGTCGCCGTGAATCCGTTGTAGTTATAGCAGATGTAGCGGAACATCCAGATAAACGGATAAATCGAGCAGACCACCAGCAGAATCGTACTGGGAAGCAGCATCAAAAACACAGAAATTTTTTCCTTTTTCGAGGTCTTGCGCCTCACCGCCCCAGCTCCTTCGGACTTTTTTATTTTCATTTTGTCCTCTTTCTACTGTAAAAGCGGGAGCCGCCCATACGGACTGGCTCCCTTGTTGTACCTTCTGAACGGATTTAATATGACAGATACTGAGCAGTTCCCTGCGACGGATGAAGCGGATCATAGTCTGAAATAACCAGACGTTTGACGGATCCGGATGCCACATCGGCTTCCAGCGCCTCATTGTAGCGGGTGTTCAGATCTTCGATAGCCTCATCGGCACTGATATATCCCATGACAGCATTCCAAAGGACCGTTCTGTAATCGTCTCCTTCAATGTTGACAGCCGGAACCGTCGGATAAACATCCTCATAGTCAAGTTTTGAGAAATCTGCCAGACGGCCGATCTTACTCTTGTCGATCCTGCTGTCCATATAATCGGTGATCGGCAGGCAGTAGCCGCCTTCGAGATAACCTTTCAGGAACTCTTCCGACTGGAAATAGCTGATGACTTTCCATGCCGCGTCTTTGTGCTCGGAAGTGCTTATCATGCCATAACCCTTGGACGGGGTCGTCTCCAGCGCACCCTTGATCTCGCCGGTCAGTGACGGAACTTCCGCAACGCCCCACTCAAAGTCTGTGATCGGAAGCTGTTCTGTGAATACGCTTGCTTCCTGGGATGCGTTTGACCAGAGCGCAAAGGCTCCCTGCGCGAAAAGGGCTCTCATGTTGTCGACGCCCTGCTGATCCGGATAAGCTGCCTTGACAAGTTCCTGACCTTTTTCAATCAGCTCTTTATAGCCCGAGAAATCAAACCGGCCGTTTACGTAGTCGTATCGGTAAATGCCGGAAACCTCACCGACCATCTCGAGGAATCTCTCAAACGGAGAAGAAGACGTAAAGCCAACGCCGTAATACTCTCCATTTCCGTTGTCCGTGATGGTCTGAGCCATTTCGATATACTCATCAAGCGTCTTTGGAATAGAGGTGTATCCGTTCTCTTCCAGCAGGTCCTTGTTGTACTCAACGCGCACACCGGATCTCATGCCGCTGTACACATAATAGATCTGCCCGTTCTGAGCATTCAGACCTTCGTACATATGATCATAGGGCTCATTGACTGTCTGGTATTCCGGGTCTGAATCGATATAATCGTTGAGAGGCTCAAGAATACCGCTGTCGACCCAGTTGCTCAGCGACGAGCTCGGACTTCCGATGACATCCGGCGCGTTGCTCTCGCCATTGACGGCCATCTGGATCATCGTGTCGTAATTGTCTGTAATGATCGTCAGCTCAATGTAGATATTGTCAGTATTGGTCTCATTGTACTGATCGATCATCTCCGTTACATACTCTTCATCGTGACGGTCGTTGGACCAGACATTGACGACCGTCTTTCCCTCAGCCTCGGCCTGCTCCGCCGACGAGCTGCCCGATGTTTCTGTTGTCGATGCGCTGGCGGATTCTGTGCTCTCAGAAGTATTTCCGCACGCGGCAAGGGATGCCCCCATCGCTCCGGCAAGAGCGGCTGCGGCAACTCTTTTGAATTTGATCATTCCTTCCTCCTTACTTGCGCAAACTACATGTCCGTTCACATGTAGTTTTGTTTTTCTTAATCAAAATTTAACATTGAAAAACGTTCAGCCAGAGGACACATCTCAACATCTCTGTGGCAAATTCCATGAATTCCGCCTGACATTCTTTCGCCGGCTTGGTACAATCTGATAAAATTTCAAGACAAAAGAAGGGGGGAGTTTTTAGGAGCAAATGGCAAATGTCTGAATATACTGCAGTAATTTGTGACGATGAGTCTTCCATTGTGGACGAGCTGACACACGCCGTGCGTTGGGAAGAACTGGGCATCTCAATTGTCGGGAGCGCATCCGGCGGACGCGAGGCATTGGATCTGATATTAAACAAGAGGCCGGATATCGTCATAATGGACATCCGCATGCCGGATCTCTCGGGCCTGGAAGTCATGAAAGCTGTGCGCGAAGCAAAGCTCACAACAGAATTCATTATTCTTTCCGGATACGATGAATTCAACTACGCAAAAGAAGCAATCCGGTTTGGCGCAAAAGCCTATCTTCTGAAGCCGCTGAACCTCAACGAACTCTATGATGAACTCTATGATATCTGCACGCAGAGTGCCGGAAGACAGCGCCCGAATGCCGCTTATCTGAAAAAAATAACGGAAAATTTTCTGCGGAATCTGATCAGCGGACACATCACAAGTCAGGAATCCCTGACGAGCCGTCTGTCCGGATCCGGCTCGTTTCTTCACGACGGAAAGAGCTACTGCATCTGCCTTTCCTGGGAAGAGCCAATCCTGCGGAACGGAGCCACATCCGCCAGGATTCTGCACGCCATCGACACTTGTTCACTGAAAGATCCTCATGTATTTTTGGTTTATACCGACTCGCAGATTGCCGGCGTGTGCAACAGCGGCGCCGGAGACCCCTTAGGCGACTGTATCCGCATACAGGGAAAACTCGCAGACGAATCCATCCCGACACCGCTTATCGGCATCGGCGATCCGGTCGAAAGTCTTCTTCAGGTGCCTTATTCCTATAACCGCGCCCTCACGGCCATGACCTATCAGATTTACAACAACAGGCAGAACGTTTTCCCCTGGACCGTTATCTGCGCTACACCACCCGCCAGAAAATTCACGGATATTGACTGTCTTTCGCTCGTACAGTGCATCGTAAAAGGAGACCGAAAAGGAATTCAAAATGCCTGCAAAGACTTCCTCAATGAACTTATGTACGTCCCGATGCCGGCGCCGAACTATCTGCTCGGCGGATGCTATTCTCTCTGCCAGCGGATTGACAGGGAATTTGCCGAATGGACACAGAGCGATATACAGGGGCTTTCAGCTCCCAGAGAACTCTATTCTCTGAGGAGTATCGACACCATAACAGGCTGGCTGATTCAGCGCTTCACATATCTTTCGGAATACATCGACGCTGTCTACGGGTATGGACGGCAGAAATCAGGCAGCGAGACATCCGGGCTTTCTTCATCGGAAAAGTCTGCCAAAGACGGATTACCTGTGCGGACCGATGATCCTGTCAAATGTGATGATGAGATCGTCCGAAAAGCCGCGTCGTGGATTCAATCCCATATTCTGGACAACCCGAGAATCGAAGATGTGGCCCGAGAAGTTCATCTGAGCAGTTCTTATTTTGCCATCTATTTCAAGAAGAAGACCGGAATCAATCTCCGGGATTACATGCTGCGCGAAAAAATGGAATACGCCAGAATTGCGCTGCTGAAACCGGAGACGCAGGTCGGGGAGCTCGCGCTGACACTCGGGTACAACGACTACCGTTCCTTTTCCCGCGCTTTCAAGAACATCACGGGCCTGACTCCTTCTGACTTTCAGGCAAAGTATCGTCACTGAAAACAGACATCCGTAACAGACGCAGGACATGAGCCATGAAAAAATTGAGTCTGAAAACTTATTTCAAAAACGCTTCACTGCTGACCAAGATACAAGGACTGCTGATCGGAATCACTCTTGTAGTGGTTATTGCCGTTCTGCTCACCGTTTCTATCGTCTACAGCCGATACAATGGCAGCCGGATGGAATCCCAGATCGGGACCGAGACAGACAATGCTTCCTTTACCCTCACAAACGAACTGACCATTCTTGAGCGGAGATTCATCGACATTATCGGCACCGAAGAATTTCTGGGTGAAGTGCAGCCGATCATCAGCGAAAATTCGTGGTACCGCATCAGCTCCGGTTATTTTCAGAACTACCTCAGTGAACTGGACAGCGCCACATACCTCGTCAGTAATTCTCTGATCGTATCCCCCGATCAGAGCCGGATTTTCTATACGCTGAAAAATTCGCCCCGCACTCCTCTCAGCGAATTTTTTGAAGAAGGTGAGCTGTCCGATATACGCGGAATAACTCTTCTGTCATCGAGATCCAATCCATTTGCCACGAACTCAAATGTCATCCCTGTGGTATTCCCCATTCGTCTCGTCGGCAGTTATCTGCAAATTAACACCACGGATGAACCGTCTGATTTCTATGTCGTCCTCCTGCTCGGCGAAAGCATTGTCAACAACGATCTGAAACTTATCGGGAATCAGAACGACATCGAGTATTATTCTCTGCTCTCTTCTGACGGCACAGTTCTCACATCCTATGTACCGGAGGATTCGATTCTGCAGCTGGCACAGGAAGTGATTTCCAACACGTCAGAATTCGGGGAGCAGAACATCTACCACATGAGCGGCCGTTTTATCGCTGTCCGGCGCGTGACATTTGAGAACATGTATCTCGTCGCCATCAGCCCGGAAGCCTCTGTCAGTTCCGTGCTGCAGGGCTTCTTGCAGCCGGTGATCAACATTACGCTGATCATAATACTTGTCACGATTCTGCTCTCAATCCTCGTGACAAATCTTGTCACACGCCCGATGAAAAAGCTTCTGCAGGTCGTGAATCAGATTGAGACGGGAAGCTACCGCGAACGTGTCACATTCAACTCCAACGATGAGGTCGGTCAGCTCATGAGCGCCATCAACGGGATGTATGACACCATTCAGACGCAGATGGTGCAGATCCGCGAGGAGGAAAGCAGCAAATACAAGACAGAACTGAAGCTTCTCACCGAACAGATCAACCCGCACTTTCTCTACAACACGCTGGAAGAAATTCAGGCCGAGGTCATCCGGGGGGATGCCCAGGCCGCCGTCAGCATGATTCAATATCTGGCGGAATATCTGCGCATCGGCCTGTCCGGCGGCCGCGATTTGATTCCGATATCCTCGGAGATCCAGCACGCGCAGGCTTATGTCAGCATCATGAATCAGCGTTTCGGTCAGAAAATCCTGTTTCTGTACCGCGTGGCGCCGGAACTTTCATCGCATCTGGTTCTGAAAACAATCCTCCAGCCATTGATCGAAAACTCTGTCCGCCACGGCTTCGGCATTGACGCCTCCGATCCGACGGCTCTGACGCCGAGCATCGAAGTGGAATTTGCCTCGCCTCAGACAAATATTCTCACCATCCGCGTCAGCGACAACGGGTCCGGATTTGACGAAGCGCAGGTCATGAAGGTCATGACGAAAGATTCCGAGGATGCCCGCCATCACGTCGGAATTCACAATGTCTACCAGCGTCTGATCACATTTTACGGAAAAGACAATGTCACAGTCACTGTCGAGTCGATGCCGTACTATCAGAACACGATCGCATTCACAATTCACGAAGGTCAGACACTGGAATAATAGAATCCGTCCTCATGAAGATTGATTCTGTCCTGCTCTTTATCATTTTCCATCTTACGATGTATTCAGGGAAATGGGCTGTCGGAAAGCGGCAGTCCGGAAAGGAATGCAATGGAAGAATACATCCGGAATACGCTGTCTCAGAAGATCCGCGGAGACGGAGGATGGGTGGAATTTTCATCCTTTGACGGAAAAACCCTGACGCTGATTTTCAGGGCTGAGTGCTCAAAATGTATGATTCTGAACCGCTGTGAAAAATGGATTCACGACGAAATACTCCGGGATCTGAACACGGACGTTACGGTTGTGGGAATCCGAAAAAAACCGTTTTTCTGGGATACGGTCGCCTGAGGCGGCCTGAAAATCACATTTCAGAAAAAAGCAGCGGTAACAGAGGGGAAGCATCATGGCATTTGTAAAAGTTGTGCGGCGCTCGATGCGTCCGGAAGAATGGACAGATCTGCGCTATGGCTGGATCAAGCGGGCCATCGTGAAGGACCGCTTCGAAATCAGGGGACTTCAGATCCGCGACGCCCACCAGATCGCGGAAAATCAGTATATTTATGACAATGATTACCGGCAGCTGAACCGGGGCGATATGTATTTCACGCCTGACGGCAGTGTCTTTATCAAAGGCAGCGCAAAAATACCGGATGAGTTTGCCGGTCAGAAGACATATTTCATGCTTCACACGGCGGCCGAAATGCTGGTGAAGATCAACGGTCGGTACGCGGGCGGCATCGATCCGAACCGCGACCGGCTCCTGCTCGATCCATTTGTCAGGGAGAACGGAACATTTGACATTGAAATCGAAGCGTTTAACCGGTCCAAGCCGGACGACGAGCGCAATCCGGAGGCAATGGCAAGCCGCGGCTGCCGGCAGATTTTTGAGGGCGCGTGGATTGTCACGCTGCGAGAGGATCTGCTGAAGCTGTACTATGATCTGACGATTCTGCTGGATATCGCGAAGTCGGATCAGTTTGACGAGGATTACCGAGCTTTCCTGAACCGGGAGCTCAACGCGGCGCTGAATCTTGTGGACTTCGACACATGGGAAGGGGTTCCGGCGGCGCTGGATTACATCGAGAAGCACATTTATCAGAATACCGATTTCCGTTCGAGCGGCAATGTGGCGCTGGTAGGCCATTCACACCTGGATCTGGCGTACTACTGGCGTCGTATTCATGTGGTTCAGAAAAATGCCCGCACGGTGCTGATTCAGATGCGGCTGATGGACGAGTATCCGGACTTTCACTATGCGCACACCCAGCCGTATGCCTATGAGCTTCTGAAAGAATATTATCCGGAGTTGTTCGCGGAGTTAAAGGAAAAAGTCAAAAGCGGTCAGTTCGAGCCCGTCGGCGCCATGTACGTGGAACCGGACTGCAACCTGCCGTCCGCGGAGTCGCTTATCCGCCAGTGCCTGTACGGCCAGCAGTTCTACCGCCGCGAATTCGGAATCACCGTGGACAGCGCATGGCTGCCGGACGTATTCGGCAACAGCTGGATTCTCCCGCAGATCCTGAAAAAGTCCGGCGTGAACTATTTCGTGTCCAACAAAATGTCCACGTGGAACGACACAAACCGTTTCCCGCACAACAACTTCCTGTGGAAAGGCATTGACGGTTCCCGCATCTATGCCTGCGTTCCGCCGACCCACTTCATCACCTGGAACATGCCTTCTCAGATCATGGAGAACTGGAACGCCTATCAGGACAAGGAGACCGGCGGGCAGACGCTCTCGATGTTCGGATACGGCGACGGCGGCTCGGGCGTGACCGAAGAAATGATCGAGATGATGCACCGCTTCGGAAAGCTCTCAATCATGCCCAAAACCGAACACATGCGCGCGGACGAATTCCTGCACCGCAATTTCGACGGCAACAGGAATCTCGCAACCTGGGACAGTGAACTCTATCTCGAGATGCACCGCGGAACCTTCACGACAAAGTCTGTCCTGAAAGCATTCAACCGCCGCCTCGAGTTCAAGCTCCGCACCGCTGAACTTCTATCCGTTCTCCGCATGAAAAATGGTGAAGAATACCCGCACGATGTTCTCGACTGGGCCTGGAAGAAGCTTCTGCTGAATCAGTTCCACGACATTCTCCCGGGGAGCCATATCAATCCGGTCTTTGAGGATGCCGTGCGCGATTATGAAAAAGTTGAACGGGTGCTCGACGACCTGATCGCCGGAAAGCCTGTGGCCGTTCCGGCACCGGAAAAAGAACCGCCGTACGAAAACGATGCTTTCCGGTTCGCGGACGGGCTCGACGAAACCGGCCGCCGCAAAACATCACCTGACAAATACAGCCAGGCTGAAATCAGCGGCGCCGCTGATGCCAATGATGCCGCTGACGCCGAAGATTCCACAGCATCCGTGAGCGCGGCGCCTACAGCGAAAAAAGTTCATCTCTTCAATCCGCTCAACAAGCAGCGGATGGGAATCACATTTGTCAGGGATGAAGACGGCGACAGCATCCGCGAGGGCTGCCGCGGATTTTACGTGAAGGCAGACGTCGCGCCGCTGTCGGTGGGCGAGGTCCATCTGAAAGCCGGGAGAGACACTTCCTGGTTTTCGTGTGGCAGGACCTGCGAAAGCTTCCGAGTCGAGACGCCATTCTATCAGGCAGAGCTGAACGCCGACGGCAGTTTCAAGAGCCTGCTCGACAAGCGGTTTTCACGCGAGTGGGTGGACGGCGCATTCAACAAACTTCACATTTATCAGGACGTTCCCGGTATGTACGACGCCTGGGACATTCTGCCGAATTACAAAGAAGTCGAGTACGACTGGACGCTTCTCTCGCCGCTTGCGCTCATGCACGCGACGGCGCAGACCGCCGAATTCGCGGTGAAACTTGCGACACCGAAAGGCAGCCCGTGGACAATGATCGTCCGTTTCTTTAAGGACAGCCCGGCGATTGAAGTCGAGAACATAACGGACTGGAACGAAAAACACCGTCTGGTCAAGGCTTCATTTGGCATCAATGTGCTGTCGCGCGAGCTTGTCTGCGACACAAGCGCCGGCTATATCCGCCGCGAGACGCACCGCAACACGACCTGGCAGCAGGCGCGCTTTGAGGTCTGCCATCACAAGTGGGCCGACTTTGCGGAAAAAGACGGCGGCGTCGCTCTGATCAATGAGGGCAAGTACGGCCTTGGCGTCGAGGAGAACGGCTACTCGCTTTCGCTTCTGCGCTCGACCATCCGCCCGGATGTGCTCTCTGACATCGGCCATCATGATTTCTGCTATGTGATTCTGCCGCACGAGGGCGACCATGTCGACGCGCATGTGAACGACCTGGCATTCGAGTACAATGTGCCGCTTGTGCGCACTGAGATGAAGCAGGCTCCGGCTCTGCTTGCCGGCTGCACGTTCGAGCCGCTGTACCTGGAGTCCGTCAAGCTCTCCGAGGACAAGCAGCACGTCGTCTTCCGTCTTTCCGAGCAGAACGGCACGCGCGGCCAGATGAAACTGCCGTGCACCGTGACGCTCACCAACATGCTGGAAGATTCGGAAGGCGAGACCGATACTCTCACCTGGACGCCGTTTGAAATCCTGACATTTGAAGTGCCGGTGGAGAAAGTCTGAACTGCTGTTTCAGCTCCCGACTGAATAAATTTCAATTGATTTGAAGCCATTTTGATGAAGGAAGGGCACAGCCTGACTGCGCCTGGTTCGTCAAAATGGCTTTTTATGTTGTGACATGGTGGTTCGTCATGTCTAATTCATCACCAAACTTGCTTTTTATTCAAAATGATGAATGCCCAAGGCAGCTCGTCTCAGCTAATTCATCACCGAGCACATTTTTTGATGAAAATTGATGAATAAAAAGGCATGTTTGAGATGACTAATTCATCAATTTACTTGTTTTTGATGGGACAGTGCTGAATCCCAGGCTTGAATTCAGGCTGAAAATTCAAGCCTGGGATTCAACACAATCTTGCCAATAACAAGCAAATCGATGAATTAGTCATAGCGAACCGCTATAAGAATCCATCAATCAGGAAAATCAATTCATTCTTCCCCAGTGATTACTTTCACTGGTTTATATCCATCCGAAGGGTCGGCCAGAACGAGTCTTGCCTTTTTCCCGGGTTCAATCGAGCCGTATTCGGAGATGATGCCGATGGCGGCGGTCGGATTGTACGTAGCGGCGCGCACAGCCCACTCTTCAGGAATTCCGAAGCGGATGGCGTTGACCATCATCTCATATACATTGGTCGCACTGCCGGCGAGCGTTCCGTCGGCCAGGTAGGCGGCGTGATCATGCTTGTAGATGTTCTGCCCGCCCATCTCGTACTGACCGTCCGGCATGCCGACGGCGCGTGTGCTGTCAGAGATCAGGATCATGCGCTCCGGGCCGAACAGCCGGAAAGCCGCGCGGATAGCCGCCGGATGAACATGAATGCCGTCGCAGATCAGCTCCGGCGTCACATTTCCGGCGTCAAAGGCCGCCAGGATCGGGCCCGGTTTTCTGTGATGAATGCCGTTCATCGCGTTATACAAATGTGTCAGATGTTTCGCGCCGGCCGCAAACCCTGCCGCCGCCGACTCATAATCCGCTGAAGTGTGGCCGACCGAAATCCTGATCTTGCCTGCCATGCGGCGGATGAAGTCAAGAGCACCGGGGACTTCCGGCGCAACGGTTATGAGCTTCGGAAAACTGTCCGTCACTGAAAGCAGCCCATCAAGCCAGTCTGCGTCGGGCGCATGCACAAAATCCGGATTCTGCGCACCGACCTTGTCAGGACTGATAAAAGGTCCTTCAAGGTTGATGCCCACAAGCGACGACTCGCCTTTCCAGTCTGCGCCAGACTCTTTCTGAGCCTTGCGGAAGGAAGAAGCCGCCGTCACGATGTGCGTGAGCCGCTCTTCCGGCAGCGTCATTGTCGCCGGGCAGATCTGCGTCACGCCCTGGCTGCACTGATAGGCGCACATTTTGTGATAGACCTTATCGGTCGCATCATTGGTATCAACGCCCACACAGCCGTGAAAATGAATGTCTGTGAGACCTGGGATCAGCGTCAGACCGTGGGCATCAAAGACCTTCTCGCCAGGCTGAGCGGACAGGCTGTCTGTCCTGTCTGCACTGCCTGCACTGTCTTCCGCCTGTTTGCCAGAGTACGCGGTGAGCGCAGCCTCAGAAACTTCCGAGATGATATCGCCGGTGATCCGGACATTTGCCGTGTGGAAGTGAAAGTCAGGTCCGAAGACGCGGGCATCAGAGATTAACATAAAAGCCTTCCTTGCCGGCAGCTTCTTCGAGTTCTCTGCCGCACGCGGAAAGAGCTGCTTTATCAGCCACGACAGTCAGGTTGTTGTGCATCTGCAGAATCGAAGCCGGAACCTGCGGCGTAACCGGTCCAAACAGGGACTTGTGAATTGCGTCAGCCTTGTCCTCGCCGCTCGCGATCAGAAGCACGCGGCGGGCCTGCATGATCGACTTGATTCCCATGGTCAGCGCATATCTCGGAACATCGTCCGGGTCATCGAACAGTCTGGAGTTTGCATCGATCGTGCTCTGTGTCAGAGCGACCACATGTGTCTCCTTCTCAAATGCCTCTTCCGGCTCGTTGAAACCGATGTGACCATTGCGGCCGATGCCGAGCAGCTGCAGATCGATGCCGCCGAGAGACCGAATCAGCTCGTTGTAGCGGCGGCACTCCGCCTCCGTGTTCTTCGCCATACCGTTCGGAACATTCGTGTTCGCCTTGTCGATGTTGACATGATCGAACAGATTGGCGTTCATGAAATAGCGATAGCTCTCCTTGTTGTCGCCCGGCAGTCCCTTGTACTCATCGAGGTTGACGGTGCGGACCTCGCTGAAATCCAGTTCGCCCTTTTCATACCACTCGACCAGCTGCTTGTAGGCGCCGATCGGCGAAGAACCCGTGGCAAGGCCAAGCACGCAGTCCGGCTTCATAATGATCTGCGCGGAAATAATGTTGGCCGCCTTGCGGCTGAGATCCTTGTAATCTCTTGCGATATAAATTCTCATGACGTGTATCGTCCTCCCTGAAAATTGGTTCTCACGGGCAGCTGTTCTTTCTTGCCCGTTACATTTGTCATTCCATGAAAAGCTGCGCGTCACTCAGCGCCTTTTCAAATGTCTCTTTGTCTCTTGTCGCGATCAGTTCTTCCGGGAAATCGATCTCTCCCAGCATCTTCTCGACCCGGCTGAAGCGGCCGATGTTTGTGCAGATGTGCGCATCCGTGTCCACCGCCACCTGCGTTCCGAAGCGCATGCACGCCTCGGCGATCTTCCGGCACACACCGTCCTCTCCATAGAAACGGTCCGACGAATGCTCGTTGAGCTCGATCAGCCGGTGATGGTCACGCGCAAACTTCACAACTTCATCAATGTCAAATGCGACACCACTGCGGCCCGGATGTCCGATCATAAGCACCCGCGGGCGCATCATAGCGCTGCAGTACATCCGTGCAGCCTGTTCCTCTGTACAACCACTGGCAAATTGCGTCCCGTGCACACTGGCGATCAGAAAATCACAGTTCCTTACTGCGTAAGAAAACAGACTCCACGGTCTTGAAGCCGGCTCCCCGACCGTTGAATGGGAAACCGGGACATCCTCTCCGAACAAACTGCCGTCAAGTCTCGTGATATCTACTTCTGCGCCGTGCAGAAGCCTCACGCCGTCCCAGATACGCGGCCACATTTGATAGCCATAAAAATACTGATAATTGCGTTCATCACGCCAGTCCGGATACAACATGGCGCTGAAATGGTCCGTCGACGCCAGAAGTTCAAGCCCCTGCTCCTTTGCGGCGCGGACATTTTCCGCGATCGTCGAATACGCGTGCCGCGAATACAGCGTGTGCGTATGACAGTCGCACTTCAACGAATAAGTCCTCATTTGCCATTCCTCCGGTATCATCATAAAAATTTAAATGCCGGATTGCAAGTCTGATTCTCACGGCTGCCACGACTTCACCATCTGGATTTCCCGGATGTATCCGTCCCGGTCGTTGGGCGTTTCCAGGATGAACGGCCGCCCGGCAAGCGCCGGATGACAGACGACGCGCCGCAGCGCTTCCGCTCCAATGCAGCCCTCTCCGAGTTTTTCGTGCCGGTCCTTGTGCGAACCACAGCCATTCTTCGAATCGTTTAAGTGCACCGCCTTCAGTCTGTCAAGCCCAACCGCCTTGTCAAATGTCGTAAGCACACCGTCCAGATCGTGAACGATGTCGTATCCGCCGTCCCACACATGACAGGTGTCAAAGCAGACGCCGACCTTTCCCCGCTTGTCGTCATCGATCCGGTCAAGGATCCCGCGCAGTTCTTCAAAGGTTCTGCCGATCTCCGTACCCTTTCCGGCCATCGTCTCTAGCAGCACCACTGTGCTCTGATCCGGCCGGATGTACGTGTTCAGCACCTGCGCAATCCTCTCCATGCACGCCTCACGGTCCTGCTTGAGCGAGTTGCCCGGGTGGAAGTTGAAGTAATTGCCGGGCAGCTGCTCCATCTTCGCCAAATCTTCCCGGAAACACTCCTCGGCGTACTCCCTCGCGCGGTCCTTGTCCGAGCACAGATTCATCGTGTAGGGCGCGTGCGCCACCAGCTTCCCAAATCCATTTTCCCTGGCAAATGCACCAAGCGCCGCCACGTCGGACGGATCCGGCGTCTTTGCCTGTCCGCCGCGCGGATTTCTCGTAAAAAAGGCGAACGTATTTCCGCCCATCGCCAGGCACTCGCGCCCCATCGCCAGGTAACCGTCTGAAATGGACAGATGACAGCCTATATAAATCATTTCTTTTCTCCTTCTTCAATCGCCGCGAGCAGCCCTTTGCATCCTTCCAGTACATCGCGCCAGGTGCTCTCAAAATCGCGCGTATACCACGGATCTGCCACGCTGCCGGGGCGGTCCGTGTAGTCCATCAGGAGCGACATTTTCCCGTCCGGGTCGCCGCCGCAGATGCGCTTCATGTCCCGCAGGTTCTCCGAGTCCATCCCGATCAGCCTATCATATTTGTAGTAATCAGCTCGCGTCAGCAGCATCGCCCGCTTGCCATCACAATTTATCCCATGTTCTGCCAGTTTCCGTTTTGCCGGTGGATAGACCGGATTTCCCTGCCCGTTCCAGATTTCTTCGCTTGTCGTGGCTGCCGAGGCGATCTCAAACGCGTTTTTCCGCCCGGCCTCTGCCACGAGCTTCTTCATGACCGCCTCGCACATCGGGCTGCGGCAGATATTGCCGTGGCAGATGAATAATATTCCTATCATATGGTTTTCACCTTGTTGAACGATTATCTTCCCGCTTTAAGTATAATCCCGCCCGGTTCCGGAAACGATAGAAGATCCATTTTCCATGAACAGACTTCGGAGAAGGCATCCCGTTCTTCTCACACGACATCGGCGGATTTATCGGAGAACCGGATGATGAACTGTATGTCCGCTGGGCGCAGCTGGGGCTGTTCTCCTCTCATTCCCGCTGCCATGGCGCCGGAGATCACA
>JBMNQX010000026.1:0-14482 GCA_050944355.1 Lachnospiraceae bacterium
TTGAAAAATGTTTCGTTCGACTTGCATGTGTTAAGCACGCCGCCAGCGTTCATCCTGAGCCAGGATCGAACTCTCATAAAAAGGTTCTTTTCCATGGCCAGATCACTCTGGTCTTGGTTTGGTTTTTGAACTTACTGTTCTAGGTTTGGCTTCCCGTTCCGCTTCTGAAAAGTGAAACGGTCCGCCGTTCGTTTGAAAATTCATCAAAGAATTTTCAGGGTTGGTTTACTGTTCAGTTATCAAGGAACGTGTGCCCCGAAACGGCTTGATCACTGGATTTTCTCGTCTCTGTGACCGGTGTCCGTTCTCGCGGCGACTCATATATACTATCATCGTCCGATTTCTGTGTCAATAACTTTTTGGAAATTTCCGGCTCTATGCTCACATCAGTGAAGTTTTAAGAAACGGGTCTGTCGAATACAGTATTTTCAGGAACGGCTGCGATGTGACAGAAGATACCATGGCCGAACTCTCATCCTGTCCAAAAGTCACAACAGAGAGAATCAGCCAGACAATCAGGAGCGCTTCAGCGGCGCCTGTCACAGCTCCAAGAATTCTGTTCACACCGCCAATGGCTCTGTTGTGCAGCCCGACAGAAAATATAGCATAGAGCAGTTTCATCACAAGCCAGGTGATAAAGAAAAGTCCGACCCACACAAGCATGGAAAAAAGTGAATTTGTCACCGAATTCGCTATCCCTGTGACAACTGTATCTCTGATCGATGTAACTGTCTGATTGATCCCTTCAACCAGAGTTTCAGGCAGCGATTCATCGGAGCTCAAACCTCCGAGAAGCACTTCTGAGAGTGTCTGTGTCTGAGTTTCTGTTTCTTCTTCAATTTGCTGTGATTCTTCCTCGGAATCTGCTGACATCGTCGAGTATACCGAAGAATTCATAATCTGATACAGATTTGTGTTTTCTTTTAAGAATGTTTCCGCCTGTGTGCTGAAATGGCTTGCAACAAAAAGACACACCACCAGTGTCAGCACAGAAAACAAAATCCGCAGGAATCCACGCGCCGCACCGGAAATAATGCAGACGGCGAAAGTCAGCAGTACAATAATATTCAGTATTCCCACAGTTTCTCCTCACCTATGCAGTCACCGCAGGCTGATTTTCTGGATGTAATTCGTCGTTATCAGGAAGCAGCTGCCTCTTTTTCCCGTCGGAACGATGGCTGAGATTGGAAGCTGCGCTGTAATATCAGCGATTTTTCTTCCGCCGGATGTATAAATTCGGAATGTACTGTCGTTGTTCATATAAATCCGGTCATGATCAATGCAGAAATTTGTGTAATCCGCATCGATTGAAACCGAGCACTGTTTTGATCCGGACAGATTATAAACTTCCATCCGATAAGCGGCATTCTCATCTTCAATGACAAGACCGATCAAATCATCCCCGTAAAACACATTCCGGATGGTGCCTTCGATCTGCACTCTCTGCGTCTGAGACGGATACTCTCCGATAGAATAATACGTTATGGAGTCTTCACTGACAGCCGCCACCTGGCTGTTGCCAAAGAAGTGCACGTTTCCAACTAATTTGTCATCGAAATTATCAAAACCGCCTACCAGTCGTTTGTTTTCGCTCTGTCCGTTGTCGGAGAAGTCATAGAAAGCGACATTGGCCTTCACAGAATCACCCGAGATGCACACATAAGCCAGAACCAGTTCCTGCGCATTGTCAGATATCGCAATCGACAGCGGATAACCTTCGCCGGTCAGAGTCGTTTTAACGGAATAAACCTGCGCGCCTTCCGTGTCATAAAGCGTCACATAATTGGCACTCCCATCGCTTAGCGACGCCGCGACAAGCCCGCCCGAGCTGAGTTCAATCTGCGTAACCGTGTATGCAGTCGAAATCTCTCTGAGGAACCCGTTCTTATTGAAGACCAGCACACTGCTTCCCGTTATGTCACCGATTGCAAAGTAATCGCCGTTCATTCTGAGTTCCGGCTTGCTCATGGAATAAGAGTAGTTCCACAGCATTTCACCGCTGCTTCCGAAATACGCGGTTCCGTCATTTGAATAGCGGATAAATCCGCCATCATATGCCGCAAACAGCGCCGTATCCGTGTCCTCACGGCTGACTGACGATACAATGGAATAAGAGTTATAGCTTCTGTTGAACAGCCAGACGACCAGCAGAACGCAGACAAGGATCAGAATCAGTCCGAGTCTGGCGAGTCTTCTCCGGACTCTCCTGCGGTGTTTGCGCAGCTTATTCTGCATCTGCTCTCTGTCATATTCTTCGTCCGGGTTTCCGCGCCGTATATTGATTACGTTATCGTTTCTGCCCTGCCGATTTCTATTATTTCCACTCATCTGGCGGCTGCCTTTCCTCATTTCTTCCGTGCCATATCCATCGCTTCAGCAATCGTCGTCAGCTTGTTGTCAGTCATAACTTTTCGCAGTTCCTCCAGCTTGCTGAGGTCAGAAAAGTCCGGGCCGAGGTACGGCTCATAATTTGTGGATATATACAGTCTCTGCTGCTTGAGTCTTTCTTCCAGATCAGATGACGTTTTCTTCCGCTGATCCAGTGTTGACTTCAGAGAATCTGTCTTCTTCTGATGTCTGCCCTCAATCTCAGAAATGATGTCAGGCTTGGTGTTCTTCTCAAAATCATCAAGAGCTTTCTTTTCATTGTCGCGAATGCTCTCAATTTCACCGTTGATTTCCGCGATCTTCTTGTCAAACTCTTCGAGACCGTATACTCCCTCATCCGTATCATTTTTGATTCCACGCGTGATCTGCTTCATTTTCTTTTTATTCATGCGAATCTGTTTCTTCATCTGCCGCGCTGATTTGATAATATCCAGGTGCGTCAGAATCGTCTCTGTCCGCACGGACCGGATAATCGTGAAAAATGCAATGGCCATGACAGCGTCATACAGGAGCGGAACAAGCGGAGAAATATCCAGAACCGACAGCTGCTGAGGCAGAAGATACAGAACCCCGACCGGAATTACCAGAAACACAACCAGCAGAATAATTGCATACAGGAATTTCGGCCCTATCCCTTTTGCATAGCAGAGAACATAAAAGAACGTACTGTCCGCATACGACGGAATGCCGTTCTCGGCAAATGAATCTTTGCGCTGCTTCCTGAGGTCGGCGTTTTCATTTTTCAGGTATTCTGTCTCATTTTTGATTCTGTCTTTGACGCCTGCCTGTTTGGACTTTTCGCGGGCATCTGTCACATCTTTCAGTTTCGCTTTTTCCGTGCTGATCGAGCGCTCAAAGCCCATCTTGACAGCTGACTCGCCGTCCTTCACTTTTGTGTTTATTTCATCTTCTACCGTCTTCTCCGTCTCGGAGATTTTTTCCTCCAGATCAGAAATTTCCCTTCTGACCTGCTCTTCACGGGAGACGCCGCTCTGATATTCTTTTATCTCTGCGATTATTTTGTCTAGATCTTCAATCGATCCATTCAGTATATTTTTTTCTGCCATATCCGTTATTCACCTCACCTTCGAGGCTGCCTCTTACTTTCCGGCGCGATAGAAATTAATCAGACATCCGTCGAGAATAATCTCTTTTTCGTCGTCCGTGAGCGGATCCATTCTCAGCTCAATCTCTTTCATATTCTTTGTGACAACATACGCTTTATAGACAGCCTTTCCTGCCTCAAGATCCTCCCTCACATTCGGGATAAAGATATAATCGCCATTGGAAAAAGGCAGTTCACCTCTGTCAATGAGCAGCGGAAGCATGCCCCAGTTGATCAGATTGCTGCGGTATCTCTTTGTCGCATATTCATTGGCGATATTAGCCCATCCGCCGAGAACTTTCTGACAGGAAGCCGCCTGCTCTCTCGCGGAGCCGTCGCCCGGCTTGACCGCGAAAATCGTACTGCCGATTCCGGTATTGGACGCATCAGCGCCAAATGCTTTTCTGACAGCCTGCAGCGCTTCTCCGGCTTCCGGAAAAGCCACCGCCGGATCTTCACCGTTTTCAAGAGCTTTCTCGGCCTTCTGCACTTCCCTGGCTCTGCCGACATATGCCGGATCCTTCCTGGAAAGCGCAAACTCAGCCAACCGCATCGGATTGGACCGGTACGAGGATGTCTCACCAGATGGAATCAGCTCATCGGTCGTTGTCACAGGATCATGAATCTCGGATACCACCTTGATGAGAAGATTTTCCGGGAGCGCCGGCATCTTCGGCCACGGTTTGATGTTCGGTCCCTCAACCAGTTCCTGGTTCGGGTCCGCATGGCCGTATCCGTCAAATACTCTTCCCTTATAGATATTGGCGTCGAAATGATATACCGGCCCCGTAAACTCTGTGTCCATGTCTGTCGCCGCCGTCAGCTTTCCCTTGTTGGCCGCTGTGGCCGCAATCGAGCGCGCATCCATGAGGGCCACCGAGGAGATCTGTCCTTCCTGGACTTTGCTTCCTTCGCGGTTCGGGAAATTTCTCGTCGAATGGCGGATCGAAAAGCCGTTGTTTGCCGGCGTATCGCCCGCGCCGAAACACGGTCCGCAGAAGCAGGTCTTTACAACCGCACCCGCTTCGATCAGATCGGCTGTTCTGCCATTTTTCACGAGTTCCATATAAATCGGCATGCTGGCCGGATATACACTGAGCGTAAATTCGTCATTTCCGATATTTTTGCCGCGGAGAATGTCAGCCGCCTGGCAGATGTTCTCGAATCCGCCGCCCGCGCAGCCGGCAATGACTCCCTGGTCGACGTACAGACTGCCGCCATGCACCTTGTCCTGCAGAGAAACCTTCACTCTGTCGCCAAAGCTTATCTTCGCGTTTTCCTCGACTTCGTGCAGAATATCCGCAAGATTGCTGTTGACTTCCTCGATTGTGTAGGCATTGCTCGGATGATACGGCATCGCGATCATCGGACGGATCTCCGAGAGATCAACTTTCAGAATTCCATCATAATATGCGGCCCTGCCCGGCTCGAGTTTCTTATACGCCTCGCTGCGGCCGTGGACCTCATACCACCCCGCTGTCTTCTCGTCGGTCTCCCAGATGGAAGAAAGGCAGGTCGTCTCAGTCGTCATGACGTCGATGCCGATGCGGAAATCCATACTCAGATTTTTGATGCCCGGTCCGACAAACTCCATCACTTTGTTCTTGACAAATCCGTTCCTGAACACGGCCCTGATAATGGCAAGCGCCACATCCTGCGGGCCCACCCCGCGCACCGGGCTTCCGGTCAGATAAATGCCAATCACCTTCGGGCGCGCGATGTCATAGGTTTTGCCGAGAAGCTGCTTGACCAGTTCCGGACCGCCTTCGCCCATCGCCATGGTGCCGAGAGCGCCATAGCGCGTATGACTGTCAGAGCCGAGAATCATACATCCGGTCTCAGCGAGCATCTCGCGGGCATATTCATGAATGACCGCTACATGAGGCGGAACATAAATCCCGCCGAACTTTTTCGCCGCGGAAAGTCCGAACACATGATCATCTTCATTGATCGTCCCGCCCACTGCGCACAGAGAGTTATGGCAGTTCGTGAGTACATAGGGCATCGGAAATTCTTTCAGACCGGATGCGATCGCCGTCTGAATAATTCCTACATATGTGATATCGTGGGACGTCATTTTGTCAAAGCGGATCTGAAGATTTTCCATATTATCCGCCTTGTTGTGGTTTTTCAGAATCCCATAAGCCATGGTCTGCCTTGCGGCGTCCTCGCGGGTGACGTCAAGGCCTGTCTCCTGTCTGATCGCAGCAGCTGCTTCCGGCCCATCTGAGATCAGTTTTTCCCCGTCAATCAGGTACGTTCCCTTATCGATGCATGTAATCATCTGCTGTTCCCCTTATGCTCAGTTTTCCATGGCGCCAAGAATCTCTGTCTTCAGTTTTTCGATCTCTTCCGCGCTGATTTCATGCTGCTTCCAGGTGACCTGTACCTCATCGTTCTTATATCTCGGGATCATATGGACGTGAAAGTGAAATACCGTCTGTCCCGCCGCAAGACCGTTGTTCTGAACAACATTGAGACCCTCGTACCCGAGAGTTTTCTTCATCGCCTTTGCAATCTTTACGGCAGTCTGCGCAACATGGGCAGCCGTCTCATCATCCAGATCGTAGATATTGTCAAAGTGATTCTTCGGGATAATCAGAACGTGTCCGCGGGATGCCGGGTTTGCGTCAAAGATAACCTTCAGAACATCATCCTCATACAGTGCGTTTACAGGTATATCGCCATTGGCCAGTTTGCAGAAAATGCAATCGTCCTTTTTCATCAGCTGTGCTCCTATTCTGTCTCTAGAACTTAAAGAAATACAGCTTAATAATAGTCCAAAAGCCAAAGTACCGCAACCCGCCAAATCATCCCGCTCACTGCAGTTTAAAGGTGATGCGGGGGAAAATCGCCTAGCCGAGAATATGAACCGTGAGATGTCCGGAGCCAAGCCCCAGCACATCGCCGTCGCCAAGGAGTCTGCTCTCTCCCGGCCCGAGCCGATGACCATTCAGCCAGGTTCCGTTGGTTGAACCGAGATCCGTCACAGCTGTCCTGTCTCCGATCCGAAACAGTTTCATATGGCGCCGGCTCACCGTTCTGTCAGAAAGCCGGGCGTCGCACACCGCATTTGTTCCGATGACAAATGGCAGACTTTCAACCTCATACACTCTGCCGGTTCCGTCTTCCAGATACATCTCCGGACTTTCATCCTCGATCATCGGGAGAGGACTGGTCGCATCATCAAACAGTTCCCTCCTGTCATTTTCTTCCGAGTCTGCCGCATAAAGCCTTATTGTATCTTCTTCACCGCCTGACATCTCCGGTGCAGCGCTCTTCCCGGCAGTTGCGGCATTTATTTCTGCTTTCACGGGATTGTCGTCTGCCACTTCTGCCTGGTGCGTTTCTGTCTCGCATTTTTCAGGTGTCCCGGATCTGCTTTTCTTATACTTATCATTTTCCGGCCTCTCCGCCTTTCGTTTCCCGATTCTGCTGACAATCAGCGCCGCGACGGCTGAAGCGGCACAGATTCCGAGGAGTAGCATGGAATTTCTCTCAAAGGGCAGATGGCCGGGATAAATAAGCAGACCTGCACTGACGACAGCAATCAGGCCGGGGAAAAACACAGCGGCAGCAAATCTTTTTTCTCTTTTCCTGCGCGGAATATCATCTTTTTCAGCAAATGATATTTCACCCGGTGCCGCGCTTGTTTCTTTTTCTTCAGTTTTTTCTGTTTCTTCCGGAAGCTCCCAGGTGCGGGCCGGAATATTTTCACCTTTCGCAGCTGTATTCTTGTTTTTCTCACGCGTTCTCACATAGTCCGACGGTTCAAAAGAGCCTTTCAGAATCCGGCTGTAGATGTCATACACCATCACCGTATCTGCCCTGTCTTCCGTATGGTCGAAATGACGCAGAATAAACTCAAAGAGCTTTCGCAGTCCTTCCTGGGTGCTGTCTTCTGCCGGTTTGTCGGGATCATACAAAAAAAGAAAGCGGTCAAACCCGGCATTCGTGTACACATAATCCGGTGTCAGAAGAACGCGCTGCAGATCGAGCAGATACTCATTCATGCTGACCTGAAGCTCTGCGAGCGCAGCGCACAAAATCGTGACTGCTTCAGCGCTCACCTGTACATCGCTGTTCAGACTGTTCAGGCTCTGCAGCCCTGTGATGTCATAGTAATAATATCGGTCGTTGTTCACATAGCGGAGAGAAAATTCAAGCAGTGAAGCTATCGAATTGTGCGAAAGCATAGCCAGCTGATACGCTTCCGGCACTTCCTCGCCCTGCCGTGCCACTAAAAATACTCTGTTGTTGAGCCGTTCAGTCTTGTACCCCATTATCATCATCTCCTGAAACTTCGTCGAATTGTTTTGAAAGTGTGTGCACCAGACGGACAAAATCAGCGGGAGACCTCGAAGAAAAGCACTCCGTCCGGTTAAGTTCTGTCAGATCATTCAGGTATGGAATCCTCCAGGTATCACTGGCCTGAATCTGAACACCTGCTTCCCGGCTGTCCTGAAAGACTTCAATCTGCGCCTCTGGGAGCATCAGAAGGCTTCGGTTCACCGCCTCAGAAATCGAGCCCTCAAGAGCCTGTAATTCCTCTTCGCTCAGATCTTTCTGTCCGACTTTCAGCGCGCCGCGCATGCCGGATGACTCAGCCGCGACGCAGTTATACGCCGTGATGTTCATTTTCAGACAAGCGAGGATGACAATCGTCGCAAGCGGAATCAGGACAGCATTTTCCACCGTTGCGGAAGCACTCAGGCGGTGAACACAAATGCCCTGCACAAAACCACGCAGCCTGTGGCCGCGCACAGAAACGGAACAAATGGGATGCTTTGTTTTCGAAAATAATTTCCGGAATGAATCAAGCCATAAACAGCGGCCATAACCGCCGCGAGAATGAGAATGCATATCGTACTTTCAAGTCCCTCCGTGAAACCAATCAAAGCGAGGACCCAGACATCGCCCAGTCCAAAACTGTCTCTGTCCGGAATCGTAAAAACAAAAGATAAAAATGCCGGCAGCAGTCCGGAAAAAGCTGCCGGCAGCTGCAGAGTTCCTGAGAGAAAAGATGTCAGAACCAGTGCGGCACTCAACGCAAGGGCGATGCCGGCCGGTATACACCTGGTCCGAAGATCCCAGACCGATAGCACCAGAAGGCCGGTCATCAGAAAAATACGCTGAAGAATAAAGAATACCCCCTCACGTGAAAAACAAATTCAAGACACTGCGGCAAAGCCGCCCGCTGGGAACCGGTCAGTTTCCACACTTGCTGCAGGGCCGGCGGTTTCCGGCTTCCGAAATCGGAATTTCCCTGACATGCCTTTCAATAGCCGGGCAGTCCGTGCGCGTGTGATATCTCTCACCGTACTGCGTGATAAAAAGAGTCTGTGCGCCGGTCTGTTTGCCGCAGATCTCGCACGGATAATATTTGTGTCCGGACTTATTGCGCAGATCCGCCACTTCTGCCGGGTCGACCTCCTGCAGCGCGACTTCGATATAAGGACAGTTCCGGTCCCGGTGATAGACCTCGCCGTGTTCCGTGACATAGACCGTTTCTTCCTCTTCTTCCTCTTCATCTTCTTTCTCCTCTGATTCTCCCAGCCAGGCACTGGTCATGACAGTTTCATTCACGGTCAGGCTTTGGTGGAAGAGACTGTAAAACGGCAGTTGTATTTCGTATACCGCGCGGAGCGCGATGTCGTTGTCCTCTTCGGCAATGTCTGAATCCAGAAGCAGAATTCCGGCTGTACCGCCTGTAATCCCGTGAAGACTTCCGTAATCGGCACCCAGTTCTTTGATCAATATTGCTTTGGCGGCAGCCAGGCTCAGCTCGTCCGCCGCCTCCATGTCTTCGTCATCATCTTCATCCCAGGAGAAATCTCTCAGATGATCATTGAGTTTCCGACAGGAATACGCCGATTCTGCCAGAATTCTCGCGTCCTCATACAATGCCTGACGGACCCGCAGCCGGATCCCCGGCAGCAGAATCAGCTGCGTCACGAGAACGCTGAAATAGATATAGAGCGGAAGCACAAGCGCCGCCTCCACCACAGCGCTTCCCGGGAGGCATGGACATGCTCTTCTTCCGAGCCGTATTCCGGAGCGGCATTTTGTTGTCTTCACCAGCCGTCTGTCCTTTCTGATAATTTTCACATTCCCTTCTTTCCATGCCGCTGAAAAAGAGCATGTCCACACCCCCGGAAAATACCCGGCTCAGCCGTATTCATAGGAAACCGGCTCTGTAAACACCGCGCCTGTCGGCTCCCAGACAAATTCGGCTTCACCTTCAAATGAATAAATATATCCGCTCATTCTGAAATCCTTTTCGCCCGCCGCAATCAGTCCTGACTCCATGGCACCCATGGTCCTGTAATATTTCGAAAGCGGCGGCGCGCTCATGAACAGAATGCGCAGGAACTCTTCATACCCGAGGCCGTTCGGGTCCTCTGTTCCCTCCGGCAGCTGCAGTGTCAGCATCTGCTCCAGAGAAGTCTGCCAGTTGGCGTCATTTTTCACGGCGCTGATTTTCTTGCCGTCAAACAGCACCCGCAGATCCACAAGCGCCTCAGCGTAACTCCAGGCCGCGAGTATCAGCATCTGTGTTGTCTTCACAATCGGCAGGCTGCCTGTAAATCCTGTCATCTCAGAGGCAAGTGTCATCGCTTCCGCGCGTCTTGCCGGGCTCAGTATCAGATATCCGAAATTGAGTCCCTGGCGGATCAGCATGAGTCTCGTGACCGCATGTGAAAGATTTTCCCTGTCGGTGTCCTCGCCAAACAGAATATATTCAACCGGATACTGCAGTTCTGTCTTCGGATGTGAGCTTTCTCCCTCAAGTGTGTCAGTGTAGGAGTCAAAGTACAGAAACAGATACTCGTTGTACAGCGCGTCATCCGTAAATTTCGAATACCAGCTCCCGGCCTCCGACGATACTTCATCCGACGATGCACCCATTTCACCGGCCCGCCCGGATGTATCCATGCCGGCGGAACTGATCTGCCTGCCATTTAACACGAGTTCTGTCTGGTGTCCGGTGATCGCTTTCAATACGGTTTCCACTCCGTCTGTCCCGCTGCCCTTTTTCCCGAAATCAATGCCGGAATAGTCAAATACCAGATCCGAGTTGGAAAATTTTTCGCAGATTTGCTTCAGTTTCTGCGCGTCAGCCGCCCAGTCTGCCGCCTCGGATGCATCTTTCGGAAGTGACATCGTCTCAAGAAGTTCTGAAGCCTCCTTTAACTGTGCTTCCCGTGTTTCAAGCGCATCAGAAGCCTTGTCTGTATCGATCAGAATTTTTGCGTTTCCCGCCTCTTTCGTCTCCTGAAGAGTTTCGGCCGCTGTATCGCAAAGTTCAGCGTCCATATATTCCCGCGACTTATCAAGCAGCTCTTCGGCGTCTGCAAGTTTTTCAAAAAAGCTGTCCTTAAGCGTTTTTTCTTCCGACAAAACCTTCTGCGCCGCGTCGGCGGCGTCTTTTCCGCTGGACAGCGCCCGCAGCGTCCGCTGTCTGAGCGATTCATAACTGACGGCGTCGGCTCCGCCGGGCGTGTATTCCGCGGGACTCGTTCCGTCGCCAAAGAGCGCCCGCCGCATCTGTTCGATCATGTCCGGTATACATACGTACCCGTCCGGCCAGCCGCTCACGGCATCAAAAACCGCCTGCGAACCGACGCCGACAGCTGCTTTGCTGACCGTCTCTCCGACGGCCGTCTTCACGCATGGACTGCCCGTGGCGACGGCCATTCCGCCCGCTCTTTGAATTGTTCCGCCGCCAGCCTTTATTCCTTCTATCAGCGGCAGCAGTTCAAGCTGTTTCTCTTCCAGTTCCATCACAGATTCCTGCGTGTCGATGACGCTTTCCATGACTTTCCCGTCCGTCTCCGCTCTCTGATATGACTCCGTATTTCGAAGCGCCTCCTGAACAGCTTCCGAGAGTGCGCCATTTTTCATGTATGCCGTCACCTCCTCGCGGATCGGCAGACCGCCCTGATCGGTCATCGCCGTTATGCTGTCAAAATTCACGCTGCTCAGCGAAACCTGTTTGTTTTCCTGCAGATTGCCCTGAATCATTCTCCTGACCTTTTTCTCCAGATGTCCGTTGTCTTTCAGCGCAAGAATGCCATACGTCTCAAACAGAGAATCGTGATAACCCGAGAAACCGGCCTCCGAAGCCAGGCGGCAGGCCATATCAGCCTCCGCCCGCGCTCCGGAGTACACGGCCGCCTGCATCAGACCGGCGATCAGGGAGATCGTCACCGTCATGACAAGAAGCGTGTACACCAGTACCTGACCTGACAGACAGGGACCTGTCCGGATGCGTGGTCGGCGCATCCTCATATTGACGTCGCCTGGTCTCTCATGGACTCCGTCAGAGTCTCAACCAGGTCATAGATACTGTCCTTGAACAAGACAACCAGACCGATCACAACAATCGTGATCAGAATCACTTCAACCGTGCCGAGCCCTCTGTCATCCTTTCTGAATTTCCTGAATTCATTCTGCAAAAATCCGAATACCGTCCACATATTTTCCTCTCTTTCCGCTTTTCATCCATGTTCCAACAACTTCCTACACGGCGAAGGACATCAGCGCCGGGACCAGTATGATCATCATCACGGCACCCAGCATCATCATCAGCGGCAGGATCAGTTTTGTAGCCGCTTCCTCACCTCTGCGCCTCGCCTGTCTTTTCCGCTCTTCAAAACTCCCGGCCGCTTCAGCTTCCAGGACGCGGCCAAGCTGCCCGCTCCCTTTCCGCTGATTCTCTGCCAGGCAGCTCCCCAGCTTGCGGTATTCCCGCGTTCCGCACGCCTCCCCGAATCTCACCCAGCTCTCCGTCTCAGGCGCACCAAGCTTCAGCGCCCGGACCGTCTGTGTGATCGCCTCATAGGCAGGCCGTGCCTCAGTCACTCCCGCTCTTCTGTCGTTCCGGTATGCGTCTGCGATCCGCTCAAAAGCTTTGCGGACCGTCATGCCGGCGCCGATGAACAGCGTGATTTTTAGGACCAGTTCCGAATAATCTTCTTCAAGAAGATTCCGGCGTTTCTTTTCGTCCTGTCTGCTTTTCTGCCGCGCAAACGCCGGAAACAGCGCGGCGGCAGCTCCTCCGATAATCAGAATTCCCCACGGCGGTTTCGTCTCCTCCCCGATGGCAAATGTCACCGCCTGTCCGCCGACCGTGTCCGGCAATGTCAGCTCTTCCTCCGTCCTCGAGTTTTCCTCGGCCGCGGCCACAGCCTGTCTCACCTGCGCTTCCCACTCCTCAGAACTGCTGCGCTGCGGCGCGCGGACTGTGACATC
This sequence comes from Lachnospiraceae bacterium, assembly GCA_050944355.1. Lineage (GTDB taxonomy): Bacteria > Bacillota > Clostridia > Lachnospirales > Lachnospiraceae > UBA4285. Next base: position 12,749 of record JBMNQX010000026.1, read on the forward strand.
AATCTTTTCCAGTCTGGAAATCGATCCTGCCTGAATCTGAGCACTGAGCCGCACCTCTCTTGCCTCGCCGGAAAGAATTCCGTCTGTGTTCACACGGCCGGAAGCGTCGAGAATATCCGGCGCTGACGAGTGCCAGGAAATCGCCACCTGCCCGGCCGCTGTTTCAGTGAACAGATTCAGGTTCTGTGTGACGCTGCTCAGATCCGGATTTTCTCCGAGAATATCGGTCCGCAGGCTTGCTGCTGTTTCTTCAGCCAGCCGTGCTGCTTCGTCTTCTGTCAGCACTGTCGGATGCACCTGAACAGTGATCTGCGCAGGCGTCCCGTCTTCTGCCTGTGCGAGCAGTTCCACCGTCCGGGAATGTGCTTCCCGCTGTAGAGTACTGACATCACCTCCTGAGTAAAGCGCAAGAGCCCAGTCCGCGAAGAACAGCAGAAGCGCCGCTGCCGCGGCAAATGCTCCCTTCTTCCAGTAGTCCGGTATCGTTGTCTTTTTTCTGCCTTGTGACGCCGCCGCAGTCATATCTGTGCTTCCTTTCGATTTCCGCCTATACATGAATGTCAGAGATTTTCCGGCCGAGGAACCAGGACCCTGCCAGCATGGCAAGCGCGCCGCTCATGACAAGTACGCCGCCCGTATTGCCGTACATAGGATCCAGGAATCCGGGCATCGTGAGTTTCAGATAGAGGATCAGAAAAAACGGCATGACCGTCATGATGCGCTGTTCAAATTTCCGGCCGCTTATCACGGTTGCGATCTCCTGTCTCACTTCCTGCTGGTCGGAAAGCAAGTGCACGGTTCCGCCGATGATGGACACCAGGCTTCCGCCAAGTCGTTTCGCGCAGTCAAAGACTTCCGCAAAATCCCGGACAGAATCGGATCCGCTGTCCCTGGCGAACTCGCGCAGAGCCTGCTCAAGAGGCACACCGCTTCTGCTTTTTCTCACGATCATCGCAAAGTTTCTTGTCATCCCGTCATCCTCGCCATATAAAACAGCCAGTTCTTTATGACCGTCAGCAAATGCGTGTTCTGCCGAAGCTCCGGCAGCCAGAGCCGCCGAGACGGCCTGAATCCCGTCGCGGAACTTTCTCTCATCCTGCTCTTCCCGCCTCTGCCGGAAATCTGAGGCCATGCTTTTCACGTAAAAATACAGAAACGGAATGCCGGGCAATATTCCCAGCGGACTGTCGTAAAAAAGCCAGGCAGCCAGGGTGATAACCGCGGCACCGCTGCCGAGCGCCAGCGCGTATTCTTTATCCGTAATCCCGAATCCCCGCGGAGTGCATTTTTTCAATCCGGATAAGAGGATCCGGTGTCCTGACAAGTTTCCCATATACTCTCCCTCTCTGGATTTTCTCCTGTCGGAACCGGAAGAGATCGTGGAGTATCACTCCGCCGCTCCCGACGCCGCTGATTTCAGAAATCGAAAGAACCCGCCGGCTTCCGTCCTGCAGTCTGCCGAGATGCACAACCAGCTCCAGCGCCGAGGCGATCTGCTGCCTCACAGCCTCCAGCGGCATATTTTCCATGCCCATCAGGCACATCGTTGCAAGCCGGCTCATCATGTCAGACGGCGAATTCGCGTGGCCGGTTGAAAGCGACCCCGCATGTCCGGTATTCATAGCCTGAAGCATATCTATCGCCGCCGCGTCCCGTACCTCACCGACTATGATTCGGTCCGGCCGAAGGCGCAGACTCGCGCGGATCAGATCCCGGATCGTGATGGCCGTTCTG
>JBMNQX010000027.1:0-13436 GCA_050944355.1 Lachnospiraceae bacterium
GTAAGATTAACTTGAGCCATGGTTCGTTCTCCTTTTGTGTTTGTTGGGTGATAAACATTATATCAGGAGAGCCCCATGGCTTTCATTATGGGTTTTTCAATTTACACCATTATACGGACTTAATGAAAATTTGTCACATGTTCATCGGAATCGCCCACCAACTTGCTATTTTGCTGACTCGGCCGGCCAGGAACCCGGGCCGATTTCAATAAATCATCCCGCCGACCGGAAACTCGAACTGATTTCAATAAATCATCACAGCCGGCCGGAAACCTCTGGCCAGTATTCAATTTGACATCAGGACTGGCAGAGATTGTGGTATACTTTCCACAGCATTTTCCATGAGGAGACCGACATGAGTAAAGGAAGACTGGAAGCGTTCAGCGACGGCGTTCTCGCCATTATTATCACGATCATGGTTCTCGAACTGAAGACACCCGAGGGCACGTCCCTGAGCGCTCTGCTGGACCAGCTGCCCGTTCTGATCAGCTACGCCATCAGTTACACATACATCGGAATTTACTGGGTCAATCACCACCGCCTGCTGAACCCCGTGAATACGATCAGCAGCCGGGTTCTGTGGGCCAACCTTCTGTGGCTGTTCACTTCGTCTCTGATTCCGTTTGCGACCGGCTGGATCGCCGAGAGCCAGTACAGCACGGGACCGACATTCTTTTACAGTGCGCTGCTTTTCGTCTGCGCCATCACGTATCATATTCTGGTGATGACTGTGAACCGCGCCTCCGGCGAGCAGATTTCCTTCTGGGGAACTATCCGGCGGGACAGCCGGAGCTGGGTCACATTTCTGTGCTATGGAGCCGCTATCGTGTTTTCCCTTTTCTGGCCTGTCGTTTCCTATATTTTGTTTGTCGCTGTCGCCATATACTGGATTCTCCCCGGCGTCAGCGAGAATTCTGACAGCAGCTCGCCGGAATAAAAAACGGAACAGTTTTCTGTTCCGCGGTGAGTGAAAGCCTCTCTTCTATCGAATCTATTGTGAGACTGAAAGCGAGTCCGCATAGCAATGCACGGTAACATTGCCGTTGTACGTGTAATACACACTGCCGTATTCCTCGAGCAAAGCCGCCGTCTTGGCTACCTCGTCCGGATCCGGATTGTTTTGTGCGCAGCTGATGACACTGTATTCCGGCTGCAGAACAGAAAAAAGATCGTCAAGAGAATTCATGTAGTGACCGTGGTACGGGACTTTGAGAAAATCAACCGTCTCATCATGTTTCGCCAGATATTCTTCGATCCGGTATTTCTGCGCATCGCCCATAAACAGAAGCGTCTCGGTGCCATTGGTGACAGTCGTCACAAGCGAAGAATTGTTGTCCTCGTTCGCGTCGTAGCCGCCTTCCGCGCCTTCGATGGTAAATGCCGCATCGCCCAGGGTGAACGTGACATCCTGACTGCTGTCTACCACCTGGGCTTCCAGTCCTGCCGCGTCCAGAGCGTCGGTGATATCGACCCCGTCATCCGCCGCGTATGTCGTATAGACATTTTCCACGGTCAGGCTGCTTAAGATATCGGCCGCGCCGCCGGCATGATCCTGATCAAAATGAGTCAGAATCAGTGCATAGAGATCCGTGACGCCCAGATCCGTGAGCTCACTGATCAGTGCATCGCTGTTTTCCGACAGTCCAGTGTCGATCATGACATTTCCTTCGTCGGTCTTCAGAAGAATCGCGTCCGCCTTGCCGGCGTCAAACACCGTCACCGTCATCCATTCTGTCTGCCCGGAAGAAGCAGCTGGCGATGTGCAGCCGGCAGCCGCCAGGCAGAGCGGCAGAACCGCGAGAAATTTTCCCAGTTTTTTCATAGTCGTCATCTCACATTGAACTCATTGGTATATTCTGACAGAACTGCGAAACGCCGGGGCTGACGCGCCGCGGATGCCATTCAGCGCGGACTGCGGCCCGGGCCGCATCACCCAAAGCAGCCAGGCTCCGCTCCCGTCAATTATTTTAAAGCATCTTAACAGCCGGGGAACTATATTGTCATTTAAAATTGCTGAGACTTGCCTGTTGGTGATCTGGCAAATTCGAACAATTCTGGAGTGTCTGCGAAAATAGCCGCAGCTTGCCTGTTGGCAATCTGGCAAGTTTGAACATCTCCGGGCCGTCAGCAATAATGATCTCAACTTGCTTTCTAGCTGATTTTCAAACTTGGGGCTTGCAAAAATCAGCAAAAAAGCAGAATTTCTGTCCTTTTGTTGCCTGAAAAGGGCCTGAAATGGGCCTCCTGTCAGCAAATTTCTTCATGCTGGCCGATTTTGATGAGTAAGTTATAGCTAACATGGCACAATTGTCAGCAATTCTGCCTGTCAGCCTGCTTCCCGCTGACCGCCGCAGCAAGCCAGATTCAATAATCAGCAATTCTTCCTTCCTGGTTAAATCCCGCTGACAGCGGGATTCAAGCTGCTTTTCTTTTTGATTTGGCAAGTTTATAGTAATCCGGCCTGTCAGCAATAATGACTTCTCATTCAGAATTCGTATGTGTCAAAAACGGACCGCACTCTGAGCGGCGCGTCCGGGAACGTGTCGCCCGGGTCGGTGAAATCCCGGCTCCCGAGCACCCGGAAGGTATGCTCGCCGGCCTCGAGATCGACGAAATTGTCATCGAGGCGCAGCACGCCCGCCTCTGTCTCGACACAGACCGACTTCGCGAAGGCATTTGCCATGACTTTCACCACATCGCCGTCGCGCTCCACAGAAAGCTGCGGGTCCAGAAATCTGTACGCTTTCGGCGCGCAGAAAAGAGCCGTTCCCGAGCTGATCAATTTTTCTGTACCCTCTTCGTACAAAGCAAAACTCAGATGGACAGAGCGGGGATCCTCACCGCTGAAATCCATGTGCGGGAGCCAGACGCCGCCGTAGGCCGGCGCCTCCGCCTGAAAGCGCCCTTCTCTCACGACCGACGAATCCGGGCGCCTGAGGAACCAGACGACCGTTCCGCGGACCGTTTTGTCCGTCTCGTTGGCGATGTGCAGATCCGCGCTGATGTCGACCGGGATGGGCAGCGTGTTCGGATACGGCATCTGATCGATCAGCCCGTGCTCTTCGCATGTCAGCGAAACCGGGGCAAACATCCGCTTCTGCGCGTAGTGCAGCGCCTTCCAGTTGCCGTAATAGTCGAGGCTGGACCACGAGGCCACCGGCCAGATGTCATTCAGCTGCCACACCACAGTGCCCATGCAGGTTCCGCGGAAACGCCGGAAATGCTCGACGCCGTAGCGGATCGCGTCGGCCTGCAGAAGCTGCGAGCAGTACAGAAGCGAGTCCATGTCCTTCGGGTACAGATACGTCTGCGAGAGATAATTCATGATCTTTCCGTTGGCCGCCGTGTTGCGCTGGTGCATCTCCATCACGCGCGAAAAAATATTGCGGTCCTGCGGCCCGGTGAAACGCTTCACAGTCTGCATCGCGGGGAACGACTGGAAACCGAACTCCGACAGAAAACGGTAGTGATGATGCCGGTACGCCGTAAAAGGTTCATTGCCGTGCCACACGCCCCAGTAGTGGATGTCGCCCACATTTTCCGCGTGCGTGTTCGAGAAATTTCCGCCCGAGGACGGAGAAGACGGCCAGTAAAACGCGTCCGGGTCCTCTTCCTTCACCAGTCCGGGCAGCAGTTCCTCAAACAGTCGGATATAATCATAAAACTGCTTCGCACTCTGCGGGCACTCGTGTGTCTCGTACTCCTCTTCCATCTCGTTGTTGCCGCACCACAGCCCGAGGCACGCGTGATTCCGGATGCGGCGCAGATTCTGCCGCGTCTCGTTGACGATATTTTCCCGGAAAGCCGGCGTCAGCTCATACGACTCGCAGGCATACGGAAAATCCTGCCACACCACAAGCCCGTACTGATCGCACAGATCATAGAACGAATCGTCCGGAAAATATCCGCCGCCCCAGACGCGGATGCAGTTGTGATGCGCTTCCCTCGCGCTGGAAAGCAGGAGCGCCGTCCGGGCGGGGCTCTGTCTCGTCAGGAGATTGTCTTCCGGAATATAATCCGCACCCATGGCAAATATCTGAAGTCCGTTCACTTCGATCGCAAAATTGCGGCCGGGCAGTTTTTTCCCCTGCTTGGGCGCCTTTACCGTCAGCGTGTCGGCTCCTTCCAGAACAATCGGGGCTGCGTCAGCCAGATCTTCCTTCTGTCCCTTCAAATGCGGGTCCCGGGATTCGTCCGGCATCGGGTCGGTATTGATCGTCAGCGTTCTGAGCCCGATTTTCATGCTCCTCTCGTCCAGCACGTCCGCGCCTTTTTTCAGCCGGATCACGAGCGTGTACAGAGGCTGCCCGCCGTACCCGTTCGGCCACCAGAGTTGCGGATTTTCCACATCAGCTGTCATCTGCACCGTCTGCTCCCAGACGCTTCGGCTGGAACTTTCCAGCGGATGCGCCAAAACCAGGCCTCCGGCCGCCCCGGTGAAGAAAGGCTCACAGGACGCTGACGCCACTTCGCTTCCGGCGGGGTCAAGGACCCGCACGTCCGCCATAACAGGACCCGCGTCAGGCCGGACGCCCCGCGCCCGCACGCCGATCATCAGACGCACCTGATCCACGCAGTTCCCGTGAACCGTCTTTCCCGTCACGTGATGCCGCTGCCGCACGGACACGTCGGCGATCCGCGCCGCGTTCACATACAGAAGCCGCACCGGCCGGAAAATTCCCGCGTCCGGCAGCCTCGGGCCCCAGTCCCATCCGAACATGCACGACGCCTTCCGGATGTGAGAGACTCCCGGCATCGCCTCCGGCGTGCCGCCGACCGGACACTCTTCCTGCGCCTGCCTGATGAAACGGGTCGGAGAGTACAGCTTTACGGAAAGCCGCAGTGCACCCCTGCCTTTCTTCTCCCGCATCTGCCACGTAATGTCAAATTCATACGCGCGGTTCATGTTCCCGGTATCGCCCAGCTTCTCGCCATCCAGAAATACACTGGCCAGCGTGTCAATGCCGTCAAAGCGCAGAATCACGCGCTCATCCTCACCCGGAACAGGTCCGGCGGGAACAGAAGTCTCGTACAGAAATGAATTTTCCATGAGCCGGGTAGCCGCAAGCTCATTGTCGCGGTAAAACGGGTCCGGCATCAGTCTTTGTTCCAGCAGCGTGCTGTAGACGCTCGAAGGAACGCGGGTGGGAATCGGCTCCTCCGGAATCGAAAAGACATTTTCCCCGAGCACCGTCAGGGTCCAGTTGTCCCGCAGCTCTTGTTCTCTCATCGCAATTAACCTGCCTTGTCACGATAGTTTATGCTCTTACTATACAGCATTTTCCTTCCGTTTTCTGCGGAATCCGAACTCATAAAACAGGAGACAGAGAATCACGGACATGGCGGAGCCGGCCGGGGACGCAAGTCCCATCGGAAACAGATTGTCCGGGAAATACACCGAAGCCGCCCAGGCGAGCGGAATGCGCACGGTAAAGATGGAAATCACGTTGTGCAGGAAGGAATAGACTGATTTTTCATATGCGCAGAAATACCCGCTGAAACAGAAATGAACTGCTGCCACGACGCAGTCAAAGGAATACGAGCGCAGGTACTGCGAGCCATAGCGCACGACCTCCGCGTCACCGCTGACAAATGGGCTGACGAGTCTGTCGGGAATAAACTGGCAGAGCAGAAAGATCGCGAGGCCGAAGATCACACCGACGGCGATGCCGTAGTGCAGCGCCTGACGACTGCGGTCGTGCCGGCCGGCGCCCGCGTTCTGGGATGCGACGGCCGAAACCGTCGAGAGCATGGCGGACGGAACCAGGAAGAAGAAACTGATCAGTTTCTCGACGACGCCCACGGCGGCCGCAATCGTAACGCCGCGGCTGTCGGCAATCGCGGTGATGATCAGAAATGAGACCTGAATGAGGCCGTCCTGACAGGCGATCGGGACGCCGATCGAGAGAATCTTGCCCGCCTGCGGCCGGCTGCAGTGAAAATCCCGGCGGGAAAGACGGATTCCGCCGGACACTTTCTGAAAAGCGGCAGCTGCCATCAGAACCGAGAGAGCCTGAGAGATCACGGTGGCCGCCGCGGCCCCGGCGGCGCCAAATCCCATCGGGCCGATCAGAAGGATATCGAGACCGACATTGATCACGCCGGCGATGGCGACGAAAATCATGGGAGTTCTCGTGTCGCCCAGTCCGCGGAAAATGCTGCTCAGAACATTGTAAGCGGTGATAAAGGGAATCCCGGCGAAGCAGATCAGAAGATAACTGTGAGCCGGAGCCAGAGACTCTTCCGGAACCTGAAGAAGCTGCAGAATTCCCGAAAGTCCCAGGAGCAGACCGGCCGTCATGAGCGCGGCCATGATGGCGAAAACCACAATCGTATTGCCGATGAGACCGGGCACGGATTTTCTCTCGCCGCGCCCCACGGCGTAGCTGATCGTCACCGTCGTGCCCATCGCGAGGCCGACGATGATGACGGTGATCATGTGCATGACCTGACTGCCCACGGAGACGGCCGTCACTGACTCTACGCCGCAGAAACGACCCGTGATGAAAAGATCCGCCAGACCATAGAATGTCTGTAAAAATGAAGCGATCAGATACGGAATCGAAAACCTCATCATCGCGCGGAACAGATTTCCCCTTGTCAGATCCTGCTGCATTGCCCGCCTCCCGAAGCTCAGATTTGTCATCAAAGAAAAGCAACAGACCCTTTTTACCAAAAGCGATCGGGAAAATCAACAGCAGTGCGGCCGGCAGCAAGACAATGATGTGTTATACTGAGGACAGCACAATTGTCCGATACGATATATCGCGTATCCGGAAAGGAGGAGTTATGCAGAAAGAATTTTCCGGCAGGCAGGCCGTCATCTGCCCTGAAGGCGTATTTATCATCGGTTCTTACGATGCGAACGGTGTTCCGAACGCCATGAACGCGGCCTGGGGACAGCAGAGCGATTTCGGTGAAATCACGCTTTTCCTGAGTCAGCACAAGACCACGGAAAATATTAAAATCACCAAGGCATTTACCGTCGCTTTCGCGACCCGCAAGACGCTGGTCATCTCCGATTATTTCGGCGTAGAAACCGGCGCCAAAGTCAATAAGATCGAAAAAGCGGGCTGCCACGTTCACAAGGCCGCTCACGTCAACGCGCCGGTCATCGAAGAATATCCTGTGACGCTCGAATGCCAGCTGAAGAGCTGGGATGATTCGACGGGAATTCTCGTCGGAGAAATCGTCGCCATGCAGGCCGACGAATCCGTGCTCACCGACGGCAAGGTCGACTTCGACAAGCTGGATCCGCTTCTCTACGACAGCAGCACCGGCAGTTACCGGACCTTCGGACCTGTCGTCGGCAAAGCGTTCCACGACGGGCTGGTTTTGAAGAAATAATTACGGATACATTTGTCAGGAATACAGGAAATCATGGAACCGATTGAAAGAGTTCGTCAGTATCTGAGTGCTTTCGGCCAGCAGGACCGGATTATCGAGACCGCCGCGTCCAGCGCCACCGTGGAAGATGCCGCCAGGGCGCTCGGAACAGAGCCTGCGCATATCGCCAAGACAATGGCTTTTCTGGTGCAGGACAAACCGATTCTGATCGTCGCCGCCGGCGATGTCAAAATCGACAACCACAAATACAAGCAGGAATTTTCCTGCAAAGCCCATATGATTCCCGGGAGCGAGGTCGAAGCGTTGGTCGGCTACGCCCCGGGCGGCGTCTGCCCGTATGCCGTGAACGAGGGAGTGACCGTCTATCTGGACGTCTCACTGCGGCGCTTCGACGTCGTGTATCCGGCGGCCGGCAACGCCAACAGCGGAGTTAAGCAGAGCATCGAAGATCTCGAGCGCACGACCGGATACAAGCGCTGGGTCGATGTCTGCAAACCAATGGAGGAGAGGGGCGCATAAGCCCGGAAAGGAACAATGAGCAAGGAGGGGGAAGGGATGGCATCCCAGAAAATCGGATTTGATTCAGAAAAATACCGGAAGCTTCAGTCGGAGCATATCCGGGAACGCATGTCGCATTTCGGAAAACTGTATCTGGAATTCGGCGGAAAGCTTTTCGACGACTATCACGCGTCCCGGGTTCTGCCCGGTTTCGTCCCAGACAACAAGCTGCGGATGCTCGAACAGCTGAAAGATAAGGCTGAGATCGTCATCGCGGTCGGCGCCGACGCGCTGGCTCAGAACAAGGTCCGCGGTGACCTGGGCATCCCGTATGACGAGGAAACTCTCCGGCTCAAAAAAGCGTTTGAAGACCGGGGCTTTTACGTCAGCAGCATTGTCCTGACAAAGTACAGCGGCCAGCCGGCCGCCGACCGGTTCCGGCAGCGCCTCGACACACTGGGCATTCCCTGCTATCTGCTGTACAACATCGAGGGCTATCCCTCCAACATTCCGATGATCCTCAGTCCGGAAGGCTACGGCCGCAACCAGTATATCAAAACGACCCGGGAACTGGTCGTCGTGACGGCACCCGGCCCTGGATCCGGCAAGATGGCAACCTGCCTGTCTCAGCTCTATCAGGAGTATCAGCACGGGGTAAAAGCGGGCTACGCGAAATTCGAGACATTTCCCATATGGAATCTGCCGCTGAAGCATCCCGTCAATCTGGCCTACGAGGCCGCGACGGCCGACCTGAACGACGTGAACATGATCGACCCGTTCCACCTCGAAGCGTACGGAAAGACGGCCGTCAATTACAACCGGGACGTCGAAATCTTCCCGGTTCTCCAGCAGATCTTCGAGGGCATCATGGGGAGCTGCCCCTACAAGAGCCCGACCGATATGGGCGTCAACATGGCCGGCTTCGCCATCTGCGACGACGAAGTCTGCCGGGAAGCGGCCAGACAGGAAATCATCCGGCGGTACTTCGAGACCGCCTGCAAGGTCGTCGAAGGCAAAGCCACACAGTCAGAACTGTACAAGCAGCAGCTCCTGCTCAAACAGGCGGGAACCGCTCCGGAAGACCGCCCTGTCGTGCCGGCGGCTCTGGCGCGCGAAAAGGCGACCGGGCACCCGGCGGCGGCGATCGAAATGGACGACGGCCGCCTGATCACCGGAAAGACCTCGGATCTCCTGGGCGCGGCTTCCGCCTGCCTGATGAACACACTCAAAGAATACGCAGGCATTCCGCACGCCGAACAGCTGGTGTCGGCCGCTTCGCTTGCGCCGATTCAGGAACTTAAGACGGCCTATCTGGGAGGAACAAATCCGCGCCTGCACTGCGATGAACTCCTCATCGCCCTGTCCATCAGCGCGGCGTCCAATCCTCACGCCAGACTGGCCATGGAACAACTCCCGCGCCTGCGCGGCAACCAGATGCACTCCAGCGTCATGCTCTCATCCGTTGACCTGAATATCCTGCGCCGCCTGGGCGTTCAGCTCACCTGCAGCCCGATCCTTCGAAAGTACTGATCCGATGACAAATGCGCCGCCTGATCTTTCGAAAGTACTGATCTGATGACAAATGCGCCGCAGTCCGATCCTTCGAAATATTCATCCTGACCGGATGACAAATGCTTCCTGCCGTGATATGAAAGTAATATAAGCGAGGAGGTGCGTGATATGTTATTTCATAAAAAGGAAAAAAATAAACCGGAAAAGCACGAAACGTATGACCGCGAACACTGCCGCCCGGTGCTGCATGTCAGCATCTGCACCGGCGAAACAGTCGCCGGCTTTCAGGACGTGCGCACAAATAAATTCGAAGACATCGCCCTGATCCGCAATGACGGGGATCTCGAAGAATTCTTAAACAAATACGGCATCAAAAAAGAAGAACTCACAAAAATTTACTGATTTCTTCTCCTCTGATGCCGGAAACGGCGTGAATTAACAGTGCTGACATCCCCGACATCCTGCTTTTCTCAGCGGATGCCGGGGATTTTAGCATTTGTCATCAGCCCGTGGTATCGAGACTGTCTTTGATAAACGTTCCCTCTTCCATTTCCCGGAACGCCGTGTACAGCTCGTCTTTTGTATTCATGACTACCGGGCCGCCCCAGGCCACGCTCTCGTGCAGCGGCTTTGCCATCAGCACGAGAATCTCAGCGTCCCCGCGCGCCCGGAGTTTTACGGTGTCTCCGTCTGTGAGAACCGCCGCCGTTTTGGGCGGAAGTTCTTCGCCGGATACATCCGCGGATCCCTGCAGCGTGAACAGAACCACGGCCCGCTCTGGGTCAGCCGCAAATGAAAATTCCGCGCCTTTCTGCAGATTCACCGCGTAATACTGGAGCGGAATGTGCCTGCTCTGATAGCCCTCGTGATTCTCATACCCGCCGGCGATCAGTCGCAGTTTTCCCTTCCCGCCCGCGATTTCGATCTCTTCGATGTCTCCGCGGTGAATCGCGTGATACGACGGACGGCACATCTTTTCTTTCGCCGGCAGATTCATCCACAGCTGAACGCCGTAGAGATGCCCGGATTCCGGAATTCTCTCTTCATGCTCAATTCCAGAGCCGGCGACCATCCACTGCACTTCGCCGCTTCCAACCGTGTCCTGAAACCCGAGGGTATCGCGGTGCTGCATCTGTCCGCTGCCCAGATAGCTGATTGTCTCGATGCCCCGGTGCGGATGCATCGGAAACCCGGCCCGGTAATCGTCCGGATTTGTGCTGTCAAATGAATCGAGCATCAGAAACGGGTCAAAATCCCTGACCGTCTTTATCCCCAGCACCCGGATCAGATGAACTCCGGCGCCGTCAACCGTCGGTGATCCCTGAACCATTCTTTTTATTTTTCTTTCCATCCTCAGTTTCCTTTCTTTGATGCCGCGCGGAACTTGTACAACAGGCGGAACAGCTCTTTCTGCTCTTCATCCGTGTATGCCGAAAACTCTTCCTGTATGAGCTGTTTATCTTTCGGATAGAGTTCCTGAATCAGCTTCTGTCCGTCAGGTGTCAGTGACAGACATGTCTTTCTCTGATCGCGCCCGTCCTTGCTCCGGGCAATCAGCCCCTGCTTCTCCAGATTCTTCAGAATGACTGAAATGGTTCCGCAGGTGCTCAGAACAGCCTCCTGCACCTCGCCGACCGTCATAGGTCCTTTGTGATACAGCGCCTCGAGAACGCCGAACTGCGGCAGGGTAAGCCCATAGCCGCTGACAAGCCGGCTGGTATCCCGGTCAATTTCATTTGTCACCCGATGCAGGCCGACAACAATAGCCAGAGGTTCTACTTTCATCTGTTCCTCCTTCCGGGTCTGTCAAGTCCCGTGTAAGATTATTATATCTAGTTAGATATATTTGTCAAGGCTTTTCCGCATCCCAGCCGGCGAGCTGCCGTCCGCGTCAGAACGGCAGCTGTCCCGGCAGTACTTTTTTCTCTTTCCTGGGAAATGTGCTGTCAAAGCGCTCAAACTCTTCCGGATTCTGTTCGGCCGCCAGATACCCTTCCGGGTCAGTGAACGTGCCCTCAATGCCCTGCAGATATCCCGGTCTCAGTTCATGTACAAGAAGATAGTCCGCCTCCGGGTCCGGCTTGTAGCGGATGCCGACGGTTTTTCCCGGCACAAAGCCCACTTTGCCGTAATACAGAGGGTTTCCGGTGATCACCAGCGCCCCCGCGCCCTGCCGCCCGGCCTCTTTCATGGAATACCGGACAAGTTTTTGTCCGAATCCCCGTCCCTGATAATCCGGACAAATGCACAGCGGTCCGAATGTCATCGCCGGCACGCGTCTCCCGTCATCGCAGCTGATTTCGGAATGCACGTACAGAATCTGCCCTATGATTTTCCCCTCGCTTTCCAGTACAAAATCAAGCTCCGGGACAAACTCTTTCCGTGTCCGCAGGCAGTGCAGAATATAGTGTTCCGTGCAGCCCGGATGATATACGTTCCAGAACGCTTCCCGGACAAGCTCTTCCGTTTCCCGGTAGTCCTGCGGTCTCTCAAGACGAATCAGGAAGTCTGTATCCATGGTCTTTCTCCTTTACAAATCATTGTTGCTGATCTGGCCAGTCCGAGGCACGCCGGGTCATCATCGGGATTGCCCGCAGCTTGCTTTATTGCTGATCTGCAAGCCGCGATGCGGACCGTCAGCAAAAATGATCCTGACTTGCCTTATTGCTGACTGGGCTTGCATAAGACCCTTGGCCGGCATCAGGATTACCCACAGCTTATATTTTTATTGATCTGCAAGCCGCGGTGCGCCGGGCCGTCATCGGGAATCGCCCTTGACTTGCTATTTTGCTGATTTAAAAATTTGAAAATTGAAAAGTCAGCAAAAAGCAAGAAAACTTGCTCTTTTGTTGGCTGAAAAGCGCCAAAAATAGCCACTTGTCAACAATTTTCATTTTATGAGTTACTTTTGCTGAGCCGATTCGACAAGAACGGGCAAAATTATCAGCAAAAATCCACTGACTGCCTGATATTTGCTGACAGCACCAGCAGCTTCAAGATGATTTTCAGCAATACTCCCTCTCAACCTGAATCCCGCTGACAGCGGCAGCCCGCCTGAAAATTCATCAGCAATCCCGCTGACAGCGGCAGCCATCCTGAAAATCAGCGCAGCCTCTTCTGTCCTCTCATTCCTTTACCATGACAAAATTTGTCATGGTCACGCCGCTGCGCCCGACCGTCTGCTGCCGGATCACGCGGTAGCCGCGGGCTTCAAAAAACGGGCGGGCGGTTATTGAGGCGTGCGTTGTCACCGGACCGGACGCGGCGGCTTCCAGCTGATCGCAGATCGCCGAACCGATGCCCCGCCCCTGGTACGCCGCGTGGACATACAGCCGGTCCAGATACCCGGGAAGCTGCAGATCTCCGAAACCGGTTATAATTCCACCTTCCTCCGCTACAACCGTGTAGTGTTCAAGCAGCGACTGCGTCCAAAGGTTCACATCTCTGTTCTTCGGCGCCCAGGCATTCAATTGCTCTTCCGTATAATCTTTCGCGTTGACCGTGTGAACCGTGTTGTAAAACAAATCCATCAGTTCCGGCCCGTCCTCGGCCCGGAAAGTTCTCAGCTTCATTTTAGTATCTTCCATATACCATCTCTTTTTGAGCAACACAAATAAAAATTCCTTTATTTTGCAGCGAAACCAAAGTCCTTTCGTTTGCTAAGTTGATAACCATTATATCAGGAGAGCCCTGTGGCTTTATTATGGAATTTTCAATTTACACCATTACAGGAACGCAATTGAGCTGTCATCGGAAATAGTCATAAGCTTGTTGCATTGCTGATTTGGCAAATTCGAGAATTTGAAAGTCAACAATTAAGCAGAATACTTGACCCGATTGTTGACTGAAAAGCGCTTAAAAAGTCATCCTGTCAGCAAAATTCTTCATGTGGGCTGCTTTTGCTGAGGCGAACCGAAAAAAAGTGAAAAATAATCAGCTAGATTGTCCACGATGGTGTGCACCCCGTCAAGTGGACAATGAAATATAATAATGCTTCCGCCTGCCGGTTGTTTTTTATCCTGCTTTCTTAAACTGTTCGTGATACGAAAGCGGTGTGAGCAGTTTCAACTTACGCTGTG
>JBMNQX010000028.1:0-8605 GCA_050944355.1 Lachnospiraceae bacterium
ATTCATCGGCGGATACTTTATACTCTTTTTTATCAGCTGCAATTTTTCAAGGAACAGGTCAGCTGGACGGCGGCCATGGTGGCCGAAATTTCGTTATTTTGAACTTGTTCAGCAGACACTAATTACTTTCTGTGAATCCACAATATGCACCACGCGGCTCACTGATTCTGCTTATATATTATTCTCGTATCAGCAAAAAGTAAAGTAGGAATCATGTGCATTTATCAAATTCTGACAGCATCCAGGCACCTGTTCTACATATAATTGTAGATAGTGAACATCGGCAGATAGATTGAAATGACGATAAAGCCCGTGAATACGGCAAGTACGATCAGGATGATCGGGTCGAGCTTTGCGAGCGCCTGTTTTGTCGCATTGTCGGTCTCGTTCGCATAGAAATCACCGATGACCTGCAGGGTCTGGTCAAGATCGCCGGATTCCTCGCCGATGGCGCACATCTCGAGCAAGTTCTGCGGAAAGCTGTCACAATCCTTCAGGCTGTCGCCGAGGGAATGTCCCTCTTCAAGACGTTCCGGAACCTTGGCTACCTGACACTGCATGATGTAATTGTCCAGCGTATTTCCGGTGATCTCCACAGCGCGGTTGACGGTGATGCCGGCGCGGACCAGCATCGCCATTGTGCTGGCAAAATGCGCTGCGCCGTCCATTCTCCGAATATTACCAAGAATCGGCATATTCAGCTGCGCTTTCCCCTGCACTTCTCTGCCTTTTGGTGTCTGCACATAAAAACGCCACGCAAGAACAGCCGCGGCGACGACAATCGCAACGAGCGCCCACCACTTCGCAAAGAAATTCGACATCGCGATGAGCATCTTCGTCAGCACCGGAAGATTGCCTCCCAGGTCGGTGAATGCATTGGCCAGGGATGGGATGACGAACACCATGACGATGATAAGAACGACAACCGCCACCACAAGGACAAAAGTCGGGTATATCAGTGCCTGTCTTACTTTCTGACGCGTTTTGTTAAGTCTGTCGTAGTAGTCCGCCATGGACTGGAAGGACTGTTCGATATTACCTGTTTCCTCGCCGGCCCGGACGGTCTCAATGAAGGTGACAGGCAGTTTCGGTCCGTTGCGCTCGAAGCTGTCGGCAAGGCCGTTGCCTCCCGCAACATCTTCCGCCGTCTCCTGAAAGATCCGTCGAATATTCTTGTTCGCCGTCTGATTTCCGATGAGTTCCATACACCGCGCAAGCGGTATACCGGAGCGCAGGGTGATGGCGACCTGCGAACAGGCGACGGAAAGGCTCTTGATGTCGATGCGGTCCGTACCGAGCTCCTGAGACAGAAAACTGCTCTGCTTCTTCTGCTCTTTGATGGAAAGAATGATCGGATACTGCTGGCGGACCTGCACGGCGGCCTGATATTCATCGACAGCGTTGACGATGCCCTTCGCCACGGAACCGTCTGTCGATTCTGCTCTGTACAAATATGTCTTCATTCTGTTCTAAATCTTTTCTGGCAAGTCTGGTTGTCTCACCGGTACGCCGGAAGTCTCTTCTTGAGAAATTCCGCGTCATTTGCCGCTTCCATCGCGGTTTCTCTTGTGATTGTACCCTGCTGGACGAGTCGGGCAAGACAGTTATCCATCGTGATACTTCCCTCGCTCGCATTGGCCAGCATGATCGAAGCCATCTGCGGTGTTTTGCCCTCGCGGATGAGGTTGCGGATGGCCGGTGTACTGATCATACACTCGCAGGCAAGCGCCCGGCCCATCCTGTCGGCGCGCGGCAGAAGCTGCTGCGAGAGAATCGCCTTCAGCGTCATCGAAAGCTCCATGCGAATTTCGTCCCGGCGGTTAGCCTCAAAGGAACTCACGATACGGTCAACTGAATCGACCGCCGAGTTGGTGTGCAGCGTGGCAAATACCAGATGGCCGGTCTCCGCTGCCGTTATCGCCGTGAGCATTGTTTCCGGATCGCGCATTTCTCCAATCAGAATGACGTCAGGATCTTCACGCAGAACCGCACGCATCGCCGAAGCATAGTCTTTTGTATCTGTTCCGATCTCCCGCTGGTTGATGATGCATTTGTCAGGTTTGTACACATACTCGATCGGGTCTTCCATCGTGATGATATGCTCAGAGCGGGTGTGATTGATCCGGTCCAGAATCGCGGCCAGCGTTGTCGATTTACCGGAGCCGGTCTCGCCGGTCACCAGAACAATGCCCTTGTGATAGGTCGGGAACTGCATAACGACCGGCGGAACGCCTAGTTTCCGGATGTCCGGAATGTGATCGCTGAGAATTCTCAGCGCCATGCTGAGATGCCCCTGCTGATGAAACAGGTTGATACGGCATCTCTGCCCACCGATTGTCCGGGCAAAGTCGATCTCGCCGATGTGATCCAGTTCTTCCAGGCGGCTGCCTGCAGCCTGTCCGGCAAGCAGACGGCACTCGTCATCGCCCAGGATCTCCGGCACCAGATCTGTGAGTTCGCCATTTACCCTGCATTTGGGCGGCAGTCCGTAGATCAGGTGCACATCCGATGCACCTTTCCCTGCCGCGTCGGCAACCAGATTTTCAATGCTGATATCTGACAAAATTTGTTCCTCCGGCTAATACGCTGAGCCTTTTTAAGCGTTTTTTAATCTGTCACCATGATCGTCCGGCAGATTTCCTCGACCGTGGTGATTCCCTTCTCCGCAAGTTTATCCGCATGCTCAAGCATCGTCGTGTACTGCGCGGTCCGCTGTGCAGCCTCCCGGAACGCCTGCTTGTCGACGTTGTCGGTGATACAGCGGCGCAGCTCGTCATTCATGAGAAGAATTTCAAATACGCCGATCCGACCGCGGTACCCGCTGTGGAAGCACTGATCGCAGCCAACGCCGTGATAATATTTGCGTCCGGGGTACGCATGAATCCCGGACAGCGTGACCAGCTTCTCGTCGGGTGTGTATTCCTTCCGGCAGTGCTCACAGACTCTTCGAAGCAGACGCTGTGAGATGATTCCGCGAAGGCCGGCGGAGATCAGATAAGGCTCAACACCCATATCCTTCAGACGGTCAATAGCAGAAACCGCATCCTCCGTGTGGATGGTCGTCAAAACAAGATGTCCGGTGATCGCCGCGCGCATGGCAATCTCTGCCGTCTCGCCGTCACGGATCTCTCCGACACAGATAATATCGGGATCCTGACGCAGAATAGCGCGCAGACCGCTGGCAAATGTCAGCCCGACCTTCTCGTTGATCTGCACCTGCGTAGCGCCCGGAATATAATACTCGACCGGGTCTTCAAGTGTGACGACATTGACATTTTCACTGATCAGCTCCTGGAGAAGCGTAAACATGGTCGAAGATTTACCGGAACCGGTAGGACCGACGATCATGATGACGCCGCTCGTGTTGGCAAGAAGCCGGTTGAGCTTTGTGTTGTCTTCGTCAAAAACAATACCGATGCCGCTTCTCGTCAGCATCTGCTGATTGCGCCCCAGAATCCGGACTACAATTTTTTCGCCGTAAATGGTCGGCAGCGTATTCACACGCATGTTGACCGACGCGCCGTTTTTGTCTTTATAATCGATTCGTCCGTCCTGCGGAATTCGCTTTTCAACGATATTCATGCGTGACATGACCTTGATTCTCGAGATGACCGGGTCGATCAGATCCGGCGGAATTTCCAGCATCTTGTGCAGGCGGCCGTCGATACGCATACGGATGATCATGCGGCTGCCCATAGGTTCGATATGAATATCCGAACTGTTCTCGTCCAGGGCGCGGTCGAAAATGGAATTAACCAGCCGGATGGTCGGTCCTTCGCTGTCTGGATTTTCTTCCTCTCCCGCCGTCTCAACTTCATCGGGTGTAAACCCAGCCTCGGCACGCATCTGGGCCATGGCTTCCGTCGCGGACACATTCTCATACAGCACGTTGATCGCATGCTCAACCGCCTCTTTTTTGGCGATCATCGGGACAATATTGCACTTAGATGTGATTCTGGCCTGCTCAAGCGCCATGAAGTTCAGCGGGTCAGCCATTGCAAGGAAAAGGTTGCCGCCGGACTCGCGGACGGGGACGATGTCATTTTCCTTGGCCAGCTGTTTCGGAATATACCTCGACAATGAAGGATTGATTACTGTCTTCGTCAGATCGATATAGTCGATACCCAGCTGCTGCTGGAGCGAATTGATGACGTCCTGCTGTGTGATGTATCCCTGATTGATCAAGGTTTCGCCGATTCGCTCTCCCGGCTTTTTGTTCCTCAGTGCTTCCTCCAGCTGCTGCTGGGTTATCGCACCGGATGCAATCAGAATATCTCCCAGACGTTTTTGTCTCATTGCTTTCTCCGATCATCTGCCATGTCTGCGGTCGGTCCGGTCATCCGGACAGCCGTGTTTTTAATCGGCTCCCATGCTCTCGTACCGCTGGCGCTCTTCCGAGAGAATGTCCGTCAGCGGACGGTCTCCGTTTGTTGTGGTACTGCTGTTTTTTACCTGAATGCCGTCGGTCGTTGTGGCATCATAGAGTGTCTCAAAGAACGTGACGCTCAGGGTGGCACTTACTCTGTCGGCGTTCAAGTTGGGATTCGCGTTGGTGTAAGACTGACTGCCCCCCTGCGTGCCGGCCGAGGTGACAGCAATATCGGTGATCAGACAACGGTACTGACAGTTATGAAGGTTCTCGATGATCGTTTTCGCCGTCTGATAGTCTGCCGCCGTGAAACTTGCATTGATGACGCGGCGCACCGTCGTGCCGGACGCCGTAGCCTGCGAAAATGTGAAATTAAAGGATTCTGCGTCGGAAAAGATATCGTTGAGAGCGTTAATCTCATTTTTCAGGTTGTCGTAGGTCGCGACTTCCCCGCTCTCGTTTCCTTTGTTCTTGTCAATCTCCGCCTGCATGTCCTCGATTTTCCGTGCCTTCTGTTCCTCCTGCTGGATCTGGAGCATCAGATTTGTAGTATCATACTGTCCTTCAGCATCCTGAACGTACCGAAAAATGAACTGATAGTAGATCAGTCCCAGGAGAACTACAGTCAGAGCGAGAATGAGCGCGATTTCTGATTTTCGAAGTTTACGGCTCATCATTGTGCGCTCCCTTCAGCGGCTGATTTAAAATAAATCTCCATGGTCGACACTACCGCGCCGTTGTCGGAACTGCCCGCCGCCTGTGCATTTCCGCCGGATATCTGGCCTGTATATGTCTGGGCTGACGTATTGACTGTAACATAGGAGACAATGTCATAACTCTCGAGCTCCGCCGCAAGTGCCGAGACGCTTGCAAGCTTTTCGGTGTTGATCACCAGCGTCGCCTGATTGTCTTTTATAGTGATACTCTCCAGCGCATCCTTGTCAAGAATCTGCTCCTCTGCGATCTTCAGAATATCGAGGCGGTCCTGCAGCGCGCTCTCATCGCTGCTCAGATACCCGTTTCCATAATGGCTGTACTCCTGAAGGACCTTGTCATATTCGGAATTCTTCGAATGCAGTACTTCATACTGCTGTTTGGAATTGTTGTACTGCTGTTCGAGCCTGTTTACCTTCTGAATCTGCCCGATCACCGCAAACTGCACGAAGAAAAAGAGGCCGATCAGGTACACGCCGAATAAAATCAGCGAGATGATATTCTGCCTTTTATTGCTCTTGACAATATAGAGATTAATTGATTTTTTCGTCGGAAGGGCGTTTTTTCTTCCAAACGAAATATCCGTATTCAGTGATATCAAGATTCGTCCTTCTTTCCGCTTTTATCGTCACTCCACCACACAGCCGTAGACCTGCGGGCCATCATTGATTCCCTTCACAGAAGCGCTTTGCGGCAGCAGTCTTGCAGCCGGTTCGCATTTCATGTTCGTCGCTTCCTCAAGACGCTGCAGATAGCATTTCGGCGGAAGCCCGGATCCCATGTAGTAAATCCGGTCGATTGTGTTGTTCAGATTGTTGTATCCATAGAAGTTGATGGAACGCATAACCTGCGCCACAAAGCTGCCAATCTCGTCATCCACTTCCTGGTCGCTTAAAATATCCGGGTCGGCAGCAGAAAGCCGCGTCCACGCCGCATGCTTGTCCATGCCTCTGTTCTTCGCGATGATCTCCGCAATCTGGTTTGCCCCCACATCAATATTGCGGGTGATCTCAAATGTGTAATTCGAATAAAAATACAGCCTTGTCCCGCCGTGGCCGACGTCAAGAATGACAAAGTCCCGGGCCGCCGGCGCCTCAGAATCGTTTCTGCTGCCTGCCGCCTGATTTTGTCTCTTCTGCCTTGCCAGCTTTTCAGCCGCTTTCTGTTCTTTCGCGGCTTTCGCTGCAGCGAGTTTCGCCTCGCGCTGCGCCTCTCTCTTCGCCTTTCTGACCTCGCGCGGTGTCATAGCGATGACCTCGTCCGAATCATCCGGTGTCTCCTGCGCGGCGGCATCTGCCATGTCGGCGCTGTCTGCCTGAGCATCTGAAGTATCTTCCGCCTGATCACCGAATGTTTCCTCTGGTTCAGGCAGAATCGCCTCAAGCGCGATGACGTCCGGGACGATCTTTTCGATCTGCAGCCCGGCGAGTTTGGCCATCGTGCGGAAATTTTCAACGGTCTTTTTCCCGATCGCGCAGGCCATAATGGTCATGTCTTTCTCCCCCATGGAGACGAGGGAGTAATCGAAGAGATAATCTTTGATGTCACTGTTCAGGAAATCGTGCAGCTCATAAGGCATATTGATCATGAGCTGAGCCTCTGTCATTTTCGGCATCGTAACCCGCCGGACCACGATATTGTTGGTGGTGGAGATCGAAAGAGCCGCCCGCCTGCAGTGAATCCGGTTCTCTTTCAGCGCTGTCCGAATGACGTCGGCAAGCGCGTTGAATGAAATCACGCGCCCGTCCTTTACGGCATTGTATGGCAGCGGAACTTCTACATATTGAATTATCTGACTGTCTCTGACATCGGCAATTCGAACCGTACTGGTCCCAATGTCAATTCCCAACATATTTCTGGCCATGAATCACACCCTGCCTGTGCAACCGATTTTCATCAATGTAATCATTATAGCAGTTCAAACAATTCCCGTGAAGTTTAATCAAAGCCCGCTAAGGGAAATGTACCAGGAAATCACCTGTCCGCCGAAGAGCAGTACGATCATCAGCGCTGCTGAAATGGAAGGGCCGAACGGAATCTGCCTCTTATGCACGGCAGCAATAATAATCAGCCCGATCACGCAGGACAGAATCAGCGCGAAAAGGCCGCCGGCCAGGCCGAGGTACAGACCCATCATGAAAATGAGCTTGATATCCCCTCCGCCCATACTGTCGCGGCCAAGGACTTTATCCATAACAAGAGAAATAGCCAGGACGCCTGCTCCGAGAACAAATCCCCCGATCAGCCCCTGCTTCAGGGTATCTTTCCACGGCGCGTGAATCAGCGGCAGAAACACCGTCCAGAGAATAATCCCGGCGGCAATGCATTTGTCAGGAATCGTCAGGCTCGCAAGATCGATAAGCGACAGCACAAGAAGAATACAGTAGAGAATCATCGCCCGCAGAGCGTCAAAGCTCAGCCCCAGCCTCAGAATAATGACGACAAAAACAAGGGAAGAAAGAATTTCCATGGCAAATGACTCTGCCGGTATCTTCTTATGGCAGTAGCGGCATCTCCCCCTCAGAAACAGATAACTGAAAATGGGCACCAGGTCTGCCGGTCCCAGAACATGGCCGCAGCTGTCGCAGTGGCTTCGCCCCTTCAGAACACTCTCGTGCTTCACCGTCCGCCCGGCCAGGCAGACCAGAAAACTGGCCATCACTGCACCCAAAACAGCGGCCAGAATCAGCACATAGGCCGTCATCACGCCGCTGTCAAAAATCGTATCCGTCGAAAAACTCCCTGTATTGATCAATCTTTCTTCTCCAAACAGCTGCAGATAGAGTACAATAATGTTCGCAAAAACTGAACAGGTAATGGAAAAGCCATCGAGGCTCATGTAGAATGATTTGCGACCAAACAAATTACTACAAAGGAGAACTCTCGATGGCTCAGAAACAGAGTAGCACAAATTTTTCCACTTTACTATTCAGTTTTATGAATCAGCCCGATCCCATGCTCAGCATGCTGGAATGGCTCTGCGAGCAGATGATGGAGGCGGAGATCTCTTTGTGAGGCTGAATGCTGACAAGATATGCGTAACATTCTTGCCATATCAGCCTTGTTACCCATTAATCGAGTAGGAGGCGGTGATTAGCCGCCGTCCTCTCACACCACTTATCCCGACTTTGAGATTATCCCGCAATTAAGAGACAGCCTTGCTGAAATGGCAGGATGCATCATCGCAAACCTTACCTCGTATATATGACGGCAGGGGCTAATAAGTTTCTCCGGGTTTATTACGGCAAAGTAAAGGAATGTTTGCGCAACCAAGCTAAAACAGAGGTCTGACTGCAGCTACCCATAATGATCATTTGAGACTGCCTGAATGAAGACAGTTTTATTTTGTATACCCATTTTCATTTCTCCACTTTTTCTTATTTATCCTTGACTTTTACTTAGTGTCTGCTGAACAAGTTCAAAATAACGAAATTTCGGCCACCATGGCCGCCGTCCAGCTGACCTGTTCCTTGAAAAATTGCAGCTGATAAAAAAGAGTATAAAGTATCCGCCGATGAATCT
>JBMNQX010000029.1:0-6215 GCA_050944355.1 Lachnospiraceae bacterium
CCCTTCACTGTCCGCCGGTACGCGGACAAATTTCGCGGTCATCGAAAATATCGATATTCTGCTTTACTTACCCTGTTGATAAATAAATATTAACATTCTGTAAAGTCAACAACAAGTCATAAATAGTCTTTTTTTAGCAGTTTATATTGCATATTTTGTTTTATGCATCAGCATTACATCTAATTCTTGCCAAAATGTGCACTTCCTGTTTGTTTATTTTGTCAAAACCCACTGTTTTGTCTTTCAGCCGCCGTGACAAGGTCGACAACTTCTGTGTTATTTGCCTGCCGCCTTTTGCGATAATCCGACGGAGACATTCCGTTTACTTTCCAGAAGCTTCGATTGAACTGCGAAAAGCTCGAAAAGCCGCTGAGTCTTGCAATATCCGTGATTTTGCGTCCCGAAAAGTCCAGCAGATACTGGGCATTGCGGATCCGGGTCACTTTAATGTACTCGCCCACGGTAAAGCCGATCATGTCCTTGAAACAGTGGGAAAGATAATAGGAATTAATATAAAATTTGTCAGCCAGTGTCTGCAGTGAAAGCGGTTCGCTGTAATGCAGATGGATATAGTTGACGATGGAATAAATTTTCCCCTTCACGCCGGTTTCCGGACTCTGAAAATAGACATTCTGCCCGCTGCGCTCATACAGATCCGTCAACAGTTCCATCAGCTTCAGATTCGTGAGCATCATCCGCACACTGATCTCTTTTGTGCGTTCATACGTCAGCACAATTTCGTTCAGATCAGATGACAGGCGGTTGAGCGCCTCTCCCTCAAACCGGAATACCGGGATCGGCGCATTGAACGGAGACAGTATTATATTCCGCTCTTCCGGAAACGGCATCGACTCCGGCCACGAAAACTGAATGAGAATTCTGTCGTTCCTGCTGTCGTCAATATACTCCGACTGATGCAGAACACCCGGGCGCAAAAGGATTATGTCGCCCTGTTTCATGCTGAACTTCCGCCCCTCGACATAATGATTGCAGCGCGGACTTAAGAGCAGAAGCATTTCATAGAACAGATGGTAGTGCGGCAGTCCCATATTGATGGACTTATTTCGAAAATCGTAATCAAAATAGCAAGAAGGATTGGTCGGTGAAAGCTGCTTGTTCTCCAGCGATTCTCCGATCTTGAATCCTCTCTGATACAGAACATCTGTATTCGGATACAATATCATACTGTCACCCCTGTCACTGACTTCCAAATGTCAGCTGATTAAAAATCACCGGCGGCCTGCAGCTCTTCTGCTCCAGATCCATGTGAATATGGCGGCCATCCCCGCAAACAGCGCTGAAATGAGCATCAGCGACCTCGCTCCATATGTTTCGTAGAGAATTCCCCCGAGATACCCGAAAACCGCCCGCGAGAATATCAGGCTGATCGTAGTCTTGAGAACCTGACCGCTCGCTCTCACATTTTCATTCAGACATTCGCTGATACAGCTCACAACACAGTAATTGGACCACGCAAACCCAAAACCGTGAAGAAGGCCGATGAAAATACTCAGAACCGGATTCGCCGTCAGATACAGAAGCATCCATCTCGCGGCTGCAAACGCCGCGCTCAGCGCCAGCGTTTTTCCTGTTCCTATTTTCTTCACTACCTTCCCGACAGCGAAAAGACACGGGACTTCCGAGATCGCGCTCACAAACTGCATGATTCCGAGCATCCGGCTGTTGCCGCCGATCGTCATATAGTAAATGGAATAATAGCTCCCATACAGAGCCTGTCCCGTTGCGAGCAGCACACTTATCATGACAATTATGAAATAGGTGTGGTTTCCCGCAATGAGTCTGATCGACCGGAAAATGCCGACACGCTCCTGATTTTTCTTTTTTGAACCGGTGTCTTCCTTCTCTACTTTCGGCGCGAAAAGAAACAGCACAAAACCAAGCGCGAGCGTCACCGCCACAATCAGAAAAATGTTATGATACGTGTCATTCAGAATATAGCCGCTCACCAGCATCATCGCCGCATATCCAATCGTCCCGCCCATGCGCACGCTGCCATAGTCAAACTTAATATTGCTTTTCAAGGCACGGATCGAAAAATCATCGGAAAGCGGTATCAGAGGATTAAAACACCCCATAAACAGAGTCAGAAAAATCAGGATAGCCAGATAACTGCTCTGAAATTTCGTCAGCAGGAGCGCAAAAACAAAACTGCCGACATACAGCATGAGTATCGGTATATTTTTGTATTTTGCCCTGTCACTGACAATCCCGGCAAGCGTCTGCAGGATAATCGTTCCGATCGTGACGACAAATGTAACCGTTCCGATCTGAGCCGGCTTCAGCCCGTTCTGGCTCAGAAAAAGACTCTCATATCCGCTCTGCAGAGCCTGTCCTGCGTAGTAAACGACATAGACGGTAAAAAGCAGAAACGGAAATTTATTATTCGTTTTCATACCCACGTCCCGCTTCTTGATATAAAAATAGTACCGTTCTGCAGCGCTTTCATCAAGTCATATTTTTAAGAATATAACCATGATATATTGCATGTTTTGCTTTTTCAAGCGTTATATTGCAGTGATCACAGCCAAAAAAAGGACAACTGCACTAAATAACCAGTGCAATTGTCTCAATAGTTTTCTTCCAATGAAACAGTGCGGCAGCGGAACTCATTAAAAAGCATCGCCCGATGGCGCCGTTCACGGCACAATTTGTGTCTCGTCCTGACCCGCCGTATATGTCAGACGGAAATCCCCGGCGGTAAGCGTTCCGGAAGCCCTGTCATACAAAGGTTCCCTCTCTTCCGCCTTCCTGACAAATGTCTGAAAATCCCCATACTCATCTTCATCGCCGGCCAGAAACACCCAGGCGTGGTCCGTGCTGTAGCATCGCATTTCGACATTTGTCATGGAGCCTCCGTTATATGCCAGAAGCGGATCGGAATGCCAGATTGCGAGATATCCGGTTCCTTTGCGCGCAAACAGGAAGCTGCCGCTTTCGCGCACTTCGTCGAACTTGCATCTCGGGAAGTACAGATGTGTGAACCCAAGGGGCTGCGTATCATTCAGCCGCCAGATCGCGCCGAGCGTCCTGCCTTCCTGTCTGAGGGCGGGCATCAGGCCGCTGCCAAACCAGTAGCCCGGGCGCATGTCGGAAACTTCCGAGTCGATTCCCGGATGGTTGACAAAGCACACCGCTTCCGGCGTCAGCGCCGCGTAGAACAGATGCTGCTGATAACCGAATGTTCCGGGCTCAAAGAAGGACGTACCGTGGAACGTCTCGTTCAGGGACCGGTTGAATTCATGCGTGTCGGTGTCGGCGTCCGGATCGTGCAGAATGTTTTTCCAGCGCTGCTTTCCGTCCGTTCTCGGCGACTGAACTGATGTCAGAATATAGTCCTTTTTCTTGCAGAGGCGGATCTGCGCGTTGCCGGAGCTGTACTCTGTATCCACACTGTGCGCTGTCAGATCTTTCAGATCTTCCGGCATTTTGTACCGGCTTGTGAGAAGGAAGGACATCCAGCCTTCGCTGGTTTCAAACGGATAATTCTGGTCAATCAGATACATGATGCACTGGCATCCGCCCCTGAAGGGGCTGATGGCGCCGGCATAGACGCGCCCCATCGGTGCAATTTCAACGCCCTGAAATCCCTGAATGGCTATCTCACGCAGCATTCTGTCACAGATTGCTGCCGCGCGCCGACCGATATCCTCTTCGGCGAGATCGACGAGGTTCAGAAGCGCCGCCAGAGTTACCGGCATATAGACCGTCGAAAGGAACTCCTCGAAACCGCCTCTCTCAACATCGTCGAGCCACTGCAGAACTTTGTTCTTTCCGTACCCGGAAAGCTGTCGGCCGTTTCGCTGCGCTCTCGGGAACCAGTCATCCGGATAGATTCCGCCGATGAACATGGCGGCCGAGTAAAACATGAGCGAATGGTTCTCGCTCCAGAAGCACATGCCGTCGCTGCCTTTCATATTCATCCAGTAGCGGAAACCGAGCATTACCTCCTTAAACCGCTTCTCTTCCTCATCCGTAAAACCATAGAACTTCCGGTACCGCAGATATCCGGTCACAAGAAAATCCGAGCAGTCTACGCGCTTCTCAATCAGGTCGAAATCTTCCAGGATTCTGCGGTGATCTTCCGGGTCCTCAATGCCGAGCGCCTTTCTCGCCAGAATATTGACGACAGAAAATCCGAAATGTCCCCGGTCTGCGCTCTTGCACCCGGCGATGGCCCTGAACAGTTCTTCCTTCGTCTTTTTCCTGCTGTAAACCGGACTGACTCTTTCCGGGATCGCAAAGCTCCTCGAAAGCGTGTACTGCGGGCGGTCTGCCGAAACGCGGAATGTCCGATACCCTTCCGGGATCCGGATCGCTTTTCCGCCGGAAACGGACCGGGTCTTGTCCAACGGTTCTGCCTCAAAATCTCCGTTCTTTGAAGTTGCCAGATGCAGCGTCAGGGCGTCTGCGTCCTGCGGAAGCTGAAGCGTGTCACCGGATAAGCGGATGTCACCGAGGCTCATGATATCCCGCTCAACCTGTTCCCGGCAGGAACTGTCGGGAAACATACTGGTGACCGGTTTTTCGGAAGCTTTCACGCGCAGGCCGAAAACAGTCCGGGTGTCCCGCACGCCGAGCGTATCGCCGAGCAGAATCACCTGGTTTTCGCCCGCCCGCAGACGCACTTCCGCCTCTTCGCGCAGAATCGGCTTGTAGACCGGCCGTTTTGTCTCGAGGACCTTTGTCCCGTTTACATACAGCGCCGCCGCCAGATACGTCCAGAGCTGCAGCGTGACTGTCTGCTCTTCTTCCGTAAAAAGCGTGACCGCGGCCTCCACTTCAACCGTCTTCATGGTCGAATAAAATTCCGACACATCGAGGAAATCTCCCATGCCGCCGGCAATCCGAAACGGCATTCCGATGAGTGATGTGCGCCCGAGTTTCACGTTTTCCGAAACGGTTTCCGGCTTTTTCTTCGCGCACTTTTCCCGCAGAATTCCCTCAAGTTCCAGCTGATTTCCACACCTTTCATCCGAGAAAAAATCCCGCGTCTTCGGTCCCGCGACGGCAAATCCTCTCACGAAGCCGTCCTTTTCGATTTTCAGCCCCCTCACATTTGCCATCCTTTCACAAAAACAGGCCGCCTTTTTCGCAGGAAAAGACGGCCCGATTCAAACAAGTATCAGCCCTTGACAGAGCCAGCCGTAATGCCTCCCATGAAGTATCTCTGGAAGAAGACATAAACCAGAATCATAGGTACAATTGCAATTGTAGCACCGGCAAACATGATGTTCCAGGCCGCCGTGCCGTCGCCCGAATTCTTCAGCATGTTGACGCCGACGGTCAGCGGACGCAGCGAATCATTGCTCATGGTGAAAACGAGCGGAAGTACGTATTCGTTCCAGCCCTGGCGGAAAGAAAGCAGCGCAATCGTCGCGACAACCGGCTTCAGCAGCGGAGCTATGACCCTGCAGAAGGTCTGAAAGAATGAGCAGCCGTCGATCTTTGCCGCCTCATCCAGTTCTCTCGGCAGAGAATCGACAAATCCCTTGGCAAGGAAGATGTAGGTCGCCTGCCCGGTGCCCGTCGAAATAAAGATGACAGAAAACAGGTTGTTATTCATGTGAAGCTTGACGGCAAGTTCATACAGCGGGCGGATCGAAACCGAGCCCGTGTTGATGAACATGAACGCGATGAATACTCCGTACAGCAGTGTCGAGCCCCTGAACTTGCTTCTGGAAAACACGTAACCGGTCATGGTTGAAGTCGCCAGTGACAAGACCATGACACCAAACGCCAGAATCAGCGAGTTCTTCGTGTAAACAGCGAAGTTGGCCTGCTCCCACGCCTGAATGTAGTTGTCGATAATCCACACTTTCGGGAAAATGTTGCTCCCGCCGGCGAGCAGTTCACTGTTGCTCTTGAATGACCCGAAAATGATGTACAGTATCGGGAAAATGATGAGAATCGCCAGAAAAGTCAGAAACAGCCATCCGATTGCTCTGGCCACCTTTGTTCCGGGCGAATATACCGCATGTGTTTCTTTCATTTCACCCTCCTCATCCGTTTATCTGGTCAAGTTTTTTGGCAAGCTTCAGATATACAATCGTAACCGCGCCGACGATTGCCGCCGCCACGATAGACAGAAGAGCGCCATAGCCGATCTGAACCTGAGACGAAGAGCTTGTACTGCCGAAAATCACATGGTAAATGTACAGGAACATTACCATCGAGCGGTTGTTCGGGCCGCCGTC